>CALRQC020000006.1:0-169951 GCA_943370215.1 Azospirillum sp. RU38E
TGCCGGAAATCAGCACCGGCAGCACCAGCCCCTTTTCCTCCAGCACCTCTTCAATGGCGAACAAGGCCGCCTTGGCGTTCAGCGTGTCGAAGATGGTTTCCACCATCAGCAGGTCGGCCCCGCCATCGATCAGGCCGGCGGTCTGTTCCTTATAGGCCAGCCGCAGCTCATCAAAATCGACATTGCGGAAGCCGGGGTCGGTGACCACCGGGCTGATGCTGGCCGTGCGGTTGGTGGGGCCGAGTGCGCCGGCAACATAGCGCGGGCGGGACGGGTCAGCCGCCTCCGCCGCGTCGGCGGCCTGGCGGGCCAGCCTGGCCCCTGCGAAATTCAGCTCATAGGCCAGATCTTCCATGCCATAATCGGCCATGGAAATGCTGGTGGAGTTGAAGGTGTTGGTTTCAATGATATCGGCGCCGGCATCCAGATATTGCTGGTGGATGCCCTGGATGATCGCCGGCTGGGTGATGGAGAGCAGGTCGTTATTGCCCTTCACATCGCGCGACCAGTCCTTGAACCGTTCACCGCGATAATCTTCCTCTTCCAGCTTGTGGCGCTGGATCATGGTGCCCATGGCCCCGTCAATCACCAGGATGCGCGTGCGGGCAATATCATCCAACCGCCGCAGCCGTTCTTCCCGTGTCATGATCCAAAAGCCTCCCACCCTGCCGGAACCGGCCGCCAGCACAGGCGGCCATGCTTTTCGTTTTTACGCCCAACAGATAACGCATGTAAACATAAAGATATCTTTATGTGGGCATGGCCGTTGCGCCCTGAATGGGGGGCAGGGGGGCTTCCTGGTCGGCGGCGGGCAGGCGGATCAGGGCGCTTGTGCCACCGCCGGGCCGGTCGACGATGGTGATGCTGCCGCCCAGCAGACCGGTCACCAGCGTGTAGGCCATATGCAGGCCCAGCCCGGTACGCCCGGCCGCCCGGCCGGTGGTGGCAAAGGGTTCAAACAGCCGTGGCTTGATGGCATCGGCGATACCAATCCCGTCATCCTCCAGCATGATTTCCACCCAATCATCGCCGGTGGCGCGGGCCGTTATATGGATATGGCCCGAACGGTCGGCGGGAAAGGCATGGTCCAGCGCGTTGGAAACCAGTTGGCCCAGTACCTGGGCCAGGGCACCGGGATAGGTTTCCAGCAACAGGCCGGGTGGTATCTCCACCGCTGCGGTCACCGGCCGATTGACCAGCCGCGTATCCAGCGTGGGGCGCAGTTCGCGGGCCAGATCGGCCAGATCGAAGCGGCGGGGCCGGTCATCGGTCCGGTCAGCCATGGCTTGCTTGAAGCTCTGCACGATGGCGGCGGTGCGCTCCACCGTGGCGGTCAACAGGCTGGCGGCCTCGCGGGTTTCGGCCAGGAAATCCGCTAACTGGCGGCGGGTCATGGTGCCGGCGCGCATGGCCTGTTCCGCATCGCGCACCTGGGTGGACAGGTGGGTGGCGGTGGTCAGGGCCGTGCCGACCGGCGTATTCACCTCATGCGCCACGCCGGCCACCAGCCGGCCCAGGCTGGCCAGCTTTTCCGACTGGACCAGCCGTTCCTGGGCCAGCCGCAGCCGGTCCACCGTATCGGTCAGGTGGCGGGTGCGGTCCTGCACCTGATCTTCCAGGTCGCCATTCATCGCCGCCAGCCGGGCGTTCGATTGCTGCGCCTGATCCAACATATGGCGCAGATGGTCGATCAGCATGGAAGCCTGCATCAACAACATGAAGCAATAGCCGGCCTCCATCACGCCATTGAAGCCAATGCGGTGGGTCAGTGCCAGATTGGCCAGTCCCAGCACGGTCCAGGCCAGGGCCATGGGCATGGCCAGTGCGATCTGCCGCCGGAGCGCGATAAAGGCAGCCGTCAGCAATGTGGCCATGGACAGCAGCAGGCCCAGCGTGGCGGCCGCCGTCAGCAGCCAGGGCACCTGCAGGGTGAACAGGCTGGCCAGGGGAACGGCGCAGATGGCCATGACCGTGGGCCAGACCATGGCCCGGCGCAGACAGCCGGGAAACAGCAAGGCAGCCCCGGCCAGACAGGAAAACCAGACAGCCGGGAACATGATGTTGTTCAGCAGCCCCAGCAGTTTTCCAGACTGGTCGCCCAGCAATTCGCTGCTGAGCGGGGTGTTGGAGGTCACCTGCACCATGGCGATGGCCCCGGACATCACGGCGAAAACCAGACAGATCCGGTCACGTGGGCGCAACAGGAAGAGAATCAGGTACAGGATGCCGATGGACAGGCAGAGGCTGAGAAAAGCGGCGCGCAAGGCCAGTTCGACCTGCCAGTCGCCATAAACACTGTCGGCATTGCCCAGCAACAGGGCCCGGGGCATCCCGCCATAGCCGCCAAAGGCCGCCACCTGAACGATAATATCCAATTCCCCGTTACCGGGGGCGATGGCGGCGATAGCCCTTTGCCCAATGCTGTCGGTGCTGTCGGCATCCGGGCCGACATGGCCCGCGCGCAGCACTGCCGCACCATTGATCAGGATATTCCAGGCAACGAAACGTTGATTATGCCGCATGGCCAGGGCGGGAGCCCCCGCCGGCAGCAACACACGCAGACGATAGGTGCCGATGCCTTCGGCCGCCAGCGGATGGCCGTTGACGGTCTGGTTGGTCCAACGGCCGGGCACGACCAGCCGGGAAGGGGGCGGGGCGCTGCCATCGGCAATGTCCTGGGGATTGACCAGACGGTCGGGCCAAAAATCCCAATCGCCCTGCAGCGATAATTGCCCATGCCGGACGAAGTCCCATCCGCGCAAATCCAGCACGCCCTCCCGTGCCAGGGGCTGGCTTTCCAGGGCCGCACTGATGCCAGACCAGAGCACGGAAATAAGCAGCAAGCCGATGAGAGGCAACCCCACCCATCGCATCAACCCCGCACGGCCCGTCCAGCCCCATGCCTGCATGATCCTGCACGCCCCATCCCGCCCTGATAACACAGGAATGTGCTTCACCGGCGCGGCGGACGCAAATGATGCGTTCAAACAGCGGCCATTCTTTCTATCTTTGCTTGGGGCTGGTCCTGCCGTTGCGCCCGTTGCCGGCGATCAGGGGACCGTCGCCCATTGGCAGAGCGGCTGTGGCCGCTTATCTTCGGACACATGCATAAAATCAAAAGCAAGCCCACCTTCCTCGCCCTGGCCCTTCTGCTGCTGTCCTGTCTGACCGGTCCGGCCCTGGCCGCCTGCACCGACCCGGCGGCGGCGGCCGTGAACTGGCGCCGCTGCTATCTGGATGGGCGCGACCTGAAGGGGGTGGTGCTGACCGACGCCATGCTGCGGGAGGCAACCTTCATGCGCAGCGACCTGTCGGCGGCGGACCTGACCGGCAGCGATGCCTATCGCGCGAAATTCTTCAGCGCCAAACTGACGCAGACGCGGCTGGACCGGGCCCGGCTGATCGAGGCGGATTTCACCAATGCCGACCTGAGCGGGGCAAAGCTGGCCGGTGCCGACCTGCGCAATGCCAAGCTGGTGGGGGTGAAGCTGGTGGATGCCGACCTGACCGGCGCGCAGATCGGTGGGGCCGACCTGCGCAATGCCGACCTGAGCGGGGCCACCTGGACCGACGGGACCAAGGTTTGTGGCCCCGGCTCCCTGGGGCAGTGCCATTGAGGGGATGGGGCAGGCAGCGGGGTTGAGCCGCCGCCGCCCCTGCTTTAAGGTCGGTTCCGGCGTGCCCCCGGCGCGCCATGACATTTCCGGGCCATAATTGTGAGGTTCCATGTCGGCCGTGATGACACGCCCGCACCCCACCACCCCGCCCCAAACCACCCGTTGTGCCGCCACCGCCCGCCCCCTGGCGGCGTTGCTGGCGGTAAGCGTGGCCCTGGGGTTCACCGGGCTGGCCCCGGCGCAAACCGTTCCCGCCGCGACCAAACCGGCGGCACAACGGGCGCCGCTGCCGGTGCCAAAGGCCCCGGACATGAATATTGCACCGTTGCCGGCCGCGCCCGATCAGTCGGAAATTCCGCCAGCATCGGCCTATACGCTGCCGCCACCGCGGCTGGCCGCCGCAGCCCCCACCGCAGAGGGGGGCGCCACGCCCAGCCATGGGGCGGGATCGCCGCTGACATTGCTGTTCCACGCCGGGGTGGAGACCCTGGATGACAGCATGTTGCCCGCTTTGGCCGATGTGGCCACCCGCTTGAAGGCCCTGCCCGATTGGCGGCTGGATGTTCATGCCCATGCCACCGGACCGGCCGACCGGGCCAGCGATGCCCGGCGCACGGCCCTGCTGCGGGCGCGGGCGGTGCGGGACCGGCTGGTTTCCGGCGGGATCGATCCGCTGCGCCTGAACATCTTCGCCGACGGGACGTTGGTATCCACACCGGCCGCCGGCCAGCCGCTGCCGGTGCCCGACCCCAAGGCCCCGCCCCCTGACCGAGTCGATCTGGTGTTTCGCCCATGACGAACCTGTCCGCCGACCACCGCCGCCCCCCAGCCTCGCCGGCCCCGGCCCTGCCGCCGGCCACCCCGCCGCAGCGCTTCCTGACCCGGATGGGGGGCTTCACCTTTATGGTGGCGGTGGTGGCGGCTGTGCTGTCGCCGGCCCTGCTGAGTGCCTTTCTGGCCAATCCGGCGCTGAATGCGCTGATCTTGTTCACCTTGCTGCTGGGCATCTGGTTCATTTTCCGCCAGGTGCTGGTGCTGCGCCCGGAAGTGGCCTGGCTGGATGCCTTCCAGGCCGGACGGCCCGCTCCCACGCCGCGCCTGTTGGCCCCGATGGCCCGCATGTTGGGCGAACGACACGCCGGCCGCTTCACCTTGTCGGCAGTGGCCAGCCGGTCGCTGCTGGATGGGGTGGGCAGCCGCCTGGATGAAGGGCGGGAGACCTCCAAATATCTGATCGGGCTGCTGATCTTCTTGGGCTTGCTCGGCACCTTCTGGGGCCTGCTGCACACCATTTCCTCCATCGGCGGGGTGATCAGCGGGCTCAGCATGGATGGGGCCGGCGATGCGGCGGAGATGTTCGCCAAATTGCAGCAGGGCTTGTCCGCGCCGCTGGGGGGCATGGGCATGGCGTTTTCGTCCTCCCTGTTCGGGTTGGCGGGGTCGCTGGTGCTGGGGTTCCTGGAGTTGCAGGCGAGCCAGGCACAGAACCGGTTTTATACGGAGCTGGAGGATTGGCTGGCCGGGCTGACCCGGTTATCCAGCGGTGCGCTGGCGGAGACGGGGGAGGGTGGCGCCCCGGTGCCAGTCTATCTCCAGGCCCTGCTGGAACAGACGGCGGAGAATATCGAACGGCTGCAATATACCATGGCCGGGGCAGAGGATGGCCGCAAGACGCAGAACCAGCATCTGATGCAGTTGACCGAACGGCTGGCCACCCTGACCGACCAGATGCGCACCGAACAGTCGCTGATGGTGCGGCTGGCGGAAAGCAACCTGCAAATGCGCCCCATCCTGGAAAAGCTGGCGGATGGGCTTTCCGGCGGCGGCAGCCTGGGCATTGACGATGCCACCCGCACCCATATCCGCAACCTGGAAATCTATACCGCCCGCATCCTGGAAGAGACGGTGCAGGGCCGCCAGCAGACAACCCAGGAATTGCGCAACGAGATCAAGATATTGGCCCGCACCATCGCCGCCCGTCAGGCTGAGACGGATCGCTGATCATGGCCCGGTTCAGCCGTTCGCGCGACAGGGTGGATATCTGGCCCGGCTGGGTGGACGCGCTGTCCAGCCTGATCATGGTGGTGGTCTTCCTGCTGATGGTCTTTGTGCTGGGCCAGTTCTACCTGTCCAACGCGCTGGCCGGGCGTGACCGGCAACTGGCCGATCTGAACAGCCGCATCGCCGCCCTGGCCGAGGCGCTGGCGCTGGAAAAGGATAATGCCGCCAAAATGCAGGGTGACATGGCGGCCCTGACCGAACGGCTGCGCGCCACTTTGTCGGAAAAGGAACAGCTACAAGGCCAGTTGAACGCGCTGGGCGGGGAGCGCGACCAGTTGGCCGCCCAGATGAACAGCACGCAGAGCGACAAGGCAGCGCTGGCGGCGGCACAGGATCAGGTGGCGCTGCTGAACCAGCAGATTGCCGCCCTGCGCCAGCAACTGGCCGATCTGGCGGCCGCCCTGGAGGCCTCTGAAACCAAGGCCAAGGCCCAGGATGTGCAGATTGCCGATCTGGGCCGGCGGCTGAACGCGGCGCTGGCCGGCAAGGTGGCGGAACTGGCCAAGTTCCGCTCGGAGTTCTTTGGTCGCCTGCGGGAGGTGCTGGGCAACCGCGATGATGTGCGCATTGTCGGCGACCGGTTTGTCTTCCAGTCCGAAGTGCTGTTCGACAGCGGCAGCGCCGATCTGGGGGAGGCGGGCCAGGTGCGGCTGGGCAACCTGGCCCGCACGCTGCTGCAGATTGCCGATAAATTGCCCAAGGATTTGAACTGGATCTTGCGGGTGGACGGGCATACCGACGTGGTGCCCATCCGCTCCCCCCGCTTTGCCAGCAACTGGGAACTGTCCACCGCGCGCGCCATTTCCGTGGTGAATTTCCTGATCAGCCAGGGCGTGCCGCCGGAACGGCTGGCGGCCACCGGCTTTGGTGAATATCAGCCGTTGGAGCCGGGCAACAGCCCGGACGCGCTGGCCCGTAATCGCCGGATTGAGCTGAAACTGGATAGCCGGTAGGGGCTTACCCCTGATGGTTAGGGGCGGGCCGGGTGGTTGACCGGCATGGTTATTTCCACAACCATGTCCGGCCCAACCGCGAAAGCCGTAATCAATGGCCGGTCAAGATTTCTCCCTCTCCTTCATCATTCTGTTGTTCCTGGGCCTTGTTGTCTGGGTCGCTGTCAGACAGCAGAAATTGTCGGAAGAGGTACAGCAGCTCCGCGCTGCGTTGGACAAGCTGACAAGGGAAGGGGCGCAACCGGCACCCGTCGCAACGTTGCCGGTTGCCAAGATGGCCATTGCTTCCGCACCGGTCGCGGCAGAAGCGGTTGTGGAACCGCCCAGACCCCTGTCTCCACCCCCGCCGGAGCGCCCGGCCGGTTGGACGACGCCAGACGCAATTGAGCCATCGCCACCCAAGGCGGACGGGGAAGGCCAGGGGTTCGAGAAGATGTTCACCACCCGCTGGCTGGTCTGGCTGGGTGCGTTGACGCTGGCGCTCTCGGGCTTGTTCCTGGCCCGCTACGCGGTTGAGAATGGCATTCTGGGGCCGGGGCCGCGCATGGCGCTGACCGGCCTGCTGGGCTTGGCCCTGATGGGGGCGGGGGAATGGCTGTCCCGCCGGCCCATGGCCCGCGCCCTGGGTTTTCTGAAACCCGATCAGGTGCCGGTCGCCCTGGTGGCGGCCGGCCTGTCGGTGCTGTTCGCCGCGATTTATGCCAGCTATGCGGTGCATGGCTTGATCACCCCCGGCACGACCTTTGCCCTGTTGGCTGTGACCTGTCTTGCCGGGTTTCCGCTGGCCCTGCGCCATGGCCCCTTTGTCGCGCTGCTGGCCTATGCCGGTGGGCTGCTGTTGCCGCTGTTGCTGGGCCATGGCCAATCGCTGGGGGATGCCGCCTGGGTCGCCGTGCTGCTGGCCAGCCTATATGGGGTGGCGGCGCGTTTGGGCAGGGGCTGGCTGCTGCTGGTTGGGGGCTTTTTCCACTGGCTGCTGACAGGCAGCATGATCTTTGACCTGCCATCACCGACAGAGCCGGTTATGGGCCTTCTGGCTTATTGGGTGGTCGGCGGTTTGACCGTGCTGCCGCTCTTGTTGCTGGCGGTGGTTGAACGGGGGCGTTGGCTGGTATGGCGCAGCTTTGAGCGGGCCTGCCTGATGATGGCCGTGCTGGCCGCCATGGAATTGTTGCTGATCGCTGTCTTTGAGGGGATGCCCCTGGCCATTTGGGCGGCGATTGCCGTGATGGCCGGTCTGTGTGCCTGGCTGGGGCGGTGGGGGCGGCTTTGCCTGGCATTGTGGCCGATCGCGGCCGGTACGGTGCTGCTGACCTGCCTGTGGGCGCTGGTCTCCGATCAGGTGGACCTTGCCCCCATGCTGCCCCTGGTGCTGGTGCATCTGGGGCTGACGCTGGCCGGTGTCGGCTGGGTGCGCCGCCCCATGATTGTCGCCTTGTCGGGGGCCGTGGTGCCGGCGGTGCTGGCCCTGGCGGCGCTGCGCCTGCTGTGGCTGGAGGAGCGGAGCTTTGCCGCTTTGCCGGTGGTTGTGCTGCTGCTGGCGCTGGCCGGGTTGGCTTTGGGATGGCCGACAGTGCGGGCGCGGCTCGTGGCGATAGCGCGGGCACCGATGCGGGCCGGGCCGGCGCTGACCCTTTATGCGGCCATGGGCCTGTTGCTGCTGGGGGTGATGCCCGCCTTCTGGCTGGAAGGCCCGGCCCTGACCCTGGCTGTCGCCCCGCTGATCCCGCTGGGGGTGGTGCTGGCGCGGATGATGGCGGCGAAGAACCTGCTGCGGGCCACCAGTTTGCTGACCGGTACGGTGCTGGCGCGGTTCATGTTGAACGGGGCGGTGCTGGATTATCCGCTGCAAGGCTTGCTGCACTGGCCTGTCTGGGCGATGGGGGGATCAGCGGCCCTGATCTATCTGGCGTCCCGGCTGGCGCGGAAGGGAGAGGGGGCAAGCGGGGCGGATGGGTTGTTGGTGTCCGCCCTGGTGCTGGCCGTGGCGGCGGCCAGCCTGGAAATCCGCGTTCTGACGAACGGGACGCTGCACAGCCAGGACCGGGTTGATTTGCTGGAAGTGGCGCTGCGCAGCGTCGTCTGGCTGGTTGCCGGCCTCGGCGCCCTGATGCCGGGCCGGGGGCGCTGGGTCCGCTGGTTCGGCGTGGTGATGACGGGGCTGGCGCTGCTGCATATTTTCGCCCTGCAGGTGCTGGCGTTGAACCCGCTTTGGAGCGGGGCGGCGGTGGGGCCATGGCCGCTGTTGAACCTGCTGCTGTTGGCCTATCTGCTGCCGGCCTGCATGTTGCTGCTGGTCCGCCGCCGCTTGCTGTCTCACCTGCCGATCAGGAGCGTGGTGATCGATGCGCCGGCCTTGCTGCTGCTGCTCACCTATGCCCTGCTGGCGGTGCGGCAGCTTTTCCATGGCAATATCATTTCCATCGCAGCGGCCGGCTGGCCGTCGGATTGGGAGATGTATGCCTATTCGGGCGTGGGGCTGCTGGCCGCGGCGGGCCTGATCCTGCTGGGTATTCGCACCGGTCGGGCCGATATACGCTATACGGCCATGGCGGTGCTGCTGGGCACGGTGGCCAAGGTGTTCCTGCTGGACATGTCCGGGTTGGACGGGGTTCCCCGCATCCTCTCCTTCCTGGGCTTGGGGTTGAGCCTGATCGGCGTGGGCTGGGTCTATCAGCGCTTCGTCTTTTCACGCCCGGGGGCAGCGCGGTCCTTGGCGGATGAGAGCGGATCGCGGAAAAGCGGAATCGCTTTGGAGCGTGAATCCGCTCGCTGAACAGGGACTTAGGGCCCTTTTTCGCTGCGCCGTAAACATAGCTGACCTTTACAGGGCCAACACACATTCCTGTAGCCATAAAAAGATATTGATAGTAATTCGCATTATTGATTGATGGGGCGCATGATTGGTAAGGGGTGAGGGGTTATGAGACAGCGACAGAAGTTGGTGCGGCATGGAAGGCTGATGTCGGGTGCCGCACTGGCGACCATGGTCGCAGCCGCCGGGCCAGCCTGGGCGGAGATGGCGACCGCAACGGACGAAGTTGTGGTCATCGGCCACAAGGAACAGGCCAGCACAGGCACCAAGAGCGATGCGCCGCTGGTGGAAACACCCGTCTCCATCAGTGTCATTGATGGCGAACGCATGAACCTGCTGGGGCAGGTCACGGTCAATCAGGCGCTGCGCTATACGGCCGGCATCACGCCGGAAACGCGCGGTGGCGTTGTCACCCGCTATGACCAGTTCACCCTGCGCGGTTTCGCGGTGAACAATGCCTTTTATAATGGCCTGTCCGGCATGTATGCCGGCTGGTACGCCATGATGCAGCCCGATGTCTCCACCCTGGAGCGGATCGAGGTGCTGAAGGGCCCGGCCTCGGTGCTGTACGGCACCAGCGGGCCGGGCGGCCTGATCAATCTGGTGGGCAAGAAGCCGGTGGCCGATCCGGTCAATTCGGTGGAACTGTCCATCGGCACCCGCGCCTATCACCAGCTTTCCGCCGATCTGGGCGGTGCGCTGGATCAGCAGGGCCAGGTGCTCTATCGCCTTGTCGCCACCGGGCGGGAAGGCAATGGGCAGGCCCTGCATACGGAAAATGAACGGTTCGCGGCCGCCCCCTCGCTGAGCGTGAAGCTGGATGACGATACCAGTGTCACGCTGCTGGGGCTTTATCAGCGTGACCCGAAATCCGACGGCTATGGCGGTGTGCCGGCCGTGGGGTCGGTGTTGAAGAACCCGCTGGGCAAGATCTCCGTCCGCTTCTATGACGGCGAACCGGTATTCGACCGCTATAACCGCACCCAGGTGATGGCCGGTTATCAGGTGGAACACCGGTTCAGCGACATTTTCAGCGTTGAGCAGAATCTGCGCTGGCAACAGGTCGATACCAATTATCAGCAGGTCTATTCCGGTGATTTGGGGACCGATAACCGCACCCTTTCCCGTGGGTCGATCTATTCGATCGAGGATACGTCGGGGGTGGCGGTCGATACGGTGCTGAAGGCCAAGTTCAATACCGGCCCCATCAGCCACAGCGCCCTGGCCGGACTGGATTACCAGAAGACCGATGCCGACATGGAAATCGGCTATGGCACGGCCGGCAGCATTGACGTGTTCAAACCGGTCTATCGCACCAGCTTCACCCGGCCGGACACCAGCACCGTCATGAAGATGGATCAGAAGCAGACCGGGCTTTACCTGCAAGATCAGTTGAAGCTGGATAATTGGGTGTTGCTGGCCGGTCTGCGCCATGACTGGTACAAACAGACCACCAAATATACCTTCCCGGGCCCGGGGAAGGAGGAGGTGGATCAGGGCAAGACCACCTACCGTGTCGGTCTGCTGCACCGTTTCGACAGCGGTTTTGCGCCCTATATCAGCTACAGCCAGTCGTTCGAGCCGGAAAGCGGCGTCGATTTCAGCGGCAAAGCCTTCAGCCCCACCAATGGGGACCAGTTGGAAGGGGGCGTGAAATATGAAAGCCGTGACCAGCGTACCCTGGTGACGCTGTCGGCGTTCGAACTGACCCGCGATAAGATCAAGACCAACGATCCGGCCCATCCCGGCTTTTCCATCCAGACCGGCGAGGCGCGGTCGCGCGGGGTGGAGCTGGAAGGCAGGCTGGGCCTGACGGAAACGCTGGAGGTGAATGCCGCCTACACCCATCTGGATATGGAATATACACGGGATAATAGCGGCCTGAAGGGCAAGACCCCGGTGGGTGTGGCCGATGATACGGCCAGCCTCTGGCTCTATAACCGGTTTGAGGAAGGTGCTTTACGCGGGCTGGGCCTGGGCGGTGGTGTGCGCTATGTCGGCAAAAGCTGGGGCGACCCAGAGAACAGCTTCCGCGTGCCCTCCTATACGCTGGTGGATGTGGCGCTGCGCTATGATCTGGCCAACCTGTCGGACCGGTTCGAGGGCTGGCGGTTTGATGCCAGCATCAACAACCTGTTCGACAAGGAGCATGTCTCGTCCTGCTACTCCGCCTCCTGGTGCTGGTATGGCGCCACCCGCGTGGTGCAGGCAGGCTTGCGCAAGAGCTGGTAAGCAGCGTTCGGGTACAGAAAAGGCGCCGGGGGAGCGATCCCCCGGCGCCTTTTTTACTTTCAATGCCGGCGTTTAACAGCAGCGGTTGACCCCGCTCCAGCGTCGGTCCAGTTCCGACAGGTAGAACGCTTCCCGGTCCAGCGCCGGCTGGTCCGGGTGGCGTTCCTGGTGGCGGGTGAGAT
Source organism: Azospirillum sp. RU38E (assembly GCA_943370215.1). GTDB lineage: Bacteria > Pseudomonadota > Alphaproteobacteria > Azospirillales > Azospirillaceae > Niveispirillum. The sequence continues at coordinate 11,861 of CALRQC020000006.1, forward strand.
AATTCTCGTAAGCCGCATCGCCGGACACTTCCCGCAGCACGGTCCAGGCCGTTTTCAGGAAGCTGGCAGGCCCCGCCATCATGGTCAGTGGCCCCCCACGCCGGTCGGGTGCGGCAAGGTCGCCTCGTTCACATAGGGCACTTCCGACAGGGCCGGCACCGGCTTGCCCTGCAGGTGACGGATGGAAATCCGCGCCATTTCGATGATCACCACCCACAGCACGATGATGAAGAACACCGTCAGCCCGGCATCCAGCCGCTGGTTGAAGATCAGGTGTGGGGCGGATTCCAGCGCCTTGCCGGTCAGCGTGCCGGCCTGCAGCTTGGCTTCCAGCGTGTTGGCTCCGGCCAGGAAGCCGACGCGCGGATCGGGGTCGAACAGCTTCAGCCAGGCGGCATAGCTGGTGGTGACGGCCAGGAAGACCATGGGCAGGCCCGTCACCCAGGCATAACGCGCCTGGCCCTTCTTCACCAGGATGGTGGTGACGATGGCCAGCGCGATGGCGGCCAGCATCTGGTTGGAAATGCCGAACAGCGGCCACAGGATATTGATCCCGCCATAGGGATCAATGACGCCGATATAGAGGAAATAACCCCAACTGGCGACAAAGACGGCCGAACAGATGATGGCAGGCCCACGCGCTGCCGTATTGCCCAGCGGCTTCCAGATATTGCCCAGCAGATCCTGCAACATGAAGCGGCCCACGCGGGTGCCGGCATCCACCGCCGTCAGGATGAACAGGGCCTCGAACATGATGGCGAAATGGTACCAGAGCGCCAGCAGGCTCTGCCCGAAGGCACCGGCGAAAATCTGCGCCATGCCCACGGCCAGCGAGGGCGCACCGCCGGTACGGGCCAGCAGCGTGGTTTCCCCCATCTCCTTGGCCAGATCCATCATATGCTGCGCCTCCACCGGGAAGCCCCAGGAAGAGATGGTCGCCGTGGCCTGTTCCAGGGTGGAACCGACAATGCCGGCCGAGCTGTTGATGGCGAAATAGACGCCGGGGTCCAGCACGCAGGCGGCGATCAGCGCCATGACGCCGACAAAGCTTTCCATCGCCATGGAGCCATAGCCGACCAGCCGCAGATCCCGTTCCGACATGATCAGCTTGGGCGTGGTGCCGGCGCTGATCAGCGCGTGGAAGCCGGACACGGCACCGCAGGCGATGGTGATGAACAGGAACGGATAAAGCCCGCCTGCCACAACCGGCCCGGTGCCATCGGTGAACTGGGTCAGCGCTGGCATATGCAGTTCCGGCCGCAGGATGATGACCGCAAAGGCCAGCAGCAGGATGGCCCCGATCTTGATGAAGGTGGAGATATAGTCACGCGGGGCCAGCAGCAGCCAGACCGGCATGATGGCGGCGAAGAAGCCATAGCCGATGACCAGCAGGGCCAGCGTCGTGCCCTCGTAATTGAACATCGGCCCCAGCACCGGGTGATGCGCCACCCAGCCGCCGCCCGCCGTGGCGGCCAGCAGCAGGAACAGACCGATCAGGGAGCCTTCCAGCACCCGGCCCGGCCGGATATTGCGCATATAGATGCCAACCAGGATGGCGATGGGAATGGTCATGGCCACGGTGAAGGTGCCCCAGGGGCTGTGCTTCATGGCGTTCACCACCACCAGCCCCAGCACCGCCACGATCAGCACCATGATCATCAGCGTGCCGACCAGGGCGGCACCGCCGGCCACCGGCCCCAGCTCATCCCGCGCCATCTGGCCCAGCGTGCGGCCATCGCGGCGGGTCGACGCCCACAGCACCACCATATCCTGCACGCAGCCGCCGATGACGGCACCGGTCAGCAGCCACAAGGTGCCCGGCAGATAGCCGAACTGGGCCGCTAGCGTCGGCCCCACCAGCGGCCCCGCGCCGGCAATGGCGGCGAAATGGTGGCCAAAGGTGATCCAGCGATGGGTGGGCACATAATCGCGCCCGTCATTGATGCGCAGCGCCGGGGTGGCGCGGCTGGGGTCGGTGATCAGCACCTTGGTGCAGATCCAGCCGGCATAAAGACGATAGGCCACCGCATAGATGCCGAAGGCGGCCGCGATGAACCAGAAGGCATTGATGGTTTCACCCCGATGGATGGCGATGCCGCCCAGACAGGCGGCCCCGAAAACCCCGATGGCGATCCAGATCAGGTTTTGGATGGATTTGGGCATTCAGTCTCTCCCAGGTGCCGGGGGTGTTTCTCCCCCTTTCCTCCCGTTCCCCATGAAACGCTGAACGGCGCGGAAAGGCCAGAAACACACCGGTCCCAACCGGCGGCAGAAGCGGCGACGGACAGCCACCCCACAGCAGCCCCGACGCCAAACGCCTGTTTTCACGGATATAATCGGATCAGGCATGGCAGGGTGCGGCGGCAGAGGAAATGCGACCTAGGTCGTGCGACAGGCTGCCGCAGGCGGGCCGTCAGGTCGACTCGATAGTTCCGTCGGTGAAAGGTGCCTGGGGGACAAAGCAAAAACCCCACCCGGTTTCCCAGGTGGGGTTCGGCACATATCGTGCAAATCTTGGATCGGATGGTGGGCGCGGCAGGGATTGAACCTGCGACCCCCGCCGTGTGAAGGCGATGCTCTCCCGCTGAGCTACGCGCCCATCCGTCCGTCTGACGCTTCGTTCGAACCGTTTCGTTCGTTCGTCGCCGTCGGTGGAGCGGGCTTATAAAGAGGGTTGGCGGGGGTGTCAAAGGGAAAAAACAGGGTGTTGCGATATTTTTTTTGGGGGCGGCCGGGTGGTTGACCCGGTGGGCAACGTTGCCATCCTTGTCAGCAGTGGCTGCCATGGACGAACAGGAAACCTGCCCGATGCGTGCGACACGTTCCCACCTGCTCGCCCCGCTTTGCCTTGGCGTCGGCCTGCTGGCCTTTGCTGGCGGCAGTGCCGGCAACCCCGCGGTTCCGGCCCTGCCGCCGCCGACCGCACCCGCCACCAGCGCCCAGCCGGGCGATCTGGGGCTGAGCTACGCCATCTATGTCGGTGGGGTGCATGTGATTGATGCCAGCGCCCATATCGGATCGCTGGCGGACAGTTACCGTGCGGGTCTGGCATTGCAGACCGATGGGTTTCTGGGCCTGATTGTCAATTGGAAGACTGATGTGCGCGCGCATGGTCGGTTGGACGGGACGGGGATGCCGCAGCCGGCGCGTTTCACCGCCCATGGGGCCTGGCGGGATGAACCGCGCCTGACGACGCTGGATTATCCGGTGGGCGGGGCGCCCCTGCTGTCGCTGGCCGACCCGGCACCGGAAAAGGACCGGGAGCCGGTGCCCGATGAACTGCGCCAGGGCACGCTGGACCCGGTATCGGCCATTGTGGCGGTGCTGGACCGGGTGGGGCGGGGCGGCACGTGCGACCTGACTGTGCCGGTCTATGACGGGCGCCAGCGCTATGATCTGGCTTTCAGCGACCGGGGGCAGGATCAGGTGCCGGCCAGCGATCTGTCGGTGTTCAGCGGCCCGGCCCGGCGCTGCGCCGTGACCTACAAGCTGCTGGCCGGCAAGTGGAAGGAAAACCGCCCCGACCGGCGTGACCGCGACGGGGAAGGGGCGCGGCGTGCAGGGCGGGAAGTGACGCTGTGGATCGCCCCCGCCACGCCCGGCGGCCCAAGCGTGCCGGTGCGGCTGGAAATGGACAGCGCGCTGGGGCCGATGATGGTGCATCTGGCCAAGCTGGACCGGGTGGGGTGAGTGGGGGAGGCTTAGCTATCTGCCGGTAAAAGGGTGTGAACAAGTGCATTTGGTTCAAGTATTGTTTCTGATCATCGGATGTATTCTACTTGGGTTTAATGCGCCAGCACGTTATCGATGGAGAATTAGGTGGAGCTAATGATCGTCGAGTTAGGTGAGGGTACGGTTCATGTGGGCAGGGAGGGATTGTGGGTTCGTCATTTGGTGGATAACGTCTATGTTTTGGATAATATTCCATTCTACGCTTATGGAATTGCTTGCAATGATGAGGTTTATGCCGAACACGTCGGAGATGACCTTGTATTTAAAGGGATAAGGGGTCGGAAAGGGCACTCCGTTTACAGGGTTGCTTTTGACATGAAAAATCTTGATTCACCAAATCACATAGATGAATTTCTTGAGAATATAAAGAATTTTGGCTGCTCTTTTGAAGGGTGTGGTGGTCGTCTATTTGCGATTGATGTTCCGCCAGGGGTTGATGTTCACTCTTTATATAAATATTTACAAAATGGTGAGGATAAGGGGCTCTGGGAATTTGAAGAGGGGCATTACGGAACGCGATCATAGGTTTCTGTCTCCGCGACAGCCTCAGCATAGGGCTGGCCATCGGGAAACGCGCCGCATTTCATTCGACCCTCACGGCAAAAAGCCGCATTATGCGGCTCAGGTAAGGGAGCGGCCCCGGCCTTAGATCAGAGGTATCCTGATGACTGATATCACTGCCGATACCGTTGCGAGGTCCGAGGAGTCGATGCGCATTGAGCGCATGGTCGCCGAAGCCGGCAAGCTGAATGAAGAAACCCGCAAGTTTGTGGCTGAACAACACAAACTGCTGGCCGAGCAAGCCAAGCTCTTGGCGGAAGCCGAGAAGTTGCAGCGTGACCACGGGTTCGCCCCCTACGCCTTGGCATTGGGCGCAGTCGGGGGCGGGGCTGGGCTGATCGTGGCCCTGTCGAGCCTCTTGAAAAATCTGGGGGTCTTTTGACCCCCACCCAATTCCGCGAGGCCCTGGAAGTCATGGGGTGGAGTCAGCGACGGTTCGCTGACTTCATCCAGTTCGACGAGCGGACTGTTCGTCGATGGGCAAGCGGTGCCGCCAATATTCCCGATGATATTGCCGTTTGGCTGCGCTGCGTCAGCACACACATGCATGAAAACCCACCACCACAGCGACGCACGCCCTTGACGCTTGCGCGGTAGAGGGAGGAACTGTTGTGATTGGGTGCCTCCCCCTCACAACCCCGCCAATGCCCCCGGCAGATCGGCAAAGCGGTCAATGATGCAATCGGCCCCCAGATCGGTCAGCGCCATGCGCGGATAGCCATAGGCGACGGCGATCACCGGTATTCCCGCTGCGCGGGCGGCGGCCACGTCATTGCCATTGTCGCCCACCATCACCGCCTGATCGGGCCGGCAGCCGAGATTGTCCAGTGCCCAGAGCAGCGGATCGGGGTGGGGTTTGCGGCGCGGCGCGGTGTCGCCGCCGGCCACCACATCGAACAGACCGCCCAGCCCCAGCGCCGGCAGCAGTTCCAGCGAAATCCCCGCCGGCTTGTTGGTGCAGAGCGCCAGACGGTGGCCGGATTGTTTCAAGGCGGCCAGGGTCTCGGCCACGCCGGGATAAACGCAAGCCGGATCGGCCGGCAGGGCGCCGTAAATCTCCAGATAGCGCGCGGTCAGCCGGGCAAGATCGTCGCCGGTCACGGCCATGGCCTGTTCCACCAGCCGGGGGGCCCCATCGCCGATCAGGCCCTTGACCTGATCCAGGGTCAATGTCGGCCGCCCGGATTCGGTCAGCAGCCGGTTCAGCGCCAGGGCGATATCGGGGGCGCTGTCGATCAGCGTGCCGTCGAAATCGAACAATAAGGCGGGAAAGCGGTCGGCCGTGGGCATGGCGGATAAAACCTCTGTTCAGATCGCAGGCATCTTGTCGGAAGCGGGGTGCTCTATGCTACACCCAGCACAACCTTCCCCTATCGCAGCCATGGGCGGATTGCCATGACCGAACGACCGATCGCCTGCATCATTCTTGCCGCCGGCAAGGGTACACGCATGAAGTCAGCCCTGCCCAAGGTGCTGCACCCGCTGGGCGGCCTGCCCATGGTGCGCCATGTGCTGGATGCTGCCCAGGCGCTGGCACCCGAACGCATCGTCGTCGTTGTGGGGCCGGGGATGGAGAATGTGGCCCAGGCTGTGGCGCCCCATGCCACAATGGTGCAGGAAAACCAGTTGGGCACGGGGGACGCGGTGAAGGCCGCCTTGCCGCTGCTGGAGGGGTTCACCGGTGATGTGCTGGTGCTCTATGGCGATACGCCGCTGATCACGGTGGCGACGCTGCGTGACATGGTGGCCACCCGCAATGGGGCCAGCAACCCCGCCGTGGTGGTGATGGGGATGCGCCCGGCCGATCCCGGTGCCTATGGTCGGCTGGTGCAGGGGGCCGATGGCGGGCTGGAGCGGATTGTCGAATTCCTGGATGCCAGCCCGGCCGAACGCGCCATCGGCCTGTGCAATGCCGGCTTCATGGCCTTTGACGGGGTGCGGATGGCGGGGCTGATCAATGCCATCGGCAATGACAATGCCAAGGGCGAATATTACCTGACCGATGCCGTCGCGGTGGCCCGTGCCCAGGGCCATGCCTGCGCCGTGGTGGAAGGCCCGGTGGAGGATGCGCTGGGTGTGAATTCCCGCGCCGAGCTGGCGGGCGTGGAAAAGATTTTCCAGAACCGTCTGCGCCTGGCCGCCATGGCCAATGGCGCCACCCTGCTGGACCCGGATACGGTCTGGTTTGCCGCCGATACATTGCTGGGCCGTGACGTGACGGTGGGCCAGAATGTGGTGTTCGGCCCCGGTGTGACGGTGGAAGACGGGGTGGAAATCCGCGCCTTCAGCCATCTGGAAGGGGTGATTGTGCGCAAAGGCGCCATCATCGGCCCCTATGCCCGCCTGCGCCCCGGCAGCGACGTGGGGGAGGGGGCGCATATCGGCAATTTCGTGGAACTGAAGAACACGAAAATGGGGCCGGGGGCCAAGGCCAATCACCTGACCTATCTGGGCGACAGCGATATTGGCGGCGGCAGCAATATCGGTGCCGGTACCATCACCTGCAATTACGACGGCTATCTGAAGCACCGCACGGTGATTGGGAAGAATGTCTTCGTCGGCTCCAACAGCACGCTCGTGGCGCCGCTGGAACTGGGGGATGGGGCCTATACGGCGGCGGCCAGCGTGGTGACCCGCGATGTGCCGGATGATGCCCTGGTCATCACCCGCCCGGACGAGGTGGTGAAGGAAGGCTGGGCCGCGCGATACCGCAAGGCCAAGGCGGCGCTGAAGGCGCGGAAGGGGTAGGTCGGCGGCGGTAACGGTTACCACCGTCGGGGCCGGGTTACACCGCCTGACGGGGAAGCGATGTAACCGTTACCGCCCTGCGGTCGCCCCTTTCCTGCGCTCTTGCCATGCCCACCTGTCAGGGGCCTATGTCTTCACGACAGCAAGGCCGCCCCGGCGGCCCGACCATCAAAAATGCAGGATGGAAACAGCATGAGCAGCAGCACCGGCCTTCCGGCCCTGAAAGACCCGTCGCTTTTCCGTACCCAGGCGTTCCTGGCCGGCGAATGGGTGGGGGCCGATAGCGGGCGCACCCTCAATGTGACCAATCCGGCCACCGGTGCCCTGATTGGCACCGTGCCGGAGATGGGGGCGGCGGAAACCCGTCGCGCCATTGAAGCCGCCAACAAGGCCTGGCCGGCCTGGCGGGCCAAGACCGCCAAGGAACGCGCCGCCATCCTGCGCAAATGGTTCGAGCTGCTGATGGCGAACCAGGAGGATCTGGCCATCCTGATGACGGCTGAGCAGGGCAAGCCCCTGACGGAAAGCCGGGGCGAGATCGCCTATGCCGCCAGCTTCATCGAATGGTTCGCGGAGGAGGGCAAGCGCGTCTATGGCGACACCATCCCCACCTTCAAGCCCGATGCCCGCATTGTGGTGACCAAGGAACCGATCGGGGTGACGGCCGCCATCACGCCCTGGAACTTCCCTGCCGCCATGATCACCCGCAAGGCCGGCCCGGCGCTGGCCGCCGGCTGCCCCATGGTGATCAAGCCCGCCACCGCCACCCCCTACAGCGCCTTTGCCCTGGCGGTGCTGGCGGAACGGGCGGGCGTGCCGGCGGGTGTGCTGTCGGTGCTGACCGGCTCGGCCCGCGCCATCGGCGGGGAGATGACGGGCAATCCCATCGTGCGCAAACTATCCTTCACTGGCTCCACCGAAATCGGCAAGGTGCTGATGGAACAATGCGCCGGCACGGTGAAGAAGGTCTCGATGGAGCTGGGCGGCAATGCCCCCTTCATCGTGTTCGATGATGCCGATCTGGATGCCGCCGTGTTGGGGGCCATGGCGTCGAAATACCGTAATGCCGGCCAGACCTGTGTCTGCGCCAACCGGTTGCTGGTGCAGGATGGCGTCTATGACGCCTTTGCCGCCAAGCTGGCCGAGGCAGTTTCCAAGCTGAAGATCGGCAATGGCCTGGAAGAAGGCGTGACCACCGGCCCGCTGATCGATGATGGGGCCGTGGCCAAGGCCGAAGAACATATTGCCGATGCCCTGTCCAAGGGGGCCAAGGTGACGCTGGGCGGCAAGCGCCATGCGTTGGGTGGTTCCTTCTTTGAGCCGACCATTCTGACGGGCGTGACCACCGAGATGAAGGTGGCGAAGGAAGAGACGTTCGGCCCGGTGGCCCCGCTGTTCCGCTTCAAGGATGAGGATGAGGCCATCGCCATGGCCAACGATACCGAGTTCGGCCTGGCGGCGTACTTCTACAGCCGGGATATCGGCCGGGTCTGGCGGGTGGCGGAAGCGCTGGAATATGGCATCGTCGGCATCAATGAAGGCATCATTTCCACCGAAGTGGCCCCGTTCGGCGGGGTGAAGGAAAGCGGCACCGGCCGCGAAGGCAGCAAGTACGGGATCGAGGATTATCTGGAGATCAAATACATGCTGATGGGCGGGTTGAAGCGGTAAGTGCCCCCCATATCCCCCCGGCAGTGTCCGGGGGGATATGGGGAACCGCACCTGAGCGGTGACGCGGAAGCCGGCCTTTGTGTTATGGTGCGGCGCACATTCCGCTACCCCTGGTCCTGTCATGGCTGAACCCGCCCCCTTCCTGACCGACATCTGGTATTTCGCCATGCCGTCCGCCACGTTGAAGCGCGGCGGGATGCAGGCCAAGATGCTGCTGGGCCAGCCCTTGCTGTTTGCCCGGGGGAATGACGGGGCGGCCTTTGCCCTGCGGGATATCTGCCCACATCGCGGCATCCCGCTTTCCTGCGGCCGGTTCGACGGGAAAGAGGTGGAATGCTGCTATCACGGCTGGCGTTTTGATGGCACGGGCGGGTGCACCGCCATCCCCTCGCTGGTGCCGGGGCAGGAATTCGACCTCGCCCGCATCAAGGTGCGCCGCTATGCGGTGGCAGAGGCGCAGGGCAATCTCTGGGTCTGGATGGGGGAGATGGCGCCCGACGGCCCGCCGCCGCAGATGCCGGATATGGAAGGCCGTGCCCCCAACCTGACGGAGGTGATGGAATTCCCCTGCCATGTCGACCATGCCGTGGTCGGCCTGATGGACCCGGCGCATGGGCCGTTTGTGCATCAAAGCTGGTTCTGGCGGTCGGCCAAGAGCATCCATGAAAAGGCCAAAGCCTTCGGTCCGGCGCCCCTTGGCTTTGCCATGAAGCGGCACAAGCCCTCCTCCAACTCCGCCGCCTATAAGCTGCTGGGCGGCGCGCCGGAGACGGAAATCAGCTTCCGTCTGCCGGGTATCCGGACCGAGCATATCGTTGCCGGCCGGCACCGCATCGTCAATCTGACGACGGTGACGCCGCTGGATGCCAACCGCACGGAAGTGACCAACAGCTTCTACTGGACTTTGGGTTGGGCCGATCTGGCCCGCCCGGTGCTGCGGCGGTTTGTCCGCCGCTTCCTGGGCCAGGACCGCGATGTGGTGGTGTTGCAGCAACAGGGCTTGCGCCACGACCCGACCCTGATGCTGATCAAGGATGCCGACACCCAGGCACGCTGGTATTACCAGTTGAAGAATGAATATGGGCGTGCACGGGCCGAAGCGCGGCCCTTCGTCAACCCGGTCAAGGATACGGTGCTGCGCTGGCGCAGCTAAATCTTCGGGGCCTCGCTGAGGCCCTGTTCTGCCGTCCCTTCCAGCGCTGCTGCTTGATCGCCGCCGCTGTCCTTCTGCGCCGCCCAGGTGAGCAGCGCATCCAGTGCCGGGCATAGCGCCTGTCCCCAGGGCGTCAGGCAATATTCCACCTTCGGCGGCACCTGATGATGGACGATGCGCCGGACGATCCCGTCCATCTCCATCTGTCGCAACTGCTGGATCAGCATCTTCTGGGAGATGGCCGGGATGGCCCGCTCCAGATCGGAGAAGCGCAGAACCTGGCCACCGAACAGGTGGAACAGGATCACCAGCTTCCATCGCCCTTCCAGGAGCTTGAGGGCATTCTCGACCCCTTCGGCGGCCGATTCACGGGTATATTGCTTGGACATACTTTTCCGTAAGTACCTTACTTTTTCGTGCGTTCTTGCATAATTCGCAGCATGGGCCATTTTCGAGAACCGGACAAGACGAACTGGAGATCGATCATGCCTCTCTCGCTGCCCCTGCCCATCGCGGCTTATTTTGCTGGGGATGCCGCCGATGGCACGGCCGTCGCCGATTGTTTCACCACCGATGCAATGGTGATCGACGAGAAACAGACGCACCAGGGACGGGATGCTATCGCCCGCTGGAAAAAGGAAGCCTCCGCCAAATTTGATTATACCGTCCAGCCCACGGCCTTTGAGGCCCAGGGCGACAGGCTGATGGTGACGGCCCGGGTGACGGGGAACTTCCCCGGCAGCCCGGTGGACCTGCACTATGCCTTCACCCTTGCCGGGGACGCCATCGCCCGGCTGGAGATCGTGCCATGAGCGGCTATCTCGGTCTGGAAGGAAAAAGGGTTCTGGTGACCGGTGGCACCAAGGGTTTGGGGGCGGCGGTGGTTCAGGCTTTGCGGGATGCCGGCGCGCATGTTGTCGCCACGGCCCGGACCGTGCCGGAGACGGCGGCGCCAGGGCTGCACTATATCCCCGCCGATCTGATGACGGCCTATGGCTGCAGCGCTGTCGCTGGCCAGGTGCTGGCGCATTTCGGCGGCATCGATGTCCTGGTCCATGTTCTGGGCGGGTCCAGTGCGCCGGCCGGCGGCTTTGCGGCCCTTGGTGATGAGGAGTGGCGGCGGGAGATTGATCAGAATCTCATGCCCGCCGTCCGCCTGGATCGCGCGCTGCTGCCCGCGATGCTGGCGCAGGGCACGGGTGTCATCATCCATGTCACCTCGATTCAACATCAATTGCCGCTGCCGGAATCGACGACGGCCTATGCTGCGGCAAAGGCCGCCCTGTCGACCTACAGCAAAAGCCTGTCGAAGGAAGTGGCGCCCAAGGGTATCCGGGTCGTCCGCGTCTCGCCGGGCTGGATAGAGACTGATGCGGCCGTGGCCCTTGCGCAGCGCTTGGCCCAGGAGGCTGGTACCGATTATGAAGGGGGCAAGAAGATCATCATGAAGGCGCTGGGCGGCATTCCGCTCGGCCGGCCGGCGAAGCCGGACGAGGTCGCGGACCTTATCGCCTTCCTTGCTTCCCCCCGCGCCGCCGCCATCACCGGCACGGAATATGTCATCGACGGTGGGACAGTTCCGACGGCGTGAGCCCCATTGGCCCTCGACCACAGCTTGGGCAGCCGCCGCCGGAGCTGTTTCCGGTCAACAGAAAATAGCTCTAACCTTCAGCATATCTGGTTGATGCAGTGGCTGGCCCGATTTCTGTCTGCCGAAGGCGACGCGCGGGGCGTCGTCCATGGGAGGGGGATGTCATGTTCATCGCGCGAACCGCTGCTGTGGGCGGCTTGGGATGGCTGGGGGCGGGTCGGACGGGCGGCGCCATGGCGGGCCTATATGAAAGTATGCTGGACGGTATGCCCATCGCCGTTATGCTGTGCGAACTGAAGGATTTCCGCATCACCTATGTGAACAAGAAATCCTATGATCTGCTGGACCGCATCGCCCATGTACTGAGGGTGAAGCCCAGTGAGATCGTTGGCCAGTCCATCGACATCTTCCACAAGAACCCGCAGCATCAGCGCCGGATGCTGGCCGATCCGAAGAACCTTCCTCACCGTGCCCGCATCGCCATTGAGGGCGAGTGGCTGGACCTGAATATCAGTGCGGTCATGGATGCGCGCGGCGCCTATGTCGGCCCCATGCTGACTTGGAATGTCATCACCGAACAGGTCAAGGCGGAACAGCAGACCAAGAAGCTGATCGGCATGATCGACCGGATGCCGATCAATGTCATGACCTGCGATCCCAATGACAATTACCGCATCGATTATGCCAACCGGACCAGCATCGAGACACTGCGCACCCTGGAAAAACATCTGCCGATCAAGGCCGACCAGTTGGTCGGCTCCTCCATCGATATTTTCCACAAACGGCCGACCCATCAGCGCAGCATGTTGGCCGATCCCAACAATCTGCCTCATGAAACCTTCATCCGGGTGGGACCGGAGACGTTGCACCTGAAAGTGTCGGCCATGACGGATGGTACCGGCAAGTATATCGGCCCCATGCTCACCTGGTCGGTGGAAAGCGCCAACCGGGCCATGGCGGAAAAGGTTCAGGAGGCGGTGAAGGCCGTGACCGGCAATGCCGCCGACCTGTCACAGGCGGCCACCACCCTGGATAATGCCGCCCGCACCATGCGTGGGCTGGTTGGCGATGCCAGTGTCGCCACCGATGAGGTGGTGCAGGCCATCGGCGCCATCGCCCAGCAGATGCAGCAGGCATCCAACCTGTCGCAAGGTGCTGTGGAAGATGCCGGCCGATCGGCTGAAAAGGTGGAACAGCTTTCCGCCGTCACCCAGCGCATCACCGCCATTGTCGATCTGATCCGCTCCATCGCCGGCCAGACCAATCTGCTGGCGCTGAATGCGACCATTGAGGCCGCGCGGGCAGGCGAAGCCGGCAAGGGTTTCGCTGTGGTGGCAGGGGAGGTGAAAATCCTGGCTGGCCAAACGGCGAAGGCGACAGGTGAGATCGAACAGCAGATCGAACAGATCCAATCCGCCATGGCCGAGACGGTGGAAGCGATCGGCAAGATCGGCGGGACCACCCGCCGTCTCAGCGGCATTGCCAAGGATGTCTCCGACGCGATCGGCCGGCAGGCCACTGCCACCCAGCAGGTGAAGGTCGGCATGAGCGGGGTTACGGATGCCTGTGACCGCAACGGTGTGGCGGTCAAGGCCTTGCTGGAAACCGCCGCGGCCCTGGATGGTACGGCGGGCAATCTGGATCAGGAAACCCGGCTGTTCCTTTCCCGGAAACGGGGATAGGCCGCGTTCTCACCTCTCCCCCGGTGATCGCAAGCGGCCACCGGGGGGAAGACCTTACAGGGCGTAACGCAGCGTTGCCGTGCGCCCGCCATCGCTGACGGTCAGGCCGCTGGACATGATGCGCATAATCTCCAGCCCGCGACCGGATTTTGCTTCCGGATTGCAGGGATATTGCACAGCGGCGGGGTCATAGCCGCCGCCCTGGTCACTGACCCTGACATGCAGGAAGCCATCGGCAATCCAGGCGTAAAGATCCACCCGCTTGCGGGCCTTGGCGGGGTCGGCCAGGGTGGTGGTCAGATGCTGGCAGAAGGCGTCGAACTGTGCCGGATCATCCACCAGTGAACTGCCCAGGGCCAGATTGCCATGCAGCACGGCGTTGATGATTGCCTCATGCAGGCTCAGTTCCACGTCATGGCGCAATGAACCGGGCAACATGCCGCGTGCCAGCAGCCCCTCGCAGAACTGGGCGGCCGTATCCAAGGTCCAGGCCAGCCTTGTGGTCAGGGAGACCAGCAACTGCCCCTGGCCCAGGGCATCAGCCAGCGCTGCGGTTGGCAGCGGGCCCTCGCAATATTCCACCACGGCGGCACAGCGGCCCCGCAAGGCGACCCCCAAATCCCCCGCCGCCCCTTCCGGCAGCAGGCGGATGGTGGCAGCGCTGGCATCGCCGCCGATCGGCACATTCAGCAACTGTGCGGCCCGGGATAGTTCCGACTGTTCCAGCCCTTCACCCGTGAGCCGATAACCCATGATGCCTCCGCCCGCTTTGTCCGTTCAAGTCGGCCGGTTGCCCGGCATTCAGTCCGTCCTCGGTAATATCCGCCATGGCGCAGACCCCGGCGATAAAACCTTCAGCCGGAGGATACTTCCTCAGGGCGCGTGCGTGCAATTCTTCCGGCGAACGGGCAAAGCCGTGAAACATTCTTCCCTCGTTCCAGGGCGGCAAGCCTGCTGCGGCCTCCTGCCGCCCCAGGCTGCCATTGGCCACCATCAGCGACCATAGCCGGTCGAAGCGGTGCCATTCCCGGTCCAGCATCAGGATGGATTGCTTGGGCGCTTCGCGCAATCGTGCCAGCCGGGCCTCTGCCACGTTGGTGGCGGCGACCATCTGGGCAATGTGGTTTTCCGCCTCCAGAATGGCGTTGCGCACATTATCGGTTTCCCGGCGGGCCTGGCGCAGCTTGGCGGCCAGCACGTTCTTTTCATCCACTGTGCGCGACAATCGCCGCTCCACCTGTCGGATCAGCCGCAAGACCCGCCGGCCGGACAGGATGATGCCTGCGCCGGCCACCGCCAGCACGAACAGGCTGATCAGATTCATCAAGCTGAAGGTCATGACGATGTTCCTGTCCAGCGGCTGACCGTGATCAATTCCCGCAAGGCGTAACCTTCCTGGGGCGGATAGGCGTTCGCCAGCAACTGCCGCGCCTGATGTTCGCTGGGGGCCCAGACGCGAATCTGATTCTGATAACGCCAGATCACCGGGGCGCTATCGAAATCCTTGGTGGAGAGGTCGGCCAGACGCTTGTTATCCAGCTTGACGATGAACAACGAGTCGCCAATGGCCTGCTGGCCCAGATGATGCCACACCTGCACCCGGTCGCGTTCGGCACTGGTCAGCATCACTTCCAGTCGGCTCAACTGCGATTTCATCCGAAAACGCTCGGCGTTGCGGCGGTCGCGCAGGGCGCTCTGCTCCATATTCTGGGCCAGCGCCCGTTCCAGCAAGGGACGGGTTTCTTTGATTTCCCGCTGCACCTTGGCGTGATCGGCGATCCATTCATAAATGTCAGGCAGAACCACCCGCAGCAGTTCCAGCACCACGGTGGCTACCAGGCACGCGGCCGCCAGGGACAGGATGAATACATCCGATGCGGCCAGTTCGATCTGCATTCCCACCGTCGCCGTCCCCCCACAGCAGGCTTAACGGTTGTATTTGAACACACCAATTGCAGATATCCATAATTAAGATTTTTCTCGGGCAATCAACGGCGTCGCCGGGTCGTGACAGCGGCATCCGGCGGGCCTATGCTGCGCCCAACCTCACGCTGACCCTGAAGGATCGTGAACATGGACAAGTCCGTTCTGGACACCGTATCACCCAAGGCCATCCTGCTGCGCGATTACGCGCCCCCGGCCTGGTGGATCGATCAGGTGGACCTGGATGTGGACCTGCAGGAGGATGGTACGCGCGTGCTGTCCCGGCTTTCCCTCCGCCGCAACGCCGATCTGTCGACATCTCCCCTGGTGCTGGACGGGCAGGAGATGGAATTGCTGTCGGTCGCCATTGATGGCCGTCTGCTCAGCCCCGATGATTATGCGCTGACGCCCGACAGGCTGACCCTGACCGGCCTGCCCGATCAGGCGGTGGTTGAGATTGTCACCCGCATCCATCCGGAAAAGAATACGGCGCTGGAAGGGCTTTACAAATCGTCGGGCAATTTCTGCACCCAGTGCGAGGCGGAAGGTTTCCGCAAGATCACCTATTTCCAGGACCGGCCGGACGTGATGGCCCGCTACACAGTGCGGATTGAGGCCGACAAGGCCGCCTATCCGGTGCTGCTGTCCAACGGCAATCTGGTGGGGGAAGGGGAGGCGGAGGGCGGCCGCCACTGGGCGCGCTGGGAAGACCCGTGGCCCAAGCCCTGCTATCTGTTCGCCCTGGTGGCCGGCAAGCTGGTGCATATCGAGGATCATTTCCAGACCCGGTCCGGCCGCAACGTTACCCTGCGCATCTATGTGGAGCCGGGGAACGAGGATAAGTGCGGCCACGCCATGGAAAGCCTGAAGAAATCCATGAAGTGGGATGAGGATGTCTATGGTCTGGAATATGATCTGGATATTTTCAACATCGTCGCCGTGGGTGACTTCAACATGGGCGCGATGGAAAACAAGTCGCTCAATATTTTCAACACCAAGTATATCCTGGCCCGGCCGGACACCGCCACCGATACGGACTTCTTAGGGATTGAGTCGGTGGTGGCGCATGAATATTTCCATAACTGGACCGGCAACCGTGTCACCTGCCGCGACTGGTTCCAACTGTCGCTGAAGGAAGGGCTGACCGTCTTCCGCGATCAGGAATTCAGCGCCGACATGAATTCCGCCCCGGTGAAGCGCATCCAGGATGTCACCCGCCTGCGGCAGGTGCAGTTTGCCGAGGATGCCGGCCCCACCGCCCATCCGGTCCGCCCGGACAGCTATATTGAGATCAACAATTTCTACACCCCCACCGTGTACGAGAAGGGGGCGGAAGTGCTGCGCATGTACCGTACCCTGCTGGGGGCGGGCGGCTATCGGCGCGGCATCGACCTTTATTTCCAGCGCCATGATGGTCAGGCGGTGACGACCGACGATTTCCTGGCCGCCATGCGCGATGCCAACCCGGATGCGGGCGTGGATTGGGAACAGTTCCGCCGCTGGTATGCCCAGGCCGGCACGCCGGGCATCAGCGGCCATGGCGTCTATGATGCCTCTGCCCGCACCTATACGCTGACGCTGGCACAGTCGCTGGCCCCCACGCCGGGCCAGCCGGAAAAGCTGCCCATGCTGGTGCCGGTGGCGCTGGGCCTGGTCGGGCCGGATGGGGCGGATTTGCCGCTGCGCCTGCAAGGCGAGGCGGCGGCGGTTGGCACATCGCGTGTGCTGTCGCTGAGCGCTGCCGAACAGAGCTTCACCTTTGTCGATGTGCCGGCGCGGCCGGTGCCGTCGCTGTTCCGGGGCTTCTCTGCCCCGGTGAAGCTGGGCTTTGATTACAGCGATGCCGACCTCACCTTCCTGATGGCGCATGACAGCGACGCCTTCAACCGCTGGGAGGCGGGGCAGACGCTGGCATCCCGCCTGCTGCTGTCGCTGGTGGCCGACAATGCCGCCGGGCGCGACATGCTGGTGCCGGACAGCTTCATCGCCGCCATCGGCCAGACCGTGGCGCGCGCCGATGAAGACCCGGCCTTTGCCGCCTTGGCGCTGGCCTTGCCATCGGAAAATTATCTGGGCCAGTTGATGGGGGTGATCGATGTCGATGGCATCCACGCCGCCCGCGAACTGGTGCGGGCCAGCATCGGCAAGGCCCACCGGGCGGCCCTGCTGGCGCTCTACCATGCCTATCGGGAAGGGGAGAGCTTCAGCGTTTCGCCCGAGGCGATCGGCCGCCGCGCCGCGCGCAACGCGGCCTTGGCCTATCTGATGGCGGCAGGCGATGCGGAGGGCAAGGCCCTGGCCCTGGCCCAGTACCGCAGCGCCACCGGCATGACCGATGTGATCACAGCATTGGCCCTGATCGCGGATAGCGACATGCCGGAACGTGCCGACGCGCTCGCCACCTTTGCCGAGAAGTGGCAGGGCGAGGCGCTGGTGATGGATAAATGGTTCATGATCCAGGCGGGCAGCAGCCGGCCCGGCGTGCTGGCCGAGGTGACGGAACTGTTGAACCATCCCGGCTTCAACATCCGCAACCCCAACAAGGTCTATGCGCTGGTGGGCGGTTTCACCGGCAATGCCGTGGCCTTCCATGCGGCGGATGGCTCCGGCTATCAGTTCCTGGCCGACCGGGTGATTGAACTGAACAAGCTGAACCCCCAGGTGGCCAGCCGCATGGCCAAGGCCTTTGCCCGCTGGCGCAAGTACGGGCTGGAGCGTCAGGCCGCTGCCAAGGTGGCGCTGGAGCGGATTGCCCATACGCCGGACCTGTCACCCAACGTGTATGAAATCATCTCCCGCAGCCTGGAAGGGTAAAGGGTAACACCTTTCCTTGTCCTCACTCCCCGGCCAGTGCCTCCATATAGGCGCTGGCCGGGCGCTGGGGCGTGTAATAATAGCCGGATTCCATCCGGGCCTTTTCTGCCTGATGCTGCATCACGCTCAGCACCGGCAGCGACCAGGCCGCCCCCAGCAGCGCCACCCACAGGGTGACGATGCCGGCCTTATGTTGAAAAGTCGCACGATCCCGCAGACGCCACCGCATGGTGCCACCCTGTCGCCGTTTTAACCGGCGCCTTCCATTGATCTGATAGGGTCATTATAGGGCAGGGGATTTGCCGGTTTCTTAACGCCGGCATGGCTTTGTCCCGTCGGGAACACGGCGGAAACGGGGCAAAGGGATAGGCTATCCGTTCACCCCATCCGGGAACCCGGATGGGGCTCTGCTGTTGTGGGGAACAGCGTCACTTCAGGGAATGCATCATGGGTATCATTGCCACCTTGATCATCGGGCTGCTGATCGGGATCATCGCCAAGCTGTTGATGCCGGGGCGCGATCCGGGCGGTTTCATCCTCACCACCCTGCTGGGTATTGCCGGCGCCTTTGTGGCCACATATCTGGGCCAATCCATCGGCCTCTACCGGGTGGGGGAAGGGGCGGGATTTATTGGCGCCGTGGTGGGGGCCATGATCCTGCTGGCGCTGTACCGGGCGGTGGCGGGGGGCCGGCGGGACTGATCCGCGCTACTGCGCCTGTTTCAGTTTTGCCGCTTGCTGGTGGGAGCGCCATTCCCATGGTGCTTCCACCCTGCCGGCCCACATCCCCCGCCGATAGGAGGAGGCGAGCGCTTCATCCGCCGCGTAGGCAGGGGTGAGGGCGCGATAGGCAAGCGCATAGCCCAGTTGCACCATGGCGCGGCCGATATCCACCCCGCGCACTTTGCAGGTGGCCAATTGGGGCGGCTTGCCCTGTTCCTTGCGCGGGGTGCAGGTGATCTCGTCATTATTCAGGATGCGTTCCAGCATCCGGCGGGACAGCTCGAAACAATCATATTCCGTGCCTTTCACATTTTTGCATTTCTGGCCGACATCGGGCGCGTCAATCCCATCCAGGCGGAAATCCTGTCCGTTGATGGTAACGATATCCCCTTCCTTGGCCGTGCCTTTGCCAACCACGGGGGCTGGGGCCTCCGCTGCCGAAACAGGCGCGGCCAGGGCCAGAAACAAGGCCAGGGGGACAAGCATCTGCCCTGTCACAGCAACATCCCCATCGGTTCTGCCAGGGCTGGTGCCGGGTCCAGCAGGGCAGGCCCCTCTGCCCGTGCACCATTGACCAGCGGGTTGACCGGTCGTGCCGTCAGCGTGCCGGCAGGGCTGGGCCGCAGCAGGGCGGCATCATTCCCCCCTTCCAGCCAGGCGCTACGCGCGGCGGCATCGGCCAGCAACACCGGCTGGCGATGATGCAGATGGGTGATATCCGGTCCAGCGTCGGTGGTCAGAATGGTAAAGGTGAAAAGCGGGCGGTTGCCATCCGCCGGATCGCGCCAGATTTCCCACAGGCCCGCCATGGCCAGGGGGGCCCCATCCTGCCGGGTAATGAACCAGGGTTGGCGTGGGGTGGTATCCGGTTTCCATTCATAAAACCCATCGGCGGGCACGATGGCGCGGCGACGACGAAAGGCTTCCCGGAAGCTGGGTTTTTCTGCTGCCGTCTCGCTCCGGGCATTGAACAGCTTGCCGCCGCCGCTGGCATCGGCAGCAAAACCCGGCACCAGTCCCCAGCGCATGGCAGTAAGGCCAAGGTCTCCCGCCGCATTGCGTCCGATCACCCCCGCGTCGCGCGTGGGCGCGATATTGAAGGCGGGAGCCAGATGGCGCGGGGGCAGATCATGGCGCAGGCGTGCATCGAAGGCTTCCGCCAGTGCCGCCAGATCCTTTTGCACAAACCGCCCGCACATCGTCCTGTCTCGCCCTGGAAGCCTTTGATCAGCATAGCAGCCGCTATGCGGATGCGCAAAAGCCTGCGGGCAAAAGACTTGCCCCACCTCTACCCGCCGATATGATCGCAATCCCAAATCGATGGAGCCCCATGATGTTGACCCCGGACCAATTGGCGGCCCTGCTGCCGCCCGTGCGCGATCTGGCCGTGCAGGCCGCCGCTG
Source organism: Azospirillum sp. RU38E (assembly GCA_943370215.1). GTDB lineage: Bacteria > Pseudomonadota > Alphaproteobacteria > Azospirillales > Azospirillaceae > Niveispirillum. Next base: position 31,862 of record CALRQC020000006.1, read on the forward strand.
CCATCATGGAATTCTACACCGATGATATGGAGACGGAGACAAAGGGTGATGGCAGCCCTGTCACCCGTGCCGATCGCGCCGCTGACGCCGTGATCCTGGCCGGCCTGCGCCGCCTGACCCCGGACATTCCGGTGGTGACGGAAGAGGAGGTGGCGGACGGCCGTATCCCCGATGTCAGTGGTGGTACTTTCTGGCTGGTGGACCCGCTGGATGGCACCAAGGAGTTCATCAAGCGTAATGGCGAATTCACGGTGAATATCGCCTTGATCCTGAATGGGGAGCCGGCCCTGGGTGTGGTGCTGCTGCCGGCCACGGGGGAACTTTATGCCGCCGCCGGCCCCGGCACGGCCATCCGCAGCCGCCCCCTGGCAAAGGACGAGCCGATTACCGTGCGCCCGGTGCCGGCGGCGGGCTTGACGGTGCTATCCTCGCGCAGCCATGCCGACAATGCGGCGGTGGATGAATTCCTGAAGGGCCGCCGCGTCGCCGCCCGGCTGGCCGCCGGCAGTTCGCTGAAATTCTGCCGCGTGGCGGAAGGGGTGGGCGACGTTTATCCCCGCCTCGGCCCCACCTGTGAATGGGACATCGCTGCCGGCCATGCCGTGCTGCTGGGCGCTGGTGGCACCCTGACCCAGATTGAGGGTGAGCCCCTGACCTACGGCAAGGCTCCACGCTTCCTCAACCCGTATTTCGTTGCTTGGGGCGGGGTGTGATCGGCTTCGGTGAGGGCACCGTCTGCACGCCCGACAGAACGACCAACCTGCGGTGAGTTTCATTCACCGCAGGTTGGTATAAAACAGCAGAGCCTCAGGCTTAGCTGCGGTTCATGCGGTTGCCCACCAGCTCCGTCACCACATTGGGATCGGCCAGCGTGCTGGTATCGCCCAGCGCCTCATGCTCATTGGCGGCGATCTTGCGCAGGATGCGGCGCATGATCTTGCCCGAACGGGTCTTGGGCAGACCCGGTGCCCACTGGATCAGGTCCGGCGTGGCGATCGGGCCGATCTCCTTACGGACCCAGGCCACCAGTTCCTTGCGCAGCTCATCCGACGTCTCCTCGCCGGCATTCAGCGTCACATAGGCATAGATGCCCTGGCCCTTCAGATCATGCGGGTAACCGACCACCGCCGCCTCGGCCACCTTGGGATGGGCGACCAGGGCGCTTTCGATTTCCGCCGTGCCCAGCCGGTGGCCGGAGACGTTGATCACGTCATCGACGCGACCGGTGATCCAGTAATAGCCATCCTCGTCCCGGCGGCAGCCATCGCCGGTGAAGTATTTGCCCTTGAAGGTGCTGAAATAGGTCTGCACGAACCGTTCATGGTCACCATAAACGGTGCGCATCTGGCCCGGCCAGCTATCGGCGATGCAGAGATTACCCTCCGTCGCCCCTTCCAGCACCGCGCCTTCATTATCCACCACCTCCGGCTTCACGCCGAAGAAGGGCAGGGTAGCCGAACCCGGCTTCTGGCCGATGGCACCCGGCAGCGGGGTGATCAGGATGCCGCCGGTTTCCGTCTGCCACCAGGTATCCACGATCGGGCAGCGGCCATCGCCGACCACCGAATGGTACCAGAGCCAGGCTTCCGGGTTGATCGGCTCCCCCACCGAGCCCAGCAGGCGCAGGGAGGCGCGGCTGGTCTTCTTCACCGGGCCTTCGCCTTCACGCATCAGGGCGCGGATGGCGGTGGGGGCGGTGTAGAAGATATTGACCTTGTGCTTGTCGATCACCTCCCAGAACCGGCTGACGCTGGGATAGTTGGGAATGCCTTCGAACATCAGCGTGGTGGCGCCATTGGCCAGCGGGCCATAGACGATATAGCTGTGACCGGTCACCCAACCCACATCGGCGGTGCACCAATAGATGTCGCCTTCATGGTAATCGAACACATATTGATGCGTCATCGACGCATAGACCAGATAGCCGCCGGTGGTATGCAGCACGCCCTTGGGCTTGCCGGTGGAGCCGGAGGTATAGAGGATGAACAGCGGGTCTTCCGCGTTCAGCACCTCTGCCGGGCAATCGGCGGAGACCTTGGCAATCTCCTCCTCGTACCAGTAATCGCGGCCCTCTTTCCAGGCGACGTTGCCGCCGGTGCGCTTGACCACGATGACGGAGGAGACGTCGGGCAGGCTTTCCAGCGCCTTGTCGACATTGGCCTTCAGCGGCACCTTGCGGCCGCCGCGCAGACCCTCGTCAGCGGTGATGATGATCTTGCCTTCGCAGCCCTCGACCCGGTCCTTCAGGCTGTCGGGGGAGAAGCCGCCAAAGACGATGGAATGGATGGCGCCGATGCGGGCGCAGGCCAGCATCGCATAGGCCGCCTCCGGGATCATCGGCAGATAGATCGTCACCCGGTCGCCCTTCTTCACCCCATGTGCCTTCAGCACATTGGCCAGCCGGCTGACCTTTTCATGCAATTGGCGATAGGTGATGTGGGCGCTGTCGGCGGGATTGTCGCCTTCCCAGATGATGGCGGTCTGGTCGCCGCGCGTTGCCAGGTGGCGATCGATGCAGTTATAGGAAACGTTGGTGGTGCCATCTTCGAACCAGCGGATGGCGACATCGCCTTCGAAGCTGGTGTTCTTCACCTTGGTATAGGGGGTGAACCAGTCGATCCGCTTGCCATGTTCGCCCCAGAACCCGTCCGGGTCGGAAATCGACCGCTCATACATTTCCTTGTACTTGGCGGCGTCAACCCAGGCGCCGCGGGCGGTTTCTTCCGCAACCGGAAAGAAGGTCGGGCTGCTCATGGCGTTCAATCTCCCACTGTTGTCGCAGCGCCGTCCGGGTTGCCCGGTGGGCAATGGCTGCGGTTCTTCTCGACCATAGGCCGGCGGAACGGATGGCGGTTCAATCGTCCCCCAAACCGGCGTCGGTAACCTTATGTAAGCAAGCCTAAGCTATTTTGGAACATGTACATTCGTCGCGTGGACACGGGCGGAAGGGATTGGTTGTCCTGTCCGCCCGCGCGCGTGCATTCGGATGCGTGCTGTGGTATGGAGAATGCCTACCGTTGCGCAGCCGAACAAGTTGGGCAACCGAACGGGGGGTGGGGTATGGGGGGCGAAAAGCCGGAATGCGTGGCGGAGGTTTCCGGAACGGAGGCGGAGCTTTCCCGCCTGGGCCTGCGCACCAGCCTGCTGACACTCGATACGTTGTTGCGGCTGGCGCCGGGCCCCGGCGGCTTCCCCGTGCAGGAGGCGGCACAGGATGCCCGCCTGCTGGCCAGGCGCATCCAGGTGGCAACCCAGGACATGCAGGCGGTATTGGCCAAGGCCGGGTAAGGGGTTACCCCCCGGCGGGCGCCACACGCCCTTCGCCATCCACCAGCAGTGGCACGGGCCGCAGCGGCCGGCCCACGCAGGGGCCCTCCACGCACATCCCATCATCCACCTGGAACAGCGCACCATGGGTGCTGCATTGCAGGTGGGTGCCTTCGCGGTTCATGAACCGGTCCGGGTCCATTTCCAGTGGCACGCCGATATGGGGGCAGGCATTGCGGTAGCCGTAAACCTGTCCGCCCCGGCGGAAGACCAGGATCGGTACCGGCCGTTCACCGCCGCGATCCCAGTCAAACCCGCGTGCTGTGCCGTCGGGAATCTCCGTCAGATGGCAGAGAAAACCGTCCCCGCCGCTCACGCCGGCACACCCATCAGGCCGCAGGCATAGGCCCATTGATCATCCGTCACCGGGCAGACGGAGAGGCGGGATTGTTTGACCAACTGCATTTCCGACAGCACCGGATCATCCTTGATCCGCTTTAGCGTCAGCGGGGCCTTGACCGGTGTGACCGGCTTCAGGTCCACCATCACGAAGCGGCCGGCGGGATCGCTGGGGTCGGGGTAGGCGGTGGCGACCACCTCGGCAATGCCGACGATCTCCAGCCCCTCATTGGAATGGTAGAAGAAGACCCGGTCGCCCACCGCCATGGTTTTCAGGTTCTTGGCGGCCTGATGGTTGCGCACGCCATCCCAATGGGTGTGCCCATCCTTGACGAACTGGTCCCAGGAATATTTGAACGGTTCGGATTTCACCAGCCAATGGGCCATCTTCTTGTCGTCCCCTGGTCGATCAGGCCGGCAGAACCTTGCGGAAGGGGCGGATCGTTACGCTGGCGAACAGACCAGCCTTGGCATAGGGGTCGCCGGCGGCAAAAGCTTCCGCTTCGGCCCGGTCAGCCACGTCCAGAATCAGCAGGCTGCCGACGGGCTTGCCGTCCTCGCCCAGGATCGGGCCGGCAATGGTGATCTTGTCCGACAGCCCGGTCAGATATTCCAGATGCGGCGGACGGGTCACCATGCGCAGGTCCAGCGAATCCGGCTTGTCGATACATTCCAGAATGAAGTGCATGGCGTGGGTACCCTGTTGGTTTCACGTGGTTGAACCTTTGGCGGAATGCTTAACCGGTGACGCGGGCGACGTCCAGGCCATTGACGCGGTTGTGAATGGCCCGTCACACTGCATCCCAAAGCAAGATCCATACACGAATAAGACGGGGACGGACATGATGCGGTCGCGGAGCGGTCGCTGGTTGGTGACGGGGCTGGCATTGCTGCTGGCCGGCTGCGCCACCGGACAGGGAACCGGGCATTCCGGCAACAAGGACAAGGGTGGGGACAAGCAGGCGCTGGCGCCGGGGCTGGATGCGGCCAGCAGCCGTGACCCGTTCCCCAGCCGCTATAAGCCTGCCGCCAGCGGGCTGGTGGCGCTGACCGGGGCGACGGTGCTGACCGGCACCGGGGCGCGGATCGAAAACGGCACCGTCATCATCCGCGATGGCCGGATTGAGGCGGTGGGGGCGGGTCTGCCCGTGCCGGCGGGGGCCACGATTGTGGATGCGGCGGGGCGCTGGATCACCCCCGGCATCATCGACATGCATTCCCATCTGGGGGTCTATGCCTCCCCCGCCGTGGAGGCCCATTCCGACGGCAATGAAATGACGGACCCGAACACAGCCCAGGTCTGGGCCGAACATTCGGTCTGGCCGCAAGATCCCGGCTTTGAACGGGCGCTGCGCGGTGGCGTCACCACCTTGCAACTGCTGCCCGGCTCGGCCAACCTGTTCGGCGGGCGCAGCGTGACGGTGAAGAATGTCACCGCCCGCAATGTGATGGAGATGAAATTCCCCGGCGCTCCCTATGGGCTGAAAATGGCCTGTGGCGAAAATCCCAAGCGCGTCTATGGCGGCAAGGGCCGGGCACCGGGCAGCCGCATGGCCAATGTGGCGGGGTACCGCACGGCCTGGATCGAAGCGGCGGAATATCGCCGCAAATGGGACGCCTATTACAAGGAAAAGCAGGAGGCCAAGGGCGACAAGCAGCCCGATCCGCCCAAGCGTGACCTGCAACTGGAAACGCTGGCCGGGGTGCTGTCGGGCGATATCCTGGTGCAGAACCATTGCTACCGCGCCGACGAGATGTCGGTGATGATGGAGGTGGCGCGGGAGTTCGGCTATCGCGTCGCGGCCTTCCACCACGCCACCGAGGCCTACAAGATCAGCGACCTGCTGAAGCAGGATAATGTCTGTGTCGCCACCTGGGCCCATTGGTGGGGCTTCAAGATGGAGGCCTATGACGGGGTGCCGGCCAATGCCGCCATGGTCCACCGGGCCGGGGCCTGCGCCGTCATTCATTCCGATGACGAAACATTGATCCAGTACCTGCCCAAGGAAGCCGCCCAGGCCATGGCGGAGGGCAATTATCTGGGCCTTGGCATCAAGGAGGCGGAGGCGATCACCTGGATCACCGCCAACCCGGCCAAGGCCATCGGCGTGCAGGACAAGACCGGCACGCTGGAGCCGGGCAAGATGGCGGATGTTGTGGTGTGGAACGGCAATCCCTTCAGCATCTATACGCTGGCCGATCTGGTCTATATCGATGGCGTGCCGCACTTCGACCGCGCCCACCCGCCCGCCGAACCCCGCTCCGATTTTGAGCTGGGACAGGCGGGGGCGGAAATCTTCCAGGGCAAGGGGGCGAAGTGATGCGCGGCTTCAAACAGATGCTTCTTGGCGGGGCTGTTCTGCTGGCCGGCCTGGGCACGACAGCAGGGGCGGAAACCATCGCCATCCAGGGGGCGACCCTGGTGAATGGCAGCGGCGTTTCCACCCCCGACGCCACCATCATCATCAAGGATGGCATTGTCACGGCGGCGGCACCGGGTGCCGCCGTGCCGGCGGGGGCCACGCTGGTGGAAGGCAAGGGCAAGGTGGTGACGCCGGGCCTGTTCGTCTCCTCCTCCGATATCGGGATTGAGGAGGTGAGTGCCGTCAAGGAGACCAATGACAGCAATGCCGCCAATCCCCGGATCAGCGTGGCCTATGATCCCTCCTACGCCGTCAACCCGGCCAGCAGTCTGATCCCGCTGGCGCGGGCGGGTGGCATCACCCGCGCCGTGGTGATGCCCGCTGTGGCTTTTGGCGATGGTGCCCATATCCATGAGGGGGAGACGGCAGGCCATGTCGATGAACCCTTGTTCCAGGGCCAGCCGGCGCTGATCCATCTGGGGGCCGCCCCGGATATCGTGGTGAAACCCCGTCTGGGCGTGGCTCTGCCCTTTGGCGAAAGTGCCGCCAGCAGCGCCGGCGGCAGCCGTGCGCTGTCTGTCACCATCCTGAAGGCCGCACTGGAGGATGTGCGCCATTACGCCGCCAACAAGGGGGCCTATAACCAAGGCGGCACGCGGGAATACAGCCTGTCGCGGCTGGACCTTGACGCGCTGCTGCCCGTGGTGCGGGGGGAAGCGCCCTTGTTCCTGGCCGTCCACCGCGCCGCCGATATCCGTCTGGCCCTGCGGCTGGCGCGGGAGGAAAAGCTGCGGCTGGTGCTGATGGGGGCGGAGGAAGGCTGGATGGTGGCGGGGGAAATCGCCGCTGCCGGCGTGCCCGTCATCATCAAGCCGACCACCAACCTGCCGGGCCGGTTCGAGACCCAACATGCGCGGCTGGACAATGCCGCCCTGCTGGAAAAGGCCGGCGTGGTGGTGATCCTGACCGGCAGTGCCGATGGCCATTATGCCAATCAGGTGCGGTTCCAGGCCGGCACGGCGGTGGCCTATGGGATGCCGCGCGACAAGGCGCTGGCCGCCATCACCGGCCGCCCGGCGGCGCTGTTCGGGGCGGGCAGTGCCGGCCAGATCGCCGTGGGCAAGCCCGCCGATCTGGTGCTGTGGGGCGGTGACCCGCTGGAACCGATGGTGCTGGCGGAGCGGGTATTCGTCAACGGGGCGGAACAATCCCTGAAAACCCGTCAGCGCGCGCTGGAAGAGCGGTATTTGAAACGATAGGTGGGTAAGGCAGCCACGCGGTTACCAGAACCGTCCGCGTGGCTGTCAGTGAATGGTGATCATTATTCAAAATCATGGCTTAATAAGTCTGTTTAACAACTAAAAAACGTAGATTAATAAACAGTAAACGATATAATATTTTGCATTTATGCAATGCAATTTTTCTGTGTATCTGCGGGTAGCGCGGGTCAATCATATAATGGTATTCCAGAAAAACTAATCTTCAGAATAAGAAGATAGATGCGCTACGGCTGCCTCCGATCAAAGTCTGCGCTGATAATTTGGGGGAAATATCTTCGCTGTTTCCAGAGGGAAAATATGAAATTATCCATCCGTCAAGCATTGGTCGCGGCTCTGCTTGTTCTCGCTTTTGCTGTCGTTGCCACCAATCTCCTTTTAATCTACGGCACAAGGACACAGACCGAGAATTTACGTACGGTGTATGACGATCGGATCGTTCCGATGGAACAGTTGAAGACCGTTTCCGACGCCTATTCGGCGGCCCTGATTGACAATGTGGTTCGGGCGGAAGCCGGAATGGTGTCTCCCGTGGTGGCAGCCAAGGACATTCGGGCGGCCATGGCCAATGCAGACAAGCGTTGGGCTGAATACGAAGCCACCTTCCTGGTGCCAGAAGAAAAGAAATTAGTAGATAAGGTGAACGACATGCGCAGTACAGCGCAGGTTGTTGTTCTGGCGGCACTGGATGCGCTGGATAATAAAGATAATGAGAAATTGAGAAATATTCATAAGACCTCTCTCTATGCGAAAACAGATCCGTTGATTGCTGTTCTGGGTGATTTGATCAAGCTGCAGATAAAGACAACAAAAGAAATCTACCAGGATTCCAGGAGCGATGGTTCCACCCTGTTGGCGTTTGCGCTCTTTTTCATGGCATTTGGGGTGGTTGCCATCGGGTTTGCCTTCTGGGTGGTCGTTCACCGGACAACCCGTCCTCTGTCGGATATGACGCAGGCAATGCAACGTCTGGCGGGCAACGATCTTTCGACCAGCATCCCCTGTGTGGGGCGCCAGGACGAAATCGGCGCCATGGCCGAGGCCATGGCCATTTTCAAGGGCAATGCCCTGGAACGCCAGCGGCTGGAAGCCGAACAGAAGAAGCAGGCAGAGGAAAGGGAGCGTCGTGCCCGCCAGATCGAGACGTTGACCGAACTGTTTGAGCACGCCGCCCAGTCCGTGACCGGCGAGGTTGCTCGCTCGGCAACGGAAATGCAGCATAGTGCGGATGGGTTGACCCATATCGCGCGTCAAACGCGCGAACAGGCAACGGTGGCTGCGGCTGCCACCGAGCAGGCATCGTCGAATATTCAAACGGTCGCCGCATCGGCGGAAGAACTGACCGCCTCAATCCACGAAATCTCTGGTAATGTGCAGCGGGCAAACGAGATCGCCACTGTCGCGGCGCACAAGGCGGGGCAGGCCGACCATGCCGTGGGCGAGCTTTCCAACAAGGCCAACGCCATTGGCGATGTTGTGCGCCTGATCACCCAAATTGCCAATCAGACCAACCTGTTGGCCCTGAATGCCACCATTGAGGCCGCCCGCGCCGGCGAAGCCGGCAGGGGCTTCGCCGTGGTCGCGGTGGAGGTCAAGAATCTGGCCGCACAGACGGCGAAGGCAACGGAGGATATTTCGAGCCAGATCAACGCAATGCAGGGTGCCACACAAGACACGGTGGATGTCATCCGCGACATTGTGCAGGCGATTTCCGCCATCACTGAATCATCGACGACCATTGCCGCCGCCATTGAGGAACAATCCGCAGCGACCGCCGAGATTGGCCGCAACGTCAACCAAGCCTCTGACGGTACGCGGGAAATTGCCAATACCATCAATGGCGTGCAGCAAATTGCGCACCGCACGCAAGACGCAGCCGATCATGTTCTGGGGGCAGCCGGCAGTCTTGCCAATCAGTCACAGCGCTTGGCTGGCCATGTGCAGGAGTTCCTGGCCGGGGTAAGGGCTGCCTGAATGTAAAATCGCCTCCCCCTGCCGGTTGATCCCGGCAGGGGGAGGCTGCTTATTTCAAAGGCCTGTTCCGACTTTTGAATTACGTGCCGTTCAGCACCCAATCCGGCCGCACCCAATGGCAGGTATAGCCGTTGGGGAGGCGTTCCAGATAATCCTGGTGGAAATCCTCCGCCTCCCAGAAGGGGCCGGCGGGTGTGATTTCGGTGGCGAGCTTGCCGGGCCAGCGGCCCGATGCTTCCACTGCCGCCGTCACTTGGCGGGCCGTTTCGGCCTGGGTGTCGTCCAGGGTGAAGATGGCGGAACGGTATTGGGTGCCGATATCATTGCCCTGACGGTTGGCCGTCGTCGGGTCATGGATCTGGAAGAAGAATTCCAGCAGCCGGCGATAGCTCAGCCTGTCAGGATCAAAGCTGATCTCGATCGCCTCCGCATGGCCGGTCTTGCCGGTTTTCACATCCCGATAGGTGGGGTTGGCCAGACCGCCGCCGGTATAGCCGACGCGGGTGGTCACCACGCCCGGCACCTTGCGGATCAAATCCTGCATCCCCCAGAAACAGCCGCCGGCCAGAATGGCCCTTTGCGTGCCCATTCAACGCACTCCCACATCAATGGAAATCAACTTGGTCGATAAGGTGGGCGAGGCGATGGGTAAAATCCAGGGGGACGGCGCGCATCATGGGTCACCCGTGCGTGATCGGCGTTCGACAAGCGGCTTGCACCGCGTTAAATCCGCCTGCCATGACTGAACAGACCCCTGCCACCGACGCGGCGCTGGCCGCGCGCGTCGCCGCCCTTGATCTGGTTTCCGCTGTGCTGTCGCGCCGCGTGCCGTTTGATGATGCCTGGGAAGGCCATCGCGGCATCCGTCTGCTGGAAGCGCGCGACCGCGCCTTTGTGCGCCTGCTGTGCGCCACCGTGCTGCGCCGGCTGGGCCAGATCGATGCCTGCATCGCCGCCTGCCTGGACAAGCCGGGCCAGCAGTTGAAGGCCGTGGTGCAGGATATTCTGCGCTTGGGTGCTGCCCAATTGCTGTTCCTGAACACGCCGGCCCATGCCGCCGTGGATACGGGCGTGGAACTGGCCATCCAGCGCAAGCAGCACCCCTATAAGGGTCTGATCAACGCCGTCCTGCGCCGGCTGGCGCGGGATGGGCAAACCATGCTGGCGGCCCAGGATGCCGGCCGGCTGAACACGCCGGACTGGCTGTGGCTGGCCTGGCGCAAGCATTACGGCACCGGCCCCACCCGCGCCATCGTGGAAAACCAACTGAACGAAGCGCCGCTGGATATCACCGTCAAGGGTGATGCCGCCGCCTGGGCGGAAAAGCTGGGCGGCGTGCTGCTGCCCACCGGCAGCATCCGCCGCCCCGCCGGCGGGCAGGTGATGGAACTGCCGGGCTTCGATGACGGGGTCTGGTGGGTGCAGGATGCCGCCGCCGCCATTCCGGCCCGACTGTTCGGCGATCTGTCGGGCAAGCGGGTGCTGGACCTCTGTGCCGCCCCCGGCGGCAAGACGGCGCAATTGGCCGCTGCCGGTGCCCATGTCACCGCCGTCGACCGCTCCGACAAGCGGTTGCTGCGGCTGACGGAGAATATGCAGCGGTTGGGCTTTGCCGGTCAGGTCACTACGGTCGTGGCCGATGCCACCGAGTGGCGGCCGGAACAGCCGGCCGATGCCGTGCTGCTGGACGCGCCTTGCAGCGCCACCGGCACCATCCGCCGCCATCCCGATGTCGCACGGTTGAAGGATGAGGAGGATGTGGAGAAGCTGGGCCGCATCCAGTCCCGGATGCTCTATCGCGCCGTTGACATGCTGAAGCCGGGCGGCGTGCTGGTTTACTGCACCTGTTCCTTGCAGCCGGAGGAGGGGGAGGTGCAGATCACCAACCTGCTCTATCGCCGCCCGGAAATGAAGGTGGTGCCGGTCACCGCCGATGAGGTGGGCGGCATGGCCGACCTGCTGACGCCGGAAGGTTTCGTGCGCTGCCATCCCGGCCATCTGGCCGACCAGGGCGGCATGGATGGATTCTTCGTGGCGCGGCTGAAACGGACGGCCTGAGTTTCATCCCCAGGGTCTGGGCCCTGGGGATTATCGTTATGCCTTCTGTGGCAGCAGAACGATGCCATCCTCGTCGCTGTAAAGCCATTGGCCGGGTGTGAAGTCGCAGCCGCCGAAATGGACGGTGACATCGGCCTCTCCGGCCCCGGTCTTGGCACTTTTCAGCGGATTGGTGCCCAACGCCTTCACCCCCAGTGGCAGGGCGTTGATGGCCACCGAATCGCGGATGGCGCCATGGACGACGATGCCGGCCCAGCCGTTCTTCACCGCCAGCCCGGCAATGATATCACCCACCAGGGCTGAGGCCAGCGTGCCGCCGCCATCCACCACCAGCACCGCCCCGTCACCGGGTGTGGACAGCAGGGATTTCAGCAACGCATTATCGCGGTGGCACCGCACCGTGCGCACCTTGCCGTAGAAGCGGGGGTGACCACCGAAATTACGCAACTGCGCGGTGCAACTGCTGATCACCTTTTCATGCTGATCGACAAGGTCGGCTGTGGTGAAGCTCATGGGCTGTTTCCTGTCTTGGTGCTGCCAGATCGGAATTGCGGTCATTAAACGCCGCAAGGCCGCTACAGGCGAGCTGTACCTTCGGCGAAAGATTCACCCGACGGCAGCCCGGCGGACCACCACCACTTGATTGCGCCCGCCGGACTTGGCGGCATACAGCGCCTCGTCCGCTGCGCGCAGAATGGCGGCGACGCTGGATAGTTCCGGACAATAGGCGGCCACCCCGATACTGGCCGTCACCTCGATAGCCAGCCCATCGTGGCGCAAGGGGGCGAAGGAAAGCAGGTGACGCAACTGTTCTGCCAAAATTTCCGCCGTATCCAGGTCTGTTTCGGGCAGCAGGGCGACGAACTCTTCTCCGCCCAGCCGGGCGAACAGGTCGGTCTGGCGCAGATTATTGCCCACCAGCCGTGCCACCGCCTTCAGAACATGGTCGCCGGTGGCATGGCCGAAACGGTCATTGATCGATTTGAAATGATCCAGGTCCAGCAGTAACAACGTTAGAGGTCGTCTGAAGCGGCGCGCACGCTCCACCTCCTGCTCGCCCTGTTCCTCCAGGCGACGACGGTTGGCGATGCCGGTCAACGGGTCCAGCCTCGCCTCCGCCTCCAATTGCAATTCCAATTGAAAGCCGTGGCGGGCCGTGCGCTCCAGTGCCTGGGCCAGCACATAGGCCGCCAGGACGCCAGTGGCAAAGAAGCTGATGGTGTTGAACAGGGCAAAATCTGTCAGCCCGGCGGCCCAGAGCAACCCGCCCACCAATAGGGCAGAGGGCAGGTTGATCAACAGTATCAGCCGTGCCCTTGTTGCGCAGATGGCGGAGACCGTTGGAAAAAGCGTCAACCCCGCTGAACCATAGAGCAAACCATCCGGCAGCAGATATTGGGTCAGTCCCACGCAGGTGGTCCCCACGGTGACCGCTGTGATTGCCAGCGGCAGCAATGCGGTGTCCGGGCGGCGTGCCATCCGCCAGGCGCACCATAGCATCAGGCCGCACCCGACCAGCCGGATGAGCAGCAACAGCCAAAACCGTGTCGGGTCCAGCACAAAATCCCAGACGATGAAGCCCAGCAGAGATAAAGCGCCTGCGCTGACCGGCCAGGCGAGGGCATAGCGCATTCGGGCTGCCCGCCATTCGTCGAAACGCCGTTCCGTTGCCTCGTCGAAAGTCGGTAGACCCAGAAACATGTCCGCGCCCGTCTATCCCTAGTGGTTGCTATCTTATGCATTTTTTCGTGCATATTATAGCGGGCACGCCGATCCGCCCAGTTGGCAAATAACGATATTGAATCTGTTTTGGTTATAATTCCTTCGATCTAGAACCGACTGCTTCCAGCCAAAGCCGCCGCCCCTTCTGGATTTGCCTGTCAGGCAGTGGCGCCCCGCCCAAAGGGGGGGCGCCTTTGGGCGATCCGTTCAAGAGAGTGGGGCGGTGATGGAAAGCGGTTGTATCGAACAATCGTTTGAACGATGCTGCGGCAGGGCCGAATCAACGGTCCGGTGCAATGATGGACGGAGGAAACATGGCCGCCTTTGACCCCGCCGTGAACCGGCATTGGCTGCTGGACGCCCGCCCCAAGGGCGGCAATTTCGCCGAGGTGCTGAGCCTGCGGGAAGAAACGGCGCCGGAACCAGGGCCGGGCGAATATCGTGTGCGCACGATCTATCTGTCGCTGGACCCGACCAATGCGGTCTGGATGCAATATGACAGCTATCTGCCGGCGGTGCCGCTGGGCACCACCATGCGCGGGCTGGTGCTGGGCGTGGTGGATATCTCCAACCATGACCGGATCAAGGTTGGCGATATTGTCATGGGCATGGGGCGCTGGGCCGATTACGTCATCACCAATGGCGAAGGCATGGGCAAGGTGCCCAACATTCCCGGCCTGCCGCTGCTGGCCTATATGGGGCCGCTGGGCATGACGGGGGCCACCGCCTATTTCGGCCTGCTGGATATTGGCAAGCCCAAGGAGGGGGAAACCGTGGTGGTCTCTGCCGCCGCCGGTGCCGTCGGTTCCCTGGTCGGGCAGATTGCCAAGCTGAAGGGCTGCCGCGCCGTTGGTATCGCCGGGTCGGAGGAGAAGTGCAACTGGCTGACCGGTGAGCTGGGCTTTGACGCGGCGGTGAATTACAAGGCCCAGGGCTGGCGCAAGCAGTTGCGTGCCGCCGTGCCGCAGGGTGTGGACATTTACTTTGAGAATGTCGGCGGGGAGATCACCGAGACGGTGCTGGAGCTGCTGAACATCAAGGGGCGCATCCCGTTCTGTGGCGCCATCAGCCAGTATAATGCCACCGAACCGCAACCGGGGCCGCGCAACCTGTCCATCCTGGTGTCGCGCCGGGCGCGGATGGAAGGCTTCCTGGTGCTGGATTACACCCCCCGCATGGCGGAAATGTATGCCGAGATGGGCCCCTGGGTGGCGGATGGCCGGATCAAATGGAAGGTGGATCTGGATCAGGGGCTGGAAAATACCCTGACCTCTTTCGGCAAGCTGTTCAGTGGCGGCAATACCGGCAAGCTGGCGGTGCAGGTTTCCGCCGAACCCTGAACGGTCAGGGGCCCGGCAGGTCCGCTGCTTCGCGGATGATCTGGTCGATCAACCCCCGCATCGCCGGCTCAGCCACCGCCACCCCCGTGGAGAGGCTGACGATGCGGGGTTTCGGCGTGCGTCGGCACGCCATTTCCAGCATGGGCTTCAGCTCATAGCGAAAAGCCTGATTCGTGAAGGGAAACCGGTCCAGCAGCAGCAGCGCCGGACGGGCCTGGGCGAACAGGGCCAGCAGGCTGGCGGCGCGCTGTTTCTTCCAGGCATGGTTGGCCAGCCCGCCGCCGGCATCCAGAATCAAACCCGGCTGATCTGCCCGCCAATGGGCGACCGGGGTCAGTGCTGCAACCTGCAGCCCCGGCCCCGCCGCCGGCATGTCCTCCCCACCCCAGGCCAGCAGCACCCGCCAGCCCCGCCCGGCCAGCAGCCGGGCGGCGTCGGCCAGCCGTTCCGTATCACCCGCCGCCATCGGCTGGGCCCAGAAGAACAGGTTAGGGGGCGGTGCAGCGTTCATTGTTGCAGGGCGGCAAAGCTGGACAAGGGGGTCGTCATCGGTCACCACTATGGTAAGCAAGACAAACACCGGGACCAACCGGCATCGGGGATCACGGGGGAATGATGGCCGTCAATCTGGCCGCGGAGGTGGAGGCATTGCGCCGCCTGCCCATCTTCGCCGATATCGAGCTGTCGAAACTGAAGCTGCTGGCCTTTACCAGCGAGCGGGTCAGTTTCAATCCGGGTGACATGCTGTTCCGCCAGGAGGAGGCGCCAGAGGCGGCCTTCCTGATTCTGGAAGGGCAGGTGAAGCTGGTGGTGGATACGCCGGCCGGCCGGCGGGACTTTGTCGATGTGCCGGCGGGCGGCATTGTGGGGGAGATCGGCATCCTGTGCGACCATCCCCGCATCGCCAGCGCCCAGGCCATCGCCCCGGTCACTGCCCTGCGCATCGCCCGCGACCCGTTTTTTCGCATGTTGATGGAGTTCCCCCATATCGCCATCACGGTGATGCGGGAACTGGCCCTGCGGCTGGAACGCACGACGCGGGAGCTGTGGTCGCTGCCGCCGGCCAGGTGACGATCAGGAAGGCCGGCCGCGTTTGACCGCGTTGATCACCCGGTCCAGTTCCTGCAGGAAGGCCGATTTGTCGGATTTGGACATGGGCGCATTGCCGCCCTGTACCACCCCCATGTCGCGCAAATCCTGCATCAGGGCGCGGCTGGCCAGGGCGGAACCGATATTGGCGGGGGTAAAGGACCGGCCGGTGGGGCCGACGACGCGGGCCCCCTTGTCCAGGCAGCGCTTGGCAAGCTGGATGTCGGCGCTGATGACGATATCGTCCTTCGCCGCCTTTTCCACGATCCAGTCATCGGCAGCGTCAAACCCATCAGAGACGACGACCAGCCGCACATCGCCTTCCGCTGGCACGCGCAGCGGGCTGTTGGCGACCAGATGCACGGTCAGCCCATAGCGCAAGGCAACCCGGAAGGTTTCTTCCTTCACCGGGCAGGCATCGGCATCGATCAGTATTTCAGGCATGGCGGGCGTGTTTCAGCAGATGAAATGGATAATGCCCGCACAATGCCCCGACAGGATCAGTTTGGCGAGCGGGAGATGCTTTTGATCGGCCCGCGTGGCTTGCCGGACATCTGCGCAATTTCCCGATCCTGTTCTTCGATGAAACCGCGCACGGGATCTTCGCCATCCAGGCCGCCGACCAGGGCGCGGGGAACCTTGCGGTTAGAGGTGCGCTGACCATCCTGATAATAGACGTCGAACAGCACATGGCCGGTTTCCACCGGCACCTTTTTCTTGGCCATGGGGCCAACTCCTTAAACGATGGGGCTTAAAGCAGAAGGGGGACGCCGGTTGCCCGGCGTCCCCCTTCCAAATTCCGATGCCTTGCGGCGATCAGACCGCCTTCAGATTGACGGCGGAGGTCTTGCCCCGGCGCGGATCGCGCTCTTCCTCGAACGAGACCTTCTGGCCTTCGTTCAGGGAAGACATGCCAGCGCGTTCAACGGCGGAGATATGGACGAACACGTCCGAACCGCCATTTTCCGGCTGAATGAAACCAAAACCCTTGGTGCTGTTGAACCACTTAACGGAACCGATCGGCATTGTGCCTCTCCTTCGATTTGGGATGGCAGCGCGCCACCGGCGCGCCGCATCAGACGTGTCCAGATGGGTCGTCGATCTGGAAACCCGAAGGCAGCAGGCCGGCAGTCCGTAGGAAGAATGACCCGCTTGATATGGACGCTCCCGCTCCTTCTTGCAAGGGCAATACCGGATATCCCGGTTCTGGCCGCCATGTGTTAACGGGCAGGCTTGCAAAAAGCGGCTTGATGCACCTATCTGCGGGGATGCCATTTGCGGGCTTGGGGACAGACCATGGACGATTGGGACGGGTTGCCAGCGCTGGCGGATTTTGATTGCCAGGCCTGCGGGGCCTGCTGCGCCTATTCCGCTGAATGGCCGCGCTTCACGCTGGAAGATGATGCGGATATTGCCCGCATTCCCCCGGCCATGGTGGCGCCCAACGGGTCGGGGATGCGCTGCGAGGGGGATCGCTGTGTCGCGCTCACCGGCAAGGTGGGGGAGGCGACCGGCTGCGGCATCTATGTGCTGCGGCCGATTGTCTGCCGGGACTGCCTGCCGGGGGACGAGGCGTGCCTGATGGCCCGCCGGCACCATGGGCTGTGACCGTTTGCCATCTTTCGTTCAAGTGGCGAAGATTTAATGAAAATTCGCGCTGATGCGATTGAGCTTTGGCTGGATATCGTTCAGCCTGAGATTGGGCCAACCGGAGAGGTGGTGCAGGATGGGGCGATCGGGTTTGCAGGGGAGGTTGGCAGCAACACTGCGCCATGTGACCGATCTGTTCATCCCCAGCCCGATGCGCCAGCCTGGCTTTGATGAAAACCAGCTTCAGCGCGCCCGCGCCTTTGTACGCATCACCCTGCTGATTCTGGGTGGCCTGCTGGTGATTTCCGGCGTCTGGATCATCAAGGAGGGGCCATCCGCCCCGGCCAGTCTGGCCTGGATGATCTATGCCACACTGCTGGCCGCCAATCTGGTGCTGGTGCGGCTGACCGGCCGGTTCCATGCGGTGACGCTGGCCAATAATCTGATGGGGCTCACCGCTATCGCCTATCTGCTGAATCTGACCGGCGGGCTGCATTCCCCCCTGTTGCCCCTGTTTCTGGTGGGGGTGGTGACGACGGGCAATTTCGGCGGGAACCGGGCCATTTTGGTGTTTTTCGGCGGATTCGCCCTGGTCATAACCGGCACTTATTTGTGGCAGCTCTATCGCCCGCCGGTGCCGCCCGATCTTCATTCGCGATTTATCCTGATGGCGACGGCGATCTTGCTGATGACCCTGGCCACCCTGTCAGCCCAGTCGGCGCGTACCCGCACGCGGCGGCGCCTGCGTGATGCCCGCGATGCCGCCGTGGCCGAACGGCGCACGGCGGAGCAGGCGTTGGCCGACCTGCGGGCCGCCCAGTCGCAGATGCTGTTGCAGGAAAAAATGGCCGGGTTGGGCAGCATGGTGGCCGGGGTGGCGCATGAGGTAAATACGCCCGTCGGGTTAACCGTCACCGGCGCATCCCAATTGCGCGCGGAAACGCAGGAAATCGTGGTGCGGGTGACGGAAGGCAAGCTGCGTCGGCATGAGCTGGATGATTATCTGCGGCTGGTGGAGGAGCTTTCCGCCTTGATCGAACGCAACGCCTTGCGCGCGGGCGAACTGATCCAGTCCTTCAAGGATGTGGCGGTGGACCAGTCCAGCGATGCCCGCCGGTCCTTCCGGCTGGGCCGCTATGTCGCGGAGGTACTGGCCAGCCTGTCGCCACATCTGCGCCGGTCCCAACATAGGGTGGATGTCGATATTCCCGATGGAATCGAGCTGGATGGTTATCCGGGCGCCGTGGCGCAGGTCATCACCAATCTGGTGATGAACAGCATCATGCATGGTTATCCCGATGAACGGCCGGGCCATCTGCGCCTGTCGGCGCGGGTGTTGCCGGGGGATCGGGTGGAACTGGTTTACAGCGATGATGGACAGGGAATTCCCGTCATCCTGTGGGAGCGGATTTTCGAGCCCTTCTTCACCACCAGGCGTGGCAGCGGCGGGTCGGGCCTGGGGCTCTATCTGCTTTATTCCATCGTCACGGTGCGGCTGGGTGGCACGGTGACGGTGGGCCATGCCCCCCAGGGCGGGGCCCTGTTTACATTGGTATTCCCCTGCCGGGCGCCGGAAAAGGTTGCGGCTGAAACTTTGCTGGGAAAGCAGGATTGATCCATGACAATAGTACGCGCGGGGCGGGAATTGGTCTGTGCCCGGCTTGCGCCGGCCGACCGGTTCCGCCTAATCTGACGCCCGAGGGCAGGGACGGGTGAAACAACCTGTCAAACACGCTTTCAAGGAGAGGAACCATGGTTGAAGTGGTAATTGCCGGTGCGGCCCGTACCGCCATCGGGTCTTTCAACGGCGCGTTCGCCGGTGTGCCGGCCGCCAAGCTGGGCGAGGTCGCCATTCGGGAGGCGCTGGCCCGCGCGCAGACCGATGCCGCCGAAGTCTCCGAAGTGGTGATGGGCCATGTGCTGACCGCCGGCCTGGGCCAGAATCCGGTGCGTCAGGCCGCCATCGCCGCTGGCATCCCGTCCAGCCGCACGGCCTTTGCCATTAACCAGATTTGCGGTTCCGGCCTGCGCGCCGTGGCGCTGGGCTATCAGTCGCTGCTGCTGGGTGACACTGATGTGGTGGTGGCCGGCGGTCAGGAAAGCATGTCGCTGTCCCCGCACGCCATCTATATGCGTGGCGGCACCAAGATGGGTGACGCCGCCCTGGTCGACACCATGATCAAGGACGGCCTGTGGGATGCCTTCAACGGCTATCACATGGGCGTCACCGCCGAGAATGTGGCGGAGAAGTTCCAGATCAGCCGCGAGGAGCAGGACGCCTTTGCCGCGGGCTCGCAGCAGAAGGCCGAAGCCGCGCAGAAGGAAGGTCGCTTCAAGGCCGAAATCGCCGCCGTCACCATCGCCAGCCGCAAGGGCGATGTGGTGGTGGATGCCGATGAATATCCCAAGCATGGCACCACGGCGGAGACGCTGGCCAAGCTGAAGCCCGCCTTCAAGAAGGATGGCACCGTCACCGCCGGCAATGCGTCCGGCATCAATGACGGTGCGGCTGCCCTGGTGCTGATGCGCGCCGACAATGCCGCCAAGCGCGGCGTGCAGCCGCTGGCCCGCATCGTCAGTTGGGCCACCGCCGGCGTCGATCCCTCCATCATGGGCACCGGCCCCATCCCGGCGTCGCGCGAAGCGCTGCGCAAGGCCGGCTGGTCCATCGACCAGTTGGACCTGATCGAGGCGAATGAGGCATTTGCCGCCCAGGCCCTGGCCGTGAACAAGGATCTGGGCTGGGATCCGGCCAAGGTGAATGTCAATGGCGGCGCCATTGCGCTGGGTCACCCGATCGGTGCGTCGGGTGCCCGTGTGCTGGTGACCCTGTTGCATGAAATGGCCCGCCGCGACGCCAAGAAGGGTCTGGCGACCCTGTGCATTGGCGGCGGCATGGGTGTCGCGCTCTGCGTGGAGCGCGACTGAGCGTCAAAAACGGCCCCTGCCGGCCTGATCGCCGGCGGGGGGCCACCCTTTTAATATCCAAGCAATTCACAACCACGGGGGAAACAAATGGCACGAGTGGCTTTGGTAACGGGTGGTACGCGCGGCATTGGCGAGGCGATTTCCGTCGCGCTGAAGAATGCCGGTTATATTGTCGCTGCCAATTACGCTGGCAATGACGAGGCCGCCCGTCAGTTCACCGAACGGACCGGCATTGCCGCCTATAAGTTCGACGTGTCCGACCCGAACGCGGTGAATGAGTCCGTGGCCAAGATCGAGGCGGAGCTGGGCCCCGTCGATGTGCTGGTCAATAATGCCGGTATCACCCGCGACGGCGTGATGCACCGGATGAATTTTGAACAGTGGAACGCGGTGATCCAGACCAACCTGTCCAGTTGCTTCAATACCTGCCGCGCCGTGATTGACGGGATGCGCGCCCGCAATTTCGGCCGCATCGTCAATATCGGTTCCATCAATGGTCAGGCCGGCCAGTATGGCCAGGTGAACTATGCCGCTGCCAAGTCCGGCATCCATGGTTTCACCAAGGCCTTGGCCCAGGAAGGGGCCGCCAAGGGCATCACCGTGAACGCCATTGCGCCGGGCTATATCGACACGGACATGGTGCGCGCCGTGCCGCCCAACGTGCTGGAAAAGATCGTCGCCAAGGTGCCGGTCGGCCGTCTGGGCAAGGCGGAGGAAATCGCCCGCGGCGTGCTGTTCCTGGTGGCGGATGATGCCGGTTTCGTCACCGGTTCCACCCTGTCCATCAATGGTGGCCAGCACATGTATTAATCCCGGCGGTTTCCCGCTGGAAAGTCAAACCCCCGCCGGTTCTATCGGCGGGGGTTTTTCATGGATAAATGAACATCATGCCAATCCCCCTGATCCATCCCCGTGTCGGCGTCGGCGCCATCGTATGGAAGGGCGATCAGATCCTGTTGATCCAGCGCGGCAAACCGCCGGGTGAGGGGGAATGGTCCCTGCCCGGTGGTTCCCAGGAACTGGGGGAGACGCTGTTTCAGGCCGCCATCCGGGAGGTGCGGGAGGAAACAGGCGTGGAGGCGGTGGCACTGTCCGTGCTGACGGCGGTGGACAATATCGTCCATGATGCCGCCGGCGCCCTGCTGTTCCATTACACCATCGTGGATGTGGTGGCCGAATGGCGGGCGGGGGAGCCGGTGGCCGGCGATGATGCCCGCGCTGTCTGCTGGGCGGGGCCCGCTGAATGGGAAAGGTTGGTGGCCTGGGGCCCCTTGCGCGATGTGCTGCGCCTGGCCTGGGCGCAGCGGCAGGCTTCTCGGTAAGAAAACAATGCCCCGGACGGGGTGCGTCCGGGGCCTGGGCCGATCTTAATTCTTATGCTCGGTCGCCTCGTCGATCTTCTCGGCGGCCTTTTCCTTGGTCTCCTCAATCTTCTCAGCCGCTTTGTCGGTGGCGTTTTCGATTTTGTCGGCGGCCTTTTCCGCTGCTTTGTCGATCTTTTCCCCCGCGCGTTCGGCCGGCCCTTCCTTGTCGCAGGCGGTCAGCGCCAGCGGGGTGCCGGCGATCATCAGGATGGCGGCGATGTGGGTGCATTTGCGCAACATCATCTTACAGTCCCCCTTGGGTTAGGCTTATCGGGGCAGTGGCACGCCGCTTACCCCTTTCACGCCCAGCAAACGGGGGCGATGGGGGGCTTGTTCCCGATCCCCATGAAGATTGCGGGGCCCCGACGCAACAGGCCCCAACCTGTGATATTTTTACGCCCGTCGTCACGGGAAATTCTTGGAAACCGCACAATCCCCTGGTCAGTTCTTCCCACTTGTTCAATCCATCCTTCACAGGTTCCCGGATGCTGCTTTCCCGTCGAACGCTCACCGCTTCGCTTCTCGCCTTGTCCCTTCCCATGCCTGCCCTGGCCCAACAGGCGGCTCCGCCGCTGGCGCTGGAACGCTCCGCCGTGCATACGCTGACCGCGAAGTCCAACGGCCGCACCTACGATATTTATGTGAAGCTGCCGCCAAAATATGATGCGCCGGAAAATGCCGGGCGGCGCTATCCGGTGATCTATCTCACCGATGGGGATTATACGTTTCAGGTCGCCTCCGGCGTCACCCGGCTGCCGCATAATGCCGGCAAGCTGGAACAGGCCATTCTGGTGGGCCTGCCCAATGCCAAGGGCGAAGATGGCATGGCCGCCCGCCGCCGTGACCTGACCCCCTGGGAGAATCCGGCCATGCCCGGCCCCAATGGCGGCGGCAAGGCCTATGTGGCATTCATCACCGGTCAGGTGCTGCCGCTGATCGATGCGACTTACCGCAGCGATCCGGCCCGGCGCACCTTTGTCGGCCAATCCTATGGCGGGCTGCTGGGCCTGTGGATTCTGTTCAGCCAGCCGCAGCATTTTTCCAGCTATCTGCTGACCAGCCCCTCCATCTGGTATGCCGAAAAGGCGCTGATGGCGCTGGAAGCCGACTATGCGAAGAATCACAAGGAACTGAAGGCCCGGCTGTTCATGGCCACCGGTGCCTTTGAAGGGGTGAAGAAAGGGGCGCCCAGCCCGCGTTATAATAAGGAAACCGATATGGTGGGCGACCAGCAGAAAATGGCCAAGGGGCTGCGGGCGCGCGGCTATCAGGGGTTCCAGGTCCAGGATATGGTGATCCCCGCCACCATCCACGAAACCACCTTTCCCATCGGGCTGGTCTATGGGCTGCAATGGCTCTATGGCCAGGATCAGTTATCGGGCTGGGCGCCGGGCGAGTGAGGGACGATATACGGCGGCGACTGCCGCCGCGCGGCCCGTGCCGCGTGAAGCCAAGCCTGCGGATGCAGGCGCCCGGCGAGTGAGGGGGCAAGCATAAAGCCCAAAAACAAAACCCGCCGCCCGTTACCGGGCTGGCGGGTTTTTGTTTGATCGGTGAAATGGTGCTGCCGATTGGAATCGAACCAACGACCTCGTCCTTACCAAGGACGCGCTCTACCGACTGAGCTACGGCAGCAGCGACATTTCATTTCCCCGCAACCGGATACCGGCTGTGGGGTGGGCGGCTATTTGCCATCCGGGGCGGGCAAGTGCAAGTGAATTATCACCAGCGCAGATCCGGCCGAACAGCGGGGCTTAACCGCCGTCAAAACAAAACCCGCCGTCCGTTGCCGGGCTGGCGGGCTTTTGTTTTTGAAAATGGTGCTGCCGATTGGAATCGAACCAACGACCTCGTCCTTACCAAGGACGCGCTCTACCGACTGAGCTACGGCAGCAGCGACATTTTCAAACCGCGTCGACGTTGGCGTCGCTGCGGTGGGCGGCTATGTGCCACTCCAGGCCCGCCGGCGCAAGCGGAAAATTCGCTGCGGCAGGATTTTTTCTGACACCCTTGACGGCGGCGGGTCAAATCGCCTGGAATTCCGCCGGTTTTCAAGGAGCCAACCCCGCCATGACCAAAGTGCCCCCCAAGAAGGATGATCGTCAGGAACGCCTGGCCCAGGCCCTGCGCGATAATCTGCGCAAGCGCAAGGAACAGAATCGCGCCCGCGACGATGTGGATGCAAACCCGCCCCCCGCTGCGGAGGGGGATGTGGGTGGCACCACTGCTTGAGCCCGGCGGGGCGCTGGGCTACAAACTGTTGCGGCCCCCAAGATGTGGGGCCTTTTGCCATTGGGGGACATTATGCCGATCATGCCCGATACCTGGATCCGGGAACAGGCGACCAAGAACGGGATGATCGAGCCGTTCATCGAGGCGCAGAAGCGCGAAGGCGTCATCTCCTACGGCCTGTCCTCCTACGGCTATGACGCGCGCGTGGCCGACGAGTTCAAGATTTTCACCAATGTCGACAATGCTGTCGTCGATCCCAAGCGCTTCGATGAGACCAGCTTTGTTGATCGCAAGACCGATGTTTGCGTCATCCCGCCCAACAGCTTTGCGCTGGCCCGCACGGTGGAATATTTCCGCATTCCGCGCGATGTGCTGGTGGTCTGCCTGGGCAAGAGCACCTATGCCCGCTGCGGCCTGATCGTCAATGTCACGCCGCTGGAACCGGAATGGGAAGGCCATGTGACGCTGGAAATTTCCAACACCACGCCGCTGCCCGCCAAGGTCTATGCCAATGAAGGGCTGTGCCAGTTCCTGTTCTTCCAGGGGGCCAGCCCGTGCGAGGTCTCCTATGCCGACCGGGCTGGCAAATATATGAAGCAGCGCGGCGTCACCCTGGCGCGGATCTGAGCAGGCCCCCGCCCTGCTATCGCCTTTTTGCGGGCCGATAATCCCGGCCCGCCCCCACCAGACATCAGAACCGAACACCCATGGACAAGCTCCTCATCCGCGGCGGCAAGCCGCTCAAGGGTCAGATCCCCGTCAGCGGTGCCAAGAATGCGGCCCTGCCGCTGCAGGCCGCCTGCCTTCTCACTGATGAGAAGCTGACCCTGACCAACCTGCCGCTGCTGGCCGATATCACCACCATGAACCGGCTGCTGGCCCAGCATGGGGTGGAGGTGCATATCAACGGGCGCGACGCCTTCGGGTCCAGCGGCCGGTCGGTGGAGCTGTTTGCCAACGATATTTTCAACACCACCGCCCCCTATGATCTGGTGCGCAAGATGCGCGCCTCCGTGCTGGTGCTGGGGCCGCTGCTGGCGCGATTCGGTCAGGCCAAGGTCAGCCTGCCCGGTGGCTGCGCCATCGGCACCCGTCCGGTCGATCTGCATATCAAGGGCCTGCAGGCCATGGGCGCGCAGATCGATATCGAGGGAGGGTATATCCTGGCCCGCGCCCCGGAAGGCGGCTTGGTGGGGGCGGAGTTCGTCTTCCCGCAGGTCTCCGTCGGGGCCACGGAAAACCTGATGATGGCTGCCACCCTGGCCAAGGGTGAAACCGTGCTGGTGAATGCCGCCCGTGAACCGGAAATCGGCGATCTGGCCCGCTGCCTGATCGCCATGGGGGCGGAGATTGAGGGGATCGGGTCCGACCGGCTGGTGATCAAGGGCAAGGACCGGCTGCATGGGGCCACCTATGCCGTGCTGCCCGACCGGATCGAGGCTGGCACCTTCGCCATGGCCGCCGCCATCACCGGCGGTGAGCTGGAATTGCTGGGCGCCAAGCTGGACGATCTGAAGGCCGTGGCCAAGACGCTGGCCGCCGCCAATGTGAAGGTGTCAGAGACGGCAAACGGCCTGCTGGTTTCCGCCACCGCCGGGGAGCTGGTGGGCGTGGATGTGATGACGGAGCCGTTCCCCGGTTTCCCCACCGATCTGCAGGCGCAGATGATGGCGCTGATGTGCGTCGCCAAGGGTGCCTCCATGATCACGGAGACGATTTTCGAGAATCGCTTCATGCATGTGCCGGAACTGGCGCGCATGGGGGCGAACATCACCGTTCATGGCTCGTCGGCCCTGGTGCGCGGCGTGCCGCGGCTGACGGGGGCCCCGGTGATGGCGACCGATTTGCGCGCCTCGGTATCGCTGGTGCTGGCCGGTCTGGCGGCACAGGGCGAAACGGTGGTGAACCGCATCTATCACCTGGATCGCGGGTACGAGCGGATTGAACATAAGCTGGCCGCCTGCGGGGCGGATATGGAGCGGGTGAAGGAAGCGGATTGAGGGGGGATAAAGCCCCTCTTTCAGCTTGAGATTTCTTTCGCGCCGCTTCCTCCTCTCTACCGTCACCCCGGCGAAGGCCGGGGTCCAGGTGCCGCAAGCGCCTCGCTCTACGATACTGGACCCCGGCCTTCGCCGGGGTGACGGTAGAGGGGGGGCAGGGGTGGAAAGGCCAGCGTGTGCCCAACGGCCTGCCCCCTTAAAATCCCCACCATCCCCACCCATCTAAGCCCCATCCCCTGATCACCGGAGAGAAGCAGCGATGACCGGATTGCGTTTGGCCGCGATGGATGCCCAGGATCTGGCGGTGCTGTCGGCCATTCTGCAGGACGCCATCGTGCCCATCGGCGACATTGCCTTTCTGCCCGGAGAGCAATGCTTTGTGGCCGTGGCCAATCGCTTCCGCTGGGAAGGGGAGGGGACACCCGCCGGCCCCACGCCCGATGCCGGCCATGCCGGCGAACGGGTGAATTGCGGCCTGCGTTTCCTGGGCGTTACCCGTGTCGCCTATCGCGGGTTCGATCTGCGCCGGCGTGACCAGTTCCTCTCCCTGCTGGCGATTGAGGTGGCCGATGACGGGGCCAGCCTGCTGCTGCGGCTGGCCGGCGGCGGGGATATCCGCCTGTCGGTGGCGCGGCTGGAGGTACGGCTGGCCGATATCGGGGAGCCATGGCCCGCCGTGGCGCGGCCCGCGCATCCTGTCTCCAACTGATCGCACCCCAGCCTTTCGCCCCCCGCGTCTGGACGTGGGCGGTTTGGCGTGCCATGTAGTCGCTCCCATTTCCCTACCTGGAGCGTCCAGGACATGATGCCGTCCGCCCCCCAAGACATGCTGGTGCTGGCCCTGCCCAAGGGTCGTATCCTGGATGAGGTGAGGCCCCTGTTGCATCATGTGGGCATTGAGCCGGAACCGGATTTCGATAATCCGAAATCCCGCGCCCTGCGCTTTGCCACCAATCTGCCCCATGTGCAGATCATCCGGGTGCGCAGCTTCGACGTGGCCACCTTCGTGGCCTTCGGCGCGGCCCATCTGGGCGTGTGCGGCAGCGATGTGCTGATGGAGTTCGATTATCCCGAACTCTATACCCCGCTGGATCTGGGCATCGGCAAATGCCGCATCGCCGTGGCCGAACCGGTGGACCTGTCCACCACGGACGATCCCTCGCGCTGGAGCCATGTGCGCGTGGCGACCAAATACCCGGAGATCACCCGCCGGCATTTCGCCGCGCGCGGCGTGCAGGCGGAATGCATCAAGCTGAACGGGGCCATGGAACTGGCGCCCTCGCTGGGCCTGTGCTCCCGCATCGTCGATCTGGTGTCCACCGGCGTGACGCTGAAGGCCAATGGCTTGGTGGAGATTGAGCATATCGCCGATATCTCTTCCCGCCTTGTCGTCAACCGTGCCGCGTTCAAGACCCGCCATGGCGAAATCCAGGGCTGGATCGACCGTTTCCAGGAGGCCATTGGCAATGCCGGTTAATCTTTCCTCCGCCGATGCCGGGTTCGAGGCAGCCTTTACCGAATTGCTGGGCGCCAAGCGCGAGGTTCAGGAAGACCTGAACAATGCCGTCGCCGCCATTCTGGCCGATGTGCGGCTGCGCGGTGACGCCGCCCTGCTGGAATACACGCGCCGCTGGGACCGGCTGGACCTGACCGCCGACCGGCTGCGCATCACTGCTGACGAGATCAGCGCCGCCATCGCGCTGTGCGACCCGGAAACGCTGGCAGCCTTGCGGCTGGCGGCGGAACGGATTGAGGCGTTTCATCGTCGCCAGACGGTGGAGGCCACCAGCTACACCGATGCCGCCGGGGTGCGGCTGGGGGCCCGCTGGACCCCGGTGGGGGCGGTCGGCATCTATGTGCCCGGTGGTACCGCCGCCTATCCCAGCTCCGTGCTGATGAATGCCATCCCCGCCAAGGTTGCGGGCGTGCCGCGCATCGCCATGGTGGTGCCGACCCCTGATGGCAAGCTGAACCCGCTGGTGCTGGCGGCTGCCCATCTGGCCGGCGTGACGGAGATTTACCGCATCGGCGGGGCGCAGGCCGTGGGGGCGCTGGCCTATGGCACGGCGACCATTCCGTCGGTGGACAAGATCACCGGCCCCGGCAATGCCTTTGTCGCCGCCGCCAAGCGGCAGGTTTTCGGCACGGTTGGCATCGACATGATCGCCGGGCCGTCGGAAATCCTGGTGGTGGCCGATGCGGCCAATGACCCGGCCTGGATTGCGGCTGACCTGTTAAGCCAAGCGGAACATGATACCTCGGCCCAGTCGATTCTGATCACCGATGATGCCGGCTTTGCCGAATCGGTGGCGGCGGCGGTTGAAATGCATCTGGCGACCCTGCCGCGCGCCGCCATCGCGCGTGAAAGCTGGAACGCCCATGGCGCCATCATCAAAGTGGCCAGCCTGGAAGAAGCGGTGGCGCTGGTGGACCGCATCGCGCCCGAACATCTGGAACTGGCCGTGGCCGACCCGGATGCGCTGGCCGCCCAGGTGCGCAATGCCGGGGCGATTTTCTTAGGGCGCCACACGCCGGAAGCCATCGGCGATTATGTCGCGGGGCCGAATCACGTGCTGCCCACGGCGCGGTCGGCCCGCTTCTCCAGCGGTCTGAATGTGCTGGATTTCATGAAGCGGACGACGCTGGTGGGCTGTTCCCCGGCGGCCCTGGCCGCCATCGGCCCTGCCGCCGTGGCCCTGGCAGAGGCTGAAGGGCTGGGCGCGCACGCCCTGTCGGTTGCAATCCGGCTTGCCAACAAGGCCGGCTGACAGCAGGGTAGGGGACGGGCGGTAGTGCCGCCCGCCCCCTTACCAAAGCCGCCGGACCCAACCGGCGGTACAGACCGGGAGAAGCTGGTGATGCATCAGGAGGCCATGACGCGATGAATGCGCCCCATCACCGGATCGTTCATGTCGAACTGGTCGAAAAACACGTGCTCCGCCACAATATGGAGGTGGAGCATGAACGGGCCGTGGCGATTTTCGACCTGCTGGACGAAAATCGCTTCGCCCTGGTGGAGATGCCGGATCATGGGCCGTTCCGCCTGTTCCTCTCGGTGGAGGATAACCGGCTGATCTTTGACATCAGGTCAGAGGATGATCAGCCGCTGAACCGGACCAGCCTGCCGCTGACCCCCTTCCGCACCATCGTGCGCGACTATTTCATGATCTGCGACAGCTATTACAAGGCGATCAAGACGGCATCGCCCTCGCAGATTGAGGCCATCGATATGGGCCGACGCGGCCTGCATAATGAAGGATCGGAACTGTTGCGGGAGCGGCTGGCCGGCAAGGTGGAGCTGGATTTCAACACCGCCCGGCGCATCTTCACCCTGATCTGCGTGCTGCATATCAGGGGCTGACGTCAGCATGTCCGCCATCGCCCCCGCCCGCATCTCCTCTGTTCTGTTTGCCTGCACGCATAATTCCATCCGCTCCCCCATGGCGGAGGGGTTGTTGAAGATGCTGCATGGCAAGACGCTTTATGTAGACAGTGCCGGCGTGCGGGAGGGCGACGCCGACCCGTTCGTCACGGCGGTGATGGCGGAGCTGGGCGTCGACATGTCCCGCCACCATTGCAAGACTTTCGACCAGTTGCAGGATGACAGCTTCGATCTGGTCATCTCCCTCTCGCCGGAGGCGCAGCACAAGGCGGTGGAAATGACCCGCACCATGGCCTGTGATGTGGAGTTCTGGCACACGTTCGATCCCTCGCTGGTGGAAGGCAACCGGGAGGCGCGACTCGATGCCTATCGGCAGGTGCGCGACACCATTTTGAAGCGGTTGAAGGATCGTTTTCCGGACGGTTGAGCAAGCGACTGACGCTGCAATTTATCCCGTTGGAACCCCCATCCCCTGCCATGGGCGGGAAGGGGTGCAGACGTGCGTGGAAAACACTTGACCGCGTGGCGCGCGGCAATCACCTATTTGCCGTTTTTCAGCGCCAAGACCCAGGAAGACATGGCCAAGGAAGATCTGATCGAGTTCTCCGGCACGGTGACGGAACTGCTGCCGAATGCGATGTTTCGCGTCAAGCTCGATAACGAACATGAAGTGCTCGCCCACACCTCCGGCAAGATGCGCAAGAATCGCATCCGCGTGCTGGCGGGGGATCGCGTCAATGTCGAAATGACGCCCTATGACCTGACCAAGGGGCGGATCACTTTCCGCTTCAAGTAAGCGGAAAGTTGTCTCATGACCTTGCAAGGTACGCCGGCGCTGGCTGGTGACGGGCCCGGCCCCCTGGCCGGACGCCCGCAACTGGTGCTGGCCTCCGGTTCCCCCCGGCGGCGGGAATTGCTGGCCCAGATCGGGCTGGTGCCGGACGCCGTTGATCCGGCGGATATCGACGAATCCCCCCTGAAGGATGAATTACCTGCCCCCCACGCCCTGCGTCTGGCGCAGGAAAAGGCGGCGGTGACGGCGGCGCGCCATCCGGGTGCCATCGTGTTGGCCGCTGATACGGTGGTGGGGCTGGGCCGGCGCATCCTGCCCAAGGCGGATGATGCCGCCACGGCGCGGCAATGCCTGACCCTGCTGCAGGGCCGGCGGCACCGGGTGCATACCGGCTTTTGCGTCATTGGTGCCGATGGGCGCGTCTGGTCCCGCACGGTGGAAACGGCGGTGATTTTCCGCACCCTGTCCGCCCATGAGATTGAAAGCTACATCGCCACCGGCGATTGGCGCGGCAAGGCCGGCGGCTATGCCATCCAGGGGATTGGCAGCCTGTTCGTGCGGCAGATCGGCGGCAGTTACAGCAATGTGGTGGGCCTGCCGTTGACGGAGGTGGGGGGCACCCTGCGCGCCGCCGGGCTGGACGCCCTGGCGCTGGCCGCGGCGGCCGCCACTGCACCGAAAGCCGGCTGATGCGCCGGCTGCTGATCGACCGGCGGGGGGCGCTGACGCGCTGTGCCCTGCTGGGCGATGGCATCCTGACTGATCTTGCCATCGATCATGCGAACCATCCCGGCTGGCTGGGTGCGGTGGCGCTGGGCCGCGTCACCCGCATTGCTGCCGGGCTGGATGCCGCCTTTGTGGATTTCGGCGACCGGGTGCCCGGTCTGCTCTCCGCCGCTGATGTGCGGCCCGCCCGCCGTGATGCCAAGATCGGCCAGTTGCTGCGCACCGGCCAATCCGTGCTGGTGCAGGTGAAGGCCGATGCCCATGGCGACAAGGGCGCCAGCCTGACCGGGGATATCTCCCTGCCGGGCCGTTTCCTGGTCTATACGCCGCTGGGCGATGGGCTGCATCTTTCCAAGCGCCTGGGCAAGGGGCCGCAGGTGAATGCCCTGCGCGCCCTGTTCGCGGCTGAACTGCCCAACCAGGGCGGCTGGATCGTGCGCGGGGAGGCGGCGGGGGCGGACCCTGGGCTGGTGCTGGCGGAGGCCGAGGCCCTGCTGGCCCGCTGGCGCCCGGCCAGCTTGAGTGCGGGTGGGGCGGCCCCCCGCACCCTGATCCCCCCGCCCGATGCCATCCGTCGCGCCGTGACGGAACTGCCGCGTGATGGCTTGGCGGAAATCATGGTGGAGGGGGCAGAGCTGCTGGCCTCGGTGAAGGCGCTGCTGGCCGATGATGCGCCTGATCTGCTGGCCCTGGTCAAACCCTGGAAGCCGGGGGACGGGCGCCGCCTGTTCGATCAGGGCGATGTGGATGGCGAAATTGCCCGTGCCGCCGGCCGGCGGGTGCCGCTGGCCTATGGCGGTTCCCTGGTCATCGACCGGACCGAGGCGCTGACCGTGGTGGATGTGAATGGCGGGGAGCGGGGCAATCCGCTGGCCACCAACCTGGATGCCTGCCCGGAAATCGCCCGCCAATTGCGCCTGCGCAATATTGGCGGCATCGTGGTGGTGGATTTTGTCAATATGGGCCGCGCCGGCGACCGCGATGCGGTGGTGCGGGCCTTGAGCGAGGCGGTGGCCGCCGATCCGGTGGCCACCCATGTTTACGGCATGTCGCGCCTGGGCCTGGTGGAAGTGACGCGGGCGCGTCGCGGCCCCGCCCTGGCCGACCTGCTGGCCCTGGATGGAAGTGATGAAGATGAGTGACGATCCCATTGATCTGGCGGCTGCCCGCCCCCGCAAACAGGCGGCCTGCCCCATCTGCAGCCGCCCGGTGGTGGCTGCCTTCAAACCCTTCTGCTCCAAGCGCTGCGCCGATGTGGACCTGTCCCGCTGGCTGGGGGAGGCCTATCGTGTGCCGGTGGCTCCCGATGATGATGAGGCCGAACAGGCAGATGAAAAAAATCGGGGCCTGTAAAAAAAGTGCTTTACAGGGTCCGGCCAAGTCTCTAAAAGCGCCTCCACCGGACGGCGCGACCAACACCGCCCGGCGCTGAAACGGCAGACGCCGACAGCAAATGCGATAGTGCCCAGGTAGCTCAGTCGGTAGAGCAGGGGATTGAAAATCCCCGTGTCGGCGGTTCGATTCCGTCCCTGGGCACCATTGCATCTCTGGTCTTAAGGCCGCGAACATTTGTTCAGCGGCTTTTTTTATTTTCCGTTGTGCAGAAAGCCGGCGGCGGTCACTGGGGTGACCGCCGCCTTATCGCCACAGGGGCGGGGATTTACGCGGCGCGGATCTTGGCCAGGAAGCCATCGACCGTGCGCCCCAGCCGCTCCGTTTGCGTGCTGATGCTCTCGGAGGCGGTCAGCACCTGCATGGCGGTCTGTTTTGATTCCGCGGCCGCCTGACTGACATCCTGGATCGTGGTGCTGACCTCATGTGTGCCATCGGCCGCCTGTTGTACATTGCGGGCAATCTCTCCGGTGGCGGCGTTCTGCTCTTCCACGGCTGAGGCGATGCCGGTCGTGATGCCGCGCATCTCGTTGATCACCTGGCTGACGCCTCGGATACTGTCCGCTGATTCGCGTGCAATCCGTTGGATATTGCTGACCTGGCTGGCAATCTCATCTGTCGCCTTGGCCGTCTGGGCGGCCAGATGCTTCACCTCACCTGCCACCACGGCAAAGCCTTTGCCCGCCTCACCCGCACGGGCCGCCTCGATGGTGGCATTCAGGGCCAGCATGTTGGTTTGTCCGGCGATGGACGAAATCAATTCCACTACATTGCCGATCCGGTCGGCGGCGGCCGTCAACCCCAGAATCTGCTGGTTGGCCTCTTCGGCCGTGTGCACGGCATTGCTGGCGATGTTGGTGGAAGCGCTGGCCTGCCCGGCGATCTCCCGGATCGAGGCTGATAATTCCTCTGTCGCCACGGCCACGGTCTGTACGTTGGTGCTGGCCTGTTCCGAGCCGGCAGCAACAGCGATGGCGCGGGTGCTGGTACGGTCGGCGGTGGCCGTCATGCCATTGGCAGCCTGATTCATCTGGCCTGCGGCAGCGGCCAGGCTTTGCAGCACGTCGCGCACATTCTCTTCCAACTCCCCGGCAATGGTCGCCAGGGTCTCCTTGCGTTCGATTGCCGCTTTTCTCTCCAGGGCCAGCCGGTCCTGCTCCGCCTGTTTCAGGTTGCTGGCCATGGTGTTGAGCGCGCGGGCCAGGGTGCCTGTCTCATCCACCTGCGTCACTTCCAGACTGTTATTGAGATGCCCGGCGGCAACGGCTTCAGCGAAGCGCGCGCTGTTGCGGATGGGGCGGGCGATGCCGCGGGCCACCAGCCACATGCCGCCAATGCTGGCCAGGGCGATCAGGATGGCGACGGCGCCTTGCAGCAAGGTGTCCAGGCGGTTGCGATCCGCCAGCGCTGCGGCCAGGGCGGTAGCCTCGGCCATCGCAACGCTACGCGGCACTTCGATCAGCACCGCCCAAGGGGTTTTGGTGCGGCCCAGTTGGATGGGGGCGAAAGCCTTGATCGTATCGTTGGTCGTGTCTTCGCTGATCTGTGGCTTGCCGGCTTGGATGGTCGCCAGATCTTGGGTCCAGCTATTGTCGAAATGCTGATAGCTGCTGCCGATGGCGTCGGGATGTTCGCTGGAGGCGACGATCAGGCCTTTGTAGCTGATGATGGTGACGGCGGCCTTGCCGCCGAAGACGGAGCCCTTCACCCGCTCGGCCAGTTTCTGCACGAAGGAGAGATCAAAATCGGCGCCGGCCACGCCCTGGAACTTGGTGCCGATCATGATCGGCACCGACATGGTGGCCAGATAGACATTCTTGCCCTGCACGATATAGGGCAGAGGATCGAGAATGCTCTCGCCGCCGCCATTCTGCGGGCCGATATACCAGCCGCCTTTCATCACACCATTGGGATGCAGGGCGCTGCTGTCATATTCCACCAGCGGCTGGATGGCGACACGCCCGCCGGCATCACGGGTCCAGTAAGGCAGAAAACGCCCGGTGGCATCGGAACCCAGATCATTGCGGTTGCGATGGGCATTATCTTGCCCATCCAGCGCATCGGGCTCCCAGGCGGAATAGGTGCCGTTGAATTGCGGATTATCCTTCAGCACGGTCAACAAGATCGCATTGAACTGGGCGCGCCGCTGGGTCAGCGGTGCGCCTCCCTTGTCCGGGCTTGCGGCCAGCACCTCGAAACTGCGCGCCATATTCCGGGCGGCATCAAACGCCATGTCC
This sequence comes from Azospirillum sp. RU38E, assembly GCA_943370215.1. Lineage (GTDB taxonomy): Bacteria > Pseudomonadota > Alphaproteobacteria > Azospirillales > Azospirillaceae > Niveispirillum. The sequence continues at coordinate 65,995 of CALRQC020000006.1, forward strand.
AGGGTGGAACGGATGGCGCCGGCCTGGGTGCTGGCCAGGGTTTCAAGACTCTCCTTTGTCTTGCGATCTGACAGGGTGCTGGCCTGCGTGGCCACGAAATCTTTGGTGTTGCTGGACGCAATGATGCCATAGCCGACAAGCACCCCCGTGGCGCCCAAAACACAAGCCGCTGAAAGCAAAGCGATTTTCGATTGTATAGAACGAAATTGCACGACGGCCCCTCCGGGATGACTGTTTGGCTGCTGTTGCGCCGACCCAGACAAGCATAAGTGGTGGCCTGGTTTGTGATTTGATCTAAATCAATTTGATTGAGTTGGTGGATTGTTATTTCGTATATGTTTGGCGATTCTTATATATTCGGTTGCTGATGTTTGAGAATTGGAAGCTGATTAAGTAATATACATATGATAATATGTTTGAATTATTTTCTCGCTTTCATTTGCTTTTTTCAGGCGATCAGGGGGGCGGCTGAGGCTGTCGGTCCAGCCGAAACCGTGTTTTTCAGCTATGTTGTTTGCACGCCATCATGCGTGCCGGCTCTCCGCCGCGTCCCCCGGTGCGCGGCGGACAAGCAGGATCATCGCTGCGTAAAGAGCGACAGGAACCCAAAAGTGAAGCGCTTTGGCGCCGTGTGACACGCGAATAAGGGTGCCAGGCAGCAGTAAAATTGTCAGGCAAATGGCCAGGAGCCCGAGCAGTGCCCATTTATCCATTTTGCGAACAGCAGGCAGCAGTGCCAGGGTTGCGGCAATCAGCGGCAGAGCAATAGACTGGATCCATTGCCATTTCTTGGGAAATAAGTTGATGATATTGCTCGGAAGAAAGGCGACAGGATCATAAAGATAGAAGGGCAGGGTGAGGATGCCGGCCACGGCAAATGCGATGAAGCCGTAAGTGGCAGCCTTTGCGGCCCCCTGATGCCGGAAGGTGTAGCTGGTCGCAAGAATCAGGGCGACGGGGTAAAGAAGCCTGGAGCAAACAACGAGTCCCAGCAAAGTCGCCGCGGCGGCCAGCAATTTTGGATTTTCCGGGCCCCGATCGATGAGGTCGGCGAACAGGACCAGCGCTGCCGCAAGGTACATGCCGGCCAGGACAAAATCCCCCCCGGTCACGAAATCTTGAATAAAGCCAATATTCCCGGTGGTCAGTAGCGGGATCAGAAGCCAGCGCGTGCGCCAGCCTGACAGGCAGCGGGCAGCCAGGAAAATGCAGGGAAAGCCATAAGCCACATTCTGCCACACCACCGACCCCAGCAGATGGAATGGCATACCCAGCAGCAAGGCGCCGGGCAGGGGGGACAGTCTGAGCCCTGCATAGGTATGTTCATGGTAAGGGTATCTAAAATGGAGAAGCGCCTCGATGCCAACCATCAAAGCATCATCGCGATCGCTACCAGTACCACCCCAGTAACGCGATTGAGCAAGTGGGTAGAGCACGGCCAAGGCTGCAATCATGAAGATGCACCAGGCGATTGCCAACCAGTGCTCATATTCTTTGACCTTACGGCTCCACCAATCATTTCGTTCAATATAAAAAATAATAATAAATAATAAAAATACGCTAAAAATATAAGATACTGAAAGAAAAATTCCCAAAAATTTATAGCTTAATTGCGCGCACGGGATAAAAATAAGAAAAGTGAGCAGTATACTAATACGCTGATCAGATCGGGGCATGGTAAGCTCATTGAATGCAAAATAAATTTGTTTATCGTAAGTTAAATTCTTCGTTAAGAAAAAGCTAGGCGGAAATTTTCTGTCCCAAACGGTCATTCAATGATCTGGCTTACTTGGCAGGGTTCATCTCCGGGTAACGCGCCATCAAGGCGCGGGTGACACCGTTGGTCCAGCCAAAGCCATCCTGCAGCGGATATTCCCCACCGCCGCCGGGCAGCCGTTCCTCAACATTATATTTCTCCAGCAGCTTGCCGGTGTCGTGATAGGTGCTGTCCACCGTACCGATCCAGCGCTGGGCGATCTCCCGCGCCAGCGGCCGGTGCCCGTAGCGGGCCAAGCCCTCCACCGCCACCCATTGCAGGGGCGGCCAGCCATTCGGGGCGTCCCATTGCTGGCCGTTGCGGATCTGTGTGGTGCGCAGCCCACCTGGTGCCAGCAATTCCCGCTCGGTCAGGGCTGCCACCGCCTCGGCCTGTGAGGGGCTGGCCAGCCCGGCGAACAGGGGAAACAGGGTCGCCGCCGACAGAACAGGCGTCGGGCGGGCGTTGCGGAAATCATAATCGGCAAAGCGCCCCTCGTCTGGCAGCCAGAGATGGCGGATGATCGCCCCCTGCCGGGCAGCGGCCTGCCGTTCGAACAGATCGGCGCAAGCGCGTTCCTCCAACAAGGCGCAGCGCAGGGCGATGGAGCGCTCCAACTGCCAGAGCAGGCTATTGAGATCGACCGGGATGATGTCTGTGGTGCGGATGCTGGACAGTTTCGCCGGGTCGTCCAGCCAGCGGGAACTGAAATCCCAGCCGCTTTCGGCGGCCGCCCGCAGATGGCGGTAAACTTCCGGGGCGGGGCGATCCGGCGCCTGATGGGCGGTTTCCACATCCTCGGCATAGGATTCATCGCGCGGGCTGTCGCGGTCATCCCAATAGCGGTTCAGCAGGCTGCCATCGGCCAGCCGCACCACGCGCCGGCAGGCATCGGGCCGATGCGCCTGTTTTGCAAGGCAATCGCTGCCGCTCATCCAGAAATCATGTTCGCGTTTCAGGGCGGCCAGACGGCGCCGCTGCGTTGCCTCATCCCCCTTCGGCAGCAGATCGACCATCAAGGAGAAGAAGGGCGGCTGCGACCGGCTGAGATAATAGCTGCGGGTGCCATTGGGGATGCGGCCATAGGTTTCCAGCAGATGCTCGAAATCCGCCACCATGGATGCCACCAGATCCATCCGGCCGTCACGCACCAGCCCCAGCATGGTGAAATAGCTGTCCCAGTAATAAATCTCCCGGAACCGCCCGCCCGGCACCACATAGGGGGCGGGCAGGGCCAGGGCGGAGGAGCCCGGCGGCGGGGCTTCCGGCTGACGTGTCAGATGGGGCCAGAGGGTGGCGATGTGATCCAGCAGCGGGCCGGGATTGACACCCGCCGCCGGGCTGTTGGCCGGCGTGGCGATATCCGCCGGCAGGGTGAAATTGTCCAGCACGAAACGGCGCAGCGACGCCGCATCGGCGGGTGGATGGGCCCGGTAATCCGCCATGATGGCCGCGGGCGCGCGCCTTGGCACCGCATCAACAAAGCTTTTGCCATCGCCAAAAATCCGCTGGGTTTGCACCGCCTGGAACAGCGGGCCATACAGGTCGGCGGGGCTGGGGGCCTGGGTAAAGGCGCAGAGCCAGAGGGCGGCAATCACGATGAACAGGCGGTTTCTCTTCATGACGGTGCCTTCCCCTAGCGTGGCGCTTTGCCTGAGGCAACAGGGGAAAGGCCGCAGGGGTTCCCCCCGCGCCCGCGCCAATCCGCGCAGGTGGGGCCCGCGTTGCCCCGCTTCCCAGCGGGCCGGCTTGCCGCTATGGTGCGGCTATCATGAGCGATGCACGCACCGACCACACCGCCGCCGGCCCCAGCGCCACCCCGCCCCGCCCGCCCGCTGGGGAGGAGGGGCGCTATTTCGGCTTCCGGGAGATCGACCCGACCGAAAAGGCCCCGCTGGTGCAAGGCGTGTTCGGCAGTGTGGCCGGTCGCTATGACCTGATGAATGATCTGATGTCGATGGGCATCCACCGGCTGTGGAAGGATGCCTTCGTCGATCTGGTCCGCCCGCGTGAGGGGGAAGCCCTGCTGGATGTGGCCGGTGGCACGGGTGATATCGCCTTTCGCCTGAAGAAGAAGGCGCCGGGCGCCGCCGTCACCGTCTGTGACCTGACAGAGGCCATGGTGCGGGTGGGGCGTGATCGGGGTATCGACCAGGGTGCTGTCGGAGGCATCGACTGGACGGTCGGCAATGCCGAAGACCTGCCCTTTGCCAGCCGGTCGATGGATGCCTATACGATCGCCTTTGGCTTGCGCAATGTCACCCATATCGACAAGGCCTTGCGGGAGGCGCGGCGCGTGCTGAAGCCCGGTGGCCGCTTCTTCTGCCTGGAATTCAGCCATGTGGTGATCCCGGTGCTGCGGGATATCTATGACAGCTATTCCTTCCACCTGCTGCCCCGGCTGGGCCAGATGGTGGCGGGCGACCGCGACAGTTACCAATATCTGGTGGAAAGCATCCGCCGCTTCCCCGAACAGCAGGCGCTTTGCCGCCGGATTGAGGCGGCGGGCTTCACCCAGGCGCGGGCGCGCAACCTGTCGGGCGGCATTGCCTGTATCCATTCCGGCTGGCGCGTTTAAGGCGCCCGCCCCATGCTGCGCTTGACCCGCAATCTGCTGCGTCTGGTTTCCATCGGTCGCACGCTGGCCCGCCACGGCGCTTTGCAGCCCGACCTGTTCGGCGACAGTGCGCCGCTGGTGGCGCTGCTGATGCGCGCCATCAACAATGAAAAGGCGCCGGGCCGCCCTGGCCAGCGGCTGGCCGCCGCCTTGCAGGAGCTGGGCCCCAGCTTCATCAAGCTGGGGCAGGTGCTGTCCATCCGCGCCGATCTGGTGGGGGAGGAGGTGGCCGCCGATCTGGCGCAGTTGCGCGACCGGCTGCCCGCCTTTCCGGGGGCGGAGGCCCGCGCAATCATTGAGGCGGAGCTGGTCCGCCCGATGGATGTTCTGTTTGCCCATTTCGACGATCAGGCGGTGGCGGCGGCCAGCATCGCCCAGGTGCATTTCGCCGAAACGCCGGATGGACGGCAGGTGGCGGTCAAGGTGCTGCGCCCCGGCATTGAACAGGCGTTTCAGCGCGACCTGGATCTGATGATGTGGCTGGCCGGGCTGGCCCTGCGCCTGCAACCGCGCCTGAAACGGCTGAAGCCGGTGGCGGTGGTGGAAACCTTCGCCCGCACCGTGGCCCTGGAAATGGATTTGCGGATGGAGGCGGCGGCCGCCTCTGAGCTGGGGGAAAATTTCGCCCGCGATCCGACCTTTGACGTGCCGACCATCGATTGGGATCGCACCGCCAAGCGGGTGATGACCCAGGCCCGCGTCATCGGTTTTTCCATCGACAAGCTGGAAGAGATCAAGGCGGCGGGGCTGGAGCCGGACAAGCTGTTGCAGCAGGCGGCGGACGCCTTTTTCAATCAGGTGTTCCGCGACGGCTTCTTCCATGCCGACATGCATCCCGGCAACATGTTCGTCACGGCACAGGGCAAGCTGGTGGCGGTGGATTTCGGCATCATGGGCCGCATCGACCGCCAGACCAGGCTTTATCTGGCCGATATGCTGATCGGTTTCCTCAACCGGGATTATGATCTGGTGGCGCGGGTGCATTTCGATGCCGGCTTCGTGCCTCCTGATCAGGACCGGGAACTGTTCAAGCAGGCTTGCCGCTCCATCGGGGAGCCGCTGCATGGCCGCCCGCTGTCGGATATCTCCATCGGCCGGCTGCTGGCCCAGCTCTTCGCCATCACGGAAAAATTCCAGATGGAGACGCAGCCGCAGTTGTTGCTGCTGCAGAAAAGCATGTTGACGGCGGAGGGGATGGGCCGGGTGCTGAACCCGCATGTGAATATGTGGGAACTGGCGCGGCCGCTGATTGAACGCTGGATGGTGGAAAATCGCGGGCCGGAGGCACGGGTGGCCGATGTGGCCGGTGCCGTGGCCAGCATTATCGGCCGGCTGCCAACCCTGGTGCGCGATCTGGAACGCGCGGCCTTCCAGTTGGCCGAAGGCGGGGGGATGCGGTTGCATCCCGACAGTCTGGCCTTGCTGGCCCAGGCCCAGGCGTTGGAAAATAAACGCCAGCGCCGCCCGCTCTGGCTGGCCTTGGCGCTGGCGGCCGGTGCCCTGCTGGTGCTGGCATTGCGATAATCCCGGCCGCTACAGGCCGGGGAAGGGGGGAACCATGGGGGCTGAACAACGGCTTCCCGCCAATCTCTTCGGCCTGTCGGGCTGGAGCGGCAGCGGCAAGACCACGCTGATGGCGCGGCTGATTCCGGCGGTGGCGCGGCGCGGTTTCACGGTTTCCACCCTGAAACATGCCCATCACGCCTTTGATATCGACCAGCCGGGCAAGGATTCCTATGTCCACCGCATGGCCGGCGCGTCAGAGGTGCTGGTGGCTTCCGGCCAGCGCTGGGCCCTGATGCACGAGAATCGCGGCTCACCGGAATTGAGCCTGGCCGAACTGGTGGCCAAACTGTCGCCGGTCGACCTGATTCTGGTGGAAGGCTTCAAACGCGACAGCCACCCCAAGCTGGAGGTGCATCGCCCGGCCAATGGCAAGCCGTTGCTGTACCCCGATGATCCCAACATCATTGCCGTGGCCAGCGATATGGGGCTGCCGGGCTGCCCGCTGCCCGTGCTTAACCTGGATGATGTGGAGGCCATTGCCGACCTGATCCTGGACCGCTGCGGGCTGGGAGGCGCGCGATGAGCGGGGCCTGTGGCAATTGTTTCGAAGCCGGTTCGAACTTGCTGCGGCTGGAACAGGTACTGGCCCTGATCAATGATCGTTTCGACCCCGTAACGGGGGAAGAGCGGGTGAAGCTGGCCGATGCGGTGGGACGGGTGCTGGCCGCTGACCTGCGGGCGGTCGCCCCGCTGCCTGGATTCGATAACAGCGCCATGGATGGCTATGCCCTGCGCCATGCCGACCTGCCGGGGCCCTTGCCGCTGGCGGGGCAGGTGGCGGCGGGCCATCGGCCGCCGCTGGTGCCGCCGGGTCACGCCGTGCGTATCCTGACCGGTGCCATGCTGCCCGCCGGCCTGGATAGCGTGGCGATCCAGGAAGAGGTGCATCTGCTGCCCGATGGGCGGGTGGACCTGCCGCCCGCCCTGCCGCTGGGGGCCAATTGCCGGCGGGTGGGGCAGGATGTGGCTTTGGGGGCGCTGCTGCTATCGGCGGGCCACACCCTGCGCCCTGCCGATATCGCCCTGGCGGCGGCCCAGGGGTGGGACAGCCTGCCGGTACGCCGCCCGCTGCGGGTGGCGCTGTTCTCCACCGGGGATGAGTTACGGGAGCCGGGGCAGCACGCCGCCCCGCCCGCCATCCATGACAGCAACCGCTATCTGCTGCGCGCCCTGCTGGCGCGGCAGGGCTGTGCCGTTACCGATCTGGGCATCCTGGCGGATGATGCGACACTGATTCGCCGGGTGCTGGCGCAGGCGGCAGAGAATCATGATCTGGTGCTGACCTCGGGCGGCATGTCGGTGGGCGATGCCGACCATGTGCGTCCGGCGGTGGAGGCGCTGGGCGTGCTGTCTTTCTGGAAGCTGGCGATCAAGCCGGGCAAGCCGCTGGCGCTGGGCCGTATCGGCGGGGCGGTATTCTGCGGCTTGCCGGGCAACCCGTCCGCCGTGCTGGTCACCTTCCTGCTGGTGGCCCGTCCCCTGATTCAGCGCCTGTCCGGTGCGCGGGTGGAAAATCCGCCGCGCTTTGCCGTCCGCGCCGGATTCGCCCATGTGAAAAAGGCTGGCCGGCGCGAATTTCTGCCGGTGCGCTTGGGGCAGGGGGCCGATGGTTCCAGCATCGCCCTGCCGCTGACCGGCATGTTCACCGGCATGGCGCAGGCCGACGGGCTGCTGGAACTGGCCGAGGAGCGGGAACATCTGGCAGCGGGGGATCTGGCCCCGCTGCTGCCCCTGACCTGATTCTGCCCCCGAATCAGCCGTCGCCCAACAAGGCCCGGCGGGCGGCAGGGGTGGGAATCAGTACCGGGGTCAGATCCTCGTCATGGATATTTTCCAGCAGCAGCCCCTTTTCGCTGAGGCTGGCCGCATAGAGATTGCCGATGCGCCGCGCCGGAAACGGCCCTTCACCGGCCAATGCCGCCGCGAAGGCCGCCCGCGCCGCCGCATCGCCCGCCATGTCGCTGGCCAGCCAATCGGCCAGCCAGTCAGCCTGCTCTGTCGTCAAATCCGTCCCGCTCATTGGCAGCTTTCCCCGATCAGCGGAAAGGCGGTGTTGATGTCGCCCTCCTTGTTCAGGCCAAAGCGAATCACAAAGCGCTGCCCCTTCGGCCCCGTGCATTGTTCCGCTGTCGGAACGGTAGGCGCAGAGCAGCCCAGGAAACCCCACGGCTTGGCCGGGCCGCTCTGATTGGCAAAGGCATAACGGATGGAGGCGGTGATCTGCGCCGGGGTGCAATTGTCCGGATAGAGCGTGGAAAACTTGGACGTTCCGTTCTCGAAACGAACCGTCGCGCCATAAAGCCCATCCGGCTGGGTCGGTTGGGCATCGATACCGGCGATGATTTTGGAGGTGGAGACCAGCGCTTTGGAGTGCAGCCCCACCGGATCGCCATTCTTCTTGATCTCCCCGCACAGAATATGGCGCAGGTTGATGCGGGGTTTGCCGTCAGACCATTGAAAAGCCTCATCCGCACAGCTCATCGCTGCTTGTGCATGGGCTAGGCTGCCCGTCAGGCACAGGCCCAGTGCCACCATAATCCCGCCGATGCGGCCCCTTGCCATGATCGCTTCCTTCCCCGGCTGCGCGGTTCCATATAGGGCCATCAATGTGGCGGTGATGCACCGCCCACCGCAAGGGACATGATGATGAAACCTGCTCGCCGCCCCCTCCGTCTGGTTCCGCTGGCACTGGCCGGTCTGGCTCTGCTGGGGCTGCTGGCCTGGCTCACTATCCGCCATGACAGCCAGATGGCGGCGGCGGGTGCGGCGGGAATGGGCAATCAAACCGCAGCGGTCGGTGGCCCCTTCACCTTGACCGACCACCAGGGGCGTGCGGTGACGGAGAAGGACTATGCCGGGCGTATGTTATTGATCTTCTTCGGCTATACCTATTGCCCCGATATCTGCCCCACCGAGGTGCAGACCATGGCCGAGGTGATGGACGCCCTGTTGCCGGAAGAACAGGCCAAGTTGCAGCCGCTGTTCATCACCATCGATCCCGCACGTGACAATCCGCAGGTCGTGGCCGATTACGTGGCCCTGTTCCACCCGGGGATTGTCGGCCTGACCGGTACCCCGGCCCAGGTGGCGGCTGTCGCCAAGGCCTACCGCGTCTATTATGCCAAATCCGGCGGGGAGCCGGATGGCACGGGATATATGATGGATCACTCCGCCTATCTTTATCTGATGGGGGCAGATGGGGCATTGGCCGCCCTTTATCCACGCGGAACGGCGGCAGCCCGGATCGTCGCAGACATTCGCCAGCGGTTGTCAAATGGTAACGCCGGCAGCCCCACTACCGGCAATTCGGGCGAAAAAACGGCAAATTGAGCGCAAAAGACGCGATGCAGCGCAGCATCGGACCTATGCATAATAGCTAACTTGTTGATATATATGAATTTACCATACGGGCGTCCTCCCTTGACAGGGTTAGGGGCTGCCCGTATGGTGCCGCCGCTTTCGCACGGTATTCAACCAACCCCGGCGAAGGGAGATGCTTCGTGTCACATGATAGCCCTCCCCCCTCGCTGGAGGAACTGGACGCCCGTTTGCGTGAGGCCCGGCAGAAAGCCGGCCTAGACAAGCCTGAACCCCAGCCTGGGGTGTCGGCGGGTTCAGGCGGGGATATGGCGCTGGGTATCCGCATCGGGGTGGAACTGGTGGCAGGCGTGTTGCTGGGGCTCGCCCTTGGCTATGGGCTTGATCTTTGGTTGGGTACCAAACCCATTGGCATGATTGTTATGATCTTCGTGGGTGCGATTGCGGGTTTCATGAATGTGTATCGTGTGGTTAATGGCCACGGGTACGCGGCAGGGTTCGGCAAGTCCCGGGAAGAACGGGACGGTGGGGAGTAGGCATCGTGGCTGGTCCGTTGGAGCAATTCGAGGTCAAGCGCTTGGTCAGCCTCCCGGTTGGCAATCTGGACCTTTCCTTCACCAATTCTGCGCTATTCATGGTGCTGGCCGTTGTGGTCAGCACAGCGCTGCTGGTGTTCGGGATGCGTGGTCGCGCCATGGTACCGGGGCGCCTGCAATCCATGGCGGAAGTGCTGTATGAATTTGTCTCGGAGATGGTGCGGGATAATGCCGGGCCGCAGGCCCGCAAGTATTTTCCGCTGATCTTCTCCCTGTTCATGTTTGTGCTGTTCGGCAACGTGCTGGGCCTGATCCCCTATTCCTTCACCTTCACCAGCCATATCATTGTTACCTTCGCGATGGCCCTGTTTGTCTTCGTGCTGGTGACGATCATCGGCTTTGCCCGTCATGGCTTGCATTTCCTGCACCTGTTCCTGCCGCATGGCACGCCCCTGTGGCTGGCGCCGATGATCATCATCATCGAAGTGATCTCCTACTTCGTGCGCCCCATCAGCCTCTCCGTCCGACTGTTCGCCAACATGCTGGCCGGTCATACGATGATGAAGGTTTTTGCCGGCTTCACGGTCAGTCTGCTGGGTGCAGGCGCTGCGGGTGCTGCCATTGGTATTCTGCCTGTGCTGATGAATGTCGCCCTGTTCGGCCTGGAATTCCTGGTCGCCGGCATTCAGGCCTACGTCTTCGCGCTGCTGAGCTGCGTGTATCTGCGTGACTCGCTGGAACTGCACTAAGCAATCCGGTCGTCCAACTCGTCTTCATCCCAAAGAGACACTTCCAACATAGAGGATCTTCAAAATGGAAGCTGAAGCCGCAAAGTACATCGGTGCTGGTCTGGCCATGTTCGCTCTGCTGGGCGTCGGCATCGGCCTCGGCAATCTGTTCTCTGGCCTGTACCAGGCTGCTGCCCGTAACCCGGCCGCTCTGAACAGCTACAAGACCTTCGTGTTCATCGGTTTCGCTCTGACGGAAGCCGCTGGTCTGTTCGCCCTGGTTATCGCCTTCCTGATCCTGTTCGCCTAATCAGCGACGGTTTCATCCTGCTGTCCCTTCCGGGATGGCATGGCTTCAGCGCCGGGTTTGCCGCCGCTGCCGGGTTATGAATTCCGGGCAGCGGCGGTCTTCCTATCGGGCCTATGGTTCCGGTTGGCTTGGTGCTGTGGAGTGTGGCGTGATCGTGTGTCGCCTGTTGCAAGGTGACGGCGGTCAGCAGTGAATGGGTGCTTCAATGCCTGTCCAACGCTTTTCGCGCCTGTGCGCCGGTGCCGCGTCGGCCCTGACGATGGCTCTGCTGGTGGCCGGGCCTGTGCTCGCCGCTGAGGGTGAGCATCATTCCAAGGGCCTGCCGCAGCTCAATCCGGCCAGCTACGCGTCGCAGATTTTCTGGCTGATCATCACGTTCGGCCTGCTGCTCTGGCTGATGTCCAAGGTGGCCCTGCCGCGGGTGGCCGAGGTGCTGGAAGCCCGTCAGGAAAAGATTTCCAACGACCTGGAAAAGGCCAGCGCGCTGAAGGCGGAAGCCGAAGCGGTCATGCAGGCCTATGAAAAGGCGTTGGCCGAGGCGCGCGGCAATGCGCAGCAGGAAATGGCCAAGGCCGTTGCTGCTTGCGATGCCGAATCCGCCCGTCGTAACGGTGAACTGGCAGCCGATCTGGCCCAGCGGACCCGCACGGCAGAGGAGCGCATCCAGGCTGCCAAGCAGGTCGCCCTTGGTAATGTGCGCACCATCGCCGGTGAAACGGCCCAGGCTGCCGTCTCGCGTCTGGTCGGTGTCGCCGTCTCCACAGAGACGACGCAGGCCGCCGTCGAAGTTGTGCTGAAGGAGCGTGCGTGATGCATTTCGACAGCAATTTCTTCTTCGGCGTTGCCTTCGTTATCTTCGTTCTGCTGGTCGCCAAGCTGGCCGGCAAGTCGATCCTGGGTTCGCTGGATGAGCGCGGCAAGCGCATCGCCGCCGAACTGGAAGTGGCACAGAAGCTGCGGGAGGATGCTCAGGCGGCTCTCGCCCAGTTCCAGCGCAAGCAGCGCGACGCCCTCAAGGAAGCGGAGGCCATCATCGCTTCCGCCCATGAGGAAGCGCAGCGTATCCGCAGCCATGCGGCAGCCGACCTGGAAGTGGCGCTGAAGCGCCGCGAGCAGCAGGCGATTGACAAGATCGCCCAGGCAGAAAATCAGGCTGTACAGCAGGTGCGCGAACTGGCGGTTGATATCGCCGTGGCCGCCACCGAAAAGCTGTTGATCGAAAACCTTGATGCAAACCGTGATGGTGTGCTTGTCAGTCAGGCAATCGCGGAACTGCCGAGCAAGCTGCACTGAATATCTGCCTAGTTTATCTTGAAAGCCCCGGTTGGTGACAACCGGGGCTTTTTATTACGGCGGTAGGAAAAATGCGGCTTGCGGGTTGGGGTAGGGTACATTCGCTTCTTCTGAGCTGGCGTTTTGCCATTCCATTATTTTTGCTTATTATTATTTCAGTCATTATCTCTTTTTCTGGTGTATTCGCTGCATTCCAATATATCCACCCATACCCGATATGGGACACAGCCACCGTTGTGGATGCGTATTTCCGGCTACCCTGGCTGGATTTTTTGTTTTTTCGTCACGATAATGAACATCTGCCGTGGCTGGCGATGCCATTTTACGCTGCCGATATCGGCTTGTTCGGCGCGCATGGCAATTTCTTGATAGCGGTTTTGTTATGCCTGAATGCTGGGCTGGCTATCAGTATCACGATGTTGGCCCGTTCCTTATGGGGTGAAGGAAAGGCCCGGCCTCTCACCATCCTGGCTGCTTCATTCGCCAGTTTTTTCTGGCTGCTGCATACCGATAATCTGGTATGGCCAAAGCAGATTCATATGTATCTGTCTCTGCTGGCTTTTCTCGGGGCTTGTCACACCCTGATCTGGATTGACCATCAACTGCATAATGGTCGCCCGCCCGCCCGTAGCCTGGTTTTGCTCGTCCTATTGCTGCTGGCGTCAACATTCTCCTTCGCTTATGGCATTATCGGCTGGTTGGCTGTTTTGCTGGTCATGATCGGGCGACGCTGGCCGTGGCGTCTGGTGGTTGGGTTTGTCGCTTTCTTCATATCGGTGATCATTTTTTACAGCGCGGTATACGCTCCTCACCCTTTGCCCAGTACCCATACCAGACCCTTGGAGGCCCTCGGTCGCCCCGTAGATTTATTCTGGTATAATTTACATTACTTGGGGAATCCTGTTCAGCGGCTGCTATTCCGTGATGAGAATCTGGGGCTTGCTACGACGGTGGCAGCCCTTGTCCTGGCGCTGTATGCGCTGGTCAGTGCGCTTCGCGGTCGCCAATCGATCCATGCCATGATTGGCATTGCCATCATGGCATTTGCCATGGGGACTTCCTTCATCACGTCGCTGTCACGGGTTGGACTCGGGCCATCGCAGGCGGAAACGCTGCGCTATGGCGTCGTGCAGATATTCTTCTGGCTGGGGTTCGGCTTGTGGGTGGCTCCTTGGCTGTTGGCCCGGCTGGCAGATCGGCCTTTGGTGCGTGCCTGGATATTTCCTGTCATCATCGCGCTTATGTTGCCTTTCCATTTCCGTATGCTGAGCCGCCTTGATCGCGATGTCGGCCGGATATGGCAGGGTGTGCTCGCCGTTCTCAATCACGCCGATGCCGATCCAATCGTCACCGATGTTATACACCCGTCCGTCATCATCGCGCGGCGGATGACAGACGGGTTGGTTGAGCGGCGATTGGCACTTTTCGCCGCCCCACAGCCTCATTGGCTGGGGCAGCCGTTTGATAAGCTGTTCGAGACGGTGCCCGCCAACCGCTGCGAGGGGGATCCCGGCAGGTTACAGACGCGTCCTGCCCTGGTCGACAAAGCCTATGCGACCGGCAGCGCGTGGGACGTGACGGCGCACAAGCCGGCAGATTGGGTGATCACGGTGGATGCCGGTGGTACCGTGGTTGGCTTGGGTCGGGCCGTTAAACCTGGCGCAGGCCGGGACCGTGCGGATTGGCAGGCTTATACGCAATTACCGGATGGCAATTCAGATAATCTGCGTGTGTATGCTGTTCTGGGGGATCAGCGTAGCGCATGTCCATTGCCACCTCTGATCTGGGGTGAGAACAAATGATGCAATCAAGGTATTCAAAAGCTGATCTGGTTATCATAACGCCTGTTTTCAACGACTGGCGGTCCCTGTCTGCGCTGGTGAAACAGTTGTCGGTCATTGTGTCTCCCTTGTCGGCACTGACCCATCTGGTGATTGTTGATGATGGGGGAACGGACCCCGTCCCTGATCTGCCGGTCCTGTTGGCCGGCACCAATTTCAGGGCCACGTTGGTGACGCTGGAACGCAACGTGGGCAGCCAGCGTGCCATTGCCATGGGCTTGTGTCATGCGGTTGAAGCGCTCGATCCGGAGCGGATCATCATCATGGATGCCGATGGCGAGGACCGGCCGGAAGATGTGCCGGCTTTGCTGGCGGCGCTGGCGGCGAACCCGGGAGCCATCGTCGTTGCTGAACGCGGTCGTCGGTCGGAGGGGCTTCGGTTCCGTCTGTTCTACCGTTTATATAAAGGGCTTTTTGCGCTTCTGACCGGCTTTCCGATTTCATTCGGGAATTTCAGCGCGCTGCATGGCAAGGCGGCGCGCCGTCTGGTGCATATGCATGAATTGTTGCTGCACGTCCCTGCATCCTTGATCCGTTCGCGCTATCCGCTGGTCCATGTCCAGACGGATCGGGGGCTGCGTTTTGCGGGACATTCCAACATGAACACGCTTTCGCTGATCATGCATGGGATGAGTGCAATTGCGGTTTTCAGCGAACGTATTTTCACCCGCGTCCTTGTTTTCTGTGCGGCCATATTCGCTTGTACCTTTGTGGCGGCACTGGTGGCGATTGTTCTGAAAGCCGCCGGCCTGGCAACGCCCGGCTGGACCACCAGCGTGGCCGGTCTGATGATCATGATCGTGATGCAGGTTGCCGCTGTGGCCATGGGGGGGTTGTTCATCGTCATGAACAATAAGCACGATCTGGCTCTTCTCCCGATGCGGGTGGCCAGGGATCTTGTCAACGCCGCCTGCCTTGTGGACAAGGTGGGGGCCGGCCACGCTGACGATGATGCGTCCTCGGGCGACGCGGCCTGAGGATATTGTCGGCCCATCCCTGACGAGGACAGGGGGCGGTAGAAGCGACCGGCTTTTTCTGTGCTATTTCCTCTGCGCAGTATGGACGTGAAGTGGCGGCTCTTCTTATGATCCCGCTCCACAGACAAGCCGCCAAAGCCAGGCGGTATCTTTCAGGGAGACGCGAATTGTTCAGCCACGTCATGCTCGGCGCCAATGATATCTCGGCATCGAAGAATTTCTATGATGCCACTTTCGCTACACTGGGCATCGCCCCCGGTGTGGATGATCCCAAGGGACGCGTCTTTTACCGCGCCCCGACAGGCCTGTTTGGCATCACCAAGCCGATCAATGGGGAGCCGGCCACCTTTGCCAATGGCAGCACCATTGGCTTAGCGGCAGCTTCGACCGAACAGGTGGATGCTTGGCACGCGGCGGGCATTGCCGCAGGCGGGACGAGCTGTGAGGATCCGCCGGGGCCCCGCACCCTGGGGACGCTGAGCCTTTATCTGGCCTATCTGCGCGATCCCGCCGGCAACAAGCTGTGCGCCATGTATCGAATCCCGGCCTGATACCAGAAACCGCTGATCGGTTCCGGCCGGCGGGGCATGGTATGAAGTGAAAAAGCGGCGGCCCCATCAAGGCCGCCGCTGCCATCTGTCAGGCGTCAGGCGGCCTTGGTGCCACCGACGGTCAGCCCATCGATGCGCAAGGTGGGCTGGCCCACGCCCACCGGCACGCCCTGACCAGCCTTGCCGCAGACACCGATGCCGGGGTCCATCGAACTGTCATTGCCGATCATCGTCACCTTGGTCAGCGAGTCGGGGCCATTGCCGATCAGGGTGGCGCCCTTCACCGCCGGGCCCAGCTTGCCATCTTCGATCAGATAGGCCTCGCTGGCGGAGAAGACGAACTTGCCAGAGACGATATCCACCTGACCGCCGGCGAAATTGGCCGCGAAGATGCCGCGCTTTACCGAGGCGATGATCTCCTCCGGCGTCTTGTCGCCGCTGCGCATGACGGTGTTGGTCATGCGCGGCATCGGCATATGGGAGAAACCCTGGCGCCGACCGTTGCCGGTGGGCTTCACCCCCATCAGCCGCGCATTCAGCCGATCCTGCATATAGCCTTTCAGAATGCCATCCTCGATCAGCACGGTGCACTGGCTGGGCGTGCCCTCATCATCCACGGTGATCGACCCGCGCCGCCCCTCGATGCTGCCATCATCCACCACGGTGACGCCGGGCGCGGCGACCCGCTGTCCCAGCAGACCGGAGAAGGCCGACGTCTTCTTGCGGTTGAAATCCCCCTCCAGCCCATGGCCAATGGCCTCATGCAGCAGGATGCCGCACCAGCCGGGCCCCAGCACCACCGGCATTTCGCCGGCCGGTGCCTCAATGCTGGACAGGTTGATCAGGGCGCCGCGCAGCGCCTCATCCACATAGCCGCGCCAGACGGCGGGGTCCAGGAACGCCTCATAGGTGCGGCGGCCGCCAGCGCCATAAGAGCCGGTCTCCATCCGCTCCCCTTCGCCGACGACCAGCGAAACATTCAGGCGCACGAGCGGGCGGATATCCGCCACCCGGGTGCCGTCCGCCCGCAGGATCTGCACCGCCTGCCACTCCCCGGCCAGGGAGGCCGAAACCTGCCGCACGCGCGGATCGCGGCCACGCGCATAGGCGTCGATCTCCGCCAGCAACTTCACTTTGGCGTCGAACGGCACCAGCCCCAACGGGTTGTCGCTGGCATAAAGCAGGCGGTTGGTGCCAATGGGGGCTTCTGCCATAACGCCGGAATGGCCGCGATGAACGGCCTGAACCGTGGCGGTGGCACGGCGGATGGCATCCTCCGTCAGGACGGAGGCATGGGCATACCCGGTCGCCTCATCCGCCACGGCGCGCAGACCGAAGCCCTGGGTGGTATCGAAACCGGCACTCTTCAGCTTGCCGTCATCCCAGGCAAAGCTCTCGCTCTGGGCATATTCCAGGAACAGCTCCCCATCATCGGCGCCGTGCAGTGCCGCGTGCACCAGCGCCTCCGTGCGGCCCAGGTCAAGGCCGGCCCGCTGGAAGAAGATATCATCGGTCAGGGAGAGCAGGGACATGGATGGAGTCGCTTTCAAACAATATGTTCCTCCTTGCCAGAATGGCGATCTGTGGCCCGCCGGGCAAGGGTGGCGCGTGCCCGGATGATGCCGGTTCTGGAAATTCTTCCTGGCGGCTTCCCCTGGCGAAAGCTGGCCGAAACTGGTTGGTTTGCCGCGTAACCCGTTACAAGTGCGACGGATTGCCCCGGTTAATGATGGCCGGATCGTGGCAGAGCACCTTGCCCCGCCTGCATTTTGCGCGCTATGCTCTCAGGCGATATATGGGGCCGTTAGGTCTGCATATGATATTGCACGCGTGTCCCGTGTCACAGGTACTCGCCGGAACGATTAATCAATCGAACGGTCAGGGCTTGGGTAACGGTTCCGTTTCGCGCCACTGGTGGCGGAGCGGGGTGGTGGGATGTTCGGCTGACATACAAGGGGATGCCAAAATCCCCGGAACGACGAGAGTGGTGAGGGATGTTCAAACGCAAGATCGGTGCCGCATTATCGGGCCTGTCACTGGCGGTTTTCACCGCCGGTTCGGTCATGGCCCAAGAGGCCGCAAAGTTCGTCGGTGTGCCCGCCCCCGCCCAGTTGGGGATGCAGGAGGCGGCGTCGCCGGTGATGGAACGGCTGCATGATTTCCATAACCTGCTGCTGGTGACGATCACGGCCATTGCCCTGTTCGTCACCGCCCTGCTGGTTTACGTGATGATCCGGTTCAACCGGCGCGCCAACCCGGTGCCGTCCACCACCACCCACCACACGCTGCTGGAAGTGGCATGGACTGGCATCCCGGTGATCATCCTGCTGTTGATCGCCGTTCCGTCCTTCCGCCTGCTCTATTTCATGGACAAGGCGCCCAACCCGGAACTGACGGTCAAGGTGACCGGCCACCAATGGTACTGGTCCTTCGAATATCCCGATCATGAGGGGGTGGCGTTTGATGCCCGCATGATCGAAGACAAGGATCTGAAGCCCGGTCAGCACCGCCTGCTGGAGGTCGACCAGCGCATTATCGTTCCGGTGGATACCGATGTGCGCGTGCTGGTGACAGGGGCCGACGTCATCCATTCCTTCGCCATCCCGTCGTTGGGCATGAAGAAGGATGCGGTGCCGGGCCGCCTGAACGAGACCTGGTTCCGCGCCAACCGCGAAGGCGTGTTCTATGGCCAGTGCTCGGAAATCTGCGGCACGGGCCACGGCCAGATGCCTGTCGCCATCGAGGCGGTTTCCAAGGAAGCCTTCCAGCAATGGCTGGGTCAGCAGAAGCAGGCACTGAATAACAACGGGTCCGAACCCCGGCAGCTCGCCCAGGCGGCGGGCGCCCAGTAACCGGGATCGGAGGAGAGGGTAACACCATGGGTGCTGTCAGCGGGGCGAATGCCCACGATCACCATGATCATAAGCCGGGCTTTGTGGCGCGTTGGTTGTTTTCAACCAACCACAAGGATATTGGCACGCTCTACATGTTTTTCGCGGTCATCGCCGGCGTCATTGGCGGCCTGTTTTCCGTGATCATGCGCCTGGAGCTGCAAGATCCCGGCATTCAGTATTTGACGGCTTTCTCCGCCGATATCGGCCAGCAATGGAACGTCTTCATCACCGCCCATGGTTTGATCATGGTGTTCTTCGTGGTGATGCCGGCACTGATCGGCGGGTTCGGCAACTGGTTTGTACCGCTGATGGTGGGGGCGCCGGATATGGCCTTCCCCCGCCTGAACAATATCAGCTTCTGGCTGATCGTTCCGGCCTTCCTGCTGCTGCTCTCCTCGGCCTTTGTCGGGCCGGGCGCCGGGACGGGCTGGACGATTTATCCGCCGCTTTCCAGCGCGCAGTATGACCATGGCGGCCCGTCGGTCGATATGGCCATCTTCGCCCTGCATTTGGCCGGTGCGTCGTCGATTCTGGGGGCGGTGAATTTCATCACCACCATCTTCAACATGCGCGCCCCTGGTATGACGCTGCACAAGATGCCGCTGTTTGCCTGGGCCATGCTGGTCACGGCCTTCCTGCTGCTGCTGTCGGTGCCGGTGCTGGGTGGTGCGATCACCATGCTGCTGACCGACCGTAATTTCGGCACGGATTTCTTCAATCCGGCCGGCGGTGGTGACCCGATCCTGTTCCAGCACCTGTTCTGGTTCTTCGGTCACCCCGAAGTGTACATCATGATCCTGCCGGCCTTCGGCATCATCTCCCACATCATCTCCACCTTCTCCCGCAAGCCGGTGTTCGGTTATCTGGGCATGGCCTATGCCATGGTTGCCATCGGCGTGGTTGGCTTCATCGTCTGGGCGCACCATATGTTCACCGTCGGTCTCTCGGTGGATACGCGCGCCTATTTCACCGCCGCCACCATGATCATCGCCGTGCCGACGGGGGTGAAGATCTTCTCCTGGATCGCCACCATGTGGGGCGGCTCCATCAGCTTTGAAGTGCCCATGGTCTGGGCCATCGGCTTTGTTTTCCTGTTCACCGTGGGTGGTGTAACGGGTGTGGTGCTGGCCAATGGCGGCATGGATATCGCGCTGCACGACACCTATTATGTGGTGGCGCACTTCCACTATGTGCTGTCGCTGGGTGCCGTGTTCGCCATCTTCGCCGGTTACTATTACTGGATCGGCAAGATGTCGGGCCGTCAGCATCCCGCCTGGGCCGGGCACCTGCATTTCTGGACGACCTTCATCGGCGTCAACCTGATCTTCTTCCCGCAGCACTTCCTGGGTCTGGCGGGGATGCCGCGCCGGATGCCGGACTATAACGAGGCCTACCATTTCTGGCACATGGTCTCCTCTTACGGCACCTATCTGGCGTTCGCCTCCACCATCTTCTTCTGCATCATGGCGATCTACACCCTGTTCGCCGGACGCCGGGTGACAGGCGATTACTGGCAGACCGGTGGCACGACGCTGGAATGGACGCTGTCCTCCCCGCCGCCGTTCCATCAGTTCGAAACACTGCCGCGCGTGAAGTAAGGCGACGGGCCGGTCCCGGCTTCAGACGGGACCGGCCATGTTGGCCTTTATCTTGCGTACTCTGCCGATCCGGTTCGACGTGAAGAGACCCCCTGAATGACCGATGGCGTGATCGACAATGAGGCATTGGAAGGCCCGGCGCTGGCCGGGGGTTCCGTGCGGGACTATGTGGCTTTGCTGAAGCCGCGTGTCATGTCGCTTGTGGTATTTTCCGGCTTTGCCGGCATGGTGGTCGCACCCGGCCATCTGCATCCGCTGCTGGCCCTGGTGGCGGTGCTCTGCATCGCCGTCGCGTCGGGTGCCGCTGGGGCCATCAATATGTGGTATGACCGCGATATTGATGCGCTGATGGACCGCACGATGAACCGGCCCATCCCGCAAGGCCGTGTGCCGGCGTCGGAGGCTTTGGCCTTCGGCATCGTTTTGACCATCGCGTCAGTCGCCCTGATGGGGCTGGCGTTGAACTGGGTGGCGGCGGGCCTGCTGGCGCTGGCGTCAGCCTTCTACATCTTCATCTATACGATGTGGCTGAAGCGGCGCACACCGCAGAACATCGTCATCGGTGGGGCGGCTGGCGCCTTCCCGCCGATGATCGGCTGGGCGGCGGCGACGGGGGAAGTCTCCATCGCCTCCATCGTGCTGTTCGCGCTGATCTTCTTCTGGACGCCGCCGCATTTCTGGGCACTGGCCATCTTCCGCCGGCTGGATTACCAGCACGCCGGTGTGCCGATGCTGCCGGTGGTGGCGGGGGAGGCAGAAACCAAGCGGCAGATGCTGATCTACACGCTGATCCTGCTGCCGCTGGCCACCGCGCCCTATTTCCTGGGCATGGGCGGGCTGGCCTATCTGGCCGGGTCGCTGGTGCTGGGGGGGCTGTTCGTGGCCTGTGCCATCGCCACCCTGCGCAGCCAGGATCATAAGCCGGCCAAGCGCATGTTCGCCTTTTCCATCCTCTATCTGTTCCTGCTGTTCGCCCTGCTGATCGGCGATCATCTGGCAACATGAGGAGACGCATCACAATGACGATTGACGGTATCGAGATGAACCAGAAGCCCGCCCGCCGCCATGGCGCCGATACGGAGGTGCATCGTCGCCAGCGGGGGAAGAATCTGGCCACGCTGGCAGCGTTGCTGGGCTTCGTTGTCCTGGTTTATTTTGTGGCGATGATTCGGATGAGCGGGGGCAGCTTCCCATGAAGCAGCCCCGCACCCCGCAACAGCGTAACGCCCGGATGGCGGTGGGGCTGGGCCTGCTGGTTGCCAGCATGGTCGGGCTGTCCTTCGCCTCGGTCCCGCTTTACAGCCTGTTCTGCCGGGTGACGGGTTTTGGTGGCACCACCCAGGTTGCCAAGGGCACCTCTGAGCGGGTGCTGGATCGGGTGGTTGAAATCCGCTTCAACGCCGATGTGAATAATTCCATCGGCTGGGATTTCAAACCCGAAACCCATTCCATCCAGGTGCGTGTGGGCGAACCGGCGACCGTTCATTACCATGCGCATAACCGGGAAAACCGGGCTGTGACGGGGACGGCCGCCTATAATGTGACACCGGACAAGGCGGGCATCTATTTCCAGAAGATTCAATGCTTCTGTTTCACCGAACAACGGCTGGAAGCCGGTCAGTCGGTGGAGATGCCGGTCTATTTCTTCGTCGATCCGGCCATTGCCGATGATCCGGAACTGGATGATGTGAAGACCATCACCCTGTCCTACACGTTTTTCCGCGCTGCCGACCAGAGCGCGGCCCTGCCCCCTGCGGGGGAGGGGAATGCTGGTCGGCAAGGGGAGGCGACGCCATCCGCCGGGGCGGGGGCGGAGAGCGCCATGACGGGCCGGCAACAATGACCTGCGCCCGCGATCAATCAATGTGCGACCGAGTTCAAGAGTCGAGGGATTAGAGAGATGGCTGATATCAAGGCCCACGCGGCTGGCGGCGTTCCCACGGAAGGCATTCCCCAGCCCTATCACCTGGTCAATCCCAGCCCCTGGCCGCTGCTCAGCTCCTTTGCCGCCGGCTTGCTGGCGGTGGGTGCTGTCATGAAGTTCCATCACCATGGCTGGTACCTGCTGGCTGCTGGCCTTCTGGCCGTGCTGGCCTGCATGTTCGGCTGGTGGCGTGACATCATCAAGGAATCGGTGGTGGAAAAGGCGCACAG
Organism: Azospirillum sp. RU38E; assembly: GCA_943370215.1. Classification (GTDB taxonomy): domain Bacteria; phylum Pseudomonadota; class Alphaproteobacteria; order Azospirillales; family Azospirillaceae; genus Niveispirillum. Next base: position 88,134 of record CALRQC020000006.1, read on the forward strand.
CCCGGTGGTGAAGATCGGCCTGCGCTATGGCATGTCGCTGTTCATCGCCTCGGAGGTGATGTTCTTCGCCGCCTTCTTCTGGGCCTTCTTCGATGCCAGCCTGTTCTATGGCGAGGCCATTCAATATGCCCGCGTGGAAGCCACCGGTGGCGTCTGGCCGCCGCATGGTATCACGCCGTTCAATCCGTTCGACCTGCCGTTCCTGATGACGGTGATCCTGCTGCTGTCCGGCACCACGGTCACCTGGGCGCACCACGCCATCATTGAGAACAAGATGCCGGAAGCGGCCCGCGCGCTGGGCATTACTGTGCTGCTGGGCATCGTCTTCTCCGGCTTCCAGATGTACGAATACAGCCATGCCGCTTTTGGCTTTGGCGAGAATGTCTATTCCTCGGCCTTCTTCATGGCCACCGGCTTCCATGGCTTCCACGTCTTCGTCGGTACCGTCTTCCTGGCGGTCTGCTATTTCCGCACCAAGAAGGGCCATTTCACCCCGCAGAGCCATTTCGGCTTTGAGGCGGCGGCCTGGTACTGGCATTTCGTCGACGTGGTCTGGCTGTTCCTGTTCATCTCCATCTATTGGTGGGGTGCGGGTGGCAAGTGGGTGGCGGCGCACTGATCGGGGCGCCGTCCCTTGGACCAGAAACTCTCTTTCCTGTTGCGCGCGGGCCTGGCTTGCCGGTGCCCGCGCTGCGGCAAGGGCCGGCTCTATACCGGCTTCATGCGGGTCGTTGACCAATGTTCGGCGTGCGGGCTGGAAATGGCCCGCCATGACAGTGGTGACGGCCCGGCGGTTTTTCTGATCTTCATTCTGGGCTTCACCATTGTGCCGGCGGCGCTGATCATCTCCTTGAAGGTGGATTGGCCGCTCTGGCTGCACGCCTTGATCTGGGTGCCGGTGATCATGGGTGCTACATTGGGGATGCTGCGCCCGGCCAAGGGCGTCACCATTGCCCTGCAATATGGTTATCGCCGCGATTCCTTTGACGGGGAAGCGGAGGAATAGCCGTTCCCGACCTTGTGAAGAAGCCCCATGTCGCGCCAGTTTCGCCCCCGCCTGATCCCTACGCTTGCCACCCTGGTGGCGCTTGTCATTCTGGTGGGGTTGGGCACATGGCAGGTGCAGCGGCTGCACTGGAAGACCGATCTGCTGGCGCGGATTGAGGCGGGGATGACGGCGGATCCGGTGGCCTTGCCGGCCACGGTGGCCGATCCCGCCGCCTGGGATTATCGCCGCGCCTTTGTGACCGGCCAATTCCTGCATGACAAGGAAGCCCTGATCGGCCCCCGGCTTTATCCGGGGCCGGATGGCCGGATGCTGCCCGGCCTGCATGTGCTGACGCCGTTGGTGCGCAGCGATGGCGGCGGCGTGGTGCTGGTAGATCGCGGCTGGATTCCGCTCGACAAGCGCGATCCGGCCAGCCGGGCGGCCGGGGAATTGGCGGGGGAGGTGACCATCACCGGCATTCTGCGCGCGCCGGAGCCGCGCGCCTGGATGCAGCCGGAAAATGATCCTGCCCGCAATGACTGGTACTGGTTCGACCTGCCGGCGCTCGCCCGTATCGCCGCTGTGCCGGCCCTGGCCCCTGTGGTGCTGCAGGCCGATGTTACGCCCAATCCGGGCGGTTATCCCGTCGGCGGCCGCACGATCCTGAAGGTCAAGAACGACCATCTCTCCTATGCGCTCACCTGGTATGGGCTGGCACTCACCCTGGTCGGGGTTTATCTTGCGGCGAGTTTTCGCCGCAGGAATGACCCGACCGCATGATCGACGCCTATCGCGCCCTGGAGGCCCATTTCGCCCGCCGTTCCGCCCTGCAGGGGGCGTTGGGCATCCTGAACTGGGACAGCCGCACCATGATGCTGCCCGCCGCCTCCCCGGCGCGGGCCGAACAATTGGCGGCCCTGGAAGGGGTGATCCATGCGGCCTTGCTGGATGAAAAGCTGCCGGACTGGCTGGCCGCGGCGGAAAATGCCGATCTGGATGGCTGGCAGCGGGCCAATCTGGCGGAGATGCGGCGGGAGGTGCTGCTGGCCCGCGCCGTCCCCGCCGATCTGGTGGAGGCCAATGCCCGCGCCGCGTCCCACTGCGAGATGATCTGGCGCACCGCCAAGGCGGAGAAAGATTTTGCCCTGCTGCTCCCCTCTCTGCGGGTGGTGCTGGATCGCCAGCGGGAACTGGCGGCTTCCTATGCCGGGGTGTTGGGCTGCGGGCTGTATGATGCGCTGCATGGGCAATATGAACCGGGCAGCAAGGTGGCGGATTTCGGCCCGGTCTTCGATGACTACGCTGCTTTCCTGCCCGGCTTTCTGGCGCGGGTGGAGGAGCGGCAGGCGACCGAGCCGGCACCTGAGCTCTATGAGGGTCCGTTCCCCATCGAGACCCAGCGCCGGCTGGTCACCGAGTTGGCGGAACGGCTGGGCTTCACCGGCCGGATCGACCAGTCACTGCACGCATTCTGTGGCGGGGCCACGGGGGATGTTCGCATCACCACCCGCTTTGATGAGGATAATTTCTTCAAGGCGTTGAAATCCAGCCTGCATGAGGCTGGCCATGCGCTTTATGAAATGGGTCGCCCGGCGGCCTGGGCTGCCCAGCCGGTCGGGCTGGCCGGTGGCTTGGGCGTGCATGAAAGCCAGAGTCTGAGTTTTGATATGCAGGTGGGGCGGCATCCAGCCTTCCTGGCCTGGCTGGCCCCGCTGCTGGCCCGCAGCTTCGGCCGGGAAGGGGAGGCCTGGTCGGCCGACAATCTGCGCCGCCGCTTCCGCCAGGTGGAGCGTAGCTTCATCCGGGTGGATGCCGATGAAGTGACTTACCCCGCCCATGTCATCCTGCGCTGGCGGCTGGAGCAGGCGATGATCGAGGGTAGGCTGGATCTGGCCGATCTGCCAGAGGCCTGGAACCAGGGGATGCGCGACCTGTTGGGCGTCACCCCGCCGGATGATGCGATGGGCTGTATGCAGGATGTGCATTGGCCCTGCGGTCTGTGGGGTTATTTCCCCACCTATACGCTGGGGGCGATGATGGCCGCCCAATTGTTCGATGCCGCCCGCCAGGCGCTGCCCGATCTGGATGCACAGATCGGCCGGGCCGAGTTTGGCCCCCTGATCGGTTGGCTGGGGGAGAATGTGCACCGCTGGGGGCGCCGCTATTCACCCGGTGAATTACTGCTGAATGCCACCGGTAAACGGCTGGATGCCGGCATATTCAAGGCGCATCTTGAGGCGCGCTATCTTTGAAGGAATGAAAGGCACCGGTTGCGTTTTAACCGAAGCGCAACCGGTTCTGGAATGTGCTGCATTGAGGCGGAAGGATAGCCTGCTTCAGATGTGCCTGTTTGCTCCAGCATTTCGTTTTCCTCCAGCACCGGCGCTGTTTCTGGTCACCCGAAAACTGTTCTAATCATCCTCGCCCCAGCGGCGCACCAGACCGCTATCCAGGTCGAACAGGTCCAGCACCCGGCCCAGCGTGTGGTCCACCATGTCCTCCAGGCTCCGTGGCTTGGCATAAAAGGCGGGAACGGGGGGATAGATGATGGCGCCCATCTCCGTTGCCTGAGCCATGTTGCGGATATGGCCCAGATGCAGCGGTGTCTCCCGCAGCATCAGCACCAGCCGCCGCCGCTCCTTCAGCACCACATCGGCGGCACGGGTCAACAGGGTGCTGGTCACACCGCCGGAGATTTCCGCCAGGGTGCGCACCGAACAGGGGGCCACCACCATGCCCAGGGTGCGAAAACTGCCCGATGAAATGGCCGCCCCGATATCGGCGGGCGAATAGGCGACATCGGCCAGGGCCCGCACGTCGGCGGCCTTCAGCCCTGTCTCATGTGCAAGGGTCACTTCAGCAGACCTGCTCATAACGAGGTGGGTTTCAACCCCGATACGGCGTAAAATCTCCAGCAGGCGAATGCCGTAAATGACCCCGGAGGCGCCGCTGATCCCGACCACAAGACGGGGTTTGCGTCCCTTTTCCGGGTTGTTCACAAGACCGGGCGAACCGGTCGCGTCGTGGGATGAATTGGCCATGGGAGGTGATGTAGCGCTGACACAGGGCTTCGTCCAGCGCGGCATTTCATCCCTTTAAAAGTCACCGACCCTAACCCTTATTTACGATGGCCAAGTTGCGATTTCGTGTCAGGATGATGTCCGGCACCAAGTCAACGGGTGCCGGATGAAGAAAGCACGAGAGGAGTGCCTTTGCCAGGGCATCCCCGACAGGAGCCAGAAGAGAAGGTAAAGCAGGCAATCCAACCTATCCATCAGCCACTTTAGGAGGGACTTGATGTTGTTTCCCGAGCGCGTGGAATCGCTTCGCATGAAACATGAAAGCCTGGATCGCGAGGTGCGGATGGAAAGCCGCCGGCCCCTGCCGGACAGTACCGTGCTGAAAATGCTGAAACTGGAAAAATTGCGGGTGAAGGAGGAGATGGAACGTCTGGGCCGCGCCTGAGCGCTGCGCCCTTGCCCGCCTGACCATGGATGGCGGCCGGATCTTCCGGCCGCCATTTTGCGTTTCACCCCGGTCCGTTGGGGGGGCGCGACTGTGCGCGGCGCCACTGTCAAGTTTTGCTCCCTGATCCATCTTGCTGGCGGATTAAGGACTTTCAGCCACGGGATGTATGGAAAAGATGACCCGCCGCGCCGCCCTTGCCGGGCTTGCCGTTGCCAGCATGGCGGCCTTGGGGGCCAACCGCGCTGCCGCCCATCCGCCATCCGATCATTATGATGGCAAACGCTTCTTCAATCCCGGTGTGGCAGAGCGGGAGAAGGGGCTGGGCGATCTCTGGCGCTGGATGCGGGAGCGACAGCCAACCCCCTGGCCGGACTGGATCGAAAACCAGCCCTGGCCCAAGCCGGGGCCGGTGGCGCAGACGGCCCTTTCCGTCAGCTTCATCGGCCATGCCTGTTTTCTGATCGGCATCGGCGGGCGCTGGTTCATCACCGATCCCGTCTATGCCGACCGTGCCAGCCCCGTGCCCTTTGCCGGGCCGAAGCGGGTTCGCGCACCGGGCCTGTCCTTCGATGATCTGCCGGCACTGGATGGTATCCTGGTCAGCCATAATCATTATGATCATCTGGACCGGGCCAGTTTGCGTGAACTGAATCGACGCTTCCAGGCCCCGGTCGTGACCAGCCTGGGTAACCGCGCGCTGATCCAGGCCAGCGGACCGCAGCAGGTGACGGAACTGGACTGGTGGCAGTCCCAGCCGTTGGCGGGGGTGAGTGTCACCTATGTCCCGGCGCAGCATTTTTCCGCCCGTGGCCCGTTTGACCGGAACGAGACGCTGTGGGGTGGCTTTGTGCTGCAGGCGGCTGGCCGCACGCTCTATTTCTGTGGCGACAGCGGTTATTGCCCGCATTTCAAGGAGATCGGGCGGCGTTTTCCCGGCATCGACCTGTCCTTGCTCCCCATCGGCGCCTATGAGCCGCGCTGGTTCATGCGCACCATGCATGTGAACCCGGCAGAGGCGGTGCAGGCGCATCTGGATTTGGGCAGCCGGCGCAGTATCGGGATGCATTTCGGTACCTTCGCCGGCCTGACCGATGAAGGGATCGACGATCCCGTTATCGCCCTGGCTGCCGCCCGTCAGGCCAAGGGGCTGGGTGAGCAGGATTTCGGTGTGCTGGCGGTGGGGCAGACCCTGGTTTTGTGATCAGCAATGCCCGGATGGCGTATGGACGCCGCCGGGCAAACGCGATAGGGCGGGGATCGCCCAAGAACAGCCATCCCCAGGTCGCTCCATGCGTCACACCTTGCCCGCCCTTGGCCTGCTGGCCACCACCATCGTCACGCCGGCCGCCCTGGCCGATGCCGCCCCGGTGGAGGAGATTATCGTCACCGCCCGGATGCGGGCGGAAGACCCGCAAAAGGTGCCGGCCAGCCTGATCGTGCTGGATGCGGCCATCCTTGACCGCGCCGGGATCAGCAGCATTGCCAGCATCGCCAGCCATGCGCCGGGGCTGGTGGTCAGTGACCCGTTCGGGCGGTTCAACCCGGCCCCAGCCATGCGGGGCCTGTCGCAGCCGGGTACGGGGGATGAACCGTCGGTCGGCTTCTTCCTGGATGGCGTCTATATCTCCGGCCGCAGCTCCATCAATATGTTCCTGGCCGATCTGGCGCGGGTGGAGGTGCTGAAGGGCCCGCAGAACGCCCTGTTCGGCCGCAACAGTTTCGGCGGTGCGGTCAATCTGGTCACCAACCCGTCGGGGGAGGAGACAGAGGGCAGCCTGGAACTGACCGCCGGTTCCAAGGACCGGCGGGAGGCAACGGGGGCCGTCGGCGGGGCGCTGGTGCCGGGCAAGCTGTCGGCCCGGCTGAATGTGGCGCACAAGGAATATGGCGGCTTCTACAAGAACAGCGTGGCAGATGGGCCGGAGATCGGGTCGGAACAATCGACCTCCGCCGCCCTGACCCTGCGCGCCACACCGACAGACCGGCTGGAGGCGACGTTGCGCCTGTTGACCGCGCGCGACCGCGACGGCCAGCCCAAGGGCTATTATCTGGCCACCAATTGCCAGCCGCGGGCCGGCACGGTTGCCCTGTCGCAATATTGCGGGGAAATCCCGGAATATCAGGGGGCGTTCGCCGCCAACGCCCAGCACACAGGTTTCATGCGCGATGCCCAACGCGCCGCCCTGACGGCGCGCTACAGTGCCGACGCGGTGGAAGTGACCAGCATCACCGCCATCGGGCAGGAGCGTAACGAGTTCAACCGCGATGATGATTACAGCGCCGCCCTGCTGTCCCGCGCCGGGCAACTGACCAAGCGCTGGGACGGGTCGCAGGAAATCCGCCTGCTGTCGCTGGATCAGGGACAGGCGCTGACCTGGCTGCTGGGCGGCAGCCTCTACCGCTTCGATAACAGCACCTGGCGGCGCAATATCCAATATTTCCAGGGCCAGACCAGCCCATCCGGCGTGGCCACCGATGCCCGCACCGACAGCGCGGCGCTGTACGGATCGGCCACGCTGCGGCTGGGCCAGGGGCTGGCGGTGACCGGCGATCTGCGCTGGCAGCGCGATGCCAAGGATTTCGCCAGCACCGCCCGCAATGCCGCCGGCCAGCCTATCCGGCTGTCCGACCAATGGACCCTGTGGACGCCGCGCGTTCAGCTTTCCTGGCAGGCCAGCGACAATCTGCTGGCCTATGTCAGTGCGGCCAAGGGGATGAAATCCGGCGGCTTCAACGATATGGCCAATCTGTTCGATGCCGAACGCAGCTTCGGCCCGGAAAGCAACTGGACCTATGAGGCGGGGTTGAAATCCGTGCTGGCGGATGGCCGCCTCACCGCCAATGCCGCCCTGTTCCATATTGACTGGCAGCAGCAGCAGGTGGTGGCGGCATCCACGGCCGGGCTGCTGAATAATTTCTACACCAACAATGCCGGGCGCAGCCGGTCACGCGGGCTGGAACTGGAGCTGACGGCGCGGCCGCTGGAAGGGCTGGACCTGCACGGAGCCTATAGTTTTATTGATGCCGAATTCCGCGATTATGCCGATCCGGATTACCGCGACATCCCGGCCTTTGCGGCGGTGGGTGGGCAGATTGGCGGGCTGGCCCTGCCGCGCCAGTCCCGCCATCAATTGGCCCTGGGGGCTGATTACCGGGCCGATCTGCCGCTGGATGATCTGGCGGGCTTCGCCGGGGGCGAATGGCTGTGGCAGTCGCGGCAATATGCGGAGAATTCCAACCTCTCCTGGGTGCCGGCCGACAGTAAGATCAACCTGTGGACCGGGCTGGAGAGGGGCCCCTATCGCCTGACTTTCAAGGTGCAGAACCTGCTGGATGAGCGTAACCCGCTGGTCGCCGTCCGCTTCTCCCGCCCCACGGCGGCGGGCTTCACCCGCGCCTGGCTGGTGACACCGTCGGATGGGCGGACCTGGACTGTGTCGCTGCGGGCGCGGATGTAGAGCGGATTCAATCAGGTCCGGCGGTAGACGACGATGGTTGCAATGGCAAAAGTGGAAAGGAAATTTCTGGCGAGCTTGTCGTACCTTGTGGCGACGCGAATGCCCTGCACCGGTATTGACCCGAAGGGCCGCGCGCTAGCGACGCCGCCAATCAAGGGGGGCTTGCGAACAGGCCCGATCCTGGCATAGTCTTGGTCCAGCCGCGAAAAATGACCGCCGCCTTTATGCCCCCGTGCCCTGCACCGGCAGCTTGAAACAGGCGGTCACGCATATCCTGCCTGCTGCCTTTCCAGGGCAAGGGGCTGGTCAGCGTCTCCCCTGAACCCGCCTGTCCTCAACAGGCTGATCGCCGGTGGCTGGTCCCCCTCGGGTGCCGTTCTGCCGTGCGGATCGGAGAGCGCCGTGCAGAACAAACCCCTTACCGTTATTTTCATCACCATCCTGCTGGATGCCATGGGCATCGGCCTGATCTTCCCCATCCTGCCGACCCTTTTGCAGTCTGTCAGCCCGCAGGCCGATATCGCGCCGCTGCTGGGTCTGCTGGCGGCCCTTTTCGCCTTGATGCAGTTTTTCTGCGCACCTCTGCTGGGCGTGCTTGCCGACCGGTTCGGGCGGCGGCCGGTTTTGCTGCTGTCGCTGGCCGGAGCAAGCATCAATTACCTGTTCCTGGCCGGCGCCGGCAGCCTGTGGATGCTGTTTCTCGGTCGTGCCATTGCCGGGCTGACGGCGGCCAATATGCCGGTTGCCGCCGCCCTGATCAGCGATCTGTCGCCCGCGGCGGAACGGCCCCGGCTTTTCGGGCGGCTGAACGCCATGTTCGGCATCGGCTTCATTCTGGGGCCGATGCTGGGCGGCCTGCTGGGGGATCACGCGCTGCGGCTGCCATTCCTGGTAGCCGCCCTGTTGACGGGCGGGAACCTGCTGCTGGCCATGGTCTTGCTGCCCTCCACCCCGCGCCCGGCGGCGATGAAGGCCCCAAGCCCCCCGTTGAACCCGCTGGCCCCCCTGCGCCAGGCCCCGCTGGCGAAGGGGTTGCTGCCCCTCATCGCTATTTTCTTCATCTTCAGCGCCACGGGGGAGGCTTACGGCGTCTGCTGGGCCCTTTGGGGCCACGACACGTTCCACTGGAACGGCTTCTGGATCGGCCTTTCGCTGGGCTGCTTTGGTCTGTGTCAGACGCTGGCCCAGATGTTCCTGCCCGGCCCCGCTGTGCGGCTTCTGGGGGAGCGCGCCACCATCCTGCTGGGCTCTGCCTGTTTCTGTCTGGCCCTGCTGGTCATGGCCCTGGCGCGGCAGGGCTGGTTGATCTTCGCCATCATGCCCCTTTTCTCCTTGGGCGGCATCGGCACCCCGGCCCTGCAGGCGCTGGCAACCCGGCAGGTGGATGACACCCGCCGGGGTTGGCTGCAAGGTGTGATGGCCGCCGCCATCAGCCTTGCCGCCATCCTGGCCCCCGCCGGCTTCTCTGGCCTTTATCTGCTGGTGCAGGCGCAATGGCCGGGGGCGGTGTGGCTGTCGGTCATTTTTCTGCACCTGCTGGGCGCGCTGCTGGTTCTGCGCCTGCCCCCCATCGGATAGGCGGCAAAGCGCTGGTATACCCAAATGCCGGAAGAATCCCTGGGCTATGATTTCACCCTTTGGCGATCCGCTCTAAGGGACGGGGGCGGGGCTGGCCGTGGATCTGGCGTGATCCGCGGCCAGAGAGCCATCATCCAAAGCGCTTGGCGCCAAAAGCAAAAAAGCCGGCTTCGACATTGTCGAAACCGGCTTTTTTATTGGTCGGAGTAAGAGGATTCGAACCTCCGGCCTCTGCCTCCCGAAAGCAGCGCTCTACCAGGCTGAGCTATACTCCGTCACTATCGCCACCGGACCGTTTTACCGGCTGCCGTTTCGCTGTCGCGCCGTCGGCGCCCCGTGGCGTGGCGGGTGTATAGCGCTATCGACGGAGCATGGCAAGCACTTGATGCAGGTTTTTTGACAAAGGGGGTGCGCATGGCTGCATTGCGTGTCCAAGTGTCTGAAAAACAAACAAAAAGGCCGGGCATTTGCCCGGCCTTGCACCCTCTCGAACCGATCTGTCGGGGATCAATAGTCGCGGTCGACCACGAAATCCAACACTTCCAGCAGGGCTTGCTTCACCGGGCTGGCCGGGAACAGGCTCAGTGCATCGCGGGCCATGGCGGCGTAATGCCGGGCCCGCTCCACACTGTCATGCAGGGTATTGTGCTTGGCCATCAGGGCAATGGCGTGGTCCAGGTCGCCATCCTGCTGATCCACCTCCTCCATGGTGCGGCGCCAGAAGCCCCGCTCCTCCTCATCGCCCCGGCGGAAGGCCAGCACGACGGGCAGGGTGATCTTACCCTCGCGGAAATCGTCGCCGATATTCTTGCCCAGGCGGGCCTGCACGGCGGAATAATCCAGCACATCATCCACCAACTGGAAGGCGATGCCCAGATTCATGCCGAAGCTGCGCAGCGCCTCTTCCTCCGCCCCCTTGCGGTCGGCCACCACCGCACCAATGCGGCAGGCGGCGGCGAACAGTTCCGCCGTCTTGGCCTTGATGACCTCCAGATAGGCTTCTTCGCTGGTTTCCGTGTCGTTGGTGGTGGTGAGCTGCAGCACCTCCCCCTCGGCGATCACGGCGGACGCGGTGGACAGAATGTGCAGCACATCCAGCGACCCATCCTCCACCATCACCTGGAAGGCGCGGGCGAACAGGAAATCGCCGACCAGCACAGAGGATTTATTGCCGAACACGGCATTGGCGCTGGCCTGACCACGGCGCAGATCGCTTTCATCCACCACATCATCATGCAGCAGGGTGGCCGTGTGCAGGAATTCCACACAGGCGGCCAGCGCCTTGTGCCGGTCACCCTTGTAACCGCACAGGTTGGCGGCGGCCAGCGTCAGCACCGGGCGCAGGCGCTTGCCGCCGCTGGCGATCAGATAGCCAGCCAGTTGCGGGATCAGCGCCACCGGCGACTGCATCCGGGCAATGATCAGCTCATTCACGGCGGCCAGATCGTCGCTGACCAGCGACACCAGATTGTCGAGCGCATCCGAGCCCGGCTTGCGCCGCTTGGAATCAAGGGTGGTCACGGTGGCCACGGGTCGGATACTCCATACCAGACAAGCGGAAACAGGCCCGCGATTGACGGACCCCTGATGGCAGGGGAGCATAGCGGGGGAGACCGCAGGGTCAAGGCCCGCGCGTGCCATGAATGGGCATGACCGCCCTGAAACTGTGGCTGGGGGCTGTCGGGCCGGATCGGATGGAGAGGGAATGGACATCATCTTGCGCAGCAACGACCCGGTGGCCCTGGCTTTTGCCCAGGCGTTGCTGGCTGATTCGGATATCGCCTGTGTGCTGCTGGACCAGCATACCGCCGCCCTGGAAGGCTCCATCGGGGCCATCCCCCGGCGGCTTTGTGTCGCGGATGAGGATGCGTCCGAAGCGCGCGACTTGCTGCGCGCCGCCGGGCTGGCCGGGGTGGAAGGCTGACCGTGATCGGGGGTGACATATATATAGGTGTGCCGGATGCCGCTCCCGTCGCCCTGCTGGGCGGTCGGGTGCGGCTCTATCTGCCGGAAAAGGGCTATCGCGCCGCCATTGATCCGGTGCTGCTGGCGGCGGCTGTGCCGGCCGAACCGGGGCAGCAGGTGCTGGACCTGGGCTGCGGGGCTGGGGCGGCGTTATTGTGTCTGGCAGCGCGCTGCCCCGAGGTGGGGCTGACCGGGCTGGAAATCCAGGCCGACGCGGTGCGCTGGGCCGGGGCTGGCATTGCGGCCGGCGGCTGGGCCGACCGGGCGCACGTGGTGCCGGGCGATGTGGCGGATATTGCCGCTGCCGGGCTGGTGCCCAACAGTTTCGATCATGTGATGACCAACCCGCCCTTCTGGGAGGCCGGGCGGCACAGCGCCTCCCCCGTCGCCGGCAAGGCCACCAGCCATGGGGAGGGGGCGGGCGATCTGGCTGGCTTTATCCAGGCGGCGTTGCGCCTGTTGAAAAGTGGCGGCAGCCTGACGGTGATTTTTCCAGCCGTTCGGCTGGCCAGCCTGCTGGCGCTGATGGAAGGACGGTTCGGCGATATCGCCGTGCTGCCGCTCTGGCCCCGTGCCGGCGTGGCCGCGAAACGGGTGATTGTGCAGGGTCGACGCGACCGGAAATCACCCCTGCGCCTGCTGCCCGGTCTGGTGCTGCATGGGCCGGGCCAGACCTATACGCCAGAGACAGAGGCGATTTTGCGCGACGCCGCGCCGCTGCCGCTGGTGTGAACAGGGGGGGGCCGCTTGTTCGGCCTACCCCCGAACCCTCAATGCTTTTCGCTGATCACCTGCTGGCGCAGCACATCGATGGGGGCCAGCGAGCCTTCCTTCTGGAAATGCCAGAAGGTCCAGCCATTGCAGGCGGGCAGGCCCTGCATGGCGGCACCCACCTTGTGGATGGAACCCTTATGTTCGCCCAGATGGTTCTGGGCGACCAGGGTGCCGTCGGCGCGCACCTTGGCGATATGGCGGCGGCGATTGTCGAACAGCATGGTGCCGGGCTTCAGATAGCCGCGTTCGATCAGGTTGCCGAACGGCACGCGCGGCTGTGTGCGCTTGGAGGTGACTTCCAGCAACTCCGGCTCGGCCACTTCCTCCACCGCCGCAATGCGCTGGTTGGCGAGGCGGGCATAATTATGCTCCCGCTCCAGCCCGATCCAGCGGCGGCGCAGGCGCTTGGCCACGGCCCCGGTGGTGCCGGTGCCGAAGAACGGGTCCAGCACCACATCATCCACCTTGGTGGAGGCCATCAGCACGCGGAACAGCAGGGATTCCGGCTTCTGCGTCGGGTGCGCCTTCTGCCCCGTCTCGTCGCGCAGCCGTTCCGACCCGGTGCAGAGCGGCAGCGTCCAGTCGCTGCGCATCTGCAAATCCTCGTTCAGCGCCTTCATCGCCTCATAGGCGAAGTAATATTTGCTGTCCTTGGATTTGGACGCCCAGATCATGGTTTCATGGGCATTGGCGAAACGGCGGCCCTTGAAATTGGGCATCGGGTTGGATTTGCGCCAGATAATGTCGTTCAGTACCCAGAAACCCAGATCCTGCAGAATGCTGCCGACCCGGAAAATATTGTGATAGCTGCCGATCACCCAGAGGGTGCCATCATCCTTCAGCGTGTGCCGGGCGGCCGACAGCCAGTCGCGGGTAAAACGGTCATAGGTTTCAAAATCCTGGAACCGGTCCCACTCCTCATCCACCCCATCCACACGGGTGTGGTTGGGGCGCAGCAGATCACCATTCAGTTGCAGGTTATAAGGCGGATCGGCAAAAACCATATCGACGGAGCCGGCGGGCATGTCCCGCATCAACTGCACACAGTCGCCGACAAGAATCCGGTTGGTTGTCAGGGTTTCACGCATGGTATTTGCCGCCGAATCGGGAGTTCATTTTCGCCGACAATGATTCGGCCCCGAGTCGCCGTCAACTGGAATTTTTCTGAAGAGTCAGAAGAGTCAGAGAGTTAAGGCCAATTGTTGGGAAACAGGTGCAAAAGAACGGCGGTGATGGGGGGTCGCACCCAGTGTTTTAATGGCCGCGCGATGCTGGGCTGTTCCGTAACCTTGGTTCCGTTCCCAACCATATCCGGGGTATTCCAGCGCCAACTGCCCCATCATCTTGTCCCGCGTCACCTTGGCGATGATGGAGGCGGCGGCGATGGACAGCGATAATGCATCCCCGTCCACCAATGTTTGCACGGCACAGGGCAGGGGTGGGCGCTGATTGCCATCCACCAGCGCCATTGCCGGCATTTTGCCGGTCATTTGCGCCAAACCCTCCACGGCGCGGCGCATGGCCAGGAAGGTGGCTTGCAGAATATTGATCTCATCAATTTCCGCCACGCTGGCGATGCCGACGCCATAGGGGGCGTTCTGGCAGATCAGCGCGAACAGGGCTTCGCGCTTGGCCTGCTTCACCACCTTGCTGTCATCGATGCCGGCGCACCAGTCCGGGATGCCGCCGCCACAGGGCAGCAGCACGGCGGCGGCAACCACGGGGCCGGCCAGCGGGCCGCGCCCGGCTTCGTCAACGCCGCAGACGGGGAAGGTCTCGGCATGGCCGAGGCGGATTTCATGGGACAGGTCAGGCATGGCGCTGGTGTCGCAGAACCGCACGGCGGGCGCAAGGGGGCTTGGTTTTGGATGGCGATTGCGCTGGATCAAAGCGCGGATATGTCGGCGGGCGCATGGTACGGCCACAATCGTTCCCTCGCTGTCAGGGCCCATCATGCATCCCGATCTCGTCGCCAAATATCGTCACCAGCGGGTTCCCCGGTACACCTCCTACCCGGCCTCCCCGCATTTCGCCCCCTCGGTGACGTCGGAGACCTATCGCGGTTGGTTGCGACGGCTGGACACGACGTCCACCCTGTCGCTTTACCTGCATGTGCCCTTCTGCCGGACCATGTGCTGGTATTGCGGCTGCCATACCAGCGTCGTCCGCCATGAAGATCCCGTCTGGGCCTATCTGGCGGCAATGACGACGGAGATGCGCACCGTGGCCGCCCTGCTGCCGCAGGGCGAACAGGGCGGGCCGTCGGTGCGGCATGTGCATTTTGGCGGCGGCACCCCGACCTTGATGCCGGCCGACGCCATGCGGTCGCTGATGGCGGAGATGCGCACGCGGTTCAATATTGCACCCGATGCCGAACTGGCGGTGGAGATCGACCCGCGTACCTTGCTGCCGGAGATGATCCAGGCGTTGGGCGATACCGGCTTCACCCGCGCCTCCCTGGGGGTGCAGAGCTTTGATCCGGCGGTACAGGCGGCCATCAACCGTATCCAGCCGCCGGGGCTGACCCGCGCGGCGGTGCAGGGGCTGCGGGGGGCCGGCATCCAGGCCATCAACCTGGACCTGATCTATGGTCTGCCGCGTCAGACGGTGGCGAGTTGCGTTGATACGGTGCGCCAGGCGGTGGCCCTGTCGCCTGACCGGTTGTCCATTTTCGGCTATGCCCATATGCCCGGTTTCAAGGCGCATCAGGCCCGTATCAACGAGGCGGATCTGCCCGATGCGGAAGCGCGCATGGCGCAGAATCTGGCCATTGAGCAGACCTTGCTGGATGAGGGCTATGTCCGTATCGGCTTGGACCATTTCGCCAAGCCGGATGATCCCATCGCGCTGGCCGCCGCCAATGGCACCTTGCGGCGCAATTTCCAGGGCTACACTACCGATGCGGCCGATGCGCTGCTGGGTTTTGGTGCGTCGGCCATCGGGCGGCTGCCGCAGGGCTATGTCGCCAATGTGCTGCCGGTGCCGGCCTATATGAAATCGGTGGAGGATACCGGGCTGGCGGTGGCGCGCGGATATCGGATGACCCTGGATGACCGGATGCGGGCGGCCCTGATCGAACGGCTGATGTGCCATTTCAGCGTCGATCTGGCGGAACTGGCGGCGGAACATGGGCTGCACCCGGACAGCATCATGCCGGAGGGGCCGGCCCTATCGGCGCTGCTGGCCGATGGGGTGGCGGAACTGCATGGCCACCGGATCAGCGTGCCGGAAAGCGCCCGCCCCCTGGTGCGCAGCGTGGCTGCCCTGTTCGACGCCCATCTGGACCCGGAGGGCGGGCGACACAGCAAGGCGATTTGATAAAGGGGCGCGGGGTCAGGGCTGCACGAGCCAGATCAGGCCCAGGGCCAGCCCCACCAGCGCCAGTAATGACAGGGATGCGGCGGCCAGTACCCGGCCGCCGCCCTGGGCCAGACCCCGCAGGTTGATGGAAAGCCCCAGCGCTGCCATGGCCCACAGGGTCAGCAGGTGCGCACCTTCGCCCAACGGGGCGGCCAGCCCCTCCGGCACCAGACCGGCGGCGCGCAGCCCGGCCAGGGCGGCGAAGCCGATGATGAACCAGGGCAGCAGCGCCGGGCGGCCCTGGCTGGGCAGGTTGTGGCGGCGATGCAGCAGCGTCAGGCCCAGGCTGACCGGCCCCAGCATCACCACCCGCGCCAACTTGACCAGGGTGGCCATATGCAGGCTGAGCGGGCCGGTCAGTGCCGTGGCGGCGGCCACCTGTGGCACGGCATAGACGGTCAGCCCCGCCAGCACGCCATAACGCAATTCCCCCATCCCCGGCAGAAGCAGCGCCAGCGGCAGCAGCAAGACCGCCCCGATGCCCAGCAGGGCGGTGAAGGTCAATGCCGTCGCCACCTCCTGTTCAGAGGCGGCAACCACGGGGGCAGCGGCAGCGATGGCGCTGTTGCCGCAGATGGAATTGCCGCAGGCCACCAGCAGGGCCAGCCGGTGCCCCAGTCCGCAGCCCCGCCCGATGCCATAGCCGATCAGCAGCGACAGCCCCACCAGCAGGGCGATGCCGCCCAGCAGCAGCGGCCCGGCGGCCAGCATGGCGCGGCTGTCCAGCGTGGCCCCCAGCAGCAGCACCGCCAGTTCCAGGGGCCGTTTCGCCGCCATGTGGATGCCGGCTTCCAGCCCACCCATCTGCGGCCTCACGCTGCGGATGCCGGCCCCGATCAGGATGGCCAGGATCAAGCCATCCAGCGGCAACCAATGATGCAGGCCCAGGGCCGCCAGCGCCACGGCGGCAGCGGCACCCATGCCGGGCAGGCTGGGCAAGGGCAGGGGGCGGGCGGATAGGGTCAGCATGGCACGGGACCGGGGCTCGTTTTCCTGTCTCCAGCCTGCACCTCTGTTTTTAAGCAATCCAACGAATGATATTTCTTGATATGATCGATAAAATCGAACGATTGGCTAATCCATGACCCTGGAACAATTGCGCATCTTCCTGGCGGTGGCGGAGCGGGAGCATGTAACCCGTGCGGCCGAGGCGCTGCATCTGACGCAATCCGCCGTCAGTGCCGCCATCCGCGCGCTGGAGGAACGGCACGGGGTGACCTTGCTGCACCGGGTGGGGCGTCGGGTGGAACTGACCCCGGCGGGTCGCGCCTTTCAGGGGGAGGCGGCGGGCGTGCTGGCGCGGGTGCAGGCAGCCGAACAGGTGCTGGCCGATCTCGCCGGCTTGCGAAGTGGCAGCCTGTCCATCGGGGCCAGCCAGACGGTGGCCTCCTATTGGCTGCCGCGATATCTGGTGCGGTTCCGCCAGCTTTATCCCGGCGTGGCGCCGCATCTGGCGGTGGGCAATACCGATGCGGTGGCCCATTGGGTGCTGGAGGGCAAGGCCGAACTGGGCGTGGTGGAAGGGGAGGTGGATGATGTGGCCTTGCAAGTGACGCCGGTGGCGGATGACCGGTTGACCATTGTGGTCGCCCCCGGTCACCCCTGGGTCGGGCCGCATGTGGCGGGGATCGCGTTCGACCCCGCCAGCACCGCCTGGGTGATGCGCGAACCCGGTTCCGGCACCCGTGCCGCCTTTACCGCCGCCTTGCCCCGGCTGGGGCTGACGCTGGAACGGCTGACGGTGGCGCTGGAACTGCCCTCGAATGAGGCGGTTTGTGCGGCGGTGCAGGCGGGTGCCGGGGCGGCAGCGCTATCGGTGCATGTGGTGGCGCCGCTGATCGCGGCCGGCAGGCTGGCCGCCGTCGGCCCCAGCCTGCCGGCCCGGCGGTTCAGCCTGATCCAGCATCGGGAACGCTACCGCACCCGTGCGGTGCAGGCGTTCAGCGATCTGCTTCAGGTCGGATAGCGGGTGGACAGGGGCGGGAGTGCTGGGCATTGTGCGGACAGGCAACAATGTCACCAAAGTGTCATAAAATGCGATCCATCACCCTGCTGACCCTGGCGAGTGCTGCTGTGGCGCTCTCCGCCTGTTCCATCCATGTGAATGACCATGCGCGCGTTCCGGCCCCGCCGCCGCCCCTGGCCCAGGCGGCCCCCGGCCCGCTGGATGATCCGCGCCTGATCGCCACCCTGTTCATGCAGCGGTCGGAAGAATTCAAGCGCCTGTCTGAACAATCCTACGCCCTGGCGAAGATCAAGCTGCCGGCGGCCCTGTCCGCGCCCGGCTCGGCGGCGCTGGAACAGGCCGATGGCGGGGCCGGCAAGCCGCCGGCCGCCATTTTCGATGTGGATGAGACGGTGCTGGACAACAGCCCCCACATGGCCCGCGCCATCCTGAAGGGCGAGCGTGATTTCAATCTGGCCACCTGGGACCAATGGGTCGGTGAACGCCGCGCTACACCGATGCCGGGTGCCGTGGATTTCGTGGCGGAATTGCGCCGCAACAAGGTGCGGGTCGTCTTCATCACCAACCGGGAATGCAAGCCGCGCCCGGCCAACACCGGTGACGCCTGCCCGCAGCACGCCGATACGTTGGTCAACCTGAAAACGGCTGGTTTTGGCGATGTGGCGCCGGCTGACCTGATGTTGAAGGGCCAGAATGGCTGGCCCAGCGACAAGGCCAGCCGCCGCCAGGAAGTGGCGAAGACCAACCGGATCGTCATGTCCTTTGGCGATCAGTTGAGCGATATGCTGACCGTCACCCGCCAGCAGGGCCCCGATGAACGGGCCGCCATCGCCGCCCGCTATAAATCCCTGTGGGAAACCCGCTGGATCGTCATTCCCAACCCCACCTATGGCGCCTGGTATGACAGCATCAAGGAACCGGTGACCAACGCGCTGCGGGTGGAGTGACGGGGGCGGGGGCTTCCGACAAAATTGTCTATGTAATGGCACCCCCGCTATTACATTAGCAAGCCAACGGCGTTGCATGGAAAGCCTGTTTCAGTCTAATTTATATGACAAATATAAAGCAGACAAAATGGAGGGAACATGCATCGCCGTCATTTCCTGCTGGGTACCGGTGCGGCCTTTGCCTACGCGCCGCTTTCCGGCTTATTGTCCTTTGGTGCCCGTCCGGCGGCAGCGGCCGGGTTGACCCGTGCCGATGCTGTGGATGCTGGCCCGCGACAGGTTCTGTCGTTGAACCGGGGTTGGCGTTTCCATGAAGGCGATATTCCGTTCCCCGAACTGCTGAGCCACGAAGAAACCTATGAGAATGCCAAGGCCGGCATCTCCTTCGGGGCGGCGTCGCCGGCCTATGATGATACCGGTTGGGCGGCCGTGGAACTGCCGCATGATTTTGTCAGCTTCCAGCGGCACAGTGAAAAGGCCAATGTCTCCCAAGGCTATCGCCCGCGTGGCTATGCCTGGTACCGCACCACCCTGCGCTTTGATGAGAGCGACCGGGGCCGGCATATTGAACTGCAACTGGATGGCATTTCCACCTATGCCACCATCTGGTTCAACGGCACCCTGGTGCGCCGTAGCTGGAGCGGCTATAGCGCCGTCAATATCGATCTGACGCCCTTCATCACCTATGGCAATGCCGGCAACTCGCTGGTGGTGCGGGTGGATGCGCAGTCCATGGAGGGCTGGTGGTATGAGGGCGGGGGCATTTACCGCAATGTCCGCATCGTCAAGCGGGCGCCGGTGCATATCGCCACCGATGGCGTTTCCGCCCATCCGGTGAAGCAGGGCGATGGCTGGACCATACCGTTGACCGTCCAGGTCAATTCCAGCGCCAAGCGCACCATGCCGGTGCGGTTGACGGCCGAACTGACCGGGCCGGACGGCAAAATCGTCGCCCGGTCGGAGGCGACGGGCAGCATCACCGATTTTGACAGCCTCACCCTGTCCGCCCCGATGCAACTGGCCAGCCCCCAGCTTTGGAGCCTGGAGCAGCCCGCCCTTTACACCGTTACCACCCGACTGTGGGAAAATGGCGCGCTGACGGATGAGGTGGAGACGGAAATCGGTTTCCGCACCCAGCGTTTTGACGCGGAGAAGGGTTTCTTCCTCAATGACCGGCCGGTGAAGCTGAAGGGTGTCTGCATTCATCAGGACCATGCCGGCGTCGGCACGGCCATTCCCTATGGGTTGCTGGAATTCCGGCTGCGGCGGTTGAAGGAACTGGGCTGCAATGCCATCCGCTGTTCGCATAATGCGCAAGACCCGGCCTTTTACCGGCTATGCGATCGGCTGGGCCTGCTGGTGATGGATGAAAACCGCTGTTTCAATCCCTCACCCGACCAGATGGCGCAGTTGGAATGGCTGGTGCGGGCCCACCGCAACCATCCCAGCATCATCCTCTGGTCGGTGTTCAATGAAGAGCCGATGCAGGGGACGGAGGCGGGCTATGAAATGGTGCTGCGCATGGCCGATGTCGTGCGCGAGTTGGACCCGACGCGCCCGGTGACGGCGGCCATGAATGGCGGCCTGTTCACCAAGATCAATGTCTCCCAGGCGGTGGATGTGGTGGGCTTCAATTATCAGCCCAAGGATTATGATGCCTTCCACAAGGCCAATCCGACCAAGCCGATGTTGTCGTCGGAGGATACGTCGGCCTTTTCCACGCGCGGCGAATTCATCACCGACAAGGAACGCCATATCGCCAGTTCCTATGATGATGAGGCGGCCCCCTGGGGCGCCACCCACCGCAAGGCGTGGAAGGAAATCGCCACCCGCAATTTCGTGGCCGGCGGCTTTGTCTGGACCGGGTTTGATTATCATGGGGAGCCGACGCCCCACACTTGGCCGTCCAACAGTTCCTTCTTTGGCATCATGGATCTGTGCGGGTTTGAAAAGACGGCCTTCCATATCCATCAGGCGCAATGGGTGGATGACCGCCCGGTGCTGGCCATTGCGCCGCATTGGAACTGGCCGGGGCAGGAGGGGCAGCCCATCCGTGTCATGGTGATGAGCAATGTGGAAGAGGTGGAACTGCGCCTGAATGGCAAGAGCCTGGGCCGGCAGAAGGGCGACCGGCTGGAGATGAATTGGTTCCAGGTACCCTATCAGCCGGGCAAGCTGGAGGCGCTGGGCTTTACCGGCGGGCGGCAGGTGGCCAAGGCAGTGGTGGAAACCACCGGCCCGGCTAAGGCGCTGCGGCTGGTGGCCGACCGCCCGCAACTGGCCGGTAATGGGATTGACGCCCAACCGATCCGGGTGGAAGTGGTGGATGGGGCCGGGCGGGTGGTGCCCGATGCCAAGCCGATGATCCGCTTTGCCGTCGAAGAGGGCCGGATCATCGGCCTGGGTAATGGCGACCCCAATTCCATCGAACCGGAAAAGGGCGACCGCCGGTCGGCCTTCAACGGGTTGGCGCAGGTGATTGTGCAGAGTAATGCGGGCACATCCGGCACGCTGCGCCTGTCCGCCGAGGCGGATGGGTTGAAACCGGCCAGGTTGAGCATTGAGATCAAACCCGATCTGGGGCCGGCCTATCAGCCGGTGTTTGAGCGCAATATCTTCACGCTGGGCCGCTGGCGCGTTTCACCCTGGTCGGCCACGCCCTTGGACCCGACGGCGGGGTTGGCAGACAATGACATGAATTCCTGGTCGCCCTATCGCAGCGGCAGCCTGCTGCCGGCACCGGATCGGGAGGTCTATGTCATGTGCGCCATCACCATCGAGCCCTATGCCGGCATCCAGAAGGCGGGCGGCACGCTGGTGTTCGACAAGGTGACGGGGGCGGTGGAGGTGTTCGCCAATGGCCGCCGGATCGGCGGGCGGGCTGAGGTGGCAGCGGCACCCTTGTCGCTGGACCTGCCACCGGCCACGGGCAAGCAGAAGATCGCCGTGCTGTTCCGGGTGCAGCCCGGCCAGCAATATGGCCTGGAAGGGGCGGTGCGTATTTTGTAAAGCCTGGAATGACAAAGAAAAAGGCGCCGCCCGCTGGGGTGGCGCCTTTTTTACTGCCGATATTTTACCCGATCACGACCCGTTTGCCTGTACGGCGGCACTGGCTACTTCCTTGCCACGGCCAGACAGGATGAACGTCGCCTTCCTGCCGAACACGAACCGATTGACGGTGAGGGAGAAGGCCACCGTCACCCAGAGCGTGATGAACATCATGTGGATATAGTGCAGCGGCACCCAGACGAAGCTGAAATAGGCGTACAGGCAAACGCCGAACACCACCGCCAGGATGGCGGCGCGGGCATCGACATTGCGGAACAGCAGGCCGACAATGAAGGCCGACAGGATCGGCATCGACAACAGGCCATTCAACTGCTGCACCAGATTGATAATGCTCTGCGCGTCGGTATAGACCGGCACCAGGGCCACGGCGATCAGCACGAAAATGGCGCTGGCTACCCCGCTCAGCACCGGCACATTGGCCGGGCGGGGATTGATGTATTTTTCATGCAGGTCGCAGACGTAAAGGGCGGCCGTGCTGTTCAGCACGGAGGCAAAATGCGCCAGCATGGCCGTCACCAGGGCGGCGGCGAAGATGCCGGTCAGATATTCCGGCAGCAAGGCCCCGGCGATCTGGCCATAGGCATGGTCACCGATATGACCATAAAGCTTGTAGGAGACGATACCGGGGATCACCACCATCGGCGGGATGATCGCCAGCCGCACGGCAGCGGCGGCCAGCACGCCCTTCTGCGCTTCGCGCAGGGTGGGGGCGGCCATGGCGCGCTGGGTGATGGTCTGGTTGGTGGACCAATAGTAAATCTGGATGAACACCATGCCGGTCAGCAGCGTATGCCACGGGATCGGGCTGTCATTGCCGCCGATCATCGACAGGCGTTCCGGCGGAATGCCGGAAAAATCCCAACCGATGGCAGCCAGTGCCAGGAACACCACCAGCGTACCCATGGACAGCAGCAGCACACCGGAATAGGTGTCGGCCACCGCCACGGCGCGCAGGCCGCCCAGAATGGCGAAGGCCGATCCTGCAATGGCCAGGATTGTGGCGATCAACAGGATCGGCACCTGCAATCCGAACATGGATTTCAGGAACAGCGAGCTGCTGTACAGCATGATGGGCATGTAGATCAGAATATTGCCCAGCATGAACAGGCCGCCGATTGTGCTGCGGATCGATTTGTTATTGTACTTTTTTTCCAGCAGTTCGGTGGTGGTGGTGCAATTATACCGGTAATAGATCGGGAGGAAGACCAGGGCCAGGATCGACAGGCCGACCACCGCCGCCAGCTCCCACCAAGCCAGCAGGGCCATCTGGTTGCCGTTCATGCCCACCAACTGTTCGGCCGACAGGTTGGTGATGGTGATCGATCCGGCGATGAAGAACCAGCTCAGGCCACGGCCGGCCAGGAAGAATTCCTGGTTGCCGTCGCTGCTGTGGATCTTGGCCCGGCGGCATTTCCATACGGTCCCGCCGGCAACCAGGGCCGTCAGGGCCGCGGCAATGCCGACTTGCAGCAAGGGTAATTCCATATCCTCCCGATCCTTTTGTTCCGTCGCCGGTTATTGCCCGGCGGATTTGTGATACAGTTCCAGACCCAGCGCCCAGCGGCGCTGGAAACCCGGCCAGTAATCGGCACTGCTGGGGGCCTTGTCGTCGGGCCATTTCCCGTCAGCGGCCTTCACCGTGGGCACGTTCAGATAGGCCGCACTGTCCGCCTTGCCCTTCAGGGTGGCGTCCAGAAAGGCGGTGACGAAATGCACATTGACGGACAGGATGCGGTCGCGCCGCCATACCGGCTCGTCATAGCGCTCCACGAAGGAGAAATAATGCGCCAGTTGCGGCGGCGTGCCGTCGCCGGCGATATTGTGGCGGGCACCTTGATAGACCAGCATCCGGCGGTCGCTGCCCGTCATCTGGTCAAAGATGCGGTGAACCCCGCCATCAAAGCCCGACACATCATCCTGGTCACCCACGATCAGCAGGCTGGGCACCTTCACCGCCGCCAGCCCTTCGGGTGACCAGACGCGCAGGGCATCGCCGGCCCCCCAGGGGGCAAAGCCGACCATCGCCTTCACGCCCGCCGGCACGCCGGTGCGCAAGGGCTCCGCCCCCGCCACCTCACCCGCCAGCAGGTTGCCCGGTATCTGCGGATAAAGCGGCCCCTGTGCATCAAAGCCGGCGCCCATGGTGATCAGCGCGCCGAACCCGCCCATGGAATAGCCCATCAGGCCGATGCGGGCGGGGTCATAGAGACCGGCCAGCGGGTTATCGCTGGCCGTGGCCCGCGCCGTCAGTTCAGCGATGACAAAACGCTGATCGGCGGCACGGGTCACCACCGTATTGCCGAACACCAGCGCCATGGGGCTGGTGGCCGATGGTTCGGCGTCACGATGTTCGATGGCGACGACCACATAGCCCTTAGAGGCGATGTTCTCCATCGTCTGGGCAAAGCCCGCCGCGAAATTGCGGAAACCATGGCTGAACACGATCAGCGGATAGGGCCCGCCCGTGCGGTCAGGGCTGGCATCGCGCGCCGCGTGCCCGTCCGCCATCATCGTGGCCGGCAGGCTTTCCGCCGGAATCACCGGGCTGCGCGGGGTGGTGAAGCTGTAGCTGGCCTTTTCTGCCTCGCCTGCCTTCAGGCTGGCGGGGTACCAGGCGATCATGTCCAGGGCGCGATCCTTGGCGGGGATGTTCCCCGTCACCGGATTGATGCCCATCAGGTCCGGCTGGTCCTTATGGGTGAAGCGCAGATTGGTGGTGCCCACCTTATACGGCCCACGGGCCGCCAGGGCTGGGGCATCGGACAGGGCGGCGGCATTGGTAAAGGGCGGGGCCAGGGGGGCTGCGGGTTTGGGAGCCAGGAAATACCCGGCCCCCGTCCCAACCACCAAAGCCAGCGCCAGGAATGCAAACTGGCGCTTGGCCATGTCACACCTTCCAGACGGAGACATCACGCGGGCCGACCATCGGCCCGCCGAGGACGAATACCGCCCCCGCAGGTGCCGGGGCGGGCTGCGCCTCACTAGCATAGTTGAATGAAAACATTATGTTACCGCGCCGCCGCAGGCGCATGTCCGGTGGCACCCGCACGGTGGCGATGCCGCGTTCCCCGCACAGGCTTTCAAACAGGTCGGTCAGCAGGTCTTCGCCGACGATGCTGGCCAGATACAGCGCCTTGTCCTTGCGGACCAAGGCTGCATCGCCATTATCGAAACGGGCCAGTACCTCTGCACCGTCGCCCACCTCCAACTGCTCACGCCATGTGCGGCTTTCATAGGTCTTGTTGCCCCAGATCAATGTATCCGGGCAGTCCGGCCGGGTGGTTTCCACATTCACCACGCGGATGGGCAGCAACTGGCGCAACTCACCCGGCGGCAGGCCTTCCGGCATGGTGACGTCCGGCTTCTTCGCCCCGCAGCGCGGCGCAAAGACCAGGGTGGCACCGCTGTCGGCCAGCCGCTTCACCTGGGCCGCCGTCGGCATGGCCAGGCCGGGGGCCAGGATCAGGTCATAACCGCTGGGGTCGCCATGCGGGGGGATGAAATCCACATCCAGGCCCAGGGCGCGCGCGGCCATGTACCAGGCCAGCGACACCTTGGTATGGTTATAGGAATTGCCCTGACGTTCGATCTCACCCAGCCATTGCGCTTCCTGGTCGGCGATGATGGCGACGCGGGCCTTGGCCACCGGGGCGGGGGCCAGATCCAGGGCGGCCAGTTCGCGCACCACCTGCTGCACCTGCGGGAAGGCTTCGGCCTCCGTACAGTCGGGGCGCAGCAGGCCGGCGTGCATCTGTTCCTGGGCGAACGGGGCCTGCCGCCAGCGGAAATAGCTGACCACTTCCGCCCCGTGGGCGAAGGCTTCCAGCGTCCACAGGCGCACCATGCCGGGCAGCGGGCGCGGATTGTGCCCGGCCCAGTTCACCGGACCCGGCTGCTGTTCCATGATCCAGAACTTGCCGCCGGCCAGGCTGCGCGTCTGGTCAAAGAAGAAACTGCCGAAATCCGGGTGGCCGGTGCGCATATAGCGCTGGAAATCCGACGCCGGGCGGTCGGCCATCCACAGGTCGGTACGGCCGAGCGGATAATTGTCATAGCTGGCGAAATCCAGCGATTCCGCCAGTTTGTAATTATCCACCCCCGTCTCATTCATGGGGATGAAATTATGGGTGATGAAGCGGCCGGGGCTGTGGGCGCGCAGGATATCGACCTGCGCCTGATGGAACCGGGCCACCTGATCCGACGAAAAGCGGAAGAACGCCATCCGGTGGGCCGGGCTGGTCTCCGTCACCGCCAGGAAGGGGCAATCGATTTCGTCGAAGGAGCGATATTCCATCGACCAGAAGATATTGCCCCAGGCCGCGTTCAGCGTGGCGATATCGCCATAGCGATCCTTGCACCAGCGGCGGAAGGCCAGCTTGGCGCTTTCGGAGATCGACAGCGTGGTCTTGTGGCAGGAGATTTCATTATCCGTCTGCCAGCCGGCCACGGCATCATGCTTGCCGTACCGTTCCGCCAGGGCCAGCGTGATCCGGTTGGATTCGCGCAGATAGGTTTCAGAGGAAAAATCATAATGCCGGCGGGAGCCGAAGCCGCGCACGGTGCCGGTATGCGGATCGACGGGCAGAATGTCCGGATACTTGTCCACCAGCCATTTCGGCGGCGTGGCCGTCGGCGTGCAGGCCACCACCTTCAACCCGGCCCCGCCCAGCACATCCAGCGCCCGGTCGAACCAGTCGAAATCATAGCGGCCGGGATCGGGCTCAAACCGCGACCAGGCGAATTCGCCGATACGTACATAGGTGAGGCCCAGATCCTTCATCCGGCGGGCATCGTCACGCCACCAGGATTCCGGCCAATGTTCCGGGTAATAACAAACGCCGAGCATGGTATTTTCCCCCTATGGGCGTGCCGTGCGATCGGTTGCACAGACCCCCTTTTGTTTGACGCCATATTTATACTATAATTAAGGGGCGTCAATCGCCAACTCGCCCGAACGGCGCCGCCCGTGGACTGGTCCCGGAGGCGGCGCCCGCATTTCGAGGAAACACCCCATGTCTGCCATTCCCGCCTTTGTCCGCCTGGATGGGGCCGCCTGTTCACTGGTCATCGATTGCCGGGGGCCGTCGCCCGCCGTGCTGCATTGGGGGCCCAAGCTGGGTGCCGCCACCAGCCCGGAAATGCTGGCGCTTGCCGCCGCCCGGGAGGATGCGCCCTGTTCCCCGCTGGTGGCCGCCCCCCTGGCGCTGACGCCGCTGGCCGGCCAGGGCTTCCCCGGTCGCCCCGGTCTGCAGGCCCATGGGGCGGGCGGGCGCCGCTGGGCGACCTATACCGCCATTGAAGATGTGCGCACGGGCGGCGATGGCAGCGTGGAAATCCGGTCCGTCGATGCCGCCAACGGCATCGAACTGCTGCACCATCTGGCCCTGCGCCCCGATGGCGGGGTGCTGACCGGCTGGACCCAGGTGCGCAACCTGGGCAGCGATGAACTGGTGGTTGACTGGTGCGCCGCCCCGGTGCTGCCGCTGCCGCCGGAGATGGCGGAATGGGTGTCGTTTGAGGGGCGCTGGTCCGGTGAATTCCAGATGCGCACCCTGCCGCGGGCGCTGGGCGCCTTGAGCCGGGAGAACCGGCGCGGCCGCACCTCCCACGATGCCTTCCCGGCCCTGCTGGCCCAGGAAGCCGGCGCGCGGGAGCAGGCGGGGGAGGTGTTCGGCTGGCATTTGGGGTGGAGCGGCAACCACGCCACCCATGCCGAAACCCTGTCCGATGGCCGCGCCTCTGTGCAGATGGGCGAACTGTTCATGCCGGGTGAAATGCGGCTGGCACCGGGTGCCGCCTATCGCACCCCCACGCTTTATGCTGCCTGGAGCGGCAGCGGGCGCAACGGGTTGAGCAGCGCTTTCCATGCCCATATCCGCGCCCGGCCGCAGCATCGCCGCCTGCGCGCCAAGCCGCGCCCGGTGCATTACAACACCTGGGAAGCCGTCTATTTCAAGCATGACCCCGCCCGCCTGCTGCAACTGGCCGATGCCGCCGCCGATATGGGGGTGGAACGCTATGTGCTGGATGATGGCTGGTTCAATGGCCGGCGGGATGACAAGGCGGGGCTGGGCGACTGGTTTGTCGATCGCAGCATCTATCCCGACGGACTGCACCCGCTGGCCGCCCGCGTGCTGGAACGCGGCATGGAATTCGGCCTGTGGGTGGAACCGGAAATGGTGAACCCGGACAGCGACCTGTTCCGCGCCCATCCTGACTGGGTGCTGGGCACGCCGCCCGCGCCGCAACTGGTGTTCCGTAACCAGCTGGTGCTGGATGCCAGCCGTGACGATGTGCAGGATTACCTGTTCGAACGGATCGACGCGCTGCTGCGGGAATATCCCATCTCCTATCTGAAATGGGACATGAACCGCGATCTCAGCCATCCTGGCGGCGCCGATGGCGCTGCGGCGGCCCATGCGCATGTGCGCGGTCTATACCGGCTGCTGGCACGGGTGCGCGCCGCCCATCCGGGGGTGGAGGTGGAAAGCTGTGCGTCCGGTGGCGGTCGCGCCGATCTGGGCGTGCTGGAATGGACCGACCGGGTCTGGACCTCCGACACCAATGACGCGCTGGACCGCCAGTCCATCCAGCGCGGCCTGTCCACCTTCCTGCCGTTTGAACTGATGGGCGCCCATGTCGGCCCCACCGACTGCCACATCACCGGTCGGCGCGTCAGCATGGCATCCCGCGTTGCCACCGCCATGTTCGGCCATATGGGGCTGGAGGTGGATTTGCTGGGGCTGACGGCGGAGGAACGCCGGGAACTGGCCGCCGGCATCGCCCTGCACAAGCAGCATCGCGCCCTGATCCATGGTGGCACCCTGGTGCGGCTGGACCGCCCGGCCAACGAGGTCGCCTATGGCGTGGTGGCCGCCGATGGGCGGCAGGCGCTGTTCAGCTATATGCTGATCAGCGAGCAGGGGGGCTATTTCCCTGGCCGGCTGCGTCTGGCCGGGCTGGAAGCCGCTGCCCGTTACAAGGTCAGCCTGGCCTGGCCCGGCGAGGTGAAAAGCCTCTCTCCCCTGGTGGCAGCATTGCGGCAGGGGGCTGAATTCACCGGCGAGATGCTGATGAGCATCGGCCTGCAGCTCCCCCGCCAGCATCCGCAATCGGCCCTGGTCTTTGCCCTGACGCGGGTGGGTGGGTAAACCGCGAAAGGAGGCGGGAAGCCCCTTCCCGCCTCTCTACAGAGGTTTTCCAAAAACTTCCTCGCCTCTTTACCACCGTCATTCCCGCGCAGGCGGGAATCCATATGACAGCGCGGATTTTGGATTCCCGCCTGCGCGGGACTGACGGTTAAGTGACTGGAAAAGCATGGGAAGTTTCCGGCAGACACTCAGGGCAGCGCCACCGGTGCCCACAGCACCTGATCGATATTATCCGCCCCGGCCACCAGCATGGCCAGCCGGTCAAAACCCAGCGCGATGCCAGCGCTGTCGGGCATCAGCGGTAGTGCTGCCAGGAAATCCTCGTCAATCGGGTAGCGTTCGCCATAAAGCCGCTCCTTCTCGGCCATGTCGGCCTCAAACCGGCGGCGCTGCAGCACCGGGTCGGTCAATTCCCCAAAGGCATTGGCCAGTTCCACCCCGCAGGCATAAAGCTCAAACCGTTCCGCCACGCGCGGATCGTCGGGCTTGGGCCGGGCCAGGGCTGCCATGGAGACCGGGTAATCGGTCAGGAAGGTGGGCCGGCCGAAACCCAGATGCGGTTCAATCCGGTCCAGGCTGACGCGGAAGAACAGGTCTTCCCAGGTGTCGCTTTCCGCCACGCGGATGCCGATGCGCGTCACCTCCGCCGCCAGCCGGTCGCGGTCGGGGCGCAGCGGGTCAGGGGCGGTGGCCAGCAGGTCGATCCCGGCATAGGTCTGGAAGGCATCGGCCACGCTCAACACTTCCCACGCGGCAAACGGATCGCTCTCCTCGCCCCGGAAGCGCAGCCGGTCCCGCCCGGCAGCGGTACAGGCGGCGCGGGTCAGCGCCACGCAATCGCCCATCAGGTCACGATACCCCGCCCCGGCGCGATACCATTCCAGCATGGAAAATTCCGGGTGATGCGTGCCCGACCGTTCCCCGTTGCGATAGACATGCGAAAGCTGAAACAGCCGGGACACGCCCGCCGCCAGCAGCTTTTTCATGGTGAATTCCGGGCTGGTATGCAGATACAGCCGGATTCGATCCTCCGGGTGCGGCCCCACCAGATCGGTGGCAAAGGCCATCAGATGCACCTCCAGACCGGGGGAAATCTGCAGGGCCGGCGTCTCCACCTCATCAAAGCCCTGATCTTCAAACCAGCGCCGCGCGGTGCGCAACACCTGCTGGCGCACCGCCAGATGCGGGCGCTTGGCCTGGAAATGATCGGGATGCCACCAGGGGGCTTGCTTGCTCATCATCCATGTCTCGACGGGGCGGGAAAAGCGGGGCACTCTCCCTTTCCCTTTGATCTGTCATGCAACCGGCCCCGATGTCGAGTCCTCCCCCGGAAACCCCGAACCTCCGTATTGTCTGGGATGTCGGCCGCCTGTCGGAATGGTCGCGGCTGCTGGCCGAATGCGGGCAAAGCACCCTGACCCAGGGTTTCGGCTATTCCCAGGCATTCTATACGACCGAGCGCTGGCGCCCAAGGCTGGGCATCATTGAGCTGGCCGATAATCCCGTCGGGCTGGTGGTGGTGACGGAAAAACGCATCGCCAAGCTGATCCGCATCGTTCGGCTGCATCGCGGGCCGCTGCTGCTGCCCGTGGCGCGCAAGCCCGCCGTCTTTGCCATGGTGATGAAGCTGCTGCGTCAGGAATACCGGCCCGGCCCCTTCTGCTGGCCGGCCCTGGTGCCGGAATGGCCGGCGGGGGAGGAGGCGGAAGCCATGATGCGCTGGGCCGGCTGGCGGCGCGACAAGGCACCGGGCTATCGCACCATCTGGCTGGATTTGCGCCAGGAAGAGGCGGCGTTGCGTGCGGGCTTGGCTGCCAACTGGCGCAACAAGCTGAAACAGGCGGAAAGTTCCGGGCTGGTGGTGGAGGTCGACCGCGACGGTAAGCAACAACTGCCCTGGCTGCTGGAACAATATCAGGCGGACAAGGCGGCGCGCGGCTATCGCGGGCCGTCGCCGCAACTGGTCATCCGGATGCGCACCGGGATGCATAAGGATGGCGATATCCTGCTGCTACGCGCCATGCAGGATGGGGTGCCGGTGGCCGGTATCCTGGTGCTGGGCCATGGCAAGGCCGCCACATACCAGATCGGCTGGAGCAGTGCGGCCGGCCGGTCAGCGCGGGCGCATAACCTGTTGCTGTGGCGGGCGGTGCAGGAATTGAAGGCGCAGGGGCGGGAATGGTTCGACCTGGGTGGCCTGTTGCCCGACAGCCCTTCCGGCTTCACCACCTTCAAACGCGGCATGGGCGGGGAAGAGGTGGAGTTGGTGGGGGCGTGGCGGTAGGCCCCCCCCCCTTGAGGAAAAAAGGCGGCCACCCATTCGGTAGCCGCCTTTCCCCTTACTTTCCGTCCACCAGCTTCTGCGTCAGATAGACCACCTGCAGGGCCGTCACTTCCGCGCGCTGTTTCAGGTTGGCCGCCGCCGAATGGCCGCCTTCCATGTTTTCGTAATACATCACCGGATGGCCCAGGCTTTCCAGCTTGGCCACGAACTTGCGGGCATGGCCCGGATGCACGCGGTCATCCTTGGTGGAGGTGTAAACCAGCGCTTCCGGGTATTTCACATCCTTCTTGATGTTCTGGTACGGGCTGAACCTGGACAGCCATTCGCGTTCCGCCGGGATTTCCGGGTTGCCATATTCCCCCATCCAGGAGGCACCGGCCAGCAGCGTGTGATAGCGCATCATGTCCAGCAGCGGCACAGCCACGATGACGGCCCCGAACAGGTCCGGGCGTTGGGTCATGGTCACGCCGGTCAGCAACCCGCCATTGGACCCACCCTGGATACCCAGCTTGGCCGGCTTGGTCACCTTGGTCTTGATCAGATCCTCGGCCACGGCCTGGAAATCATCATAGGCGCGCTGGCGGTTCTGCTTCAGGGCCGCCTGATGCCAGCGCGGGCCGAATTCCCCGCCGCCACGGATATTGGCCACCACATAGGTGCCGCCCTGTTCCAGCCAGGCCTTGCCCAGCACGGACATGTAGGACGGGGTCATCGAAATCTCGAAACCGCCATAGCCGTACAGCAGGGTGGGGTTATTGCCATCCGCCTTCTGGTTCTTCGGCCGCACGATGAAGTACGGCACCTTGGTGCCATCCTTGCTGGTGGCAAAGCGCTGTTCGGTGGTAAAGGGGGCGGCGTCAAACCGGGCCGGCAGCGCCTTGATACCCTGCGGCTTGCCGCCCTTTTCCATCAGATACAGCGTGTCGGGCTGCAGGAAATTGGTGTAGCTGACCAGCACATCGGTGCTGAAGGCATCGGTGGAGATGATGTTCAGGCTGCCATTGGCCGGCAGGTCGATGGCGGTCTGTTGCCAGCCGCCGGTGCCCTTGCGGGTGGCCAGCAGCTTGCCGGTCACATTGTCCAGCAGGTCGATATAGATGGCATCCTGCGCCAGGGCTACGCCCTGGATGGCGGCAGTCTCACCCGGGGAATAGATGACATCGACGTTCGTCACCTTGCCCGCCGCTGCCTGGGCCAGCGGCAGGGCCACCAGATCGCCCTTTTTCAGCGCCTTGCCGGCCACGGCCCAATCATCGCGCAGCGACAGGATCAGGTCGCCATTCATCACGCCGCGCATTTCAATGCCCAGCGGCAAAGCCAGCTTGGTGGTCTTGGCGTCGGCACCGACCAGATGCCATTCCTCGGTGAAGAAATCGGGCCCGCGCTGCACCAGCAGGGTGGTGCCTTCGGGGCGGCGCACGGCATAGGGCCGGGCCCAGACATCCTGCTTGCCCACTTCCAGCAGCAGCGGCGCCTTGGCCAGATCGGTGCCGCGCTTCCACAGGCGCACCTGCCGGGCATAGCCGCTGTCGGTCATGCTGTCGGGGCCGAAATTGGTCGCCACCATCAGGGTGTTTTCATCGGCCCAGTCGATGGTCTGCTTGGATTCCGGCAGTTGGAACCCGTCCTTGACGAAGCTCTTGGTCTTGACGTCGAATTCCCGCACGGTGACGGCATCCTTGCCGCCGTCGGACAGATAGACCAGGCAGCGCGTGGCATCGGCGCCGACGCAATTATGGCCCTTATAGACCCAGTTCTTGCCCTCTTCCTTGGCCAGCTTGTCGATATCCAGCACGATGTCCCATTGGGTATCCTGGGATTTATAGCTGTCCAGGCTGGTGCGCCGCCATACGCCGCGCACATTGGTCTGGTCCTGCCAGAAATTATCGACCTTGCCGCCTTCCAGGCTGCCATAGGCGATGCGATCCTTGGCGGTCAGCACCTTTTCCGCCTCGGCGCGGATCGGCTCGAAACGCGGATCGTTCTTCAGGCGGGCGAAGGTGGCCTCGTTATGCTTGCGGCCCCAGTCCAGCGCCTTGGCGCCTTCCACTTCCTCCAGCCAGACGAAGGGGTCCTTGGCCGCCTGCGATGCGGCGAAAGCCGGTTCCTGCACCTTGTCTTCTCCCTGCGCCGCCGTTGCGGCCAACGCCACGACGGCCACCGCCGTCAGCAATGCCTTGCGAAAAACCATGGGCCTGTTCCACCTGTTCCGGGGATGACCGGGACCGTCCGAAGTCACCGGTCTTTGCTTAGGATGGAATTGGTACCATCCATAGCGCGCCCGGTTAAGCGACCGTAACAAGCCCGAAACAAAATCATACCACCCCGCCGACAAGGCGGGGGGGAGGCCGGCGACTGCCGGCCCGGCGCTCGTGCGCCGTGAAGCCAAGCTGCCGGAGGCAGCGCCCGGCGTCTGAGGGACTTGATATCATAGTGCCGGGCTGAACCGCCCGCCGGTCATCGGTTCGGGCACGCCCGTGGTGCCGGGCAGCGACAAGGGCAGCCCCAGCCGCGACCGCACCGCCAGATAGGCGAAGGCCTCTGCCTCCAGCGCATCACCGTTCCAGCCCAGCCCATCCACCGGCGATACCGGCACGCCCAGCCGTTCGGCCAGCATCCACATCAGGGTTTCATTGCGCCGCCCCCCGCCGCAGACCAGCCAGCGGCGCGGCGGGGTGGGCAGATGGTCCAGCGCCCGGACTATGCTTTCTGCCGTGAAGGCCGTCAGCGTGGCCGCCGCATCGGCGGTATCCAGATTGGTCAGGGCCGCCCGGCCCCAGGCATCGCGGTCCAGCGATTTGGGCGGTGGGGCCTGGAAATAACCATGGTCCAGCAGCCGGACCAGCAGGTCCATATCCACCTTGCCCTTGGCCGCGATCTGCCCGCCATCATCATAGGGTTCACCCGTGCGCGACAGGATCAGATCATCCACCAGCGCATTGCCGGGGCCGGTATCAAAGGCCAGCACATCCAGTTCCCCCGGCCCCAGCCAGGTGACATTGGCCACCCCGCCAATATTCAAGATGGCTACGGGTCGTTCCAGATCGCCCACCAGTGCCTGATGGTACAGCGGCACCAGCGGGGCCCCCTGGCCGCCCGCCTTCACATCCGCCGTCCGGAAATCAAACACCACATCAATGCCGGTGGAAGCCGCCAGCCGGGCACCATCGCCAATCTGCCAGGTATGCCGCCGATCGGGCGCGTGCAGGATGGTGTGGCCGTGAAAACCGATCAGGTCCACCTGATCCGGGGTCAGGTCATGCACGCGCAGCGCACTGGCCACCGCGTCGGCGTGCAGGTCGGTCAATTCCTGTTCCACACTCGCCACATCGCCCACCCCGCCCAGCACGGCGCGCAGCCGGTCACGAAAGGCCCGGCGATAGGGGGCGAACAGAAAGCCCAGCGGTTCCACCAGCCCATGCCCATCGGTGCGGATCAGGGCGGCATCGATGCCATCCATCGACGTGCCGCTCATCAGACCCAATGCGGTGAAAACCTGCCCTGCCATCGTGCCCCCGTGCCCATTGCTGGCAATTGTGCTACCACGCCCTTGCCCATAGGGGCGATGAACTTCGATCAAAGACCAAGGTTTGAAAGATCATGACCACGACCACCGCACCCGCGAACATCAAATCCGACTTCCTGCGCGTGATGGTGGAGCGTGGTTATTATCACCAGGCCACCGATCTGGAAGCGCTGGACAAGAAATTCCTGGAAGGTCCGGTCACGGCCTATAATGGCTATGATGCCACGGCGGACAGCCTGCATGTCGGCCATCTGCTGCCCACCATGATTCAGCGCTGGCTGGGCAAGACGGGCAACAACCCCATCCTGCTGATGGGCGGCGGCACCACCAAGATCGGTGACCCGTCCGGCCGCGATGAAACCCGCAAGCTGCTGACGACCGAGGATATCAACGCCAATATCGACAGCATCAAGGGCGTGTTCGACCGCATGTTCACCTTTGGCGACGGTGCCCCCGGCACTGCCCGGCTGGTGAATAATGCCGACTGGCTGGACACGCTGGAATATATCCCGTTCCTGCGCGATATCGGCCGCCACTTCACCATCAACCGCATGTTGAGCTTTGATTCGGTGAAGCTGCGTCTGGATCGTGAACAGCCGCTGACCTTCCTGGAATTCAATTACATGATCCTCCAGGCTTATGACTTTGTGGAATTGAGCCGCCGTTTCGGCTGTTCGCTGCAGACCGGTGGCAGTGACCAGTGGGGCAATATCGTCAATGGGGTGGAACTGGGTCGCCGCATCGCCCAGGCCGACCTGTATGGCTTTACCTGCCCGCTGCTGACCACGGCGTCGGGTGCCAAGATGGGCAAGACCGCCGCCGGGGCCGTCTGGCTGAACGAGGACCGGCTGTCCAACCTGGATTTCTGGCAGTATTGGCGCAACACGGAAGATGCGGATGTGGTCCGCTTCCTGAAGCTGTTCACCGAACTGCCGCTGGATGAAATCGCCCGCCTGGGTGCCTTGGCAGGGGCGGAGATCAACGAGGCCAAGAAGATCCTGGCGACCGAGATCACCGCCCTGGTGCGCGGCCGCGACGCTGCCGAACAGGCCGCCGAAACCGCCCGCCGCACGTTCGAGGAGGGGGCTGCGGCCGATGGCCTGCCCACGGTGGAAATCCCGCAAGGGACGTTGACCGACGGTGCCTATCTGGCCGACCTGCTGGTGCAGACCGGCCTGTCCGCCAGCAAGGGCGAAGCACGCCGCCTGATCAAGGGCAATGGCGTAAAGGTGAATGACGCCGCCGTGTCGGACGAGGCTTACAAGCTCTACGCCTCCCATATCGGCGATGACGGCGTGATCAAACTGTCCGCCGGCAAGAAGCGCCATGCCCTGGTGAAGCCGGTCTGATGGGCGCGGGTGCCGTGATGAACGGTGCCCCAACCCGGCGATAACGTAGAATTTGGCGGGGCGTATAACCGCCCCGCCAGCCCCCCTTGCTTACAGTTCCAGCGCGTTGGTCAGGTCGCCCAGCGGCTTTGCGCCATTGGCGGCCAAGGCGGCATCGCGGGTCTTGATGCCCTCCAGCGTCGGCAGGCCATAGCGCTTGGTGATGAAACGCAGGATGGACGTGGTGTCATACTGCGTATGGTCGACAAACCCCTTCTTGGCGTGGGGGGAGATGATGATCGCCGGGATGCGGGTGCCGGGGCCGAAACGGTCGGCCTTGGGCGGGGCCACATGGTCCCAGAAGCCGCCATTTTCATCATAGGTGACAATGACCAGCATGTGCTTCCATTGCGGGCTCTTTTCCAGATGCTTCACAATGTCGGCAATATGCTGGTCACCGCTGATCACATCGGCATAGCCCGCATGTTCGTTCAGGTTGCCCTGCGGCTTGTAGAAGCTGACCTGGGGCAGCGTGCCGGCATCGATGGCCTTGATGAATTCCACCCCGTCCATGCCGCCATCGCGCAGATGTTCCGCCCGCGCCTTGGTGCCGGGGGCGTAATTGGCAAAATAGTTGAACGGCTGGTGGTGGAACTGGAAATTCGGCGCGGGCGAGGCATTCTGCCCGGCCAGGGTGGCATTGAAGGCCGACGCGTACCAGGCCCAACTGACGCCCTTGGCCGACAGCAGATCGCCGATGGTGGCGGCCGTTTGCGGCGGCAGGGTGGTGGGGTTGGCCGGGTCGGCATAGGCCGGATCGCCGCCGGGGGCCGGCTTGTTGCGGCTGGGCTGATAGGGGGGCTGCATCGTATTGACGGCGTAGAAATCCGGCGTCAGGTTGCCATCCTTGGCGAATTTCGGCGGCCCCTGCAGGGCCGATGCCGGCGAATTGTCGGCCAGCACCAGACTGGTGCCGTCCGGCCCCACCTGGGAGATCATCTCCTTGGCCGGGCTTTTATCCGCATCGGGATAATAGGGCGCGCAGGCGCAGGCCAGTTGGAAATGGTTGAAGAAGGAACCGCCAAACCCGCCCATGAAGAAATGGTCGGCCAGCGTGTAACGCTGCGCCACCTGCCAGAGCGGCAGTTTGGACCCGTCATAATGGCCCATCACCAGCCCGCCCGTATCACCCCAGGCGGCGAACTTGTCGTTGCGGCCGCCATTGATCTGCATCTGGTTCTGATAGAACCGGTGCCACAGGTCGCGGGTGGCGATGCCCAGCGACTGATTAAAGCCCTTGGGATCATCGATGGCGAACGGCGCATTGGGCAGATGTTCGGTCTGGGCCTGGGTGACGGCAGGTGTCACCCCCTTGGCCGTCAGCCCGCCCCAGACCGGCGGCAGTTCGGCCAGTGGCTTGCCGTCGCGGTCGGCCTGCACAATGCCGGATTTTTCCGCCTGCGCCAGCCCGTCAGCTCCGGGGAAATGGCCATAAAGATTATTGAAACTGCGGTTTTCGGCATAGATCACCACCACCGTTTCAATCTTTTCCAGCCCCTTGGGCGTGGCCGCCAGGGCAGGGGAGGTCAGCGCGGTGGCAGCCAGCAGCATCGGCAATAGCAAGGGGCGGGTAAACATCGGCGCTCTCTTGAATGACGGCGAAAGGGTTGGGCTTTCCCTACTCCTAACCCATGTCGGTTTCATGATCATCCACTGCGGCAGGATATCGCAAGATGTCGCAGCTTCGTTGATCGGTCATGATAGGGCGTTAAGAAGGGGCTGTTGCATTTGGGGAGTGTGATGGTGCGTGGGTTACGGGTGATGGCGGGGCTGGCCGCCCTGGTGCTGCTGGCCGGTACGGCGACAGCAGCCATGACGCGGCAGGAGGTTTATGCGCGGGTGGAATTGCTGCGGCAGGCGGGCGGGGCGATCTTTGCCGATCCCAGCCTGTCGGCGTCGGGCAAGCTGGCTTGCGCCTCCTGCCATGTGCCGGGCAACGCCTTCGGCCCGGTCAGCGGGCGGGCGGTGGAGCCGGGCGGGCCGGACCTGTCGCTGTTCGGCCACCGGGCGGTGCCGTCGCTGACCTATACCCAGACGGTGCCGGCCTTCAACGAACATATGTTCGATACCGATCCCTATGGCGATGACAGTGTGGATGGGGGCCCGTCTGGCGGCCTGACCTGGGATGGCAGGGTGGATCGCACTGCCGATCAGGCGCGCATCCCGCTCTATTCCCCGGTGGAAATGGCGGCATCCGGCCCGGCATCGGTGGCAAAGGCATTGCGCGCCGCCCCCTATGCCGGGCTGCTGCGCCAGTTGGCGGGGGAGGGGGCGTTCGGCCAGGATGAAGCGCTGGTGACCATCGCCCTGTCGGCGCTGGAGGCGTATCAGCAGACGCCTTCCCTGTTCTATCCCTATAGCAGCAAGTACGACGCCTATCTGCGGGGCAAGGCCAGCCTGACGGCGCAGGAGGCGCGGGGGCTGGCCCTGTTCAATGATGAAGCGAAGGGCAATTGTGCGTCGTGCCACAAGAGCGCGGTGGATATGGATGGCACGCCGCCGCAATTTACCGATTACGGCCTGATCGCGCTGGGCGTGCCGCGCAACCGCGCCATCCCGGCCAATGCCGATCCAGCCTTTTTCGATCTGGGCCTGTGCGGCCCCGACCGGACGGATTTTAAGGCCCGTGCGGATTATTGCGGCCTGTTCCGCACGCCGTCGCTGCGCAATGTCGCCTTGCGCAAGCGCTTCTTCCATAACGGGGTGTTCAGCGACCTGACCCAGGCGGTGGCCTTCTACGCCACCCGTGACATCGACCCCGCCCGCTGGTTCCCGCGCAAACCCGATGGCACGGTGGAGGTGTTCGACGATCTGCCCGCCCCCTATCGCGCCAACCTGAACATGGACCCGCCCTTTGGCGGCAAAGTCGGGGACAAACCGGCGCTGAGCGAGGCGGAAATTGCCGATATTGTCGCCTTTCTGGGGACGTTGACGGATGGGTGGCGAGGGACAGACGCAACTCACCCCAGCGGTGGCTGAAAGAGGGTGCGCGCCCTGGCAGCTTCTGCCCGCGTGATGCAGCCCTCGGCATGGTCGTTGATCAGCCCCATTGCCTGCATGAAGGCGAAAATCGTTGTCGGCCCGACGAATTTCCAGCCGCGCTTCAACAAGTCCTTCGATAGCTTGATCGAGGTGGCGGAGGTCGACGCCGTCTGCGGTGGGCCATGTTCCCCCGGCGGGGGCTCATGGCGCCAGAAATAGGCGGCCAGCGACCCCTCCGCCGCGATCAGTTCCTGGGCGCGGCGGGCATTGTTGATGCTGGCTTCGATCTTGCCGCGATGGCGAATGATGCCGCGATCGGTCAGAAGCCGTTCCACATCCGCCGTATCAAAGGCGGCCACGGCGGCAATGTCGAAGCCCTGGAAGGCACGGCGGAAATTCTCCCGCTTGGCGAGGATCGTGCGCCAGGACAGGCCGGACTGAAACCCCTCCAGGCATAGTTTTTCGAACAGCCGTCGGTCATCGGCGACGGGGAAACCCCATTCGGTATCATGATAATGCGGGAATTCCGGGGCCGTGGCGCACCAGCGGCAGCGGGGCAGGCCATCGGGGCCGGGCAGGGTCTTGTCCATCCGGTTTCGCCCTCAGGTGCGCAGAAAGTCCAGCCGGGGATCGGTACGGCTGGGCACGATGGTGCTGATGTCCGCGCTGACAATCCCCTCCACCACGAATGGATCGGCAGCGACACGCGCCTCAAGCGTCGCCAGCGGTTCCCCATGGGCCAGGATGGCACCGCCTTGGCCTGGCCCCAGGCTGCCGGCCAGCAGAAACACGCCGTCGGCGAACCCCCGTTGCAGCCAGTCATTGTGGGCCGCCATGAAGTCGCCGGCGCGGGCCTTGTCAGCCGTGAAGCGCAGAAAAATGATATGCATTTGTGCCCTCCCTCTCAGCGATCAACGGGGGTTCGCTCGGCCAGCCATTGTGTCATCAAGGCTACTTCCTGGCGGATGAAACCGTCATCGCGCAGGGCGGTTGCCAGGGTTGCCACACCCTGGCTGCGGGCCAGCAGGTGCAGCGCCTGTTCCCGTGACCTGTCCCCCTGGCCCAGCAGGATGAACTGCCGCTCCAGCCAATCGGCGAACAGGGTGAACAGGCGCGCGGCGTCGGCCTGCGCTGCATGGTCCAACTTGGCCAACTCGTTACAGAGCGTGCCGACCGGGCAGCCATGCTGCATGATCTTCGCCCGGTTCATGATCAGAATATGGATGAAGCTGAGGATGCGGGCTGCGGGATGATCGCCAGCCTCCTCCCAGGCTGCCAGCATGGCTGCCGTATTGGTGAGGCGCCGGTCGATCACGGCGGCCAGAAGCTCATCCTTGGCCTTGAAATGATAGGTCAGGTTGCCACGGGCAATGCCCACGGCGCCGGCAATGTCGGCCAGCGATGTCGGCTCAAACCCGTGCTGATAGAACAGCGCGTCAGCCGCCGTGATGATCTGGTCCCGTGTCGATGGTTCGACCATAATACCCCCTAGGTCAATCGACCTAGGGGGAAGTTAGGGCAACTGACCTAGGGGGTCAAGCGCTTTGCGCAAGGCTGACCGCGGCGCCAGCGGGCGCCGCATATCGTCCCCTTTACCATTCCGCCAGGCTGCCATCGGGCAGGCGCCAGGCGGGGTTGCGCCAG
Source organism: Azospirillum sp. RU38E (assembly GCA_943370215.1). Classification (GTDB taxonomy): domain Bacteria; phylum Pseudomonadota; class Alphaproteobacteria; order Azospirillales; family Azospirillaceae; genus Niveispirillum. The sequence goes on from CALRQC020000006.1 coordinate 128,682, forward strand.
CGGTGCGGGGTGCGGGCCATCTCGCGCACCAACTCCTCGTTGATCTCCACCCCCAGACCGGGGCCGGTGGGGGCGGCCACGAAGCCGTCGGTCAAGGCGAAGATCGACGGGTCACGCAGGTAGGTCAGCAGGTCATAGCCGCCGGTATTGTAATGGATGCCCAGCGACATTTCCTCGATGATGAAATTGGGGGTGGAGACGGCCAGCGCCAGACAGGAGGCAAAGGCGATCGGCCCCAGCGGGCAATGCGGGGCCAGCGCCACATCATAGGCTTCCGCCATGGTGGCGATGCGCTTCACCTCTGAAATGCCGCCGGCATGGGACAGGTCGGGCTGGATGATGTCAACAATGCCCTGGGTCAGGAAGGGCTTGAAATCCCAGCGGCTATAGAGCCGTTCGCCCAGCGCGATGGGCAGGGTGGTCAGGCCCGCCAACTGGGCCAGCCCCTCGATATTCTCCGACAAAAGCGGTTCTTCGATGAACAGCGGGCGCAACGGCTCCAATGCGGCGGCCAGTTGCTTGGCCATCGGCTTATGCACCCGGCCATGGAAATCCAGCCCGACATCCAGCCCCTGGGCCTGCACGGCGGACGCTCGGGCCAGCACCCCGTCAATGTCGCGGCTGGTGGCCAGCCAGTTCAGCTCCGCCGTGGCATTCATCTTCACGGCGCGGAAGCCCTGGGCACGGCGCAGGCGGGCAGACTCCGCCACCTCATCCGGGCGATCGCCGCCGATCCAGGCATAGCATTCGATCTTGTCGCGCACCATGCCGCCCAGCATCTGCCAGACCGGGGTGTTCAGCGCCTTGCCCTTGATATCCCACAGCGCCTGATCCAGCCCGGACAGGGCCGACATCAGCACCGGGCCGCCCCGGTAAAAGCCCAGGCGATAGGCGGTCTGCCAGACATCCTCAATCCGGGCGGCATCGGCACCAATGAACCGGTCACGCAGGGATTCGAAAGCACCTTCCACGGCTTCCGCATGGCCTTCCAGGCTGGCTTCACCCCAGCCGACCAGACCGTCATCGGTCTCCACCCGCACGAACAGCCACCGGGGTGGCACCTGGAACAGTTCAATGCGGGCGATCTTCATGTCGATTTCCGTTCTGCTGGGTGGTGTTGCACCGCTTCCAGGGTGCTTTTTCCTCTGCGGGGATTCTTAGCTTTTGCCGCCTCGCTCGGCAATTCATTTCTCATATAAATATGCTTTTGAATGGTTGCTTGCCTTGTCATTCACAGATGATATGTTCATGCATTGTTCTCATCTGGGGGCGGCGTGATGGATGAACTGGCCTGGCGGGCGGTCAAGGGGCGGGCTGCCATCAGCAATGAAAGCTCCCGTTTTGAACGTGAACGCCGGGTGCCGGTGGATGATGGCTGGGGGGAGGGAGAGGCGGAGACCGTCGGCCCCCGTACCCGTATCCTGCCGGACAGTGCCCGCACGGTGATCAGCACCAACCAGTCGCCCGACGTGCCGTTCGACCAGTCGCTGAACCCGTTCCGGGGCTGTGAGCATGGCTGTGTTTATTGTTTCGCCCGCCCCACCCATGCCTATCTGGGCCTGTCGCCGGGGCTGGATTTTGAGACGATGCTGTTTGCCAAGCGCGATGCCGCCGCCCTGCTGACGCGGGAATTGCGGGCCAGGAACTATGTCTGCCGGCCGCTGGCCATCGGTGCCAATACCGATCCCTATCAGCCGATTGAACGCAGTGAGCAGATCACCCGCTCGGTGCTGGCGGTCTGCCGCGATTTCAACCAGCCGGTCGGTATCATCACCAAGTCGGCCTTGGTGCTGCGCGATCTGGATATTCTGGCGCCGATGGCGGCGCAGGGGCTGGCGCGGGTGGCAATCTCCATCACCACGCTGAACCGCGATCTGGCCCGCCATATGGAACCCCGCGCCAGCACACCCGCCCGCCGTCTGGCGGCGGTGCACGAACTGGCAGCGGCGGGGGTGCCGGTCTCCGTGCTGGCCAGCCCGATGATCCCGGCGCTGAATGATCATGAGCTGGAGGCGATTCTGGAAGCGGCGGCCGGGGCGGGGGCAACCGGTGCCAGCTATATTTTCCTGCGCCTGCCGCTGGAAATCGGCCCGCTGTTTGAAGAATGGTTGCGCCAGCATTATCCGGATCGGGCCGACCGGGTGCTGTCGCTGGTGCGCCAGTCGCGCGATGGGGCCTTGTACAAGGCGGATTTCGCCAGCCGCATGAAGGGAACCGGCCCCTATGCCGCGCTGCTGCGCGCCCGCTTCCTGGCGGCGGCCAAACGGCTGGGCCTGAGCGGCCGGCGCTGGGAGATGGATTGCAGCCGCTTCCAGGTGCCACCGGCACCGGGAGACCAGTTGAGCTTGTTGTTGTGAACCGGTGCTGGTGTAGTGCGCCGGTTGCGTGCATCCTGCCCCCCATTGGCAACAAGGGGAAAACCCATGGCGGAACAAGTGGTTGATGCTCAGGGACAGGATGTGCCGCTGCTGGTGGCGGAATTCGATCCCAAGCTGCGGCTATATCTGTTTTTGCAGGCCAGTTTCCTGCTGTGCGTGACCATGGTCGGGCTGGTGGTCTTACCGCTGTCGCTGGCAGCGGCCTGGTGGTGGGCCAAGCACTATTACCCGACCATCCGCTGCCATGTGACCAGCCGGCGGCTTTATTATCAGCATGGCATCCTGTTTCAGCGGGAAAGTGCCGTACCGCTGGACAAGATCCAGGACATGTCCCTGTTGCGGGGGCCGGTGTTGAACATGCTGGGCCTGACCCGGCTGACGCTGGAAACGGCGGGCGGCAGCAGTGAGATCGGGGCGCTGGGCGGGGGCGTCAAGCTGCTGGGCTTGCGCGATGCCCGGACCTTTCAGGAAAAGGTGCTGCGCCTGCGCGACGCGGCCTGCCGGGGCGAAACGGTGCCTGAAGCAGCCCCATCGGCGCCAGCGGACAGCCTGCAGGTATTGCTGGATATCCGCGACAGTTTGCGCCGGATTGAGGAAAAGCTGGGCCCGGCCGCCTGAACCAGGGGCCGGGCCGTACCCCTTACTGTGCCGGGGTCAGGGCGCTGGCCAGGGCCTGGGCTTCAGGCCGATAGAAATGCCGGTCGACCAGAATGGCGCGCGGGTCGGTCTGCTGGCCATAGAACTTGTCATTGAATTCACTGCGCGGGGCGATGACGGAACCTTCCAGCGCCATGCCGCCAAACAGGCCGCTGGACTTGGAATAGACATAGATGTCCGACGACAGGCCCACGCCATAGGAAGCGCCGACGCCGGTACCCAACTCGCCAATAGCGACATTGGCGTCGGCACCCAGCTTCACCTTACGGTCGATCACGGCGTCCAGGCCCTTCTGGGTCATGATGACGATGATCATTTCCGATGCCTGACCGCCGAATTGCAAGCCGAAGCTGGCCTCTGCCAGGGTATAGAAGGCCGGGCCGCTCCAGGCGCCATCATCGCCGCGCGCCACCATGACGCCCGTACCGCCACCGCCACCGATGAAGAAACCGGCCTGAATGACATTGGGCAGGATCAGCACGGCGCGGGCGCGGCCAACCAGATTTTTCAGGTCGGTATATTGCGGGTCGGTCAGCATGGTCAGCGCTGTCACCCGGGCGCGCTCCACCATCAATTCCGGCTCGGTCAGGGCATAGGCCGGACGCACCAGCGCGGAAATCGCCAGCACCAGACCCGCCAGGGCCATCGCGAAACGCTTCATCGAACCCACTCCTGTCTTCACGTCGCCTGAACTCTCGAAATCGCTGGATGTCCGTCAGGTAACACGGTTGAACAAGGTCCGACCAGCCTGACAACAGAAGTATAACAGCCTGAATAATCAGATGGGCATCAGCAGGGCGGAATATTGGCACCGGCAAGGCGCCAGGCATCCGGCTGGCCCGCCATTGCCATATGGTCAACGCGTGTCAGATGCAGGCAATCCACCGCCAGGGGCAATAAATGCATCGGTGTGATGCCCAGGGCCTGGCCGATGGCGGCGCGGATGGGGCCGGCATGGGCGACGGCGATGATATCCCGCCCGGCCAGGGTCTGGCTCTGGCGTAACACGGCAGCGGCCACACGGGCGCAGAGCTGGGCGAAACTCTCCCCCGCCGGTGGGGCGGCATGGGCGGGGTCGGCCCAGAAGCGCTCCGCCGCGGCTTGCTCCTCCTCCCACACCGCCGCATGGGTGCGGCCTTGCCAGGTGCCGAAATGCTGTTCGCTGAAATCCGGCTCCAGCCGCAGTTCCGTCGCACCCAAGGCCTGTGCCGTGGCCTGGGTGCGGGCCAGCGGGGTGGCGATCCACACCGCACCGGCCGGCAGGCGCCGGGCCAGGGCGGCCAAAGCGGTACTGTCCGACAGGTCGGCCGGCAAATCCGCCTGTCCGGCGATGGTGCCGGGGGCGGCGGCGATGGGGGCATGGCGCACCCACCACCAGCGGGTGGTGATCATCGCGCTCATGGGCTGCGGGCGGCGACAATGCCCAGCAGAAAGGCGATTTCCGCCAGTTGCTGGGCGGCCCCCAGCACATCGCCCGTCACCCCGCCGATCTGCCGGCGGGCCAGCCAGCCCAGCCCGATCACCGTCAGGGCGGACAGGGCCATGATATCCAGGCCGATCAGGCCGGATTGCAGCCCCAGCTTGCCCAGCGTGGTGCCGGCAAAGGAAAAGCCGATGATCACGGCAATGATGGCGCGCGCCCGGTCCGGCCGGCCCTGGCTGGCGGACAGCCCTTGCGCCCGGGCATCGGGCAGCCAGAGCTTCATGGCCGGCAGCAGTGCGCGGGAGAAACCATGCGCCCCGATCAGGGCCAGTGCCACCAGACGCGGATCGGCCAGGGTGGCCAGCGCCCCGATGCGGGCCAAGGCGGCCAGGATCAGCGCCAGCGCTCCATAGGTGCCGACACGGCTGTCCTTCATGATGGCAAGCTTGGCGGCGGGGTCGCGCCCGCCGCCGAACCCGTCCGCCACATCGGCCAGCCCATCTTCGTGCAGCGCCCCGGTCAGCAGCGACAGGCCGGCCACCGTCACCAAGGCGGCCAAGGGGGCCGTCAGCCCGACCAGCGTCAGCCCCCAGTAAAGCAGCCCGCCGACAGCGCCGATCAGTACGCCGACAATGGGGAACCAGGCCAGCGCCCGGCGATCCAGATCCGGCGGCCAGGGGCCGCGCCAGCGGATGGGCAGGCGGGTCAGGAAAATCACGGCGGCCACAAACTCCGCCAGCGGAGAGGGCCTGTGCTGCTTTGTTGCATCGTCCATCACATCGGTATACGGGAGTGTGGCTTGCGCCGCCAGCGCCGTTGCCGTCGTCCCCTATGGGGCCACCGTCACAGGACCATTCTCGATGCCCGCCGATCACGACCATCCGCACGATCATGACCATCACCACCATCATCACGACGATGCCCCGTCGATGGATGATATCCGCAAGGTGTTGAAGGAACTGCCGGGGCCGGACCTGGAATCGGCGACGGCAGCCCTGCAGCGCGAACAGAACCTGTTGAAGCCGCGCGGCGCGCTGGGCCGGTTGGAAACGCTGGTGCAGTGGCTGGCCACCTGGCAGGCCAAGGCCCCGCCGGAACTGACCCATCCGCGCATCGCCGTGTTTGCCGGGGCGCATGGCGTGGCCGCCCACGGGGTTTCCGCCTATCCGGCGTCGGTGAATGCCCAGATGGTGCAGGCCTTCATCAATGGCCATGCCGCCGTCAACCAACTGGCGACGGCGGCCGATGCCGATCTGCGCGTCTATGAAATGGACCTCTCCCGTCCGACCGCCGATTTCACCCATGGCCCGGCCATGGATGAGGCGCGCTGCGCCCGTGCCACCGCCTATGGCATGATGGCGGTGGAGCCGGGCCTGCACCTGATGTGCCTGGGTGAAATGGGTATTGGCAACACCACCTCCGCCGCCGCCCTCTGCGCCGCCCTGTTCGGTGGCACGGGTGCCGACTGGGTGGGGCCGGGGACGGGCGTGGATGATGAGGGGCTGAAGCGCAAGGCCGCCGTGGTTGATGCCGGCCTGGCCGCCAACCCGCAGGCCCTGACCGACCCGTTCGAGGCGCTGCGCTGCTTCGGGGGGGAGGAACTGGCGGCCATTGTCGGTGCCATCATCGCCTGCCGTCTGGCCCGTGTGCCGGTGCTGCTGGATGGTTTTGCCTGCACGGCCGCCGCCGCCGTGCTGCACACGGCCGATCCCAAGGCGCTGGACCATTGCGTTGTCGCGCATAAGAGTGCGGAACCCGGCCATGCCCGGCTGCTGGCCGCCATCAATAAACAGGCCCTGTTTGATTTCGGGATGCGGCTGGGGGAGGCATCAGGCGCTGCCTTGGCCATCCCGCTGCTGCGCTCCGCCCTGGCCTGCCATCTGAATATGGGCACCTTCGCCGATGCCGGCGTGTCGGAAAAGGCAGCCGGCGGGCCGGTCAGCCTGCATTGAGGGCCTGTCCGGAAATTTACCGTTATTTTCCAGTATATTAACCGTCATTCCCGCGAAGGCGGGAATGACGGTGGTAAAATCACAAGGTCTCGAAAAATAGAGGGCGTTCTGGGCGGACCCTGAGCAAAAAGGCGGCGGGGCGTGGGCGTGCGCTAGGTGTTCCCCCCCCGCCCCGCCGCCTTTTCCCGTGCGCGCAGCCGGTGATGGAAGGCCGGTGGGTCGCTGGCGGCCCGCGCGGCCATTTCCCGCACGCGGGCTTCCGCCCCGGCGATCAGGTCGGGGATCAGGTCGGCTTCCGGCAGGTTCTTCCAGTATTTCTTGGGCATTTCCGACTGCATCGCCTGCACCTTCAACCGCGCCGGATTGAAGATATGGGCATAATAGGTGCGCCAGAGATCATCCGCCGCATCGCGCAGGTCCGGCTTTGTCGCCGGGGCCGGGTCAAAGCGCAATTGCTGCCCATCCCAGGATGATGTGCCCTTGGGCGTGGCGATGATCCAATCCATATCGGTGAAGCGGCGCTGAAAGAAGCCGGCGGTGCGATCGACGATGAAATGCTCCGGCTCAAACCAGGCGAGAAAGCGGCGGCGCGGCTGCCCTTCGCCATCCGGCAATTCCTTGAAGCGGACAAACGCCTTCATCTTGTGCGCGTCCCGCCGCACCGACTTTTCCAGCCGGTTGGCCTGGACCACATCGGCGTCGGCCCGCATCTCCAGCAAGGCCCGCTCCCCCTGCAAGCGCCAGAGCAGGCGATAGAGCAGGGCGAAGCGGCCGGGATCGCTGTGGCAGATCACCGCCTCGGCCAGTTCCAGAAAGGCGCGCGGCACGGTGGCGGCGGGGGCCTGCGGGTCGGGCGGGGGCAGGGGGCTGCCACTTGCCGGCCCGCCGAACAGGTCACCCGCCGCACCTCCCCGCTGCCGCCATTCCACCCGCTCCGGCGGGATGCTGGCCCGCAGCAGGGTGCGGGCGGCCGCCCGCCATTCCACCAGTTCGCCATGCCCGTCCAGCAGGATGGTCAGCATCAGAACAGGCTCAATTGTTCGGGTTTGGGGGCGAACAGGTCGCGCAGGTCCGACCGGTCGACCAGCCGCAACGGCGTCCAGCCCAGGGCGGCGATGAAGGGGCGGACCTTGCGCAGCGACACGCCCAGCCGGCCCAGATCCTCCAGCCGCAGCGCCTTATGGGCGCGAGCCGAGAGGATGGCGTTGACGCTGCGCGGTCCCAGCCCCGGCACCCGCAACAGCATCTCCCGTTCCGCCCGGTTGATATCGATGGGGAACCGTTCCCGGTTGGCCAGCGCCCAGGCCAGTTTGGGATCAATCTCCAGATCCAGATTGCCATCCGGCCGGGTGCGGGTGATCTCCTCCACCGCGAAACCATAAAAGCGATAAAGCCAATCGGCCTGATAGAGCCTGTGTTCGCGCAGCAATGGCGGCTTGATCAGCGGCAGCGCCCTGGAGGCATCGGGGATCGGGCTGAAGGCGGAATAATAGACGCGGCGCAGACGGTAATTGCCGTATAGCCGGGCGGAAGAGGCCAGGATGGTGGCATCATTGGCGCCATCCACGCCGACAATCATCTGCGTGCTCTGCCCGCCGGGCACAAAGCGTTTGCGCCGGCCCCGGAAGCTGGGCTCCGCCGCCGCATCGATCTTCAGCCGCAGATCGCCCATGGCCGCGCGGATGCGGGTCGGGTGCTTCTGCGGCGCGAAATTGTCGATGCCGGCATCGGTCGGCAATTCGATATTGATCGACAGGCGGTCGGCATAAAGCCCCGCCTCCTCAATCAAGGCCGGGGAGGCATCGGGGATGGTCTTCAGGTGGATATAGCCCCGGAAGCCATGGTCGGTGCGTAAAATGCGGGCCACCCGCACCAGCTCTTCCATCGTGTGATCGGAAGAATGGATGATGCCAGAGGAGAGGAACAGCCCCTCAATATAGTTGCGGCGATAGAATTCCAGCGTCAGCCAGACCACTTCTTCCACGGAAAACCGCGCCCGCTCCACATTGCTGGAGGAGCGGTTGATGCAATAGGCGCAGTCATAGATGCAGAAATTCGTCAGCAGGATTTTCAGCAGGGAGATGCAGCGCCCGTCCGGCGCATAGGCATGGCAGATGCCCGAGCCTTCGGTTGAGCCCAGCCCGCCACTACGCCCGGAATCCCGCCGCTCCGTCCCGCTGGAGGCACAGGAAGCATCATATTTGGCCGCATCCGACAGGATGGCGAGGCGTTCTTTCAGCGTCTTCTTCATCGTGCTTTCGCGGGCGCTTTCAGGCTGCCAAAAATCTATCTTTTTCAGTGAATTAACCGTCATTCCCGCGAAGGCGGGAATCCAAAATCCGCGCTGTCGTATGGATTCCCGCCTTCGCGGGAATGACGGTAGTGACGTTATGATGGTTTGACGGGAGCGAACTTTCTGGGTCAGCACCAGAGATGACAAATATTCACGTTTTGTTCTTTTTGGTCAACGGATTTCCAGCAAGGTCAGGCCGAAACCGCTTATTCGCGGGGCAATTGCCGGGGGAAGGTGACCTGGAAACGTGTGCCCTTGCCGGGGGCGCTTTCCACCTCGATCCGTCCACGCAGCCGCTGCGTGACAAGATTATAGACCACATGCAGGCCCAGACCAGTCCCCCCCTGGTCCCGCTTTGTGGTGAAGAACGGGTCGAAAATATGCGGCAGGTCGTCTGCCGGAATGCCGCAACCATCATCGCTGATGGAAAGCTGCAGCAGGTCGGGGTGGGGGCCATCCGAGAGGCGAATGGCGATCACCCCCTGTTGTGGCCCGAACGCATGGGTCAGCGCATTCATCACCAGATTGGTGATGATCTGGGCGATGGCGCCGGGGGCGCTGTACACCTGCACGCCCGTCGGCAGATAGGTATCCAGCCAGTGCGGGCTGCGGCGCAGGCGCGGCACCAGGCTGCGCAACACCTCGCCCACATATTCACCCAGGTCGAACTGGCGGGGCAGATCGCTGGTCTGGTCCACCGCCACCTGCTTGAAGGCCTGCACCAGATCGGCGGCGCGGGTGATATTGCCCTGAACGAAGCCCAGCGCCTCCCCCGCCGATTGCACATATTCTTCCAGATCATTGCGGCGCAGCTTGCCGGACTGATAGGCCTCCCGGAACTTCTGCGTCTCCTGCGCGAAGGCGGTGACGGCGGTGACGGCCACGCCCAGCGGCGTATTGATCTCATGCGCCACGCCGGCCACCAGCCCGCCCAGGGCGGCCATCTTTTCGCTCTGGATCAGTTCGCGCTGGGTGCTGCGCAACTGCTCCAGCGCCTGGGCCGTGCGCTCCGCCGTCAGGCGCATTACATCGATACCCAGCCCGATCCCGGCATAGGCACCCGCTTCATCAACCAGAATGAAGCCGCGATGCAGGGCATCGGGCTTTTCCTGGCTGATCCTGTCGCTGATTTCCGCCAGATCAGCCTCCAGCGACACCAGCAGCGGCCGGCGATCCCCCAGATGCAGAACCGGCCGCTTGGTATAAAGATCGCGCCCATAGCGTTGGGCGAAATGCAGCAGGAAGGTGTTGCGGTCGGCCAGCCCGGCGGGGATGCGGGCACCCTTGTCGGCCAGCACCACAATGGCGGGCAGGGTCGGATCGTCCTGGAACATCTGGGCCACCTGACCACAGGTGGCTTCGGTCCCGACCCAGGGCGCTTCCTGCAACAGCCGCCGCGCTGAAAAGCCCATGTGATCGGACGCTTTAACCATCGCCTCCAGGTCCATCGGTTGTTCCGACCATTCGGGAAAAGTCATGGCACATAGCACTATGACGGGAAAGGATACGATGAAAACTGTGTGAAGTTTTCCCCAAGTCGGGGGGGCGGCCTCAACCGCCTTTCAGTACCGTCAGCCCGGCATCCCAGTATGGCACCGGACCGAAGCGCCCCGCGAGAAAATCTACAAAGGCCCGCACCTTTGGGCTGAGATGCCGGTTGGCCGGATAGACGGCATGAACGGCGCTCTGCGAGAGCAGATAATCGTCCAGCACCGGCACCAGCCGCCCGCGCGACAAGGATTCCCCGACAATGAAGGTGGGCAGCAGCACCAGCCCCTGGCCGGTCAGGGCCGCTTCCCGCAGGGCATCGCCATTATTGGCGTGCAACCGGCCATTGACGCGGATGGCCCGCGTCTCCTCCGCCCCCGGTTCGGTACGGAAGCTCCATTGCTCCGGCGAAGAGCTGTTGGTGTAGATCAGGCAATCATGCTGAAGCAGGTCGGCCGGCACCTGGGGCGTACCGCGTCGGGCCAGATATCCGGGCGAGGCGCAGAGCACGGCGCGCACCGGGCAGAGCCGGCGCGCCACCAGCGAACTGTCCTTCAGCCGGCCAATGCGCACGGCCAGATCGAACCCTTCATCGACCAGATCGACGAAACGGTCGGACAGTTCCATCTCCACCTCCACCTCCGGGTAGCGTTCCATGAACTCCGCCACCGCGCTGGAAAGATGCTGGATGCCGAATGACATCGGGGCCGCCAGTTTCAGCCGCCCGCGCGGGGCGGCGTGCTGGCTGGCGACGGAGCGTTCTGCCTCCTCCAGCGCTTCCAGAATCTGGCTGACCCGCTGATAGAAACCCTCCCCCACCTGGGTCAGGCTGATATGGCGGGTGGTGCGGTTGAACAGGCGGGCCCCCAGCCGCGTCTCCAACTCCCCGATGCGGCGGCTGGCGGCTGATTTCGACAGGCCCAGCCGGTCGGCAGCGCGGGTAAAGCTGCGCCCCTCCGCCACCAGGGTGAAAAGCCGCAAATCCTCCAACCGTTCCATGCCGTGTGCCGCCTTATTGTCCCGTCGCCTGCAACAATCCTGTTCGATTTTGTGCCATTAACGGGCAACCCGCAACGGCCTATCTTCACCTCAGACAGACGGACGAACCGACCGGCACAGCCGACGGTGCCCCGCCCAGAAACAGGAGATGGTGATGAGCAAGGTTCTGGTTCTCTATTATTCCAGCTATGGCCATATCGAAACGATGGCCAACGCCGTGGCCGAGGGGGCGCGCAGCGTGCCGGGCACCGAGGTGGTGGTGAAGCGCGTGCCGGAACTGGTGCCGGATGAGGTGGCCAAGCGCGCCCATATCAAGCTGGACCAGGCCGCCCCCATCGCTACCCCGGACGAGCTGGCCGATTATGACGCCATCATCTTCGGCACCCCCACCCGGTTCGGCATGATGGCCGCCCAGATGCGCAACTTCCTGGACCAGACCGGGGGTCTGTGGGCCAAGGGCGCGTTGATCGGCAAGGTGGGCAGCGCGTTCGTCTCCACCGCCAGCCAGCATGGCGGCCAGGAATCGACCCTGCTGTCCTTCCATACCAGCCTGCTGCATCACGGCATGGTGGTGGTGGGTCTGCCCTACAGCTTCGGCGGCCAGACCACGCTGGATGAGGTGACGGGCGGCAGCCCCTATGGCGCCACCACCATCGCCGGTGGCGATGGTTCCCGCCAGCCCTCCGCCAACGAACTGGCCGGCGCGCGCTTCCAGGGTGAGCATGTCGCCCGCATCGCCGCCAAGCTGACCGCGTAATTTCTGTTCCTCTCACTTCCTTCTCACATGGACCCGGTTCCGCCGCCTGCCAGGGGCGGCGCCGGGGGCCGCTACAGGAGACCTATCATGATCGAACATCGTCCTTTCGCCGGTTTGGGCAAGGCCAACCATGGCTGGCTGCGCGCCAATTTCCACTTCAGCTTCGCCAACTATCACAACCCGTCGCGGGTGCATTGGGGCCCGCTGCGCGTCTGGAACGATGACACGATCGACAGCGGCACCGGCTTTGACCCGCACCCGCACCGCGACATGGAAATCATCACCTATGTCCGCAAGGGCGCCATCACGCACCAGGATTTCCTGGGCAATGAGGGCCGCACGGAGGCAGGTGACGTACAGGTGATGTCGGCCGGTACCGGTATCGTCCATGCCGAATATAACCGGGAGCCGGGCGAGACCACCCTGTTCCAGATCTGGATCATCCCCAACAAGCAGGGGGTGAAGCCCCGCTGGGAAGCCGCCAAGTTCCCCAAGGGTGACCGGGCCGGCAAGCTGGTGGTGCTGGCCTCTGGTCGGGAGCAGGACAAGGATAGCGGGGCGCTTTACATCCATCAGGATGCCGCCCTGCTGGGCGGCACCCTGCCGGCGGGCACCGTGCTGACGCATGAGCTGGGCGACCGGCTGGCCTATCTGGTGCCGGCCCGTGGCAAGGTGAAGGTGAATGGCGTGGTGCTGGAAGCCCGCGATGGTGCTGCCGTTCGGGATGAGCCGGTACTGACCATCGAGGTGCTGGAAGAGGCTGAACTGGTGCTGGCCGACCTGCCGCGCACGGCGTGAGTGACTTAAAGTAAAAAAGGCCGGGGGTGGCGGAATATCGCAACCCCCGGCCTTTTCCTGTTCTGTCGCAGCGCCTAGATTGGCGGCCACCCTTCCGTTGCCCTAGGAAACCATGATGACCGACCCCGCCCCGCAGGATGCCCGCGCCGACCGCCTGTTGCTGCTGGCGGGGCTGTTCGGGGCCATTGCCGTGGCAGCGGGCGCCTATGCCAGCCATGGGCTGTCGGCCATCCGCGATGCCCGCGCCGTGGAACTGTGGCAGATGGCCAGCCATTACCAGTTGATCCATGCGGTGGCGATGGTTGCCACCGTGCTGCTCTACCGGCTGATGCCCCATGCCGGTCGCCGGCTGCTAGCGGCAGGGCTGGCCTTTGCCATTGGATCGGTGCTGTTCCCCGGTGCGCTGTATGCGCTGGGCTGGTGGGGGCCCAGTGCCATGGGTGCGGTGGCCCCGCTGGGCGGATTGTCCTTCATCATCGGCTGGCTGCTGGTCGCCTCTGCCGCCTTTGGCCGGGGGCGGTGAGATGGCGGATCAGGAACTGGATTGCAACGGGTTGCGCTGCCCCATGCCCGTCCTGCGCGCGGCCAAGGCGCTCCGCGCCCTGCAGCCGGGCCAGGTGCTGGCCGTGACGGCCACCGACAAGGTGGCGATCAAGGATTTCCAGACCTTCTGCCGTGAAGCCGGGCATGAGCTGGTGGCGATGCAGCCGGCGGGCGATCATGCCGCCGGACCGGTCACCCTGTTCACCATCCGCCGGGGCAATGGCTGATCCATTTTCTGTTTGAAATTTCTTCAAACAGAAAATGGCCGCCGCGACCGCGGCGGCGCGCCCCATGGCGCGGTAAGCCTGCGTGGCGTTTGAACGCAAATACGCCCCCGTCAAATCATTGACGGGGGCGGTATGATCAATCGCAATGACAAGTTCCCGCTCCCCGCTTATGCTGTTTTGCACAATGAGAAGGGGAAGGCGGGGGCGGTTCTGCGACCCTTGACCGGCCCCCGTCCCAGGGGAACGTTCGGGAAATGGGTTGCGGATGAATACAGCACTTTTCACCCACCTCACCTGTCTGGAACATGATACCGGCTTCGGCCACCCGGAATGCGCCGACCGGCTGCGCGTGGTGCTGTCGGCGCTGGAGGAAGAGAGCTTCATGTTCCTGGACCGGCGGGACGCACCGCCAGCCAGCCGGGAACAGTTGGAGCGGGTGCATCCCCCCGCCCATGTCAGCGCTGTGCTGGCCGCCATCCCGGCTGAAGGTCACAGTTCGCTGGACAGCGACACTATTCTCTCCCCCGGCAGCGGGGAGGCGGCCCTTCATGCCGCCGGTGCCGTGGTGGCCGCCGTGGATGCCGTCTGTTCGGGGGAGGTGCGCAACGCCTTTTGCGCCGTCCGCCCGCCCGGCCACCATGCCGAACCCGATCAGGCCATGGGTTTCTGCCTGTTCAACAATGTGGCCGTGGGGGCCGCCCATGCCCGTGCCGCGCACAAGATCAAGCGCGTCGCCATCGTCGATTTCGACGTGCATCACGGCAATGGCACCCAGACCTATTGCGAGCATGATCCCGACCTTTTCTATGCCTCCACCCATCAATGGCCGCTTTATCCCGGCACCGGGTCGGTGAAGGAGACGGGGGAATTCGGCAATGTGCTGAATGCCTGCCTGCCGCCCATGTCCGGCAGCCCGGAATTCCGCCATGCCATCCAGACCAAGCTGATCCCGGCGCTGGACGCCTTCCGCCCCGGTCTGCTGATGATCTCTGCCGGATTCGATGCCCATATGCGTGACCCGGTGGGTGGGCTGGACCTGACGGAGGATGATTTCGTCTGGGTGACGACCCGGCTGGTGGAGGTGGCTGATCGCCACGCCAAGGGCCGCATCGTCTCCGTGCTGGAGGGCGGGTACGACCTGCGGGCCCTGGCCAACAGCACCGCCGCCCATGTTAAAACCCTGATGACGGTGTAGCTGGCTCCCCGATGGCAGCACAAAGCGGCCTTGCACCGCACCCATCGCACTTGAACAGCGGGGGCGGGGGACATACAGTCCGCCGTTCCGCAATGTGCCCCGTGCGAATGCCATGACCGATACCAAACTGCCCGCCGATATCGCCGCCTTGAGTTTTGAGGACGCGCTTGCCGAACTGGAGCGAATCGTCCGTCAGTTGGAGGAAGGCCGGGCCAAGCTGGATGACGCCATCCAATCCTATGAGCGCGGCACCCTGTTGAAGCGCCATTGCGAACAAAAGCTGCGCGAGGCCCAGGCCAAGGTCGATCGCATCACCATTTCCGCCGATGGCGCCATTGGCGCTGAACCTGCACGCCTGGATTGATGAGCGATACCATGCCCTCGCTGCCCAAGACCCTGACTGCCGCCATGGCGGATACCGTCGAACAGGTGGAGGCCGCCATCGAGGTGCTGCTGCCCCGCGCCGATGCGGTGGAGGCGCGCCTGTTCGATGCCATGCGCTATGGCTGTCTGGGTGGTGGCAAGCGGTTGCGCCCGTTCCTGGTGATGGAAAGTGCACGCATGTTTGGCGTCAGCCCCGCCTGCGCCCTGCGCACGGCGGCGGCGGTGGAATTCGTCCATTGCTACAGCCTGATCCATGACGATCTGCCGGCCATGGATGACAGCGACCTGCGGCGCGGGCGCAAGACCGTGCATCTGGAGTTTGACGAGGCGACGGCCATCCTGGCCGGTGACGCCCTGCTGACCCAGGCGTTCGAAATTCTGGCCGACCACGAGACGCATGAAGACCCGCAGGTCCGTTGCAAGCTGGTGGCGGCCCTGGCCAAGGCGGCCGGCCCGCGCGGCATGGTGGGCGGCCAGATGCTGGACCTGATCGCCGAGAATACCGTCTTTGATATTGGCGCCATCACCCGCCTGCAACGGATGAAGACCGGCGACATGATCGCCTTTTCCGCCGGGGCCGGGGCCATTCTGGGCCGGGCCGGCGCGCCGCAGCACCATGCGCTGCAGGCCTACGCCCACGATCTGGGGCTGGCCTTCCAGATTGCCGACGATCTGCTGGATGTGGAAGGCCAGCAGGATGAGGTGGGCAAGCCGGTGGGACGAGATGACGCCGCTGGAAAAGCCACATTTGTTTCTATCTTAGGGGCGGAGCGGGCGCGCGATCAGGCACGCCGGCTTGCCGATCAGGCGGCCCAGCATCTGGATATTTTTGGTGATCGGGCCGATATGCTGGTCCAGGTCGCCCGATTTGTCGTTGAGCGCCGGTCCTAAGAAAAAGACTTGGGTTTAGAGAGAGGCGGGCATGTCCCCATCCAAAACGCCGCTGCTGGATCAGGTGAAGGTTCCGGCGGATCTGCGCCGTTTGCAGCCGTCGCAACTGCGCCAACTGGCCGATGAGCTGCGGGCGGAAACGATCGATGCCGTGTCCGTCACCGGGGGCCATCTGGGTGCCGGGCTGGGGGTGGTGGAACTGACCGTCGCCCTGCATTACTGCTTTGACACGCCCGCCGACCGGCTGATCTGGGATGTGGGGCATCAAGCCTATCCGCACAAGATTCTGACCGGGCGGCGTGACCGTATTCGCACCCTGCGCATGGGCGGCGGCCTGTCCGGCTTCACCAAACGGTCGGAGAGCGAGTACGACCCGTTCGGCACCGCCCACAGCTCCACCTCCATCTCGGCCGGGCTGGGCATGGCGGTGGCGCGCGATCTGGCCGGCCGCACCAACAATGTGGTGGCCGTCATCGGTGATGGTGCCTTGTCCGCCGGCATGGCCTATGAGGCGATGAACAATGCCGGGGCGGCCCAGTCGCGGCTGGTGGTGATCCTGAATGATAACGACATGTCCATCGCCCCGCCGGTGGGGGCGCTGTCGGGCTATCTGTCGCGGCTGATCTCGTCGAAATCCTATCGCGGCTTCCGCGATTTCTCCAAACAGGTGGCCGAACATCTGCCCCGTCCGCTGTTGAACGCTGCCCGCCGGGCGGAGGAATATGCGCGCGGCATGGTGACCGGCGGCACCCTGTTCGAGGAACTGGGCTTCTACTATGTCGGCCCCATCGACGGGCATAATCTGGACCATCTGCTGCCCGTGCTGGAAAATGTACGGGACGATCCGCAGGGCGGCCCGGTGCTGGTGCATGTCGTCACCCAGAAGGGCAAGGGCTATGCCCCGGCAGAGGCATCGGCCGACAAGCTGCACGCTGTCGGCAAGTTCGATGTCATCACCGGGGCCCAGGCCAAGCCCAAGGCCAATGCCCCCAGCTATACCCGCGTCTTTGCCGACAGCCTGATCAAGGAAGCGGCCAAGGACGAAAGGATCGTCGCCATCACGGCGGCCATGCCATCCGGCACCGGGCTGGACCTGTTCCAGAAGCAATTCCCCAAGCGCAGCTTTGACGTGGCGATCGCCGAACAGCACGCCGTCACCTTCGCCGCCGGTATAGCGACAGAAGGGTTCAAGCCGTTCTGCGCCATCTATTCCACCTTCCTGCAGCGCGGTTATGACCAACTGGTCCATGACGTTGCCTTGCAGAACCTGCCGGTGCGCTTTGCCATTGACCGCGCCGGGCTGGTGGGGGCCGATGGCGCCACCCATGCCGGCGCCTTCGACATCGCCTATCTGGCCTGCCTGCCCAACATGGTGGTGATGGCTGCGGCGGACGAGGCGGAACTGGTGCATATGGTGGCCACCTGTGCGGCCTATGATGGCGGTCCCATCGCCGTGCGCTATCCGCGCGGCGAGGGCGTGGGCATCGACATGCCGGAACAGGGCGTGCCGCTGGAAATCGGCAAGGGCCGGGTTCTCCAGCAGGGTACCAAGGTTGCCATCCTGTCGCTGGGCACGCGGTTGCAGGAAGCGCTGAAGGCGGCGGAGGATTTGGGCGCGCGGGGTCTGTCCACGACGGTGGCCGATGCCCGCTTCGCCAAGCCGCTGGATATGGCGCTGATCGAACGGCTGGTGCGTGAGCATGAGGTGCTGATCACGGTGGAGGAAGGCTCCATCGGTGGGTTCGGCAGCCATGTGCTGCACCATCTGGCCAGCAGCGGCCTGCTGGATGGCGGCTGCAAGGTGCGCCCGATGGTGCTGCCCGACACCTATCAGGACCATGACACCCCGCAGAAGCAATATGACGAGGCTGGCCTGAACGCCCGCCACATCGTCGACACCGCGCTGAAGGCGCTGGGCGTGGCGCAGGGGGCGAAGGTGGTGGGGGCTTGAGGGGAATGACGGTTAAGTTATTATAAAATAACGATATTTTCCTGAATGGACTCAAGTGATGGAAGACAACCACCCCCAATCGGATCGTCCTTCGACGATTTCCTGGCGGTGCAAGGCATCCTTGAACAGGTCAATGCCCGCGCCCTGAAGCGGGTCATGGATTGGCAGCTTTGCCACGCCGTCGAGCAAAACGGAAATGTCGGAGCGGATGGGCACCAGCCGCACAGCCGTTGACCGGCTGCTGGACCCCGCCAACGGCTCCGTCACCCTGCTGACCCTGGAAAAGGCGGCCAGTGCGGTGGGCAAGCGGTTGCGCATTGAACTGGTGGATGGCTGATCACTCGCCTCACACCCGATAGGCCAGCCGCAAGGCTCCCCAATGCCGGCCCGCCACCTGGATGGGGGCGGAACAGTCCTTCATCAAGGTATAGGTGCCGTTGCCCATGTCACGGCGATAGGCCTGCAACAGGAAGGGCTGGGTGTTGCGCCCGGCGGTCAGGCCAACCCGGTCGTTGAAGATGCGGCGGTTGCGGCAATGGGCGGCGTTCCAGGCCGGATCGCCGGGGCGCTGCGGCTCGCTGAATGTGCGGTTATGTGTGGGCAGATAGCCGTTGCGGTCCAGCGCCACGCAGAACACCACCTTGTCGGTCAGGGTCAGCAGCGGTTCCTGGATGGCGGGCAGCAGCCGGTCGGTCAGGCTGGTGAAGCGCGTCATGTGCTGCACCGGATCGCTGCCCTGGATGGGCTTGTAATCCTCGTCAAACAGGTCGGAGAGCTGGAGGCTG
Organism: Azospirillum sp. RU38E; assembly: GCA_943370215.1. Taxonomy (GTDB): domain Bacteria; phylum Pseudomonadota; class Alphaproteobacteria; order Azospirillales; family Azospirillaceae; genus Niveispirillum. The sequence goes on from CALRQC020000006.1 coordinate 147,403, forward strand.
CCCTCAGCCAGGGCGCGCTCAAACGCGGCAGAAATCTGCTGGGCGGCGGCCTGGGTGGCGCGGATATAGGGCGTGTCCACCGTCTCCACATCTAGCTTGGCCGTGTGGCCGATCAACCGCTCACTGAGGGAAAGCAGGCTGTTCAGCCGGTTGCCGGCCTGGGTCAGGCTGGTGCTGCTTTCCTTCACCCCGCCGGCCATTTCCCCGATGCGGCGATCCACCGTCTCAATGCTGCCGCCGATGGCGCGGGCGGCGGTGTCGATATGTTCCTGCTGGCGGTCCACTTCGCCCATGGCGTCGGCCAGCACCTGCATGGTGCGGCCGATCTGGTCGGTTTCATTGCGCACGGTGGCGGCCTTGGCGCTGCCGGCGGCACTTCTGGTCGCCAGCGCCTTCACCTGTTCGCCCAGGTCGCGCATGGTGGCGTCGATTTCCTGCGTTGCCTCTGCCGTCTTGTTGGCCAGCGCCTTCACCTCTGTTGCCACCACGGCAAAGCCGCGCCCGGCATCGCCGGCGCGTGCCGCCTCAATGGTGGCATTCAACGCCAGCAGGTTGGTCTGCTTGGCGATGGTGTTGATCTCACCGGCCACCTTGCCCACGCGTGACAGCGCATCGGTCAGCCCGCGCAATTGCTGTTCAATGCCGGTGACATCGGTCGCCAGGGCGCGGATTTCCGCCAGCGCATGTTCCACCTGGGACCGGCTTTCCACCGCCTGGGCCCGGGCCTTGCCCGTCACCTCCCGCGCGGCGGATGTCGCGGCCGTCACCTGGGTGTTGCCTGCCTTCATCTCCAGCGCCTCCCGGCGCAAGGACTCGAATATCTCCGCCTGCTGGCGGATACGGCGGCTGACATCATCGACATAGCCAGTCACATCGGCAATGGAAACGCCCAGCGTTCCGACCTCCTGCGCCAGTTCGGCGATGGCGTGGCTGGTGCCTGCGCTGGTGACGGGCTTTCCGTTGCCTGCATAGGCTTGATCCATGGCATTTGCCTCCCGGTATGGTCGGTCGCTTTCATCATTGCGACTCTGACTTGTCATAGAGGGGGAGAATGAACGGGCAACAGTGCCTGCCGCTATAGGCCATTGGTCGATTCTTGCTTAAAACAGGGTAAACCGACAATACACTTATGTCGGGGATGTACAGGCGACAGCCCTCAGCCATGTAACAACACCACGGCTGTTACCATGGTCGGGCGGTGGACATCGGCGGGCGGCCTTGCCATAAGGGGTCCGCGAATGAAACCGGCCCTTATGCCCAGGGGCAGCAAAGCAACGGATGGTTATTCCCATGGCGGACACCCAATTCGATCTCGTCGTCATCGGCGCCGGCCCCGGCGGCTATGTTGCCGCCATCCGCGCGGCCCAGCTTGGTATGCGTGTCGCCTGCGTGGAAATGCGCAAGACCCTGGGCGGTACCTGCCTGAATGTCGGCTGCATCCCCTCCAAGGCGCTGCTGGTCGCGTCGGAGAAGTACAGCGAAGCTAAGCACCATCTGGGCGCCTTCGGCGTGAAGGTCTCGGGTGTGGAGCTGGATTTTGCCGGCCTGATGAAGCACAAGGACGAGGTGGTGAAGTCCAACGTTACCGGCGTGGATTTCCTGTTCAAGAAGAACAAGGTCACCCGCATCCTTGGCAAGGGCTCCATCAAGGCTGCCGGCATTGTGCTGGTGACCAAGGAAGATGGCTCGACCGAGGAAGTGACGGCGAAGAACATCCTGATCGCCACCGGCTCCGACGTGATGCCGCTGCCCGGCGTGACGATTGATGAGAAGCGCATCGTCTCCTCCACCGGTGCGCTGGAGCTGGAGAAGGTGCCGGGCCATCTGGTGGTGATCGGCGGCGGCGTCATCGGTCTGGAACTGGGTTCCGTCTGGCAGCGCCTGGGCGCCAAGGTGACCGTCATCGAATATCTGGACCGCATCCTGCCGACCATGGATGGCGAGGTCTCCAAGCAGTCCCAGCGCATTTTCGGCAAGCAGGGCATCGACTTCAAGCTGTCCACCAAGGTGACGGGTGCGACGGTTGAGGGTGAAGGCGTCACCCTGACGGTGGAGCCGGCCAAGGGTGGTGCGGCTGAAACCATCCAGGCTGACATCGTGCTGGTGGCCATCGGCCGCCGCCCCTATACCGAGGGGCTGGGCCTGGAAGCTGTGGGCGTGGAACTGGATGAACGCCGCCGCATCAAGACCGACCATCATTTCCGCACCAACGTGCCGGGCATCTGGGCCATCGGCGATGTGATCGCCGGCCAGATGCTGGCCCACAAGGCGGAAGAGGAAGGCGTTGTCGCGGCGGAAGTGATGGCGGGCCAGTCCGGCCACATCAATTACGACGCCATCCCCGGCGTCGTTTACACGTGGCCGGAAGTGGCCACCGTCGGCAAGACGGAAGAGCAGTTGAAGGCCGAGGGTGTCGCCTACAAGGCCGGCAAGTTCCCCTTCACCGCCAATGGCCGCGCCCGGTCGATGAACGCCACCGAAGGCTTTGTGAAGATCCTGGCCGACGCCAAGACCGACAAGGTGCTGGGTGCCCACATCATCGGCGCCTCTGCTGGCGAGATGATCGAGGAACTGTGCCTGGCGGTGGAATTCGGCGCTTCGTCGGAAGATATCTACCGCACCAGCCACGCCCACCCGACCTTGACGGAAGCCATCAAGGAAGCCGCCATGGCCGTTGCGGGCCGCCCGATCCATATGTGATCGGCGGTTCCCGGCAGGGATGCGGGAAAGGCCGGGGTGGCGACGCCCCGGCCTTTTTTGTGCGCGGTGATGGGGCATGAACAGTCTCTTCGCTCTCCTGCCTTGCCGCCGCGCCCTTGTGCGCCTAAAGTCCGCATCTTCGAATAATCCTATTCCCAGCTCCTGAGCCCGCCCCATGCGCATGTCCACCTATTTCCTGCCCACGCTGAAGGAAACGCCGTCTGAGGCGCAGATTGTCAGCCATCGTCTGATGCTGCGCGCCGGCATGATCCGGCAGACCTCTGCCGGTATCTATGCCTGGCTGCCGCTGGGCTGGAAGGTTCTGCAGAAGGTGGCGCAGATCGTGCGGGAGGAACAGGACCGCGCCGGTGCCCAGGAACTGTTGATGCCGACCATCCAGTCGGCCGACCTGTGGCGCCAGTCGGGCCGGTATGAGGCCTATGGTAAGGAGATGCTGCGCATCACCGACCGGCATGACCGCGAGATGCTGTTCGGCCCCACGAATGAGGAGATGATCACCGATATCGTCAAGACCTTCGTGAAGTCCTACAAGGATCTGCCGAAGAACCTGTATCATATCCAGTGGAAATTCCGTGACGAGGTGCGCCCCCGCTTCGGCGTCATGCGCGGCCGCGAATTCCTGATGAAGGACAATTACTCCTTCGATTTGGATGCCGAGGGTGCGCGTCTTTCCTATCGCCGGATGTTCCTGGCCTACCTGCGCACCTTCGCCCGCATGGGCATCAAGGCCATCCCGATGCGCGCCGATACCGGCCCGATCGGTGGCGACCTGTCCCATGAATTCATCATTCTGGCGGAAACCGGCGAGAGCCAGGTCTTCTGTGACAAGAAGTGGCTGGAACTGGATGTGCTGGCCGATAACCCGGACGCCAATGGCGACCTGAAGGATTTCTTCGCCAAATACACCTCCGTCTATGCCGCGACGGAAGAGATGCACGACGCCGCCAATTGCCCGGTTCCGGCCGAGGAACTGGAAACCGCGCGCGGGATCGAGGTGGGGCACATCTTCTATTTCGGCACCAAATATTCCGCCCCCATGGGTGCCGTGGTCACCGGGCCGGATGGCCAGCCGGTGACGGTGGAAATGGGTTCCTACGGCATCGGTGTGTCCCGCGTCGTTGCGGCGCTGATCGAGGCCAGCCATGACGATGCCGGTATCATCTGGCCGGATCAGGTGGCCCCGTTCAAGGTGGCGCTGATCAACCTGAAGGCCGATGACGAGGCCTGCCGCAGCACCTGCGACGAGGTTTATGCCAAGCTGAATGCGGCGGGCGTTGAGGTCATCTATGATGACCGTAACGAGCGTCCGGGTGCCAAGTTCGCCGATATGGACCTGATCGGCATTCCCTGGCAGTTGACCATCGGCCCGCGCGGCCTGAAGGCTGGCACGGTGGAGCTGAAGCGCCGCGCGACGGGTGAGAAGCTGGAGCTGCCGCTGGATGAGGCGCTGGCCAAGGTGATGGGCTGATACCCGTCGGTACGGCGGCCCTGTTGACGGGACAGCAGGGCCATCGCGCGACAACAAGGCTGGTGGTGGGGCGTCACAGCGGTTAAAACCGCAGGCGCTTTTCCTTATCGCTGGATTGTTCCGATGGCCCTGATCACCCCCCGCACCCCGCCCGGCACGATGGAACTGCTGCCACGCCGGCAGATCACCTTCCAGCGGATGCTGGACACCATCCGCCGCACCTATGAGCGGTTTGGCTTCCTGCCGCTGGAAACCCCGGTGTTCGAAGTGGCGGATGTGCTGCTCTCCAAATCCGGTGGGGAGACGGAAAAACAGGTCTATTTCGTACAGTCCACGGGGGCCATCGAACAGGGGCACAAGCCCGATCTGGCGCTGCGCTTTGACCTGACGGTGCCGACCGCCCGCTATGTCGCCCAGCATGAGCGTGAACTGGCCTTCCCCTTCCGCCGCTATCAGATGCAGCGCGTCTATCGTGGCGAGCGGGCACAGAAGGGGCGGTATCGTGAGTTTTATCAGTGCGATATCGATGTGATCGGCAAAGACAGCCTGTCGGTTGTCTATGATGCGGAAATGCCGGCGGTGATCTATACCGTGTTCACCGAGCTGGCGGTCGGCCCGTTCCAGATCAATTTCAACAACCGCAAGATCCTGCTGGGCATGTTCGAGGCGCTGGGCATCACCGATCCCGGCGTGCGCGTGCTGGTGCTGCGGCAGGTGGACAAGCTGGACAAGCTGTCGCGCGAGGATGTGCTGGCCCTTCTGCAGGGTGACGGGATCGGCCTGTCGGCGGATAATGCCGTCCGCGTGCTGGACATGATCGGCTTTTCCGGCCCGGCGGCCGACACGCTGGCCCATCTGGACCGGCTGGGGCTGGATAATGCCACCTTCCTGGAAGGTGTCGGCGAACTGCGCCAGGTGGTTGGCGCGCTCACGGCATTCGGCGTGCCGGAGACGCATTGGCGCGTCAACCTGGCCATCGCCCGTGGCCTGGATTACTATACCGGTACGGTGTACGAGACGTTCCTGACCGATCATCCGGGCTTGGGTTCCGTCTGCTCCGGCGGGCGGTATGAGAATTTGGCGGGGCTTTATACCAAATCCAAATTGCCGGGCGTGGGCATCTCCATCGGCCTGACGCGCCTGTTCTATGCGCTGGAACAGGCGGGCATCGTGGCCGATGGTCCGTCCACTGTGCAGGCGCTGGTGACGCAGTTCGATGCCGATCTGCTGCCTGATTATCTGGCCATTGGGGCGGAATTGCGGGCCGCCGGCATCAATACCGAAATCCAGTTGGAACCGGCCAAGCCCAAGAAGCAGTTCACCTACGCCGACAAGGCCGGCATCCGCTATGCCATCATCATGGGCACGGATGAAAAGGCCAAGGGCGAGGTGTTGGTGAAGGACATGGTGTCCGGCGAACAGGCCAGCGTGCCGCGCGCCGATCTGGCCGGCTGGTTGAAGCGGGCCGTCTGAGCCCGGCGGGGTCTGGTTTCTGATGGGGCGGCCAGTGGCAGGGTCGCCCCAGCCCGCCCTTCATGAAAAAATCGCTGCTCCCCACTCTTCTGAAGAACTCCCCCGTACTGTATTATTATGATACAGTACTGTTATGCCGCCATGGCGACCTTGGCCGGTAAAGGGCGATAGTGTCCTGATCACCCTCCTGGGACGGGCCGACCATCGGCACGGGCATCAAAAAGCTGCCCGATAAAGAAAACAGGGAATAGGGGAGGGTGAGATGCAGGAGATGTTGCTGAATATCTATGCGTGCCCGTCAGCTCCAGACCGCTGGAGCACCGTGCTGGATCAAGTTTGTGATTTCATGTCGGTGCGTAGTGCTGTGATCCAGGTGCTGGATTACAAGGGCGGGCGCTTCAACCCGGTTTGGGATGTGCGGGATTCCTATTCCCAGGCGCATCGTCAGGAACATGACCGGGTGCTGAATAATGGCGATAATCCCCGTCTGCGCATTTGCCCCAGTGAAAGGGTTGCCCGCCAGCCGGTGGTGACGCGGGATGAGGATGTGTTCCCGCCCGGATCACCGGAGCTGCTGGAGCTTAAGCAGCGGCGGCAGATGTTGCAGTTGGGCTGCAATCTCTGTGGCCTCACGGAATTGTCGCCCGGTCGCTTCCTGGTTCTGGTGCTGCACCGATCGGTCATGATGGATCAGCCCTTTGGGCGGGCTGAAGAAGACCTGACCATGCAATTGCTGCCGCATCTGCGGCAAGCAATTGATCTGGGTGAGCAGTTGCAATCCACCCGTCTGCAGGCCGATTTGCTATCGGAGGCGGGGGATGTGCTGGGGGCCGCCCTTGTGCTGTGTGACACGGCCGGTCGGATCATCTGGATGAACAGCCCCGCGCGCAGCCTCCTGCATCGGTCCCCGGCAATCCGCGAGATGGGGGGGCATATCCGGGCGGTACAGCCGGCCGACACCGGACCGTTGCGAACCCTGCTGTCCCAGGCCGGGGCCGGTGGGCCGGCGCAAGCCACCCAACTGACCCTGGGCCGGATGGATGGGGAGGGGGCGGTGCAGGTCATGGCCACCGGCCTGCACGCAGCCCCGATGCTGTGGGGGCGGGAAAGCTCGCGCACCGTAGCCCTGCTGCTGCGGGAGCCGGGTCGCCCGATGAATATCTCACCGGCGGCCGTGGCGGCCCTTTTCGGCATGTCAGCGGCAGAGGCGCGGCTGACGGTTGGGCTTTGTGACGGGCTGTCACTGCGGGATTATGCCCAGCAGCGCGGTATTACGGAGGGAACCGCCCGCATCCAGCTCAAACGCGCCCTGGCCAAGACCGGCTGTCCGCGACAGGCGGAACTGGTCCGGCGTGTCTGCACCTCCCTGGCGGTCAGCATGATGCAATAGGTGGGCGGCCGTATAGAACGGCCACCGCCAATTTTCCGGAATATCACTGCAACAGTATCCCATATGGGAGCCGCGGCCGGTCCGTAACACCCCCAACAATGCAGGTACCGAAACAGAGCGGGCGCGCTGACAGCGCCGGCTCTGGCTTCCATCAAACCTGTTGTCGCCAATCAAGGGGGAGTTATGAGAGCTGGTCGAATTCTGCGTCGGGGCGCGTTGGCGCTTGCGGTGGCCTGTGTGCCTTACATGGCCCTGGCCTATCCCGCACCGGCCCCGGACCCGTCGCTGCCGCCCTCCACCGTGCCCAGTGCCGTGCAGGATCTGCGGCGCAAGATGAATGATGCGGATGTCAACGCCCTGACCTTCCATTCCATGGACCAGCTATTCACCACCCGCACGGTGGCGCGGTCGGGGGCGGTCTGGGAATTGCCCAAGGCGGACCATCCGCTGGATTTCACCTATGCCTTCAAGGGCCAGCAATATACGCCCGAACAGTTCCTGGACCGTACCTACACCAACGCGCTGCTGGTGATGAAGGATGGGCGCATCGTCTCTGAAATCTACCGCAACAATACCAATCAGCAGACGCGCTTCATGGCATGGTCGGTGACCAAATCCATCACGGCAATCCTGATCGGCTGTGCGGTACAGGAAGGGCGCATCAAGTCCCTGGATGACCGCATCACCACCTATCTGCCCGAATTGAAGGGCGGGGGATATGATGGCGTCACCGTCCGCCAGATTTTGCAGATGCGCTCCGGCGTGGATTACGAGGAACGCTACGATTTCGCCAATCCGGGGGTGGCCGCCCGCAATCACGAACAGGCGCTGGTGGGTAATGTCGTCCGCTTCGCCGATGCGGCCCGCACCATCAAGCGCCAGCACAAGCCGGGGGAGGTCTGGGCATATAAGACCTTGGATACGGCCGTGCTGGGCTGGCTGCTGGAACGGGTCAGCGGCGGCAGCACCGTTGCTGCCTATGCCGCCCAACGTCTGTGGGAGCCGCTGGGGGCGGAACGCGACGGGTTCTTCATCATGGATGGCCAGCCCGGTGTCGGGCGGGAGTTCAATGGCGCCGGCTTCAATGCCACGGCCCGCGATTTCGCCCGTATCGGCCAGATGATGCTGCAGGACGGGCAGGCAAACGGGCATCAGATCGTCTCGCCTGAATGGGTGCGGGAGGCCACCAAGGCCACGGGCGGGCCGGGGCCGGGCTATGGCTATCAATGGTGGATCCCCAACGATCACGCCTTCCAGGCGCTTGGCCTGCAGGGTCAGTACATCTTTGTCGACCGGGCGACCCGCACCGTTGTCGTGAAGCTCAGCTATTTCCCGCCTGAGAACATGGAAGCGCATGACGAGACAGGTGCCTTTCTGGAGGCCGTGTCGGCCTGGACACCGCGCTGAACGAGGAGGGTGACGTTCGGGGCGGTCACAGGAAAGGCCGCCCCCTTATCGGGCGCCAAGCCCGAATAAAATCAACATAAAATCAAGAAGACAGGGAGTACGGGACCATGAAATCGATCAATGGAAAGGTTGTTGTTCTGACCTTGCTGGCCACGACGGCCATCAATGGTGGGGCCCTGGCCCAGACGGCAGCGCCGGCCAGCGCCGAACCGGAAGCGTTCGCGCTGGAAGAAATTGTGGTGACCGCCCAGCGGCGGTCGGAAAATCTGCAAAAGGTGGCAATCGCCATCACGGCGCTGGACCCCGGGCAACTGGAGGCCAAGGCCGTTGTCCAGATGGCCGATCTGCAAAGCGCCTCGCCTTCCTTGTCCATCACCAATGCCGGGCAAACCCAGTCGGTGAATATCCGTGGCATCGGGCTGGCCAGCAATTCCCCCAACGCCACGGCGGGCGTGGCCACCTATGTCGACGGTTTGTTCCAGCCGCCGATCGTGCAGTTCAACAGCTTCTATGATCTGGCGGGGGTGGAGGTTCTGCGCGGGCCCCAGGGTACCCTGGTCGGATCCAACTCCACCGGTGGGGCCATCTTCCTCACCTCCCGCAGTCCCGAACTGGGCAGCCGGAGCGGCTATGCAACTGCCTCCTATGGCACCGACAATAATTATGCGGTGGAGGCGGCCACCGGCGCGCCGATCAGCGACACCATGGCGCTGCGCGTCGCCGGTTTCATGCGGGGCCATGACAGCTATTACAAGGATACCGGCCCCTTCCATAACAAGGCCGGCAAGCTGGATGAAAAGGGCGGGCGTGTCGGGCTGCTGCACCAGACAGACGGTTTCCAGGCCCTGCTGAAGGTGCAGTTCAATGATATGCAGACGGGCGGCTATGCCTATCAGCCCATCCCCGGCACCTATTTCGCCTCCTATGCGCCGCGCGACCGCGACACCTTGAGCTTTGATACCCCGACCTCTCACCGCGAACGGGCCTTCATTACCAGTCTGGAACTGAAAAAGACCTTCGCCAACGATATCCTGCTGCGCTCCGTCTCCGGCTATCAGAGCAAGACCGTCAACAGCCTGGATGATATTGACGGCTCCCAGGCGCCGGCCCGTATCGGCGGGGAAGTCGTGTGGGACTATTACACCAATGAAAAGCAATATAGCCAGGAATTGAACCTGATCTCCCCGGAGGAGGACCGGTTCAACTGGATCCTCGGCGGGTACTTCCAGCGCAATGATATTGATGTCCGTATCCATGAGACATCGGGCGGCTTTCCCACCCACATCACGCCGCAGAACAAGCGCACCACCACCGGCCTGTTCGCCCAGGGCAATTATCGCCTGACCGAGAAGGTGGAACTGCAACTGGGTGGGCGCTATTCCCACTATAAGACGGATGGCAAGGGCGACGTTGTCATTGGTGCCGGCATCCCCGGCTTTCCACCCGGCGGCCTGCCGGTGACCGACCTGTCAGGCTCCTATAAGGAGACGGTCTATACCGGCAAGGCCAATGTGAATTTCTATCTGGATGACGATAATCTGCTCTATGTCTTCGCCGCCCGTGGCTACAAGCCCGGCGGCTTCAATTCAAAGGAATCGACCTTCAGCCCGGAAACCGTGTGGGATTATGAGGCGGGCTGGAAATCCACCCTGTTCGCCGGGCATATCCGTACCCAGTTGGCCGCCTTCTATAATGATTATTCGAACTTCCAGTTCGATATCCTGAATACGGCCACGGGCCAGGCCGGCATCCAGAATATCACCGACGCCACCATCAAAGGGTTTGAAGCCCAGGTGGAAGGCCAGTTTGGTGGCTTCAAATTCGATGGCGGGCTTTCCTTTGTGGATTCCGAACTCAAAGGCGGGGTCGGCTATGTCAATACACGGCCCTTGCCGCCCGGCACGCTGGGGGCGCAATGCCCGCCGGGTGCCCCCTCCGCCCCGCCCGTCTGCTTCAATTACACGCCCTTCCAGGCCGTCACCAAGGCAGGGCCCAACCTCTATTCCCCGCGCTGGAGCGGCAATATCGGCGCGCAATATACGTTCAAGCTGGATGAGCGGACCACCCTGGTGCCGCGCCTGAACTATGCCTATCTCGGTTCGCGCTACAGCTATATCGGCTATTCGCCGATCTCCGACCGGTTGTCGGCCTATGGTTTGCTGTCAGGGCGCATCACGCTCAACCGGGATAGCTGGCGGGTAGAACTCTATGCCACCAACCTGACCGACAAATCCTATGTCTCCGGTATGGCGTCATCCTCCACCAACCAGTTCTATGGCCCCCCGCGGGAAGTGGGCATCCGCGTCGGGGTGGAGTTCTGACGTATCGGGCCGGGGTCCGCCCTTTCAGGCGTCCCGGCCTGTGATGCGGGCCACGGTGCGGGTGGTGCTAAAACCTTCCTTCAGGTTGGCCAGCAGCACCCGCCCGCCCAATCCCTGAACGAAATCAGCCCCCACCACCTGTTCAATGCGATAATCCGCCCCCTTCACCAGCACATCGGGCCGCACCGATTGGATCAGGTTCAGGGGCGTGTCCTCCGTAAAGGGCACCACCAGATCGACCAGTTGCAGGCTGGCCAATACGGTGGCGCGGGCATCCTGGTTCTGAATCGGGCGGCTTTCCCCCTTCAGGCGGCGGACCGAGGCATCGTCATTCATGCCGACGATCAGCCGGTCGCAGGCCGCCCGCGCCTGGCGCAGCAGCGACAGGTGGCCGGGATGCAGCAGGTCGAAACAGCCATTGGTGAAACCGACACGCAGGCCGCGTTCGCGCCATTGTGTGGCGATGGCGGCTGCTTCATCGCCGCTGGCGATCTTCGCATCAATGTCACCGGCATCCTGCTGGCGCAGGGCCAGCGCCAGTTCCCCCGGTGTGACCTGGGCCGTGCCCTGCTTGCCCACCACAATGCCCGCCGCGGCATTGGCCAGCCGGGCCGCATCGGGCAGGGAGGCGCCACGGGCCAGCGCGCAGGCCAGCATGGCGGCCACCGTGTCGCCGGCCCCGGAAACGTCGAACACCTCCCGCGCCATGGTGGGCAGATGGGTGACGTCATCGGCGGTTACCACCGACATGCCCTGTTCGCTGCGGGTGACGATGATGGCGCCGATCTCATGCCGGGTCAGCAGGTCGCGGGCGGCCTCCACCACACCGGCATCGCCCTCGCACTCCGCCCCGCTGGCCAGACGCAGTTCCGCCAAGTTGGGGGTGACCAGATCGGCCCCGCGATAGCGGCCGAAATTCCGCCCCTTGGGATCAACGACCACCCGTTTTCCCGCCCGCTTGGCGGCGGCAATGATCCTTTGCGGCAACTCACCGGTCAGCACGCCCTTGGCGTAATCGGATAACAAAACCACATCGCTGTCCGGCAGGGCACCATCCAGGGCTGCCAGCAGGCCGGCGGCTTCTTCCGTGGTTGGCGGCCCCACCTTCTCCTCATCCAGCCGCAGCATCTGCTGCTGGCGGGCGATCATGCGGGTTTTTACCGTTGTCGGGCCGTCGGCCCTTGTCAGCAGCCGTGCCGTCGGCCCCGCCAGCCGCCGCACCGTGGCGCCCGCCGCATCGTCGCCCACCAGCCCGATCAGCACCACGCCGGCCCCCAGTGACTGCACATTGGCAGCCACATTGCCGGCCGCCCCCAGCATTTCCCGCGCATGGTCATATTTCAGCACCGGTACCGGGGCCTCCGGCGAAATCCGCTCGATATCGCCATAGATGAACCGGTCCAGCATCACGTCGCCAATGATGGTGACGCGGGCACCGGCCAGGGCGGCCAGGATATCGACCAGGGATGGGTTCATCGTGCAGGGGGCCTTTGCTGCGGGGCGACATTACAACCTGTCTTTTATCCCGATCGCGGCTTGCCCGCCAAGCGTGCCGTCGCAAGCCATTGCCCGATATATCATCCCGCACTGCGGCAACCGGGCGCATTCCAGGCGAACCGTTCTTCCTCCACATATTTCAGAAATTTCTGAAAGTTGAGGAAATCATGAACCTGCCACCGGTCATCCAGGCCTTTGTGCTGCATTTCGGGGAGATGGGCAGCCGATGGGGCATCAACCGCACGGTGGGGCAGATTTATGCCCTGCTCTATGTCTCCCCGGAACCGCTCTGTGCCGATGATATGGTGGACAGGCTGGGCATGTCGCGCTCCAACGTCTCCATGGGGTTGAAGGAGCTGCAATCCTGGAACCTCGTGCGGCTGATGCACAAGCCGGACGACCGCAAGGATTACTTCACCACACTTGGCGATATCTGGCAGATCGTCCGCACCCTGGTGGAAGAACGCAAGAAGCGGGAGGTGGACCCCACCTTGTCGGTCTTGCGCGAATTGCTGATGCAAAACCCCGCCATGGCCGACGAACAGCACGCGCAGGACAAGATGCGCGAGATGTACGAGATGATCGAGATGCTGTGCGGCTGGTACGACGATGTGCGCCGGCTGGAGACGGAACGGCTGATGCAACTGCTCAGCCTGGGCGCCAAGGTGCAGAAAATCCTGGAGGTGAAGGACCGGCTGTTCGCCCTGCCGGGCGGCCGTTCCAAGGAACCTGCGGAAAAGGAGGGCTGAACCATGGACGCCCTGATCCTGGCCCGACTCCAGTTCGCGGCCAATATCTCCTTCCATATCCTGTTTCCCACCGTCACCATCGCGTTGGGCTGGGTGCTGTTGTTCTTCAAGCTGCGTTTCAACACCACCGGCGATCAGAAATGGATGGATGCCTATTTCCAGTGGGTGAAAGTGTTCGCGCTGACCTTCGCCATGGGGGTGGTGTCCGGCATCACCATGAGCTTCCAGTTCGGCACCAACTGGCCGGGCTTCATGAAAACGGTCGGCAATATTGCCGGTCCGCTGCTGGCCTATGAGGTGCTGACGGCCTTCTTCATGGAAGCCACCTTCATATCGGTGATGCTGTTCGGCTTTCGCCGGGTGCCCAACTGGCTGCATACCACGGCGACATTCCTGGTCGCCTTTGGCACCACCGTATCCGCCTTCTGGATCATCGCGCTGAATAGCTGGATGCATACCCCGGTCGGGTTTGAGATGCGCGACGGTGTGGCCCATGCCACCGACTGGCTGGCGATCCTCTTCAACCCCTCCATGCCCTATCGGCTGGTGCATATGCTGCTGGCCTCCGGTCTGACGGCGACGTTCCTGGTGGCGGGCGTGTCGGCCTGGCGCTGGCTGAAGGGCGACCGGGCGCCCGCCGTGCTGGCCGCATTGCGCACCGGAATCTATGCCGCTGCCGCTTTGATCCCCTTGCAGATCCTGGCCGGCGATATGCACGGGCTGAACACGCTGGAACATCAGCCGGCCAAGGTGGCCGCCATGGAAGGCCATTGGGAGACGGGGGGCCATGTGCCGCTGCTGCTGTTTGCATTGCCGGATGAAAAGGCGCGCACCAACCATTTTGAACTGGCTATTCCGTCCGCTGCCAGCCTGATCCTGCGGCATGATCCGGCCGGCGTGATCCAGGGGCTGAATGATTTTGAGGGCAAGCACCCGCCGGTCGCCCCCGTCTTCTTCTCCTTCCGCATCATGGTGGGCACCGGCATGGCCATGCTGGCCGTCTCCTGGGCGGGGGTCTGGATGCTGCGGCGGCGCGGGCAGCCCCCTATCTGGCTGGCGCGTGCCCTGGTGGCGATGACCTTCTCCGGTTGGGTGGCCACGCTGGCCGGCTGGTATGTGACGGAGATCGGGCGTCAGCCCTGGCTGGTGACCGGTGTGCTGCGCGCCGCCGATGCGGTGGGGCCTGTGCCCGCCAGTTCCATCGGCCTGTCACTGGCGCTGTACCTGGCCCTCTATGCCGGGCTGCTGGTTGCCTACATCACCGTGATTTTCAAGCTGGCCGGCAAGGCCGTGAAGGCTGGCAAGCAGGCGGGGCTGAACGGTTCCGCCTTGCCGCAGGCCGCCGGTTGAGCGGGGAAGGAACTGAGAAATGACCGACCTTATCATGGCCAATGCGGCCCACTGGCTGCCCACCGCCTTTGCCGCCCTGATGGGCATCGCCATCCTGGCCTATGTCATCCTGGATGGGTACGATCTGGGCGTGGGCATCCTGATGGCCGATGCCGATGATGCCGAACGCGACCGGATGATTGCCAGCATCGGCCCCTTCTGGGATGCCAATGAAACCTGGCTGGTGCTGGCGGTGGGGTTGCTGCTGGTGGCCTTTCCGCTGGCCCATGGCATGATCCTCAGCGCGCTGTACCTGCCGGTATTGGCCCTGCTGCTGGGCTTGATCATGCGCGGCGTCAGCTTTGAATTCCGCGCCAAGACGGATGGGTTGCACCGGGTCTGGTGGAACCGGGCCTTTGTCGCCGGGTCGCTGCTGGCCGCCTTGTCACAGGGCTATATGCTGGGTGTCTATATTCTGGGGCTGCAGACCGGTTGGGCCGCCATGGCATTCGGTCTGCTGACGGGGGTTTGCCTGACGGCGGCCTATGGTTTCATCGGGGCCGCCTGGCTGGTGCTGAAAACCGATGGCGCGTTGCAGGCCAAGGCGGCAGCGCGCTGTCGCAGCCTGCTCTGGCTGGCAGCGCTGGGCATGGTGGCCATCTCCGTCGTCACCCCGTTGGTCAGCGACCGCATCGCCGCCAAATGGTTCGACCTGCCGCAATTCTTCCTGCTGGCCCCCATTCCGCTGGTGGCGGTGGGGCTGTTCGTCGCCGTCTGGCTGGCCTTGCGCCACTTGCCGGCGGCGGATGATCGCTGGTGCTGGGTGCCGTTCGCCGGGGCCATCGGCATCTTCACCCTGGGCTTCCACGGGCTGGCCTATAGTTTCTATCCGTTCGTGGTGCCGGAGAAGCTGACGGTATGGGAGGCAGCAGCGGCCCCGGAAAGCCTGATGGTGATCTTCATCGGGGCCTGCGTCGTGCTGCCGGTCATTCTGGGCTACACCGTGTTCGCCTATCGGGTGTTCCGGGGCAAGGCGGGGGAATTGCGGTACGATTAAGATTGCGCCTTACCTGCGTCTGCCCGGCAAGTTGGGTTTTCCGAAGCCTGACCGCCGCACCACCGTCATTCCCGCGAAGGCGGGAATCCATACGACAGCGCGGGAATGACGGTTAAGATACTGAAAAGAATATAGAAATTATGGGAGGGCGTTCGATCAGCTCACCCCGCCCGATGGCGCGGTGTCGGCCGCCAGTCCGGTGGGGCCAGTTCAAACTGGCTGAACTCAAAGGCCGGGGCCACGGTGCAGCCCACCAGGGTCCAGGCCCCCAGGCTGACCGCCGTTTGCCATTGGTTGGCCGGCACCACAATCTGGGGGCGCTGGCCGGCCAGCAGGTCGCTGCCCAGATGATAGGCTGCCGCATCATGCCCGTTGGGGGAGATGGTCAGCACCAATGGTGCCCCGGCATAATAATGCCAGACCTCATCCGCATCCTTCACCCGGTGCCAATGGGAATAATCGCCCCCCGCCAGCAGAAAATAGATGGCGGTATGGGCGCCACGCCCGCCATCGGGCGGCTGGTGGCGCCAGGTTTCCACATAATGGCCACCTTCCGGATGGGGACGCATCCCCAGCCGGTCGATGATCTGTTGGGCGCTCAGCGTCGGGTCCATGTTCACTCCGTCGGGGGTTCGGTGGCCAGAAAGCTGGGCCGCTTGGCCGCCGCCTCAAACCAGCGGGCCAATGTCGGGTGGCCGGGGCGCCAGGGTTCATGGCCGAAACGGAAATCCAGATAGGCCATGGCCGACAGCACGGCCAGCCCGCCAATGGTGGGTGCATCGGGGGGCGGCAGGTCGCCCGCCTCCTCCTCCAGCCGGTCAAAGGCGCGGACCATGGCGGCGCGCTGGCGGCTGTCCCAGTCGGCGGAGCGCAGCGATTCCGGGCGCAGCGATTCCATGCGGCGCAGCACGGCGGCATCACAGATGCCATCGCCCAGCGCCTGTTGACGCAGGGCGATCCAGTGATCCTTGCCCGGGGTCGGCGGCAGCAGCTTGCGGCCATCATGCAGGCTGTCCAGATATTCGGCGATGACCGGGCTGTCGAACAGCACCATGCCATCCTCGGTCAGCAGGGTCGGGATCTTGGCCAGCGGATTTTCCCGCACGATCGGATTGTCCGGCCCCCAGACATTGACGGGGCATAGCTCAATACGGTCGGCCAGCCCGGTTTCATGCGCCACCATCAATACCTTGCGGACATAGGGGGAGGTCTGGCTGTAACGCAGTTTCATCACGATGATGCATCCCGGTCGGGGTGGGGGAGAGAGAGGAGGGGGAAAGGCAATGGATCAGCCGCGGAAATGGTCCTTCCGCTGGCGGATCTCGGCGAAGACGGCAACGGGGTCGGCCCCGGCCAGCCCGATGGCGGCGGCCAGGGCCGCATCGTCGGCGCGCAGGAACGGGTTGGCCGCCTTTTCCAGTCCCAGGCGTGACGGCACGGTGGGCCGGTTGGCGGCACGGGATCGGGCCACCTGATCCGCCATCAGGGCCAGCGACGGGTTATCCGGATCGATGGACAGGGCAAAGCGCAGGTTGCTGGATGTGTATTCATGGCCGCAATGGACCATGGTGTCATCCGGCAGGGCGCGCAGCTTCAACAGGCTGTGCCACATCTGCGCCGGTGTGCCCTCAAACAGGCGGCCACAGCCGAGCGAGAACAGCGTATCGCCGCTGAACAGCAGGCCAGCCGGTTCCAGATAAAAGGCGACATGGCCGCGCGTATGGCCCGGTGTGTCGAACACAGTGACGGTCTGGCTGCCCAGGGTGAACCGGTCGCCATCACCATAGGTTTCGGCCATGTCGGGGATACGGTCGATCTCTGCCTTTGGCCCGATCAGGGGGGCGTGCGACCAGGCCATCAGCCCTGCATTGCCGCCAATATGGTCACCATGGTGATGGGTGTTCAGGATATGGGTCAGGTGCCAGCCGCGTTCTTCCAGAAAGGCCTGTACCGGCCCGGCCTCACCGGGATCAACAATGGCGGTCACCCCGGCGGCCGCATCGTGCCACAGATGGACGTAATTATCGGTCAATACCGGGATGACGTGGATTTCAACCATCGGCCCCATTCCCCTGCCAGCGTGGATAGTGGGAAGGATGCCGTGTTCCGTCACCAGCGGCAAACAGACAATCCTGGGCTGCGGTAAGGCGTTAGGGCTTTTCGTCGCGCTTCGTTAGGCGGCGGATGGTGTCCACGGCGGCGCTGGCGGCGTGCAGTGTCAGCGTGAACAGGCGATTCAATACGGCAATCTCACCGCTGTATATCTGCTGCAAGGCGGGCCGCAGCGATACCACCGTGCCGGCCGCCAGCCCGTGGAAGCGCTTGGCGGCATCCAGCCAGAGCGGGCTGGCCAGCCAGGACAGCGCGATCACCGTCACGGCCAACTGATAGCCCTGCGGATCGATGGCGGCGATGGACAGGCCGGCGGCGGCCAGCACGAAGCTGAACTCCCCCAGCGATCCCATGATCACCCCGGCGGGGAAGGCCCGCTCCCAGGGTTCGCCCAAGAAATGCAGGGTGCTGACATTGATGGCTGTCTTCACCAGCGTCACCACGAACAGCAGTAGCAGCACTTCCCCCAGATGGTCCCAGACATAGCGCAGGTCGATCAGCAGCCCGATGGACAGGAAGAACACCACCACCAGCACCGACTGAATCGGGTGGGTGGCGCGCAGGGCCAGGGTACGCCCGTCGGAATTGCCCAGCGCAAAGCCGGCCATGAAGGCACCGAACGCGGTGGACAGGCCCAGCAGGCCGGTCAGCGCCGCCATGGTGAAGCAGAGCGCCAGGGCCGCCAGCGGCACCACATCATGGTTGCGGCGGAACCAGGCGCCATAGGGCACGATCAGCCGTTCCCGCCGCGACAGGAACCAGACCAGCCCGCCCAGAGCGGCGACGGCGGCCCCCAGTTTCAGGAAGATGGCGATATCCAGCCCGGCCCCGCTGCCCATGCCATTGGTGATCAGCAGCAACGGCACAAAGGCCAGATCCTGCGCGATCAGCACACCCACGGTGACGCGGCCCGTCTCCGTCTTCAGTTCGCCAATATCGTCCAGCATCTTGATGGCCACCGCCGTGCCGGACAGGGCGACGATGAAGCCGAAGACGATGGATCGTTCCATCGGCCAGCCCAGGATCAACCCGGCGAGCGCCGTGACGGCCAGCGACAGGCCCACCTGTCCCGCCACGGCCAGCAAAGCCACCCTCCAGACGGCCTGGAACGCCTTGACCGACAATTCCATGCCGACCAGGAACAGCAGCATCAGCACGCCCAGTTCTGCCAGGGTACGGATACTGTCCGACTGGCTGACCAGCCCGAACCCGCCCGGCCCCAGCACAATGCCGGCAACGATATAACCGACGATGGAGGGCTGTTTCAGCCGCGACAGCACCAGCCCGCACAACAGGGCCACAGAGGTGACGATGGCGATGCCGGTAATATCGACGTGATGTTCCAAGCGCGGGGTCCGGGCTGGGGGAGGGGGTATTTAAGGGGGCAGAAAGAGAGACAGCGTTCTCGGTACCGTCACCCCGGCGCAGGCCGGGGTCCAGGGTCACAAGCGCCTCGCTCTACGAAACTGGACCCCGGCCTGCGCCGGGGTGACGGTGGGTGTAGCGGAACTGACCATGCCAGCCGCCCCCCCTCACAAACTGAAGCGCTCACCCAGATAAACCCGGCGCACATCCTTGTGCGCGACGATCTCTGACGGCTTGCCTTCCATCAGCACCACGCCATCATGCAGGATATAGGCGCGGTCGACGATATCCAGCGTTTCGCGGACATTATGGTCGGTGATCAGCACGCCGATGCCGCGTTCGCGCAGGTGGCTGACCAGTTCGCGGATATCATTCACGGCAATCGGGTCCACGCCGGCGAACGGTTCGTCCAGCAGGATGAAATGCGGATTGCTGGCCAGGGCGCGGGCGATTTCGGCGCGGCGGCGCTCACCACCCGACAGGGCCAGCGCCGGGGTGCGGCGCAGATGGGTGATGGAGAATTCGGCCAGCAGCTCATCCAGCCGCTGTTCGCGCACATCGCGATCGGGCTCCACCACCTCCAGCACGGCGCGGATATTGGCTTCCACCGACAGACCGCGGAAAATGCTGGCTTCCTGCGGCAGATAGCCGATGCCCATGCGGGCGCGGCGATACATGGGCAGGTCGGTCATGCCCAACCCATCCAGGGTGATGCTGCCGTAATCGGGCAGGATCAGGCCGGTGATGATGTAAAAGCAGGTGGTCTTGCCGGCACCGTTCGGCCCCAGCAGGCCCACGGCCTCCCCGCGCTGCACCGACAGGCTGATATCGCGCAGTACCGGCCGGCCCTTATAGGACTTGCCGATATTGCTGGCCACCAGACCGGCATTATCCGCCACCAGATGCGGGCCCTTGGGGGCTTCCCCATTGGGCGTGGTCGTCTGGGTCTGCTTGCTCGCACGGCTCATGGCTTCTTGCTCCCTTGGCCGGGTTGCGTCTGCTGCCCGCCTGGCGGCGGGGTGGCGGGTTGCTGCGGTTGACCGCCCCGGCCCTGGCTGTCCGGGATGAAAAGACCCCGGACGCGACCATCGCCGGTCGGCTGCTGCGTACTGCCTTGTACGGGCGCGGCGCCCGGAACCTGCGACAACATCCGGCTGACACCGGATTTCAGGTCCACCTGGGCGGCCGGGCCGTTCAACTGGTTCTGGCCGCGTGTGACCTTCACATTGCCGGTCAACAGCGCCATTTCTGTATCCAGGTCATAGGTGCCCTTGTCGCCGCGCGCCACCTCCTGCGGGGTGGTGATGACGACATTGCCGGTGGCATCCACCCGGCTCAGGCTCTGTTTATCCTGCTTGTCGGTGGTCAGCAGCCCGACCAGACGGTCGGCGCGGACCCGGTTATTCTCCCGGATGGCCACGGCATTGCCCCGCGCCACCGTCAGATTTTCCGTCCGCCAATATTCCAGGGAATCGGTGGCGGTGACGGTATCCTTCTCCGTGATCAGCCGCAGCCCTTCGCCCGTCAGCACGGCGACGGACCGGTCCAGATCATAGATGCCGCGCGTGCCATAGGCGCTCTGGCTCTGCCCATGCAGCTCCACATTTCCTTCGGCCAGCAGGCGGTAAATCTCGTTCGTGCCCTGGGCATTCTTGCGGAAATAGGCGGCCAGGGTCTGGGCCTTCAAGGTCATGTCACCTTGGGTGGCGGTGGCACCGCCGCGCGCGATGGCGACATTTTCCTTCTCGTGGAATTCAAACCCGCCGGGGGCCACCACATCGATCGGCTTTTCCCCACCCATTTCCAGCGATGGGCTCTGTGCCTGCACGGGACGGCCGATCACCAGGGCCAGACCGATGGCGGTGATGGCAAGCGGGCGGCGCCAGCGGCGGAAAGGGTCGTTCATCATGCTCATGGCGCCGTTCCTTCCGGCTTGTTCTTGTCACCGCCCGCCGCCATGGCACGCAGGCGCGCGGCCCCGGTGAAGACCAGCACATCACCGTCCTGCAGCACGCGGAAGCCGCCAGCCTCCACCATGCCCAGCGGGCCCTGGCCTTCCACCGGCTTGTTGCCCCAGGCGATACCCTTGTCCACGTCCAGGGCCGCCTCGCTGGTACGGAACTCATACCCGGCGCCATGGAAGATGGAGACCTTGCCCTGCAGGGTCAGCACATTCTTGTCCTGATCATAATGGCCGCTGTCGGCGGCCATGGACAGCCAGTCGCCACCCTTCAGGGTGATATCGGCTTCCGGTGCGCTCAGGTCGACCTCCGAACCGGTATCGCCCAACTGCATCACCCGGTCGGCGCGGATTTCGAAGGGGCGGTCGGTGGTGTCCGTGCCCAGATAGCGGGCCTTGGTCATTTCCAGGTCGCCCTGATCCGGCCCCGCCTTGCTGCCATCGCCCGAACCGCCGAACAGCGGCCAGATCACGATCAGCAGCAACACCAGCCCCGCCACCACCGGCAACGCCACCCGGGCGGTACGCACCACGCGGGTATGGGCGAAGGGATCGCGCGCGCCATTGCCGCCCCGGCCGGGGCCCGGCTGGGCTTCGCGCGGCCGGATCGCACCGGCTGGGGTGGGGGGAGGGGTGGTCATGGGTGTCAGGAATACTCGATATTGATGAAAGAACGATGGGCACAGCAAAACGGATCGGGCGTCGCTTCAGAGATAAACCGACACCCTGCTCAGGTCTTGCCCGTTCTTGACGGCAATTCTGTGACGGGACGCACAGGTCAGGCCTGCCATCCCACCCGGCTGCAAAAAATCAATGGGCGAAAATATCCGGCTCGTCCCAGCCCAGCAGATCAAGCTGGCCACGGGCGGGCAGGAAATCAAAGCAGGCCTGCGCCAGTTCGCGCCGGCCTTCGCGTGCCAGCAGCGCATCCAGCTTTTCCTTGATGGCGTGCAGATAGAGCACGTCGGAGGCCGCATATTTCAACTGCTCCTCGTTCAGCTCATCCGCACCCCAGTCGCTGGATTGCTGCTGCTTGGACAGGTCCACCCCGGTCAGTTCCTTGCACAGATCCTTCAGCCCATGCCGGTCGGTGGAGGTGCGGACCAGCTTGGAAACGATCTTGGTGCAATAGATGGGCTGGCAGACAATGCCCAGCCCATGGCGCAACACCGCCACATCGAAACGGGCGAAATGGAACAGCTTCAGCGTATTGGTATCCGACAGCAGACGGGCCAGATTGGGGGCGCTTTTCTGGCCCCGGCGGATCTGCACCAGATGGGCATTGCCATCACCGCCCGACAATTGCACCAGGCAGAGCCGGTCGCGGATCGGGTTCAGGCCCATGGTTTCAGTATCGACCGCCACCACCGGGCCCAGATCCAGACCGGCGGGCAAATCACCATCATAAAGATCGATCGACATCGGACCCTTGTTCCTGAGCCATGAATTGAATGCGGAAATGCGGATCATTTATCCGCTGTGCCGTGCCCCGCCACAAGGGCCGATGCCGCAAGGGTCGGATGAGCAGCAGGCGGGCGTGAAAGCAAGGCCCGGAAACGCAACAGGCCGCCGGAAGAACCGGCGGCCTGTTGAGCGTTACATGCGGATGGTGCCCAGAAGAAGACTCGAACTTCCACACCTTGCGGTACAGGTACCTGAAACCTGCGCGTCTACCAATTCCGCCATCTGGGCGTTTCCCG
>CALRQC020000007.1:0-168820 GCA_943370215.1 Azospirillum sp. RU38E
GGCCTGACCAGTTTCCTGGTACAGGCCAACCCCGCCAACGGTCCAGTATTTATTTCCGCACCACCTCCACCGCCGAGACGATGGCCTGCCCCTTGATCGGGGCAAAGTGCAGCGAAAGGCTGCCGCCCTTGACCTTGACGGTGAAGTCCCGCTTCACCAGGGTCATCGGGGCGCCGGCGCTGGCGGCAACATCCAGGGCGCGGAGTTTCTTGTCGCCATTGGCGATGACATCGAACTGCCGTTCCCCCGCTGCGGCGGCGGGTTCAATGAAGGACAGGGTGACCTGATAGGTGCCATCCTGCACCGGCAGGCGATAGGTGAAATCCCCCTCCCGATAGCTGGAGATCAGCGCCGTATCGCTGGTCCCATTCACCGGTTTGCGGGGCGGCGGCGGGCCGTAACCGCTGGGGGGCTGCACATTGCGGGCCGTCCCGCCGGTGAAGAAAGCATCGGAACCAAAGCGGCCGGTGCTGGCCTCTGCGGCAACCAGGGCACCGCTATCGATACGGAAGCTGCCGGCAGAACCGCTCGCCAGGGTCCAGCGGACGCTGTCCGTGACCGCCCCTTCCGTGAACAGCCCGGTGGCGGTCACCTCATTATTCCCTTCATCCAGGGGCACATTTTCCCAGATGCAAATCTTCTGGGGGCAGTCCTTGCGCGTCCCCAGGCTTTGCCCGTTCAACAGCAGATCGGTCGCGGGGGCGTTGCTATAGACCCTGATATGGGTGACCGGATAGGCCCGGTCCACATAGCGGCGACCGGCGATATGGACGGTGGGGGCCGGGTTCCAGTTGGCCTTGTAGAAGAAATAGGCGTCCTTCCTGATCTTGCGGTCATAGGTGACCAGACCCTTGGTATTGACATCCTCCGCATCGCCTTCCCGGCGCACCAGCGTGGCGAAGTCAAAGGCGTTCCAGATCCAGCTTGCCCACAGATCCTCGCGCGGCCTCAGCACAGACCAAGCCTGTTCGTGGATATAGCTCATATATTCTTCGGGCTGGTCACGGCCGCGCGCATCCACGGGCCCGCCCAGCGGGTCATCCGTGTGGATCGTCACCGCGCCGCCGGCACCATATTCGCTGAGGGAAAGCGGCTGGTTGGGCCGCGCCGCGCGCAACGCGTCCAGGTTGGGGCCAAGATCGGCAGGCTTGCCATAGT
Source organism: Azospirillum sp. RU38E (assembly GCA_943370215.1). Lineage (GTDB taxonomy): Bacteria > Pseudomonadota > Alphaproteobacteria > Azospirillales > Azospirillaceae > Niveispirillum. The sequence continues at coordinate 1,159 of CALRQC020000007.1, forward strand.
ACCAGCCGAAATAGCGGTTGGCGCCGGCCAGTTCCACCTCTTCGGCCACCAGCGGGATATAGGCGTCACCGAACATGCCGCCTTCGCAGCAGGTCGCCAGCACCGTGGGGCGGCTGGGATCGGTGGCCGTGCTCAAAGCCCGCAATTCCCGCAGCAACGGGGCCGGATCGGAGCCGGGCGTGATCCCGATGAAGGGGGCCACCGGCGTGGTGCCGAAATCCACCTCGTTGGCGATGCCCCAGGTGACGACGGCAGCATGGTTCTGGTTCTGCCGGATCAATTCCTGCAATTGCTGGCGCACATTGGCCAGCAACCCATCCGTCGCCACCTTGCCGCCGGGCGGTGCCCAGGCCGATACCAGCGGGATTTCATCCCACAGGATCAGCCCGTAACGGTCGGCCAGTTCATGGATGGTGGGCCCGTGCTGGTAATGGGTCAGCCGGATGGTGTTGGCCCCCATCTCCCGGATGATGGCGATATCGGCGGCGATGTCCTGCTCATCCATCGCCCAGCCCTTGCCCTCCAGATCCTGATGCAGGCCGACGCCATGCAGGCGCACCGGCTTGCCATTCAGGATCAGACCCTTATTGGCGTCGAACCGCACCTCACGGACACCGAATTTCTGGGTCACCCGGTCCAGCACCTGGCCGCGTGCATCCTGGAATTCGACTACCAGATCATAGAGATAGGGATCAGCGGTGCCTTGCCACAGCCGGGCATTCGTCACGGATAGCGGCTGGTCAAGCCTGGCCGTGCTGCCGGGGGCCAGACTGGCCGTCTGCGTCCCCTCCGCCGCGACGCGGCCCTCCGCATCCACCAGCTTGGTGACGATCGTGACCTTGGCCTTGCGGGCGCCGCTGTTGCGCGCCTGGATGGCGACCTGCACCTGGGCGCTGGTCCCGTCCAGCGCCTTGGTCGTGGCATAGATGCCAGGGCCGCCATGATCAAGCATGTCGGCATGGATATCGCTGGTCGCCACCAGGGCGACATTGCGATAGATGCCGCCATGCACGAAGAAATCACCGGCCAGCGGGAAAATATCGGCCGTCGCCGCACCCGGCACCGGCTTGCTGTTATCCGCCTTCACGACCAGCAGGTTCGGCTGGCCCGGCTTCAGCGCCGCCGTGGCATCCAGGCGGAAACGGGAGAAACCGCCATCGTGCTTTCCCAGATACTGGCCATTCAGCCAGATATCGGCCCGGCGGCTGACAGCATCGAACTGCAGCCAGGCGCGCTTGCCCTTGAAGTCCGCTGACGGGGTGAAGGACAGGCGATACCAGCCGGTACCCTGGGTCTTTTCCAGATTATCCGGCTTGTTGATCCGGTCCGGCGAGGCTGTCTTGTAATAGCCGACCCGGTTCCAGGTATGCGGGACGGCAACGGTGGGCCAGCCCCCATCGGGGAAATCCACCTTTTCCGCGCCGGTCGCATCCCCCAGGCGGAACCGCCAGCCCTCCTTCAGCGCCATGGTGATCCGTGGGTCGGCCTTGCCGGCCGTTTCTGCCCAGGCCGCACCGGGGAAAGTCCCCAGTGCGACGATGGCGGCGAAGGTTGTGGCGAGCAGTGTGTGCTTCATCGGGAGCCTTCGAGCTGGGTGTGACTGCTGGTGCTGAGTTTCGGATCAGTACTTGATCGAGAAACGCGCGCCCAGATAGCGGCTGGCATCACGTGCCCGGCGTCCGCGAAGGTCGATCGCCGGGGACGGGTTCGGATAGGGATTGGCGATCAGGCCATTGGTCAGGTCATTCACGCTGGAGAAATAATGCTTGTCGAACAAGTTGCGGGCGAACAGCGTCAACCGGTAGCGACCTTCGGCCTTATCCTCAAAGGCGATGCTGAGATTGGTGATGCCGTAGGAATCCTGCACCGTGTTGGGATTGCCGCGCAGATCGAAATTCACCTCGCTCTGCCAAGCGTAATTGACATTGACCGTGCTGGTAAAGGGCAGTTCCCCCAGCGGCAGTTCCCAATCCGCCCCGACATTGAACTTCCATTTCGGGGAATTGGCCAGGGTATGGCCGCCCAGATCCTGGGCGCGACCACCGGTTGACCGCAGGGTGCAGCCCTGCGCCACCGTCTGCCCGAAATAGCATTCCGCTGTGGGGAAGGAACGGATCGCCGCATCGACATAGGCGACGCTGCCATTCAGGGTCAGGCTGTCCGTGGCCAGCCACGATCCCTCGGCCTCCACGCCCTTGGTGCGCAACTTGCCGACATTGGCCAGGAACAGGCTGCCGCCAAATTCCGCCACCTGGGATTGGGCCTGGAAGTCGTTATAATCGGTCAGGAAGCCGGTCAGGCTCAAACGGGCACGGCGATCAAGGAAGCTGCCCTTCATCCCCAACTCGTAGCTGTTGGATGTTTCCGGCCGCACCGGGTTGCGCGCCGGGTTGTCCGGCCGGGTGAAGGAAGTGGTCAGATCGAAGGCCTGCCCCTTATAGCCACGGGAATAGGTGGCAAAGGCCATCACATCCTCGGCGATATCCTGCTGGATACCGGCCTTGCCGGTGATCACGCTGTCATCAGCAGACCCACTGGTCTTGAAGGGCGGGTTGCCGCCGGCATTAAGGTAGCGGTCATAGGTGAAGCTGATATCTTCACGGCTCCAGCGCAGGCCGGCGATCAGCTTGGTGCCTTCGGCGATGGCGTAATCAGCCTGACCGAAAATCGCATAGGTCTTGGAACCGGTCTCCCCGCGCCAATCGCCCGGCTGGGCCGGGCCGGTGCGGGTGAAACGGCGGGTGAAGCTGTTATCGGCATAGTAAAGGCCGGCAACATATTGCAGGTCGCTCTGGCTGGTGGTGGCCAAACGCAATTCATTGCTGAATGTGTCACCCCGGAAGAAGCCGAACTGGGTCAAGCCGTTGGGCAGGCCAAACAGGGGGCCGCTGGCACCGTCGAAATCCGCCAGATCATTGGCGGAATAATGGCTGCGGGCCGTAACATTGGTCAGCACATGGTCATCCAGATACAGGTTGACCTTGAGATTGCCGCCATAATCCTTCGCGTCCGAAACCGGGTCCGGATCGACACGGGCATCAAAATTGTTCGGACCCGGGGTGATGCCCACCAATTGCGAATTGGTGGTGACGCCGAACAGATTGCGGAGGCCGGGCGTCTTGCTGATCGAAACAAACTCGCAGCAATCCGCCTCGGTCTTTGAATAATAGGCGGACACCGTGGCATCGAACTTGTCCGACGGCTGCCAGAGCAGCTTGCCACGGTAATTTTCGCTGTCGCGGCCATTGATCATCCGGCCGGTGGTCACGTTCTTGATGTTGCCGTCATAGCGGCCGATGGCGGCGCTGAGCCGGAAACTCAATTCATTGCTGATCGGGCCGGACAGGCCGGCGGCATAGCGCTGCTCATCATCATCGGTCACCGTCACCTCGGCGGAGCCGGTGAACGTGTCGGTCGGCGCCTTGGTGGTGATGTTGATCACGCCGGCAGAGGCGGACTTGCCGAACAGCGTGCTTTGCGGGCCGCGCAGCACCTCGATCCGCTGGATATCCTGCAGATCGTTGAAGCCCTGGCCGGACAGGCCCACGGCCACATCATCGATCACCACCAGCACGGCGGCTTCCACACCGACGGAGAAGGCCGACGTGCCGACGCCGCGCAGGATCACCGAGTTATTGTTCTGATCACCGCCCTGGGTGACCGTCATGCTGGGGGAAAGCTGGGTCAGATCCTGCAATCTGCTGCCGCCGACATTGGCCAGGGCATCGCCACCGATCACGCTCATGGCCACCGGCACGTCCTGCGCGCTCTGCTGCCGCTTCTGTGCGGTGACGACGATCTCATCCAGCATAAGTTCAGAGCCACCTGCCGCCTCCTGGGCCATTGCCGGTGCGGCCAGACACATAAGGGCCAACGCGGAGCAGATCATCGCACGGGTCATTATTCACTCCCTGAAAGTTCGTTTTTTGATCTGAAGATGACGGCTGCATTCACACCTGGATATTACCGATGCGGCCGATTCTGAATTGAGAGCGGCATTCGATCGGCAACCGGATCGCCCGCACCCTGTTTTGGGTTTCCGATAAGATGCCCAACCACTGTCCAACCTGCGTGAGGTCTGCCTGCCCCTCCGCCTCATTTACCGGACATTTCTATTGGTAATACCAATACGGGTCAACCTACCTAGCCGTCAAGAAGTTAGGAGCAGATAGAGTGGCCATGCCATTCGAAGATGCAAAAATATTGGAATTCAGATAATGCCGTTTAAAAACAGATTTCTAATGGAAACTATCTGAAAGTGACCCCCATCACGGCGGCAGTGCGATCCGTTTTATCGATGGCTGGTATCGAAAAAAAGCGACGTCAGCGGACCTTGGCGCCATTCGCGCTCCAGACGGATTGGCGTGATTTCGATCGCCCAGCCTGACCAACATAACGGTATAGTAAATTTATGATTTTGGCCTTACCAATTTTCTTGATTTTCCGACCGCCGATGATAATCAATTGACTGCGATTATCGCGACGAACGGCAAAGGCACTTTCAAAGAAGAGCATCCGGCGCGCGATGCTTACCGGGTGACCGTGCAAAGGAATCGAGAATGTTCATGAAGCAAACGATGCGCTGGTTCGGTCCCCAGGATCCGGTCCGGCTGGTTGATATCCGCCAGTCGGGTGCCACCGGCATCGTCACCGCCCTCCATGAAGTGCCCAATGGCGAAGTCTGGACGATGGATGACATCCAGGCCCGCAAGCGCATGATTGAAGCCGCCGGCCTGTCGTGGGACGTGGTGGAAAGCGTGCCGGTGCATGAGGGGATCAAAACCCGGGGCGGGAACTGGGCACAATTGATCGACACCTATTGCCAGACCTTGCGGAACCTGGGTCGCAGTGGCATTCGGGTGGTCACCTACAATTTCATGCCGCTGCTGGATTGGACGCGAACGGACCTTTCCTATGCCATGCCTGATGGTGCGCTCGCCCTGCGGTTCGATTGGAACGCCGTGGCCGCCTATGACCAGTTCATCCTGAAGCGGCCCGGGGCGGCGGATGATTATTCAGCCGAGGTCAACCAGCGCGCTATTGCCTTGTTCGCCAGCATGACCGCAGAACAGCGCGTGGCGCTTGAACGCACCATCATTGCCGGCTTGCCGGGCAGCGAGGAGAGTTTTAGCTCCCCGCAGTTCCTGGATGCCATTCGCACTTATGCCGATATCGATGCCGACCAGTTGCGCCGCAATCATCATGATTTCCTGGCAGCGGTGTGCCCGACGGCGGAGCAGTCCGGTGTGCAACTGGTCGTCCATCCGGATGATCCGCCCTTTCCCATTTTCGGCCTTCCACGCGTGGTCAGCACGGAAATGGACGTGACCCAGTTGTTCCAGCAAGTGCCCAGCATCGCAAACGGTCTCTGCTTTTGCGTGGGTTCCTTCGGCTCGCGCGCAGATAATGACCTGCCGGGCATGATCCGACGGTTGGCCGACCGGATCGGCTTCGTCCATCTGCGGTCCGTGCAGCGCGAAGCCGACGGCAAATCCTTCTATGAAGCAGCCCATCTGGAGGGTGATGCCGGGATGGCCGCCATCGTTGACGCCATTTGCGACATTTCAGACGCCCAAGGCCGGTGCATTCCCATGCGGCCCGACCATGGCCACCAGATTTTGGATGATTTGAACCGCGTTACCAATCCCGGTTATTCGCTGCTTGGGCGTATGCGCGGCCTGGCGGAACTACGCGGTTTGGAACGCGGGATACGTTTTCAGCGCAAGAACGCGCACTGACGGACGCCACAGGGGCCGGTTTGTTCCGTCCCTCCTTCCCTGTTGCCAGCCCTTGCAAAAGAGGCTGGCAACACCTCTGCCGCCGTCACGCTCCCGTAAAATCAGGCCTGCGCCGGGCGAGATATGCGCTGACCCCTTCCCGGCAATCCCGGGTGGCACCGGACGAAGCGATACGCCGGGTTTCGCGATCCAGATGCGCCTCCAGCGGACCATCGAAACTATCCAGCAGCAGATTGCGGGCAGCGCCCACAGCACGGGTCGCAGCGCTGGTCAGGGTAAGCCGGGCCTCTGCCCCTGCCGATGACAGATCGGCATCTTCCACCATGCGGGTAATCAGGCCGATGGCGGCGCCCTCCTCCGCACTCACGCGGCGATTGGCGATGATCATTTCCTGTGCGCGGCGCAGACCAATCAGCCGGGGCAGCAGCCAGGACATGCCGCCATCGGGTGACAAGCCCACGCTGCCATAGGCGGCGGTGAAATGGGCGGAGCGGGCGGCGATGACGATATCGCCGATCAGCGACAAGGACAGGCCCGCCCCCGCCGCCGGACCATTGACCAACACCAGCAACGGTTTTTCCATCCGCTGCAACCGGCTGATGGCAATATGAAGGGTTCCGGCCAGTTCGCTGAGGAATGCCGACACCTGATCACCGGCTGAAGCGAAGGATGACAGATCCCCACCCGCGCAGAATAGCCGGCCCGCCCCTGTCAGCACCACACACCGGATGCTGTCATCCTGATCACACCGGATGGCGGCCCGCATCAGCGCCTGTGCCAGGGGCAAGTCAATGGCATTGCCGACAGCCGGTCGGTTCAAGGTCAGCGTGGCAACAGAACCATCAATCGTGACCAGCAATGGTTCATCATTCATGCACATTCTCCCGGAGGCGAGCGGTCGCATCAGTTTCATCATGGCGAGGGTGGATAGGCCCGTCCTTCCAGGCGCGCGATGTAGCAGCGCCTGGAAGGACCGAACATCAAGCTGCCAGCCCCTTCAAGGGGGTGGCCATATCCGCCAGTTGCTCCGCTGACACCCTGGCCCCGGCAGCCACCAAGGCCTTGCCTTGCACGAAGTCGCGCATGACATTGACACAATCCAGCGCAATCACCCGGCCTTCGCGCAGATAAACAACCGAGAAACTGCGGGTCGCGGGATCGCCGCGCAGAACCGCCTGATCATAGCCGATCGACAGCCCCACGGTCTGCAGGCGGAGATCATACTGGTTCGACCAGAATGTCGGCACGCCAGCCACCCCGGCCTCGCCACCCGTCAGATGCCGGGCAACGATGCTGGCCTGATCCATGGCGTTCTGCACGGATTCGATGCGCACCCGCGCCCCGGCAGCATAGGCACTGACCTGGGCGGCGCAGTCACCGATGGCATAGATATCAGGCAGGCTGGTCCGGCAGTGCCCATCGACATCCACGCCATTGCCGCCGGCCGCCCCCGCCGCCAACAAGGTGCCGACCGCCGGCACGATGCCGATACCGACAATGACCAGATCGGCTGGCACCAGGGTGCCATCGGCCAACGTCACCCCTGTCACCCGGCCATCCTGGCCGCAAAGCCCGGCCACACCCACGCCCAGACGAATATCGACACCCTGTGTCCGATGTTCCTGCTCATAAAAGCGGGAAAGCGGCGCCCCTGCAACCCGGGCCAGAACCCTGTCCTGCGCCTCCAGCAGGGTCACCGGCTTCCCGGCTTTGCGCAGAACGGCAGCGGCCTCCAGGCCGATATAACCGCCCCCGACCACCACAACGCGTTGGACATCGGGCAATTCCGACCGCAATTGATCGACGTCGCCCCGGGTGCGGATGGTATGCAGACCCGTCAGATCACTGCCCGGACATGTCAGGCGCCGGGCGGGGCCGCCGGCCGCCCAGACCAGGGAACCATAGCGCTGCTCCACCCCATCATCGGTGGTGACAACATGCCGGGCCGGATCAACAGAAATGACCCGGTGGCCAAGCTGGAAGTCAATCGCGCGCTCCGCCCAGAAGGTGGCAGGGCGCAGAAGCATACGGTCAAATGCCTTGTCGCCCGCCAGATAATCCTTCGACAGGGGCGGCCTTTCATAGGGAAGATCAGCTTCTTCACCGATGATCGTGATGGAACCGGCAAATTGCTGCTGGCGTAACGCCTGCGCCACCTGTGCGCCCGCATGTCCAGCCCCAACGATCACCACATCACTTGACTGCATCACCCGCACCCTTTCCCCCCATATCGCCCGGGAACTTCCAGGTTCAATCTTCCGGCGCGATGATTATCCGTAGCCCTTCCAGCCCGGTATTAACCGTCAACTGGCAGGATAAGCGCGACATAGCGGTCCGATAATCGGAGCTGTCAAGAAGATCGTTCTCATCCTCGCTGAGGGGGGGCAGCTTGTCGACAAACTGCGGATCGATCTGCACATGACAGGTGGCGCAGGAACAGCAGCCGCCGCACAGGGCCAGCAGTTCATCAATGCCGCTGTTGCGGATGGCCTCCATCACGGACAGGCCATTCTCCACTTCGGTCTCATGCTCCACGCCGGCACGCGTAACAATCGTGATTTTTGTCATTTCTGTTCCTTCATGACGGTAAAAGGCAAAAAGGGGGGTCACGCGACGTTCTGCGCCGTTTCCCAGGCGATGCGGGCCAGACGGGGGAAATTCTGCGCCCGTTCGCGGGCGCTGGCGGATGCCGCCGTTCCCCGGATCACCCGGCCCTTGATGCCGTGGAAAATCGCCGCCATGCGGAAGAAATTGAAGGCCAGATAGAAGCCATAGCCGGGAATGCTGTCCCGCCCCGTGCGGCGGCAATAGGCGGCGATATAATCAGCCTCCGACGGGATGTTCAGCGCCGCCAGATCGGCCCCGGCCAGCCCGGCGACAATATCGGGCGGCATCCGGTACATCATGGCATTATAGGCGAAATCAGCCAGCGGATGGCCCAGCGTCGACAATTCCCAGTCCAGCACCGCCAGGATACGCGGTTCGGTGGGATGGAAGATCATATTGTCGATGCGGAAATCGCCATGGACGATGGATGTCTCCTCCCCCGCCGGAATATGGGCGGCCAGCCACTCCACCAGCGCGTCCATATTCGGGTCGCGGCCGGCTGCCTCGTCCGCCATATATTGCTGCGACCAGCGACCCACCTGCCGGGCGAAGTAATTACCGGGCCGGCCATAATCGCCCAGGCCCACCGCCTGATAATCCACCTGATGCAGGGCCGCCATGGTGGCATTCACGGCATCGAAATAGGCAGGCCGCTCTGCCCGGTCGATGTCCGGCAGGGTCGCGTCCCAGAAGACGCGCCCTTCCACCATGTCCATCACATAGAACCAGGTGCCGATCACCGCATCATCGGTGCACAGCGCATGGACCTTGGCGACGGGAAAGCCGGCCTGGGCCAAGCCCATCTGTACCCGCGCCTCCCGGTCCACCGCATGGGCCCCCTTCAGCAGCTCGCCCGGCGGCTTGCGGCGCAGCACATAGCTGCGCGACGGTGTCACCAGCTTGTAGGTGGGGTTGGACTGGCCGCCCTTGAACTGTTCCACCGACAGCGGGCCGGCAAACCCCTCGACATGGGTTTGCATCCAGTCGGCCAGGGCCGCGCTGTCAAAGCCATAGCCGTCGCGCACCGGGGTGGTGCCGACATTATTTTCCGCGCTGGCCCCGTTCATGCCGTGTGCCCCTTGGCATGGTCACGCTTCACCTTCTTGGCGAGTGACCATTTATGCACCTCGGTAGGGCCGTCATAGATGCGGAAGGCCCGGATTTCCCGGAACACCTGTTCGACGATGGTGTCACCGGTCACGCCCGTACCGCCCATCACCTGCACACAGCGATCGGCGATGCGCATCAGGGCTTCGGACACGGCCACCTTGGTCATCGAACTTTCCGTCGTGCCCAGCGAGCCGCCATCCAGGATGTCGGCGCACCAGTCGATCATCAATTCCGACTGTTTCAGGTCGATCAGGTTTTCCGCCAGCATGAAGCCGACACCTTCATGATCGATCAGCTTCTTGCCGAACGCCTCGCGCCGGCAGGCATAATCGACGGCGATTTCATGCGCGCGGGTACAGGCCCCCAGCCAGCGCATACAATGCGACAGGCGGGCCGGGCTCAACCGGACCTGGGCATAGGTGAAGCCTTCACCGCTATTGCCCAACATCTGATCGGCGGGAACGCGCAGATTGTCGATGGTGAGAACGCTGTGGCCGCCGGGCATGGAACTGTCGATCGTGTCCAGCACCCGATCAAGGCGGATGGCCGGATTGGGCAGATCGACCAGGAACATGCAGGCGCCGTCCGCCGATTTCGCCAGCACGATGCCGATCTGCGCCCCACTCGCCCCGGTGATGAAGGCCTTGCGGCCATTGAGCACCCATTCATCGCCCTCACGATGGCAGGTGGTTTTCAGCATGGACGGGTCGGAGCCGGCCCCTCCTTCGGCCGCCGGTTCGCTCATGAAAAAGGCCGACCGTGCCTCCCCGCTCACCAAGGGGGCCAGGAACCGCTGTTTCAGCGCCGGGCTGGCAACCTTGCCCAGCAGATACATGTTGCCCTCGTCCGGCGCTGCGGTGTTGCAGGCCAGCGGCCCCAGCGGGGACAGGCCGCTTTTGCGCAGCACCAGCGCCGTGCCCCGCTGGGACAGGTGGCTGCCATCGGCCAGGATATGCGGCGTCAGCACGCCGGCCGCCCGCGCCTTGGCCCGCATTTCCTGCACCAGCGCGTCGCTGGGGCCATGGGCGTCACGGCGCGGGTCTTTCTCATAGGGTACGACCGTTTCGCGGACAAAGGCCTCAACCCGCGCGGCGATTTCCACCGCCTGTTCCATGCCAACAGATATCGCCAATTTTTCCTCCCAGGGCGGGGCGGTCCGGCCGCCCGCCATCCTTAATCGACCAGGAATGCCGCCGTCGTCTTATTGCGAACCTCGTCCAGCGAAATGCCGGGCGCCAGTTCGATCAGGCGGAATGCTGCACCCTTTCGGTCTGCCCGCGCAAACACCGCCAGATCGGTGATCAGTATGTCCACGACATTGGCGCCCGTCAGCGGCAGGGTGCAGGCCGGCACGAATTTGGGCGACCCATCCCTGGACACATGTTCCATGACCACAACGATGCGCTTGGCCCCGGCCACCAGATCCATGGCGCCGCCCATGCCCTTGACCATCTTGCCCGGCACCATCCAATTGGCAATGTCGCCATTGCCCGCCACCTCCATGGCACCCAGGATCGACAGATCCATATGGCCGCCCCGGATCATGGCGAAACTGTCCGCCGAGGAAACATAGGCCGTGTGATCCAGTTCAGTGATGGTCTGCTTGCCGGCATTGATGATGTCGGGGTCGACCTGATCCTCCCGCGGGAAGGGGCCCAGGCCGATCATGCCGTTTTCGGACTGCAAGACCACCGGCATGTCATCGGGAATGTAATTGCCGACCAGCGTGGGGATGCCAATGCCCAGATTGACATAGAATCCGGCGCGCAGTTCCCGCGCCGCGCGGGCGGCCATCTCCTCACGCGACCAGCCGGTCGCGGATGGGGGTATAGCGGTCATGGGGCCTCCGGACGGGTAGTGCGCTTTTCAATCCGCTTTTCAAACCGGCCACAGACCACGCGGTCCACATAGACGCCGGGCGTGTGCACATGGTCGGGATCGATGGCCTGCGGCTCCACGATCTCTTCCACCTCCGCCACGCAGACCGTGCCGCAGGTGGCGACCATGGGATTGAAATTGCGGGCCGATTTGCGGAACACCAGATTGCCCCACGGATCGGCCTTCCAGGCCTTGACGATGGCAAGATCGGCTGTCAGCCCCGTTTCAAGAATATAGGTCTCCCCCTTGAAGACCTTATGATCCTTGCCCTCTGCCACCAGCGTGCCGACACCGGTGCGGGTATAGAACCCGGCAATCCCGGCGCCGCCGGCGCGGATCCGTTCGGCCAGGGTGCCCTGGGGGTTGAACTCCAGCTCCAGCTCCCCCGCCAGATATTGCCGTTCGAATTCCTTGTTCTCCCCGACATAGGAGGAGATCATCTTGCGCACCTGACGCGTCGCCAACAGCAGGCCTAGGCCGAAATCATCGACGCCGGCATTGTTGGAGATGATGGTCAGATCGCGCACACCGGAATCCCGGATGGCCGCGATCAGATTCTCCGGTATGCCGCACAGGCCGAAGCCGCCCGCGGCAATCGTCATGCCATCGCGTAACAGGCCACTCAAAGCGGCGGCCGGATCGGCAAACTGCTTGTTCATCTCTCTCCCGCCTCCCTGCCCTTTTGGGCAAGGTTTGTTGTTGGAGATGACTATTCACAAAAATGCGTAAAGAGTCTACTAGTTTGAGCGCAACGACCGCATGGTCACGCCTTTCCCCTTCATCTGGAACACAGAATGCTGCACCGCCCGGAAAGCCATGTTCGATCCCTGCAGGCGCATGAACGCCACCATCATGAACGGGTGTTGAACCGGCTGGGGCTGCGGCATTGGGCGGAATTTGACCGGGAAACCGTGGCCGCCGCCCATCAGCAGCATCTGGAACTGCAATGTACAGACGCGCATTATCCGGTTGATGGCGTTGATATTCACTGCCCGCCCGGCGTCTATCACGCCACGCCGGGATCCAGCACCAGTTTCCTGTTGCGGCACCTGAGCGGGCTTGCCGTGGGCAAGCCGCCCGCCATTCTGGAAATCGGTGTAGGCAGTGGCGCCATCCTGATTTCGCTGGCCCGACGCCTGGGCCCCGGCCGCTATGTCGGCGCGGATATCTCCGCCGTGGCCCTGTCGGCGGCGGCGGAGAACGCGGCACGTAACGGCGTTGACATCGCGCTTTGCCATTCCGACCTGTTTGCCGCGCTGGCGGGGGAACGGTTCGACGCCATCTTCTTCAACGCCCCGCTTTATGATCAGGAACCCCGGAACGATCTGGAACGCCATATGCTGTGCGATCCGGGCGGGCGGGTGCTGCAACGCTTCGTGGCCGGTGTGGCCGATCATCTGAAACCGGGCGGGGTTGCCTATGTTACTGTGTCCAATATCGGGCTGATCGCGCCCCTGGATGCGCCCCCGCTGCAAATCGGGCTGAAGGGCGCGGAACTGTTCGACACCGGCGTCATCCGCGCCCTGATCAGCATCCGCGCCCAGCCGAAAACCTAATCATCAGGAGATAAACATGCAGGATCGTATCATCGCGGTAACCGGCAGTGCCGGCGCCCTGGGATCAGCCGTGGTGCGGCGTCTCTCGGCCTCTGGCGCGAAAGTGGTGGGCATCGACCTCGCCCCGCAAGCGGCGGCACCGGAACTGGCCCTGGCGTTGGGCGGCGTGGATCTGGGCGATCCGGCGGCGGTGACGCAGGCCTTTGCCAGCATCCGCGATCGCTTTCCGGCCCTGCATGGGCTGGTCAATGTGGCCGGCGGCTTTCGCTGGGAAACCGTCGCGGACGGCACTGTCGAAACCTGGGACCGGCTCTATGCCATGAATGTCCGTTCGGCATTGCTGGCCAGCCAGTCGGCCCTGCCGCTGCTGCTGGCTGAGGGGGGCGCCATCGTCAATATCGGTGCGGCCGCCGCGCAGAAGGCGGATATGGGCATGGGGGCCTATGCCGCCTCCAAAGCCGGTGTGGCCCGCCTGACCGAAAGTCTGGCGGCGGAATTGAAGGATCGCGGCATCCGGGTCAATGCCGTGCTGCCCAGCATCCTTGATACGGCCCTGAACCGGGCCGACATGCCGCAGGCCGAATTCGACCGCTGGGTGTCCCCCGATGCCCTGGCCGATGTCATCGCCTTCCTGTTGTCCGATGCCGCCCGCGCCATCACGGGGGCCTTGCTGCCGGTGACGGGCCGCGTCTGATCCTTGCCAGTATCGCTATCGACAGCATCCGCTAGATAGTATACTGGTTAGGGCAATAAAGAATGTGGGGGAGGAATGTTCCGTGGGGAACCGTGAGGGCGTTGAGCCTGATAGACGCTATCGCTGGTATGTGCTGGTGGTCCTGATGCTGATCTACACCATGCACTATGTCGACCGCAGCGTGATCAACGCCATCCTGGAGCCCATCCGCACGGAATTCCAGCTCTCCGATGCACAGTTGGGCCTGTTGGCGGGACCGGCCTATGCCGTCGCCTTTGCCCTGGCCGGGCTGCCGCTGGGCCTGCTGATCGATCGCCGCAACCGCACCCGCCTGCTGGCGCTGCTGCTGACGATCTGGAGCGGGTTGACGCTGGCCAGCGGCTTTGCGAGCGGATTCCTGTCGCTGTTGATGGCGCGCATGGCCGTGGGTGCGGCAGAGGCGGGGGGATCGCCCACCGCCATGTCCATCCTGTCGGACTATTTCCCGCCGCACCGGCGCGCCACGGCCACCGGCATCTTCTTTCTCAGCGTCACCTCCGGTATCCTGTTCGGCTATATGGTCAGCGGTCTGGTCGCTGCGCAATATGGCTGGCGCGCCGCCTTCTTCATCGCCGGCGCCCCTGGTCTGGCCCTGGCCCTGCTGCTGTATCTGACGGTGCGGGAACCACCGCGCGGCCGTTTCGATCCGCCGCCCGTCACCCCGTCGGTGAAGCCCGATCTGCGCAGCATCCTGCGCGAATTGGCCTGCAATGTGCCGTTGCGCTGGACCTTGCTGGGAATCATCATCGCCGCCACGGTGACCAGCGGTTTCAATGCCTTCGTCATCTCCCTGCTGATGCGGCGCTATGGGATGGGGCTGGGGGAGGCTGCATCGGTGGTGGCCCTGTGCATCGGCCTGGGCGGTGGTGGCGGATCGGTGCTGTGGAGCCTGCTTTCCGACCGGCTGGGGCGGCGCGGCAAACATTATCCGCCGCTGCTGATCGCCTGGACCTCCGCTGCGGCGGCCATCATCGGCATGATCGGCATCCTGTCGCCGGTGAAAATCGTCACCATCATCGGCATTGCCGGTTTCGGTACCTTGATCGCCAGTTTCCTGGGCAGCGGCTATGGCCTGCTGCTGAACCTGTCGCCGCCCGCCATCCGGGGTTCCTGCACGGCGGTGTCGCAGGTCATCATCAATCTGGTTGGCGTCGGCTTCGGCCCCGTTGTGGTCGGCGGCCTCAGCACCCTGCTGGCCCCGCCCTTTGGCGGCGACGGCCTGACGCCGGCACTGACCCTTGTCCTGGCGCTGAGTTTCGGGGCCTCCCTGTGCCATCTGGCCGTATCGCGCGCGCTGAAACGCGGGGACTGATCAAAGGGTCTTGCGCCGGACGGCTTTGTTTCGTTAAATAGTACACTGTTTTGGAGCAACAGAATGCGTCTGTCATTCTCCGAAGAACATCGGTCGCTATGCGACGCTTTCGAACGGGTCTTCGCCGCCGGGGCCACGGCCGAGCGGGCGCGCGCCGTCATGGCCGGGACCGAAGGCTGGGACAAGGCGCTGTGGCGCCAACTGGCCGATCTGGGCTGGCTGGGCGCCACCATCGCAGAGGAACATGGCGGGCTGGGGCAGGATGTGCTGCTGCAATGCCTGCTGGCCGAGGCGGTGGGCCGGCAACTGGCGGCCATACCCTATGCCAGCGCCATCCTGGGCTTCGCGGCGGCCCTGCCCCTGTGCGACCATCCGCAGACCACCGCCCTGATGCCGGGCGTGGTGGATGGCAGTATCATCGGCGGGGTGGTGCCGGGTGACGCATGGGAACAGTTCCTGATCACCGATGGCAAGGCACGGGGCCAGGCCCCGGCCATCGCCGACGGCCAAGCGCTGACCCATCTGCTGACGCAGGTCGATGGCCGCGTGATCCTGGTCGATCTGGCCGGCGCCGAACGGCAGCCGATGGATGCGCTGGACCCGCTCAATCCCGCCACCAGCCTGCGCATGCACGGCTGCCCGGCCTGGATCTTGGCAGAGGGAGAGGCCGGTGCGGCGCTGTGGCAGCGCATCCTGGCCCACCATGCCGTGCTGCTGGCCTTCGCCCAGATCGGCGGGGCGGAGACGGCGTTGAAAATGGCGTCGGAGCATGTGGTTCAGCGCTTTGCTTTCGGGCGGCCGCTGGGGTCGTTCCAGGCCATCAAGCATGGGCTGGCCGATGTGCTGGCCGCCATCGAGATTGCCCGCTCCAACGCCTGGTACGCCGCCGCCACCCTGGCGGAAGGGCATCCCGACCTGTTGATGGCGGCCGCATCGGCCCGCGTCTCCGCGACCGACGCCTATCGCCAGTCCGCACGGGCCAATGTCCATTATCATGGCGGGCTGGGCGTCACGGCGGAAAGCAATGCGCATCTGCATTACCGCCGTGCCCAGGCCCAGGGCATGACCATCGGCAGCCCCGCCCAATGGCGCGAGACGCTGATCCAGGCCGTGCTGGCCCGCCGGGCAGATTTGGCCCGCGCGGCCGTATGATGCCAGTCTGCCAAGGCGGCGAATGCCGCTGCCCGGCGCTTGAAGGAACGCGAAATCCGCCCGGATCGGTCACGGTCAAGGCGGATTGGTTTTAGGATGAGAGGCAGAGATGAACCTTCACGACACCCAAGACGAAGCCGCCTTTCGCACCGCCGCCCGCGCCTGGATCGCCGCCAACCGCTTTGACGACGCGACGATGGAGATCCTGAAGGGGTTGGCCGGCAATGGCGCCCCCCTGCCCTCCACCGACTTGTGGCGGCTGGCGCGGGAATGGAACGCCCGCAAATATGATGCCGGCTATGCCGTGCTGACCTGGCCGCAGGAATATGGCGGCCGTGATGCCCCCAACCTCGCCACCATCTTTGCCGAAGAAGAAGGGGCGCTGGCCCGCTTCCAGGGCTATCTGGTCATCACCCAGTTCATGTGCGCGGCCACGCTGATGGCCTTCGCGTCGGCAGAGCAGAAGGCGGAACTGCTGCCGCGCATCGCGCGGGCCGATGATATCTGGTGCCAGATGTTCTCTGAACCGGGGGCCGGATCGGATCTGGCCGCCGTGCGCACGCGGGCCGAACGGGTGGAAGGCGGCTGGCGGATCAACGGCCAGAAGGTCTGGACCAGCGGCGCCCATATGGCCCAATGGGGCACGCTGCTGACCCGGACCGACCCGACCGTGCCCAAGCATAAGGGCCTGACCATGTTCTATCTGCGCATGGACACGCCCGGCGTCACCGTCCGCCCCATCGAACTGATGTCAGGCGAGGCGGAATTCAACGAAGTCTTCTTCGATGATGTGTTCATCCCCGATGAACAGCGGCTGGGGGCCGTGGGCGCCGGCTGGAAGGCCACCATCGTCACGTTGAACAGCGAACGCATGGCCATCGGCGCCATGCTGGATGTGGATGCCGGCGCCCTGGTCGATCTGGCCTGCGAGACGGGCGCCATCGCCCAGGATGCGGTGCGCCAGAAGCTGGCCGACTGGATCATTGCCGAACGGGGCCTGCGGGCCTGCGTGGCCCGGCAATTGACCGCCATCGCCGATGGCCGCACGCCGGGGCCGGAGGCCGGTACGGTGAAGCTGGTCGGCGGGGTGATGATCGAAGATATGGCCTCCTATGCCCTGGACCTGCTGGAAAGCCAGGGACTGGCCCTGCCGCAGGGGCGCCACCCGCACCGGATCTATCGCGACATGTTCCATTTCGGCCCCGCCCAGCGGGCGGCCGGCGGTTCCGACGAAGTGCTGAAAAACGTGCTGGCGGAACGGGTGCTGGGATTGCCGCTGGAAGATCGGCCGGACAACCGTATGGCCTTCAGCGATATTCCCACAGCCCCGAAGGGCTGACAAAAAACGGATACGGGAGGAACCAACCATGGCAAGCCAGGAATTCGCGCATAATACCCCCCTGATCGGCGGCCGCTGGCTGTCAGAGACCTCGCTGGGGCCGGTGCCGCACCTGAACCCGGCCAATAACCGGGCCCAGGCCGAACTGCATGTCGGCGGCGGGCGGGAGATCGACGCCGCCGTGGCCGCGGCGGTAAAGGGCCAGCAGGCCTGGGCGGCGATGCCGGCAGACAAGCGCCGGCAGGTGCTGGAGAAATGGGCCGCCTTGATTGAAGCGGAGGCCGCCCCGCTGACCCGCCTGATCGCGCTGGAAAGCGGCACGCCGGTCATGCTGGGCGGCGGTATCGGGCTGGCGCTGAACTGGCTGCGCTATTATGCCGGCTGGGCCGACAAGATCACGGGTGAGGTGGTGGAGCCGATCAGCGCCCCCGGCCTGAACTATACCCGCCATGAACCCTATGGCGTGGTCGGGCTGATCATTCCCTGGAATTCCCCCATTGTTGCCAGCGCCATGAAGGTGACGCCGGCCCTGGCGGCCGGCAATGCCGTGGTGCTGAAGCCGCCGACGCTGACGCCCTTCCTGGCCCTGCGGATCGCCGAACTGGCCCTGGAAGCGGGATTGCCCGATGGCGTGTTCAATGTCGTGCCCGGCGATGCGGAGGCCGGCAATGCCCTGGTCGCCCATCCGGATGTCGCCAAGATCAGCTTCACCGGCGGCGATGCCGTGGCAAAGGTGGTGATGCGCAACTGCGCCGACCATCTGAAGCCGCTGGCCCTGGAACTGGGCGGCAAATCCGCCAACCTGATCTTCGCCGATGCCGATCTGGATGCCGCCGCCCAGATGGCGGCCATCCATGGCACGGCCGTGCTGTCCGGCCAGGGCTGCGTGCTGCCCACCCGTGCCTATGTGCAGGATAGCGTCTATGACGCCTTTATCGACAAGGTGAAGGCGGTCGTGGAGAGTTTCAGCATCGGCGACCCGCTGGACCCGACGAAGTTCATCGGCCCGGTGATCAGCCGGGGTGCGGCCGATCGGATCATGGGTGTCATCGACCGGGCCAAGGCCGATGGCGCCAGCCTGATTACCGGCGGCACCCGGCTGGGCGGCGATCTGGCGGACGGCAATTTCATTGCCCCCACGGTCTTTGCCGCCGCCCATGACAGCGACGTGGCCCGGCACGAGATTTTCGGGCCGGTGCTGACCATCTCCCGCTTCAGCGACGAGGCCGACGCGCTGGCCAAGGCCAATGACAGCCGCTTCGGCCTGGGTGCCTATCTGCACACCCATGATCTGGCCCGCGCCCACCGGCTGGCCAACCAGTTGAAGGCCGGTGCCGTGTCGGTCAATGCCGGGGTGCCGATGGCGCCGAACACGCCCTTTGGCGGCTACAAACAGTCCGGCTTCGGCCGGGAGGGTGGCAAGGCCGGCCTGGACGAGTTCCTGCAGCTCAAGAATGTCTATATTCCCTTCTGAGGATCAGCCCCATGTTCAAGCTGTTGCAAGGCATCCGGGTGATCGAAAGCGCCATGCTGTTCAATGGTGGCGCCGTCGGGATGCATCTGGGGGATCTGGGTGCCGATGTCATCAAGGTGGAAAGCCCCGGTCGTGGTGACTATCTGCGTGACTTCCTGGGCCAGATCGTCCCCCATGTCAGCCCGCCACACGCCCAGATCAACAAGAACAAGCGCTCCATCGAGCTGGATGTCCGCCAGCCGGAAGGGCGGGCGCTGTTCTTCGAGCTGATCCGTACCGCCGATATCTTCATCGACGGGTTCCGCGCCGGCGCCTGTGACGAGATGGGCATCGGCTATGACGCGCAGCGGGCGGTGAAGCCCGACATCATCTATGTGCAGCATACGGGCTATGGCGCCGAAGGCCCCTATGCCAGCATCCCCACCCATGGCCAGCAGATGAACGCGCTGGCCGGCGGGATGCCGTGCGCGGTGGGGCCGGACGGTTTCGTGCATTTCGTGCGCGGCCAGCAATTCATGGGCGGGACGGAGGCTTCTGGCCCCGGCCCTGCCGTGGGGGCGCCTGCCGCCGCACTGGCCGCCGTTGCCGCCCTGGTGCAGCGCCAGCGCACCGGCGAAGGCGCCTATATCGACGTGTCGGCCGCCGATGCCGTGCTGGCGATGAGCTGGATCGGCGGTACCTTCGCGCTCAACAAGCACCGGCTGACCAGCCGGATCGGCCTGGCGGACGAGGATAAGTCAGGCGAGGTCGGGGGCGGCTCCGCCCGCTATCAGCTTTATCAGACCCGCGATGACCGCTTCATGCTGTTCTGCGCCATCGAGCCGAAATTCTGGCTGAATTTCTGCCGCGCCATTGGCCGCGACGACCTGTCGGCCAGCATCGACCAGAGCGGACCCGTCGATTTTGGCCATGGTGAAGCGGGGCTGCGCCATGAACTGACAGCCATTTTCCGCACCCGTACCCAGGCGGAATGGACCGAACTGGCCGCCAGACACGATATCGCCATGGGCCCGGCCCCCCGGCTGGAGGAGGTGCGGGACGATCCGCACATCCAATCGCGGGGCTTCATCGTCGATGGGGAACACCCGACGGCGGGCACCATCAGCTATCTGGGCTTCCCGGCCATCATTTCCGGCCAGCGCTATGGCGCGGTGCAGCCCGCCCCGGCGCTGGGCCAGCAGACAAGCGACATCCTGGCCGACCTGGGCGTCGGCCCGGAACAGCTACAAGCGCTGCGCGCCAAGGGCGTGATCGGCAAGAATTAGAGTGTGTCAGGTTAGGTTGAACCGGTCGTCCTTTTGCCATCGCCACCGCGGCGAAGGCGCATGGGCGGTAAAAGTTAGGGGGATACGCCCGTTCAGCTCTCTCCCCCGTCACCCCGGCGAAGGCCGGGGCCCAGCGTTAAGGCGCGATTAGCGCCGATATGACTCATATCGCGGCAGACGCCGCTACACTGGACCCCGGCCTTCGCCGGGGTGACGGGGAAGGGACGGAAAACGAATTGGCGACAGGGTTAACCTAACGCCCACGCACCTTCACCGGGGTGACAATGGCAACAGGACGACCGGTTCAATCCAAGCCTGACAAACTCTGACACCAAACCGCCAAGCCGCCGGATGGCGGCGACGGGCGACGGAGAGAACATGAAATCCGCCATGATCGGTCACGATCAACGGCGATTGGGATAGGGAAGGAAACACCCGATGGACCTGCCTGAAGGCCTGCTTTACGAACTGGATGCCGACGGCATCGCCGTCATCACGCTGAACCGCCCGCAAGAGGGCAACGCCCTGACCAACGACATGCACAAGGGGCTGCGGTTCCTGTGGCGCCATGCCGATGAAGACCCGGCGGTGAAGGTGATCATCGTCACCGGGGCGGGGGAACGGCATTTCTGCACCGGCGCCTCGGTCGCCGGGCTGAAGACAGACGGCGAAACCCCCTTGCAGCAGGGCACCATGGAAGAGGTGAACCACCTCTCCCCCTACCAGAACAAGGTCTGGAAGCCGGTGATCTGCTGCGTCAACGGCCTAGTCAATGGGGCTGGATTCCATTTCGTCGTCGATAGCGACATCGTCATCGCCGCCGCCCATGCCAAGTTCATGGATACCCACACCAATATCGGTCAGGTGGGCGCACTGGAGAATATGGGCATCGCCCTGCGTTCCACCCTGGGCACGGCCCTGCTGCTGACGCTGGCCGGCAAGGGCTATCGGATGGAGGCGGAGCGCGCCTACCAGGTCGGGCTGGTCGATATCCTGGAACCCGACGCCGCATCGGCCTTCGCCCGTGCCAGGGAACTGGCCAAGACCATTGCCGGCAATTCCCCCAATGCAATGCGCCTGTCCAAACAGGCCATCTGGGGCGTGGCCGAACAGGGCTATGGCCATGCGCTGGAAAAGGGCTGGCAGTTGCTGCGCCTGCAATGGGGACATCCGGATTTCGAGGAAGGCCCGAAATCCTTTGCCGAAAAGCGTGCCCCGGTCTGGAACCCGGACCGCAACGCCCGGCGGTAATGTCTGTCGGGATCATCCGCACCCGTCACCCCGGCTGACGGGCACAGATGCTCGTTGCGATTTCCACCTGAACACTGACGCCGCTTTCCCTCCACCGGAAAGCCGCTGCAAATCATCACTCTAAGAGCCCATCCGTAAACTTCTTGTTGTTTTTCAGCTATTTAACCTTCATTCCCGCGAAGGCGGGAATGAAGGTGGTGAAGTGGCAGAGCTTCGAAAAACAGAAGAACTTTCCGGACAGATACAAAGGAACAATCCCATGGGAATGCTTGACGGAAAGGTCGCCATCATCACCGGTGCCGGTGGGGGGCTGGGCCGTGAATATGCGCTGCTGCTGGCCAAAAAAGGCGCCAAGATCATCGTCAATGATTATGGCGGGTCGCCGGATGGCCGCAGCGCCGGATCGCCCGCCGCGCAGAAGGTGGTGGAGGAGATCAAGGCCGCCGGTGGCGAGGCTGTCGCCAATGGGGCCGATGTCGGCGACGTGCAGGCCGGCGCCTCCTTGCTGCAGACGGCTTTGGACGCCTTTGGCCGGGTGGATATCCTGATCAACAATGCCGGCATCCTGCGCGACAAGAGCTTTGTGAAGATGGAAGAGGCGGATTGGGATGCCGTCGTCCGCGTCCATCTGAAGGGCACCTATGCCGTGACGCGGCCGGTCTTTGCCTGGATGAAGGACAATGGCGGCGGCGTCATCGTCAATACCTCGTCCGCCTCCGGCCTGATCGGCAATTTCGGGCAGAGCAATTACGGGGCGGCCAAGGCGGGCGTCTGGGGCCTCAGCAATGTACTGGCGATTGAGGGGGCGAAATTCGGCATCCGGGTCTGGACCCTGGCGCCGACGGCCACCACCCGCCTGACAGAGGCGCTGTTGCCGCCGGAACTGGCGGCGAAATGGAAGCCGCACCGCCTGGCCCCGGCCGTGCTGTATATGGTCAGCGATGCCGCCAAGCATCTGACGGGCAAGTGCCTCTCCGTCTCCGGTTCCAAGATCCAGGAACTGCGGATGGTGGCGGGCCCGGGTTATTGGCCGGAAGGCGACGTGCCCACCGTCCAGGGCATCATCGATAATTACGACAAGATTTTCCTGCCCGAAACCGACCCCATCGGGTTTGAATGATCATGAGGGTCCGGGATGCAACGGCACCCCGGACCCCACGGTAGGGCAATAGATTTCCCCAGGGCCGAAGGACCCGCCAGCTTGTGCAAACGATACGGCTTTCCGGCGCCGATGGCCTTTCCCTGGCGGCCAGTCTTGCCGGCCCGGACGATGGCCTGCCTGTGCTGCTGCTGCATGGCGGCGGGCAGACAAGGGGCAGTTGGAAGAATGGACAGGCGGCCCTGGCCGAGCGCGGCTATCGCGTCTTCGCCCTGGATTGCCGCGGCCATGGCGAAAGCGACTGGCACGAAGCCGGGGATTACAATCTGGATGCGATGGTCCGCGACCTGCAGGTCGTGCTGACCCAGCTTCCGCCCCGGCCGGCGCTGATCGGTGCCTCCATGGGCGGGGTGACGGCACTGGCGACCCTGGGGGCGGACGATCCGCCGCCGGCCAGGGCGCTGGTGATGGTGGATGTCACCCCGAAGATCGATCAGGAGGGGGCCAGGCGCATCGGCGCCTTCATGACCGCCCATCCCGATGGCTTTGCCAGCGTGGAGGAAGCGGCCGACGCCGTTGCGCAGTACAATCCCCACCGTCCCCGGCCCAAGGATATTTCCGGCTTGCGGCGAAACCTGCGCGAGGTGAATGGCCGGCTTTACTGGCACTGGGATCCCAATTTCATGGGCCGGCGCCGGCTGGAGCCGGCTGTCTATCAGGCACGGCTGGAACAGGCTGTCACGCGGCTGCGCATCCCCACCCTGTTGGTGCGCGGCAGCCAGAGCGAAATCGTCGGCGATGAAGAGGTGGCGCATTTCCGCGCCCTGATGCCACAGGCGGCCTATGCCGACATTGCCGGGGCGGGCCATATGGTGGCCGGCGACCGTAATGACGCCTTCAACAGCGCCATCATCGATTTTCTGGCCGGCGTCGATCAAACCTGAATATCGCAAAAAGGGGGCGGCGCATCATTGGCCGCCCCCCTGTCCGGCTATTACGCCGCCATGGACTGTTTCAGGGCGGCCCGGATCAACTCCGCCCCCCGTTCTGCGATCATGATCGTGGCAGCATTGGTATTGCCGGAGACGATGTTGGGCATGGACGATGCGTCGATGACCCGCAGCCCGGCGATGCCCTGCACGCGCAATTCCGGATCGGTCACGGCATCCGGCCCCTGCCCCATCCGGCAGGTGCCGACAGGGTGATAACCGATGCCGGCCGAGGCCCGGATATAGGTTTCCCAATCCGCATCGCTGGTCGGGATCGGGGACGGCATATTCTCCGCCACCACATGTTTCTTCAGCGCCGGCGCCTGGTAGATATTCTCGATCAGCCGGGCGGTGGCGATCAGCACCTGCATGTCGCGCGCATCGCCGATCAGTTGATGGTCAATCACCGGCTTGTCCGCCGGATCGGCGGAGCGCAGGCGGATTTCCCCCCGGCTGAAGGGGCGGGCGACATTGCCGGCAATATTGATGCCCGGCTTAGGATGCATACCCGGTCGGCCATCGGCGAAGGAAATCGCCAGCGGCAGCAGGCTCAAGGCAATGTCCGGCACCTCCTTATCCGGGGTGGAGCGGGCATAGGCCATGGCCTGCACGGCGGGCGATGTCATCGGGCCGCGCTTCAACAACAGATATTGCAACAGGCTGCTGGCCAGGGTGACGGGACCGAACGGGCTGTTATAGGTGGGGAAATCGACCAGCTTGCTGATGCCGATGGCGCTATGTTCCTGCAGGTTCCGCCCCACGCCGGGCAAATCACGCAATACCGGAAGCCCCACAGCCTGAATGGCGGCGGCGGGGCCGATCCCCGACCGCAGCAGGATGGCCGGCGACCCGATGGTGCCGGCGCTGACAATCACCTCTGCGGCCGCGGTCAGATCCTGCTGTTCCCCACCCCGCCGGATCCGCACGCCCACTGCCCGCCCATCGCGCAGCAACAGCTTGTCCACCAGACAATCCGTCAGGATGCGCAGGTTGGGGCGTGACCGGGCCGGGTCCAGGAAGGCGGCGGCCGTGCTGGACCGTTTGCCGCCACCAGTCGTGCTCAGGGTCGGGAAGACGCCATCGGCCGTGCCGTTGCAGTAATCCGGGTTGCTGGGCAACCCCACCTGATTGCAGGCATTGACGAAGATATCCACCACCCGATGCCGGGTGCGACCGGAAGACACGGCCAGGGTGCCCAGCTTGCCATGGCTCTGCCCCTCCGGCCCCTCGTAATTCTCCGACCGGCGGAAATAGGGCAGCACATCGTTGAAGGACCAGCCGGTGGCACCGGCGGCGGCCCAATCATCATAATCGCGCCGCTGGCCCCGGTTATAGACCATGCCATTGATCGCGCTGGACCCGCCCAGCATCCGCCCGCCGGACCATTGCATCTCCCGGCCATTCAGCGACGGGTCAGGTTCCGTGCGATAGCACCAGTCGGCCTTGGGATCGCCCATCAGCTTGAACGACCCTGCCGGCATATCCACCAGGAAACCGCCCCCGGTCCCCCCCGCCTCGATCAGCAGCACCCGCAGGGCGGGATCCTCGGTCAGGCGCGCGGCCAGGACACAGCCGGCACTGCCGGCCCCCACGATGATGATATCGGCATCGGTCATGGCAACAACCTCTCTCGGACGGTTTGACGGAAAAGAATGGGGCAGAGTCAGACGGCAACAACAAGAAGAAAAATCAACCGCTTGTCAGGAACGGGCTGGTGACGGGGGCGAAATCCGCCGGGCGCCTTTGCTGACGCGCCGCCATGGCTTGCGCGAAATCCGGGCCTTCCAGCGTCTGCAGGGTCAGGCGCAGGGCCGCGTCTTCGGCCGTGGCGAAATCCTGTCCCCAGGCATCATAGACCTGCTGCTTGATCAGCCGCAGGGCGTTGGGCGCGCCGCCGGCCGCCAGACGCACGGCGTAGGCACGCGCCTGTTCGGCAAAGCTGTCGTCCGGGAACACATGGCGCACCAGCCCCATGGACCGGGCATCCTCTGCCGGCAGGCGCTGGCCGCCCAGCAGGATATCCATGGCATTGCCGGTGCCGACCAGCCGTGGCAGCAGCCAGCCAAGCCCCACCTCCGCCGTCAGGCCCAGACCGGCAAAGGGGGCCAGGAAGAAGGCACCGGATGCGGCCAGCCGGATATCGGCGCAGCAGGCCAGGGCCAGACCGACCCCGGCACAGGCCCCATGCACGGCGGCGATCACCGGCTTGGGCAGGCGCATCAACTCGCCATAGCGCAGCCGGCCGGAACCGCTGTTGGGCGCCTTGGGGTCGGCGGCATATTCATCCAGCACCTGCGCATCGGCCCCGGCGCAGAAGCCCCGCCCCGCGCCCATCAGCAGGATGACCCGCACTTCCGCCGACCGGGAGGCGGTATCCAGGGCGCGGTTGAGCGCGCGGGACAGCCGGCCATTGATGGCGTTCAGCCGATCCGGCCGGTTGAGCGTGAGGGTGGCCACGCCGTCGGCAATCTGGATCAGCACCGGTTCGTCAGGGGGGGCCGGCATGGGTCACCACCCGGCCAGTTGCGCCGCCCGCAGCCGGTGGCGTTCGGGCGGACCCAGCCAGGCCCAATCGAACATGGCCCGTTTCAGATAGAGATGGGCATCATGCTCCCAGGTGAAGCCGATGCCGCCGAACGCTTCCACCATGTCGCGGGCCGCCTGCAGATAGGCATCGCAGAGATGGGCCTTGGCCTGGGCGGCGGCGTGGGAAGCCTTGCCGGGCAGCGCGTCCCAGGCATGGGCGGCGTACCAGTAAAGCCCGCGCCCCGGTTCCACCGACAGGGCCATATTGGCAAGCTGATGCTTCAGCCCCTGGAAACTGCCGATGGGTTGCCCGAACTGTTCACGCAACTTGGCATAATCGGTCGCCAGCGCCACACAGCGCGACGCCCCGCCAAACGCATCCGCTGCCAGCAGAATGGCCGCCGCATCGATCAGCCGCGCCACGCCTTCCGGCGCGCCATCCAGCATCGCCACAGGGGCATCATTGAAAACCACATCCGCCAGCGGCCGCGTCCGGTCCACGCCATCCAGAGGGCTGGCGGTCCAGCCGCCCCGTTCCACCAGCGCCAGCCCCTGGCGGGTGCCAACCACCATCAGGTCGGCCGCCAGGGCATTCGGGACCAGCCGTTTGCTGCCGGAGAGGGAGAGGTCAGCGGCTGTCACCTGCCAATCATCGGGCAGCCAGCGCCCCTGCCCTTCGCCCAGGGCCACGGTGCCCAGGATGGTGCCGGCGGCCAGGGGCGGCAGCCAGCGCGATTGCTGGGTGGGCGTGCCGCACAGCCGGATGGCCAGGCCGCACAGCACATGCCCCAGAAAGGGCACGGGCGCCGCGAACTCGCCCAGCAGCTCCGCCACCAGGGCCAGATCAATCATCTCCAGCCCGGCGCCGCCCGCGTCGGCCGGCAGCATCAGCCCCGGCACGCCCAGATCGACCAGACGCTGCCACAGCGCAGCGTCGAACCCGTCATTCCGGTCGATGATGGCATGGACCTGACGCGGGTCGCAGGCCTCCCGCAGCAGCGCCCGCACCGTGTCCGTCACCATCACCTGTTCATCGGAGAGCAGGAAATTCATGCGTCACCCGCCCGATGTTCCCGTGGCAGGCCCAGACCCCGCTCGGCAATGATATTGCGCTGGATGTTGGAGGTGCCGCCAGCGATCGACATGGACAGCGAGATCATGAACCGGTCGATCCATTTGCGCTGCGGACCGGCCAGCACCAGCAGATCATCCCCCAGCAGGTCACGGGCCAGCCGGGCAATGCGCTGGGCCAGATCGGTGCTGGCGATCTTCGCCATGCTGCTGAACAGGCCGGGTTCCTGCCCATGCACATTCATGGAGGTGGCGCGGTAGGTGGAATAGGTCAGGGCCATGGATTGCGCCTCGATGGCGGCCAGTTCGGCCCGGATGCCGGGATGGTCGATGGCGGGCCGTCCATCGCGCTGGGTTTCCCGCGCCAGACGGATCAGGCCGCGCAACATGCTGTCGGTCCAGGACAGGCCGGACAGGGAACCGCGCTCATGCTTCAGGGTGGTGCGGGTGATGCGCCAGCCCTGGCCCCGGCCACCGACGATCCAGTCCGCCGGGGTGCGGGCATCATCGAAAAACACCTCGCAGAATTCCGACTGGTCCGTCATCTGACGCAGCGGCCGGATTGTCACACCCGGTTGGCGCAGATCGATCAGCAGATAGGAAATGCCCTCATGCTTGGGGGCATCGGGCTCGGTACGGACCAGCGCGAACATGTAATGGGCGCGGTGGGCATAGCTGCTCCAGATCTTCTGGCCATTGATGACCCAATGATCATCAACCAGCACAGCTCGCGTGCGCAGCGACGCCAGATCGGACCCCGCCCCCGGTTCGGAAAAGCCCTGCGCCCAGCGAAAATCACCGGTCAGGGTGGGCGGAATGAAGCGCTGCTTCTGCGCCTCCGTCCCCCATTCCAGCAAGGTCGGAATCAGCAGGGTGATGCCACCGTCGCGCACCTCTGCCGGAGCGTCGGCGCGGCGGATTTCCTCGCGGATGATCTCCGCCTTCACGATATCGGCGGGCTGTTCCGATCCGCCATAGCGGCGGGGCACGGCGCGGGCATAATAGCCCTGGGCCGTGCAGGCCGCGCGGAAGGCCCGGATGGCCGCCGGATCTTTGACATTGCCATCGGCCGGCGGCCACTGCGCTGCCACAAAGGCCCGCACCTCGGCCCGGAAGGCGTCATAGGCGGCACCGAAGCCCAGTTCCATCTCAGCGCCCCTTCCAATGGGGGGACCGTTTTTCCAGGAAGGCCTGCGGGCCTTCCCGCGCATCCTCCGATGCCACGATCGCCCGCGCCACCTCCCCGCTGCGCCGCCAGAGTTCGTCTTCGTCCAGTTCGTCCGCCACACGGGCCAGACCCAGCGACAGGCGCACCGACAGGGGGGCATTGACCAGCACCGCCTGTGCCAGGGACAGCGCCGCCGCCATCAGGTCTGCATCCTCCACCACCCGGTTGATCAGGCCCAGTTCATAGGCGCGCTCGGCGCTGATCGGGTCACCGGTGGCGATCATCTCCAGCGCCACGGCGCGTGGAATGGCCTTGGGTAGCCGGAAGACACCGCCGGCCCCGGCAAATATGCCCCGCTTCACCTCTGGCAGGCCAAAGCGGGCGGAACGGGCCGCCACCACCATGTCGCAGGCCAGGCAAAGTTCCAGACCGCCGCCCAGGGCATTGGAATTGACGGCGGCAATCC
The DNA here is from genome assembly GCA_943370215.1 of Azospirillum sp. RU38E. Classification (GTDB taxonomy): domain Bacteria; phylum Pseudomonadota; class Alphaproteobacteria; order Azospirillales; family Azospirillaceae; genus Niveispirillum. Next base: position 29,893 of record CALRQC020000007.1, read on the forward strand.
AGGGCTTGCTCCGCTGTGCCCGGACGAAACCGGCAAAGCCGCCGCGGGCCGTAACCATTTCCGCCGCCTTGCCGGCCGCCGCCGCCGCCAGATCAGCGCCAGCGCAAAAACTCTTATCCCCCGCCGCCGCCAGGATGACCACCCGGACCTGATCATCCGCCTCGGTCTGGTCGATCGCGGCTTCCAATGCTTGCGCCACCGGGCCATTGACGGCGTTGCGCATGGCAGGGCGGTTCAAGGTGACACGCATCACATGGTCGGCCGGGCGATCCAGCAGGACCACATGCTCGGGCGCGTTCTCGACCATCGGAACCTCTTTTATTTCAAGAGACGTGGTATCTGCCCGCAAGCCTTGCTCTGGGTTTGCGCCACCGGCCGGGGTGTCCCCCCGGCCGGTCCATGCCATCAAAACCCGTCCATTCTGATCTGTCAGAATGGATGGGTACGGGGATCAGAACCGATATGTGGCTTCGATCCCGTAGGTGGCGGGTTCGCCATAGAGACGGCTGATGAAGCCGAACGTCTCCGCGCGCAGGATGCTCTGCGCGTACTTCTTGTCGGTGATGTTACGACCGAAGATGGCAACACTGAAGGCACTGCCCGCAATGTTGTTCACCTCCAGGCGGGCATTCAGCAGTCCGTAACTGTCGATCAGATTGCCCGGCACCTCGTCATAATTGAAGTAGGTGCTGTCGCGCCATGAATAGAAGAGGGAACCGGTGAGGCTGGTCCCATCCTGGGCGATATCCGTCGTATAGGCGGCGCTGAGCGACCACGTATATTTCGGCTGGGAATGATAGGCCCGCCCCTTCAGATCGACCCGTTCCGCATTGGCGCCGGTAATGATGCCCTCTTCGAACTTGCCATCGAAATAGTTCAGCGTGGCACCCAGTGTCAGACCTTCCACCGGCATCACCAGCAATTCCGCCTCGCCGCCCCACAGCCGGGCCTTGCCGGCATTCTGGGTCAGCGATTGCGGCCCTGAGGAGTCGCTGATCGTCTGCGTCAGTTGCAGGTCATTGTACCAGGAATGGAAACCAGAGGCGTTGAAGCGAACTTCAACATTATTCAGGCTGCGTTCCAGCTTCACGCCGGCTTCGACATCGTTAACCTTTTCCGGTTTGAAAACATTCTGCGGGCCGGAGAAGGGGGAGGTAGTGTTGAAACCACCCGACTTGTACCCGTGGCGATGCGCCAGATAAAGCAGGGTGCCCTTTTCCGGCTTCCAGTCAGCCGACACCGTATAGTTCCCGGCATTGAAGCTCACATCCCCGCGCCGTTCACAGGCAGCCGCATCCACCGTCAACGGCGTGGGACCGGCGGTATAGGGAATGAGGGAGCAGGCGCGGAACCCGCTGGCCGGCGGCGTGAAGGGCAACAGGATGGTGCCCGGCACGAACACCCGGTACTGCTGATCAAACAGTTCGGACTTGTCCCAGGTATGGCGATAGCCAGCCGTCAACGTCACCGTATCGGTGACATTGAAACCAGCCTGGGCGAACAGGGCACGGCTGCTTTCATCCCGATGCGTATATTGCGGATTATAGAAGAACAGGGGCGTGAAGATATATCCCGCCGAAGTGGCGCCGAAACGGGTGTCACCGCCAAACGGATCTTCCTTCGACTTCAGATAGAAGGCGCCGGTGATCAGATTGAGCCGGTCATCCAGAAAAGAGGTCTGCACCTGCAATTCGTCGGTAATCTGCCGGCTGTGACGCGCATAACCAATGCTCAGAAGATCATAGGAAAGATTATCCGGGTCACTCGTGCCAGAGAATTTCTGGTCATGGTAACCAAAGATATTCTTAATCATTGTGGAATCGTTGATATTATAGGTCGTGGTGTTTGACACACCATAACCCTCAATTTTTGCAAACCCGGGTGCCGCGTTGTTAACCCGACGAATGCCGGCCGCCACCTGTTCATTGGCCGCCGCAATGATGCCGGCCGATGGCTGGTTCAGCGGGGCCGGCAGTCCGGCCAGGATCGGCGGCTGCGGGAAGAACTGGGAGATGATGAAGCCGGGGCCGCGCTCGTTGATTTTCGTATAATTGAAAACCGTATCATTGCTGAAGTCGCTGTTCGGCTCAAACCGGATGGAGGCGCGGGCATTCTGGTGATGCTGGTTATCCAGGTCGGGGCCGGACTTGTTCTTGGTGAACCCGTCGCGGCGCTGCAGATTGCCTGCCACCCGGACCGCCAGGGTCGGGCTGATCGGCACATTGAGCGCGCCTTCGACATAGCGGTCGTTCAGATTGCCGACGCGGCCGGTGACATAGCCTTCAAAATCGAAGGTCGGGCGCTTGCTGGTGAACAGCACAGCACCACCATTGGTGTTCTTGCCGAACAAGGTTCCCTGCGGGCCCTTCAGCATCTGCACATTGGCAAGATCGAAGACAGCGCGCGAAACCTCGCCACCAAAGACCGGCACCTCGTTCAGGTAGGCCACGACACCCGGGGGGGCATCATCGGCGGCCGCCTTCTGGCCACGGATATTATAGCCGCCCACGGCGCGCCCCTGGCTCTGGGTCGCGGTCACGCTGAGACCAGGCGTCGCCATCTGCAGGTCGAAAATATCGCGAACAGCCTTCTGCTCCAGCGCATCGGCGGAGAGGGCCGTCACCGACAGCGGCACTTCCTGAAGGCTTTCTTCACGCCGGCGCGCCGTCACGACGATTTCTTCCAACGTCACAACCGTGGAATCCGCAACCTGCCCGGTCCGGCCTGCCGCATCCTGGCCCGGTTGGGCCAGCGCCGGCATTGCCACCATCATCAGCCCCAATGCGGTGCCGACACGAAGGGTCACCATTCGCTGCATCATCAATCCTCCCTGGAACTTATTTTTATTTGGTGCACTGTTTTCGCACGAAATCGATCAGCTTACAAGAACCACCACGCACACCACCAATTAGTATCCTTTAATTTCCATTTGGTGGAGATTTGCCAATGGCGCTCGTGAACAGCGACGCGCCGGAATGTCTATCCCGGACAAAAAGCCCCATCCCCCCGTTGCTGATCGTCTGGGGATGGGGCTTATATTTGGTCAGAATCGGATCGGCAGATTGTCATAGCCGAAGACGACACCGACGTCGGTGGCGAATTTCAGGCGATCTTCCACCAACGTGTAATCCGGTACGGCCGCCAGCAGGGCCGCCAGCGCTGCCTCGATCTCCACCCGGGCCAGCGGGGCGCCCAGACAGGTATGGGCACCGACACCAAAGGTCAGATGCCGGTTATCCTTGCGGTCAATATCGACGCTGAAGGGGCAGGAGAAGCGGCTTTCATCGAAATTGGCCGCCGCCCACAGCATCAGCACCTTTTCGCCCTTGGCGATCTTGACGCCGCCCACCTCCACATCCCGCGTTGCCGTGCGGCTCAGCGCCTGCTGCGGCGCCATGACGCGCAGGAATTCCTCAATGGCCGTCGGCAGCAGATCGGGATTATCCACCAGCCGCTTGCGCAGGGCGGGATTGCGCCCCAGATGGGCGGTGAAGGTGCCGACGGCGGCCTGCGCCGTGTCCAGCCCGCCAATATAGAGCAGGGAAACCATGCTCTGGATTTCGTCGATGGTCAGGCGGCGGCCCTTGGCCTCATGCTCGTGCAGCTTCTGGATCATGCCGCCGGCCTTGGCGATCTGCGGGTCGCGCACATCCTGGGCCACGCGCTGCAGAAAGCCGATCATGCCATTGATCATGTCCTCCGGCGTGCCATTGCCGAAAGTGGCGTTGTGCACCGGGTCGGCATAGGCGAACCAGTCATTCTCATCCACGCCCAGCAGGCGCATGGTGATGATGCCGGCCAGCGGCTGGGCCAGATCCAGCACCACATCCATGCCGCCCTCGGCGCGCTTGGCGGCAATCAGCTTGTCCGCCAGCTCGCGCAGCTCTGGCTTCAGCGCCTTCATCTTGCCGGGGGACAGCATCTGGTTCAGCGGCAGGCGATAGGCCAGCGAGGCCGGCGGATCGCGATCGATCGGCAGGGTGGTCAGGCCGCCCACCGGCTTTGGAATGATGATACCGTCTTCAGAGCTGAAGGTTTCATCATCCTTGGCGATCCGGCAGATATCGTCATATCGGGAAAAGACCCAGAAGCCGCCATGGGCGGCGGTATGGATCACCGGCGCATGGGCCAGCATATAGCGCAGCACATCCTTATGCCGGTCCCGAAAGAACGGCGAATGATGGTCGAAATTCTCAACAAAGGCCTTGATCTCGGCATCGCCCGTCAGGCTGGCTTCATCCGCACGACATTGGTTGGCTGTGGCCATTTCCCGCCCTTTCATGGTTTTTCAGAACCAGCGCCCCCTTGCACCATCCCCTTACGCGTTGGCAACGCGGGCGATGGGAGGCTGCGTCATTAATAGTGCACCAGTATATCCAGTCCCCGTCATCCACACCAGCGGAGAGTCAGGAACCGGTACCCTGTTGCCCGCTGAACATCTCCCGCACGGCCAGAACACTGACCTTCATCGATGCCGTGCGCGGCAATTCGCCCACGGCACGCAGGGCCACCGGTATCTGATAGGGGGAAAGCCGGTCGCGCAAGAAGGCCTTCACCGCCTCGGCGTCGGGCGCTGCATGGCCGGCTTTGACGATATAGGCTGCCACGGGCACTTCCCCCAGACGCGGATCGGGAATACTGCCGACGGCAGCTTCCAGAATGGCGGGGTGCTGTTCCAGCACCTTCACCACGTCGTCGGGCATCACCTTGAAGCCGCCGCGGATGATGGCATTGTCATAGCGGCCGCGGATAAACAGGAAGCCATCCGCGTCCAGCACGGCACGATCGGTCGTATCCAGCCAGTCCCGGCCATTGCCCAGATGGCCGGCGCGCAGCGACAGCACGCCCTCCTGCCCCGCCGGCAGCGGTGCGCGGCTGTCCGGGTCCAGAATGCGGCCCTCGATACCGGGATTCAGCCGGCCGACCGAACCGCGCTTGGCCTTGGCGAAACTGTGGAAATCCGCCAATGTCCAGCCGGCCACCCCACCGGCAAATTCCGTGGCGCCATAGACCTGCAGGACGGGGATGCCATAGGTATCGTGGAAACGGTCGGCCAGATCGGGGTCCAGCGGCGCGGTAGAGGTCCGCCAGACCTTCAGACAGGCCAGATCAGCCTTTGCCACCCCGGCATCCAGCACCATGCGCAATGCGGCCGGCGGGGTGGAGACGACACGCGGCCGGTGCCGGCGCAGCCCCTGGACAAAGGGCTCAACCGTAAAGCGTTCCAGCAGAAAGGTCTGCCGGCCGCTGACCAGCGTGTTCATGATGCCCCAGACGCCGCCAATATGGGCAAAGGGCACCATGACGAAATTGACGCCCGGCCGTAACCGGGGGGTATCATCCTCCCGCCGGTCGCGCTCATACAGGGCGGCATCGTTCAGCATCTTTTCAAACAAGGCGGCCTTCAGCGGGATGCGCTTGGGCGTGCCGGTGGTGCCGCTGGTCAGCATTTCGATGGCAATTCCCGGCGCCGGGGACAGATCGGCCGTGGTCAGCCGCTCCAGCCCCGGCACCAGGGTGACCCGTCCTTCCCGGCTGTCCGGCAGCAGAATGCCCAGCACACCGGCCGCCGCGGCCGCCTGACGCACCGCCGGCCGCGCCCAGTCCCGCGCCATGCCCACCACCACGGGCAGCCGCAGATTCTGGATATCGGCGGCCAGCTTCTCCTCCGGCAAGGCGGGGTTCAGGGTGACAACGCAGCGATCCCCCGCCATCACGGCGGCCAGGACGGCCGCGCAGGCGGGCTCGTTGCGCAGCAGGGTGCCAATCCTTGTACCAGCCCCCAGGCCGGCATCGGCCAGCAGGGCATCAAATTGCTGCTGCACGCGCACAAGGTCAGACCAGCGCCACCAGATGCCCTGGCAGTCGATGGCGTCGGCCCCCGGATCCAGCGTCATGATTGCAGCAAGCGTTTCCTTCAGGCTCCGCATCTCTGGCCCTCCCGCGCCGTCGCCCTTTCAGGCTGTTGTCGTCCGGTTCAGATACAATGTCTGGTGACAGCGGCCGATGGGGCCGCGCGCATCGGTCAAATGGCCATCCACCAGCGCCATGCCCTGGCCCGCCCCCAATGATCGTGCGTCCAGCTTCAGCCAGGGCCCGACGGGCATCCGCACCAGATGCAGGGTGATGTCGACATTGGCAAAACTCCATTCCCGCCAATCCAGGAAGGAGGACAGCCCGCTGCCGAAATCGGCGCACATGGCGGCCTGTACGAAGGGGCTGATCGGGGTGCCGGCCACGATGTCGCCGCTGATCCGCAGCCAGGCAGTGCCGGGTCCGCTCTCCTCCAACCCGCCCTGCACCAGCCGGCTATCCACCAGATGCCGAAGGCGAGAGCGTGGGGCCACAAGCGGCGGGGCATCGGGCGGCTCTCCCGGCGCATCCCCGGCATCGGGCGTGCCCGGCCCTTCCTCCACCCGCACCCGCAGCGCCGATACCCGCGCGGTGACGACCCCGTCGGCCAGAATCTCCGCCTCCACCATCTGCAGGCGCTTGCCGTCGCGCGGGATGGTGACCCTGGCCGCCACCGGCTGCATCGGCGTCGGCCGAAGCAGATCGATGACCAGCCGCGTGGTGACCATCGGTGCCAGGGTCGGCGTCTGTTCGACCAGATGGGCACAAAGACCGGCCAGCGGCACGCCCCCCTGGTGCGCCGGGTTCCAGGGTCCGGTCACCAGGGCACTGGGCCGGAACAACCCATCCTCCCGCGTATAAAAATGACGCAAGGGGGCGGTGGAGATCGTTTCTGCCGTCATGCGGACCATACCGCCAGGGCGTCCAGGCATTCCACCTTGTCGCCCTTGACCCAGAGGGGGTTGATTTCCAGCGATGCCAGCGTGGGGCCAAGCGCCAGGGCGGCGTTGCCGATGCGGCTGATCGCGTCCGCCACCGCATCCAGATCCACCGCCGGGCCCCCGCGATAGCCGGCCAGCAACCTGGCCCCGCGCAAACCGCCCAGCATCTCCCGCACCTGGGCGGGGGAGACGGGCAGCCGGCGCAGGCTGCTATCCTGCAACAGTTCCACCAGCACGCCACCGAAGCCGACGGCGATGGCCAGCCCCCAGGATGGGTCACGCGCCACCCCGACAAACAGTTCCAGGCCGCCCGTGCGCATCGGCGACACGATCACCCCGTCGATCTGCGCCTGCGGCCGCGCGGCCGTCACGCTGGCCATGATGGCGTCATAGGCCCCGGCCACAGCGGCGTCACCGGAGAGGTTGAGGCGCACGCCCCCCACCTCCGTCTTGTGCTGGATATCGGGGGACAGGATTTTCAGGGCGACCGCCTCGCCCATCGCGGCGGCGGCGGTCACGGCCTCTTCACGGCAACGGACGATCCGGGCCGGCACCACCGGCACGCCGGCCGCCCCCAGCATGTCCAGCGTTTCCCGCTCCGTCACCGGGCGGGCGGTAATGGGGGCCGGCAGGGGCAAGGGCGGTGGCAGACCCTGCCGGGCCTTGGCCGACCAGGCGAAGGCCGCGGCCACGGCCCGCATGGCCTGATCCAGCCCGCTGACCACCTGGCCCAACCCCGCCTCCCCGGCGATGGTGCGGCCGAAATCGGTGATCGGCTGATAGGTCTGTTGCAGCAAGAACCCCTTCACCCCGCTCTCCGAAATGCCCTGGGCAATGGCCTTTATCACCGGGCGGGTCACGCCCGAGATGTCGGCGGCATCGGTCGGCAGTTCGAAACAGGCGGCGACCAGCCCCACATCCGGGTCTGGGGCGATGGCGGCTATGGACCGGCGGAACAGGTCCGGATCGGCCATCGCCGCCCCGGTAATATCCAGCGGATTATGCGCGGCACCATAGCCCGGCAGTTCCGCCGCCACGCGCACCACCGTTTCGGTATCGAAATGGGCAAAGGGCACCCCGTGCGCCTCCCCCAGATCGGCCATCATCTCGCAGGCACCGCCGGAAATGGAGGCGACGGCGAATTTCCGGTCCGGCAGGATGCCGGTGAAAGCCAGGAAATCCGCCGTGGTCAGCAATTCTTCCAGCGTATTGACCCGGATGATGCCCAGTTCCGCACAGACCGCCTCGAAAATACGGTCATCCCCGACCAGCGCACCCGTATGGGCCTGGGCCACGGCGGCCGCCAGCTCCCCCACCCCAACCTTCAGCATGATGATGGGTTTGCCCACCGCCAGCGCCTGTTTTGCCGCCGAAATGAAACCATCAGCCTCGCGGATGGTTTCCGCAAAGACGGCAATGGCGCGGGTTGCCGGGTCGGCCACCAGAAAATCCAGAACCGCCGCCAGCCCGACCTGCGCCTCGTTACCCAGCGCCACGGCATAGGTCAGGGAGACATTAGTGCGCGCCGCCGTGCGGCAGAGGATGCCGGCGGTGGCCCCGCTCTGGCTGACGAGACCGACACGCGGCGCCGGCAGGATCGGGGTGACCAGGGGCAGCGTGCCCAGGCCAACCTGATCCACGAAATTATTGAACCCCAGGCTGTTGGGGCCCAGCAAGGTCAGCCCCAGATCGCGGGCACGGTCGAAGATGCGCGCCTGCTCCGCCGCCCCGTTCGGACCGATCTCGGCAAAGCCAGAGGTGACGACGACACCATGCCGGATGCCGGCAGCCGCCATTTCCTCCACAGCCTCCCCCAGCCCTCCGGCCGGAACGGCGATGAAGGCGGCGTCCACCGGTTCCCCGATCGCCGTCGCGGCCGTGACACTGGGCCGGCCCAGCACCATGCCGCCGCGCCGGTTCACCAGATGGACCGGCCCCGTGAAATTGAATTTCTCCAGCAGCTTCAGCGCCATGGCACCCCATGGGTTCTTTTCCGAAGCGCCCAGAATGGCAATGCTGCGCGGCTTGAACAGCCGGTGCAGGGGGCTGGTCGTCATCAGTCACACTCCCTTTGCCGCAGGTTCACGCCAGCAGCGTGGCCGCACCGCCATGGATCAGGGCACTGGCGGCGGCACCGGCGGTCATCGCCTGATCGATGGCGATTTCCGATCCGGTGATCAGGGCCGCTTCCGGCAGGCACAGCGTGGCCAGGGCAGCGGCGACATCGGCCGGCTTCATCATGATGGACCGGTATTGCGCCAGCTTCTCCGCACTGGGAACCGCACTGGACCCGGTGGCCGACTGGGCCATGGCAATGGCCGTGGCGCTGTTCATCTCCGATTCCACGCCGCCCAGAATGATGGCATTGGCGCGGACATTGGCGTCCACCCCCTCCGCCGCCAGCACCTTGGTCAGGTGCACCACCCCGGCCTTGGCCGCGCAATAGGCCGCCATCTTGGTGACGCCGAACTTGGCATTGATGGAGGCGATATTGAGGATCACCCCGTCGCGCTGCGCCCGCATCGGCGGCACCGCCAGACGGCACAGACCGAACACGGCGCTGAGATTGACGGCGATGGCCTCATCCCAGGCCGCTTCCGGATAATCCTGAACCGGGGCCAGCAGCCCGCCGACGCCGGCATTGTTGATCAGGATATCCAGCCGTCCCGTCGCCGACAGGCAGGCGGCGACGGCCCGTTCACGACAGGCCGGGTCGGTAATGTCACCGGCGATGAAATCCAGCCGACCACCGGCCGCCCGGATCTCTGCCGCCAGCGCTTCCCCCCGCTCCGCCCGGCGGGCAACGCCGACCACATGGGCACCCATGGCGGTGAACAGGCGGGCCACACCGGCCCCCAGCCCCGAACTCACCCCCGTCACCAGGGCTGTGCGCCCCTTAAGGCTGATCGACATATTGCCTCCCGGTCTGTTCTTTTTTGTAAAACGCGATTGGCGACGGGGTGGGGGATCAGGCTTTCAGCCCCAAACCCTGCCGGGCAATGATGCTGGTCATGATCTCCGTGGTGCCGCCGCCCAGGGATTCCTCCAGCGTCTGGCGCCAGAGCTGTTCGATGGGGGCCGCCGTGTCCAGCGCCGCCGGAACCCCGAAATCCAGGGCGGCCCGGGCGATGGCCTGGATCGTGTCGGTGGAGGCGCGCTTGTTCGCCGCCGCCGCGATGCTGGCCCGCACATCATCGCCATGGGCGGTCAGCACCCGCAGCGCATGGGCCTGACATTCCAGCACATCGACCGCCAGTTCCGCCAACCGTTCCCGCACCACCGGGTCGCGGTCCAGGCCCTGTGCAACCGCCCAGTCGCGCACCGTTTCATAATCGGCCAGCACCCGTTTGGGCGGGAACTGCACATGGCGTTCATCGGCCAGGCTGGCATTCATCATCTTCCAGGCGCCATCCTGCGGCCCGATCCGCTGATCGGCGGGGACCAGAACATCGTCGAAGAACAGCTCGCAGAAGACATTGCCGCTCATCTTCGCCATCGGCTTGATGCGCAGGCCCGGCGCCTTCAGATCGACGATCAGCAAGGACAGGCCGGCCGCCCGGCTACCCGCCTCCCCCGTGCGGCAGAGCAGCCAGAGATAATCGGATTCCTGGGCCGACGAACTCCAGATCTTGGTGCCATTGATGCGATAACCATCCGGCCCCAATTCCGCCCGCGTGCGTAACGATGCCAGATCGGAGCCGGCCTCCGGCTCCGAATAGCCCAGGGAGAACATCAGTTCGCCCGTGCGGATCGGCTCCAGCCAGCGCGCCTTCTGGGCATCGGTGCCATAGCGGATGATCGTCTTGGCGACGATCCCGGCCGACAGCGGCGGACGGGCGATGCGGGCATGGGCCATCTCGTCCCACAGCAGGAATTCATAGATCGGCGGCAGGCACTGGCCGCCATGTTCGGCCGGCCAGGCCAGCGACAGCCAGTTCTTCTCCCCCAACGCCTTGTAGAAATGGCGCAGGGCCGCATAATCCTTGCCGTGCAGATATTGGCCCAGCCCCCGCCAGGGCGCCAGAAAGGCCCGCACCTCTGCCAGGAACGCCCGTTCGGCGGATGAATAAGCGAGCTGCATCAGTTTTGCTCCGGTACGGGCCAGAATTCGGGATCAAGGGCCGAGGCGCCGGTCAGGGGCAGGCCCTGACGGATGCCGCGCAGGGAGGGTTCCAGCGTGGCATATTCCTGAATCCGGCGGGACAGCCAGCCGACCGGCCCTTCCTCCATCACCCCATAGGCACCGAAGGTCTGGTGGGCGGCAAAGGCCGCGCGCAGGGCCGCGCGGGTTGCCGACAGCCGGGCGGCGGCCGACAGATCGGCGGCATCCGCCCGCCCGGCATCAATGGCCAGGGCGGCGGCCCGCGCCAGTTGCTGTGCCCCATCAAGCCGCATCAGGGCTTCGGCCAGGGGGAAGGCCACGGCCTGGAATTCCCCCAGCGCCTTGCCGAACTGCCGCCGGGTGCGCGCATGGTCGGCCGCGATATCGACCAGGAAGCGGCCCGCCCCGCCCGTATAGGCAGCCAGCGCCATGTCGAACCGGGCCCGCACCGCCAGCACACCGCCCGGCAGCGCGGCACCGACGCCAACGCCGGCCACCGCACTGCGCCCCAGCGTATCGATGGCAGGTCCGGCGATGGCGGCGTGCAACCCATCCGGGGTGATCAGCACGATATCATCGGCCACCGCCGCCCAGGCCACCATGCTGCCGGCACCGACTGTGGCCAGCCGTTCCCCGGCGGCCACCGCGTCCCATTGCGCCAGACCGGCCGCCGCCGCCGCAATGGACTGCGCCACCGGGCCGGGGAACCCGTGATATCCCAGTTGTTCCGCCCCGACACAGGCGAAAAGCTGCGCCTGTTCCATGTCGGTGCCGGCGATTTCAAGCAGGCCCAGGGCCGCCATCTCCGCCCATAAGTCGCGGGAAAAGGGCACCTCCCGGCGGGTATGGACATCCTTGCCCAGGCGTCGTTCACAAAAGCGCCGGACGGAATCCTCCAGCTCCACCGCCTCGGGCGGCAGGGCCAGATCCAGACTTTTCATTGCCACGCTCATCAGGCACCTGCCCAGGTTGCGGCCACCGTCGCGGCGGCCTGCGTCCGGGCCCCGCCCATCTCGCCCTGTAACAGGCGCAGACGGAAGGTCCAGAAATGCAGGCTATGTTCCAGGGTCATGCCCAGGGCGCCGTTGAACTGGTGGGTGTCGTAATTGATTGGGGTAATCGCCTGCTGGGCATAGAGGGCGGCGATGGCCGCATCCTGATCACTGCCACTCCAGGCCGCCTTCAGCGCCAGCCAATAGGCGCCGCGCGCCCGCTGGATATCGGCCGACAGCCGGTGCTGCACCGCCTGATAGGAGCCGACGGGACGGCCAAAAACCAGGCGGTCCTTGACATAGGCCGTGGTGAAATCCACCGCCGCCTGCAGGGCCGCCGCCGTTTCCAGCGCCAGACCGACCCGCCACAGGCGGCGCAGCCGGGGCACCGCGTCGGCCCCCAGCCGTTCTGCCGTCGTGAAATCGGGCAATTGGGTCAGGCGGCCCAGCGGATAGGCGAACATGGCATGGATCGCTTCCACGGCCAACCCGTCGGTGGACAGCACGGCGACATCATCGCCCAGATCGACGATCAGGGTGCGGGCGCGGTCCAGGAAGCGGACGGCACGGGTCAGATCCTCCAGCCGGGCCACCGCCACCGGGCGGGGCAGATCCCGGCCCGTCAGCAGCGGGCCGATGAAGGCCGCCCCCGCCGTCTCCAGCACCAGCGGCGACCGCCCCGTCTCATAGACCAGCAGGGCCGCTTCCAGAGGGCCGCAGCCTTCCGTCAGCGCCAGGGAGAAGAATTCGCCGTCCGCCAGATCGCGGTCCAACTGGTCGGCATAGAAAAATTCCACAGGCTTCAGCACGGCACCGGAACGCGGCACTTCCCTATGGTTGGACACCATCTGCACAATGGCATCGTGGATGGCGCGCTGATCGCTGTTCAGCTCCATATCCATGGCTCAAGCCCCCCGCGGCAGGCCGAGATAGCGGCCGGAAATCATGTTCAACTGCACTTCCGCGGCCCCCGCCGCGATGCCGGCGGTGATGGCGGAGGTGAAATGGGAGCGCAACATGCCGTCCCCCTGCTCCGTCAGCAGATCGGACAGATAGGTGGAGGTGATGTTGGCGACGGCGTGATCGGCCTGCACCATGGCATAGCGCGCGATATAGGTGTCGGGGCCGGGCGGCCGTTCCTTGGCGCGGCCATCAATGACCACATAGGTCAGCAGCCGCGCCGCCTCTGTCGCGGCCAGGGCCGTGGCCACTTCTGCCTGCACCGTCGGATCATCGAACAGGCCGCGTTCTTTCAGATGCGCGACCACCCGGTCCAAGGTGCGGCGGGAGAATTCGTACCGCGCGGCACCGATCCGTTCATAATGCAGGATGGTGGTGACAATATCCCAGCCCTTGCCCGGCTCACCCAACAGCGCATCGGCCGGGACGCGCACATCGGTGAAGAACACCTCGTTGAAATCATGCGGGCTGTGGATGGCGGGAATGGGCCGCACCTCCACCCCCGGTGTGGAAACCGGCAGGATGAAGCAACTGACCCCGCCCTTGCCGCTGCCACCCACGCGGGCCAGCAGGAACATGATGTCGGCGCGCGAGGCGTAGGAGGTCCAGACCTTCGAGCCATTGATGACATAGCCATCAGCATCGGGCACGGCCTGGGTCTTCATATTGGCAAGGTCGGTCCCGGCCTCCGGCTCTGAAAACCCCTGGCACCAGAGCAGCTTGCCTTCGGCGATGGGGCGCAGATAGCGTTGCTTCTGCTCCTCCGTGCCGAATTTCATGATGGCCGGCCCCGCCCAATTGGCCCCCAGATACAGGGAAGAGCGGGGTTCGCCATTGCTCCACATCTCCTCGCTGAGGATGATCTGGCTCCAGGCGCTGGCCTCCTGCCCGCCATAGGCGCGCGGCCAGTGCCGTACCACCATGTCGCGGCGGGCCAGTTCGGCATTGAACGAGCGGGCATGGACCATCAGTTCCGGCCCGGCCGGGCCGTCATAGGCATAGGCATCCCACCAGTCCGGCGGCAATTGCTGGTCCAGCAGGCAAACGAGTTCGGCGCGATAGGCCTTTTCGCTTTCCGTCCAGGCGAAATCCATCCATTCCTCCCTTGGACCTTGCCGGTCCTTGTGTTCACGCCGGGGCTTGGGCGCTACGCGGCACGGGCCGCGCGGCGGTAGTCGCCGCCGGAGCGGTTTTCCAGTCTCAAGGAAAACCGCTCTAAGCCCGGAAATCCGCGCGGCCATTATTGATGGCGACGACATCGCGTTCGGCCACCTTCACACGGAAGGCGGCGCGGCCCGGCCCCTCGCGCCAGATTTCCGTCACCAGGGTTTCGCCCGGATAGACCGGGGTGGCGAAGCGCACATCCAGGCGCGTCAGCCGTTCCGGATCGCCATCACACAAAGCCTGGATAATGGCGCGGCCAGCGATGCCATAGCTGCACAAGCCGTGCAGGATCGGCCGCTGGAAGCCGGCCGAACGGGCGATGGCCGGATCGATATGCAGCGGGTTGAAATCGCCCGACAGGCGATAGAGCACGGCCTGATCCGCCCGGGTTCCCAGCGTGATGCTGAGATCGGGCGCCCGATCGGGGACCGGATGCGGGGCCGGCTGCCCCTCCCCCGCCCCGCCAAAGCCGCCATCGGCCCGCAGGAAGGCGGTGGAGCGCACGGTCGCCACCAGGTCACCGCTGGCCGCGTCGCGCAATTCGCGCTTCATCACCAGCACCGCCCCCTTGGCACCCTTGTCATAGAGCGCCTCGTTGACAGCCTGACCGACCAGCGTTGCCGCCGGCGGCAGGGGGCGGTGCATGATCAGCCCCTGTTCCCCGTGCAAGACATGGGTAAAGGTGATGCCGGCCCGTGGATCATCCATCCACATCGGCTCCCCGGCCAGTACCACGGCCATGGTCGGCAGCGCCTTCAACCCGCGCTCATAAACCAGCGGCAGGTCGGCCTCTTCCGCCCCGGCCCCGAGCCCGAGCGCATAGAGGATGGTGCGCACCTTGTCATATTTCTCTGTCACCGGATCGAACTGCCAATCCAGGACGGCCTGCGCATTCACGGGCATGGTTCCCCCATCGCCCCGGCGCTTGCCGCGCGGGGCCTGGCCATTTCTTGAAAACCGACCCGCGGCCAGGGGTGCCGTTGCCCCCCTGGCCGTCAGGGATCAGGAAGACTTTTCCAGGATGTGGACGGCGGCGACGGTGCCCAGGCCGACAACATGGGTCATGCCGAACCGCGCCCCTTCCACCTGCCGGCCACCGGCGGTACCCCGCAGATGGGCCGCCACCTCATACATGTTGGCGATGCCGGTCGCCGCGATCGGATGCCCCTTGGACAGCAGCCCGCCCGAGACATTGACAGGAATGCGCCCGCCCAACTGGGTCTCGCCGGTATCGATCATGCGACCGGCCTCCCCCACCCCGCAGAGCCGCAGATTCTCGTAATGCAGCAATTCGGCCGTGGCGAAACAATCATGCAGTTCGACCAGATCGATATCGTCCGGCCCCAGCCCCGCCTGTTCATAGGCCTTGTCGGCGGCCAGACGGGTGGCGGCATTGATATCCCACATGGCCAGATTGCGCGGCGTATAGGGATCGGACGCCAGGGCGGAGGCGCGGATCTTCACGGCCTGCCCCATCAGGCCGCGCCGCCGCACCTCCTCACCGCTCATCAACACGGCGGCGGCCGCCCCATCGACATTGACCGAGCACATCAGCTTGGTGTTGGGATAGGCGATCATCTCCGCCTGCATCACCTCTTCCAGCGGCGTCTCCTTCTGGTACATCGCCTTTGGATTCATGGTCGAATGCCAGTGGTTCTTGACGCTGACCTTGGCGAACTGCTCAAAGCTGGTGCCATGGTCGCGGGCATAGGCGTGACCGGCTTCGGCAAAGACACAGGGCATGGAGGCGGAGCCCAGCAGCCCCTCGGTCGAAATGCCGCCAGTCGGCTCCCCGCCGCTCAGCAGGCCCCGCGGCATCACCTCGCACCCAACGGCCAGGGTGATGTCAGCCTCCCCCGCCTTGATCAGGAACATGGCCTCGCGCAGGGTGGTGGCACCAGTGGCGCAGGCATTCTTGATATTGGCGGACGGGATGCCGGTCTGGCCGATCTGCTTTTGCACATCTTGGGCGATCATGCCCACCGGGTCGAACTGGTTGCCGCAATAAAGCGCCTGGATGTCCCGGATGGTCACCCCCGCCTCATCCATGGCGCCAAGCGCCACCTGGGCCCCCAGTTGGCCAGGGGTCTTGCCGGGAAAGCGGCCGAAACGCAGCATGTCGATGCCGACGATATAAACGTCTTTCATGGTCTGGGCGCTCCGGCTTTCAGGCGGCTTCGAAAAAATAGCTGATATAGCTGTTACCTTCGCGGTCGCTGCGGCCGGCATCGTCAAAGACCAGCTTCACCGGCATGTCGAAGCGGATGGAGTCCGGCTTCGGTTCTACCCCGCGCAGATTGCCCTTCAGCACCGTGCCATCATCCATATCGACCACGACGGAGATGAACGGCACCGCCACGCCGGGGAAGGAGCGGTGGACGATGGAATAGCTATGCAGCCGACCGGTCGACACGACCGTGAAAGGCTGCGTGCTATCCCGCGCCCCGCAGGACGGGCACGCCAGCGACGGCACCGTCAATATCGCTTCGCAGGCGGAACAGCGCCGCGCCTCGACATGCGCCCCACCCTCTGCATCCACCACCACCCAGGGTGCCACACTTTTCGGGACGGCCATCGATCTCCCCTCCATCTAATTGGGAACCTATTTTTTTAACAAGTACACTATTTAAATCCACCTTGTCCAGCCACTGGCGCCAGCTTTGCCACAGATGTCCCACAGGGTGGCGGGCCGCCCCCTCTGAGACCGGCGGGAATGCCGCAGGCCGGTTGCAACACAAGGTCGGCGCACCACCGCTGCACGGCAGGGAGATGGAGAGGGGCACGAGGAAAGCCGCCGAAAACGACTGGATAAATAAGCATACTATTAAAAGGCACAATCAAATCGACCGGGCCGCATATCGGGGCGTGCAGCGCGGATGACCGCGCCCTTTTTGGTGTACGCTACGCGCTTGTAGTCATTGCTCCAGTAGCCTACATTGATTTTGGTTGTCGGTAGGGCAACCGCTTCCGATCCGCAGGACCGGCGGCGGGTACCGGCAAACATTTGTCGGACAACGAAATTCTAGGTGGGGCATTTCAATCTTGGGCGCAACCACGGACACCACGAAGTCCGCCGTCCAGGCAGCGCGGCAACACGCACTGCCTGTGGAGGGTGGACGCAAGCGCAAGCTGGGGGAGAAGGTGGCAGCCAACATCATCTCCGACATCATCCAACAGGGCTGGAAGGAAGGGGAAAATCTGGGCACGGAAAAGGAATTGATGGCCCATTACGCCGTTTCCCGCGCCACCCTGCGCGAAGCAATCCGGCAGGTTGAACGGCATGGCGCCGCCGCCATGCGGCGCGGTGCCGGCGGCGGGCTGCTGGTCTCAGCGCCCCCGCGCGATGCCGCCGTGCGCACCATCATCACGTACCTGGAATTTTCCCGCGTCAGCTTCCATGAACAGCATGAGGTGCGCGAGCAGTTGGAGCGCACCATCGCCCGGCTGGCATCGGAACGCATCACCGCAGATGGTGCCGAGAATCTGTCGGCCCTGGTAGGGGAGCTGGAGCAGACAGAGGATATTGCCGGCAACATCACCGGTAATATGAAAATCCGGGTGGCGGTGGCGCAGGCGACCGGCAACCCCGCCATGCCCCTGTTCATCGAGGCGTTGAACGGCGTCTTGCGCGATATCCTGTCCGTGCTGCAGGTGGACCGGCGGGACTTCCAGCGCGATCGTGAATTGTCCGTCCGGTTCAAGCGTGAACTGGTCAACGCCGTCATCGCCCATGATGCGGATCGGGCCGATCTGCTGGTCCAGCATGATGTGCGGCGGCGGCTGGTGGCGATGACATCCCTGATGACGGCCGCCGCCACGGGCAGCCTGGAGTCGGGTTACCGCCTGCCGGGCTGGCCGGAAGCCGCCGAAACGCCCCTGAAGCTCAGCGAGAAGATCGCCTCCCGCATTGTTGCCGACATCGCCCAGGCCGGCTGGCAGGAAGGGCTTAACCTGGGAACGGAAGTCACCCTGCAGCAGCGCTATTCCGTCAGCCGCGCTGTTCTGCGCGAGGCGCTGCGCCAGTTGGAACTGCATGGCATCGCCCAGGTGAAAAGCGGTATCCAGGGCGGGGTGATCATTGGTCAGGTCGATCCGTCCTATACGGTTGATCTGGTGAAGACCTATCTGCACTCCGCCCGGATCGAAATGATCCATTTGTGGGAAACCCAGTCCTGTCTGGAAATCTTCGCCGTCACGCAACTGGCCCAGATGGCCAGTGCAGCAGATGCCGAAGCGCTGGACCGGCATATCAGGCGGATGGAAAAGGCAAAGCCGGCCGATTTTCTGGCCACGGCCTCGGCCCTGCATGATGAAATCGCCGACCGGGCCGGTAACCGCGCCCTGGCCTTGTTCATCCGCATTCTGGTCAATTATGGGCTGGATCAGTTGCCGCCGGTCGATCCGATCCGCATTCCCTGGCTGATGCGCACGCACAAGAATATTGTGGATGCCATCAAGGCCCATAATGTCGGCCAGGCGCAGGCCGAAACCACGCAGCTTTTCAGCCATTCGCGGCGCTGGGTCAGCGGGAAACTCTGATCTGGTCCCGGCAGAAACGATAAAGGCGGGTACGGCTTCTGCCGCGCCCGCCTTTCACCATTCCGCGGATGCTGTCGCAACCATCCGGGGCTGGTAAACCGTTTTATACCATCGGCACGAAATCATGACCGATGGTCACGCTTTCGTGCCCCTCAATCGCCGGCGCCAGCATCCGCTGGCTTGGCTACGCCGCACGAGCGGCGCGGCGGCAGTCGCAGCATTACCAACGGTCATAATTCATGACCGTTGGTATTATTTTATCGCACCGATTTCCCGAAGCTGGCCAATGCGTTGCGCATCATAGCCCATGGAAACCAGTATCCCATCCGTGTCTGCACCGGCCACCGTGGGCAGCGTCGGGCGCGCCAGGGAACGGCCGGTATAGCGGGGTGCTGGGGCCGGCTGCACCCCCTGCGCCAGTTCCAGAAAGGTGCCGCGCTCAACATTATGCGGATGGTTGGGGGCCTCGGCCAGGGACAGGACGGGGGCGAAACAGACATCCGTCGCCTCCATCACCGCACACCATTCGTCGCGCGTCTTTGTCCGCACAATCGCCGCCACCCGCTGTTTCAGCCGGGGCCAGGCCGCCGCATCCATCTGCGCATCAAAGTCGGGATCGTCGGCAATGCCCAGGCACTGGCGGAACTGGGCGTAGAATTGCGGTTCGATGGCGCCAAAGGCGACATATTTGCCGTCGGCTGTTTCGTAGGTGTCATAGAAATGCGCACCGCCATCCAGCAGGTTGATGCCCGGCCTATCCTGCGTCATGCCCACGGCATAGCCATGCCAGGTCATCGCCGCCAGCAGTGCCGACCCGTCCGTCATGGCACAATCGATGACATCTCCCTTGCCGCCCATTTTCACGGCCACCAGGGCACTGACCATGGCGAAAGCCAGCATCATGCCGCCACCGCCGAAATCGCCCACATAATTGCCCGGCGGGATGGGGCGACGCCCCGCCTCCCCCACCGTATGCAGCACACCGGACAGGGCGATGTAATTAATGTCATGGCCGGCGGCCTGGGCATACATGCCGTACTGGCCCCAGCCGGTCATGCGGCCATAGACCAGTTTGGGATTGTCGGCCAGCAACAGGTCCGGCCCCAGACCCAGCCGTTCGGCAACACCCGGCCGGAACCCTTCGATAAAGCCATCGGCGTGCCGGACCAGATCGCGGACCAGGGCCACGCCTTCCGGTTTTTTCATGTCGACCACGATGGACCGGCGGGACCGGCCCAGCGGATCGGCCGGGTCCAGGCGGGCACCCGGCCGTTCGACGCGGATCACCTCCGCCCCGTGATCGGCCAGCATCATCCCGCAGAAAGGCGCGGGACCGATCCCGGCCAGTTCAATAATGCGGATGCCCGCCAACGGTCCTGCCATCTGTCTTTCCCCACGATTGTCTGGGGTGGCGTCCAGCGCCACCCCAGGGGCCGATCAGGCAGTCTTGAACGTATTGCTCTGCGGGAACAGGCGCATGATGTCCCGGGCGCGCACCGTACCGGTATGTTCGGCCGGCGGCTTGCCACCGCCCTTCAGCGGGGTCAGGTCGACATGGCCGGACTGGGCGCGCAGGGCCGCAACATTGCAGTTCTCCCGGCCCAGCCGTTCCACCGCATCCCAGCGATAGATGCGGGCAGCGTTCTGATAGCTGATCAGGTCGATATCGCGCTGACCGACCGCACCCTTCTGGAACTCACCATTCCAGAGCTGCTCCGGCGTGTTGGGCCAGGTGATATCGGCGTGGGGATAGTCATTCTCGAAGGTGATGGTCTCCACCCCGATCAGATCGCGCAGGGCGACGCCGGCCTCGTCCTGGATGAAGCAGGAGATGAAATGCTCCCGATACACATCCGTCGGGCGCTTGCCGCGCCAGTTGTGGCGCATCCAGGGGCCATGATTCTTATGCACCAGTTCGGCGCGTTCCAGCGTATAGGGCAGCCAGCCGATGCCGCCTTCCGACAGGATGACCTTCAGGTTCGGATAATCATGGATGAAGTCCGACCACAGCCATTCCGCAAACACCGCCATGGATGCCAGACCCACCTTGGTCAGGAAGGCCCCCATGGGGGAATCCAGGGTCAGATGCTCCGACCCGGTGGAATCCAGCGCCGAGATATGGATGGAAACCGGCACCTGCTCTTCATCCAGCAGCTTCCACAGCGGCCGCCAGTAATCATCATGGATATTGGGCAGGCCAAGCTGATGCGGCAGGCTGGGCAGAGAGACGGTGCGCGCGCCCTTGGCGATGGCGCGCTTCATTTCCGCCACGGCGGCATCGATATCGAACAGCGGCAGGCTGACCATCGGGATCAGCCGATCGGGGGCCACGGCGCAGAATTCGTCGATATGCCAGTCATTATAGGCCTGGATGACCGCCGTATTCAGTTCCTTGTGCTTGCGGTCCTGGAACATTTCCAGCGCGAAGCCCGGGAAGGTGGGGAAATTCACGCCGGCGAACACGCCATTGACGCTCATATCATCCACACGGCTGCGCGGATCGAAACAGCCCTTGCGGATCTGGTCGAAACGGTTGGGCTCAAAGCCCAACTCTTCGCGCGGGCGGCCGGCAACGGCGTTCAGGGCGAAGTTGACGCTGGGCTTGCCTTGGTAAACCCAGTTGAAGCCATCGCCCGTTTCCACGCATTTCGGGGCGTCATTCTTCCACTTGGCGCCGATATGCTGGTCAAAAGTCTCCGGCCCTTCGACGATATGATCATCGACGCTGAAGATCACCATGTCTTCCTTGCGCATCATCAACCTCCCTTGGTGAGGCTCCTGGCCTCGATTGTTCCAGATATCAGCGTCATTCGCTGACGATTTGCGGCTCGCCGGTCGCGCCGGCGGGCATCATCACCTTCACGCCATCCACGCGAACGGCATATCCCGGTTCCGACGTGACGTCGGTGGGGCGGATGCCGCCATGGCGGCGCAACCATTGTCCGACACGCCAGGCGACGAAGGCGGCCGACCCGTGGGTATAATCGGTGCCGGCGTCGGGGGCGGCGTCATACCCCTCTTGGGCAAATCGCGTCAGGTTGATCATGTCCGCTCCTGTTGATGCGTTTCCTGGGCGAGGGTGGCCGCCCTATTCCCCCTGAAAGACGGGCTTTTCCTTCGATCCGAACAAGCGCATGGCGGCAACATTGTCGCGTGTGCGCGAGGTGCGGGCGACGGCGCGCACCTCCGCCTCCATCGCCGCGTCCAGGTCCAGGCGCAGCCCATCGGCCAGCAGCCGCTTCATCTCCGACAGCGCCACGGTGGGGCCCTGGGCGAATTCCAGGGCGACGCTGCGGGCCGCCTCTGCGAAACCATCCGCCGGCAGAACCTCCCCGATCATCCCCCATTCCAGGGCGGTGACCGCCGGCAGCCGTTCGGCACGCAGCAGCAGGCGGCGGGCGCGGGCCATTCCCACCATGCGGGGCAACAGCCAGGTCAGACCGGAATCCGGGGCGGAGGCCAGGGAGCGGAAGGGTACCAGAAAATAGGCGTCGGCCGCGGCAACCACATGATCGGCCGCCAGGGCGATGCCGACACCGATCCCCACACAGGGGCCGTTGACGGCCACCACCAGCGGGATCGGCAGGGCGTGCAGCCGGCGCAGCAGCGGGTGAAACAGGGTTTCAACCGGGCTGAGGGCCGGCACCTTGCCGCCCCCCGTCGATACCACGTCCGCCTCCTGCCGCAGATTGACCCCGGCGCAGAAGGCCCGGCCCGCCCCCGTCAGCAACAGGCAGCGCACCCGCCGGCGCGGCTTCACCACCTCCGCCAGGGCAGCGGCCAGGCTTTCTGCCATGGCCGGGCTGATCGCATTCAGCCGTGCGCTATCTTCCAGGGTGATGGTGGCCAGCGGCCCGTCGATCACCAGGCTGATAGCGCCATAGGCGATGGTTTCAGCCGTACTTTCCGCCCTGTTCTCCGCCATCGGGATACCCTCCCCGCCCGTGCTGTGTCAGCGCAGGCCCATGCGGATGCCGCCATCCAGGCGCACATCCTCGGCGTTGAAATAGGGATTGCGGATCATTTCCAGCGCCAGGCTGGCATATTCCGCCGGCTGACCGAAGCGGCCGGGGAACGGGATGGAGGCGGCCAGGGCCTGCTTCACATTGTCGGGGGCGGCATTCATCAGCGGCGTGTTGAAGATGCCGGGCAGGATGGTGTTGATGCGGATGCCCTCTGCCCCCAGGTCGCGGGCAATCGGCAGGGTCATGCCGACAACACCGCCCTTGGAGGCGGAATAGGCCGCCTGCCCCATCTGACCATCTTCCGCCGCAACGCTGGCGGTATTGATGATGACGCCACGCTCACCCGAAGGCAGCGCATCGACCGCCAACATGCCCGCCGCCGCCTTGCTGAGACAGCGGAAGGTGCCGATCAGGTTGATCTGGATGATCAGCTCAAAGGCATCCATGGGGAAGGCCTTGATCTCCCCCGTCTTGCGGTCGCGGCCCGCCGTCTTGATGGCATTGCCGGTGCCGGCGCAGTTGACGAGGATCCGTTCCTGGCCATGGGCCGCGCGCGCCTTGGCAAACCCCTCTTCCACCGAGGCGTCGGAGGTGACATTGACGGCACAAAAGATGCCCCCGATCTCGGCGGCGATGGCGTTTCCCTTGTCGGCATTCAGATCGAAGATGGCGACCTTCGCGCCCTGGGCGGCCAGCGCCCGCGCGGTCGCCTCCCCCAGCCCGGACGCGCCACCGGTGACCACCGCCGCCAAACCGCTCACTTCCATGGACTTCCTCCTCGTCAGGGTTCTTCACGACCCGTGCTGTTCATGACATCCTGAATAACTGGTATACTATTTAAATGCAAGCCCCCATGTCGCCGGGGAGGCCATATTGGTATCCCCTTTTATCGCCCCTTAAAGACGGGCTTGCGCCGTTCGGTGAAGGCGGCCACCCCTTCGCGGAAATCGGCGCTGTGGCCGGCATCGCGCTGGCCGATCCGTTCGGCCTGCAGGGTCTGGGTCCAATCGCCGTCCAGGCTGATGCGCATGTTGCGGCGGATGATGCCATAGGAACGGGTGGGCCCCGCCGCCAGCCGGGTCGCCAGTTGCAGCGCCTGATCCATCAATTCGTCATCGGCCACGGCACGATGGATCAGGCCCCAGGATTCGGCCGTCTCCGCCGGCAGCTTTTCCCCCAGCATCATCATGGACAGTGCCCGCTGGCGCCCCACCAGACGCGGCAGCAGGAAGGACAGGCCGGCATCCGGCACCAGCCCGACATTGACGAAGGCCAGCAGGAAATAGGCGGAACGGCCAGCCAGGGCGAAATCCCCCGCCAGGGCCAGCCCGGCGCCTGCCCCCGCCGCCGCACCATTGATGGCGGTGACCACGGGGATGGTCAGGTCGGCGATACGGTTCAGCAGCGGATTGACGGCCTGTTCCAGCGACAGGCCCATATCCGCCCCCTCCTCCAGCGCCGGCCCGCCCTGCAGATCGGCACCGCTGCAAAAGGCCCGGCCCGCCCCGGTGATCAACAGCGCCCGCGCGCTGCGCCCCGCCTCCTCCACCGCCGTGATCATGCCCTCCACCATCTCCATGGACATGGCGTTCATGCGGGTGGGACGGTTCATGGTGATGATGGCGACATCGCCGCTTCTGGAAACCAGGATGGGGCTTTCGGACATGCGGGCTCTCCTGTCAGATGATATCCTTCTGCTTTAAGCGACGGCGCGGCCATTGTCGATGGATAAATAGTAGCCTATTAATGGCGGAAAATGGCCCGCCGCAATGTGGTGCCGTTCAAAGATCAGAAAGGATATGGGATGAAAGCCGTCCGCCTGCGCCAACCGGCCGCGCTGAGCCAGCTCGTCACTGTCGAACTGCCCGATCCGGGCCCGCCGGGACCGGGGGAAATCAAGATCAGGATGCGCGCGTCATCCTTGAACTATCATGATTATGTGGTGGTGACGGGCGGCATCAAGGCGGAGGATGGGCGCATCCCCCTGTCGGATGGGGCGGGCGACGTGCTGGCGGTGGGCGATGGGGTCACGGCCTTCAAGCCCGGTGACCTGGTTATCTCCACCTTCTTTTCCGACTGGCAGGATGGCCGCCCGCTGGACGGGATCGCCGGAACGGTGCCGGGCGATTCGGCCGATGGCTTTGCCAGGGAACTGGTGGTGGCGCCGGCCCGCTGCTTCACCCGGGCGCCGGCCGGCTATAGCCACAGTCAGGCCGCCACACTGCCCTGTGCCGCCCTGACCGCCTGGCGCGCCATCGTGGTGGAGGGGCAGATCAAGGCGGGGGATACGGTGCTGGTGCAGGGCAGCGGCGGCGTTTCCATCTTCGCTCTGCAATTCGCCAAGGCGATGGGGGCGACCGTCATCGCCACCTCTTCCTCCGATGCCAAGCTGGAACGGCTGCGCGCCCTGGGCGCCGACCATACCATCAATTACAAGGCGGAGGAGAAATGGGGAACGGCCGCGCGGCACTGGTCCGGCGGCGGGGTTGACCATGTGGTGGAAGTGGGCGGCGCCGGCACCCTGACGCAATCCATCGCCGCCGCCCGCCTTGGCGGACATATCAGCGTGATCGGGGTGTTGAGCGGGCATCAGGCCCCCATCCCCACCACCCTGATCATGGCCAAGCAATTGCGCATCACCGGCATCACGGTCGGCACCCACCGCCAGCAGCGCGAAATGGTCCGCGCCATTGAGGCCACCGGCATCCGCCCGGTCATCGATGCCCAGCGCTTTGCCCTGGATGGGCTGGCCGACGCCTTCCGCCTGCAGGAGAAGGGCGGCCATTTCGGCAAGATCGTGATCGATATTTAGGGGCGATCGGGCTTAGACGGCGTCGGGATGGGCCTCTTTCCGTCATTCCCCGTGCAGACGTATGGGCACAGAGCCCGTATAGAAACTCTTCGGGTTTTCCATCCCGATAGCCGTCATTCCCGCGAAGGCGGGAATCCAAAATCCGGGCTGTCGTATGGATTCCCGCCTTCGCGGGAATGACGGTGGAGAGCGCGGGAATGATGGCGGAGAATGCGTGAATGACGGCGGCGTAATGCCAGCCTATTGAACGAAACGGCAACTTCCCCGCCCCCTAAAAGCAACCCCCTTCCCTGCCCGCCCACGGGGGGAGCGGGACGGGCAAGGAAGGGCGCATCCTTCACCCTTGGGTGAAGGATTTTCCGTCGGCGGCCAGCCGTTCCAGCAGGGGGGCCGGCTGGATGCCCATGGCTTTCAGGCCGGCAATGACCACCGGCAGACCCACCGTGTCAGCCCAGAACATCGGCCCACCGGTAAAGACCGGCCAGTTATAGCCAAGGATCGCCGCCATATCGATGTCGGATGCCCGCAGCGCGATGCCTTCCTCCAGGATGCGGGCGCCTTCATTGACCACGGGATAGAGCAGCCGGGCCACGATCTCCGCCGCCAGCTTGGGCCCCGTCGGTGTCACGCCCTTATGCGCCGCCAGGGCGGCAATCACCGCCGCTGCCTGCGGCGAGGGGGTGGCGCGGCGCTTCTCGTCATAATCATAGAAGCCACCATTCTGCTTCTGCCCCAGCCGCCCCAGGGCAACCAGATCGCCACTCAACGTGCGGTCGGGATTGTCGCGCCCGATCACATCCAGCCCGACCAGATCGATCATCTGGAACGGTCCCATGGCGAAACCATACTCGACAATGGCCTGATCGACCTCGGCCGGGGTCGGCCCTTCCAGGACCAGCGCATCGCCCTGGCCCATATAGGGCTTCATCAGCCGGTTGGCGATGAAGCCATCGCAGACGCCGGCCAGCACCGGCACCTTGCCGATCTTCCGGCCCAGATCCATCGCCGTGGCGATGACGGACAGAGAAGTGTGCTTGCCGCGCACCACCTCCAGCAACCGCATCACATTGGCGGGGGAGAAGAAGTGCAGCCCCACCACCCATTCCGGCCGGGTGGTCGCGGCGGCAATCTCATCAAGATTGAGGAAGGAGGTGTTGGACGCCAGGATGGCGCCGGGCTTGGTGATGGCGTCCAGCTTGCCGAACACCTCCCGCTTCACCGCCATGCTTTCAAACACCGCCTCGATCACCAGATCGACGGTGGCCAGCGCCTCCAGCGACAAGGCCGGGGTGATCAACGCCATGCGCTCTTCCACCTGCGCCTTGGTCATGCGGCCCTTGGCCGCCGTCGCCTCGTAATTGCGGCGGATGACGCCGATACCGCGATCCAGTGCCGCCTGGTTCATCTCCACCAGGGTCACGGGCACGCCGACATTCAGGAAATTCATGGCGATGCCGCCGCCCATGGTGCCGGCCCCGATGACACCGACGCTGGCGATGGGCAGGACGGGCGTGGATTTCGGCACATCGGGGATCTTGGCCGTTTCCCGCTCGGCAAAGAAGACATGGCGCTGGGCGCGGGATTCGACCGTATCGACCAGTTCCCAGAACAGGGCCTGTTCACGGGCAATCCCCGCATCGAACGGCAGTTCGACCGCCGCCTCGATGGCCTTGACGATATGGCCCGGTGCCTTGAAGCCACGGAAGGCGCGGGCATTGCGCGCCAGGAAGCCGGTGAACAGGTCCGGCTTGCCCCGGTCGCCGGCAATCTTGTCGTCCCGGTCCCGCACGCGTGGCAGCGGGCGGGTGGCGGCCACCTCCTGCGCCAGGGCGATGGCGGCATCCTGCAACGTCCCGCCCTCGGCCAGCCGGTCCAGCAGCCCCAGTTCCAGTGCCTTGGGTGCCGCCAGCGGGCGACCGCTGGTGATCATGTCCAGTGCCGCCTCCACCCCGACCACACGCGGCAGGCGCTGTGTGCCGCCGGCCCCCGGCAGCAGGCCCAGATTGACCTCCGGCAGGCCGACCTTGGCCGTGGGCAGGGCGATCCGGTAATGGCAGGTCAGGGCCAGTTCGAACCCACCGCCCAATGCCGTGCCATGGATGGCCGCCACGATGGGCTTGGGGCTGTTGTCGATGGCCGTCAGCAGGTCGCCCAGGGTGGGCGCCTCGAACGGCTTGCCGAACTCGCTGATATCGGCACCGGCAAAAAAGGTGCGGCCGCCGCAGATCACCACGATGGCCTTCACGGCGGCATCGGCAGTGAAACGCTCCAGCCCCTCCCAAACGCCCCGCCGGACCGCGATGCCCAGCGCGTTCACCGGCGGCGCATCAATGCTGATCAGGCCGATCCCATCTTCGATCGTATAGCTGGCAATGCCGGCCATAGCGCTTCCCCTTTGCTGAATTCTTCATACCCATCCGCCTTGACCGTGACCGGTCAAGGCGGATTTCCTGTTCCCTCATTCGCCGGGCGGGCGCATCCGCGCCCTTGGCGGATTGGTGTTACAACGCTTCCACGATGGTGACGTTGGCGATGCCACCGCCTTCGCACATGGTCTGCAGGCCGTATTTCTTGCCGCGTGTGCGCAGGGCATGGACCAGGGTGGTCATCAGCTTGGTGCCGCTGGCGCCCAGCGGGTGGCCCAGGGCGATGGCCCCGCCATGCACGTTCAGCTTGGCGGGATCGGCACCAAGATGGCGCAGCCAGGCCAGCGGCACCGAGGCAAACGCCTCGTTCACCTCATACAGGTCGATATCATCAATATGCAGGCCCGCCCGCTTCAACGCCTTCTCCGTGGCGAACAGCGGTTCTTCCAGCATGATCACCGGGTCACCGGCGGTGACGGTCATATTGACCAGGCGGGCGATGGGGGTCAGGTTATGTTCCTTCAGCGCCCGTTCCGAAACCACCAGCACGGCCGATGAACCATCGCAAACCTGGCTGGCATTGCCAGCCGTCACCACCCCGTCGGGCACCAGCGTCTTCAGCCCTGCCAGGGCTTCCAGGCTGGCATCCAGGCGCACGCCTTCATCCTGGGTATGGATGGCGCTGGTGCCATCGGCCAGGGTGATGGCCACGGGCACGATCTCCCGCGTGAAGACACCGGCCGCGATGGCGGCGGCGGCGCGGCGATGGCTTTCCAGGGCGTATTCGTCCAGCACCTGCCGGCTGAAGCCGTTCTTGCCGGCGATCATTTCCGCCCCGTTGAACTGGCTGAAGCCCGGCACGCCATAGCGGCCCAGAACCTTGGCCGACCAGGGGGCGACACCGGTGCCCGGCAGCGAGGGCGTGCCCATCGGCACCCGGCTCATGCTTTCCACGCCGCCGGCGATGATGATGTCCTGGGTACCGGACATCACGGCCTGGGCCGCGAACTGGATGGCCTGCTGGGAGGAGCCGCATTGCCGGTCGATGGTCACCGCCGGCACCGATTGCGGCAGGCAGGAGGCCAGCACGGCCGACCGGCCGATATGCATCGATTGTTCGCCGGCCTGGCTGACGCAGCCGAAGATCACATCGTCGATGGCGGCGGGATCGATGCCGGTGCGTTCGGCAATGGCGGTCAGGGCGATGCCGCCCAGATCATTGGCATGGATGCCGGAAAGACGGCCATTGCGGCGGCCGCCGGCCGTGCGTACCGCTTCAACAATATAGGCTGCGGTCATGTCATTGCCTTTCGCAGGAAAAAACGCCGTCGCTTACAGCGACTGGCCGTCATCGATGGTGAAACCGGCCCCGGTCACAGCCTGGGCCGCGTCGGAGCAAAGGAACAGCAGGGCAGCATCCAGGTCGCCGGGCTCCATCAGGCGGCGGCGGGGGAATTTGGCGATCATCCGGGCACCAGCCTCGGATTCCAGCCAATCGCCATTCATTTCCGTCTTGATATAGCCGGGCAGCAGCATGTTGACGTTGATGCCGCTGCGCGCCCAGTCGCGCGCCAGAACCTTGCCCATCTGCAACACGGCGGCCTTGCTGCCGCTATAGACGGCCAGGCCGGGGTCCACCTTGGTTGCGGTAATGGAAGACAGGATGACGATGCGGCCATGCTGGCGATCCTTTGATCCGGCGGCGATCAGGCGGCGGGCCCCCTCGCGCACGG
Source organism: Azospirillum sp. RU38E (assembly GCA_943370215.1). Lineage (GTDB taxonomy): Bacteria > Pseudomonadota > Alphaproteobacteria > Azospirillales > Azospirillaceae > Niveispirillum. The sequence continues at coordinate 59,320 of CALRQC020000007.1, forward strand.
TCAGATAGACGCCGCGCAGATTGACCCCCATCACCTGATCGAAGGAATCCATGGGCAGATCGATGGCCGCCCCTTCGCAATTCATGCCGGCATTGGCGATGATGGTGTCAACAGACCCAAAGGCCGCCTCCGCCGCATCATAGGCGGCGATGGTGGAGGCCTCGTCCGCAACATCCATCGGCGTGGCAATGGCCCGCCCGCCCGCCGCTTCCAGTTCTTGGCGCAGGGTTTCCAGCCGTTCCACCCGGCGGGCGGCCAGAACCACATTGGCACCGGCCGCCGACAATATCCGGGCAAAGCGGGAGCCCAGACCGGATGACGCCCCCGTCACCAGGGCCGTGCGGCCGGACAGATCGAAAATCGGGAAATTCGCCATGATCCGCCCCTTACGCCGCCGGACCGGCCATGGCGGCCAGGCGCTGGGTGATGATGGCGCGGGCATCGCCGACGATGCGTTCGATCAGGTCGCGGCAGGTGGGAATATCATGGATCAGCCCCTGCACCTGCCCGGCCCAGACCAGCCCTACCCCGATATCCCCGCTTTCCAGCGCCGCGCGCCCCTGGGCGCCGGTCACCAGATGGCGGATATCCTCGAACACCGCGTCGGGCTTGGCCGACAGTTCCACCACCAGATCGGAGACCTGCGTCTTGGCGACGCGCGCCGTATTGTGGAACTTGCGGAAAATCAGGTTGGTGCAGCGTTCATCATTCGCCACCAGCAACTGCTTGATGCGATCATGGATGGGCGCTTCCACCGTGGCGCAGAAACGCGTGCCCATATTGATGCCGTCGGCCCCCAGCGCCAGGGCGGCGGCCAGGCCGCGCCCATCGCCAAAGCCGCCGCTGGCGATCATCGGCACCGTCACCTTGTCGGCAGCGGCCGGGATCAGGATCAGACCGGGAATATCATCTTCGCCCGGATGGCCCGCGCATTCGAACCCGTCGATGGAGATGGCATCCGCCCCCATCCGCTCGGCCGACAGGGCATGGCGGACGGCGGTGCATTTATGGATGACGCGGACGCCATGCGCCTTGAAATCCTCAACATGTTCCTGCGGCTTGTGGCCCGCCGTCTCCACGATGGTCACGCCACTGTCGATGATGGCCTTGCGATAGGCGGCATAGGGGGGCGGATTGACCGAGGGCAGGATGGTCAGGTTGACGCCGAACGGCTTGTCCGTCATCGACCGGCAGCGGTCGATCTCCCGCCGCAGATCATCGGGCGTGGGCTGGGTCAGGGCCGTCAACATGCCAAGCCCGCCGGCATTCGACACCGCCGATACCAGCTCCGCCCGCCCGATCCATTGCATACCGCCCTGGACGATCGGGTATTGAATCCCGAATGCTTCGGTGAACCGCGTCTTCATCACTTGCCCTCTCTGCTCGCCCATCTTTCCGGCAGGCATTGTTTTCGTCATCGGTTTGACGACCGGCGGTCAGATCGACCGGCCGATCACTTCCTTCATGATTTCGCTGGTGCCGCCGAAAATGCGGGTGACGCGCGCATCCCGCCACAGCCGCGCCACCAGATATTCGTTCATGTAGCCGGCACCGCCATGAAGCTGCAGGGCGGCGTCGCAGACCCGGCCCTGCAGCTCTGAATGCCAGAGCTTGGCAGCCGATGCCTCGGCCGTGGTCAGGGCGCCGGCGATATGGCGGGTCAGGGCCCAATCCAGATGGGCCCAGCCGACCTGCAATTCCGTCTTCAACTGCGCCAGCGTGAAACGGGTATTCTGGAAATCGAACACGGTCTTGCCAAAGGCCTTGCGATCCTTGACGAAGGCCACCGCCTCGTCATAGGCGCGTTGGGCGGCGGCCTGGGCAGAAATGGCGATGGACAGCCGTTCCTGCGGCAACTGGCTCATCAGATAGGTGAAGCCCTTGCCCTCTTCGCCCAGGCAATTGGTCATCGGCACCCGCACATCGGCGAAGAACATTTCCGACGTATCGGCGGAATGCTGGCCGATCTTGTCCAGGTTGCGGCCGCGCGCAAAGCCGGGCGTATCGGCATCCACCAGGATCAGCGAAATGCCCTTGGCCCCCAGCGTGGCATCGGTCTTGGCCACCAGGATGATCAGATCGGCATTCTGGCCGTTGGTGATATAGGTCTTGGAACCGTTGATGACGTAATGATTGCCATCCTTGCGGGCCAGGGTCTTGATCCCCTGCAGGTCCGAACCGGTGCCCGGTTCGGTCATGGCGATGGCGCTGATCACCTCGCCGCTGATCATTTTGGGCAGATATTTCTGCTTCTGCTCTTCGGAGCCATAGGCTTCGATATAATCGGCCGCGATGTCGGATTGCAGGGCGAGACCGGCGGAGGAGCCGGCATAGGCCAGTTCCTCGTCAATGATGGCATTGAAGCCGAAATCCAGGCCCAGGCCGCCATATTCCGGCTTGACCGTGGGGCACAGCAGCCCGGCCTCCCCGCAGGCCAGCCAGAATTTCCGGTCGACAATCCCCTCGCGCTCAAAGCGCTCCAGGTTGGGTTCCAGTTCACGCTTGAAGAACTTGCGGACCGTATCGCGGAACATCGCATGTTCCTCGGTAAAGGCGGTACGGGAGGCGGTGACCAGCATTGTTGAATACTCCTTTGCCACACAGCGGGCGGGCAATGTCAGGAACGGCGGCCCAATTCCCAGTGCCGGGCCATCATCCGGGCGGCACGTTCGGCCAGATCGGCAGGCACATCGGGGTACAGCACGGGGCGACCGGCCGATGGCAAGGCGACAACCGCCGTCGCCTTCACCGTCTCTTCCCCGCGCTGGTTGGTGAAGCGCACGGCGATATCGACGAGATTGCGGCCATTTTCTTCACGCTTGCCCGTCACCTCGCCGGTGATGAACTGCGTGTCGCCGATATAGTTGAACTTGCGGATCTCATCATGGACATGCAGCACCAGGCCATCGTCACCGCACCAGTCGGTGAGATAATGGTAGAGATAGTTTTCCCGCATGACGCCGTAATCATAGGCCATGGGATTGCCGACGGCCTGGGCCCATTTGGGATCCCAGTGCAGACGCTGGGCCACGTCGGGAATCCCCTGTTCATTCTTGATATAGAAGGCGGGGATGCGCTGCCGGTTCTGCCAGGCCAGCCGGCCGACACAGGGCTTGTAGGGCACGAAGCCATAGCCGCCGGCGTGGAAACAGACGACATCGGTAACGGTCAGCGGCCCCTTGGCCATCTTGCCCAGGCTGTCACCGACCTGGATATCGGCGAAATTCCGGGGAACCGCGCCGCGCACCTGTTCCTGGGCATAGACGGCGTCGATCGCCGCCATATCCTCTTCCGTGTACTGCGCGGGCTGGATGGCGGTATATTTGCCCTTGTCCACCGCCGATTTCCGTTCGGTCAGCACCTGCAGGATCTTGTAGACGGCGACCACTTCGGCGCGTTGATTGACCTTCACATCGCGCAGAACCTGGATGACCGACCGGCCGGAAAATTCTGATTTCTTCAGTTCCAGGCTTTCCTGGCCCCGGAAACTGTACAGCGTGTCCCCCGGATAGATCGGCCGGTACCAATCCCAGGTGGAGCCGGAAACAAAGACATGGATGCCGCGGAACAGGCTTTTGCGCGCGGCCTTCACCCAGTCGGGCGCGGGGTCACCACGCATGGGCGCATTGATGATGCCGGCCATCATCCCCGGCGCAATCACGCTGCCCCAGCGTGTACCGCCGGCATAGGCCGGATCGCAGAACAGCGGATTGTCGTTGCCGCAGCCATGGGCAAAGTTGCGGATCGCATCCGGGGAGACGGTCTGCACATATTCGGCATCGCGGGATGCCTGATCATAGCCGGTCAGGGTACTGCCCCGCGCCACATCCTCATCCGTGATCGTGTAGCTGGTGGCCTTGCGCCATTCTTCACTCTGCGTGATTTCCGCTTCCGTGGTCATGGACATCGCCCATCCTCCCTGACGTCGATTTTTATCTTATCTGGTACACTATTTTATTCTCGACAAAAAGCCCGGCCCTGACCAGCCGGCGCTATCGCCCGCGCGGCAGGCCCAGCACACGTTCACCGATGATGTTGCGGCGGATTTCGGAGGTGCCGCCGGCGATGGTCTGCATGACAGACCGGTAATATTGCGTGGTCCAGCGGCTGGGGCTGGCTTCCAGATCCAGCATTTCCGCCCCCATCAGGTCGGCCGACAGGCGGAAGATGCGCTGCATCGTCTCGGTATTATACAGCGCGATGAAGGTGCCCTCCGCACCCGGCACCAGATCACGCTGCCCCCGGCTGATGGCGGCATAGCTCATCGCCCGCAAGGCGGCCACCTCGGCCCGCAGGGTCGCCAGCCGGGCGGCAAACTCGTCATCCCGGATGGCGGGGCGCACCCCGTCCGGCCCCGGCCGCTCATGCGCCAGTTCCATCAGATGTTCGACAACGCGGCTCATCTCGATCTGTTCGGCCAGGGCCGCCGTGCCGCGCTCAAAGCCCAGCGTGGCCATGGCGACGTTCCAGCCGTCATTGACCTCCCCCACCACATTTTTCAGCGGGATGCGCACATCATCATAGAACACTTCGCAGAAATCGGCGGCGCCATGCATACATTTGATCGGGCGGATGGTGACGCCCGGCAGTTCCATGTCACCGATGACCCAGGTAATGCCCTTGTAGCGGGAATTGGCATCGGTACGGACCAGCAGTTCCTGATATTTCGACCAGTTGGCAAGGCTGGTCCAGATTTTCTGGCCATTCACCACCAGATGATCGCCATCGATGACGGCGCGGCAGCGCAGCGAGGCCAGATCGGAACCCGATCCCGGCTCTGAAAAGCCCTGGCACCAGGGCGTCTCCCCCGCCAATATCTTGGGCAGATAGAAGGCCTTCTGCGCGTCGGTGCCACGGGCGATCAGGGTCGGGCCGGCATGGCTCAAGGCCACGAAGAAACAGCCCAGATAGGGGCCGCCGGCCAGGGCATATTCCTCAAACCAGATCAATTGCTGCATCAGCGACAGGCCGGCGCCGCCATATTCCTTGGGCCAGGCAATGCCCGCCCAGCCGGCCTCGAACTGCCGGCGCTGCCATTCCTTGTCAAAGGCCAGCATCTCCGGCCCATCATCGGGCCGCGCCTCTTTGGGCACATGGGTCCGCAGCCAGTCGCGGACTTCGGCCCGGAAATGGCGCTCGTCGGGGGTGAAATCGAGGTTCATGCCACGGGCTCCTCTCCCGGCGCCGTCTCGTCCAGGAGAAACCGTTGTTGTTGCCGGTATCCGCCGCCGATCAGGTCATAGACATGGGCACGTTTCAGGAAATGATGGGCGTCGCATTCGGTGGTGAAGCCGATCCCGCCATGGATCTGAATGGTTTCCTTGGCATTGATCAGGGCATATTGCGCGCCCAGCAGCTTGGCCGCCGTGGCCTGGAACACGGCATCATCGGCAGCCGCGGCAACCCGGATGGAGGCGAAATTCACCAGATGGCCCACCGCCTCGGCCCGCAAGGCCAGATCGGCGCATTTATGCTTGATCGCCTGGAAGGCGCCGATGGGCTGGCCGAACTGCACGCGGAGCTTGGCATAGTCGGTGGCCAGATCGCGCGTTGCCTCACACACACCGGCCAGCATCGATGCCGCCAGCAGGCGCAGGGTGACATGGGCACCCATTTCCGGCCCGACCAGCGCCAGCGGCGCCACACCATCCAGCCGCGCCTCATGCAGGCTCATCGCATCGACGGCCGATGGCCGTGGCAGCAGGGACAGGGTCGCCGCCTCCACCAGGGCGGCATTTCCCGCCCCATCGGTCAATAGCAGCAGCGGCACCTGACCGGCATCGAACAGATGGAACCGGCCGCTGATACGGGCACCGATGGTGACGGGACCGACGGCGTTGCCCAGCGCCACCGCCCGGTGCCCGCCGGCAATCGCGGCCGCCAGATCGCCGTCACCGGCAGCGGCCGCCACGCGTGCGCCGATGGCCGACGCCAGGACGTTGGGGGAAAGCAGATGCCGCCCCAATTGCCGGAACAGCAGGGCCTCTTCCACCGCACTCAGGCCCAGGCCGCCCTGCGCCTCCGTCAGGCTGGTCATGAACCAGCCCAATTCGCCCATGGCGGGCCAAAGGGCGGCGTCTGGGCGACTTTTGCCATCCGGCCGCAGGCGGGCCAGCGGCAATTCGGCAGACAGGAAATCAACGACGCTGTCGATGATCTGCTGCTGCTCTGCGGAAACGAGGAGATCTACCATCAGCCGAAACTCGGATAGCCGCCGCCGCCATGGGCGGCGTCAATGGCCTTGCGGTCATTGAAGGGGGTGCCGGGGATCTTCGGCAGGGCGGTGACGAAGGCCACCTGCTTGGGCTTCTTGTAAGAGGCGATGCGGGCGCGGCAATGTTCAATGATCTCCGCCTCGCTGGCGCTGGCATCGGCCTTCAGCGTGACCACGGCTTTGACATTCTGCTTCCAGACCGGGTCGGGCACGCCGATGACGCAGACATCGGCCACCGCCGGATGCTGGCGGATGCAGGCTTCCACCTCCACCGGATAGATATTCTCGTCCGCCGATTTGATCATGGCCATCTTTGGCCCCACGAAGATCAGGGAACCATCCTCGGCCCGGCGGCCCAGATCGTTGGTCAGGTGCCAACCAAAGCGGCTGCGCCGTTCATTCTCCGGCGCTGCCCCCAGATATCCGGCCATGACCAGCGGGCCGCGCACGGCGAATTCCCCGATCTCGCCCGGCGGCACCTCCCGCCCGGCATCATCCAGCAGCGCCACCTGCGCCATGGGCGATACGCGGCCCGCCCCCGTCCCGCCCAGAAACAGGAAGGAAATCAGGCCCATCACCTCCGACTGACCATAACCGCCCATCTGCCGCAGCATGGGCGCATCGGCCGGCATACACATGGGGAATTTCCATTCCGGTGCGGCGGGCGAGGACCACAGGCTGGAAACATCATAGGCGCCGTCCTTGTTGATCTCCCGGATCTGGGCGATGGTCGGCGCCGGCACAAAGGCATGGGTGACCTTCTCCGCCTGAATCAGTTCCAGCAGGGCGCGGGCATCGACGCGCGGCGTATAGACATTGCAACCGCCCAGATGAAAGGTCGCCAGCGTGCCCAGCAGCGTGCCGATATGGAACAGCGGGCCGGAATTCAGATGCACGCTGCGTTCATCAATCATCTGCCCCCGGCTGATCAGCAGGTTCTGATACATCAGCGTGCTGTGTGGCAGCATGGCGGCATTGGGTTTGCCGGCAAAGGCCGCCGTGAACAGGGCCAGCAAGGGCAGTTCCGGATTGATGCGCAGGTCGCGGTCCCCGTCATCGCCCGCCGCCAGCAGGGCCTCGTACCCGTCGGCACCGTCCGTGTCGTGCTGCACCCACAGGGCATCATCACCGGCCTCGGCGCGGGCGGCACGCATGGTGTCGCCGACCTCCGCCTCCTGCCAGATCACCAGATGCGGGGCGAAATCCGCGATCAGATTTTTCACCTCCTCTGCGGAGGAGCGCCAGTTGGCGGGGCACAGGCTGGCCCCGACCTTGGCACAGGCGACCAGCGTTTCAACAAGGCGGTGGCTGTTCTGTCCCAGCCACAGCACACGCCCCCCCTCCCCGATGCCCCGGTCGGCCAGGGCATTGGCCAGCTTCGTGCTGCGCCGGTCGAATTCGGCATAGGTCAGGCGCACCTCGCCATCGATCGCCGCCAGCAGATGGGGGCGGGATCGGCGATGTTCGCGCGCAACATCGCCAAAGCCATGCAGCCGGATAAGGGAATATGAACCAGACAAGGCGTCCTCCGCTTTTTTATCTAGTATACTGATTAACCGGGGCCGGGCAACCTCTATTCCAGACAGGCAACGGGGGCCGGGTCACGGGCCCGGCGGCACCATCTGCCAGCGATTGCCCTCCGCTTCTGCCACCACAAAACCGGGCAGGCCGACCGGTTCCTGGTCGCCGCTGATCAACAGATGCAGGGCCGCCCGGTCGGTGGCCGGCACGCGCCCGATGGCACGCCGCCCGTCCGGGGTGCGCCCAAGGACGACACCGAATTGCGGCTGGCCGTCGCGGTCATGGATCACCGTATAGGTCTCGATAATGGCGGGCCCGGCATAGGCCTCATCCAGCGCGGGCACGGCCCCCCGCGCCCGGTCCGCCTCTGCCTGGAAATCGAACATTTGCGGGAACAGGCCGGCCGGCTGGGGTGTGCGGGTCAACAGGATCGTGTGGTTATGGGTGGCAAAGCCGCCATTGGCGAACAGCAGCCCATGGCGGCCAGAACGGCGCAGCGCCCCCACCATGCTGGCCACGGCATGGGTCATGTAATTGCCGATCGGGCCGCCCCCAAAGGTCAGGCCGCCAAACACGCTCAAGGGGCGGTCATCGGGCAGGCCGATGATCCGCCGCGCCATTTTCGGCACGCAGGGAAAGCAGGAATAAAGCTCGACATGGTCAATGTCGCCCGCCGTGAGATTGTTCAGCGCCAGGGTCCGTTCCAGCGAGACTTTCATGCTGGCGGACCGGTCGAAATGCGGGCGCCGCAAGGGATTGTCATCCTCATGCGCCGCAGCGCCCTGACCGATATAGACCAGCCGGTCCTCTGGAATGCCGGCCGCCTGCGCCACGGCCAGACTGGTGACGATGATCGCCGCCCCCTGGTTCACCGCCGCATTGGCCACCATCCATTTGCTGTAGGGGAAGGCAATCGGCCGGTTCTGCGGCGAGGGGGTGATGATCTCTTCAGCCGTGTGGGGCCGGCGGATCCAGGCCGCCTCATTCCCCGCCGCCACCTGGGAGAAGGCCTGCCAGATGCGGCCTGTCTCCGCCTGGGCCTCCGCCAGCGTCTGGCCATAGGCGGCGCGGGCGGCATTTTCGAACAGCGGATAGACATCGGTGGGCGTCTTCAGCCCATACCGGTGGCGGGTTTCAACCAAGGCCGGTTTGCTGGCCGGCAGCGGCCCCCGACGGGCGGGGGCTTCGCCTGCCGCCGTCGCCGCCTCTGCCGCCCGCCGGCTGGCCGTGCGCAGGGCCTCCCCGCCGGTGATCAGCGCGACCTGCGCTTCGCCCCGGCCGATGGCATTGGCCGCCTCGTGCAGCAGCAACAGGGGGCTGTCGCCGGTGGGCATGGGCGTTTCCCGCGCCTGTAGCGGCCGGATGCCCAGCCCCTCCGACAGCAGCCGCACCAGTTGCCCGGAGTAAGCCGGAAAGGATATCTGGCTGACAACCCCCAGCCAGTCCGTGCGCGACAGCACGTCGCCGCCGGCATCGGCACCGGCCGCGCGGGCGGCCGCCAGCATCAGGCCCAGGGAATCCAGCCCGGTACTGCCGGTTTCTGCACGGTCATTGACCTGTCCCACACCCACAATCACCGGAATATGACAGGCTTCTGCCCTATCCATCTGCTTGTTCCTCAGTAGGGGGATCAGCGGTCGGTCGCTGGCGGACGTATGCGCAGTAAGCCTTCCTGGACGACGCTCGCCACCAACCGTCCATCGCGGGCGAAAATCAGCCCGCGCCCCAGACCACGGGCACCGCCCGTCCATGGGGTCTCCTGGGCATAAAGCAGCCAATCATCAAGACGCAGGTGCGGATCATGAATCCACAGCGCATGGTCCAGGCTGGTTCCTTCGAAATAATCATCATAGATGGTTTTGCCATGCGCCTTGGCAGCGGCGCCGATCAACCCCCAATCGGAGGCATAGGCCAGCACGGCCGCGTGCAGCATCGGGTCATCCGGCAGCGGGGCCACCGTGCGGAACCAGTAATGCTGTTGCAAGGCCCCTGCCCCGGGCCAATCAGGGTTTTGTTCTTCTACCGGATAGAATTCCAGCGACCGCATACGCTCGGCGATCCCCTGTTGGTCCGGTGGCAGCCGCCACAGTTTGGCGGCACGCATTTCCCGGTCGCTCTGCATCCCTTCCGGTCCCGTCATCACCGGCATCACCGCCGCATGATGCAACCCCGGCTCCTGGATATGGAAAGAGGCCGCCATGTTCAGCAGCACCTTGCCCCCCTGCAGGGCGATCACCCGCCGGTTGGAGAAGCTGCGCCCATCCATGTCGCGCTCCACCTGATAAAGGATCGGCCGGTGCGGGTCGCCGGGGCGCAGGAAATAGGCGTGCAGGGAATGGGCCCGTCGCGGCAGCCCCACCGTAGAGGTTGCCGCTGCCAGGGCCTGGGCCACCACCTGCCCGCCATAGACGCGGCCCCATTGCTCATCCGTGCAGGCGCCGCGAAACAGATTATCATCCAACTGTTCAACCGACAGCAGATTGATCAGCGTGCGAACACGCTCCAGTGCGTCGGTCATCAAACCCCTCCTTGTTCGGGATCAGCAGCGGCAAAGGCCGGGACCGCGCAGGCCGCCCGATATTCCGTCCGCAAGCGCGCCACCAGATCGGCGACAGACGGAACATCCTGGATCAGCGCGATCCCCTGGCCCGCACTCCACAGGGTGCGCCAGGGCCTGACCCCATCGGGCAGATGGGCATGGCCCGGCCCGGCCGGTGCCGGTGGCAGGGCCGCCGGATCAAGCCCCGCCCGGCGGAGCGAGGGGGTCAGCCAGTTGGCCGCAATGCCAGCAATGTTGGGGGTGTACAGCACATCATCGGCGGCACCGGCAACCAGCATGGCCTTGTAATCCTCGCTGGCCCCGGACTCCGCCGTGGCGATGAAGCGGGTGCCCAGATAGGCCAGGTCCGCCCCCAGCATTTCCGCCGCCCGGATCGCCCCGCCGCTGGACACGGCCCCGGCCAGCAGGATGGTGCCAGCGAACATCTGGCGCAGTTGCGGCACCAGGGCGAAGGGGCTGATGGTGCCGGAATGGCCGCCGCCGCCCCAGCCGATGGCGGTGATGCCATCCACCCCGGCCTTCATCGCCTTTTCAGCAAAGCGCAGATTGATGGCGTCGGCATAGACCAGCATCCCCTCGCCATGGGCCCGCCGGGTCAGTTCCGTCGGGTTGCCGGTGGCGTTGACGATGATCTCCACCCCATATTGGCGGCACAGGGCCAGATTGGCCGCCATCTCCTCCGCCGGCAGGGTGGAGGCGAGATTGACCGCCAGCACCCCGTCGGGCCGCCCGTCATCCCGCGCCTGGCGTCGGGCCGCATCAATCTCGGCCAGCCAGGCGCCGAACTGCTCCAGGCTGCGCGCATTCTGCCGGGGCAGGCCCCCGATCAGGCCAGCCAGACAGGCCGCCCGCACCAGGGCGGGGGTAGAAACCAGAAACATCGGTGCGCAGAAAACCGGCAAGACCAGCTTACGCCGGATATTATCAGGCAAACTCATGGCCATATCCCGTCCCGGATGGATTCCGGCCTGTGTCAGGCCCGTTCTTTATTAAGTGCACTATTTTGATCCGAACGATCCCTGACACGCAACAGGAAATGCAGCCCCCCGACCGTCACCGGCCGGTCGGGGGGCCAGGGGGGGATCAGAAGCGGTAACGGGCCGTCACGCCATAGGTGCGCGGATCGCCGGGGAAGCCGGAAACGACACCCAAGGCACCCAGGTCCAATGTACGGCTGAGATACTTCTTGTTTGCCAGATTGCGGCCCCACACGCTCAGCTCCAGTCCGCTTTGATCAAGGCTGACGGTCGCCATGGCATTGATCAGGGCATAGCTGGGCAGGAGATTGGCCGGGTCCGACGGCGGGACGGCGGAATAGGCAACCTCATCCTTATACGAATAGTCACCATGCAGGTGAATGTTACCGAAGGAGACGGGAATATCGTAATCGGCGGACAGGGACCATGTCAGATCGGGGGTCTGCTGGAACGGTGAGTCCTTGGTTACCGCCACGACGGTCGGCAGGATGCTGGTATATTTGGCGTCGATCAGCCCCAGGCTGCCATTCAGCCGCAGATTCCCCAAAAGCAGGGTGGCTTCCGTCTCCAACCCGTTGACCCGGGCCGAGCCGGCATTCTGGACGATCGCCGCCGTGTTGACCACGCCCCCCACATTGACGGGAATGTTCGCCACAAACTGGATATCGGTGAATTTCGAATGATAGGCCGCCGCGTTGAACCGGAATGAACGGCCGAAATCCAGTTTCACACCGCCTTCATAGGAATCAACCCGCTCCGGATTGAAGGGGCTGAGCGCCATTGAGTTGGTGGCGCGGGTATTGAAGCCACCGGAGCGGAAGCCCCGACTCCACTTCACATAAAATAACCGGTCACTCGCTGGTGTGTAATTCAGACCGACGGTGAAGGGCGTATAGTCGAAGGTCGCCTTCTTCACATCGACCCGGCAATCGGGAAGACTGGCCGCCGAATTGCCGCAGACAATCGCTGTTCCGGTGGCCGCAAGCTGGGTGCGGTTACGCAAGGTGATGTCCCGCGCGTCCCAAACATGCCGGGCACCCGCAGTCAGGGCAAATTCCGGGGTGATCTTATAGCTGAGCTGGGCGAACAGCGAGGCGGAGCTATTGATGATGTCACGGCCATCCGTGACATTTTCAACCGGCGTCGCCCCCGGTCGACCAAAGACAAATCTGGACCTTGTGATCAGATCCGAATTTTCCCGGAAATAATATCCCCCGGTGATCCAATCCAGCCGGTCATCCAGCGCCGTACCGAACAGTTGCAGTTCCTGGCTGAACTGGCTCTGCTTCATATCATCGTTCAATTGCTGCAAGAACACATAGGGTGTTCCATCCAGATCATTGTTCCGATTATCACGCTTGGCTTCCCGATAGGCCGTGATCGATTTCAGCGTGGCCCAGTCCCCCAGCTCACCGGTCACCGTGGCACTGCCACCATATGTCTTTGAGCTATAAGGCCCCGTGGTGGTCGTATCGGGATGTTTGGTAAAGGGGGCGACATAAGCCGCACCATTATCCTTGCCCTGGCTGATCAGGCCGATGAAGCCGGAACCGGCCGGCGCCAGACTGGCCAGGGTGGTCCACTGACCTTCATTGGTGAAGGAAGTATAATCCCCCGTCAGCAGAACGTCCCAGCCCTCTGTCAGCGCCAGCGACACGGAACCCCGGATGTAATCGGTATTGTCCGCATTCAACTGGTTGCCCGTCAGCCGGCTATGGGCAAAACCGTCCCGCTCCGTATGGCTGCCGGCAAAGCGGACAGCCACTTGCTCGCTCACCGGGACATTGACCACGCCCACCAGTTTCCAGGCATTGTAATTGCCATAGCTGGCCTCCACCGACCCTTCCAGATGCTGGGTCGGCCGCTTCGGGATGATGTTCAGCGCCCCGCCGATGGTGTTACGGCCGAACAAGGTACCCTGCGGCCCGCGCAGCACTTCCACCCGTTCAATATCGATCAGGCTGAGATTGCCGCCCGAACTGCGCGCCAGATAGACACCGTCAAGGTAAAGCCCGACCGCCGGGTCGACATTGGGCGTATTGTCGATCGAAACCTGCCCGCGCAGGGAAATGGTGGCGTTGCTGTTGTCACCGGGAAAGGGCGCGATATTGAGATTGGGCACGGTGCGTGCCAGGCTGGTGACATCAACCTGCTGCTGGGTTGCCAGGGCATCACCCGTGATGGCGGTCACCGCGATGGGCACCGATTGCAGCTTTTCGGTTCGCCTTGTGGCGGTGACCACCACTTCTTCCAGAACCAGGGTGTCTTCCACAGCCTTCGTCGCGCTGGCCGCGCTCTGTTGCGCCGCCCCTGTCGGCGCACAGGCCAAAGCAACCGCGATCGCCAGCAGCGACGCGCCAGAATATCGAACCCGCATCGGTCAATCCTTCCCTCTTGTCTTTTTTGTAACGGCTGGACGGCATTTGCCGACATGGCTGCATCGCCAGCACTTGCAAAATAGTCTACCATTTAAGGAAGACCCTTGCTATCGTTTCGTTAGCACAGGGAGGAACGGGCCGGCAATGGGCTCGCCTGATGAATTAGTATCCTCTAACGAAAAACGGAACCATTGAGATGACGATTGCCGTCCAACAGGCGCTTACGGATCCTAACCGGCCGTTCTGGAACGTGGAGGCACAGACACGAACGGCGGCGGAGATCGAGAACCTCCAGCGCGCCGGGGTGGCACGTGAATGGGCGCGCGTCTGGGATACGCCGCTGCCTTTCTTCCGCGCGAAATATGAGGCTGCGGGCCTCAGCCGGGATCGCGTGCCGCATCTGGATGACATCCCGATGACGACCAAGAAGGAGCTGTTGGCGGACGAGGCCGGGAATGGCCCCTGGGGTCACTGGCGGGCGGTCGATCTGGACAATGCCACCTTCGTCTCGGCCTCGGGCGGCACCACGGGCCGGCCGATGCTGTACCTGCTGACCAAGCGTGATGCCCACCGGACGCGGGAGGCGATCATGCGCAACTATTGGCGGTTCGGTCTGCGTCGTTTCGGGCGTTACACCCATGCCTGGCCCGGCGGCATCTATGGGGCCGGCGGCTCGCAACTGGTGGCCCAGGAAATGGATGCGATGGAAATCCCCGTCGGGATGCCCTTCACCGTGGAAGCGGCGATGGAACATCTGCGCATCTGGCAGGTGATGAAGCCGACGACCTTCATGATCACCGGTTCGCAATTGCTGATCTATGATCAGGCGGCGGAGCGGCTGGGCATCAATCTGGGCGATATTTTCGCCGGCGGCACCGTCGCCATTGTGGAGGCCAGCCTTCAGTTCGATGGGCCGCGCGACCGCCTGGAACAGCGTTACAATTGCCGCTTCATCAATATTTCCGGCGCGTCGGAGATCCCCGGCGGGGCCGTGGCGGATTGCCACCATCATAAGGGTTTCCATACCCACCCCGACATGACCATCGCCCAGGTCTGCGATCCCGTCACCGGCAAGGAGGTCGGCCCCGGCGAGCGCGGCCATCTGGTCTGGAGCTGCTTTGGCACCGATGCCTTCTGGCTGCGCTACAATGTCGAAGACTGGGTGGAGCGCATGGAGGGGGAGTGCCCCTGCGGCGAAACCGGTCTGCGCTACCGGCTGCTGGGCCGCGATGGCGATCGGGTGCGGATCGGCACGCGCCAGTTCTTCCCGCTGGATGTGCAACTGGCGCTCGACCCGCTGGGCGGGCCGGAATTCCAGCTCCTCAATGGCGGCAAGCAGGCCGAACAGCTTGAACTGAAGGTGGAGACGACCGATCCGGACGGGCTGCGCCAGAGCCTGTCGGCGGCGCTCGGCGTGCCGGTGGCGGTGACGGGGGTGGAGTTCAATTCCTTGCCCCGCTCCACCTTCAAGCCCCGCCGCACCTGACAGCCAACCGGTCCAGACCAACGCCTTTCACACCTGCCCCGCCGGCCCCAAACCGGCGGGGCAGTCGCCATACTGCGCGGACACCGGGGATCACATGACAGCATCTCAGGTTTCGTTCCTGTCCCATCCCGACAGGCTGTTCATGGGCGGCCGGTGGGTTGAACCCTCCACCGGTGCCGTCTTTCCCATCACCAATCCCGCCAATGGCCAGACCATGCTGGCGGTGGCAGAGGCGCGGGAGGCCGACATTGACCGCGCCATCGCCGCAGCCGAGGCGGCGTTTCGTGACGGCCCCTGGCCGCAGATGGCGGTGGCGGAGCGGCTGGCGATCCTCGCCCGCTGGGCCGATGCCATCGAAGCACGCGCCGGCGACCTGGCAACCGCCCACACGGTACAGATCGGCATTCCCATCAGCTTTTCCTGCCGGGTGGCGTTGGGTGCGGCGACCAGCCTGCGCCATATGATCCGCGCGGCGCAGGAATATCGGTTTGAGGAGGAGCGGCCGGCGGCGGGTGGCATCGCGCGGGTGACGCGCGAACCGATCGGCGGCGTCGCTGCCATCGTGCCCTGGAACTATCCCTCCCTGCTGGCCATGAACAAGATGGCCCCGGCACTGGCCGCCGGCTGTACCGTCATTGTGAAGCCTTCCCCCGAGGCGCCGCTGGATTGCCTGATCCTGGCCGAATGTGCCGAACAGGCCGGCTTTCCGGACGGTGTGCTGTCGATCCTGACCGCCGGCCGTGACATGGGGGAGCGGCTGATCAGCGATCCCCGGATCGACAAGGTCAGCTTCACCGGCTCCACAGCGGCCGGCAAACATATCGCCGCCCGCTGTATGGCGCGGGTGGCACGGGTGACGCTGGAACTGGGCGGCAAATCCGCCGCCATTGTGCTGGACGATTTCCCCATCGCCGCCGCCGTGCCCGTGCTGGTCGGGCAGTCGACCCTGTTCAATGGTCAGGCCTGCATGGGCCTGACCCGTGTGCTGGTGTCGCGGCAGCGGCAGGACGAACTGGTCACGGCCTTGGCCGCCGCCTATCAATCCCTGAAGGTGGGTGACCCTTTCGATCCGGCCACCCAGATCGGCCCCGTCGCCAGCCCGGCGCAGGCTGCGCGCGTCGCCGGCTATATCGATGCCGGCAAGGAACAGGGCGCCCGTCTGGTCACGGGCGGCACGGTGCAGGGCTGTTTCATTCAGCCGACGATCTTCGCCGATGTCACCAACGACATGCGCATCGCCCAGGAAGAGATTTTCGGCCCGGTCCTGGTCGTGCTCCCCTATGATGATGTGGCGCACGCCATCGCCATGGCCAATGACAGCCCCTATGGCCTGAATGGCGCCGTCTTCACCACGGATCAGGCCCAAGCCGTCGCCATCGCCCGCCGCATCCGCAGCGGCACCGTGGCGCAGAACGGCATGGGGCCCCAGGGCGGGCTGCCCTTTGGCGGGTTCAAGCAATCGGGCATCGGCCGCGAGGGCAGCGCCGAGGCGCTGGACCATTATACCGAGATCAAGACCATCTACCTGTCACAGCCCGCGTGAGGGGAAGCCATCCATGGCAATCAATGTGAAGGCCGCTGTCTTCCATGGGCCGGGCCAGCCGCTGACCGTCGAAACCCTGCAGCTCGACGCCCCGCAATCCGGGGAGGTGATGGTCCGGATTCTGGCCACCGGCCTCTGCCATACTGACCTGCATGTCATGGAAGGCCACCAGCCGCAGGCGGTTCCGGCCGTGCTGGGGCATGAATCCGCCGGGGTGATTGTCGCGGTCGGCCCCGACGTTCCGGACCTTGCCATCGGCGATCATGTCGTGCCGTTCATGCTGCCGGAATGCGGGGTTTGCCCCAATTGCCGATCCGGCAAAACCAATATCTGCCTGAAGGTGAAGGAACGAACCAGCCCCGCGTTCAGTCGCCTCCGTTGGAACGGCGAGCGCGTCCATACCTTTGCCGGCATGGGCACCTTCGCGGACCATATGGTGATCACGGCGGATCGGGTCGCAAAGGTCAGCAAGAAAGCCAGTTTCGCGGGGGCCTGCTACGCCTCCTGCGGCGGGGCCACCGGCATTGGCACGGTGCGTCACATGGGTGTCGATGAAAATTCGCTGGTGGCGGTGTTCGGCCTGGGCGGCATCGGCCTGAATATGGTGCAAAGCGCCCGTGTGCAGGGGGCGAAAACCATCATCGGCATCGACACCAATGACGCCAAGGAAGCGGTCGCCCGCCAGATGGGGGCCACGCATTTCATCAATCCGGGGCGACAGGACAATGTGCCGGCGGCGATCATGGCCATCACCGGCATGGGGGCGACCCATAGTTTTGAATGTGTCGGCTCTCCCGCCGTCATGCGCCAAGCCATTGACGCAACCAACCCGTTTTATGGCCGCTGCACCATTGTCGGGGTCGCAGCGGCCGGTGCTGAACTGTCGACACCTGTCCAGGGGCTTTCCATGGGCAAATCCGTGGGTGGCCTGCTGATGGGGGGATTGAAGCCGCGCTCACAGCTTCCCGGTCTGGTGCAGGAATATGCCGATGGTCGCCTCAATTTCGACGATCTGATCTCCCATCGGCTGCGTCTCGACGAGATCAATGAAGGCTTTGCCATGATGAAACGGGGTGAGGTTGTCCGATCCGTCATCTTGTTTGACCAAGATTAGCCGGAAAGTCCCCTGGGTGTCCTACTGTTCCCAAGTTCTGTGCGAACGCCTACACTCGCCGGTAAAAACCCGGCGGCGATGCCGCAGGGGGAAGACATGGGGCAGATCGGCTGGGTGCTCAATCTATTGAGCTTATGTTGGAAAATACCGACGCGGCTGATGGGTATCATTACCTTCAAGCAGCCATGAGGTCTGTGCCCATTATAGGGGCGCTGCCAGCACATCCGCCCGTCGACGCAGCGACCTGTCGCCCCGACACTTCCGGGAACCCTGCCTGACATCGTTACCGGCGCGGTTGAGGCCAATGGTGCAGATAAAGCGCCGCATTGGTCCTGGCGGTGCGTTCGGGCGTCGGCTTGCCCTTGGGTTTCCTGGCGTGGATATGGCTGACTTTGCCGGCGTCGCGCGGAACTGCCACACACGTCCGAATGTGACTGTTTGACTTGCGAATGCCAACCGATGGCCACTGCAAAACACCAATTGAGCAAATCATTTGACTAAACATGAATATTTTCCTAAAAGATTTCTACAATATACTGTCGATATAATTCATGAATGAACTCCCATTGTTGGTATTCACCGCAGATATGAGTACCAAAAAAGATAAGATTCGGAGAATACCTAAATACTAAAGCGGTAATTTAAAATAGCCCCTCACCGTATTTTTATTAAATAAATATGCTATTATCATCTTTTAACAAAAAAATAAGATCGGCGGCTGCACCATGAATCGTTTGCCCCAAAAAGAAAACGCCGACATCCCGTCGGCAGCAAAAATGGATATTGTTGCCATCGGCGCCTCAGCGGGCGGCCTGGAGGCGGCAACACGCTTCGTACAGGCGCTTGGCGATGGCGGGGGCGCCAGTTTCATATTGGTCCAGCATCTGGACCCAAACCATGACAGTCTGCTGGTCGATCTGCTGGCCACCCACACGTCACTCAGTGTCAGTCAGGTCACCGACGGGTTGGAACTGCTGCCCAACCATGTGCTGGTGATCCCGCCCGGCGCCTATTTGTCCGTCACCGACGGGCATCTACACCTGACATCTCCACCGCCCGGCCAGGGCACCCGCCTGCCCTTCGATTTCCTGCTCTCCTCGTTGGCGCAGGATTGCGGTGACCGGGTGGTCTGCGTCGTGTTGTCGGGCACAGGGGCGGATGGCAGCCGTGGGCTGCGGGCTGTGAAGGCGGCCGGCGGGCTGGTGATCGTGCAGGAACCGGCAGAGGCCGGATATGAAGGTATGCCGCGCAATGCCATGGCCACCGGCCTGGTCGATCATGTCGTGCCGGTGGCCGCCATGCCGGAGATCATCCGCCACCGCCGCCGCCCGGACACCACCGCCGCCGTCGGGATAAAGCATGATGGCCTGGAAAGCGTCATCGATCTGCTGCGTGCCCACACGCCCTATGATTTCACGCTCTACAAGCAGGGGACGCTACGGCGGCGCATCGACCGGCGCATGTCTATGCTGGATATCGCGGTTGATGGCCTGCCGGAATATCTGGAGCTGTTGCGCCGTGACGCAGCGGAGCGCGACAATTTGGCCAAGGACATGCTGATCAACGTCACGGAATTTTTCCGCGACCCGAAAGTGTTTGAGCTACTCGCCGTAACCGTCATTCCCGGCCTGATCCGGGGGCGGGCGGCGGATAATCACCTGCGCCTGTGGGTGGCGGGGTGCAGCACCGGGGAGGAAACCTATTCGCTGGCCATCCTGTTCCTGGAACAGATCGCACTGGCCGGGCTGACGATGAAGTTGCAGCTTTTCGCCTCTGATGTCGATCCCGATGCTGTCGCCACGGCACGTGAGGGCTGGTATCCCGCCGGGATTGCCGAGAATGTCTCTGCCGAACGGCTGGCCCGGTTCTTCACCGCCGACAACGGGGGTTTCCGGGTAACGCAGGATCTGCGCACCCATGTCATCTTCACGGTCCAGGATGTGCTGGCGGACCCGCCCTTCTCGCGCCTGGATTTCATTTCCTGCCGCAATCTGCTGATCTATCTGATGCCGGAGGCACAGGCGCGGGTACTGGCCCTGTTCCATTTCGCGCTGCGCGATGGCGGGTTCCTGCTGCTGGGGGGGGCGGAAACCGTGCTACCGGCGGCGAGCGACCGGTTCGAGATCGTGTCGAAGCCCGCCCGGCTTTTCCGCCATGTCGGGCGCAGCCGGCCAGGCGATTTCAGTTTTCTGATGAGCGCGGGGGACGGTATCCGCGCCCTATCCCGCATCGGCACCGGCCCTGGCCCATCGCGGCAGACGGCCCTGGCGGAATTGTGCCGGCAGATGGTGATGCGGGACTATGCCCCGGCAGCCATCCTGATCAACCGCGCCCATGATTGCCTTTATTCCCTGGGGCCGACAGACCAGTTCCTGCGGGTGCCACCCGGCCATCCGACCCAGGATCTGCTGGCCATGACACCCCCCGGTCTGTCGGTGAAGCTGCGCGCCGCCATCCAGCAGGCACACCAGGAGAGAGCCAAGATCACGATCCCGGGTGGTCAGATGCGCCGTGATGGCGAAGTCATGGAGTTCAGCATTGCCGTGCATCCTGTGCTGCACGAGGGCGAGGAATTGATACTGGTCTGCTTCATCGACCAGGCCCAATCGGCTGGGGGAAAGGACGGCCCAACACCCTTCCTCCCCGATGGGCAGGTCGGCAATCTGGCCCGCGAACTGGATTATACGCGTGCCGAACTGGAAGCCGCTATCCGCAACCTGGAACTGGCGGGGGAGGAACAGAAGGCCATCACCCAGGAAGCCCTGTCGATCAACGAGGAATACCAATCCGCCAACGAGGAACTGCTGACCTCCAAGGAGGAACTGCAATCCTTGAACGAAGAGTTGACGGCTTTGAACAGCCAGTTGCAGGAAACCCTGGACCGGCAGCGCACGACATCCAACGATCTGCAAAATGTGCTCTACAGCACGGATGTCGCGACGATCTTTCTGGACCCGGAACTGGCCATCCGCTTCTTCACCCCTGCCACCCGGTCCCTGTTCAGCATCCTTCCCGGCGATGTCGGCCGCCCCCTGGCCGACCTCAGTTCGCTGGCCGCCGATGGCGATCTGTTCACCGATGCCCAAACCGTATTGCAATCGCGCGTGCCGATCGAACGGGAGATCGAAACCCGCACGGGTGCCTGGTATCTGCGTAGGGTATTGCCCTACATGACTCGCGACGACCATGTGGAAGGTGTCGTCATCACCTTTGTCGATATCACCGAACGCAGGCGTGTGGCCGAAGCGCTACAGTTCGCCAAGCAGCAGGCCGACGCCGCCAATCGGGGAAAGTCGCATTTCCTGGCGGCGGCCAGCCACGATCTGCGCCAGCCCCTGCAAACCCTGATCCTGTTACAGGGGATTCTGGTGAACCGGGCACGGGATGCGCGTGACCGCGAGCTGCTGGACAGGGTGGGTGAGACCATCGATGCCATGTCCGCCATGCTGAACGCCTTGCTGGACATCAACCAAATTGAGGCTGGCGTTATCACCACCGACCTGTCGCGTTTTCCCATCAACGACCTGCTGACCCGGATGCGAGACGAATTCAGTTATCACGCCCGCGCCCGTGGCCTGAGCCTGCGCATGGTGCCCTGCGGCGTTCAGGTCTTCAGCGACCGGCGGCTGTTGGAACAGATGGTCCGCAACCTCTTGTCCAATGCCCTGAAATATACCCGCCGGGGCAAGGTGCTGCTGGGCTGCCGCCGCCGGGCGGACGGGATCAGCATCGAGATCTGGGACACCGGTATCGGCGTACCGGAGGCCGAACAGCAGGCAATTTTCGAAGAACATCACCAAATAACCCAGGCGGATGGAAAGCCCGGCAATGGCCTGGGGCTGGGCCTGTCGATCGTCCGTCGTTTGAGCGGGCTTCTGAACCATCCGGTGCGGATGCGGTCGGTAACGGGCAAGGGTTCAGTCTTCGCCATCGATATCCTCTCCGATCCGCAGGCTGCGGGGGTGCCGGCACTGCCCGTGCCGGACGGTGTGGAAAAGGATGTCGCCATTCCCGGCAACATCCTGGTGGTGGAGGATGATCCCGAGGTGGGTGACCTGCTGCGCATGGTTCTGCGTGACGCCGGCCACCGGGTGCTGCTGGCGGTTGATGCGTCGTCAGCCCAACGCCAAATCGCGGCAGAGGCCTTCCGACCAGACCTGCTGCTGGCCGATTACAACCTGCCGGGCGGAATGAACGGGCTGGACCTGCTGACGGTCCTGCGCCGCGACCTGCATCGTGCTGTGCCCGGCCTGCTGCTGACGGCAGACATTTCCACAGAGACGTTGCGCACCATCGCCCTGCGCAACGAACTGCAATTGCACAAGCCGGTCAACCCCTCCACCCTGCTCCGCACGGTTCAGCGGTTGCTGGCCGTGCCGCCGCTGGCAGCGCGAATGCCGGAAGCCGACGACAGTGCCGACGCTGGCATCACCATTCACATCATCGACGACGATGCCTTCCTGCGCGACAGCATCCGCCAGTCCCTGGAGGGGCAAGGATGGCAACTGGTTGACCACGCCAGTGCCGAGGATTTCCTGGACACCCCCCGTGCCGCGGGACAGGGATGCCTGCTGATCGACGCCTACTTGCCGGGCATGGGCGGAATCGACCTGCTGCATTATCTGCGGCAAACCGGGGTCACAACCCCGGCCATCGTCATGACCGGCAGCAGCGACGTACCCGTGGCGGTGGCTGCCATGCGGGCAGGTGCCGCCGATTTCATCGAAAAGCCGGTCAGCCGCGCGGATCTCGTCGCCAGCATCCACCTGGCCTTGGAGAGAGCGGAGGATGACACCAAACTGGCCGCTTGGCATCTGGATGCTGCCAAGCATCTGGCCGGACTGACGGAACGGCAGCGACAGATCATGGCCATGGTTCTGGCCGGACATCCCAGCAAGAATATCGCCGCCGACCTGGGGATCAGCCAACGCACGGTGGAGCATCACCGGGCCGCCATTATGCGCCGGACAGGCGCGCGGTCCATCCCCGCCCTGGCACGCATTGCCCTGCTGGCAGAATGGAATGCTTCAGCGGGGGTGAAGAAAAATAAATAGAGAAACAATAAATATCGCCATATACAAACCATCAATTTCAGAAAAAATTATACAATAAGACAAAAATTGCCCTTCGTCATTCATAGGTAATTTCCGATGATTTCAAAAATCATCATTATAATTTATCATTTATTAGGATTAGTTCGGATTTCTCCGGACCTTAAACCCAAGGAATTTCATCATGCTTAAGGCTAAATTGATGTACGCATTGCCAATCGGACTGTTGCTGCTGTCCGGCTGCTCCAACCGGCAGCAGGACGCGGGCTATCATGGGCCGGGGCATGACGTCTCAACGACCTCACCGGGCTATGTCGCCCTCAAGGCAGGGAATTTCGACCAATCGACCCGTATCCTGGAAGCCACCAACATCAAGTGGCCCAATAGTCCCTATGATGAATTGAACCTGGGTGCCTCATATCAATCACAGGGGCGCATGGATATGGCGGAGCCCTTCCTGCGGCGGGCCATCACCCATGGTCACGGCCTTATGCCGGCTGAATCCAGCCAGGACTGGGGCCACGGCATGACAGTGGAGGAAATCGCCTGCCGGAACCTCTCTATCGGGCTAAAGCCGGCAACCATCGAGGGCACGGCCACACCGTGCCAGACGACACTCGTTGTCGCCGTTATCGATGCGCCGAGTCCGACGGCGCCCGTCTATAAGCAAACCTCCTATAATACCTATTTCGAGTTCGACAAGGCGACATTGACCAAGGATGGTGAAACCATCCTGCGGGATGCCGCCAAGGAAATCCGCAGCAATCCCGAACGGCGTGTCACCCTGGTCGGCAAGGCTTCCAGCATCGGGGCGGACTATTACAACATGGATCTTTCCCGGCAACGCGCCGAAACCGTCCGCAACGCCCTGATTGCGGCCGGCGTTGCCGGTTCACGGATTGAAGTGCTTTGGGTCGGCGACCGAGAACTGGCCGTGCCCCAGCGAGATGGTAAACGGGAGCCACTTAACCGTGTGGTCGAGGGCACGGTCAAGTAATTGACCATATCACCCACATGTTGACGGTCGGACACGCCAATACATGTCCGACCGTTGTAACGGGAAAGGTTACCCTATGCCTATTGAAAATACCGACCTTGAACGTCGGGTGCTTGCGCATGAACGTATCTTGCAGGTTCTAATCGCCCATATGACGGAAACTGAACCCAAATTCCTGGATCGGCTGCAGGAGCGGTTTATCAGGGGCTATGATCTGGGCGGGTGTGAACATGATTTTGTCGGCACTGACCAACATGCCTGGCAGTTCATCCGCAAGGTTTTAGAAATCGGCATGAATACGGAGCGAGATACATTACAGCCACCGGTATTCACCGGAACAGCTTCAGGATGAAAGCGGCGATGGCCGTCACACCGCCGCCGGACGGACGGATGACGGGCGGAACGATCAGATCACGCCGCTCAGAGGAGAGCTCGGCCACAGGGTCCACCTGATCAGCCCCATGGGTGGCGGCGCGCGTCGGGACTTTGGCTGATACGGATTGCGTTGGGGCGGAATTGCGGACAATGGCAGCCTTCACCCCCTCCGCCCCCACATCGATGGCGAAGGACAGTCCATTGATCGGTTCGATCCGGTTCAGCGTGGCACGAACCGTTCGCCAGGCGATGAACGAAAGGCCATCGATCCTTTCCTCCTCGAACTCCACTTCATAACACCCCGCCGGCAGCGGCTCTTCCCGCTCGGGCAAGGGGAAAGCATGATGGAAATGAACAGTCTGGCGCGTCACGCGGGTCGACATCGTCTTTCCTCTCATTGAAAAAGGGCGAGAGACACGTGAGTCGGAACAATTCACAGCAACGGCCCTCGACTATACAAAATACCACCATATACTGAATTCGTATAAATATAATTTAATATTATAACGTCAATTACGGCTATAGGTGTTTCCCGATAGTATTATTCATTGATAATATTTAATAGAATATCTCATCGATCACTGATCAGACTACCCTATGACCCTTCATTGATCGGTTCATCATCCTGTTCCGGGATGGTAAAATAGAGGACGAAATCATGCAGAAACCTAACACCTTCTTCGCCAAGAAGCCGGCGACGGCCACCCCTGCGGGCGGAAAGACGGAAGCTGCATCGGATGCGAAGCATACTCCTGTCGCACATACCGACAAGCATGACGCGGACGTCAATGCCAAGCACGCGCAGAAGAAGTAGCGCGGCCTTGGCTGCGCCAGCGCTCGGGCGCCCCTCCAGGCGCTGGCGCCCTTTTCTGAACAGTCCAAGACGGGAGCTTCTTATGAATCGAATGCACATCACGATAGCCACAATGGCCATTCTCGCTTCCGCGCTGAGCAATTCCGCCTTTGCGCAGGGAACGCCGCAAACCATGGCCTTGTCACAGGTGGATCCTTCCACCCTGGCCACCGGCTACCGAACCTCAAAGGTGGTGGGAAGCACGGTCTACAACGCCAATGGCGAGACTGTGGGAACCATTGATGACCTGATCGTCACACCCAACGACAAGATTCCCTTTGCGGTTCTGTCCGTCGGCGGTTTCCTGGGCGTGGGTTCCAAATATGTCGTCGTTTCCTACGCAAGCCTTGCCGTGGTGGACAAGAAAATTGTCTTGAATGGCGCCACCAAGGAAACGCTGAAGAACCTGCCTGAATACAAATACACCCATTAACCCTGACCTGACCGGAGAGGGCGGATTCCGCCCAATCCGCGATGGAAGGCTATCATCAAGGAGCGCTTCATGAGCTTAGGCGCCATTCTGCTGATCGTCATCATCGTCTTGCTGATCGGTTCTCTTCCCCGGTGGTCGCATAGCGCCAACTGGGGATACTACCCCACCAGCGGCCTCGGCATTGTCCTGATCATTGTGGTGGTCCTGCTGTTCCTGGGGCGGATATGACCCGCGATTGCTAAAGCGCGCTGGACGAGGCCATTGTGGCCTTCCGCCCGCTGGATGTCAGTGGCTGGACAAAGATCGACGAGGTTCCATTCAAATTCGAACGCCGCCGCGTATCGGTGCTGGTGACCGAAGGGGCCAAACGGTTGCTGGCCGTCAAGGGCGCACCGAAGGATGTGCTGCGCCAATCCACCCATTTCGAGGCCGGCAACGCAGATCTCCAGCATCTGGCCCCAGCGGTTGTTGGGCCCAGAAGCTGGAGATGTTCGCGCGATTGGGGGAACAGCGGTTGTGCGTGCCGGCTGGGCAGTGGGCTCTCTGGGCGACGGGATCAATGATACCTCTGCCATCCATGCCGCCGATGTCGGCATCGCCGTGGATAGCGGTGCCGACGTAGCGCAGCCGGCCGAACCCTGTGCTGACGGCAATCACGGTGGGCATTGCCATTCTGGGGGCACTGCTGCCCCTTGTCGCCCATCGCCCCCTGGTTCGGGTTTGTGGCCCCGCCACCGGCCTTCTATCTGTTTATGGCCCTGTCGGTGGTAGCCTATCTGGCGATGACGGAGGGGATGAAGCGGCTGTTCTTCCGCTATATGGCACCTGCGGGCTAAACCGCCGCCACCACCGCCAGCACGGGGCGTACCACCACCCGGTGGGTGATCCCGTCATCATGAAGAATCACGGGGCTTCCCCCCTCCAACAGGCTTCCGTCAAGCTGGATGGCCACGCCCCCCCAACGGTTACCGTCCCGGTTTTCTATCTGGATATCGTACCGGGCCGTACCATGCTGCACGATGATCCGCACTGCCGGCCAATCCGTCGGCAGCCGCGGGTCGATGACCAACCGGTCACCCTGTTGACGCAGCCCCAGGATTGCCTCCATTCCCGCGCGCTGCATCCAGCCGGCTGCCCCTGTGTACCACCCCCAGCCCCCGCGCCCCACATGCGGTGCCACCGAATAGATATCGGCCGCAACCGTATAGGGTTCCAGCCCGTAACGCCGTACCGCCTTGGCATCTCGCGCATGGTTGATGGGGTTCAGCATATGCAGCAGGTCCACCGCCGAACGGCTGCGGCCCAACCCCGCCAGCGCCATCACGGACCACAGGGCGGCATGGGTGTATTGCCCACCATTCTCCCGGATGCCGGCCGGATAGGCCTGGATATAGCCGGGATCGGGCTGGCTCTCCACAAAAGGCGGAGTGAACAGCAGCGCCAGCCCGTCTGCTTTGCGGATCAAGTGCGTTTCCACCGCCTGCATGGCCCGCACCACCTTGGCGGGGTCGCCCGCGCCGGACAGCACGGCCCAGCTTTGCGCGATGGCATCGATCCGGCATTCCGTCTGCTGGGCTGATCCCAGCGGCGTGCCGTCATCAAAATAGCCGCGCCGGTACCAGTCCCCGTCCCAGCCTTCATGGTTCAGGGCTGCTTTCAGCATCGCTGCGTGCCGCCGCCAGCCGACGGCACGTCCGTCACCCCGTGCATCGGCCAGATCGGCAAAGCGCATCAACGTGGTGAACAAAAGCCACCCCAACCAGACGCTTTCCCCCTGCCCGCCCTCACCCACGCGGTTCATGCCGTCATTCCAGTCGCCGGTTCCCATCAGGGGCAAGCCGTGCGGCCCCAGGGCCAGACTGGCATCCAGCGCCTGGGCGCAATGGTCGAACAAGGTGGCGCTTTCGTCGGCCGAAGACGGGTGGAAAAAGCTGTCATGCTCCCCTTCATGCAGCCTCGGCCCATCCAGGAACCCCGCCCTTTCGTCCAGAACCAACAGGTCGCCCGTCGTCTCGACATAATGCGCGGCGGCATAGGCCAACCAGACCCGGTCATCGGAGATGCGGGTGCGCACACCGCGCCCTGTCGGCGGCAACCACCAATGCTGCACGTCGCCTTCAACGAATTGCCGCCCTGCTGCACGCAATAGATGGGTGCGGGTCAGGTCGGGTCGGGCGCCGACCAGCGCCATGCCATCTTGCAACTGGTCACGGAAACCATAAGCGCCACTGGCCT
Organism: Azospirillum sp. RU38E; assembly: GCA_943370215.1. Taxonomy (GTDB): domain Bacteria; phylum Pseudomonadota; class Alphaproteobacteria; order Azospirillales; family Azospirillaceae; genus Niveispirillum. The sequence continues at coordinate 87,057 of CALRQC020000007.1, forward strand.
GATAGAAGGCCGACCGCGCCCAGAAACGACAGGCCAGGGTCTGATAGAGCAGCCAGCCATTCAGCATGATATCCAGCGACCGGTCCGGCGTGGTGACCTGCACCTTGCCCAGGATCTGCCGCCATTGCTGACTGACCGCACCCATGACGGCATCCAGATCGGCCTCCCGGTACCGGGTGACCAGGGCACGGGCGGCCTCGGCATTCTCCGCCTGACCCAGCAGAAAGACGATCTCCACCCTTCCATCAGGCGGTATCTCAATACGGGTGCGCAATGCACCGCAGGGATCAAGCCCCGCCCCCACCCGCTTGGACAGGGGGCCCATGCCGGCCAGCGCCAACGGATGGGCCAGCGTGCCGTTGCGTCCGATGAATTCCCGCCGGTCACCGGTCCAATCCGTTTGCCGCCCGCACCAATCAGCAAAGGCAACATGCCCGCCGACGTCGCGGTTCCAGGGGTTGCGGGCAAACATGGCCCCGGTGGCGGCGTCAATGGCGGTGGTCACAAAGGGGCGTGTGGCATCGCATGACGGACCCAGCACCCATTCCACATAGGCGGTGGCCGTCAAGGACCGGGGGTGATGTGTGGTGTTATGCAGGGTCAGGCGGGCAATGCGCACGGGTGCATCGACCGGGACATAGAGCAGCAGATCACTGGCGATGCCGTTGGCACGGTGGCTGAACCGGCTATAGCCCCAGCCGTGACGGGCCATGTACTGGCCCGACGGGTCGCGGATGGGGCTGGGGGTCGGTGACCAGAGCACCCCGCTCACCTCATCACGAAGATAGAGGGCATCACCGGGCGGGTCGCTGACGGGATCGTTCGACCAGGGTGTCAACTGGTTCTCCCGGCTGTTGCCGGCCCAGCAGAAGCCGTTACCATCCGCCGATACCTGAAACCCAAAATCCGGGTTGGCGATGATATTGATCCAGGGGGCAGGCGTGACCTGGTTCGGCCCCTGAAGGATCACATATTCGCTGGCATTCCGGGCAAAACCGCCGATCCCGTTGAAGAATTCCAGCTCCGGTCTCATCTGCAAGGACGTGGGGGCCGCCGCTGTCCGCCGCCGGGGGGGAACGATGGGCGGGGGGGCGTCGGCGCCAATCCGCTGCAACTGGTCAAACAGGCTGCCCCGACGGGCGACCAGCACTACACGCGCGGCGGCAACCAGCAGGGCATGGGCCTGCGGGGTGATCAGGTCGGAACGCAGCAGATATACACTCCCGGGGGGCGCCTGGTGGCCGGCCGGTTGACGCGGCCGGCTGGCCCGGACCAGCGTTTCCAGTGCGGTCTGCAACTCTTGCAGATAAGATGCCGGATGGTCATTCAGGATGACCAGATCGACCGAGAACCGCTTCATCCGCCAATATTCAAAGGCCAGCAGCGCTTCCCGGACAACGGCCAGATCATCGCTGTCGGCAACGCGCAGCAACAGGATCGGCAGATCCCCGGAGATGCCCAAGGCCCACAGGTCTGATTGCGGCGCCAATCCGTTCTGAAGGATGGTGGAGGGCGGTCGCAAGGCTGGGGTGGCATGGACCAGATGGCCGGCAAGTTGTTGGTAAAGCGCCGCCGTCCCGGCCTTTATCCCCAGATGGTGACGCTGTACCTGCGCCTGTGTCCAGGCCAGGGTGGCCGCACGGGTATAGGCGGTCACATCCCGGTGCCGGTCGATCATGTCCAGCAGGGCGGCGCGGCTGTCGGCCGCCAGGGTCCAGAAGGCCAGCCGGGCCACGCCCTGGGGCGCCAATTGGATGGTGTGGCGCAGGGCGAAAACCGGGTCCAGGACCGTGCCGGTACTGCCCGACAGGACATGGGATGGCTGCATGGCGACGGCATCGCGTAATGAGCGCCCCCGGCCCAGGAAGCGGGCGCGATCGGTTTCAAAACTGTTCACGCCATCGCCATTGCCCTCCACCACCAGCATGTGGCCCAGCCAGATTTCCGCCTCTTCCGGGTTGCGCCGCCGCCGCGTGGCGATCAGTGCGTCACAGCCGGGCAGATATTCGGTCTGCACGAACAGCTTGGTGAAGGCCGGATGGGCGACATCGGCCGCTTGCGGGCAGAGCGCCAGTTCCAGATAGGATGTGACATCCAGATGCCGGGTCTGGGAACCCTCATTGGTGATGGTGAGCCGGCGCACCTCCGCGTCATCTTCCGCCGAAATCAGGATATCCAGACCGGTGACCATGGTTCCGTCACGGCGGACAAATTCTGCCCGGTCCTCGTGAAAGGTGACGTCATAGCTGTCGGCATCAACACCGCAAGGATAGTACGCCGCCGACCAGACCCTGCCATCATCCAGATCGCGGAGGAAGATGCCGGTACCATGGTCGTCGCAGGTCGGGTCTTCCCGCCACCGGGTCAGGGCAAGGGCGCCCCGCCGGATCTGGCCCGCCCCGGCCGCTGTCAGCATCGTGGTCATCCGGCCGTTGGACAGCAGCAGGCTGGCCGGGTTGGCCTGGTGCGGGTGCGTGAAATGGCGGTCGGTCAAAGGCTCGCCGGCCGGGCCGGCAATGCGCACATCCGGCCCGGCGGCCCAGTGATGGGTGACCGGCACATCGGCCGGTGTCCGTTCCTGCAACAGCAGTTCGGTCGCCCGTACCATCGGTTCGGTGTGGAACCGGGTCCGTAGGATGCCGTCCATCAAGCCATTGGCGATGGCGACAATGGCCATCCCCTGGTGATGGGCCATATAGGCCTGAACAATGGCCATTTCCTGACCCTGGGGCAGGCGCGCCTGCGTGAAGTCCAGGGCTTCATAATATCCATAGGCGCCCCGCCCCCCCATCCGCAGGAGACGGTGCAGATTGCTGGCCGCCGCCACCGGATCGACCATGGCGGCCAGCATGGTGGCATAGGGCGCGATCACGATCTCCGCCGCCAACCCACGCTTCAACCCCAGACCCGGCACGCCGAAGTTGGAATATTGATAGGTCAGGTCAAGGTCACGGGTGTTGTAGGCGGATTCCGACATGCCCCATGGCACGCCCAGACAGGCGGCATAGGTGATCTGGCGGTGCACGATCAGTCGGCTGGTCCGCTCCAGCAGGCTGCCCCCCGGTGCGCGCATCACCAGGGCCGGCATCAGATATTCGAACATGGACCCGGACCATGAAACCAGAGCCGCACCATGGTTGGCCGGCACAACGGTGCGGCCCAGCCGGAACCAGTGCCGGGCCGGAATATCGCCCTTGGCGATGGCGACAAAACTGGCAAGCCGCGCCTCTGACGCCAGAAGGTCGTAACAGTTGGGGTCCGCGACATTGTCGTTCAACAGATGCCCGATAGACAGAAGCTGGCGTTCCTTGTCGAACAGGAAGCTGAAATCCATGGCGGCAACCATGGCCCGGGCCCGTTGGGCCAGCGCCCGCAGACGGGGGGCCAGTTCCTCGTCATATCCCTCATCACGGTGATGGGAATGGATGCAGTCAAGGCAGGCGCCGGCCCAATAGGCGGCATCGGGGCCCAGTGACGCCAGTGCCGGGGCCGTCATCAAGCTGGCAATCTGCTCTGCCCTTCCGGTCAGGCTGGACAGAAGCGTGTCCGAATTCCCCTCACGTGATTGCTGACGAATGACCTGGGCGAGCGTGTCCAGGGCCTGATCCAGGCGGCCACCCGCTTCGCTTTGCCCAGAGGTGGGGCGGATTTCCCGCACCAGGGCCAGGGTGTCGGCTACCCCCTGCACCCGCATGGCATCCGGGCCTTGCATCCTCCGCCAGGCGTCACAACTGTTGGCCAGGGCGATCAGATGCCCCGCCAGATTGCCGCTATCGACCGAGGAAACATATTTCGGGTCCAGCGGGCGCAGATCCTCCGTCGCGTACCAGTTCAGGAAATGGCCCCGGTGTCGTTCCAGCCGGTCCATGCTGGCCAACGTCGCTTCCAGCCGGTCCAGGGCGTCATGGGTGCCGATCCAGCCGAAATCCCGCGCAGCAACCACCGACAGCAGGTAAAGGCCGATATTGGTCGGCGAGGTCCGGCGGGCCAGCACAGGCACCGGGGTTTCCTGAAAATTATCGGGCGGCAGCATATTGTCGTCGGCGGTGACAAACCGTTCAAAGTAGCGCCAGGTACGGCGCGCGGTCAGCCGCAGGGTGGTCTTTGCCTCTTCACCCGGATCGTCAAACTCCCGGTCTTGGCTGGGCCGGCTGATCCATTCCGCGGTGACGGGTGACAATAGCCAGGGCAGGGTGAAAGGCAAGCAGAGCAGCCAGTTTCCATCGCCTGCCACCAGCGCCGCCGCAAGTCCCGCACCAGCCAGAAGGGGCGCACCGATCATGCGCTTGAAGCTTCCGATCAGCGTCAGCCGTGGGGCGACAGAGGTCTGTGCCGCCGGAACCCATTGCAGCAGATGATTGTGGCTTATCCACAATCGCCAGAGCGTGCGCAGCACCGCATCAATCAGCATCCAGGCCTGATGGGCCAGAAAACTGCCGGTCAGCGCGGCAAAAACAAGGGCGCGTCGCCCTTCTGTCACCAGTTTCCGCAGATGACTGGAGAACCGCATACCGGCCCGCGCCGGCCAGATGGCGGTGAAGACGGGAAACAAGGGGGGCACCAACAGCAGCATCGCATTGAACAGCGTCCACACCAGGCTGGCCGCGAATGGCAAGGTCCACCCCACCACCAGGGACAGGACCAGCATGGGTGCGACCAGGGTACGGCGCACATTGTCCAGCATCTTCCATCGGCCCACGGCAGGCACCAGGCCATTGACCCGGCTGGGGTCGGTGGCGGCATAGCCACGCCCCAACAGCCAGGGCAGCAATTGCCAATCCCCCCGGGCCCAGCGGTGGTGACGCAGGGCATCCAGTTCGTAACGGCTGGGAAAATCCTCCACCAGCTCTACATCCGATGCCAGGGCGGCCCGTGCAAAATTGCCCTCGAACAGGTCATGGCTCAACACCGTTCCATCCGGCACCCGCCCGGCCAGGGCCCGTTCAAAGGCGTCAATGTCATAGATGCCCTTGCCCGCATAGGAGCCTTCCCCGAACAGGTCCTGGTAATGGTCGGAAATGGCGCCGGCATAAGGATCCATGCCATGCAGGCTGGAGAAAATACGCTGGAACAGTGATCCTTCCCGGCCAACCGGCAGCGACGGCGTGATCCGGGGCTGCAACAGGCCAAAGCCTTCGACCACCCTGCCCTCCACCGGATCGAAGCGGGGCCGGTTCAGGGGGTGCGCCATTTTACCGATCAGCCGCCGGGCAGCATCGCGCGGCAAGCGCGTGTCGGCGTCAAGTGTGAGGACATAGCGCACCCCCGCAGGCACCAGTGCGGGGTCGATATCCATAAAACCGGTATCGCTGGCCCCGCGCAACAGACGGTTCAACTCGTGCAGCTTGCCGCGTTTGCGTTCCCAGCCCATCCAGCACCCTTCGCCGGGGCACCAGACCCGCTTGCGATGCAGCAGCAGGAAACGGGGGCCGCCGGGGGCCGGCCCATGGCACGCGTTCAGCCGTGCAATCCCGTCGCGGGCCGCCTGCAAAAGGATGTCATCGGCCGCCGTCTGCTCCGTCGCTGCATCCGTCCAGTCGGATAGAAGCGCGAATTGCAGATCGCCATCGGGGCTGGCCAGATGGTGCACCTCCAGTTGCGCGACCAGTTCGGCAATGGCGGCTGGGGTGGTCAGCAAGGTGGGCACCGCCACCAAGGTCCGCAGGTCTGCCGGCACGCCATCTGTTAATGCCATGCCCGGTAAGGCCGTAGCCCCGATCCCCAGCGACAGGACACGGTTGAACAACGCCATGGAAACATCGATGGCGGGGATGAAAGACACCAGCCCCAAGGCGAAAAGGGCCAACAGACCGATACCCGCCCCTGCCAACAGATGCAAAACGGCCAACAAGATCAAGCCGGCGATCAAAGTGATCGACCCGATGTAAAGTCCAAGCCCCATGGATCGCGCATACCGGGCGGGCCGTTGTCGCCAGCGTGGACGATAACCGATATGACGCTCAAACGCCGCGCGTCCACGCGCCAGCAGATGATAGCCGGGATCGCGGGACCGGGGGTCGGCGGCGGCCTCCGGTTCCCGCGCCACGGCCAGCACCTGCTGCGTGACATCCAGTTCGGACCGTCCACTGCACCGCGCCATATCCTCAATGGCGCTGCGATACAGGTTGCGGGTGGCGAAATCCATCCGTGGATAGTCTGCCACACTGGCCAGAAGATCATCGACGGGACTGGCCTTTTCAAAAAGCTCCTTCCAATCGACATCACCGATTTGGCGCAAACTGGTGATGATGTTGCGAACCGTTACATTGGTCCCACCCTGTCTGCGATGGACGTCATTGACCACCTCATCGGCGGTGGTGCCCCGTGATGACAGCCGCCGGTCGAGCCAAGCCAGCACCGGGATCGTGTCCGGATCCTGGTCACGCAGCCGGTGCAACAGTTGCACCACCATGGCCGGTGGCAGGGGGTGGTCCTGCAGCCTGCTCATGGCGTCGGCCGAGACCTTCTCCACATCGCCAATACCGGCCAGAAGCTGGTCGGCAATCATGTCCGCCTGCAATCGTGCATCCCGATTGATCAGGGTCTGTACCGCCAAACGGCGAAGATTCTCGATCAGCACGATACGCAATGCGATGGAAACCGCCCAAAGCTCGCCGATGGTCAGCGGCTGCACCGACTGATAGGCCCGCAGGTATCGCACAAGTGCATCGGCGTCGAACCGGCTGTCGGTGTGGGCAACGAAGGCCCAGGCCAGACCGAAAACGCGCGGATGTCCCGTGAACGGCCCGGTTGCCAGTTTTGGAAGCTGGCGGTGAAAGCCAGGCGGAAGATCGCGGTTGATTTCCCGGACCTGACGTTCGACAAGGTGGTAATTGTCCACCAGCCATTCCGAAGCCGGCGTAATGGCCCGGCCTTCGGCCAGGGCGGAAACGGTCTTGCGATAGGCATCCAACAGAACAACAGCATTTTCGCCAAGCCGGTCCACCAGCGAGCCGGCCCGTGGCGGCTTATGGGTCACGGGTTGGGCCGCCGCGAGAGAGCGTGCATGTTCCTCCAACCGCTCAATCCCGAAAAGCTCTTCCCGAATGACCTCGGTGCCCTGCCAGCAGGCAGGGGAAGGCGCTAAGCGCAAGATTTTCATGCTGTCGCCTCGTTCAAGGATAACGGGCACAGCAGAGCCCGCTTGTCTGTTTTCGGCAGGTGTGCCAGTGCGAAAGGCCGACGCGTTATCAACGGTGGAATGGCTGTTAATGAACCGCGTTTGCTACGTGCCCCAACGGCACACGATCTAAATTTTGGCAATTGCTTGAGTGCGAACACAAACAGCAGCACGAACTGTAAATTCGGCATCTTTCAACGATCAGCTTATAATTTCACCGCTTTAATCAAAATATTCGGAAAATACCTATATATATTTTTGTCTCCAAGATTATTTACGAAAGCAATATTTCAATATTATCGGTAATTTCAAACAGTAACATAGGTAATTTCCGTGACCGATACGAGAAAGCATTAAGGGCTGAACAGGTTGCCATAGGCCCATTGTACCTGTCGGGTGAGGCTGAGGCGGCGGCCAAGGTTCTGAATCGCGCCGCCAGCAGAACGCCCCATACCCGTAAAGCCTGGATGTGGCCGGGATTGGAGGAGAGCCGCAGTGGCGCTCATAGCAACGGCCTTGCTTCGGCGGACAGAGAGACAGGGGACGGATCGTCGATTTGGAGATAGGAGGGGTTGAACTGGCCGCGCGCCGCCAGCTTCTTGGGGGCGGTTATCTCCACCAGGGAGGATCGGAAGACGCACAAGCGCTCCTCGCGCAGATACCGCAAAACCCGGTTCACATGTACACTCGTCAAACCGCAAATCTCGGCCAGGTCGGCTTGCGTCAGACCCAATGCGAAGCGATATCCGTCGCTGAGCCCCGCCGAAACAAGGCGGGCGTTGGTTTCACACAGGAAATGCGCAACGCGCCCCACCGCATCGAGCCTTCCAAGCCGGAACAACCATGCACGGTGGATCGCGCCGTCGATGAGAGTTGCGTGCCAGAGCTTGCGCGTCAGTTGCGGCATCTCTTTCATGATCAGGTCGAGTTCCACATGCGGAACCACCGCCACCGTCACCGCCGTCATGGTCGCAACATCGTGGTCCAGCACCCTCAGCGGAAAGCCTTGGAGATCCAGGAAGTCACCAGGAATGTGGATGGCCACGAGTTGCCGCAAGCCATTCCGATCGTCAATGTGGCGTGACATGATCCCCTCAAGCAGCAGCGTGCTGTGGCGAAGGGGCTCGCCGGCGCGAACGAGTATCCTGCGGGGTTCAAGTGTCTGGATGACGGTGATGGCCGCCTCCAGCCGTGCACGTTCTGCCGGCTCCAGGCCGATCCCGTATTTTCCTTTTAGGAAACGTTCAGTGAGCATCGCTGATCATCTCCCTATCGGGCCAAGCCACATCGGCAGCCATTCGCCCCCGTTAACGGACGGCGTTCATCCGGTGTTGCGCACGATCGTAATAATTTAGGTTAATTTCAGTTTGCCCAACGCAACCTTGCCGCAGACCAGGGGTTTCCTTGACGCCCCACCGCGCGTGGTGATGAGGCTGCACGCCTGGAATATTCCCGGCCTGCCCCTGCCGCCGACACCAACTGACAGGATGATCAGCATGTCCAGGAAGACTGCCTCGACCAAGCCGACCACCAGTTCTCTGACGCCACCCGACATAGCCGGTACGGATATCAGCGGCGCGACCCGCCAGAAGGCATGGAAGCTGGCCCCCAACGCCCTCATTTCCCATTCCTATGACGAAGCGCAGGGAGGGGGCGGGGAAACGCACCAAGTCGCCGACGGCGAGATCGGAACGCTGACCACCCAACAGGGCATACCGGTCGCCGATGACCAGAACAGCCTGAAACAAGGTGCGCGCGGGCCGGTGCTGATGGAGGATTTCCATTTCCGGGAAAAGATATTCCATTTCGACCATGAGCGTATCCCCGAGCGGGTGGTTCATGCACGCGGCTATGGTGCCCATGGCTTCTTCAAATTGACCGACAGCCTGGCGGGCATCACCCGTGCAGATGTCTTCCAGCGCGTAGGAGATCGGGTTCCAGCCTTCGTGCGCTTCTCCACCGTGGCCGGGTCCAAGGGTTCCGTCGATCTGGCGCGTGACGTGCGCGGCTTCGCGGTGAAGCTCTATACGCAGGAAGGCAACTGGGATCTGGTCGGCAACAACATCCCGGTCTTTTTCATCCAGGATGCCATCAAGTTCCCCGACCTGATCCATGCCGCCAAGCCTGCACCCGACCGCGCCTTTCCCCAGGCGCAGACGGCGCACGATAACTTTTGGGATTTCGTCAGCCTGACGCCGGAAAGCTTCCACATGATCATGTGGACCATGTCGGACCGCGCCATTCCGCGATCCTTCCGGACGATGGAGGGGTTCGGCGTCCATACATTCCGGCTGCTGAACGAGGAGGGCAAGTCCACTTTCGTAAAATTCCACTGGAAGCCCAAGCAAGGCTTACAGTCAGTCGTCTGGGACGAGGCGGTTAAGATCAATGGTGCCGATCCTGACTTCCATCGCCGGGATCTCTGGGATGCCATCCAGTCCGGCGACTTTCCGGAATGGGAACTGGGTGTCCAACTGTTCGACGAGGCGTTCGCCGACAAGTTCGACTTCGATGTGCTGGATGCAACCAAGCTGATCCCGGAGGAAGAAGTCCCGGTGCGTATCATCGGTCGGCTGGTGCTGGACCGGGTGGTCGACAATTTCTTTGCGGAAACAGAGCAGGTGGCCTTCTGCACCCAGAACGTTCCGCCGGGCATCGATTTCTCTAACGACCCGCTGCTGCAGGGCCGCAACTTCTCCTATCTGGATACCCAGATCAAGCGGCTGGGTGGGCCGAACTTCACCCATATCCCCATCAACGCACCGAAATGCCCCATGGCCCATTTCCAACAGGACGGGCACATGGCCATGCACAACCCGAAGGGCCGGGTGAATTACGAGCCCAATAGCTGGGGGCCGACCCACGGGGGGCCACGTGAAGATCCGGTGCGCGGCTTCAACAGTTTTGAGGAGAATGCCGATGGCGCCAAGCGCCGCCTGCGCCCTGAAAGCTTCGCCGACCATTACAGCCAGGCGCGACAGTTCCTCCTCAGCCAGACGCCGATCGAACAAAAACATATCGGCGACGCCCTGGTCTTCGAACTGTCGAAGGTGGAGCGACCCGATATCCGCTCCCGCGTCGTTTCCCACCTGCTCAACATTGACGACGGACTGGCCCAAACGGTGGCGAACGGCCTGGGCCTGCCCCTGCCCCATCCCGCCAGGGCGGCACGGCCGACCATCGCCGGCCTGCCGCCATCCGACCGGCTCAGCATCGTCAAGAACGGGCCGGCCGACTTCAAGGGCCGCAAGCTGGGCATCCTGCTCAGCGACGGCGCCGACGCCATGATCGTCAAGGCGCTGCTGGCCGCCGTCGATGCAGAGGGTGCGGTGTATGAAGTGGTTGCACCGAAGATTGGCGGCGTGACGCTGTCGGACGGCACAAAGATTGGGGCCCGACACAAGATTGATGGCGGCCCGTCCGTGCTGTTCGATGCGATCGCCATCATCGTTTCGGCAGAGGGCGCAGCACTGCTGTCGATCGATGCCGCAGCCAAGGGCTTCGTCAGCGATGCCTTCACCCATTGCAAATATATCGGCTTCACGGCAGAGGCCGAACCGCTGCTGGTCAAAGCGGGGATTGCAACCGACCTTGACAAGGCCTGCATCACCCTGGGCACGACCGGCGACACGGACAGTTTCATTGCGGCCTGCCGGGCGTTGCGCCACTGGCCACGTGAACTCACGCTCGACCTCGATGCCCAACCGGAAGCCTGACCTATCGGAGAAGCGGCGTGCGCTTGGCCAGATCGTTGCGGATCGTGGTCGCGGCGACGCCGCCCTCCCCCATGGCGTGGCTGATCTGGTCGAGCCCGAGCACAATATCGCCGGCCGCATAAAGGCCGGAATGTTGGTGCACTGATGGCTATCGACGACCAGACAGCCATCCCCGGCAAGGGTGGCCCCCACTTGCCCGGCAAGTTCTGATCGGATGTCCGACCCAAGGGCCGGGTAGAGCGTATCAGAGCCCGTCGCAATGCCATCAATTCATCGACGCGAAGAAGGCGGCAATACCTGTTGGTCGGAGCGGTCGTTTATTGGGCGTGAGCCGTTCTGGCTATTATGCCTGGAAGCGTCGCAAGCCCAGTCTTCGGCAATATGCTGATATGATATTGCTGGCACAGGTCCGTCGGCACTTTGCGCTTTCGCACGAGACATACGGGAGCCCGCGTATGCACGCAAAGTTGAAGGCCGCCGGTCTTTCCTGCGGGCGGCACCGGATTGCCCGACTATGTGGATTGAAAGCTTTGGGGATTGGAGCTTCAGAAGGCGGCCGCCTCGATACTTTCTCCGGAGTTTGAGAAAGACTGCTGTTTCTCGACCTTAGCATAGAACACGAGGCGCAGGTGCTTTTCCTCATCCACGATGAAGGACGAGTGATCGAATGCCACCGGCCCGTGACCGTCGATCATGAAGCTCCGGCGACCTTCGCAGCGGCCATGCACATCATGCTGGTTCCATAGTCTTTTGAAGGAAGGCGAAACCTGTTCCAGTGCCTCGACGAGCGCGACCATGGTTTCGTCCTCGGGAGCCTGCGCAAAATCCCGCCGGAAGCTCGCCAGCACTTGGGGAGCCTGAACCGCCCATTCGACGATCCGGCCGTTCAGCCGATCGTCCGCAAACAGCATCCAGAGCATATTCCGTTCAGCGGGCGCGCGCTTTTCGAAACCGAACAGGCGCTCGGCCGCATCGTTCCAGCCGATCACGTCCCATCGCAGGTTCAGCACATAGGATGGACGCAGTGTCAGATCGTCAAGCAATCGCCGCACCAGCGGCGGCAACTCACACCACGCCTGTCCCGCCACGGCGGGCGGACGTTGGTGGGCGAGAAGGAAGAGATGCCGTCGCTCGATTTCATCCAGTTTCAGGATGCGGGACACGTTATCGAGAAAGGCCGTCGAAACCTTGATGGCACGGCCCTGTTCCAGCCAAGTGTACCAGGTGAGGCCGACGCCAGCGAGTGCGGCAACTTCTTCGCGCCGAAGCCCCGGCGTGCGCCGCCGCTTGCCCGCAGGCAAGCCGACATCGAGCGGCGAAAGGCTTTCCCGCCGCCGTCGCAGAAAATCCGCCAGTTCGGAGCGAGTACGGTCCAGCCGATTATCCAGCATATTGGTCACAGTAACACTATAATTTATCTTATAGTAACAGTTTAATTCATGTGACATGCGACTTCAAGAAAGATTGGAGTTGCCATGACCGTCGATCATTCCACCACCCCCCATTCCCCACAGCCGCCCGCTCAAACACGCCCTTCAGCGCTTGCGCTGACCATTCTGCTGCTCGGTGGCTTCATCACTGTCTTCGACCTGTTCGTCGTCAATGTCGCGATACCCTCGATGCAGGCCGATCTTGGTGTAAGCTTTGCCGAAATAGGCTTCGTCATCGCCGGATATGAACTGGCGTTCGGCGTGTTACTGATCGCGGGCGGGCGACTTGGCGACCGCCATGGCAGACGACGCCTTTTCGCACTCGGCATGGCCGGATTTGCGATCACATCGTTGCTTTGCGGCATTGCGCCCGATGCGACCAGCCTGATCGTTGCCCGCCTTCTGCAAGGTGCGACCGGCGCGATATTATTTCCGCAGGTCTATGCGCTGCTGCGTGTGATGTATGACGAAACGGGTCGCCGCAGGGCATTTGGTCTGCTTGGCATGACGTTGGGATTGGCCGCCATCGCTGGGCAGGTCTTTGGCGGCCTGATCGTTGAAAGCGATCTGTTCGGTCTTGGCTGGCGAATTATTTTCCTTATCAACCTGCCGATAGGTTTCGTCGCGCTGTTGTCCGCACGGGTCATCCCGGAGTCGCGCTCTCCCGAAGCGATGGGCGTCGATTGGCTCGGGATCGGACTGGCTTCAGCGGGATTGCTGTTCCTGCTCCTGCCACTGCTTGAAGGTCCGAATATTGGCTGGCCGCTCTGGACATGGGCAAGCATGGCGGCATCGGCCTCACTGCTGGCGGCATTCCTTGCGTGGGAGCATCTGGTTGCGAAGCGTGGTGGTGATCCGGCCATTGACTTGACGTTGTTTCGCAATAGCGGCTTCTCCGTCGGGTCTCTGGTGGTGCTGCTGATCTATTCGACATCGACATCGCTGTTCTTATGCTTCGCGTTGTTGGTGCAGTCCGGCCTAGGCCTGACCCCGTTTGCGGCTGGTACGCTGTTCGCGCCGGCAAGCGTCGGCTTCGTGGTTGCCTCGCTGGTAGCGCCAAAACTGGTGGCGCGTTTCGGAAATATGGCAATCGTTGGTGGCGCGCTGCTCTACGCGGCGGGGATCGGCTGGTTGATTGTGACCGCCGCCAGCCTTGGCGATGGAGCCGATACCATGGCGCTTTTGCCGCCTTTGATTTTGTTCGGCTTTGGCCAGGGTCTGTCGATGACACCGCTCCTCAGTCTGGTCATCGGCTACGTCGAGGGAAACCATGCCGGAATGGCAGCCGGTTTCATTTCCACGATGCAGCAGGTGGGCGGAGCCTTTGGTGTTTCCGTGGTTGGCATATTCTTCGTCGGCATTCTCGCCAGCGATGCTGGCGAAGGCATAAGCCAAGCAGGGCGCTATGCAGACGCCTTCTCCGGGGCGATGATCTACAACCTCGTTGCCGTGCTCCTGGCAGCCGCGCTCATCGCCTTGATCGTGCGTAAACAACGCTCCGGTCAATAGTAGGGCGGTAGACAGGCGTCGACAGTCTTCAAGGGAGCAGGTCAATACGCATCACGCAGCCAGCCGATCAGATGTTCGCGGGGCGTGGTCATGATGTGCTCCTATATTCAAAGCTCATAGGGAGGGGGACGCCGGGCGGGGAAGCATCGGCCTGCTGCGGTTGCCTGCCGTGCGCCCCGCCCTTCGGGTGACCGCTCGCCTGTCACCAATGTCAATGGCAGCAAGCGCGTCCGCTGTGCCTGATGAGCCGTTAAGGGGATAGATCAAGGAAGCCGGTGATCAGGCCGCGTCGGCGTTGATATGACCGGTGGCCAGCTTGCTGAGGATCTGATCTGTCCGCCGTTCCTCCTCCAGCGTGGCTTCAAGCAGCGGCACAGCGGCATCCAGACCCAGTTGCTGGGCCCAGGCGCGCAAGGTGCCGTAGCGGCTGATCTCATAATGTTCAACCGCCTGCGCACCCGCCAGAAGGCCGGCATCCAGGGCATCGCTACCAGCGAAGTCCTCCATCACCTCCTTGCCTTCATCCAGGATGCCGATGATGGCGTCGCAGGTCTTGCCGCGCGGGGTCTTGCCGATGATTTCAAACACGCTCTCCAGCCGCTCGATCTGGTCCTCCGTCTGTGTGCGGTGCAGTTCGAACGCTTTGCGCAGATCCTCGCTGTTGGCGGCGCGGGCCATTTTCGGTAAAGCCCGCAAAATCTGCTTCTCGGCGAAGTAGATGTCTTTCAAGGTTTCGTGGAACAGATCGTTCAGGTCTTTGGGCTGCTTGGCCATGGGAAGCTCCTGCGTCGATGGCACCGCTGATCGGTCGTTACGGCCCGTGAGCGCGGTGAAAACCCCGCGGAACGCCGAAGGTAACGCCAGGACATGGCCAAGCGTTCCCTGGAAATATGACCTCCCACCTTGCCATTGCGGATCAGGATGCCGTTTCGGTCCCGGCGCGCCCATGCGCGAAGAAAAAGCGCACCATCTCCCGTGTCGCATCCGGCCCAAGCGGGTCGGTGAAGGAACCGGACGGGTTCCCCCCAGCCCAGGCATGGCCGGCGCCCTGGATTTCCCAATGCTCGCACAGGCCCTGGTCGGACGCATCGGCATGGATGGTGCGGGTATAGGCCCGCCCGCCCGGCACCTCTCCACGCGTCACCATCGGCCGCAAACCCGGTGCTGCCCCCATGGCCTGGGCCGCGATGGCGGCGGCATTAGCAGGATGGACGGTGCTGTCCTGGGTACCGTGAAAGATAATGGTCGGAACCGGGCTGACACCGCCCCGCTCACCTGCCGCCCCATTGCGCATGGCGGCGAAGGCAGACGGCATGTCACGCGCCGCGCCCAGCGGCAGGCCTGAATGGGCGCCGACCGCAGCATAGAGATCCGGATAGGTCGATCCCATGATCACCGCCGCGGCACCGCCCGCTGACAGGCCCGCGACATAGACGCGGGCAGGATCAACGGGATGATCCTTCATGATGCGACGGGTGATCCCGGCGATCAGCGCCGGCTCGCCCCGGCCGCGGCCCTGGTCCGCCGCATTGAACCAGTTCCAGCAGCGGTTGGCGTTGGCAGAGCCGGGTTGCTCCGGATAGGCGACCAGAAAGCCATGCTCCTCCGCCGCCAGGTTCATGCCGGTGCCGGTCGCAAAATCGTCGGCCGACTGGGTGCAGCCATGCAGCATGACGATCAGCGGCATCGGCCCATCCGGCCGATTGGCCGGAACATACAGCTTATAGGCCCGCGTGCCGGCTGCCTCGCTATAAGACTCATTGGTGAAGGAGGCACCCTCTGGCACAGGCTGGGCTGCGGGCCGGAAGAAGGCCCCCTGCCCGCCCGGCATGGTGCGGGACAGGTTGCGCAGGGTCTCCCCCAGACCGGTCCGCGCGTTTGGTGCAGCGGGGGCAGGGTCCAGGACGGTGAATTCCGCATCAATGATGGAAGGGTCGGGGGCGGTCGCGGGGTTCGGCGACCCACCACTCAACATTTGCTGGATAAGGGCGGTGGCCTCGGCAAGCCTGCCGGTGCCGGTAAGGCGTAGCGCCTCGGCCATTCCCTGGGGAGATTTGACGTGCATGTCGATGCTTTCTTTCGTTCCGGGAAGGGCATTTTTCGGGAGAGGGAGAGGGGGAAGCCGGGCTATCGCAACCGGCCGGTCAATGCCGCCTTGACGGCGGCGCTGGCATGGAGCCCGCCCAGTACCGTCAGGGACGCGATGGTGGCACGGGCCAGTTCCGGCGTCACATCCGGTGCAATGCTGGCCAGACCCAGAACGCGGATATCGAGCATTTCGCCCGCGTTCTGGGCCGCTTCGAGTTCCTGACGGCTGAGATGGCGCAGACCAAGATCGACACTCTTCCGGGTTACCGCCTGCCGCACCGCCTCGCCATGCCGTTCAATCTGATTGCGGATGGCGGTGCGGATGAAATCGGTGCGGTTGGAATAGAACCCTTCCTGCACCAGCAGGTCGATATGGCCCAGATCGACAAAGCCCAGATTGATGGTGATCTTCTCGCTGTCCGGCACCTTGGGCCGGAGGTCATGAACATTGTCTGCCATCACATCACCATCCATTTACCATCTCTGTGGATGGTATGCAGATGGTGAGAACACAATGACCTTTCAAGTGGCCAATCGCCCGAGCGCGGTGGCAAACCGTTCCATGGCTGAGGTCAGGCTGGGCATGATCAACCCGCGCTCGCTGGACATGGGCACATGGCGGGGACGACGCGCGGTCCAGCCCATGGCCGTGGCTGACCGCGCGTCGACAAGGTCGGTACGCAACGCCATTGCCGTACCGATCCCAACCGCAAAATCAGCCCAGGATAGCGCCCCACCATTGGCGAGATGCCAGAGGCCAGTCTCATCATCGATGATCAGGTCCAACGTGGCGCGTACAAGATCCGGCACATAGGTCGGCGAGGTGATGCAATCCCCCGCCGCCTGAAAAATCCGCCCGGCGCGAAGCGATGTGACAAGGCGGACGGCAAAATTCTGCGTGTCATAGGGGGAGAAGAAGGATGCCGTCCGTACAACAAGGATCCGACCGGCACCTGCCAGCAGCACGCTGTCGGCCCTGGCTTTGCTGACACCATAGATATTCAGCGGCGCCGTCACGTCGCTTTCCACATAGGCCCGGTCCAACAGGCCATCGAAGACCAGATCGCTGGAAAAGCCGGTATAATGGATGCCACGCCGCCCACAGGCCTCGGCCAGATCGATGCTGCCGGCAAAATTCGCGGCAAGGCAGGCCTCGGCATTGTTCTCCGCCTCGTCAACCCGTACCCACCCCGCGCCATTGATCACGGCCCATGGCTGGACTTCATCGAGAACGCGGTCAATGGAGGCCGGAACAAGCAGGTTCAGCATACTGCGCCCCGTCAGAACATGGTCGATGCCCCGCAGACGGCACGCCCCGGCAAAGGCCTGCCCCAGCGTTCCCGTGGCCCCGACAATCAGCAAGGGCCGGGCGGGCCGCGACGCGATTGCCCGCACATGGCACCGCCACCAGCCGGCTACGTCCAGTACAGGATGATCCGGCACCCGTCCCGCCGCCATCATCCGCATCATGGGGGCCAGTGCGGTCTCCCGCGGAACAGCACCCCTTATGTCGAAGACGCCGCTTTCATAATGGCCGGCATCGCGTGTCAGCAGGCTATCCCAGTCATGGGAACCCAGCAGACTCCACGCGGTCACGGCCTCGATCGCCATTCCTTCGGCACGCAGCCGGCCCGCCGTTTCCCAGGCCTCCCGCAGCCATCGCATCTGCTCCTCGCGGGTGCAGCCATTATGGATTTCCGTGACCGCCATGGGCACGCCATAGCGATCCCAACAGGCCCGCAAGGCGCCTTCCAGCCCCGGCGGCTGGTCGGTGACCTGCACAGCCTCCACATCCGCCAGAGGACCGTAGGAGCAGGCACCATGGGTCACAGCGGGATAGCGCTCCAGCCGGTGATCCAGAAAGCGGTCGCTGGTGAGATAATGGTTGATCCCCATAATGTCAGGCGGACAGGGGTTCGCTTCCAGGGCCCGCAGGCGCCCCTGAAAGCCCATGCTGCAGAGTCGGTCCCAAAGCAGATGGCTGTCCGTGAAGCGTCCAGCCAGCATGTCCCACGATGCCCAGCGGCGCTGGTTGTCAAAATAAGCCTGCGCCGCACGTTGGGGCGTGGCGCCGGTATGGCCCAGATCCTCGGTCTGGATCAGCCGCGCCACCGGATTGACAGCGCGGATCGCGGCCATCGCGGCGCGGATGCCGTCAATCTGGTTGATCAAAGCCAGCCAGAACGCCGCCTCATCCCGCTGATGTGGATACCAAAGGCCATAGAGCGCCGAGAAGCGGGCCGTGGTCAGCGGCTCGTTCACGGGGGTCCAGTCGCGGACCCAGGGATAGCGCCGCGCGGCGTCGGCCGAATGCTGTGCCAAACCGGCTGCGAAGCCCTCGTTCAGAAGATCAGTGCCATGGGGACCGCTGCCATGATGCACCAGCCCCAGGATGGGGCGGATGCCAAGGCCGCGCAGCCGTGCCAGCCGCTCGTCATGCCATGCCCAAAGGCGTTCGGGATCCCGCGCATGGGCGAACGTCTCCCACAGCAGCGGGTATCGCAAGGCCGTCAGCCCCAGACCAGCGAAACGATCGAGGTCGTCGGCCCGCACATCGTGGCCGCTCAGCACCACCTGATCACGATGATGATCGCCGGTTCGGCTGATGGTGCATTCGACCCCTGCCCAGAGGACCAGCGGCAGGGATGGATCTGCTATTTTCGCGTTCAGTGGGATACCCCATCCATAGGCCGCGACTGTCGCAGCAATAAAAAGTAAACACGACATCCAGACAATCGAGCCGGCGCATCTGCAAAAATCGCTATAACATGGATTAATTTTAACTAAGAGGAATGGAGCACCCATTCCGTCGGTACGTTGTTCCGATACTCACTTACACCCTTTTCGAAAGCCGGAAATCATGACGCTGGTGTGTTTTTCACATCTGCGGTGGGACTTTGTGTTCCAACGACCGCAGCATCTCATGGCGCTCCTGGCGCGTGACTTTCCGGTGATCTTCTGGGAGGAGCCGGTTTACGGCCCAGCCGGCAGCGAACCTTCCATCGCAAGCCGTTCACCGTTCCAGAACGTAACCGTTGTCACCCCCCATCTGCCGGAAGTCCTGTCCGCCCCGGCGGCCACCGCCGCCTTGCGCACCTTGCTCGACACCTGTGTTGCCGGGTCGGCGGCTCCGCTGATCCTATGGTACTACACGCCCATGATGCTGCCCTTCTCCCGGCACCTCTCGGCGGCGTGCACGATTTACGACTGCATGGATGAACTGGCGAATTTCCGCTTCGCACCGCCGGAACTGGGCGCGCTGGAGGCTGAACTTCTCGCCGCCGCCGATCTGGTCTTCACCGGCGGCCACAGCCTTTACGAGGCCAAGCGTACCCTGCACCGTTCTGTTCATGCCTTCCCGTCCAGCGTCGATGCCCCACACTTCGCAAAGGCGCGCGAGGCAGGTACCGATCCCGCCGACCAGGTGGGACTCCCCCGGCCGCGCTTTGGCTTCTATGGCGTGATCGACGAGCGGATGGACCTGGACCTTCTGGCGGCCGTGGCCGATGCACGGCCGGAATGGTCGTTGGTCATGGTCGGCCCGGTGGTCAAGATCGACCCCGCCGATCTGCCCCGCCGTCCCAACATCGCCTATCTCGGCGGCAAGACCTACGACCAATTGCCGCATTATGCTGGCGGCTGGGACGTGGCCTTGATGCCGTTTGCGATCAACCCGTCGACACAGTTCATCTCGCCCACCAAGACGCCGGAATATCTGGCGGCGGGCCTGCCCATCGTGTCGACGCCCATCACCGATGTCGTCCGGCATTACGGCCCGCTCGACGCCGTGTCGATCGCCGCAACGCCCGAAGCCTTCATCACCGCCTGTGAACAGGCGTTGGCCCTGTCGCGGGAACCCGTCGATGCCGACTGGCGTCGGCAGGCCGACGCAGCACTGGCCGGCCAATCCTGGCAAGCGGTCGCCGACGCCATGCGGCCCCTCATCGCCCGGATCGTCCGGCCGACCCGTGCCGTACATACCGGGCATTATGATTATCTGGTCGTCGGGGCCGGCTTTGCCGGTGCTGTCATGGCCGAACGTCTGGCGCGGGATAGCGGGAAACGCGTCCTCATCATCGACCGGCGCGACCATATCGGCGGCAACGCCTTCGACCATCATGACGCGGCTGGTATCCTGGTCCACCAGTATGGCCCGCACATTTTTCACACCAACAGCCAGGAAATCGTCGATTACCTGTCGCGCTTCACCGGTTGGCGCCCCTACGAACATCGGGTGCTGGCCGATATTGACGGGTTGCGTGTCCCCATGCCGATCAACCGCACGACCCTCAACAGCCTTTATGGGCTGGAACTTCAGGACGATGCGGAAACCGCCGCCTTCCTCGCCACCCGTGCCGAGCCGGTCGACCCCGTCACCAGTTCGGCCGATGTCGTGATCTCCAAGGTCGGGCGCGAACTGTACGAAACCTTCTTTCGTGGTTATACGCGCAAGCAATGGGGCCTGGATCCGTCCGAACTGGACAAGTCGGTGACGGCGCGCGTTCCCACGCGCACCGATGCCGATGACCGTTATTTCACCGACAGTTTCCAGGCGATGCCGGCCAATGGCTATACGGCCATGTTCACCGCCATGCTGAACCATCCCCTGATCGATATCGAGTTGGGGACGTCATTCGAAGAGGCCTGCGGACGGGTGAGCTATGACCGGCTGGTCTTCACCGGACCCGTCGATGAGTATTTCGGATATCGATACGGGAAACTGCCCTATCGGTCCCTGGCGTTCCGCCATGAAACGCTGGCGCAGGAATGGCTACAGCCTGTGGCCGTCGTCAATTACCCGTCGGAAGACATCCCCTACACGCGCGTGACGGAGTACAAACACCTGACGGGACAGAGTGCAGCATGTACCAGCATCACGCACGAATTCCCCTCAGCCACCGGCGATCCCTATTATCCGATCCCCCGACCGGAGAACGAGGCCCTTTACAAGCGCTATGCGGCGCTGGTCCGGGCAACGACCGACGTCCTGTTCGTCGGCCGGCTGGCGACCTACCGCTACTACAATATGGACCAAGTCGTCGGCCAGGCCCTCGCATCCTATCGCCGCCATAGGGCACAGCTCAATCTGGTACCCGACAGGGTGCCGGATGCCCGGGCCATCGCCGCCGAATAGACGTCAGGCCCGACACAGACCGGATTTTTTGGACAACAAAAGAGCCTGATTTTAGCTTGAGATCAGGCTCTTTTACCTGGATACCGGGACTCATTTCGACCATTGATGCGACACTTTATCCGCGATTATTAAAATACATACCATGTTATGGGGCAGGACCAGTGAGGTGGGTTTCTATCGCTATCGCCCGGTGACTATCCGATCACGGCGTCCTTCAACGCCGTCGCAGGGTCCAGCAACCTGTTCGCGTCTACTCTGGCGCCAGCCGCGATAATGGCCTTGGCCTGCACGAAATCACGCGCAACACCAATGCAGTCCAGCGCAACCAGTCTATCGTCCTGAATGTATGCAACCGAAAACGCACCATCTTCCGGGCGCCCGCGCAGCACAATCCGGTCATGGCCACCGGACAATCCTACCGACTGGATTTTGACCGCATATTGATCGGACCAAAACCAGGGCACGGCACGATAGGGCGCTGGTTTTCCCAGGATCGCCGCAGCAAGCACCTTGGATTGATCGACGGCGTTCTGTACGGATTCAAGACGGATCGGCCGGCCCGCGAAGCTGTTGTGATGAAGGGCGCAATCTCCAGCGGCCAGAATATGCGGATCCTGTGTCTGGCAGAATGCGTCAACGGCAACCCCGTCCGGACAATGGAGACCGGCATCTGCCAGCGGCTGCACGTTCGGCACAATCCCAATGCCGACGATCACCAGATCGGCGGGGAGAATCTCCCCGTCTGCCAACCTGACGGCACAGACCTTCCCCCTAACCCCTTCCAGACTGGTGACCGATGCCCGAAGACGGACATCAACCCCACGAGCCCGATGCATTTCCAGAAAAAAACTTGAAACCGGCGGAGACGTGACGCGGGCAAGCAAACGGTCCTGAGCCTCCAGCACCGTCACGGCATGGCCGGACAGGCGCAGAACGGCGGCCATCTCCAGCCCGATATAGCCGCCACCGATCACAACGATGCGACGTTCCCCACCTTCCACTTTCCCCCGCAGCCGATCAATATCCGTGATGGAGCGGATATAGTGGATGCCCTCCAACTCACCCCCCGCGCAGATCAACCGGCGCGGACGACCACCCGCCGTCCAGACCAGATGCCCATAGGAGAGCTGCGCACCATCATCCAGGGCAACGGTCGCAGCCGCGCGGTTCACCGTGACCACGCGTCGCCCCGTCTGCACCGCGACACCGCGCGACGTCCAGAAATCGGCTTTGCGCAAGAAAAGCCCTTCAGCCTCGCGCTTGCCGGCCAGATAATCCTTGGAAAGCGGTGGGCGTTCATAGGGCAGGAATGGCTCGTCCCCCACCATGGTGATCGGCCCCGTATGTCTGCCTTGGCGAAGCGACTGTGCAACCTGCGCACCCGCCTGGCCGGCCCCAACAATGAGGACAGCTTCGTTCGTTGCCGCCATCTCACGCCCCTGCCTTTTCAGCCATGTCCAGATATTCGCGGACAAGCTTGTGCTTCAGCAACTTGCCCGTCGGTTCACGCGGCAGGCTTGGACGGAAATGGAAGATGCGGGGTACCTTGACCCCGCCCAGCCGTTCACGCAGGAAAGCTGTCAGGGATGCAGCGGACAGTTTTTCATCGGCGACAGGCTCTGATGGCTGCACCACGGCCACCACCACCTGCCCCATTTCCAGGTCGGGCAGGCCGAACACGGCGCAATCGGCAACGGATGGATGGTCGATCAGGCAGTTTTCGATCTCCTGGGGATAGATATTCACCCCGCCAGAAATGATCATGAAATTCTTGCGATCTGTCAGGTAGAGATAGCCATCCTCGTCCAGCCGCCCGATATCACCCAGCGTCGCCCAGCCGCGATGATTATAGGCAGCGGCAGTCTTGACCGGATCATTGTGATATTCGAACCGGGGACCATCGGCGAAATAGACGTTACCAACCTGCCCCGTGGGCAGTTCATTGCCGTCATCATCGACGATCTTCACCGTCCCCAGGATCGCCTTGCCGACAGAGCCCGGCTTTGCCAGCCATTCATCGGCCGACAGGGCGGTGATGCCACATGTCTCGGTCCCTGAATAATATTCGTAGATGACAGGCCCCCACCAATCGATCATCGCCTGCTTGACCGGCACGGGACAGGGGGCGGCCGCGTGGATCGCGGCCCGCATTGAAGAATGATCATACCGCGCCCGCACGTCTTCCGGCAGGCGCAGCAACCGCACGAAATGCGTCGGCACCCAGGTGGAATGGGTGATGCGGTATCGCTCGATCAGGGCAAGCGCTTCCTCTGCATCGAACCTCTCCATGATCACCACGGTGCCGCCGAACCGATGAACGGTCATCGCCCAGCGCAGGGGTGCAGCATGGTAGAGCGGCGAGGTGGAGAGATAGACCATATCCGCGCCCATGCCATAAAGGGCGGTCCCCATGCCGACCAGCGGCGTGGGCTGGTCGATGGCACCGGCGGGCAGCGTCGGCTTCACGCCTTTGGGCCGTCCGGTGGTGCCCGATGAATAGAGCATTTCCGTGCCCGGACTTTCATCCTTGACGGGGGTCACGGGCAGGGCAGCGCAGGCCTCCCCCCAGGATGGCAGGTCGGCCGTACCGGTAAGCGCAAAGGCCTGCACCTGCGGCAAGGCCTCGACTGCCGCCGCGACCGCGGCCAGCCTGTCAGACACGACCAGAACCTTGGCGCCGCAATCGCCCAAGATATAGGCGAGGTCCGCGACGCTGGATTTGGTGGAAATGCTGGTCAAATACAGCCCCGTGCGCTGCGCCGCCCAGGCCAGCGGAAACAAGGCCGGCTCATTGTCGATCATCACCGCCAGCACATCGCCCCGGCGCAGGCCCAGCGCCCGCAGCCGGTGGGCAGCCTGATTGGCCCGCCGGTCCAGTTCGTCATAGCGAAGCACCTCTCCACTATCGGCCATGATGCAGGCGGGTTTGGCTGGCGTGGCCAGGGCGTGATGGCGCGGATGCATGATCGGTGGGCCTCCCGGATATTCCTTCGTGCCGGGCAATTGCGGCCCGGTTCTGGACGCCACCTGACCGGATGGAAGGAAGCAAGACAAGGTAAGCGCAGAAATTGGCAAAAAGCGCGGCAGGCCTGTGTAAAGCCTTTCGACACAGGGCACGGTACAACTTTCCAGTGACCAGAGGCCGACAAAAGGCCCGAGACAAGGTCAGGGAGGAAACCGATGACGATGCAGGCTGGCTTTACCGGCCTCCGGCTGCCCGAAATTGTGCTGATGGCGGGGTCCGACCTGCTGCCCGTGCGGAATTGGCTGGATGACGAGGATCCTTGCACGGGCCGCAGCTTCACCGCCATCCCCGCGGCGGACGCGTCCGACGTTGATGCCTTCGTGCAGGCGGCCACCCGGGCGCTGCATGACCCGGCATGGCGCGACCTGACACCGCTGGCCCGTGAACGGCTGCTGCACCGTTTCGCCGACGCCATCGAGGCCGACTTGGCCACCCTGGCGGCACTGGAAGCGCTGGATACCGGCAAGCCCGTCACCCTGGCCGAGGCTGTCGACATTCCCGCCGCCATCGGCTGGTTGCGTACCTATGCCGGCTGGCCGACGAAGATCGCCGGCCATGCCGCCTCGCTTTCCGCCACGCCGGGCCGGTTCCATGCCTATACGCGGCGGGAGCCGGTGGGCGTGGTCGCCGCCATCACCCCCTGGAACTTCCCCATCGTGCTGTCGATGTGGAAGATTGCCCCGGCCCTGGCGGCCGGCTGCACCATCGTGCTGAAGCCGGCGGCGGAAACCCCCCTTTCCGCCCTGCGCCTGGCGGAAATCGCACGGGAGGTGGGTTTGCCACCGGGCGTGTTCTCCGTCGTCACCGGCGATGGGGCCACCGGTGCCGCCTTGGCCGCCCATCCCGGCATCGCCAAGGTCGCCTTCACCGGCTCCACCCGGACCGGTCAGGCGATCCTGGCGGCCTCTGTCCCCGATATCAAACGGGTGACCCTGGAACTGGGGGGAAAGTCACCCACGATCATCACCGCCGATGCCGACCTGGACCGCGCCATCCCGCAGGCGGCGATGGGCTGTTTCTTCAATTCCGGCCAGGTTTGCTATGCCGGCACGCGGCTTTACGTCCACCGCTCCGTCTATGAACGGGTGCTGGACGGTATCGCCGCTGTCGCCGCCAGCCAGAAGATCGGCCCCAGCGGCGACCGGTCCAGCCAGTTGGGCCCCCTGATCAGCCGCCGTCAGCATGAGAAGGTAACCGGCTTCGTGGAACGGGCCCGCGCCGCCGGCATCCATGCCGTTGGCCCCGAGATCCCCGTTCCAGACGAGGGCCATTATGTCGCCCCCACCCTGCTGCGCGATGTGCCGCCGGATGCGGAGGTGGCACGGGAGGAGGTGTTCGGCCCCGTGCTGGCCGCCAGTGCCTTCGATGATCTGGACGAGGCCATCGCGCTGGCCAATGACAGCGAATATGGTCTGGCCGCGCACATCTTCACGCGCGATCTGGCCAGCGCCCACCATGCGGGTGCGACGCTCCAGGCCGGAACCGTGTTCGTCAATTGCGTGCTGCTGGCCGACCCGTCGCTGCCCTTCGGCGGGATGAAGAAATCCGGCCTGGGGCGGGAGAATGGGGCCGCCGTGCTGGAGGCCTATCTGGAACCCAAGTCCGTGGTGGTGGCGCTATGACCGATCACACAACCGACGACCCGACCCGTTCCGGCGGCTGTCTGTGCGGTCGGGTCCGCTATCAATTCACCGGCGATCCGCTGATGGTGGCGGCCTGCCATTGCCGGCATTGCCAACGGCAATCCGGTACCGCCTTTTCCCTGGTCTGCGTGGTGACGGACGACCAATACCGGCAACAGGGTGAAACCCGCGTTTTCCAGGACAAAGGCGACAGCGGCGGGACGGTGTACCGCCATTTCTGCGCCCATTGCGGATCACCCATCCTGTCAGTCGCCGGCATCCTGCCGGGCCTGACCATCATCAAGGCGGGAACGCTGGACGATCCGTCCCCCTGGCGGCCTACGGCCGAAGCCTATTGTGACACCGCCCTGCCCTGGCTGCCCGTGCTGGCGGCCGAACGGCACCCGCGCTCCAACATCGGACAGGCATGATGAGCAGACTTTTCCAACTGGACGGCAAGGTCGCCTGGGTCACCGGGGCGGGGTCGGGCATTGGCCGGACCGCCGCCCTGACATTGGCCGATCAGGGGGCCGCCCTGGTCGTCAGCGATATCAACCCCGCAGGACTGGCGGAAACAGCCTCGCTGCTGGGCGACCGCCCCCATCTGATGCTGGCTCATGACGTCACCAGCCAGGAACAATGGGCGGACGGCGCCGCACGCATCGGTGAGCGGTTCGGCCGGCTGGATATCCTGGTCAATAATGCCGGCATCATGGTGTCCCGGCCCTTCGAACTGGCACCGCTGGAACTGCTGCAGCGTCAGCAGCGGATCAATGTCGACAGCGTCTATATCGGTATGCAGACGGCCCTGCCGCTGATGCGCCAGGCGCTGGCCGCAGGGGCTGCGGGCGCTTCCATCATCAATATCGCCTCGGTCTATGGCATGGTCGCCGGCGCGCAGTTCGCCGCCTACAGCGCCACCAAGGGGGCCGTCCGGGCGCTGTCGCGCGCCGTGGCCTTTGAGCTGGCGAAAACCGGCATCCGCGTCAATTGCGTTCTGCCGGGACCGGTGCAGACCAACCTGGGTGCCGACTGGGAACCGCCGAAGGGCCCGGATGGCGCACCCATCCCGCCGGATGTGGCGCTGGCGGCCTGGGCGGCGATGATCCCGATGGGCCGGCTGGGACAGGCGCAGGACATCGCCCCGCTGATTGCCTTCCTGGCCAGCGACAATGCCTCCTTCATCACCGGCGCGGAATTCGTCGCCGATGGTGGCTACACCGTTGCCTGAGGGGCCGCCCATGGACATCACAGCAGCCGTCACCCACGCCCCGCAATCGGATTTCAGGCTGCAGCGCGTGCGGATGGAACCGCCGCGCGGCAAGGAGGTGCGGGTCCGCATCACCGGCGTCGGCCTTTGCCATACCGACCTTGTCGCCCGTGACCAGTTGATCCCCATCCCGCTTCCCGCCGTGCTGGGCCATGAAGGGGCCGGCGTGGTGGAAGCGGTGGGGGAAGAGGTCACCAAGGTGAGGCCGGGTGATACGGTCGTACTGGGCTTCCATAGTTGCGGCACCTGCGCCCGCTGTCGCCAGGATCTGCCCTCCTATTGCCGCGACTTCCCCATGCTGAACTATCTGGGCACAAGGCCCGATGGCAGCAGCGGCCTCAGCCAGGAAGATGGCAGCCCGCTTTCCGCGCATTTCTTCGGCCAATCGAGCTTCGCCAGCCATGCGCTGGCCCATGAACGCAATGTCGTGAAGGTGGATGCAACGGGCCTGCGGCTGGAACTGCTGGGCCCCCTGGGCTGCGGCTTCCAGACGGGGGCCGGCGGGGTCATGCGCGCGCTGGCCTGCCATCCAGGCAGCAGCATCGCTGTGTTCGGCGGGGGGCCGGTGGGGCTGGCCGCCGTGATGGGCGCCGTCATCCAGAATTGCGCCACCATCATCCTGGTGGAACCCGTGGCCGCCCGGCGGCAGATAGCGCTGGAACTGGGGGCGACGCATGTCATCGATCCCGCAGCCGGGGACGTGACGGCCGCCATCCGCGCCATCCTGCCCGACGGTGTGGATTACGGGTTTGAGACCAGCGGGCGGGAAGATGTGGTCGCCGCCGCCCTGGCGGCGCTGGCCAGCCATGGCCTGTTGGGTCTGGTGGGCGTGCCGCCGCGCCTGGACAGCAGCCTGTCCATCAACCTCGTTTCCCTGATCACCTATGGTCATCGCATCGTCGGCATCATCGAAGGTGACAGCGATCCCGACCGGTTCATCCCGGAACTGATCACCCTGCATCGCCAGGGGCGCTTCCCCTTCGACCGGCTGATCCAAACCTTCCCGCTTTCCGACATCAACGAGGCGGTAGCCACGCAGCATCGTGGTGGCTGCATCAAGGCCGTGCTGCTGCCCTGAAGCCTCTCAGCATCAAGGATTTTCCAATCATGCAGATCAATGGACAGGCCGCCATCGTCACGGGCGGTGCATCGGGCCTGGGCGGCGGCACCGCCGCACGGCTGGCCCGCGCCGGGGCCAGGGTCACCATCTTCGACCTGAACGCCGAGTTGGGGACTGCCCATGCCGCCGCCATCGGCGGGCATTTCATCAAGGTCGATGTCACCGACGAAGCGGCGGTTGAGGCGGCACTTGCCGAGGCCGAGGGGCTGCATGGCAAGGCCCGCATCCTGGTCAATTGCGCCGGCATCGGCCCGCCGGCCAAGGTGATCGGCCGCGATGGCAAGGCCATCCCCCTGGCCGATTTCACGAAAATCGTGAATATCAACCTGAATGGCAGTTTCAATGTCCTGTCCAAGTTTGCGGCCCGCCTGCATGACGCCGACACGGTGGGACCGGAGGAACGCGGCGTCATCATCAATACCGCGTCGGTCGCCGCCTATGACGGCCAGATCGGTCAGGCCGCCTATGCGGCATCCAAGGGCGCCATCGTCGGCATGACCCTGCCGATTGCGCGCGAATTCGCCCGCTATGGCATCCGCGTCATGACCATTGCCCCCGGCATCTTCTGGACCCCGCTGCTGGCCACGCTGCCGGAAGAGGCGCAGGCATCGCTGGGCCGCCAGGTTCCCTTCCCCTCACGCCTGGGTCAGCCGGACGAATATGCGCAACTGGTGGAAAGCATCGTCACCAACCCCATGCTGAACGGCGAAACCATCCGCCTGGACGGCGCCATCCGGATGGCCCCGAAATGAGCGGCGTCGGCATGGAGAAAACGCTGGAAATCGCCGCGCGGGTGGAACGTTTCGTGCGCGATGTGGTGGCCCCCTATGAGAAGGACCCCAGGCGTGACCATCACGACTGCCCCAGCGAGGAACTGGTGGCGGACCTGAAGGACAAGGCGCGGGCGGCCGGTGTGCTGACCCCGCATATCCTGCCCGATGGCCGCCACCTGTCACAGCGGGAAACCGCCATCGTGCTGGCCCGCACGGGCCTGTCGCCGCTGGGGCCGCTGGCCTGCAACACGGCCGCCCCGGACGAAGGCAACATGTATCTGCTGGGCAAGGTGGGCAGCCCGGAGATCAAGAAACGCTTCCTGGAACCGTTGATCCAGGGCCGGGCGCGATCCGCCTTCTTCATGACCGAACCGGCAGAAGATGACGGGGCCGGCTCCGACCCGTCGATGATGCGCACCACCTGCCGGCCTGATGGCAATCATTGGGTCATTGATGGGCGCAAGGCCTTCATCACCGGGGCCCAGGGGGCGCAGATCGGCATCGTCATGGCCAAGGCCGAGCAGGGCGCCTGCATGTTCCTGGTCGACCTGCCCGACCCCGCGATCCGCATCGAGCGCGTGCCCAAAACCATCGACAGTTCCATGCCCGGCGGCCATGCCGTGGTGCGTATCGAGGGGCTGCGCGTACCCGCCGACCAGATGCTGGGCCATCCCGGTGAAGGCTTCACCCTGGCCCAGGTCCGCCTCTCACCCGCCCGCCTGTCGCATTGTATGCGCTGGCTGGGTGCGTGCATCCGCGCCAATGAAATCGCCACCGACTATGCCAACCGCCGCCACGCCTTCGGCAAGCTGCTGATCGAGCATGAAGGCGTGGGCTTCCAACTGGCCGACAATCTGATCGACCTGAAACAGGCCGAACTGATGATCGACTGGTGCGCCGGCGTGCTGGACACGGGCTCCCTGGGTGTTGCCGAAAGCTCCATGGCCAAGGTCGCCGTATCGGAGGCGCTGATGCGCGTGGCCGATCGCTGCGTGCAGGTGATGGGCGGGTCAGGCCTCACCGGCGACAGCATCGTGGAACAGGTGTTCCGCGAGGTCCGCGCCTTCCGCATCTATGACGGCCCGACGGAAGTGCATAAATGGAGCCTGGCCAAGAAGGTCCGCCGCGACTGGAAGGCGGGGCAATCATGAACGCGCTGGGGCAGGATGCCAATGCCGGCACCACGGCAGTGCGCGAGGGCCTGCGCTTCGATGAGCAGGCCCTGGCCGGATGGCTGAGCACGCATGTGGATGGGTTCAAGGGCCCCTTGCGGGTGGAACAGTTCAAGGGCGGGCAATCCAACCCGACCTACAAGCTGGTGACGCCCGGTCGTAGCTATGTCATGCGACGCAAGCCGCCTGGCCCCCTGCTGAAGGGCGCGCACGCGGTGGAACGGGAGGCGCGCGTGCTGACCGCCCTCGGCCGCGCCGATTTCCCGGTCCCCCATGTGCATGGGCTGTGCACCGATGACGGCATCATCGGCAGTTGGTTTTATGTGATGGAGATGGTGGAAGGCCGCATCTTCTGGGATGCCACCTTCCCCGGTCTGGACCGGGCCGAACGCCCCGCCTATTTCGATGCCATGAATGACACCATCGCCCGGCTGCACCGGCTGGATGCCGATGCGCTGGGGCTGGGCGATTATGGCAAGGCCGGCAACTACTTCGAACGTCAGATCGCCCGCTGGTCGCGCCAGTATCTGGAGGATACCGACGCCGGCCGCGACCCAGACATGGATGCACTGGTCGAAGCCCTGCCCAACCTGATCCCGGCCGGAGAGGAGAGCGCCATCGTCCATGGCGATTTCCGTTGCGACAACATGATTTTCCACCCCACGGAGCCGCGCGTGGTGGCGGTACTGGATTGGGAATTGTCGACGCTGGGCCACCCGTTGGCCGATTTCGCCTATCACGCCATGATGTACCAGATGCCGCCCGACATCGTGGCGGGCCTGGCTGGTGCCGATCTGGCGGCGCTGAACATCCCGGTCGAGGCGGATTATGTGCAGGCCTATTGCCGGCGCACGGGCCGCAGCGACATCCCGTCCTGGGATTTCTATGTGGCGTTCAATTTCTTCCGGCTGGCCGCCATCTTCCACGGCATCAAGGGCCGCGTCGTGCGGGGCACGGCATCATCGGCCCATGCCCGTGAACGCGCCACCAGCTTTCCCCGTCTGGCATCCCTGGCCCGCCAGTCATTGGAGAAGTGCCGATGAGCGATGAACCCCTGCTGGTCAGTATTGATGGCGCCATCGCCACCCTGACGCTGAACCGGCCCGCCGCCGGCAATGCCATCGACTTGCCCTTGGCCCAGGCACTGCTGAAGGCCGCCA
The DNA here is from genome assembly GCA_943370215.1 of Azospirillum sp. RU38E. Classification (GTDB taxonomy): domain Bacteria; phylum Pseudomonadota; class Alphaproteobacteria; order Azospirillales; family Azospirillaceae; genus Niveispirillum. The sequence goes on from CALRQC020000007.1 coordinate 118,196, forward strand.
TTCGCGTCGACCAGGACGAGAGCATCCGCTGCGTCGTGCTGACGGGGGCCGGGCGGCTGTTTTGCGCCGGTGGCGACCTGTCCGCCTTTGCGGCGGCGGGGGATCAGGTGCCGGCCTTCCTCAGCGAGCTGGCGGGCACGCTGCATATGGCCATCAGCCGGTTGCAGCGCATGGCAAAGCCGCTGCTGGTGCTGGTCAATGGGCCGGCGGCGGGCGCGGGCCTGTCGCTGTCGCTGATCGGGGATATCGTCATCGCCGCCCGCTCCGCCCATTTCACCGCCGCCTATGGCAGCGTCGGCCTGTCGCCCGATGGCGGCATGTCCTGGCTGCTGCCCCGGCTGGTGGGGATGCGCCGCGCGCAGCAGATGATCATCGCCAATCAGCGCATATCGGCGCCGGAAGCCGCTTCCATCGGTCTGGTCACCAGCATGGTGGAGGATGCCGATCTGGCAGGGGCCGGCGATGAAGCCGCCCGCACCCTGGCCACCGCCCCCACCCGCGCCGTCGGTGCCGCCCGCAACCTGCTGCTGGACAGTTTCGACGGGTCGCTGGAGGCCCATCTGGACCGCGAGACCCGCCGCATCGCCGCATCCGGCGCCACCCATGATTGCCGCGAGGGCGTCGCCGCCTATCTCGCGCGCCGCAAACCCGATTTCACAGGAGCTTGAGATGGCAGAGGCTTATATCGTCGAAGCCGTGCGCACCGCCGGCGGCCGCCGCAATGGCAAACTGGCCGGCTGGCATCCGGCCGACATGGCCGGTGAGGTGCTGAACGCCATCCTGGACCGGTCCGGCCTGGACCCGGCGGTGGTGGAGGATGTGATCCTGGGTTGCGTCACCCAGGCCGGTGAGCAGTCTTTCGCGTTTGCCCGCAACGCCGTGCTGGCCTCCAAACTGCCGCAGAGCGTGCCGGCCGTCACCATCGACCGGCAATGCGGCTCCTCCCAGCAGGCGGTGCAGTTCGCGGCCCAGGCCGTGATGTCGGGCACGCAGGATATCGTCATCGCCGCCGGGGCGGAGAGCATGACGCGCGTGCCCATGTTCACCAACCTGTCGCTGCATGAGAAGGAAGGCATCGGGACCGGCCCCGTCAGCCCGCGCATCCGGGAACGGTTCGGGGTAAAGGCGTTCAGCCAGTTCCAGGGCGCAGAGATGATCGCCCGCAAATATGGTTTCGACCGGGAGAACCTGGACCGGTTCGCGCTGGAAAGCCACCGCCGCGCCGCCGCCGCCACCAAGGCCGGCGCCTTCGAGCTGGAGATTGTGCCCCTGTCCGTCGATGGCGTGCCGCATAGGGTGGATGAAGGCATCCGTTTTGATGCCAGCCTGGAGGGCATCGCCTCGGTGAAACTGCTGCAGGAGGGCGGCGTGATCTCCGCCGCCAATGCCAGCCAAGTCTGCGACGGCGCCTCGGCCGCCCTGGTGGTCAGCGAACGCGCCCTGCGCCAACACAATTTGACCCCCATCGCCCGTATCGTGAACATGACGGTGACGGCCGGCGACCCGGTGATCATGCTGGAGGAGCCAATCCCCGCAACAAAGCGGGCGCTGCAACGTGCCGGCCTGTCCATCGACGATATCGACCTTTACGAGGTGAACGAGGCGTTCGCACCCGTGCCGCTGGCCTGGACGCAGGCGCTGGGCGCCGATCCGGATCGCCTGAACGTCAATGGCGGGGCCATCGCGCTGGGCCACCCGCTGGGCGCCAGCGGCACCAAGCTGATGGCCACGCTGATCCATGCGCTGCGGGCGCGCGGCCTGCGCTATGGGCTGCAGACCATGTGCGAGGGTGGCGGCATCGCCAATGTCACGATCCTGGAGGCCCTGTAATGGCCATCCGCACGCGCATCACGGAACTGCTGGGCATCGCACATCCCATCGTGCAGGGCGGCATGATGTGGGTGGGCAGGGCCGAACTGGCCGCCGCCGTGTCCAATGCCGGCGGCCTGGGCATCCTGACCGCCCTGACCCAGCCCACGCCCGACGATCTGCGGCGGGAGATCGACCGCTGCCGGGCGATGACCGACAAGCCTTTCGGTGTGAATCTGACCATCCTGCCATCCGTCAACCCGCCGCCCTATGCCGAATATCGCCGCGCCATCATCGACAGCGGGGTGCGCATCGTGGAGACGGCGGGGCACAAGCCGCAGGAACATGTGGAGGATTTCAAGGCCCACGGCGTCACCGTCCTGCATAAATGCACCGCCGTGCGCCATGCCCTGTCAGCGGAGCGTATGGGCGTGGATGCCATCTCCATCGATGGGTTCGAATGTGCCGGCCACCCCGGAGAGGATGACATTCCAGGCTTGGTCCTGATCCCCGCCGCCGCCGACAAGGTGCACGTGCCGATGATCGCCAGCGGCGGCTTCGGCGACGGGCGCGGGCTGGCGGCGGCCCTGGCGCTGGGGGCCGATGGTATCAATATGGGCACCCGCTTCTGCGCTACGGTGGAAGCGCCCATCCATGAGGCGGTGAAGCAATTCATCGTGGCCAATGACGAACGCGCCACCCGCCTGATCTTCCGCAAATTCCACAATACCGGCCGCGTCGCCCGCAACAGCGTGTCGGATCAGGTGGTGGACATCTCCAACCGCCCCGACGCGGTATTCGAGGATATCCGGCATCTGGTGTCGGGTGCCAAGGGGCGGCAGGCGCTGGAAAGTGGCGACCTGGATGCCGGCCTGATCTGGGCTGGACAGGTCCAGGGCCTGATCCACGACATCCCCACCTGCGCCGACCTGCTGACCCGCATCGTGGGTGAGGCGGAAACCATCATCCGCGGCCGGCTGGCCGCACTGATCCATTGAAAAGGCCCGTGATGAACGACGATCGCTATGTGAAGGTCGACCGCGACGGCGCCCTGACCATCATCACCCTGAACCGCCCGGAAGCGCACAACGCCCTGAATGCCGCCGCGCATGAGGAGCTGCAGGCGGTGTTCGACGGGTTTGCCGCCGATCCGCAACAATGGGTCGCCATCATCACCGGTGCCGGCGAAAAGGCCTTTTGCGCCGGCCATGACCTGAAACAGCAGGCCTCCGGCGGCGGGCTGGTCACGCCGCCCACCGGCTTTGGCGGGCTGACCGGCCGGTTCGACCTGACCAAGCCGGTGATTGCGGCCGTCAACGGTGTCGCCATGGGTGGCGGGTTCGAACTGGCGCTGGCCTGCGACATCATCGTCGCCCATACGAAGGCCGTGTTCGCCCTGCCGGAACCCAGGGTCGGGCTGGCGGCCCTGGCCGGTGGGTTGCAGCGCCTGCCCCGCCAGATCGGGTTGAAGCACACCATGGGCATGATGCTGACCGGCCGCCGCGTCACCGCCGGCGAAGGCCAGACGCTTGGCTTCGTCAACGAGGTCACGGATGGCGACGTGCTGGTGGCCGCCCGGCGCTGGGCCGCCGACATCCTGGCCTGTAGCCCCCTGTCCATCCGCGCCACCAAGGAAGCCATCCTGCGCGGCCTGACGGTTTCAACCGAACAGGGGATGCGGGAGGAATGGGATTATCCCGCCATGAAAACCATGCTGGCGTCGGCCGATGCCATCGAAGGCCCCGCCGCCTTTGCCGAAAAGCGCCCGCCGCGCTGGATCGGGCGGTAACTGAAACCGGCGGCAGGGACGCCCTGCCGCCGGCTCCTTTTCCATCCATGCAGCAAGCGGTTACTGCAACGTCGCCGACCCTTTGTTGCGACGATAGGCGCTGGGCGTGCGGCCCGTCGCCTGACGGAAGATGCGGGTGAAATGGCTCTGGCTGGCGAAACCCAGCGTATCGGACAATTCGCCCAATCCCAGATCGGTCTGCACCAGCAATTGTTGCGCCCGCTCCAGGCGCACCCGCATGACGAACTGGTGCGGGCTCTCCCCCGTCGCCTTCTTGAAGACGCGGCAGAAATGCGATGATGTCAGCCCCGCACGGGCCGCCAGATCCTCCAGCGAATGGTCCGCACCGGGATTGCGCTGGATGGAATTGATGACATTATGCACGCGATAAGCCGAGCAATCGGCCGTGGGAATGGCCTCTGCCGGGCGCTGGCGGGAACCATAGGTGACATGGGCCTTCAGTGCGGCCAGCAGCGTATCGATATAGATCGCCCGCTCCGGTGTCCGCTCCTCATAGCATTCGGCCAGCAATTGCTGCGTCAGCGCCGTGCCCAGCGGATCGGAGAAGGCAAAGCGCATACGCCTGGCCTTGTCCAGACCGGGGGTGCCCTGGATGGCCGCCATATCCGGGCTGAACGTCACCACGTCCAACTCACCATCAACCAGCCAGCGCGTCGACTGGCCGGCGGGCACGATGGTCGCCTGGCTGGGAGCGGAGAAACTTTCGCTCCAACTGCCCTGCATCCAGGTCCGTACCCGTGGCTTGCCGGCGATATGGACCACGAATAACGGTGTCGGCAGGGCCGGCAGATCATAGCTGCCGACAAACTGCCGCCACCGCGACAGGCACCATCCGTCACCCGGCGGTTGGAGAACCATGTCGGGCCCCCTTCCCAGGTGATCGGCAATGATGGCCTCAGAAGTAAGTTTCTTACCCTGGATCTTATTCTGGTTCATTGGGCACCTCCCCGCCGCCGTTACGACAGCAGCACCACATTAAGGTCCTTCAGCCCGTTGATAAAGTTCGATCTGAAACGTTTCGGTCTACTAACCACCTCGAACCCCGACGCCCGGCGGGCCAGATGTTCGAAAGCCACCCGCAACTGCATCTCCGCCAGCCGGAAGCCGAGGCAGGAATGCTGACCCGTGCCGAAGCCCAGATGGCGGATATTGCTGCGCGTGATGTCGAACCGATCCGGGTCGGCAAATTCGCTTTCATCACGGTTGGCAGCGGAGAACCAGGTGACAATCTTGTCGCCTTTGGCGATCTTCTGGCCGCCGACCTCCGTATCCGCCATGGCGGTGCGACGCATATGCATCACCGGCGTGGCATAGCGCACCATCTCCCGCACGGCCGTCTTCATCAGGCCGGGATCAGCCCGCAGGCGGCGCCATTCATCTGGAAACTGGGCAAAGGCGGCGATGGTATGCGACAGGGAATTACGCGTCGTCTCATTGCCGCCGACCAGGACCAGGATCAGGTTACCGACGAAATCCGCCTCGCTGACCGGCTGGTCGCCGACCTTGGCATTGGCCAGCAGAGAGGCGACATCGCTGCCCGGCCGGGCGCGGCGATCCACGAACAGCTCATGGGCAAAGGCCAGAAATTCCCCCATCGTGGCGGCCAGCGCCTCCGGCGATTGCCGGAAATCGGGGTCATCCTCCCCCACGAAGGCGTTGGTCCAGTGGTAGAGCTGCTTCCACATCTCGCCGGGCAGGTTCAGCAGTTCGGCCAGCGTCAGCAGCGGCAGCGGGGCCGACAGCAGGGGCACCATATCCACCGGACTGTCATTGGGGATCTGCTCCAGCAGGTCGGACACGCGTTTGTTGATCCGCGCCTCGATATCCTCCAGCCGGTTCGGCGTCAGGCTGGGCATCAGGGCGCGGCGATATTGCGTGCTGACGGGCGGGTCCTGGGAAATGAAGGGGGTGCCGATGGCGGCCTCCCCCGAATTGGTCAAGCCCACCTCATTCTCATTGAAGATCCGGTGCCCGCCATTCTCCCGCGCCGACGAGAACAGCTCGGGCTTGCCCAGAACGCTCACGATATCGTTGTAGCGGGTGACAGCCCAGAAGCCGGTACCATCGGCCTCCGGGTTCCAATGGACCGGGGATTCGCGGCGTAACCGCGCAAATGTCGTGTGCGGAACCCCTTCGACATACAGGTCGGGGTCCTTCAGGTCGGGAAATCCGTTGCCGATATGGCCCATGGCATGTCTCCTGGATCAGAAGCTGTAACGCATGGAGGCACCAAAGGTGCGCGGCGACTTGGGCACCAGGAAGGGATAAGGGAAGCCTGCACCGCGCAGGTCCAGCCCGTAGCCATAGGCCTTGGTGTTGAACAGGTTGTTGGCGAATACCGACAGGCGCAGGCCGTCACGCTCCCAGGCCAGATTGGCATTCACCATCGTGTAGCCGCCCTGCTGCAATTCCTGGTTCGCCTGCGTCGCCAGCGGATTGACGTCGTTGAAAGGCGAGAACCATTGCCGGCTGAAATAGCTGGCGGTGGGGCTGAAGGTGATGGCTCCCTCGGCCAGTTCCGCCACCTGCCAGTCGAAGCCCAACTGCGCCGTGAGCTTCGGTGCGAAGGGCAGTTCATTGCCGCTGAGATCCGCACCTTGCAGCGTCAGTTCCTTGTACTTCGTATCCAGCAGGCCCATGGAGCCATTGACGGAGAAGGTGCCGCTGACCCGCAGGTTGAACTCCGCCTCCGCCCCCAGCACCCGGGATTTGGGGGCGTTGACCAGGATGTTGGTGGGGCCGGGCTGCAGATCCTGAACCTGCTGATTGCGGTAATCGTAATAGAACAGGGCGCCGGACAGGCTCAGCCGGTTATCCAGATAGCGGCCCTTGGCACCGATCTCATAGGCGTTCACCTTCTCCGGATCGACATAGTTGATGCCTTTGGAGGAGGTGTAGCTGCCACCATTGAAGGCACCGGACCGGTAGCCGCGATTATAGCTGGCATAAAGCAGCGTGCCGTCCTCGAACTTATAGCTGAGCGCCACACGGCCGGTCAGCGCGCTGCCATCGCCATCCAGATTGAAGCGGGCATTGGGGTTATAGGCGCAGGTGCCCGCCGCCCCGGCGCACGGCACGGTGGTAGCCAGCGGGCTGGGCGTGCCACGGAACTTGCCAGCAAACAGATAGGCGGTACCATCCTCATAGCTGGACTTGTCCCAGGTATAGCGGGCGCCCACGGTCAGGGTCAGGGGATCGGACAGGTCATAATCCACCTGGCCGAATACAGCCTTGGACGTGCGTACCTGCTTGTAATGCTGGAAAAAGCCGCCATCGACACCCGGCCCCAGCATGGAACCGATATTGAACAGATTGTCGGTTTCCACCGTGTCGCGGCCATAGATGCCGCCGGCCACCAGCGTATAGCCGTCACCACCATAATTCGCACGCAGTTCCTGGTTGAACTGCTTGTAATCGGACTGCCAGTTAATGTTCAGAATGACCAGAGGTGACCCGTCGGACGCCTGCTGAAGGTTCTGTTTGCCACCATCATAGGAGGTGATGGAGGTGATGCTGAGGCTGTCGGAGACATTCCAGGCGATGTTGGCCGACGTGCCCCAGGCATCCGTCCTGTTGTCGCCGATACTATCCTCATTCACCTCGAAGAAGCCCAGCCCCTGCCGATAGGGCAACAGGCCATGGACGGCGGCCTGCGTGCCCCGGTCACGGCCGGCATAGGCTTTGAGGTTGATATCCACGTCCCCATCGCCGGGCACGACGCGCAGGCTGAACCGGCCCTGCAATGTGTCGCTGCTGTTGGGATCGCGGCCACCAGGATAGACATTCTTGATCTGGCCGTCGCCCTTTTTGTAGTTCACGGCGGCACGCACGCCGACATGATCCTCTGCCAGCGTGGCCTCTGCCGCGCCTTGGGCCGTCAGCGTGTTGAAATTGCCATATCCGATCTCAGCATAGCCCTCATTGCCGTTCAGGCGCGGGCCGCGGGTGATGAAGTTGATGGCACCGCCTGTGGTGTTGCGGCCGAACAGGGTACCCTGCGGACCGCGCAACACCTCCACCCGTTCCAGGTCGAACAGGCCCATGCCATGGCTGGTGCGGTTGGCCAGATAGACGTCGTTGATATAGACGCCGATGGGCGACGCCTGGTTCGAGTTATATTCGTTGGCCACGCTGATGCCGCGCAGGGCAAAATTCGGCTGCGTGCTGCCATAGGGGCTGTTGACCTGCAGGTTCGGCACGGCCATGGCCAGATCGGCGGAATTGGTCACGCCCTTTTCAGTCAGCGCGTCGCCCGTGAAGGCAGAAATCGCCAACGGAACCTCAGTGATTGCCTGTTCGCGGCGCTGGGCCGTCACGATGATTTCTTCCAGGACCGCAGGCGCCGCAGTCTGCGCCAAGCCAGCCGTCGGCATCGCCAGCGCAATGGCGCTGGCGCTCATCTTGATAAAGCGCATGTAACCTCCCTAAGGCCGCCGCTGTCGTATGGGGGGGCGGCTGTCATTCTTGGCCGGCGGGTTCACCCGCATCAGGTGCCCCTATGCTAGATCGGTGGGCACTTGGTTTGGAATGCGCAATATCGCGGGTTTTGGCACGGTTCTGCGGTCGGTTTAGACAAAACCTGCCCTGCCCTTGCCGGCACGATCTGTACCGGCAATCACGTCGACATGGAGGTGCCGACCGCACCGCTCACCGACAATGAAAATGAAGAGGAACCAGCCCCATGCCCACCATCACCGTCATCAGCCGGAGCGGCGAGGAACGACAAGTCGACGCTGAAATCGGCAAGACACTGATGCAGGTGGTCCGCGATGACAGTGGCTTTGAGGATCTGATTGCCATGTGCGGCGGCTGCCTGTCCTGCGCGACATGCCATGTCCATGTGGAAGGGGCAGCCGAGGGGGCATTACCCCCTCTTGGTCCGGATGAGGATGATCTGCTGGCGGGATCACCCGACAGGAATGCCGGCTCCAGGCTATCCTGCCAGATTGCAATTACGGATAAGCTGGACGGTATCAGGGTACAGATCGCTGATGAGGGCTGACAGCGCTTCGAAGGAGGGCTGTCAGATACAGAAGAGCCATTTCAGGCAGGAGCAGATCATCGGAATCCTGCGGGAGCAGCAGGCTGGCCAGAACGCATTCGTGGAGAGTTTCAATGGGCGATGGCGAGCATATGCCTTTCGCCTTTTCCAGGGCAAGTCGACCGCCGGCTCTGATCAAGGCACCCCACAACATGCAAACCAAGCTGCGGTGGGTGTGACCCACCGCAGCTTGGCATAACACGGGCTCAGAGGATGTTTCAGAAGACGTTGACGACAACGATGGTCAGCAATGCCATGACCAGCCGGGACGTCGCATAGCCCGTTGCATAACCGACGACCGGCACATTGCTCTTGGACATTTCCTGCAATGCCCCCAGTGCGGCCGTGGTGGAGCGGGCACCCGCAACAGCACCGAGCATGATGCCGGGGTGGAACTTGAACACATAATGCCCCAGCAGGACACCGACGATGATCGGCACCAGCGTGACCAGGGTACCGGCCAGGAACAGGGCAAAGCCGTAATTCTGGATACCACCGACGAAGCCCAGGGCGGCGTTGAGACCGATACAGGCGATGAAACCGTTCAGGCCGACATTGTTGAACACCCAGATGGCCGGGCCGGGAATATGCCCGAAGGTGCGCATGGTTGAGCGGAGATAACCGGAGATGATACCGGCGACGATAGCGCCGACAGCCGTGCCCAGCGACAGCGGGATGCCGCCAATGCGCAGGGTGAAGGCACCGATCAGTGAGCCCAGCACGATACCGAAAGCCATGAAGGCCATGTCCGAACCTTCGACCGGACGGTCGGCATAACCCAGTTCCTTGGCAATCTTGGCCACGTCGGCCTTAGCACCCAGGATGGTCAGCACGTCACCGCGCTGGACCTTGATGTTTTCGTTCATGCTCATGACAACGTCAGAGCGGGTATATCGGGTCAGGAAGACGCCGCGACCGGGTTCGCCAAACAGGCTATGGATCAACTCGCCCAGCGTCTTGCCGGCATAGGCCTTGTTGGTGACGACAAGATCAAGCAGCTCGGTCGAGAAGTCCAGCAGCGGGACATCCTTCAACTCGGGGCCGAATTCATGGGCATAGGCCAGCAGGGCCGACAGGCTGCCGGAAACGGCCAGGATAGCGTTCTCGGTGAGGATTGTATCACGCTGGCAATCGATGATCGCACCGCCCTCCACCGACCGCATCCGGCGGATGAAGATCTCGTTACCGAACATCTTCTCCACCTGTTCAACCGTCTTGCCGATCAGTGCCTCGCTGACCAGACGGACGGCGCGGGCGGAATATTCACGATAGGCCGTGGTGCCAACCTTCTTGCCGCCATGGGCCGCTTCATATTCCTGGCAAACCTTGGCCAGATCGAAGCCCAGCAGCTTGGGCGCGAAATTGGCCAGCGCATAGGCCGAACCGATGGTGCCGAAGGGATAGGTGACGGCATAGGCAACCGGCAGCAGCGCCAGCGATGCCTTCAGATCGACATCCGGCAGGCCCGACTGGTTGATCAGATCGGTGGCCACACCCAGCACCGTCGAATTGGTGTAGCCACCGGAAAGCAGACCGGCCGTCAGGGCACCATTATAGCCCAGCAGCTTGCCCAGCGCGATCGCCGTGCCGGTACCGACCAGGCAGATGATGATCGCAAAGACAACCTGCGGCAGACCATCACTGCGCAGCGCACGGATGAATTGCGGCCCGACCGAATAGCCAACCGAGAACAGGAACATGGCAAAGAAGGTGGATTGCAGGACGCCGGGCAGCTTGATCCCGACCTGTCCGACCAGCAGGCCAGCCAGAAGCGTGCTGGTCACAACCCCAAGATTGAACTTGCCCATCTTGAAATTGCCGATCCAGAATCCGATGCCAATGGTCAGGAATAGGGCGATCTCCGGGTACTTTTGCAGTGTTTCGACGAAGTAGTGCATGACAAGATCTTTCCCGTTACCCGGCCGGGATGCTGATCGCGTCCCGGCCGGGGAAATGGCACCTCGGATCAGTAGGCCGGGTTGTAGAGCAGGCTCTCAATCCACGACCGGATCTCGGCAGGGCGCTCAACGGTGGCCAGACCGGCGTTGAACATGTATTCGACGATGCGGGTGGCGGTGGTGATCTCCGTTTCCAGGATATGATCCTGACTGGGGAACAACATGCCCTTGGCCTGCATGGAGGGGCCGACCTGATCGGCCGTCGCATGGGCGGCCACGATGAAGCATTCGTCATTCAGGCGGGTCGGGCGGGCGGCATAGGTGGCAAGGCCGATGGCCGGATAGATGTAGAAATTATTGGCCTGGCCCGGGCGATATGTCTGGCCTTCATAAGCCACTTCATCGAACTGCACGCCAGCGGCAAACAAGGCCTTGCCCTTGGACCAGGTATAGGCTTCCTCGGCCGTGCACTCGGCCTTGTGGGTCGGGTTGGACAGGGCGAAGATGATCGGCCGTTCGTTCAACCGTGCCATGGCCTCGATCACCTCCTTGGTGAAGGCGCGGGCCTTGGTGGAAACACCGATCAGGATCGTCGGCTTGAACTGTTCGATCACCTCGACGAAATTCTTCGAGGGCTTCTCGTTCTGCGCCCACAGCTTCTGGGTTTCGGTCAGATCGGGGCGGGAGGCTTCGATCAGGCCATTGACATCGAACAGGCGAACCCGCTTGCGCGCCTCATCGGCGGAAAGACCCAGCGTCTGCAATTCAGCAGCCACCAGCTTGGCGATGCCCAGACCGGCGGAGCCGGCCCCCAGGAACAGAATGCGCTGGTTGGCCAGCTTGCCGCCCGTCTGCTTCAGCCCGGCGGCGATCCCGGCCAGCGCGACCGAGGCTGTACCCTGGATATCGTCATTATAGCAGAGGATCTTGTCCTTATAGCGGTCCAGCATCCGGATGGCGTCGGTGCCCTTCCAATCCTCGAAATGGACGCAGCAGCCGGGGAACACTTCGGCGACAGCCTGCACAAATTCTTCCGTCAGCTCGTCCAGCTCAGCCTCTGTTACCGGGGCTTCGCGGGTGCCCAGATAATAGGGGTCGGCGCGCAGATGCTCGTTCGTGGTGCCGATATCGAACAGGACGGGCAGCAGAACCTGCGGCGGAACCGCGGCGCAGGCAGTATAGAGCTGCAGCTTGCCGATCGGGATGCCCATGCCGTTGGCGCCGATATCGCCCAGGCCCAGAATACGCCCGCCGGTGGAGACGCAGACGAAGCGGATATCCTTTTCCGGCCAGTTGCGCAGCACCTGTGCCATCCGGCCCTTCATGTGGCGGGTGATATACATGCCGCGCGGACGGCGATAGAGATTGCCAAAGGCCTCGCAGGCATCCGCCACCGTGGGATCGTACAGGATGGGGATGAAGCGCTTGGGATCCGACATGACGGTCTTGTAGAAGACCGTCTCGTTGCGGGCCTCCAGGTCCATCAGATAGCTGTATTGATCCAGATCGTCCTTCACATGGTCCAGGTGATCGAGAACCCGTTCGACCTGACGGTCCAAGGTTTCAACCGCGTGCGGCAGCAGACCTTCAAGACCATGTTGACGACGTTCATCACGGGTATAGGCCGTACCCTTGTTGCGGACCGGGTCATGCAGAAGATTAAGCCCGCTCAGGTTGCCCTTGGAGGCCTTTTCGACTTTGGTAACAATGTTGCTGGACATCTCGGTCTTCCTTCTCGGTGATCGCATCAGGCCGGTTGCCTTCAAGCAGTGCCCGGTCGGGGACCTACATCGCAACGGGCGTGCCAAGCGAAAGGATCCGATTTAACTATTTGATATTATTTACTTATTTATATTTTCTACCCCACTTGGGCCCGCGCGATTCTCGGGAATCCGAAGAAGGGTTCGTGGGGCCGTACGGTCCACCGAACAAGCCGCCGTCAGCACGGGCCGTGAGAGGGAAAAATACGTTCGTAGGCAGGTAAGCGGACCATTTTCCGACCGTGATGGAGCGACGCTGAACCGTCTGCGACAGCCTGCCGCAGCAGCAGGCCGGTATAAGCGAAAAAGAAAAAGCCGCGCTGCGGATCAAGGCAGCGCGGCTTGTGTGCCACGTGGCACGGGCCAGCGGTCGCTGGCCTCCAACCCGCCTGAAGGGCAACCTTTAGGCGGGGTGGTATTACAGGGGGAGATGAAGCAGAAGACGTTCAGGCTTCGCGGACGCGAATCTCATACTTGCGGATCTTGTCAAACAAGGTGGTCTTGGCAATCGCCATGGCTTCCGCCGTCCGGGAAATATTGCCGTCATTACGCTTCAGCTCTTCCATGATGAGCCCGCGTTCAAAATGTTCGACGGCGGTTGACAGGGGCATACTCTCATTGCTCGCGTCATGGCCAGGGGCGCTCTTCAGGCCCAGCACATAGCGCTCTGCCTGGTTGCGCAATTCGCGCACATTGCCCGGCCAGTTATGCGCCATCAGTTCCCGAATGACGCCATCACGGATGAGCGGCGGCGCGCGGTTGAGGCGCAAAGCGGCCTGACTGACGAAATAATCGAAAAGCAGCGGAATATCCTCCCGGCGATTGCGCAGGGCCGGCAGGTCGATGGTGACGATATTCAGGCGGAAATGCAGATCGCTGCGGAATTTTCCCTGTTCGGAAAGTTCCAGCAGGTCGGCCTTGGTGGCAGCGATGACACGGAAATCCACCGGGATCAGCTTGTTGGAGCCTAGGCGTTCAACCACGCGTTCCTGCAGCACACGCAGGAATTTCACCTGCATGGACATGGGCATGGACTCGATTTCATCCAGGAACAGGGTGCCGCCATTGGCATATTCGATCTTGCCGATCCGCTGTTTGGTCGCCCCGGAAAAGGCACCGGCCTCATGCCCGAAAATCTCGCTTTCAAACAGCGTTTCCGGCAGACCCCCGCAATTCAGGGCCACAAAGGGACCGGTGCGGCCGGACAGATCATGCAGACAGCGGGCAATCAGCTCCTTGCCGGTGCCCGTTTCCCCCAGGATCATCACTTCCGAAGGGACAGCGCCGACAGCCTCAACCAGCTCCCGCAGTTCCACAACGGCGGGGGAACGGCCGACGATCCGGTTTTCCAGGCCGCCCTTTGTGGCAAGCTGCCGGCGCAGGGAGCGGGTTTCCATCACCAGCCGGCGCTTTTCCAGCGCCCGTTGCACAACGCCGACAAATTGCTGCGAGGCAAAGGGCTTCTGGATGAAATCATAGGCGCCGTCGCGCATGGCCTGCACGGCTGTCGCCACATCCCCATGACCGGTAATCATGATCACCGGCAGGTCTGGATCGGCCTCGGTCAGTTTGGAGAGATAGGAGATGCCATCCATGCCCGGCAGACGGATGTCAGAGACAATGACGCCTGGATAATTCTTCGGGATGGTCCGCTTCGCCGTTTCGACGCTTTCAACGCCGATGGCCTTGATGCCCTCCAACCTCAGCGCCTGCAGGCAGCCCAGGCGCACATCCTCGTCATCCTCGATGACGATGACCTGGCTCTCATTCATGGGGAAGCTCCTTGGTCGGGGCGGCCGGCAGCACAATGCGGAACATGGCCCCGCCGCAATCGCGGTTTGCCGCCGTCAGGTCGCCGCCGAAACCTCTGATGATGTCTTGTGAAATGGCCAGGCCGAGGCCAAGCCCGCTGGTTTTCTTGGTCGTGAAGAAAGGCTCGAAAAGCCTCGCCAGCACTTCCGCACTCAGACCATGGCCATTATCGGTCACCTCGATAATGGCGCGATCCCCCTCCTGGAAAAAGGCGATGCCGACCTTGGGTTCGCCATTACCGCTCAACGCATCCATGGCGTTACTGATCAGGTTGACAAGCACCTGCTCCAGCCGCACGCCATCGGCCATGGCCTGCACGGGGTGCGCCGGCTTCAGCAGCGCGACCTGGACATTTTCCTTCTTCAGGCGGTGGCCGAGCAGGGCGATGGCGCTTTCGACCGATAATTCCAGATTGACCGGCTCCACCTCGCCATCGGTACGACGGGCAAAGGACCGCAACTGCCCTGTCAGCACGCCCATGCGGCGGACCAGATCGCAGATGCGGCCAAGATTATGCTTCACCGTGCCCGTATCATTCAGTTCCAGAAAGCGGATGGCATTTTCCGACAGGGTGGACAGGGCCGCCAGCGGCTGGTTGATCTCATGCGCCAAGCCGGCCGAGAGCTGGCCGATCACCGCCAGATTTTCCGTGCGGATCAATTCATCCTGAAAGCTTTGCAGCTTGCGGGCCGCGGCGATCCGTTCGGCCACTTCGCGGCGCAGCTCTTCATTCGCTGCGTTCAATTGCCGATTACGATCCTCGAACCGGCCTTTGAGGTGTTCGTAAGCCTCTTGCAGCACCTTGCGGGCCAGCAGGCGTTCCTGGATCGTCAACCGGCGCTGATTGGCAAAGCGCATGATCAAGGCGGCGACCAGGATCAGCAGGGCAACGGTCAGCGCCGCTTCGGCCGCCCGGTATTTCACACTGGAATAATCGACCAGCACGGTCAGATCCATGCCAACCGGCGGCACATAGAGCGTATCGGCAAGATAGGATCGTGTTTCCTGCCCGTCCCCCACCGTCACGAACAGGGTGCCATCAGCGTGGGGGGCCTGTGCCTGCCAGTCAAGGGCATCCATCACGTGGCTGTTATATTGCTGCGTCTGGTTCAGTTCAGCGATCTTGGCGGCATCCAGCGGACCCAGGCTGTGATATTTCCATGCCGCCCGCGATGACAGGACGATGACGCGGTTCGCATCCGTCATGAACATCAACTGGTCCATGCCGTTCAGCCAGTCATGCTCCAACTGTTCCAGATCGAGTTTGACCGCGACCGTCCCGATCCGGACACCATCGCGTTCCACCGCCGTGGCCAGAAAGTAACCCGGCGTATTGGCCGTGGTGCCGATGCCATAATATCCGGTGACGGAACCGGCCTTCGCATTCTGCACATAGGGCCGGTAGGAGATATTTCGGCCGACAGAGCTGCTTGAATCCGACCAGTTGCTGGAGGCGATCACCGTGCCGCCAGCATCAACCAGATAGACCTGCAATGTTCCCGCCGCCATGTTCAGCGTAGCGAGGTATTGATTGATTTCGCTGACCTGCGCGCCCCGGTCGGCAGAGGCCAGGAAGGAACCCACCCGCTGATCCATGGCCACGGTCAGCGGCAGGATGCCAAGCTTGTCAATCTCACGTTCAAATTTGGCAAAGGCGCGGTGCAACTGAGCATTGCTGGCCGCCATCAGATCATGGCGGCCGTCATGCTCGGCCCACAAATAGGTGGCGAAGAACCCCAGCAACATGGACAGCGCCACAGCCGCCACAAACAGCAGAAAGCTGCGGCGACGCTCCATGCGCGTACAGTCCATATCAGTGAAAATATCGGGATCGAACATCCTGTCGCCTGCATGTCGACATGCGCCCTGGCATCGCCCCGCATAACGGCACGGCACCTCACGCAGCAAAAAGCCGCTATCGCCAGCGTTCAAAGCAACCACGGCGCCAATCACCCCTCAATATCCCGTCAGAGTAAACTAGCATTTCGCCAAAGCTTGACGTTGACCCAGATCATGCGCCAGTCGGTTTGATGCGCTAACGTTGCACTTAACAAGCAACGCACAAAGCAAATGGCGGGCCAATGGACCTGTTGGTCGAAGGCTTCTGATTTCATTGCCCTTTTTCTCCATTGGCCCGCAGCCGCATTCGGAAAACCGATGGGTGACGCAAGGCGCGTTCGGAAAACCGAACGCCCGCCGGCCCCCAGGGCCAGCGGTGGCGGGCGTCGGATATCCGAACAGGGATCAGGGAAATGCGCGGGGAAGCGAACAGCGGCCTGTCCATGCCCCGGGCCAAGCCGGCAGAAAACCCCGCAAATTCAAGCAGATCATCGTCTCCCCCTTTCCCTGGCACGCCCCTTGCGCAGGAACTGACAGCAGCACAGGGCGGCAGAGGAGAGACGCCGATGGGTGAGATCATTCATTTGACGATTGATGGGCGGGATGTGGCTGTGGAAGCCCCCGCCTCCATCCTGCAGGCGGCGCTGGCCGACGGTGCAGCCTTGACCGCCAATGTCGGCTGCATGGGACAGGGTGTCTGTGGGGCCTGCCGATGCCTGGTCCGCCGTGACGGCGAACGGCAGATCGCCACGGCCCTTGCCTGCGAAACCAGGGCGGAGGCCGCCATGCAGGTCAGCTTCATCGATTATTTCACCCCCGATAAGCCCCATCGCTATGACATCGCGGCCATCCGCGATCTCTGGCAATTGTCGGATGCGGTGGATACCTGTTTCCCCGAAGCCGCCCATTGTCGCCATTGCAGCGGTTGCGACCGCGCCTGCCCGAAAGGACTGTCGGTACAGCAGGGGGTGGCGCTGTCGGTCGCGGGGGATTTCGCGGCCGCCGCCGCCATCTTCGAACAATGCGTCATGTGCAATCTGTGCACCCTCGCCTGCCCGGAACGGATCTGGCCCAACCATCTGGGGCAGATGGTGCGCCGGGCCATCGCGGCGCTGACCCTGCGCCCCTCCGACCTGATCCGGCGCCTGAACGAAATCGAGCGCGACGTGATGACACCCGACCAAACGGAAAGGGCGTGATGGCCATGAACACGGACCCAATGACGGCCATTCCTTTCAGCACCGCCCTTCAAGCCGGGCTAACCGCACCGGGGCAGCCGATGCGGCGGTCGGATTGCACCCCGCAGACGCTGCTGGAACGGTTCCATCCCGATTATGGGGCGCAGGCCACCTGTCGCCTGACGGTGGGCCCCAGCAAGGGCGCGCGGTGCCATCCGGTGCTTGCCCGCATCATCCAGGGCAATGCGCTGATCGGCGATGTCGATCTGGCCGCCATTGCGCCGGTCACAACGGACATTCTCGTCATCGGTGGCGGCGGGGCCGGCGTTGCGGCGGCCCTTGCCGCCCGGGAAGCCGGTGCCGACGTCATCCTGGCAGCCAAATTGCGGGTCGGTGACAGCAACACGGTAATGGCGGAGGGCGGCATACAGGCAGCCGTCGGTGACGATGACAGCCTGCAGCGGCATTATGACGACACCCTGAAGGGCGGCCACAATGCGGCCGATCCGGCGCTGGTGGAACGGCTGGTCGGCAAGGCACCGGCAATCATCCGTTGGCTCATCCAAATGGGGATGCATTTCGATCTGGCGGATGGCCCGACACCCGGCGCGCGGCTGCTGCGCAAGCGGGCCGGCGGCACCACGGCAGCCCGTATCCTCAGCTATCGGGACTTTACCGGCCTGGAAATGATGCGGGTGCTGCGCGAAGCGGTCGAGCTTGATCGCGGCGTGACCATTCTCAACCGTCACCCGGCGGTGGAACTGCTGTCCAACGACCATGGGCACTGTGCCGGTGCCGTGCTGTATGATCTTGAACATGCCGCCTTGCGCATCATCCGCGCACGCGCCGTCATTCTGGCGACCGGCGGTGCCGGCCGCCTGCACCTGCAGGGCTTTGCCACCTCCAACCATTATGGTGCCACGGCGGATGGTCTGGCGCTGGCCTATCGGATCGGTGCCAGGGTACGGGACATGGATTCCTTCCAGTTCCATCCGACCGGCATAGCCTGGCCGCAGCATCTGGCCGGCGGTTTGATTTCAGAGGCCGTCCGCTCCCTGGGGGCAAAGCTGATCAACGGTCTTGGGGAACGGTTCATTGATGAGCTGGCCCCCCGCGACGTGGTGACTGCCGCCATCCTGCGTGAATGCGCCGAAGGCCGGGGCGTGGAGCGCGACGGGCAGGTGGGCATCCTGCTCGATACGCCCGGCCTGCTGGCGGAAAAGCCGGACCTTCTGTCCCGGCAGCTTGTCTCCCTGGCGCATCTGGCCGATCGCTGCGGCATTGATCCACGGCGGGAGCCGTTGCTGATCCGCCCGACGCTGCATTACCAGAATGGCGGGGTGGAGATCGATCGGCACGGGGCGACGGCGGTGCCCGGTCTCTATTGCGCCGGCGAGGTGGCGGGCGGCATCCATGGCCGCAACCGGCTGATGGGCAATGCCCTGCTCGACATCCTGGTCTTCGGCCAGGAGGCGGGAAAGGCCGCCGCCACGCTGGCGGGAACGCCGCTCACCGGCAGGGTCGGGCTGGAACATGTGCGGGACTGGCAGCGGCAACTGACCTATGCCGGCATGATCGACGGGCCACGCTCGCCCCTGCTCTATCCGGCATACGGAAATTTCGACCTTCGGGCCCACATGGCCACGGCGCGGAAAGGCTGACCATCATGCAACCGGTAAATCATGTACTGCTGCATCCCGCAATCCAGGTGGGGGCCGATCTGAACCGCTGGCGCCATGCGGGCGGTGGCGTCGGCCTGATCAAGGCCGCCGGCCAGCCCGCCGCCATCATCCCCACACTGGAAGCAGCCGACCTGCGCGGCATGGGGGGCGCCGGCTTCCCGACCTGGCGAAAATGGGCGGCAGCCGCCGCCATGCAGGGCGAAACGAAATATGTCGTCTGCAACGGCAATGAGGATGAGCCCGGCACCTTCAAGGATCGCCACCTGTTGCGCTGGACCCCGCATCAGGTCATCGAAGGCGCGCTGATCGCCGCCATCGCCATCCAGGCCAGCCGCGTCATCTTCTATGTCAACCCGCACCAGACCGACAGCATCGCCGAAATGCGGACTGCCGCGGCGCAATGGCAGGACAGCGATCTTCTGACAGGCCTTGAAACGGTCATCGGGCAGCCGGTCCGGCTGGAGGTGATCGCCAGTTCCGGCCGGTATATTGGCGGGGAAGAAACGGCGGTCGTATCCTGGTTGAACCAGCGCTTCCCCTTCCCCAGC
The DNA here is from genome assembly GCA_943370215.1 of Azospirillum sp. RU38E. Lineage (GTDB taxonomy): Bacteria > Pseudomonadota > Alphaproteobacteria > Azospirillales > Azospirillaceae > Niveispirillum. The sequence goes on from CALRQC020000007.1 coordinate 137,573, forward strand.
CGCAAACCGCCCTTTCCCTTTGAAAAAGGGGTGGAGGGCCAGCCAACCCTGATCAACAACACCGAAACACTGGCCAATGTGCCGCATATCCTGAACAACGGCGCGGACTGGTACCGCGCCCTGGGCCGGGGCGACGCGTGCGGGACCAAGCTTTATTCGCTTTCCGGCGATGTGTTGAATCCGGGGCTGTATGAATTGCCGATGGGAACCAGCCTGCGGGATCTGGTCTTCACCCATGGCGGCGGGATGCTGGATGGGCGTGCCTTCAAGGCCGTGTTCACCGGGGGCCCCTCCAACACGCTGCTGACGGCACGCGACCTTGATGTGGCGCTGGATTTCGATTCGGTGCGCGCGCGGCAATCCCGCCTTGGCACCGGCGCCATGATCGTGATGTCGGAAGGTACCAGCATCGTCCGCAAGGTCGCCGACTATGTCGAGTTCTTCGCCAATGGTTCCTGCGGCCAGTGCCCCTCCTGCACGTGCGGCACGTTCCAGATGGCCCGGCTGTTGGACCGGATCGCTACCGGCCGGGGCACCGCCGCCGATGTCGGCGCGCTTGATCATCTCTGCGCCATTCTGCCGGGCAGCGGCCGCTGCGCGTTGATTGACGGGGCGGTGACGGTCGTGAAAAGCGCGCTGCACAGCTTTCCCGAAGAATATCCCCAACCGGCAGCCGCAACAGCCGACCATTGATCACAATTGGTCCTACCAAATATGATCGTATCGTGATGAAAGCCCAGAGCATGGCTGATTATCGCGGAATATATTGCAAATTCCCCTGACTTTGGTATGACCAATATCAGGAGAAGCCCAATGCCCCCCCTGACAGATCAGATCAAGGCCCTTATTTCCGCCCGCCAACTGGCGCCGGGGGCACGGCTGCCGCCGGAACGAACCCTGGCTGCGGAGCTGGGTGTATCCCGGTCCCGGCTGCGGGAAGCGATGCAGCAACTGATCAGCCGCGGCCTGATCGTCAGCCGCCGGGGCGGCGGGAATTTCGTCGCCCCGGGCAGCGCGGAACTGGCGCTGGAACAGGCGATGCAGCCGCTGCAGCCGCTCGCTCAGACAGAGGGCGGCTACTGGCAGGATGTCATGGAAATCCGCAAGTCGCTGGAGGCAGATGCCGCCCATCACGCGGCCCTGCGCGCCGATGATCTGGACAGGCAGCGCCTGAAGGCGGCCCTGCTGGCGGTCTGTGCCGGTGCTGCCGATCCGGATACCCAATCACGCGCGGATGCCGCCTTTCACATGGCGATTGCCGAAGCGTCGCATAACCTTGTGCTGCGGCAGGTGATTTCCGGGCTGTTCGACCTGATGCGGGTCAGCATTGCCGAAAGCCTTAGCAAGCTGCATCTGCTGCCCGATACGGCGGAGAAACTGAACCACCAGCACCAGGCCATTGCCGAGGCGATCCTGGCCGGACGGGCCGATGAGGCACGCCAGGCCGCGACAGATCATCTCAGCTTCGTGGAAGACAGCCTGCGTCGCATCGAAGAGGAAACCGCGCGGGCACGCCGGGCCGGGGCCTTGCGCAACAAGCCATCCCAGGGGGAGATGTCAGCATGATCATATCATCTTCAACCGATTACAGAGAGGCCGCCCGCCGTCGATTGCCGCCCTTTCTGTTCCATTATATCGATGGCGGGGCGAATGCCGAACGCACGCTGGGCAAGAATGTGGAGGATCTTTCCGACCTTGCCCTGCGCCAGCGCGTGCTGAAAAGCGTTGGATCGGTGGATATCTCCACCCAGTTCTTTGACGAGAAGGTGGCCATGCCGGTGGCGCTGGCCCCGGTCGGCCTGACCGGCATGTATGCGCGGCGCGGTGAGGTGCAGGCCGCCCGCGCCGCCGCCAAGAAGGGTATTCCGCTGACGCTTTCCACCGTCTCCGTCTGTTCGATTGAGGAAGTGCAGGCGGCCGTGGAGCGCCCGATCTGGTTCCAGCTTTACGTGCTGCGGGATCGCGGCTTCATGAAGAATGCGCTGGAACGCGCCTGGGCGGCGGGCATCCGCAAGCTTGTCTTCACCGTCGACATGCCGGTGCCCGGCAGCCGCTACCGCGATGCCCATTCCGGCATGTCGGGCCCCAACGCCCCCTTGCGGCGCATGGTCCAGGCGGTGATGCACCCCGCCTGGGCGATTGATGTCGGGCTGCTGGGCCGGCCGCATGATCTTGGCAATGTTTCCGCCTATCGGCAGCAGAAGACCAATCTGGCCGACTATGTCGGGTGGCTCGGCCAGAATTTTGACCCCTCCATCGGCTGGCAGGATCTGGAATGGATTCGTGACTTCTGGAAGGGCCCGATGATCATCAAGGGCATTCTGGACCCCGACGATGCCCGCGACGCCGTTCGCTTCGGTGCTGACGGCATTGTGGTTTCCAATCATGGCGGGCGGCAGCTTGATGGCGTGCTCTCCTCTGCCAAGGCCTTGCCGGCAATTGCCGATGCGGTGAAGGGCGATCTGACCATTCTGGCGGATTCCGGCATCCGTTCGGGGCTGGATGTCGTGCGGATGCTGGCACAAGGTGCTGATGGCGTCATGATCGGCCGCGCCTTCATCTATGCGCTGGCAGCGGCCGGTGCCGCCGGCGTGGAGAACCTGCTGGATTTGTTCGCCAAGGAAATGCAGGTGGCCATGACGCTGACAGGCGCGCGTTCCATCGCCGAGATTTCGGCCGACAGCCTGGTAAAGGCGGTCGCCGCCGCCTGATCCCGCCGGACAGGCTTTTTCGCCAGGGGCGCCGGGGGGCAGCATCCTTCCGGCGCCCCTGTTGCGTTCGGATAGCCGAACACCCATCAGGGCCAGCGGTCGGAAAGACGCACACAAACGCCGTCAGGCTTTAAAAAATCCTATGAAAACAGTCCATTACCGACGAACTCCGAACTGGCACGCCATGTGCGTCCAGCAAGCCATCAGCAGCCGATCTGCCGTGTCGGCATTTGGTTATCGGAGGAAAACATGGCCGGAAAAGAACATAACGGCAGCCCCGCCAGCGCAGCCCGACCGACGGGCCTTGCCGCCTGGAAATCCTGGCGGGTGGGGCCGATGCCCCTGCCGCTTTATCTTGCCATCGCCATCGTGGTTCTTGGCGCATCGGCGGCCGGGCGGTTGCCGGCCGACATGATCGGCGGCTTTGCCGCCATCATGCTGTTGGGGTTGCCCCTGGGGGAACTGGGTTCCCGCCTGCCGGTCCTGAAGCATATTGGTGGCTCGGCCATTCTCTGCCTGTTCGTGCCCTCGGCACTGCTGGCCTATCAGATCATGAACCCAGCGCTGCATCAGGCGATTGCCGCCGTGATGAAGACCTCGAATTTCCTCTATCTCTATATCGCCTGTCTGGTCACGGGATCGATGCTGGGGATGAACCGGCGGGTTCTGATCAAGGGCTTTCTCAAGATGTTCGTGCCGCTGGCCGTGGGCACGGCTGCCGCCATCATCGCCGGCTCCCTGGCCGGTCTCGCCTTCGGCTATGAGGTGAAATATACGTTCTTTTTCATCATCATGCCGATCATCGCCGGCGGGATTGGCGAAGGCATCCTGCCGCTGTCGCTGGCCTATGCGGAGATTACCGGCCAGGCCCAGCCCGCCCTGATCGCCACGCTGATCCCCGCAGCGCTGATCGGCAATGTGGTCGCCATCGTCAGCGCCGGGGTGCTGCGTCATATCGGGGAGATCAGGCCGCAGCATTCCGGCAAGGGGCTGTTGGTACGCAGCGGTGAAGACAATGATCTTCTGGCCGAAATGGCCGTCGATCAGAAGATCGACCTTCCCCTGATGGGGGCGGGCCTGCTGTTATCCTGCTGCATGTTCATTCTGGGTGCCCTCCTCTCGCCCGATCTGGGCATTCCCGGCCCTATTTTGATGATCATCGGGGCAGCCCTGCTGAAGATTTCCGGCGTCATTCCCAGCCGGGTGGAAACCGGCGCCCACCAGATGCATCGTTTCATGACGACGAACATGACCTTCCCGCTGCTGGTGGGGCTGGGCACGCTGTATGTGCCCTGGATTGACCTGCTGGCCGCCTTCCATCCCGCCTATTTCGTTATCTGCCTGTCAACGGTGCTGGGCATGGTCATGTCCGGCTGGTTCGTCGGCAAATGGCTTGGCATGTATGAGCTGGAGGCCGCCATCGTCACCTGCTGCCATTCCGGTCTGGGCGGCACGGGCGACGTTGCCATATTGTCCGCCGCCAACCGTATGGGCCTGATGCCCTTTGCCCAGATCTCCACCCGCATCGGCGGGGCCGGCATGGTGGTGCTGGCAGCGTTCCTGTTGAAGGTGCTGCAATAGACCGTCGGCGACGTCAGCGGGCGCGCCATTCAAACGGCGCGCCTTGCTGGCATCGACATCGGCAGAATAGGTCTGCCGATGTCTGAATCGGAGCGGGATTGTCGGCGGTTCCGGCTCATCCAAAGAAGGGAATTCCCTTGTCATGGAGAACTTCCGCCGCCGTCACTGGGCTCCTAAATGCTCAGCAGCGCACGTTGGCTTGAGTTAGGCGAGCAAACTGTCGATCTCGCTGACCAGCCGTGTGCGGGTCCGCTCACGCAGCGTGATGGCCTTGCCGTCTTTCACGAGCACAAGGTGGGGAATGCCTTGAACCCCAAATTTTTCGGCCACCTGCGGACATTCATCAACATTGACCTTCACCACCTTCAACTCGCCATCATAAACCGACGTCAAGCCTTCGATGGTGGGAAGAAGCGCCATGCAGGGCCCGCACCAGGGCGCCCAGAAATCGATCAGGACGGGATGCTCACTCTGTTCAATTTCCACCTGGTAGGTTGTATCCGATACTGAAATCACTTGCGTACTCATCGTGATCGATCCTCTATTTTATGAGAATGAAATGGCGCCGGGCAGAGCCGCTTTCACGCCGCTTGGATGAGGCGAAGCATGGTGTCCATCAGACCACGGATGGCCTGCTCCTTCTGCCCGCGGGCGGCATCTCTGACCGCCATCATCCGCTCCATCGTCTGGGTGATGTGCTCCATTGACATCACGCGCTGTGATTCCGGCAGAAATTCCAGCGGGTCGCCGTCAATATTCCCCGCCTCGTCGCGGGGCGCGATCGCCATCGCCCTCCAACCGATGAGCATGTGCTCGCGGTCGCGGCACTCCTGCTCGGTCATGTGCGCCGTTTCAAGGAACATCAACCAGGTGAACAGGAAAGTGGCAAATACCGAAATAAATTCCCCGGAAATGGAATGAAGGGGCCAGGCAACAGCTTCCAGCAACGTTGCGATACGATAGCCCCAGATGGGGGTCTCGTTGGCCTTTGCCGCCAACGCCGCCTTGCGGACACGGCGCCATTCGTCACGCGCCGGTGTTTCGCCAGCCAGTTCACGATCCCACAGCGCCGCGATCTGAAGTCCCACAGCGCGGAAATCCGCGCTGATATGTGGCGCCAAAGCAAAGTCCGGGTGGAGCAGCATATCCAGGCAATGCCGGGCAAATCGCGGTACGACCATCCCCAGTTCAGCACCGGGCTGGACGGCGTCGAGCCACTCCAGCCCAAAGGAGAGCACAGGCCCCGCCCCCTCGATAGACGGCCCGGTGGCGCCATCCCCGGTGTCGGTTCTTTTGACACAGGGGACGATAAGCGTCTCGCAGAGCAAGGCCAGATCGACGGGAATGCCGGTTCGTTCATCGAATGTCGCGCGATCCTGGGTCTCAGCCAGGGTGCCGCTCAACGAGTCTGGCACACCATCGCGCTTCCAGTTAAGGCTGACATCCGGCACCAGGGCGCGCGCAATCCAGGGCGCGCGCACGCGTTCCAGCAGCCGGGCCTTCGCCGCCGGGTCGCCGCCAAAGGCTTGCAGGCTTGCAGGCGTGCTCATGGCAGAAATTCCTCAAGTTCGGCCGCAAGCTGCGTCCGGGTTCGCCCGGCCAGACGGGCGACCTGATCGCCGGCATTCGTCAGGTAAAGCTGCGGGATCGACTGGATACCGTATCGGGCCTTCAAGGCCGGATTATCGTCGATATCGATCTTTACGACCTTCAAGCTGTCGGCATAAAGCGGCGCCAGGGCCTCCAGCGTTGGCAAAAGCGCCCGGCAGGGGCTGCACCAGGGGGCCCAGAAGTCGATGAGCACGGGCAGCGTGCTCTCGACAACTTCCTTCTGGAAATTGGCCTCGTCCACAGCCTTGATGATCTCGCTCATATGCTTCCCATCCCGAAAGAGGCGATGTTGACCATTGCTGATACTGGCGCCACAGCGCCCGGTCGGTGACAACCGGGCGCCGTCGTCGCCTTTAAAAATGCTTACGCAGCGTCAGGGTAAAGCGCTGCATACGCGGATCGCCGAACGAGGAATATCCCGTCTGATCGATGCCAGAGGCCACCGTTGGCGGCCGCTGGTTGAAGATATTCTGGATGCCCAGCTTGATTTCGGAATCCGCCAGCACCCCTTCCTCGAACCCGTAGTTCACATAGACGTCGCTGTAATTCTGGCTCCGCACCTTGGCGGCACCCTGCCAGGTCTCCGACTGCGCGCAGGTGAAGGCGGTCTGGACCGACATGCAGACGCGATAGCTGCCATAGATCTGCGTGTTCCAGCCGGCCCCCCAGGGACCGTTCTGCCAATCGACGCCAAGGTTCGCGCGCCATTTGAGCGGCCCCTCGAAGAAGCCGGCGCGATCGACTGCGGGCTGGCCAGGTGCCGCCCTGGAGCTGAGTTCGAAAGTGTGGGTGGCTGCGGCGTAGACACGGAAGGAACCCAGGTCGGAATCCTTGAAATTATAATCGGCCTTGATGTCGATTGCCTTCATCCGGGAACTGGCCAGGTTGATCGCCGATGTGTCCACCGTGGTGATCGGACCCAGCGTGCCCGGGGCATCGCCCGGCAGATTGGCACCGCGCACGATCCGCCCCGGGACCACCGCCTCATTGGCCAGGAAGAACGAGATCGGCAGATTCTGCACTTCATTGCTTTTGCGAATGGAGGTCAGGTCCACCGAGGCCCGAAATCCGGACAGGAAACTCGGCGTCATCACCACACCGGCAGAGAAACTTTCGGACTCTTCCGGTTGAAGGTTCGGATTGCCGCCGCCCAACACCGTCAGCGGCCCGGGAAGAAGCGCATTTCCACGGGCCGGGTCACGCAGGTTGAGGAAGGAAATCAACTGGCTGCTCAGTACCGACGGCGCCTCGGAACGAATGTTGCCCAGCTTCGGTGCCAGGAAACCGTTGCCCCAGCTTGCGCGCAACGCGATGTCGGAGATGGGGGTATATTTGAAGCCAACAGTATAGTTGGTGGAGGACAGATCGCCCTTTACCGCCGGCTGTTCCGGGAACGGGCCGGTTGCACTGCTGACGGGAATGGAATACCCCGCATAGCGCGTCTTATAATTGTCGTGACGCACCGATCCCATCAACTGCAGTTCGCGCATGAACGGCACCTCGTTGGAGGCGCTGACGATCGGCGCGTTCAGTTCCAGATAGCCCGATTTGACATCCTGCCGCGCTTCGGGCGACCAATTGTATCGTGGTGTGCCGCCAACGGATGAGAGATTGACCTTATCGTCGGTGGACTCCCGGCGTTGTTCCAGCAACGCGGTCGCCGTCAGATCGCCACCCGGCAGCCGGAAGATGGGACCGCCCAAACGCAGCGAACCGGTGTGAAGCGTCGCGCCATCTTTGCCCGATGAGCTGAAAATATTGAAGAGTGAGGCCGGGTCTGCAATGGGATTGGCGCGGAGATCGCTGAACGCCGCCGCCTGAAGCCGCTCTTCCGCCGCATCCGACGCCGGCCCCAGAACCACATTGCTCATGCTGCGGCCCTTGTTCCGCAGCCAGCCATATTCGACCGCCGCACTCCACCGATGCGGCAGGCGGATGATGCCGCCAACATTGACCCGCGTGTTCGTGTTCTTCTGGCTCTGCGTCAAGGCGTCGGGGAAATTCAGCGAAGCCAACACATCCTGCTGGAAGGGATTGGCTGCGGCACTTTCAGGAACATACAGCGAATATTGAATCGGCGTAATGTTCTTGCTGGTCGATTCATCACGGGAAAAATCGGTGAAGACCTCCAGGCTTTCGCCGAATTCGCGCCGGACATTAAGGTTGTAGGTCGTGACCTCCGGCCCGGTCCAGATCGGCAGGTCGGAGCGATCATTGATCAGCGTGCCGGCACGCGCCGCCAGATCGGCAGCACTTCCTTTATAGCCATCCGGAATGCTCGTCACGGCGGATTTGAGCGCGGCGCCGCTTTTCAGCACCAATGCGTCCGTAGCGCAGTCAAAACCGTCGACGGTGGCGCAGATATTCGGCCCGCCGAGCAGGAAGGTCGCATTCAAGGGATCATTGCGAAACTGCAACTGGGTGCCGCGGCGCAAGAAGCTCCGGTCACTGGCCAGCAAGGTTCTGGATTGTGACCGGGAGACCGCCCCCATGATCCGGGTGCGGCCATCTTCCAGCGTCGTGCCGCCATTGACGGCGAAATAACTCTGCCCGGCAGCGAAATCCAGCGCGTTATTGTATCGGGCCTCGATATCCACACCCGAATAGTTGCGCTTGAGGATGACGTTGATCACGCCACCCGTGGCACCGCCGCCATAAATCCCGCTGGCCGTGGTGGGCAGAACCTCGATGCGCTCGATCTGGGACATCGGGATGCCGTTGATGTTCGGCTGCCCGAAGGAATCCCCCGTCGGAATACTGGGAAGCCGGCGACCATCCACCAGCACCAGCGTTTCATCCGCCCCCAACCCGCGCAGATCCAGGCGACCGGCCACCGACGTCGGCGGCCCCGCCTGCGACTGGGTGGTTTGCGTGGTATTCATCGGCAGCCGCGACTGCAGAAAATCCTCGACATTCTGTGCGCCGCTCTGGGCCAATTCCTCCGACCCGAAGACGACATACGGTTGGATGTCGTCTTCGCTGCGGCGGATATCCGTGTTCAAGCTGCGACGCGCGGTCACCAGAATTTCGGCCAGCCCTTCGAACGGCTCTTCCGGCGCTTTACCGACATTGGCGTCGGCGTACGCTGTTTGTGCCGCAAGGGCCATTCCCAGTGCGAAAGCGCTCACGCCAAACCAAGGCTTCATACGCCAGTACCCATTCTTGATACCCATAGAGCTCCCCGTTTTCTGCAAGACAATGCGCTCCCTGATGGAAGGTAGACGCATGATCGCTGCCATTCCCTCATCGGAAATGTCACAAAACTTCATCCGGGTCGCTGATTACGGTTTGTTTCATGTTTTCCGCCAGGATGCGGGGGCCGCCACCAGGGGCGGCCCCCGCATCCTGTTCAGGCCGTACCGTGGTGGAGCGGCTTCACTGTCGCCACGCCATTTTCAATGATCAGGCTGCGGTCATGATAAACGGCCACACTCTGCCGATGGGCGACGGAAATGATCGCGGCACCCGGCAACCGTTCGACCAGGACCTTGTAAAGCTTCTCCTCCAATTGGGCGTCGAGCGCGCTGGTCGCTTCATCAACAAAAAGGAAATCAGGCCGGGCCAGGATGGCCCGTGCCGCCGCCACCCGTTGCTGCTCACCCGGTGACAGGATCCGGCTCCACGGCTGGTAGCTGTGCAATTGCGACGCCAACCGCGCCAGCCCGAATTCCCCGAGCAAGGCGATATATTCCTCATCGCGGTGCATCTCGGGTGAGTCAGGGTAGGACATCAAGCTGGCCAGCGTGCCATCCGGCATGTAATTGCGCTGCGGCAGGAAGGCGATCCTGGCCTTCGTGGGGAGTTGCACATCGCCGGCACCGTAAGGCCAAAGGCCGGCAATGCTGCGCAGCAAGGTGCTCTTCCCCGCCCCGGATTTGCCCTGAACCAGCAACCGCTGTCCCCGCGCAATCTCAAGCGCGTCCAGAGAAACCATCGGATCGCCGTTGGGGTACGCAACCTTCAGCCCATGAACGCCAACCCGTTCATCGGCGATCTCCTCCACGTGAATGCCGCTATCCAGCGGCATGGCCAGCAATTGATCGAATAGATGCAGACGGGCGACCGCCGACCGCAGAATGGCCAGTTCGCTATACTGCGTCACGATGGCGCTGATACCCATATAGACGGCGCTGAATGACGCCATCACGATCTGAATATCCCCGATCTGCATCTTGTCATCCAGCACAAAGGGAATGCAGATCAGATAGGGAAACAGGAACATGAAGGTATCCGGCAGCCCGGTGACCAGCGTGATCCGCATGTTCGCATGTGTGTAGGATCGCCAATTGGCGATGATGAGCTGGAACGTGTTGGCCAGACGCTTGCGTTCGATCCCGCCGGCACGCGCGAAGGCAATGGATTCCCCATTGCCTCTGATGGACTGCATTTCCAGACGGAACTGTGCTTCAAGCCGCTGGCGCACCACCTCCGCACGCGTCAACAGACGCCCGACCCAGTGGACCAGAAAGGTCATGCCGATTGCCAGGGCGAAAGCCACGTAGACAAGCAGACCAGGAACGGGCTCGGTCAAGCCCACCTCTTTGATAACCAGGGGTGGGGACAGTCGCCAAAGCTCCGACGTATAGAGAAAGACGCCGAACACAGAGGCGACGACCGACACGCCAACCATCGTCACCTTCTCAACGAAGGTGTAGACATCTTCCTGGATACGCTGTTCCGGGTAATCAATTTCGGTGCGGCGTTCCAGATGGAAAAAGCGATTGCCCGCCATCCAGCCATCCAGCAGGCGGGTGGTCAGCGCCTTGCGCATCCGCATCCGCAGGGCCAGGCGCGTCCAGGAGCCGATCACGCCGAGGAGCGCCAAGCCCCCGCCATACATGAGAATTTCCCAGACAAACCCGTAAATGATGGCGCCATTCTTGGCGGCCAGCGCATTGACGATGGCCGAAAATCCAAGCTGCATCTTCAACAGCACCGTCACCGTCGCAGTGCTTTGAAAGAACTGATAGGCAATCAGCGGGATACCCAGCAACGGGTCCGCCTTGATGTACCGCCAGATCATGGCGGCACCGTATTTTACATGCAGCCAGACCGTACCGGGGGGCACCTCAGGTGGCTTCTCCGTTCTTACGGCATCTTGCGCGGATGGATCGGTCACATAGCTATCGGTCATCTGGCGTACCGTCTCAGCGTCAGTTGGAATGCGTTGGGTTGGGTCGTGCGCAGCACGCTGCGACAGGTCAGTCAGACGTCCGCCGCAGCAGATTTAACAGCCCGTCCATCTGCTGGTACAAAAACGGCCCCATGGCCGCGCGGGCCTGTTGCTTGGCCTTATCCATCCGGGCCGCCATCTCCGGCTGCTGGGGGGCCCGCATGGCCTGTCTGATCTCCGGATGGCGATCCAGCAGCTCCTCGTCAGACAGATCGGCATACTGCGGCTCAGTTCGGACGCGGCGCAGTTCCCGCTGTGCAACCTGGCTTTGGGTCCAGTCAGTCCGATCCTGCGGCGCAAGGAACGTCGCCGTCATCACCTGCAGGCAGGATTGTAGGAATTTCTGGTAAATGACAGGCAGTTCCGTCGCAATCTCGGCACGGGGCCATGCCAGTGATTCAACAAGGTCAGACACCGCATAGCCGGCCGGATCGCCACTGCCCTCCGACGCGCGCAGGGCGTTGGCGCGAACGGGGCGCCAGGCTCTGGCCGGGACCGGTTCACCGCCGCTCTCGCCTTCCCAAAGCCGGAGGATCTCCTGGGCAACCGACCGCACGGCGGGATCGATATTTGCCGACAGGGGAAAATCATCCGACAGAATTTGCTTCAGAAAGACCGACAGGAAGCGCGTGGCGACATCGCTCAGATCATCATCGACGGTGATGGCCTCCAACCATTCCATGCCGAATGACCATATCCGCGCATCGCCGGACATGGTGAAGCCACGCGGCGACGCCGCGTCATCCTCAAAGGTAATCCCGGTATTGATCAATATCTCACAAAGCAGCGCGAGTTCGAGTGGCAGCCCCGTGCGGGCCACGAACAGGCCGGGATCCTGCGTCTGGGCGATGGTGCCGGCCAGCGAAGCGACACCGGCACCGCTTGACCATTTCAGGTAGATCAACGGGATGATCTGCCGGGCTTCCCAACCTTCCCGGACGCGGTTCAGCGTCTCATTCTTCAGGGCTGGATCGCCAAGAAACGCTCTAAGTGACACGGCCGCCGCTCCTTTGAAATTCACAGGGGGGAATGCATAGATTTCCTTCCAACCGCCGGTTCGAAGGCCCCAAAAGGGGAGACGCGCGACCCCGGTCTTTTCCCCACCCGACCCAGTCTATTGTGGGGTGAAGCGGAGGCAGCGCGCCTGAGGCACGCAACGTGCCGACGGCGCCAACCACCGGAACCGTCACGAAGGCAGTTTAGTTTTGATCCGGATCGGTGAAGAAATCCCGGCCGAGTGCTTGGGCCTTTGCCATGTGAATTGATGCGGCCCAGGCTCTGGCAAAGGCCCCTTGGCGACGAATGTCCGCCGCCAGCCACGTGTCAAGCTCGCTCTCTTCCTCAGGGGAAAGTGGGCGCGCCTCGATGCGGGCAACCCATAAGGCGGCCGCATCATCAATCCGGGCACTTCTTTCGCGGTCTTCCATCTGCGCCAATGTTTTTTTCATCACATCTATTAGACGCGCCGGACGACGATATTCCGGAAAGCGCAATTGTGTCCATAAACAGGCGGATGCCCTTGGCCATGTTTTTTTCCACCGAGCTTTCAGAAAGGTTGAGGCGTTTTGCCGTGTCGCGCTGGCTCAGCCCCTCAATGCGCCTAAGGATGAAAACGGCAGCAACCTGCTTTGGAAAGCCCGCAACGATGTCGCCGATCCGCCGCAGTTCGTCACGGTCGCAGACTGTGCTTTCCGGCGAGGCATCCTGGCATTCGAAACGCGAGAGTTCGGTATCGTCCACCGCCCGGATCGATACGACCTGGGCGCGACGCAGATGCGTGCAGATGATCGAATGGGCGGTCTGCAAAAGATAGGCACGCGGATTGCGCACGCCCTCGACATTGTCCATGGAGGCGAGCCTGGCATAAGCCTCCTGGACGATATCGTCGATCTCCAGCTCAACGACGCGACGACGGGCCAGCCAGGCCCGCAGACAGGGTTCATGGGGCAGGATGTGCTGCGCCAGCCACAATGCTCGTTCGCTTCCGACCCGTGCCATCGCTTATCTACCCGGCGTTGAAAACAGCCCCAGTGGGCTGAGGGGCCCGCCGGGTTTGCCATTGCGGAAAAGGCCGGTCACGGCCGGCACCCGGTTCAGCGCCATCCCATCCCTCTGCTTCGACCGTCGGAGCGTTTCCTGTGGCATGGCGCTTCTCAATGCGGGAGGTAGGCACTGCGCCCCTGCCGCATCGCCTTAGCAGAGACGCCAAAGCGGGCACGGAACAGGTGTGCGAAATGGGACAGGCTGGAAAAGCCAACGCCGTAGGCGATTTCAGAGACGCGATCGTTGGTGTGCATGAGCTGGTATTGCGCCGTGACCAGCCTGATCTCGTTCAGGAAGGCGTTGAAGCTGGTGCCATGGCTGGCACAGGTCTTATAGATCGTCCGCACAGAGCATTTGAGGCTGGCAGCCGCGTCATGGGCCGAAACGCCCGGCGTATCGAGGTTGCGCATGATGAATTCGAGGATCCCCCCGATGCGCCCCTGCCAGCGCGGCAGCGATTTGGCGGTATCGACGCAGGCGGCCAGTGCCGTGCGCATCAGGTCAGCGATCATCGTCAACCCCTGGGCCGCCGAAACCGCGTCGTCATTCGGCAGGTCGAAGATCGTCCCGGCCAGCTTCGCCATGATCGGCGTGGCGAAATAATCCTTGCCGACATAAAGGTCGGGCAGGATCAGCAATCCGTCCAGGAACCGCTGCATGGCCCACCAGGCGGGCAGGGTAATGATCAGGGCGTCCAGGTCATCTGTCCCCTCCAGCGTCATCGGTCGCCAGGCACAGGCGACGAAGATGTCCCCTTGGGTCAGCGTGCGGCTATGGCCGGTCTGAACCATGCGGAGCTGACCGGAGCGCATGAATATGATGTGGGCGCAGAAGCCCGGCCTACCGAACGCCGTCGCCCCTTCCAGTGAAAAGGCGAAGGCGTCACTGGTAAGATGATGGATGGCAGCGATGTCACGCAGCACGCTGTCAACGTGCAAGCCAGCCCCACCGCGCAATCCGAGGATCGGATTGGCGGCGAAAACGGAAGCTATCTGCGCGCGGATCGTTGCCATCAGACCTGTTATCGGCTGAGAGATTGAGCCGGCTGCGCCCCGGACGGGGACGCATTCCGGGACCGGAATGCTGCGCTGGCGAGGTCGAGAACCTGTTGCTGAATGGCCGCGCGCCATAGGGCCATCTTGGCGTTCGAGCGGGCACGCCGTGCCATCGACCGCTGCTTCAGCGCGTTGCGCACCGGGTCCGCCGCCCAGACCCGTTCGACCTCGGCCAAAAACGCCTCAACATCGATGCTGTCCAGCGACTGCGTTTTGGACAGGGCCTCCATCGCCTCTTCGTTGATCTTGTTCATCTCCGCCTGGAAGGTTTCATTCTCCGCATCGGAGAAGCAATCCTCGTCAGAGGCGTCGGCTTCGATATTGACCGCCGCCGACCAGGCGGTGATCACGTCATGGGCCGCACCGGGGGCCTGTTCCAGATCCCAGGCCAGCGACATCACCAGATCGACCGCCCGTTCAGCACGCGTATCCGCATTGCGCATCGCCGCCAGGGCGGTGCGTGTGGCGCGCCATGCCTTCTTGTCGATGGGCTTGTCGATCGACTGGGTCACCAGATCAACGACCCCTTCGCACGCCGCGTGGAGTGGCCCGGGCTTGATGACGTTCGCACGGCCATAGACCGGATCGTTCCAGGCCAGCAGCAGGGTTTGCCGCGCCAGCGCGCCCGTCTCCGCCCCGACGGGGATGGCGTTGAGCAGGGCTTCATAAAAGCCGGTCGCATCCTCCGCTTCCCCGAAAGCGCCGAGCGCCGGCAGCAATCGCGCCAGGGCCGGGTGCAGGCCATAATCGTCCGACAGGACCGAGATATCGCCCTCCACCGAGGCGCGGGTCAGCCACGCCTGATAGATCGGCCCTTTTTCGCGAATGTCGGCGATCAGGGCAGCACGCTTGGCCGCGTCACCAAATGCCCGGTAAATGCTCATTCCCCGGCCCCCGCAAAGGGTTCCAGCACCGTTGCCAGCTTGCCGCGCGACACCATGCCCTGAAAACGTTCCACGGGCTGACCATCCTTGATGATGATGAAGGTCGGCACCCCTTGTACGTCATATTTCTGGGCCAGCGTCGGCTCCTGATCGACATCAACCTTGACGAAGGCGATCTCTCCGTCGAATTCGCGGGCCGCGTCCTCCAGCGCCGGGGCCGACGCCTTGCAGGGGCCACACCAGACGGCATGGAAATCGACCAGAACCGGAATAGTCGACTGAAGGACTTCCGCCTCGAAGGCTTCAGTCGTGACATCCTTGAGCTTGGACATGGGGTGTTCCCTCCTTCGGGTGCCGGTTCAACCGGCGCCGATAGTGTGAAGATTGATCAGGGGGCGATTTTCTCAGCCAAGGCCGCATCGGCGGCCTGATCGATCAGGTAGCGTTCGGCTTCCAGGGCCGCCATGCATCCCATGCCGGCCGACACCACCGCCTGCCGGAAATGCTTGTCCTGCACGTCACCGGCAGCGAACACGCCGGGCACGCTGGTCGCGGTCGACCCCGGCGTGACCAGGATGTAGCCATCCTCGTCCATGGCGAGCTGATCCTTGAACAGGCTTGTCGCCGGGTTATGACCGATGGCGACGAACAGGCCGTCAAGGGTCAGGGTGGATTGCGCGCCGGTCAGCGGGTGGTTGAGCTGGACACCCGTCACCTTGCTGCCATTCCCCAAAACCTCGGCGACCTCGGCATTCCAGATGATCTTGATTTTCGGGTGGGCAAACAGGCGGGCCTGATTGGTCTTGTCGGCGCGCAGGCTGTCGCGGCGATGGATCAGGTAGACCGCGCTGGCGAAATTGGCCAGATGCAGTGCGTCTTCCACCGCCGTGTTGCCGCCGCCGACGACGGCGCACACCCGGCCCCGGAAGAAAAAGCCGTCGCAGGTGGCGCAGGCTGACACGCCTTGCCCGCGATAGCGCGTTTCACTTTCCAGGCCCAGCCAGCGCGCATTGGCACCTGTGGCAATGATCAGGCTGTCGGCCGTGTAGCGGTCGCCCATATCGCCGGTTGCCACGAAGGGCCGCTGCGTCAGATCGACATCGACGATATAATCGGCGATGACTTCCGCACCGACATGCCGGGCGTGGTTGCCCATGCGCAGCATCAGGTCTGGCCCCTGCACGCTGGCATCACCCGGCCAGTTCTCGACCTCGGTGGTGATGGTCAACTGGCCGCCGGGCTGTGGCCCTTCGATCAGCAGCGGGTTCAAGGCGCTGCGCGAGGCATAGATCGCCGCCGTGTAACCGGCCGGGCCCGACCCGATGATCAGAACCTTGCTGTGGCGGGGGGCCGCGTTGTTTGGTTTGGCTCGCATCATCAGGCTCCTGCACCACCGACAACGATATTGTCTATGCGGATCGTCGGCTGCCCCACGCAGACGGGCACGGTCTGGCCGGCCTTGCCGCAGAAGCCGATCCCCAGCTCCAGGTCATTGCCGATCATGGAAATATGCTTCAGTGCCTCGTTGCCGACACCGATCAGGGTCGCGCCCTCAATCGGGGCCGTCACCTTGCCATCCTCGATCAGAAAGGCCTTCTCGGCGGAGAAGTTGAATTGCCCCGACGTGATATCGACCGTTCCGCCGCTGAACTCCACCGCATAGATGCCGTTCTTGACCGACGCGATAATCTCTTCGGGGGCGTAGGGCCCACGTTCCAGGAAGGTGTTGGTCATCCGGGTCATGGGCAGATCGGCATAGGATTGCCGGCGACCATTGCCGGTCATCCGGTCCTTCATGATCCGGGCGCTGGTCTTGTCCTGCATCAGGCCGACCAGACGGCCATCCTCGATCAGCATCGTGCGCTGTCCGACAACACCTTCATCATCGATATTCAGGGAGCCGCGCGCATCGGGCACGGTCGCGTCATCAAAGACATTGACGCCGGGTGCGGCGATCCGCTGCCCCATCATGCCGTTGAACACGGATTCGCGTTTGCGGTGGAAATCGCCTTCCAACCCGTGGCCGATCGCCTCATGCAGCAGGACACCAGGAAAGCCGTTGCCCAGCACCACCGTCATTTCACCGGCGGGCGACGGGATGGCCTCCAGGTTCGTCAGCGCGATCGACGTGGCCTTGCGGACCATTTTCTCCAGGCGACCGTCATTAAATTCACCCAGCGTGAACCGGCCGCCATCCCCGGCCGAGCCGGAGGCGCGCCGGGTGTTCCCCTCCGCCACGACGGAAATATTGACGCGGACCTGCGGGCGGATGTCGCCGGCCAATGTGCCATCGGTCGCGCAGACAAGGATCGTCGCATCCTCGACAGCCAACTGGGCATTGACCTCGGTGATGCGCGGATCGACGGCGCGCGCCAAGTCATCCAGCCGGCGCAGCAGGGCAACCTTCTGGATCGTATCGATACCACCGGCGGCTTCAAGCGTCGAATAGGCCTGGGAATCCTGGTTGAGCCCCTTGATCTCAACACCCCGGCCTGTCTCGGCGACATCCTGACCATGGGACTGCATGGCGCGGGCAGCGGCGGTAACGGCGTCAATCGCCTTGCTGCTGATGTCGCTGGAATAGGCGAAGGCGGTATTTTCGCCGGTGACGGTGCGGGCGCCGATGCCCTGCGAGATGCCAAAGGCGGCGCGCGCCACCTTGCCGCGTTCCAGCGACCAGGTATCGCGGGTCGTCATCTCGAAATACAGGTCGCCATAATCGGCGCCCCGCCCCCACAGATTGGCGAGGCCGTTTTGCAGCGTGTTGATGTCGAGATCGTTGGCAGCAAGAAGCTGCGTTTGCGCGCGCGTCAGACGATCAGCAGCGGTGAGAGACATTTGCATCAATTCCTTCGTCTTGACGGCACGATCACCGGCCGGCGATCTGCATGTCGGGAAGCAGGATCGAGCCGACCCGGATGGCACCATCCCGGTAAGTGTCGGCACCAACCGCAACGATCGCCTTGAACATTTCCTGAAGATTGCCGGCGACGGTGAAGCCTTGAACGGCCTGCGTCACCTGACCATTCTCCACCCAGAAACCGGCCGCCGCGCGGGAATAGACGCCCGTGGCGGGGTTGGAGCCGCCGCCCATGAAGCGGGTCAGCCACAGGCCGGTGCCCATCTTGCGCAACATGGCGGTCAGATCGTCGGTGGGGGCGGTCAGGCTGCTGATCAGCGCAAGGTTGCGCATCCCGCCGGCATTGCCGGTGGAGGCACGGCCCAGTTTGCGCCCCATGCGCGTGTCGAGAAACAGCCCCTTCACCACGCCATCGCGAATGATGTCGCGGCGCGTGCCGGCGACGCCCTCGCTATCGAAGGCGGCACTGGCCAGGCCGAACGGCTCGAACGGATCTTCCGTGACGCTCAGGTGCGCGGTCGTCAGCACCTGCCCCATCGCATCGGGCAGGAAGGTCATGCGCTGGAACTGGGCGCCGCCGCTCAACTGCCCGCACATCTCCCGCACCAGGCTGGCGGCGACAGTGGCATCGATAAGCACCGGGGCGCGTCGCGTCGTCAGACCCTCCGCGCCCAGCATGTCCAGGGCCCGCTTGGCGGCAAGATGGCCGACCTGCTCCGCGCTCTCCAGCTCCTCGATCCGGCGCACGCTGGATGACCAGTGGCCCTGCTTCATCTCATCGCCGCGCTGGGCGATGGTCTGGCACCAGCGATGCTGCATGGAACTGCTGCCCGTGCGGCAGAAGCCCTGACTGGTCGCCAGGGCGAACCGGGCATCCTGGCTGGCCGCACCCGCTTCCGACACCCGGACAGCATCAGCGGTGGCGGTGGCCTTCACCGCCGCCTCAATGGCCATGGCGGCATCGGTCAGTTCCATGGCGTTATGGCCGGACGGCGCAAAAAGCGGAACCGACGGGCTCTCCCACGCCAGGGTATCACGATCAGCCAGCCCCGCCTCTTCATCGGGCTCAAGCTGGCGGGCCATGCTGATGGCCTGCTCGACCACGCGGTCAATGGCGTTGCGGCTCAACGACTCTGTCGACGCCATCCCGGTGCGCCCTTCCAGGAACACCGTGATCTGAAGGCTTTGATTGCCATCCCGAACGGCGTTTTCGACCTCGCCATTCGCGACGGTGATGCTGATCCCGCCGCCCTCATTGACGCGGGCGATGGCGCCCCCGGCCCCCAGCGCCGTGCTGCGCTCAACCGCATAAGTCACGGCCTTGGCAAGATCGGCTTCGCTTTGCAGCAGATAGCCGTCACCCCCCTCACGAGGGCCCCCCTCAACGGGCCGGGAAAGGCTGCCAATGCTCATGTGAGCTCCTTCATGAATCTGACGGCGTTCGAATGAACCAGGGCGTTAAAAGTCGCCAAGGCTCACTGATCGGCCCTGTTCTCGATAATAGAATGGGTTTGCCGGAGAGTTTGCCTATCAGGTCACTGCTTGTTGTCTGACAGTGCATAGGCGGCGCCCGACCGCTGGCGGAAATGATGCTCGTCGCCAGGAATACACTGCCCCTGCCCGCTGCCCAAAAAACCACACCGATTTGAATGAGAGTCGTTCGGCCTTAAGACTGACCTTGTAGAAGAGAGCGGCGAGCGGTGAAGAAGTCGAGATTTACGGACAAACAGATTGAATTTGCGCTTCGGCAGGCGGAGCTGGGGACCGGGATTGATGAGGTTTGCCAGAAGATGGGCTGAACCTGCATTCCAAGCGGCCCCATCGCCACGTCACAAATGACCGGTGTGACAAACGACGACGGACAGAACCAGGATTACAAACATCAGGGGCGCAACATCGCCCCAACCATGTCGCTCAGCAGGTTGATGAATGCGTCGGGCCCCACCCCGCGTTTGCGGTATTTCGCCCGCTTCACATACCAATCCTGCAGCATCGGCTTGATCAGGGTCGCCACCATGGTCGGATCAACCGGGCGGAAGCGGCCGGCGGCGATGCCAGTGGCGATAACGTCGCGCAGCAGCCCCTCCGTCCACAATTCGCTTTCCACCGCCATCGCGCGCCCCTGCTTGCCAAAGGCCTTGGCCTCCATGAAGGCGAAGACGAACCAGGGGCCCATGGCTTCGGTCAGATAGACATGGCGCGCCATCAGTGCGCGCAGGCGCGCAGGGGCATCACCCATCGCCACATCCGGTGCGGTCAGTACCAGACCGATGGCATCCACCACCTGCCCCAGGATCATCAACAGCAACGTGTCCTTGCTGTCGAAATAACTATAGAGCGCGCCCATCGACAGGCCCGACTGTTCGGACAGGTCGCGCAGCGACATGGGATGGAAGCCGTTGCGGTTGGACAGGACCAGGGTGGTTTCAATGATCCGCGCCAGATTGGCCACCGCCGTCTCGGCCTTGCGCACCCGGATGGTTGCCTGATGCCGCTCCAGAATGCGGCGGCACAGCGCCTCCATCGATAGGTCAAATTCCTGCTGGAACGTGCTGTAACTGTCCATACCGGCCCCCTTCGCCGCCCGACATAGCATGAACAACCATTGCCGGCGACGCCGAATGGCGATATAAAACGAGCGCTCGCTCTTTTTTGAAAGACCCTCGCCATGGATTTCACGCTGCCCCCCGCCTTGGAGGATTATCGCCGCCGCATCCGGGATTTCGTGGAAACGAAAATCCTGCCGGTGGAGGCGGACCGCAGCCAATGGGACGCGCATGAGAATATTGCCGACGGGCCGTTGGCGGCCCTGCGCGCCAAGGCCAAGGCGGCCGGCCTGTGGGCCCTGCAACTGCCGCAGGAAGCCGGCGGCCAGGGCCTGCCCTTCACCGGCCTTGCCGCCTGTTATGAGGAGATGAACCGCTCCATCTTCGGCCCCGTCTGCTTCAATGCCGCCGCCCCCGATGATGGCAATATGCGGCTGTTGAATCAGGTGGGCACAGCGGCGCAGAAGCGCCGCTGGCTGGACCCCATCGTCGAAGGGCGGGTACGCTCCGCCTTTGCCATGACCGAACCCCATCCCGGTGGCGGGTCCGACCCGTCGATGATGCGCACCCGGGCGGAACGCCGCGACGGGCGCTGGGTGATCCATGGCCATAAATGGTTCATTACCGGGGCCGGTGTCGCCCAGCATTTCATCCTGCTGGCCCGCACCTCTGACGATCCGCGCAAGGGCCTGACCGCCTTCCTGTTCGATCGCGACCAGCCCGGCTGGCGCATTGAACGCCGCATCCCCATCATGGGACCGGAGGAACATGGCGGCCATTGCGAGCTGATCTTCGACGGGCTGGAGGTGGCCGACGAAAACGTGCTGATGAATGTCGGCGACGGGCTGAAAGCCACGCAGATCCGCCTGGGCCCCGCCCGGCTGACCCATTGTATGCGCTGGACCGGCCTTGCCAAGCGCTGCCTGGAAATTGCCGGTGCCTATGTGAAGGAACGCCACAGCTTCGGAATGCCGCTGGCCGAGCATGAAGGGGTACAGTGGATGCTGGGCGAAGCGGCGATGCAGATCGAGATTTCCCGCCTGCTGACCATGCGGGCCGCCGCCGCGCTGGATGGCGGCCATTTCGCCCGCAAGGAAGTGTCGATGGCCAAGGTACAGGTGGCCGACACGCTGTCGCGCACCGTGGATACCGCCATCCAGCTTTGCGGCGCGCGCGGCTATTCCCGCGATACGGTGCTGGAATGGATTTACCGCTATGCGCGGCAATCGCGGCTGGTCGATGGCGCCTCGGAGGTGCACAAGATGGTGCTGAGCCGGTCCTATCTGGCCGAAGGTGACACCTTCTGGGGGTGGTCATGAGCACCGCTTCCCTGTCACCCACACAGTTGCAGGGCCTTGCCGACTGGCTGGCTCGGCAGGCAGGTGCGGCAACGGTGGGGTTGGAAAATGTGCGCCGCCTGTCAGGCGGTGCCATCTCCGTCAATCTGGCGATGGATTTGATCATTGAGGGCGGTCCTTTCACCGGATGTCAGCCGGTGGTGTTCCGCGCCGGATCGCCCAGCGGTGTTTCCGCCAGCCTGTCCAAGGCGCAGGAAGCGGCCGTGCTGCGCGCGGCCTTCGATGCCGGCGTCACCGCCCCGGAACCGCTTTTTGTGGAAGGCGATGGTGCTTTGCTGGGGGCCCCCTTCTACATCATGCGGCGGGCGGGCGGGGTGGCTGCCGGCCACCGGCTGGTGAAGGAAGCCCCCTCGCCCGCCCTGGCGCATGATCTGGGCCGGCAACTGGGCCGGCTGCACCGCATCCGCCCCGGTGCGCCGGGACTGGATTTCCTGCCCTTGCCGGCAGGCGACCTGATTGATGATTGCCTGACCGCCTATCGCGGCTGGCTGGGGGAGATGGCGGGGCTTGATCCGGCGCTGGCCTATGGGCTGCGCTGGCTGGATCGGCGGCGGCCGGCGGTGGGTGATCTTGTGCTGTCGCACCGCGACTACCGCACCGGCAATTATCTGGTGGAGGCGGGCCAACTGACCGCCATCATCGATTGGGAGTTTGCCGGCTGGTCCGACGCGATGGAGGATATTGGCTGGTTCTGTGCCGCCTGCTGGCGTTTTGGCCGGCGCGACCGGGAGGCCGGCGGCATCGGCGATCGCGCCGATTTCTATGCCGGCTATGAAGCGGCCGCCGGCCGCCCTGTCGACCATCAGGCTGTGCGCTGGTGGGAGGTGATGGCCCATCTGCGCTGGGCCGCCATCGCGGTACAGCAGGCAATGCGCCATGTCTCTGGTGCGGAGCCTTCACTGGAACTGGCGCTGACCGGCCGGATGCTGCCGGAGATCGCCCATGACATGTTGCAGGAAATCGACCAGATGGAGGCGGCTGCATGATCCGCGAATTGCCAGACACCCAGAACCTGCTGGAAACCGCCCTGGCCAGTCTGCGGGCGGAGCTGCTGCCCAACCTGCCCGATCACGCCCGCTATACCGGGCTGATGGTGGCCAACGCCCTGGCCATCGTGTTGCGCGATCTGCGGGCAGCGGAGGCGCGGAGCCATATCACCGCGACGCTGACCGGCCTGATCGGCCGGGATGATGCCCCAGCCCTGTGTGCTGCCATTGACGCCGGCACGTTCGACGCCGCCGCACAGGATGCACCCTTGCGGCAGGCCCTGATCAGCCTGACCCGCGCCCGGCTGTCGATCAGCAATCCAAAGGCATTGGGCTAACGGCCCTGCATGGGTCGTTGACGGCGGGTTCGGCTGGCCATACATTGATCAATGACTCACCAATCATGAATAAGCGGCGCCCAGCCGCAATCGAACAGCGGAGGATGCAACCCCATGTCCGTGATCAACAGCCAGCCGCCCCAGCCCGCCGTCGAGCCCTCCCCCACGCCGCCACCCTTGCGCGGCGATCCCATCACCGGCAGCCGTTATACCAGCCGGGACTTCATGGCCCTGGAATGGGACCGGATGTGGACGCGCGTCTGGCATATCGGGGGCTGGGCCGCGGACCTGCCGGAACCGGGCGATTACATCACCCACGAGATCGGGCAGGAGAGCATCCTGATGGTCCGGCAGGAGGATGGATCGGTCGCCGCCTTCTATAATGTCTGTCCCCATCGGGGGAACCGGCTGGTGCATGGCGATCTGGGCCATGCCAAGGTCTTTACCTGTTCCTATCATTCCTGGCAGTTCGATCGTGCCGGTACCACCTGCCGCGTCCAGGATGCGGATGATTTCCCCCAGGGAAATCCCTGCGGCAAGGTCAAGCTGTCCGCCATAAAATGCGAGGTCTGGGGCGGTTTCGTCTGGTTCAACATGGACCCGGCAGCCCCACCCTTGCGCCACTATCTCGACCCTGTGGCCGCACAATTTGAAAAATACAGCATGGATCAGCAGGTTCGCGTGCTGTACCTGACGGCAGAGGTCAATTGCAATTGGAAGGTCATTCACGACAATTTCAATGAAAGCTACCATCTGCCGACCCTGCATCCCGAACTGTCGACCTTCATTGAGGATGCCTATCAGGACACGCTGTTCGACCTTTACCCGTCCGGCCATAACCGGATGCGGATGAAGGGCGGGATGCCTTCATTACGGGCGCAGAGCGTCACCGACGTAGCCCAGCCGCTGGATGATATCCTGCGCGCCTGGGATCTGGACCCCGCCGCCTTTCAGGGCCATGCCCGCGATGCCCGCCGGGCCTTGCAGGAACAGAAACGATGCCTGGGCCGGGAACGCGGCTTTGCCCATTATGATCTGCTGGATGATGACCAGTTGACCGACTATCACCATTACACCCTGTTCCCCAATGTCTCCCTGACCATGAGTGCGGACGGGTTCCAGTTGCTGCGGCCGCAGCCGCACCCGACCGATCCGGAGAAATGCCTGTTCGACCATTGGTTCATGGTGCCAGTGGTGCCGGGCCAGACGGAGGCGATGACCCCCGTGGGCCCCCGCCCCCTGGCCGAGGCAGAACATGAAATCTTCCGCCATGGTGACCAGAGCCTGGGCTTTGTCGCCGATCAGGATCTCTCCATCGCCGTGGGACAGCAGCGGGGCTTACGCTCCCGTGGCTTCAAGGATGCCTATCTGACCGGGCAGGAAGCGCGGGTCCGCCGGTTCCACGAGATGATCAATGATTATATTGAGGGCCGGCGCTGAGCCCGGCCCCAGCCGGGCAAGCATCCTAGGTGTCTGTCCAGAAAGTTATCCTGCCTTTCGAAACCCCGCCCTTTCTCCACCGTCATTCCCGCGCAGGCGGGAATCCAAAATCCGCGCTGTCGTATGGATTCCCGCCTGCGCGGGAATGACGGTTAAGAGATTGGAAAAGAAGTGAAAGTTCTTGAACGGACTCTATGCGTCCGTCACCGCCGTGACCCGGCGGCGGCGGACGGGTTTGGACGGTGCCTCTGCCGCTGGTGCGACCGCTTCCGGCACGGCCAGCATCGGGGGCAGCGGCCCGGCCTTCAGGCCATTGGCGACAAAGCGCAGATAGGTATCCAGCATCTCCGGCGACAGGGGCCGGATCTTGCCATCGACCGCGCAGAACCGCATCAGCAGATAGGAGCGCGCGCCCATCAGCATACTGGCCACCTGTTCCAGTTCCGCCTCGCTATAGAGCGGCGGTTCCTGGTCCTTCAGGCTGCGCCGCAGCGACCGGACATAGCGTTCCAGCAGCATGTCGACATGGGCGCGGAAGGCGGTGGGGGCGAAAAGCTCCGCCTCCATCATCAGGCGGTACATATAGGGATGGGCCACCAGATAGGCGAAATTCGCCTCCAGCCCCCGCCGCTCCACCTCCAGCAGGGAGGTGGCGTTGCGCACGGCATCGCTGATCTTGTCCAACATGCGCGCGCCCAGGGTGGGCAGCAGCAGGTCGAACAGTTCCTGTTGTGACTTGAAATGCAGATAGAAGGTGCCGTGCGCCACCTTGGCCTTGGCCGTCACCCGCGCGATGGAACAGCCGGAATAGCCATAACGCCCGACGATCTTGGCCGCCGCCTCGATCAATGTCAGGCGCGTGGCCTCATTCTTTTCCACCTTTTCGGCGGACGGCTTCCGTTTCCGCCCCTGTGCGCTGACCGCCACCGTCCCCACTCCTTGACCCTGCTTCGCCACCGGACGACTGACGGCCGAGGCTGATTTCAAGGCGATGATAGCAATGGAAGGGGCAGCGGTTCAACCGGGGCGGCCTAATAAGGCCGTTCAGTCATCCGGGGCCACCACGATGGACAGGCCGGCCAGCCCCGGCCCCACCGGGATCTGACAGGCCAGACGCGACTGCGGCATGGTATCGGGCAGGTCGGCCAGCAAGGCCGCCTCATCCGCGCTGACCGGCGGCAACTGACCCTCCATGGCATTCAGCACATGGATATGGCAGGTGCCACAGGCCATGTTCCCCCCGCACAGACCTTCCACCGACAGGCCGCCATTACGCAGGGCCACCATCAGGCTGTCACCATCGGGGGCGTCAAGGCTGTGCCGGGTTCCATCACGGTCGGTTACCTGGATCAGGGTCATGGCGCTTCCTTTATTGACTTATGATTCATGGATCATAATCATATCGACAAGACTTAAGGTCAAGTGCCGTTTGGCGCAGGTGGACAACGGAAAAAGGGGGGCAGGGGACATGACGATTGCAGATGCGATCGGCGTTGAACAGCGGTGGAAAGGGCTGCGGGCCTTCCTTGGCAAAAGGAAGCCGGATTTCACCGGTCGCCCGGACTTGACAAGCCAAGACCCGCGCTTCATTCTGACTAACGAATCATAAATCAACAATATGTCATCACGACCGGTCAAACCGGCCCCGTGATCCATGGAAATCGGGAGGAAACAATGCCGTTCACGGGACCGGTGGAAGACCGTCTGGCCATCCGCGAGCTGAATGAAATCTATGCGGATGCCGTCAACCAGCACAATGCCGAGGACTGGGCCTCCACCTGGGCGGAGGACAGTTTCTGGTGCCTGCCGCATGTGCCGGGGATGGAACAGCTTTCGGGCAAGCAAACCATCGTTGATGCCTGGGTGACGGCGATGAAACATTATCCCGATATTGTGTTTCTGGTACTGCCCGGTTCCATTGTGGTGGCGGGCGATCAGGCCACGGCCCGCATGTATACGGCGGAATCCTATACCGACAGCGAGGGCGTGGCCCGCCGCACCCATGGGCAATATGACGATATCCTGGTGAAGATCGACGGCCACTGGGCCTTCAAATCCCGCACCTTCTCTGTCCGCTACTGGGTTTAAGGGGGGCATGATGGGACGTCTTGCCGGCAAGGGTGCCATTGTCGTCGGTGCCGCCAATCGGGACAATATGGGCCAGGTCATCGCCCGCCGCTTCGCCGCCGAAGGGGCCACGGTGGTGGTCGCCGGCCGCAAGCGGGAGGAGTTGGAACGGCTGGCTGGGGAGATCGGCGGCCATGCAGCCCTTTGCGACATCACCGACCGGGAACAGGTTTTCGCCCTGGCCGCCTTTGCGAAGGAAAAGCTGGGCCATGTCGATATCGCCCTGAACGCCACCGGCTGGGGCCTGCTGAAGCCGTTTCTGGAGACAACCGAGGAAGAGTTCGACCAGATGAGCGCGCTTCAGTTCAAGGGGCCGTTCATGTTCTATCAGGCGGTGATCGGTGCCATGGACCGGGGCGGATCGATCATCCAGATCAGTTCCGCCACCGCCACCATCATGCTGAACGACCATGCCGCCTATATGGGGGCCAAGGCCGGCACGGATCACATTATCCGCGTCGTCGCGCATGAATTCGGGCAGCGCGGCATCCGCGCCAATTCCATCTCCCCCGGCCTGACCGCCACGCCGATGACGGCGGGCCATATGGCCGTTCCCGGCCTGACAGAAGCCTTCCTGCCGGAATATCCGCTGGGCCGCATCGGCACGTCGGAGGACATCGCGGCAGCCGCCGTATTCCTGGCGTCAGACGAGTGCTTCATGACCGGCCAGAATCTCCAGGTCAATGGCGGGCTGACCCTGCGCCGCAACCCGACAAAGGAGGAGATGGCGGCATCGATCGCGCGGGCGGCGGGGGGTTAGTGTGTGTCAGGTTTAGATTGAACCGATCGTCCCTTCTCTACCGTCACCCCGGCGCAGGCCGGGGTCCAGAATCAAAGGCGCTTTGCTCTACGAAATGGACCCCGGCCTTCGCCGGGGTGACGGTAGAGAGTGATTCAGCGTAAACCTGACAAACTCTAATCGTCCCCCTGCCCCGCCACCTTGCGCTTACGACGCGGCGCCAGCGGCACCACCTCTGCCGCCGGTGCCGCTATCGCTTCTGCCGGCATGTCCAGCTTCACGCCCAACCCTTCGGCGACGAAGCACAGATAGGTTTGCGTCAGTTCCGGGGTCAGCGGTTTCAGGCTGTTGCCCTCCACGCAGAACCGGGTCAGCAGGTAATAACGCGCGCCCAGCAGCATGGAGATGACGGCATCCAACTGGTCTTCACTGAAGGCCGGCTGGCTCTGCGCCGCCATCGATCGGCGCAGCGATTTCTTGTAGGGCTTGGCCAGTTCCTCAAAATATTGGCGATAGGCCACGGGGGCGTACAGCTCCGCCTCCGACGTCACCCGGTGCAGATAGGGATGCTGCACCAGATAATCGAAATTGGCCACCAACCCGCGATGTTCCAACTCGATCAGGCTTTTGCTGTCGCGCACCGCCTTGCCGATCACTTCCAGCATCTCCGCCCCCAGGGCCGGCAGCAACTGGTCGAACAGATCCTGCTGCGATCTGAAATGCAGATAGAAGGTGCCGTGCGCCACCTTGGCCCGGGCGGCGACACGGGCGATGGAACAGCCGGCATAGCCATATTTGCCGATAACGCGGGCGGCAGCGTTCAACAGCCGCGTCCGCGTCTCCTCATTCTTCTGGACCTGCGCTTCCGACCGCCGGCGGCGGCCGGTGGACGGTTCCTGTTCATCCGACGGGGCGGTGGCTTTCGCTTTCCTGGGCGGCACGGGCAAACCTTGCTTTTGTCCGGGAGGGAGGCGCCATCAGCATACATGACTAATGACTCTATAATCATTTTGTCACAGTTGCGGGCGCGCTGCAATCCGGGCTGTTGCCCCACCAGACGGCTGTTGAATATCGGAAAGTGGCGTTGACGGAAGGATAACGGAAAGATACAATGACTAGTGAATCAAAAATCATTCTTCGGGAGGATCGGACCACCGGCTCAGGTGCCGGGCAAGGTCCGGGGCAGCGGGAAACGGCCGCAACAGCCGCCCCCTTCTGCCTGACGCAACAGGGAGATCTTCATGCAGATCAGCCGCGAGCAGATGCTGCGGGCCTACCGCCAGATGGTGACGATCCGGGAGTTTGAGGAACGGATCCATGTCGATATCCAGCGCGGTGGCATTGCCGGCTTCACCCACCTTTATTCGGGGCAGGAGGCGGTGGCCGTCGGGGTGTGCGAACACCTGACGGAAAAGGACAAGATCATCAGCACCCATCGCGGCCACGGTCATTGCATTGCCAAAGGCTGTGACGTCATCGGTATGATGAAGGAAATCTATGGCCGACAGGATGGCTTGTGCAAGGGCAAGGGTGGCTCCATGCATATTGCCGACCTGGATAAGGGCATGTTGGGTGCCAATGGCATTGTCGGCGGCGGCCCCCCCATCGCCGTGGGCGCCGCCATCACCGCCAAGGTGCTGAAAACCGGCGGTGTCGCCGTCTCCTTCAGTGGCGACGGGGCCAGCAACCAGGGCACCGTGTTCGAGGCCATGAACATGGCCGTGGTGCTGAAAGTGCCGAAAATCTTCGTGCTGGAGAATAACGGCTATAGCGAACATACCGGCTTCAGCTATGCCGTGGGTAGCCGGGATATGGTGCGCCGTACCGAAGGCTTCGGGATGCCGGTGTTCCAGGCTGATGGCTATGATTTCTTTTCCGTCTATGAGGCGATGCGCCAAGCCACGGAACTGTCGCGCAATGGCGGCGGCCCCTGCGCCGTCTATGCCGAATGCACCCGCTTCTTCGGCCATTTCGAAGGCGACCCCCAGCTTTACCGCGCCAAGGACGAGGTGGCGCGGCTGCGGGCGGAGAAGGACAGCCTGAAAATCTTCCGCCAGCGGGTGACGGAGACCGGCCTCCTGCCCGGCAGCGATCTGGATCAGGTGGAAGGGGAGGTGCGCGACCTGATCGACCGGGCCGTGCGCGAAGCCGTGGCCGCCCCTGCCCCCACCGCCGCCGATGTTCTGACCGACGTCTATATCAGCTATTGAGCGGGAGCCTGACCCATGCCCAAGATTTCCATGCGCCAGGCGATCAATGACGCCCTGCATCTTGAAATGGAACGCGACCCCCGTGTGATCGTGCTGGGGGAGGATGTCTCCGGCGGGGCCGGCGGCACCTCCGGTGAGCGCGAGGCGGCCGGCGGTGTCTTCGGCCTGACCAAGGGGCTGCTGCCCCGGTTCGGCGAAGACCGGGTGATCGACACGCCGATCAGTGAAAGCTGCATCGTCGGGGCTGCCAATGGGGCGGCGCTGACCGGCCTGCGCCCGGTGGCGGAGATCATGTTCGCCGATTTCGTCGGCGTCTGTCTGGACCAGTTGCTGAATCAGGCGGCCAAGTTCCGCTACATGTTCGGTGGCAAGGCGCGAACGCCGCTGGTGATCCGCATGACCTGCGGCGGCGGCATGAATGCGGCGGCCCAGCATTCGCAGACGATCTATCCCATGCTGACCGGCATTCCAGGGTTGAAGGTGGTGGTGCCGTCCAACGCCTATGACGCCAAGGGCCTGTTGCTGACCGCCATCCGCGATGATGATCCGGTGATCTTCTTCGAGCATAAATCGCTCTATATGGATGAATGCGAGGTGCCGGACGGGGATTACACCATCCCGTTTGGCGAGGCGGCCATGGTGCGCGAGGGCGAGCATGTGACCGTCGTGGCCCTTGCCCGCATGGTGCCGCTGGCCATCGGTGTGGTCGACAAGCTGGCAGCGGAAGGCATTACCTGCGACCTGATCGACCCACGCACCACCAGCCCGCTGGATGAGGAAACCATCCTGGAAAGCGTGCGGGCCACGGGGCGGCTGGTGGTGGTGGATGAAAGCCCACCGCGCTGCTCCGTCGCCGCTGATATCGCCGCCATGGTGGCGGAAAAGGCCTTCCACCATCTGAAAGCCCCGATCATCCAGGTGACGGCCCCGCACACGCCGGTGCCGTTTGCGCGGGAGCTGGAGGCCGCCTATCTGCCCTCACCAGAGAAGATTGAAGCCGCCATCCGCAAAGTGCTTGGCAGCCGCTGATAAAGGGGGAACGACGCGATGAACGCCATCACCCCGATCATCATGCCCAAATGGGGCCTGGAAATGTCGGAAGGGACGATTTCCAACTGGCACGTCGTGGAGGGGCAGAGCCTTTCCCGCGGCATGGAAATCGTCGATATCGAAACCGCCAAGATCGTCAACACCCTGGAATCCGATCTGGAAGGCACGGTGCGCCGCCTTGTGGCGCCCGTGGGCCAGACCCTGCCCGTGGGTGCCCTGATCGCCATCGTCGCCGATGAGGGCGTGACGGATGCCGATATTGACCGCTTCATCCGGGGGGAAGGCCCCGCGCCGGCGGCGGAACCGGTACCGGCTGCCCCCGCAACAGCGGTTGTGACGGATGCCCCAGCATTGGAGAGCGACCCCGATCTGGAACGCCGGAACGAAGCAATATCAGCCACCCCCATTGCACGGCGCATCGCCAATCGGCATGGGGTGGATCTGTCGCGCCTGACCGGTACCGGGCGCAATGGCCGCGTCAATCAGGAAGATGTGGAAGCCTATCTCGCCGCCCATCCTGCATCAGCGCCAGCAAA
>CALRQC020000008.1:0-162700 GCA_943370215.1 Azospirillum sp. RU38E
AGCGGATCGCCCAAAGGCGGAATCGCCTTTGGGCGTGAAACTGCTCGCGGACAGACAAAGCGAGAGCGGGCTGTAGTTCCAACAAAACGCAGCCCGCTCTAGTGTTGCCTCACACAGTACTGCTGGGAACCCGAACTCGTCCGCCAAACCAACCAAACAGATACCGATGCCCCCTACCGCAGAGCGGGACGGAACCTGGTTCACCCACAACTTATGCGCCTGATACCGGTCGATTGATTTGGTCTATGAGGTCAGAAATTTGGTGAGCCAAAGGAGAGCCTGCCCCACTCCCTTGAAAAACCACCATTCCAGTTTCGTAAATGTTAAGAACAAGTCCATCATTAAACTTATACATATTTTGTCCGTTCGGCTTTGCATCCAAAGTGTGCTCAAAACTTGTTAGATAAGCCTTGAGTGCGAGGATATTTGCGCAACTCTTTGAAGGTATTGTTGGCATTTTTACACCATTAATATGTTTTGTGTTGAGCTACATTCCATATAATACTGATGCTCTTCGATTGATACAATATAGTTCTTCACCTGCCCAGGCCCGCCGCTGCAGTAACCCAGCCCCCTTCCCTGTTGCCCTCCCCCGCCTTTCATGCCTACACTCAAACAAACGTTTGACACGCCGGGGCGGTGCACCTGGCGGCAGGGGAGGAAAAGATGGTTGGCAGAGTGCAGGATCGAATCATCCTGGTAACCGGTGGTGCCTCAGGTATCGGGCTGGCAACGGCCCGGGTGCTGCTGCGCGAAGGGGCGCGGGTGGTCATCACTGACCGCAATGTCGCCGGTGGGGAGGCTGCTGCCGCCGAACTGGGCGAAGGTGCCCTGTTCCTGCCGCAGGATGTCACCAGCGAGGCCCGCTGGGTGGAGGTAATCGCCGAAATCGGGGAACGGTTCGGCAAGCTGGACGGGCTGGTCAATAATGCCGGCTGCGGCTCGCTGCGCAATATTGAGGAAGAGACGCTGGAAAGCTGGCGGCTGGTCCATGCGGTGAATACCGAGTCCGTCTTCCTGGGCTGCAAGCACGCCATCCGCGCCATGAAGCACACGGGCGGCGGGGCTATCGTCAATGTTTCCTCCGTCGCCGGGCTGCGCGGCGCGCCGGACCTGCCGGCCTATTGCTCTGCCAAGGGGGCGGTGCGGCTGCTGTCCAAGTCGGTGGCACTGTGGTGCGCCCAGAACAAGTACAATATACGCTGCAATTCCGTGCATCCCAGTTTCCTGAAGACGGCGATGGTGCAGCAGATGCTGGACCTCTCGCCCGACCCGGAACGCCTGCGCCGACGGCTGGAACGTACTGCCGCCCTGGAACGGATGGGGGAGCCGGAAGATGCGGCCAACATGATCCTGTTCCTGTTGTCCGATGAAAGCAGCTTCCTGACCGGCGGCGAATTCGCCGTCGATGGCGGCACCACAGCGCGGTAAGGGAGAGACGCCAACATGACCCATCCATTGTTCGACCTGTCCGGCAAGGTGGCCCTGATCACCGGTTCGTCGCGCGGCATCGGCCGTTCGATTGCGGAGGAATTTGCCCGCGCCGGGGCCAAGGTTGTCATCTCTTCCCGCAAGCTGGATGCCTGTGTGGCCGTGCGCGATGCCATCATCGCTGACGGGGGGGAGGCCATTGCCGTCCCCTGCAATATCGGGCGGAAAGAAGAGCTGCAAAATCTGGTGGATACCACCATCGCGCAATGGGGCCGCATCGACATTCTGGTCGCCAATGCCGCCATCAACCCGGCCTATGGCCCCTTGGGCAGCCTCAGCGATGAGGCATGGGACAAGATCATGGGCAGCAACCTGCGCAGCACCTGGTGGCTGTGCAACATGGTGCTGCCCGCCATGGCCGAACGGCGTGACGGATCGGTGATCGTGCTCTCCTCCATCGCCGGGCTGCGCGGCAATCCGGTGATCGGTGCCTATGGCGTGTCCAAAGCGGCAGAGGCGGCCCTGGTGCGCAATCTGGCGGTGGAGTTCGGCCCGTCGAACATCCGCGTCAACGCCATCGCCCCCGGCATCGTGGAAACGGATTTCGCCAAGGCCCTGACCGACAATCCCGATATCGCCCGCGCCGTGCGTAAACGTGCGCCGCTGGGCCGCTTCGGCAAACCGCAGGAGATCGCCGGCGTGGCGCTGATGCTGGCTGGCCCGGCAGGGGGCTTCGTCACGGGACAGTTGATCGTGGCCGATGGTGGGGCGACAATAGCGGACCCCACAGTCATCTGAAGGGGAGTGAACGCCATGACGGATGCCCGCCAGACCAGCGCCAGCGTGATTGAGGTTCTGCCCCAGCACCGGTTTGATGAGGCGGCCCTGGCCGCCTTCCTGGACCGCCACCTGCCGGAATTACCCGGCCCCTGGCAGGTGGGCCAGTTCCAGGGCGGGCAATCCAACCCCACCTTCCTGCTGACCGCCACCGATGGCACAAAGCTGGTCCTGCGCAAGAAGCCGCCCGGCAAGCTGCTGCCCAGCGCCCACATGATTGAGCGGGAATATCGCATCATGCGGGCGCTCGCCGGTTCCGGCGTGCCGGTGCCCAATGCCCGGTTGATCTGTGATGATGCCGGCGTGATCGGCACGCCCTTTTACCTGATGGACCATATTGACGGGCGCGTCCTGTCCGATGTGGCGCTGGACGGGCTGAGCCCTGCGGAGGCCGCCGCCACCTATGATGCGATGAACGCCACCCTGGCCGCCTTGCATAATGTGGACTGGCAGGCGGCGGGCCTGAGCGATTTCGGCAAGCCGGAAAACTATATCGCCCGGCAGGTCGACCGCTGGTCCAAGCAATTCATTGCGGCACGCGGGGATAGTGACCTCCCTGCCATGGACCGGTTGATGGCATGGCTGCCAACCCATGTGCCGACAGGGGACGAAACCAGCATCGCCCATGGCGATTTCCGCTTGGGTAACCTGATGCTGCACCCCAGCGAACCGCGTGTGCTGGCGGTGCTGGATTGGGAACTGGCCACGCTGGGCCATCCATTGTCCGATCTGGCCTATAATTGCATGGCCTATCACCTGCCGGCCGGCATCAAACAGTTTCCGGGTTTGGTGGGCGTCAATCTGGCGGCCAGGGGTATCCCGACAGAGGCGGAGTATGTCGCGGCCTATTGCCGGCGCACCGGGCGTTCCGGCATTCCCGACTGGCCCTATTACATGGCCTTTGCCTTTTTCCGCATCACCGCCATCTGCCAGGGCGTTTATGCCCGCGCCCTGGCGGGCAATGCGGCAGACCGGCGGGCGCTTGCCTATGGGGAGGTGGCACGCGCGGCGGCAGAGACGGGTTGGAAATTCATCTCCGACAAATAGGTTCTGGGCGGGAGGGTTTTTCCCTCCCGCCAACCCACCGTCAAGCCATGTCGGGCAAGCCCTCGGGTGTCTCCCGCCGGGCCCGGTGATCGCGGGCCAGCAGGGAATAGAGGGCCGGCAGCACGAACAGGGTGAACAACGTCCCCACCAACATCCCGGTCACCACCACGATGCCAATGGCAAAGCGGCTGGCCGCCCCCGCCCCGGTGGCGGACAAGAGCGGCAGCAGCCCCGCCACCATGGCCGCTGTCGTCATCAGGATCGGCCGCAGCCTGACGCAAGCCGCCTTATGGATGGCGGCCACGCGGTCCAGCCCTTCGCGTATCTGGATCTCATTGGCGAACGAGACCATCAGGATACCATGCTTGGAGATCAACCCGATCAGCGTCACCAGACCGATCTGGGTATAGATGTTCAAGGTCGCATAGCCCAGATAGAGCGGGATCAGCGCCCCGCAGACGGCCAGCGGCACCGTCACCAGAATGACCAGCGGGTCGCGGAAACTTTCAAACTGGGCGGCCAGCACCAGGAAAATCACCACCAGGGCAAAGGCAAAGGACAGGGTCAGCCGGTGACCTTCCTGCACATATTGGCGGCTGTCGGACAGCCAGTCGACCGACAGGTCCGCCGGCAATGGTTGTGCCCGCATGAAATCCACCGCCTGCCCCATGGTGACGCCGGGGGCCAGCACAGCGGACAGGGTGGCCGCATTCATCTGGTTGAATTGCGGAAGCCGGTTGGGCTGGGGCCGCATCTCCACCGTGACCAGACTGGCCAACGGCACCATCTGCCCGCCGCCCGTGCGCAGATGATAACGGCCAAGAAGGGCTGGATTCAGACGCCAATCCTGCGGCACCTGGGCAATAACGTCATAGGACCGGTCATGCCAGTTGAAACGGTTGATATAATTTTCCCCGACCAGGGTGGCGAGCGTGCCGGCAATGTCGGCCATGCTCACCCCCATCTGCCCCGCCTTGTCGCGGTCGATGCGCAGATGCGCCTCCGGGCTGTCAAACGCCAG
This sequence comes from Azospirillum sp. RU38E, assembly GCA_943370215.1. Taxonomy (GTDB): domain Bacteria; phylum Pseudomonadota; class Alphaproteobacteria; order Azospirillales; family Azospirillaceae; genus Niveispirillum. The sequence continues at coordinate 4,337 of CALRQC020000008.1, forward strand.
ATCGAGATCGACGAAGGCGAACAGCCCGCTTGACCAGGCCGTGGCCTTCAGCTTTTCCGCCGCCTTGTAAAGGGTCTGGAACCCGTCCGGGGAGCGCAGCACCATCTGGAACGGCAATCCGCCGCTGCCGGCCGGCAGGGGGGCAGGCTGGAAAGCGGTGGCATAAATGCCGGTAATCGCAGCCCCGCGCTGGTTCAGTTCAGCCTGAATTTCATCCGCACCCCGGGCACGGTCGGCCCATTCCTTCAAAATGACCCCACCGAAGCCGCTATTCGCCCCGTCTTCGCCATTGTTGAACCAGGCACTTTGATATTCCGGCAAGCTGAGAAATATCTTTTCAACCTCGGCTGCAAAGCGGGACGTATAGTCGACATTGGCATATTGCGGTGCCTTGGTGGCAACAAAGACATAGCCGCGATCCTCCTGCGGGGCCAACTCCCGCGCGGCCCCGTTGAACAGCACATAAATGCCCAGCAGCACCGCCGCCCCCACCATCAGCACGGCTGGCCGCGCGGCCAGGGTACGGGCCAGCAGGGCGCCGTAAAACCGGGTCAGCAGCGCCATAGCCCGTTCAATCGCCTGGGATAGCCGCCCTTCCCCCAGCCTGGAATGCAACAACCGGCTGGACATCATGGGCGAGAGGGTCAGGGCAATGATGCCGGAAACAATGACCGATCCCGCCAGGGTAAAGGCAAATTCCCGGAACAGCGCACCCGTCAGCCCGCCCATCAGACCGATGGGCGTATAGACAGCAGCCAGGGTGATGGTCATGGCGATGACGGGGCCAACAATCTCCCGCGCGCCGACCAGGGCTGCCTGCAACGGCGACAGCCCGTCCTCAATATGACGGTGGATATTCTCCACCACCACGATGGCATCATCCACCACCAGCCCGATGGCCAGCACCATGGCCAGCAGCGTCAGCAGGTTCAACGAGAAACCGAAGGCCAGCATCAGCACGGCGGTGCCCACCAGCGACAAGGGGATCGTCACCACCGGAATGATCACCGCCCGCAGGGAACCCAGGAACAGGAAGATCACCACCACGACAATAAGGATGGCTTCCACCAGCGTCTGCGCCACCTCCTCAATCGAGGATTCCACGAAATGGGCGACGTCGAACTGGCTGAACACCTCCATCCCCGGCGGTGCGGCCCGCTGGATGGCGGGGAGCAGCGCCTTCACCGCCTTCACAATCTCCAGCGGGTTGCCGTCGGGCGTGGGGGAAATGGCGATGGAGATGGTGGGCCGGCCGCCGGTGCTGCCAGTACTGTCATAATTCTGCCCGCCCAGTTCCACGGTGGCGATATTGCGCAGGCGCACGATGCCGTCATCGGTGCGCCGGACCAGCATATTGCGGAAATCGTCCAAATCACGCAGATCGGTGGCGGCGGTGATGTTGATGGCCGTGTCCTGGCCCTTCAATCGGCCAGGGGCGGCCTGGACATTATTGGCCCGCAGCGCCGACGCCACGTCACCCGCCGTCAGGCCGCGTGCCGCCAGCTTGTCCGGGTCCAGCCACAGGCGCATGGCCATGGCAGGGCCCCCACTGATATCGGCCGCCGCCACCCCCGGAACAGCGGTGATCAAGGGCTGCGCCACGCGCGTGGCAAAATCCACCATGCGGGGGGGCGATATGCTGTCACTGACAAAGGCGACATATTGGATGGCTGACGCGCCATCCGTCCGTTTGGTGATAACGGGATCGGAAACCCCTTCCGGCAGGCGATACTTCACCTGTTGGACCTTGGCCAGCACTTCCGTCATCGCCCGGTCGGCATCGGCATTCAGAACCAGCTTGGCCTTGATCTGGCTGCGCCCCTGGCTGGAGCTGGCCGTCATATAGTCGATACCGCCGGCCGTAGCGATGGCCTGGGCGATGGGGGTGGTCACGAATCCCTGCATCACATCCTGGGTGGCGCCGGGATAGCTGGTATCCACCTGAATGGTGGCGCTTTCCATATTGGGATATTCCCGCAAGGGCAGCAGAAACACCGACGCCGCCCCCACCAGCAGGATCAACAGGCTGACCGTGATGGACAGGACGGGGCGGCGGATGAACAGATCGGTGAAAGCCATGATCAACGCACCTCCGCCGCCCGCAACGGGGAAACCACCACAGCCGCACCGGGCTGCACCCGCAACTGTCCTTCCGTCACCACCAGATCACCCGGAGACAGGCCGGCGGTGACGATTACCTGATCGCCCACCCGCCTGCCCGTGCTGACACCCACCATCTCCACCCTACCGGCAGCGTCATCCTGTGCCCCGCGCACCACCAACACATTCTCCCCCTGGGCAGAGGTCTGGATGGCGGTGGCCGGCAGCAGCATCACCCCGGTTTCCGGCGGCAAGGCCAGTGCTGCCGTCACATACATGCCGGGCAACAGGGCATGATCGGGATTGTCCAGCAGTGCCTGCACGGTGATGGTGCGGCTTTCCCGCCCCACCTGCGGTTCCAACGCCGCCAGACGAGCCTGAAACCGGCGCCCTGGCCAGGCGTCGCTGACAATAGCGACCGCTGACCCGACGGTCAGGCGCGCGACTTCCTGTTGCGGCAGGCTGAATTCCACGAACAGCCGATCGAGATTGGTCAGTGTCGCCAGCGCCTGGCCTGCCTGCACATACTGACCGGGATCGACCCGGCGGATACCGACCTGCCCGGCAAAGGGTGCCGTCACCCGTTTCTGGGCAATGCGTGCGTCCAGGCTGCGGATCTCGGACTGTTGTTCCGCCAAGGCAGCCTCTCGCTGTTGTAGCTGTTCACGCCGTTCGGTTCCGCTGGCCGCCAATTGGCGGGAGCGTTCCACCTGTAAACGGGCAAAGGCGGCACGGGCCAGTACGGCCTCACGTTCCGCCTGCTCCGGCGCGTCCTGCAATTGCAGCAGCAGATCGCCGGCGGCCACCTTGGTTCCGGCGGAAAGCCGGATATCGATCACCCGTCCCGCCACTTCCGGGGCCAGCATCACCTCCTGCACGGCCCGCAACGTCGCCACCGCCTCCAGCGCTGCCGGCACATCGGTGGTGCTGACCCTGATGGCAGCCACCGGCGTGGCGGGCACCGGCGCGCCGGCCTGGGCATCGTCACGTCCACCGCGCCAGAAGGCCAGCAGGGCAACGCTGGAAGTAACAACAAGCAGCGCGAAGGCTGTTTGGCGCAGCAGAGCGGCACGACGCGGCCCGGCAGGCAGATGAGGCGGGGACAAGATGAAAGCTCCCTTGCTGAGGTGGGAGTCTCTCTATAAAACCTCAACTATAGTTGAGGTAAAGCGCTTTCTTATCCGGAGGGAAAAGGGGGGACGAAAAATGGCTGGGCGGGGTGAATTGTCCGTAGGGGAAGTGGCACGCCGGGCCGGCGTGGCGATTTCAACCCTGCATTTCTATGAGGCCCAGGGGCTGATCAGCAGCCAGCGCAGCGCCGGCAACCAGCGCCGTTACCCAAGGTCGGTGTTGCGCCTGATCGCCATCATCAAGGTGGCACAGCGCACCGGCATTCCCCTGGCGCAGATCAGGGAGAGGTTGGAGAAGCTGCCACAGGATCGGCCGGTCACGGTGGCCGATTGGGCTTCCATGTCCAGCGCCTGGCGGGCCGATCTGGACGAACGCATCACCCTGCTGACACGTCTGCGCGATCAATTGAATAATTGTATCGGCTGCGGCTGCTTGTCATTGACCGATTGCCCCTTACGCAATCCAGGTGACATTGCCGCGCAGAAAGGGGCTGGGGCCTGGGCCTTTGCCCCCGGTAATGAACCGCCGCCCGTCGATCAGGGCTGCGGCACCAGCGACTTGTCAACCAGCCCCGATTCAGCCATTGCCGCGCACAGTTTGAAATAGGCGTCCCGCCGTTCCTGCGCACCGGGGAAACGCTCCAGATAGTTCAAGATGAACTCGGGTCGCTTCAGCGCCTGTGTCAACTGGTCGCCAGCCAACTGACGCGCCCGCCCCTCTGGCAAACCACCGCAGAGGCGGATAATGGCCAGAATGCGGTCTGTGTAGCTCATGGACTGGTTACCGAGAATTTCTGTACGGATGCTGTCAAAGATCGCAGCATCCAGAATTTCCAGCATTTCCCGCCGCAACCCCACCGGCATTCCCGACATGGCCACCCGGCGGGCCAGGGTACCCAGCGTTTTGATCGCCTCCAGCCGGCTCCCCTCTTCCCGGATAATATCCTCCGGTGCGATCAGCGGGCGCAAATAGGTGGCGATCTTGGCCTTCGGCGCGTCCCCTGGTGCACTCTCCGCCAGGCTCAATACTGTTTCGGCCCGGTGCAGCGTGCTGCGGATCGGCCCGATCAGTTCAGACATTGCTTCGGGCTGGATCAGACGATCCGCCCGCTGCGACAGCGCCTCCAGCACCTCCTCATCCCGCGCCAGCGAGGGGGCTTTGCGGCGCAGATGGGTCAACACCTCCACCGTGGCCTGCATCTCATCGCGGATACCACGGTCACTGCGCAGGGGCAGCCTTGCGTGCAAATGGCGCAGCAGACCAAGGCGAAGCTCGGCCAGGGTGCGCGGCAAGGCGCCTTCCGACAACAAGGTGGACAGCGCGCGCACACCAGGCAATTCCACCCCGCCATTACGGGCAAGATTGCCGACATAAAGATCGATGGCCGTCAGCACCAGTTCCAGGCGTGTTGTCTCCTGCCCGGCCAGTTCCTTCAACGCAAAGGGGGATGCCAGGATTTCCGCCGCCAAACTGTCCAGCAACCGCATTTCGCGGCTGGTCAGTTCGGGGTTGGCCAACTGGAACAACCGATCCAGCTTTTCCACCCAATTCTTGGTATCCGCCAGATAGGCGGCCAACGCGCGATATAGCGCCGGGACGAGTTGATCCGGGGAACCCTTATAGGCATCGAACAGAGAGGGCAACCCGCCCGGTCCAATGGCCAGGGCCGGCCCGGCCTTGGCATTGCGCAACAGACGGGCCAGGCCATTATCGGCCAAGGCCATCAGTTCCTTCATGCGTGACACCGCTGTCTGCTTGGTGCCACGCACCTGGATGGAGGCTAGGCGCTGCAAGGCCCCCTGCACCACCGTACCGGCCCCGTCCAACGCCTTGGCGTGGACCTCGTAGGTCAGCACCTCCAGCGGGGTGAGCCGCCTTTCTTCCAGATACTTGGTGAAGAAAACCCGCATCACCTGCCGCTGCACATCACCCAGCACGTCATCCGGCTGATCGCACCAGGAGGCGTCACGGCCCGGATTGGCGCGCGCCAGCGGATCGGCCTCCTGCACACCGGCGCGTAAACGCTTCACCATGGTAACAGTGGTGGTGAAATCATGATCGATATAGTCGGTCCGCCGTACCAGACGGATACCATCCACCTCCGCCCGTTGCACCAGCATGGCAGCCGACGGCTCCAACTGGCGCAGGTCAGGGGATTCCCGCACGACAAGCCAGTTGTCGCCATGAAAGCTGTGCAGCTCGAAGACCGTGTGGACGGTTCCGATTAGTTTGTCCTTATCCACCGACAATGCCTAGAAATGACCGTCCAACGGACCGCTTTACGCGCCCGGGCGCGAGGTGTCAGCGGATTAACGGCGGCATTCTGCGCAATTCCTCAGACCAGGTAAACAGGGTAATACGCATTTCGGATAGCCGCTCAAGGCTGGGCTATTCGGCTTTCACCGGTGGAGCCGGGCCGGGTCATCACCCGGCCAGGCTCCGCCACGACTGAAAAGCCGAATTGCTGGTAAAGCCCGTGGGCATCGGCTGTGAACAGCAGCCAGCGACGCAGATGCCGCCATTCCGGCAGACCCGTTACCGTCCCCACCAGGAACTTGCCCAAACCCAGGCCACGCAGGCCCGGCGCCACCCAGACATCCGCGAGATAGCCCAGCGAGACATGATCGGTGATCACCCGGCAATACCCCACCTGCCGGCCATCCGGGGCATAAAGACCAAAGGGAATGGCGTGGAAGGCCGCTTTTTCAACCGCCTGACGGCTGATACCGGGTGACCAATAGCTTCCCGCCAGGGCACGGTGGATAAAGTCGAAATCCAGCCGGTCCCGATCGGCAGAGATGAAATAGCCATCATCCCGACGAAATTGCCATCCGGGGGAGGGAAATGTAACGTCAGACATGGATTGTGCCTTCCAGAAACAGCACGGCATGGCCGGCAATATGCACACGTGGCCCATCCATCCGGCACCAAAGTCGGCCGCCGCGGGCGGAAATCTGTCGGGCGGTCAGTTCCAACTTGCCCAACCGTGATGCCCAGTAAGGGATGAGGGTGCAATGGGCCGACCCGGTCACCGGATCTTCAGCGATTCCGACGGAAGGGGCGAAAAACCGGGAAACAAAATCCACATCATCGCCGGGGGCGGTGATGATGATTTTCTGCCCTGTGCAGGCCAGGGCGGCAAAGTCCGGCTTTATCGCGGCCACCTGTTCAGCCCGGTCATAGACCAGCATCAGGTCACGGGCTGCAAAGCCGGCCTGCGGGGGCTCTGCACCCAAGGCCGCCAGCACCGTCTCCGGCACCTCTGCCGGCGCACCGGGCCGGGCCGGAAAATCCAGGCTGTACAGCCCCCCTTGGCGCGTGACGCGTAATTCGCCGGCAACCTGGGTGGAAAAGCGGATCAGTTCGGCCCCTGACCGCAGGAATTGGGCAATGACGAAGGCGCTGGCCAGCGTCGCATGACCACAAAGGTCGATTTCCGCTTCCGGGGTGAACCAGCGGATGGCCCAGCCCTCACCATCGGGCAGGATGAAAGCGGTTTCGGCCAGATTATTCTCCGCTGCGATTTTCTGCATCACCGCGTCTGGCAGCCAATCCGACAGGGGAACCACTGCTGCCGGGTTACCGGCGAATAGCTGGTCGGTGAAAGCATCAACCTGATAAAGGGGTAGCCGCATCTTGGACCTCTCAGGATCAAAGCGTGGTGAAATCGAAGGCATTCTCCAACTGGGCCAACCCCGCCTTGGGGTAATAACCCATGGCGGCCGGGGCGGAGAGCAACAGGCAGCGCAGCGGGCGGCCGCCATCATCGGCAATATCCCGGCTGGCGGCATCGCGGGTTTCCAGCATCAAGCGCCGGCCAATACCCCTGCCCTGCCACGCCTTGTCCACCGCCAGATCGGACAGGTAGCAGCAGAAGGAAAAATCGGTGACCGAGCGCGCCACCCCCACCAGAACCCCATCGGCACGGGCGGTGACGATCAGGTTGGCATGGCGCAGCATGGCATCAATGCGGGCGGGATCATCCACCGGGCGCCGTTCGGCCAACCCCGACCGGCGCAACACATCAATGAATTCTGCCGTGCGCAGGCGGGTTTCGACTGCATAGAGGATTGTGGGCGACATAGCGGAAATTCCTCCTTCCTAAACCAGCAACAACAAGGCACTGGCAGCGGTGGCCAGCCCCAAGGCACCGTTGAACAGGCGTAACCGCCTGTCATCCCGTAGCCAGCGCCCCACCCCTTTCCCGAACAAAGCCCAGACCAGGGTGCAAGGCATCCCGACAAGCAGGAACATGCCCGTGACCGTCAGGATGCTGCCCCATTCCCCCAGTTCCGGGATACGGAAGGTGGCATGGGAAGAAAGGGCCATTGCCAGTCCCTTGGGATTGATGAACTGGAAGGCCAGTGCCTGAAAAAAGGTCAGGGGTCTGGAACGCGCCCCCGCCTCTGTCCGGCCCGCCGTCCCGATCTTCCAGGCCAGATAAAGCAGATAGGCCATGCCAGCCCATTTCAGCAGCACAGCCAGCAACGGCACGGCGCGCATCAAGGTTTCGCCGCCGATCCCGGACAGGAAAACCAGACCGATGAAACCCACCGTAATGCCAGCCATATTGGGCAAAGTCCGGCGAAAGCCGAATGTGGCGCCACTGGCCGCCAAAATCATATTGTTCGGGCCGGGGGTGATGGATGTGGCGATACAATAAGCTGCCAAGGCCAACAAATGTTCAAAGAGGCCGTCAGCGATGGGATCGATCATGGTAGACTCCTGATTGTCACCACACAATCCTTCCATTACTGACCGTCCCGGCGCCACGATATTCCTGCACAGCAGATCCACATTGCTTGAAACCGGTGCGTTCCTATGCATAATATGGGGACAATCTGCAGAAAATGGCTGCATTGTATGGATTACAATTTTCGAACCAGACGGGAAGATCATGAACCAGCCTGCGACAATCGCTTGGCGCCCCGCCCTGGAAGGCCGATCCGGTCCGCTCTACCGCGCCATCGCCACCGCTCTGTCCGATGATATCGCCGCTGGGCGGCTGGCACCGGGCACCCGACTGCCTACCCACCGCGATCTGGCGTGGGAGTTGAAGGTAACGGTCGGCACCATCACGCGCGCCTATCAGGAAGCGGAAAGGCTCGGTCTGATCGGGGGGGAGGTCGGGCGCGGCACTTTTGTGCGCGATCCGCGTCGATTGCTGGAACCTGTGTCAGAACAGGGTGGTTTGCTGGCGCTGGGTGGCTTGATCGACCTGTCGGTCAATAGCTCGGCGCTCTGGAATGAGGGTGCCGCCTTGACGGCCGCAACCATGGCCGTGGCGCAGCAACCGGACCTGCTGGACCTGATGTCCTATCAGACACCGATGGGGCACCCCAGGCTGCGTGCCAGCATCGCCAGTTGGCTGGCAGAAAGTGCCGGGCTGGAAAGCGCGCATGACCAAATCCTGCTGGCCACCGGCGGCCAGGGGGCGATGCACGCAGCACTGGCCGCCGTCACCCATCCCGGTGATGCGCTGCTGGTGGAACAGCTTACATATCCGGGCATCCGATCCCTGGCCCTGCATCTGGGCCTGCGGCTGATCCCGGTGGCGATGGATGCCGATGGCCTGCTACCCGACGCGGTGGAACAGGCGGCGCGCAACCACGGGGCCCATGTCCTCTATTGTATGCCCACCCTGCAGAACCCCACCACAATCACCATGCCATTGGAACGCCGCCGCACGCTGGTGGAGGTGGCCCGGCGCATCGGTCTGATGCTGGTGGAAGATGATGTCTACGGCTTCCTGAAATCCCCCTCCGTACCGACGCTGGCCAGCCTGGGGCCGGATGTGACGCTGCATGTTTCCAGCGTTTCCAAAAGCCTGTTTCCGGGCCTGCGCACCGGTTATGTCGTCGCCCCCCGCCCATTGCTGGACCGGCTGGCTACGGTGCTGCGGGCAACCGTGTTGACGCCAGCCCATCTGGGCATGGTGGTGACGGCCGAACTGATCGATAGCGGGGAAGCCAGCCGCATCGCTGCCCGCCGTCGCCAGCAGGTGGCGGAGCGCCAGCGGCTGGCCCGCGCCATCCTGAATGCCGAGCGGCTGGCCCAGTCTGACCCGGATGTCACCCATCTCTGGCTGCCCCTGCCCGACCATATAAGACGGGAGGATCTGGTGCGGGTGGCGCTGGAACGCGGTGTGAAGATCACCCCGGCCGACGCCTTCGCCGCCGGCCGGGGGGAGGTTGCCAACGCGGTGCGCATCTGCCTGTTGGGTATTGAACAGGAAAGCACCCTGGAACAGGGGCTGGATATCCTTTCCACCCTGATGGAACACCCGGTCGCCAGCAGCGCCGCCTTGGTCTAGAAAGGAGCGTCTGGCGGCTGCACCCGCTGCCTTGGCTTGTTGCACGACGCATCTGCGATTGGCCGGTCTCCAAGGGGCACGTTCCATGCCCCTTGGGGTCAGACCGCCAAGGTGGTGAACATCAGGTGGGCCGGCTGGCCCTGGCCCTGCCAGACGATGGCATATTGGCCCAGCATTTCCGCCAGTTGCAGCGCATCGAACGGGGCCAGATCGAAAATGGCAAAGCCCTTTTCCACCGGCCAATCCTTGGAAGCAGGGCGGAATTCGGCCGGCAGGTAATCCAGGTCTTCGTCTTCCAGAATGTCACGCAGCTTGGCCGTGGCTTTCTCGTTCGCCTCGGCACTGGCCGGCTTGGACTTAGGATTCCAGGCGGTGACAAAGACAATCTCCGCCGAGCCACGCCTTTCCAACAGGGCATCAATCTCCGCGTTCACGGCCATCACACGGGCGGTGGCGCTGCGCTTGCCGTCCAGCACCACATAGGATGTGGCGTTATAGGCCTCGAGCAGCTTGGCATCGATCCGGCTCATGCAAAGGCCCCCACGGTGTGGCTGTGATTCAACGGCCCATGCCCATGGCCATATCCTGGAGCGGTACGAATGGCGATATCGACATAGCGACGCGCCCGCGCCACCGCGGCCACCACATCCAGCCCCTGGGCCAACCCGGTGGCAATGGCAGAGGCCAGCGTACAGCCCGTACCATGGGTGTGGCGGGTTTCCAGCCGTTCACCCTGGAAAGCGTGTTCCCCCTCTGCCGTCAACAGCAGGTCGGTCAGCACTGGGCCCTCCATATGGCCCCCCTTCATCAGCACCGCCCCGGCCCCACGCGCCAGCAGGTCGCGCCCGGCGCGACGCATATCGTCGATATTGCGGATATCCAGCCCGGTCAGTGCCTCGGCCTCCGGCACGTTGGGGGTCAGCACACAGGCGAGTGGCAGCAGGCGGGACAGCACGGCATCGGTGGCATCGGCATCCAACAGCCGATGACCGCCCTTGGCAACCATCACCGGATCAGCCACCAGCTTTACCCCTGGTGCGCGCGTGGCCAACGTGTCCGCCACGGCATGGATCACCTCCGCCGTGGCCAGCATCCCGGTCTTCACGGCGTCGGCCCCCAGATCGGCCAGCACCAGTTCCATCTGTTGCAGCAGGAACGGCACAGGCACCGTATGGATGCCGTGGACGCCATGCGTATCCTGCGCCGTCAGCGCGGTGATGGCGGTCATGGCGTAACCATCCAGGGCCGTCACAGCCTTGATATCAGCCTGGATACCTGCCCCACCGCCACTGTCGGATCCGGCAATGATCAGAACCCGTCCTTTCATCACCTCACTCCGCCGCCATTTTGGCCGCCGCCGATCGCACGGCAGCGCAAATATCATCCACCACGTGCTTCACCAGCCCCTCATCCTCACCTTCTGCCATCACACGGATCAGCGGCTCAGTACCGGATTTGCGGATCAGCACACGGCCCCGTTCGGCCAAGCGCGCCTCCCCTTCCGCGATGGCAGCCTTGACCTGCCCATCCTCCAGCGGCTGCACACCAGTACCAGCTTCATAATGTACATTTTTCAACAATTGCGGCAGCGGCTGGAACACCCGCAATACTTCCGATGCCGGACGCCCGGCCTTGCGGATGCAGGCCAGCACCTGCAGCGCCGCCAGCAAGCCGTCCCCGGTTGTGGCGAAATCCGACAGCACGACATGGCCAGACTGTTCACCGCCGACATTGAACCCATGCTCGCGCATATGCTCCACCACATAGCGGTCGCCAACGGCGGTACGGGCCAAACTGAGGCCCAGCCCCTTCAGATACAATTCCATGCCCATGTTCGACATGACGGTGGCCACAACGCCACCACCGCGCAACCGCCCGCTTTCCGCCCAACTGGCCCCGATCAGGGCCATGATCTGGTCGCCATCAATCTGGGTGCCGGTCTCATCCGCCAGGATCAACCGGTCGGCATCGCCGTCCAGGGCGATGCCGATATCGGCCTTATGCTCCAGCACCGCGGCCCGCATGGCAGCCGGCGCCGTGGCACCGCATTTATCATTGATATTGAAGCCGTTGGGCTGATTGAACAGGGTGACAACCTCCGCCCCCAATTCGTACAGCACGCGCGGCGCCACCTTGTAGGCGGCACCATGGGCGCAATCGACAACGATCTTCATCCCGTCCAGCCGCAAACCACGGGGGAAGCTGCTCTTCACCACCTCAATATAACGACCGGATGCATCTTCCATCCGCTGGGCACGGCCCAGATCACGCGGGTTGACCAGATCAACCGCAAAGGGCTGGGCCATCCGCTCTTCAATGCCCCGTTCGATCTTGTCAGATAATTTATAGCCATCGGGCCCGAACAGTTTGATCCCATTATCATGATAGGGGTTATGGCTGGCCGACAGCATCACGCCCAGATCGGCCCGCATGGAGCGGGTGAGCATGGCGACAGCCGGGGTCGGCAGCGGCCCGACCAGAATCACATCCATGCCCATGGAAATGAAGCCCGCCGTCAGCGCCGGTTCCAACATATAGCCAGACAGGCGCGTATCCTTGGCAATCACCACCGTATGGCGATGCTCACCGCGCCGAAACTGCAAAGCCGCCGCCATGGCGGCTTTCAGCGCGGTTTCCGCAGTCATCGGCTCGGTATTGGCGGTGCCGCGGATGCCATCCGTGCCGAACAATTTACGCGACATCTATCAGAAATCCCCGTGAGCGCCTTGGCTGGATATCACTTTATAGCACGCCGGGCAGCGGCGGCGGCAATGACGATAACAGGGGTATCAGGCCGATTGCAGGGCCTGCCACACAGCCACCGCCTGTACCGTTGCCGCCACATCATGCACACGTAGGATCTGAGCGCCCTGCCCCAGCGCGTGCAAGGCGGTCGCAATTGAACCCGGCACCCTGTCCTTTGGCGCCTCCCCTTTCGACAGGGCCGCGATGAAACGCTTACGGCTGACCCCGATCAGGATGGGACAGCCCAGCCCATGCAATGTGGTGGTCCGGGCCAGCAGCTCCACATTGTGGGAAAGATCCTTGCCGAATCCGATGCCGGGATCGACAGCGATTTTTTCGCGCGCGATCCCGGCCGCCATGGCCGCCTCTATTCGCGCGCCCAGCCAATGGAAGACCTCTGACGTCACATCCCCATAGCAGGGGGCAACCTGCATCGTCTGCGGTTCGCCCTGGATATGCATCAGCACGACAGGCAACCCCAGGGCCGCCGCCATTGACAGACTGTCCGGGTCGCCTGTCAGGGCAGTCACATCATTAATGATTTTGGCACCTGCCGCCGCCGCCGCCTGCATCACGGCAGCATGGCGGGTGTCGATGGAGATGACGGCCCCTTGCGCTGCCAGCGCCTGGATAACGGGCACCACACGCGCAATCTCCACCGCCACGGGCACCGGTTCGGCCCCGGGCCTTGTCGACTCGCCACCAATATCCAGGATATCCGCCCCCTCCGCCAACAAGCGGCGGCCATGGGCAATGGCCGCAGCCGAATCATCATGATCGCCCCCGTCGGAAAAACTATCCGGCGTGACATTGACGATGCCCATGACCAGCGGCCGGGAGAGATCAAACCCGCACCATGGCGCGCGGGGAACGACCAACGGATGTCCTGGTTCCAGTGATATGGCCGGCTTGATCCCATCCGGCGTTTCGAACAGTGAAAAAGCCAATGGCCCCCCGGCCAGGGGGCGGGCCGTGCCCGCAGCCATGGCCGCACTGGCGGCCTTGCCGGACATGATGGCCAGCGGACGATGCATGGCAAAATCTCGTCTCAGAGGGATCAGTAAACATAAACCCCCGGCATTTCCGTGCCGGGGGTTTGTTACTCACGAAAAATCATACAGAGCTTGTCGCAAGCGTCATGTGCTGTGTCGCCGGAGACCAGCCGTACAGCACATGACGGAAAACATTGATCTCAAGAATCATGTCTCTTGGTTCTTGGTACTAAACGCCCGGCTGGGGCTCCGGCTCGCTGCCGCCGGTGGTTGGCACCGATGAACGGCGGCCGCCGGTAGACTTGGGCGGCTCCATCGCCGGCGGACGCGGCGCCGGCGGATCGGTACGCACCACCTCCTCACCGCGCAGCAGGGCCCGAACCTCGTCACCCGACAGGGTTTCGAATTCCAGCAGGGACTCGGAAACCTTGTGAAGATCGTCCAGATGCGTGGTCAGGATCGTGCGGGCCTGCACCTCCCCCTCTTCGATCAGACGGCGGATTTCCTCGTCGATCAACTGGGCGGTCGCCTCGGACACGTTCTGCTGCTGCGCCACCGAATGGCCCAGGAAAACCTCCTGTTCATTGGCGTTATAGCGGACGCGGCCCAGCTTATCGCTCATGCCATATTCCGCCACCATGGCGCGGGCCCAACGGGTAGCCTGCTGAATATCGCTGGCCGCACCGGTGGTGACATTCTCCGGCCCGAAGATGATCTCTTCCGCCACGCGACCGCCGAACAACACCGCCAGACGCGACTCCATCTCCCGCTTGGTATAGTTGGTACGGTCACGTTCCGGCAGGTTCATGGTCACGCCCAGGGCACGGCCACGCGGAATGATGGTCACCTTATGCAGCGGATCATATTCCGGCACCATCAAGGAGACGAGCGCGTGGCCGGCCTCGTGATAGGCGGTCAGCTTGCGTTCCTTCTCGCTCATCACCATGGAGCGACGTTCCGCCCCCATCATCACCTTGTCCTTGGCCGCCTCGAAATCGGCCATGGCAACGACACGCTTGCCGGCACGGGCCGCCAACAGTGCCGCTTCATTGACCAGATTGGCGAGATCGGCGCCGGAGAAGCCGGGGGTACCACGGGCAATGATCTTGGGATCCACATCGGGTGCCAGCGGCACCTTGCGCATATGGACCTTCACGATCTTCTCACGGCCCAGCACATCGGGGTTAGGCACAACGACCTGACGGTCAAAGCGGCCGGGACGCAGCAGGGCCGGGTCCAACACGTCGGGGCGGTTGGTGGCGGCAATCAGGATCACACCCTCATTCGCCTCGAACCCATCCATCTCCACCAGCAACTGGTTCAGCGTCTGCTCTCGTTCATCATTGCCGCCACCCAGGCCGGCACCGCGATGGCGGCCCACAGCGTCGATTTCGTCGATGAAGATGATGCAGGGCGCGTTCTTCTTGCCTTGTTCGAACATGTCGCGGACACGCGATGCGCCCACGCCGACAAACATTTCCACGAAGTCCGAGCCGGAAATGGTGAAGAAAGGCACATTGGCTTCGCCGGCCACGGCACGGGCCGTCAGGGTCTTACCCGTACCCGGCGGGCCAACCAGCAGCACGCCCTTGGGAATCTTACCGCCCAGGCGCTGGAATTTCTGCGGATCTTTCAGGAAGTCGACAACCTCTTCCAGCTCCTGCTTCGCCTCATCGATACCGGCCACGTCATCAAAGGTGACACGGCCCACCTTCTCCGTCAGCAGACGGGCGCGTGACTTGCCAAAACCCATGGCCTTGCCGCCGCCGGACTGCATCTGACGCATGAAGAAAATCCACACGCCGATCAGCAGCAGCATGGGGAACCAGCTCAACAGGATGCTGAGCAGGGAAGGATTGGTATCTTCCGGCACCACGGTGACGCGGACATTCTTGTCGACCAGCCGGTCAGCAACGTTGCTGCCCTGGGGAACGATGGTCGAGAAACTCCGGCCGTCATTGGTGGTACCGGTGATCTGGTCCCCCTTGATCATCACCGAGGTGACGATGCCGCGATCCACCTCCGCCAGTAACTCGCTATAGGCGAGCCCGGACTGGGTCGAACGGGTGGACGAGGTCTGGAACAGGTTGAACAGGGCGATCAACAGCACCCCGATCACCAGCCAAAGCGCCAGATTCTTGCCGAAATTATTCACGTCACAAGCCTTTCATCCACCGCATCCCTTCCGGCGCCCACCCCGCCGGCCGAACCGGCGGCCGACAGACGGATAACCCCGGACGGGGGAACATCCCATTAGATAATGTCATTCGCGGCGCTGACAACAGCGAAGCGTGGCCCAAATGCAGGAACTGCTACGTTCGGAAGGATATAGCAGCTTAACGTCGGCCAGTCCGTATTCGTAAATCCCAAATGGGGAATGGCGCATATTTCTCCGGCGACGGTCAAAACCGGGCAGGTGCGACGGATCGCGGCGCAAAGCGGTGATCGCTTCAAAGCCGGCTGCAGTACCGTCGCGCGCTGCCACAGCGCATCATCCAGGGCTTGCACCTGTCCTTGGGCAATCCCCTGAATATGCAGGTGAAATCGTCCATCCCAGACCACGACGCCGCCATCGGCTGGCACCGGAACCGCGCCTTGCAGGTGGCGTTCCTCCCGCATCAACTGCCAGCCACCGGAAATGGGGGCCAGGCGGCAGCCTGCCAAAGTCGCACCGGTTTGCCGATCTGCCTTCATCCGCTGCCAAAGGGCGGTCACGGCCGATGGTGACGGTGGATAGGTTGCCCCCGCGACGGCACGCAGCAGCGTCCCCAACAGACGGCCACCAATGTCACCCGCCGCGGCGACAAGGTCGCCGGAAACAATGGCCCAACCCTCCGGCTGGAACCGGATGTACTGCGCCGCCAAACGGGCCAGCATCTCATCAAGGCCAGCGCGTTCCTGGCCGGCCGTAAGCGCCCGCTGAAAGGCCGAATCCGTATCGGGGCCCTGCTGACGCAGGGCAACGCGGGCAAATCGACAATCGCGGTTGGAGGGATCTTCCACCCATTCCTGTCCTGCTGCCTTACAGGTCGCCAACAACCGTCCCTTGGGAAAGGGCACAAGGGGCCGGATCAACCGCACCGCCCCTAACTCACGAATCAGGGGCATCGCGGCCAGCCCGTCGCCGCCGCTACCACGAGATTGCCGCAGCAGGGCTGTTTCAGCCTGATCATCGGCGTGATGGGCCAATGCCAGATGCAAAATCCCCCGCGCCGCCGCCGCTTCCGCCAACAAGCGCAGGCGCGCCGCGCGCGCACCGGCCTGGATGCCGGTGGCCGGCTTGGCCCCCACCCAGCGCAAGATCTGGTGTTCGATTCCCCGGGCCTGCATCCAGATGGCAACCTGCGCGGCCTCCCGCGCGCTCTCCAGCCGCAAGCCATGATCCACCGTCAGGGCCAGCAGGTTCCCTCCCCTCTGTCGCGTCCAATCCGCCAATAACAGGGCAAGCGAAATGCTGTCAGCACCACCGGAGACACCGACCGCCAGGTGGGGCGCAGGTTCGAAGGGACCGACGGCCGCCATCGCGGCCGCAAACTGTTCTGGCCCAACCGGCCCTGTCAGGCACATTTCAAGCGGTTCTTCTCCTGCTCCGCACGGCGCCGGGTGGTCGCCGAAGCGTCCTTATATTTACCCAGCAACTCACCCAGAGCGGCACAGGCATCTTCGTTCGCCTTCATGGCCGACAGCGACAAGGAAAGCTTCAGCAGCGAATCCGGAGCTTTGCCGCTCTTGGGAAATTTCTGATACCCCTCGGCGAAGGCGACCGCCGCCTCTTTGAACTTGTTCCGGACATAGAGGGACTCGCCCATCCAATATTGCGCATTGGCGGCCAGTGCATCACTGGGATGGGCTTTCAGGAACTGAACGAATCCCTTTTCCGCATTGGCATAATCGCCCTGCCGCAACAGGTTGAAAGCCGAATTATATTGTTCTTGAGCTGAACCGCTGGGCAGGGATCCCGCTTCCGGCTCAGCCACCGGGGCCATGTCGGCTCCCTTGTCTGCCTTTTTGGACGCGCCCTTTTCCGGCGCTGCTGCCGGTGCTGCAGCGCCCAGCCCGGTGCCTGATTGCTGTTCCAGACGGCTGAGACGGAAATCAATATCCGTCTGCATCTTGGTCAATTGCTCCCGCAACTGCCCCACCTGGAAGGCTGCCTCCTCGTAGCGACCGGTCAGGGTCTGCATCTCCGACTCAAGGCGCTGCAGGCGCACCTCGAACCCGGCGGCAACATTGCCAGTCGGCGCGGTTGTCGCCCCTGCCGGGGGAGCCCCCCCATTGCCGCGATAAACCTCGCGACTCATGGTCTGCATCTCATTTTCCAGCCGCTGCAGCCGATTCATCAGCTCCCGCGTATCGCTCTGACCGAAGGCGGGGCCGGTGAGGGACAGGGCAGTCAACGCGATGGCGGCCACAGCCAAGCGGCGGCGCAGGAACAGGCGTTGGGCATGGAACGGGCTGATCATCAAGGGACCGGCTGTAACAGGGTGGATGATGGTCCGCACCCTATCGCGTCGGACCGACAGGTGAAAGAGTGCAGCAGCGATGGGGCGGGATTGTGGCCGCTTACCGGCAGGCGATGCCGAAATTGGGCCGATCTTGACCAGGCTTGAACGCAAGAAAAAGGGCGCCGCTGGAAAACCAGCGGCGCCCGATCTCATCGGCCGCAGCCGAAACGTCGGTCAGACAGTGATCAGTTGATCACGGTCACGCCACGACGATTCTGCGTCCAGGCAGCTTCGTTGGAACCAACAACAGCCGGACGCTCCTTGCCGTAGGAGATGGTCTGGACGCGGGCGGTATCAACACCCAGGGCGGTCAGGTAGTTCTTGACCGCGGTGGCGCGACGCTCACCCAGAGCCAGGTTGTACTCGCGGGTGCCGCGCTCGTCGGCATGACCTTCAACGGTCACGGTCACGCCCTGGTACTGCTTCAGCCAAGCGGCCTGACGGTCCAGCGTAGCGGTCGCTTCCGGGGTCAGGTCGGACTTGTCGAAGCCGAAGAAGACGCGGTCGCCGACATTGACGACGAAGTCTTCAGCGGAACCCGGGACCGGGCCGGTCGGCTTGGCAGCGGCCGGAGCGGCCGGAGCGGCAGTGCCAGCGGTGGTGGCGGTAGCGGTCGGCTCCTTCTTGGAGCTGCAGGCGGTGGCCAGCAGGGCAACCGCGACGAGGCTGACGATCTTGAAGTTCATTTTGAGACCCCCTAGGTGGAACTCAGTTCAGTGTTGAGATAACGCATTTGCCCCACGAACCGTGCCATCGCAGCCAGTCGCCGCGTTTTAACGATCTTAGTGACTGGAAGGATTTGAGCACTGTTCTTGCGATGCGAACGTAGTGTGACGCAGTCACGGAATCAAGGGCGACCAAGCGGGGTCCGACGCGTCCGTGGGCGTTAAGACCTGCCTCTCATTAAACCCTGTCAGGTCAATTGAGTATAGCTTGGCCTGACGCTGCTTGCCACCCGCCCCGGCCGGACGCTCCTTGAAGAACATCAAAACACGGCCATTGGGTGCCCAGGTCGGCCCTTCCACGTGGAACGCTTCGGTCAGGATGCGCTCACCAGTACCATCAGGCCGTATAACACCAATATAGAACTTGCCGTCGGCCAACCGCGTGAAGGCAATCAAATCGCCACGTGGTGACCAGACAGGCGTAGCATAACGACCAGAACCGAAAGTAATGCGCTTCACGTCACCACCATCGGCGTTCATCGTGTACAGCTGTTGCGTACCACCCCGATCGCTTTCGAACACGATTTTGCTGCCATCCGGGGAGTAACACGGGGACGTATCAATGCCGGGATGGTTGGTGAGCTGTGCTTGACGCCGCGTGCGCAGATCGAGCGTATAGATGTCGGTGTTGCCGTTCTGCGCCAGTGACATGATCACCTTGTTGCCGTCGGGCGAGAAGCGCGGGGCAAATGTCATGCCCGGAAAATCGCCCAATACTTCCTGGCGACCGGTATCGATATTGAACAGATACACCCGAGGCTTGTTGTTGAAGTAGCTCAGATATGTAATTTCCTGGGTGCTGGGTGAAAAACGCGGGGTCAGCACCAGGACTCGGCCATCCGTCAGGAAACGATGGTTTTGACCATCCTGATCCATGATGGCCAATTGCTTGACGCGCTGCAACGCAGGCCCTGACTCGGCGATATAGACGACGCGGGTATCGAAGTACCCCTCCTCCCCGGTGATGCGCTTATAGATCGCGTCGGAGATAATATGGGCGACTCGTCGCCAGCCATCGGCCTGTACCGTATAGGCAAGACCGGTAAGCTGCTGATCCGCGGTCACGTCCCACAGGCGGAATTCGATCCGGGTGCGCCCGTCGGGCGACTGGGTAACGGTACCGGTCACCAGCCCCTGCGCCTGAATCAGGCGCCAATCGGCATAGCGCGGACCGGCGCGCAACTGTTCCGGCGTCTGGATGAACTTGGCCGGATCGATGGGCCGGAACAGACCGGATCGTTCCAGATTGGCCGAAATGACCGCCGCGATATTCTGCCCGGTCTGCTGGGCCTGCGGGTTGTCGCCGGCGAAATTCGTCACCGCGATCGGCATGGGCTGCGGATTGGCCTTGGTGATGTCGATCTCAAGCTCGGCATGGGCCGGCAAGCTGGCCGCACCACTGGCGGCCACGACACCCATCACGGCCAGCGACCGCATGACGGTCCGGCGCCCCAGGGAAAAATCGGCTTTGGCTGGCATCAGAACATATCCTTCGGGCTGAACTTCATCAGGATTGACCCTTTGTCCGCATATTTTTCCCGCGGAATGTTGAGTGTATTGCACCCCGGCAACAACGGTGCGCGAAGCGCCGATTCAACGAAGGCACGGTAGTGCGGATCGCTGTTCGGGTTACCGTTACCGCCAACGTACTGAACATTCGTGACGCGCATATTGGTATCGTAGCTGACGCGGATTTCCGCGATCATCTGCTCTACCCCTTTCGCGCCGATCGGGGCGTTCCAACATTGGGCGATCTGGCGACGCAGCGCATCTTCTTCGCTGATCGTCAGATGATCACCGGTCTTGGCATTGCTTGGCTGCGGCGGCGGAGAACTCTCCTGCTTTGCCGTTTCCTTGGCCGGCGGGCTGTCGGGTTTCAGCTTGGCCACACTCTTGAGAACGCTGTCGAAGGACTTTTTCGGTTCTTCCTTCTTCGGCTCCTCTTTCTTGGGCTCAGGCTTCTTTTCTTCCTTTTTCGGCTCCGGTTTCGGTTCAGGCTTGGGCTTCGGCTCCTCCTTCTTCGGGGGTTCCGGCTTGGGCTCTTCCTTCTTCGGTTCCGGTTTCGGCTCGGGCTTAGGTTCTTCCTTCTTCGGCTCCGGCTTCGGCTCAGGTTTGGGTTCCGGCTTCGGCTCAGGCGGCGGCTTGGGCTCTTCCTTTTTCGGCTCGGGCTTGGGCTGCGGCTTGGGCGGCTCCGGCTCGGGCAGCTTCTGCGCCACCTGCGGGGGTGGGGGTTCCGGCGTCTTGATATCCGGCGGCGGCGGTTCTTCCTTGGCCTGAACGGGTGGCTGCGGTGGCTGCGGCTTGGGCGGGGTCGGATGCGGCGGCTGGGGTCGCGGCGGTGTCGGGCGTTCCAGCTTGGCGATGGTGGCCGGACCGATTTCCACAATATCGACCGGCACCTCCTGAAGCTGGATCACCTCCCGCTCACGCAACAGATGCGGCAGGCCGATCAATGCCAGCAGAATCAGCGCCAGATGCAGCAGGCCGGAAAGGATGAGGGGCGTGCGCATGATCGGGTTGGACCCATTCCCCCTTACCGGCGACCGTCGGATTCGATGACGAGCTTGGCTTCCGACAGCCCGGCGCGGCGCGCCTCGCTCAATACATCAACGATGCTGGCATATGTCGCCTGCCGGTCACCCCGGACCAGCACCTTGCGTTCCGGATTTTCCTGCGCCACCACAGCCAGACGCGGAGCCAACTCCGCGATGGCGAACATGTCGTTGTCGAAAACCTTCTTATCCTTGAAGGAGACCTTGCCGTCGGCCGTCACCGTCACCCAAAGCGGATCTTCTTCCGATTTCAGTGCCTGGGCCGCCCCTTTGGGCAGATTGACGGGAATACCCGAGGTCAGCAGCGGGGCCGCCACCATGAAAACGATGAGCAGCACCAGCATCACGTCCACCAGGGGCGTGACATTGATGTCCGACATGGCGCCCCGGCCGCGGCGGCGGCCACGGCCGGAGGATTTACCGGGAAGGCTTGCCCCCATTTCAGCCCCGCTCCTCAAGATGACGCTGAAGGATCGCGGAGAATTCTGTCACAAATGAGTCGAGGCGGTCACCGAAACGGCCGATTTCCGACGAGAAGTAATTGTAGGCCAGCACGGCCGGAATGGCGGCAACCAGACCGATGGCGGTAGCGAACAGTGCCTCCGCGATACCCGGCGCCACCACGGCGAGCGAGGTATTCTGCTGGGCGGCGATGTTGGTGAAGGCCCCCATGATGCCCCAGACGGTGCCGAACAGGCCGACGAACGGACCGGCAGAGCCGACCGAGGCCAGTACCGTCAGGTACCGTTCGGTGTTCGCCATCTCCCGGTTCACGGTCACGGACATTACCCGTTCGATCCGTTGGGCCAGATTGGCGCGCATGGCGCCGGTGCTGGTCAACCCGCGTTCGGTGGCATGGCGCCATTCGCGCATCCCGGCGGCGAACACGGCCGACAGCGGGTCGGCGGGCGTGGCCGAGACCTGATCATAAAGCTGATCCAGGGAGCCGCCCGACCAGAATTGCTCTTCGAAATCGGCCGCTGCCGCCTTGATGCGGCGCAGCTTCTTGACCTTGTCGTAGACGATGGCCCAGGTCCAGACCGAGGCGAAGAACAGGCCCAGCATCACGAGTTTCACAACCGGATCGGCCTGCATGAACAGGCCCCAGGCGGTCAGTTCATGGGCTGGAACGGCACCGCCCAGCGGGGCGGCCTGCAACAGGGTGGGATACATTCGGTTCAGTCCTGACCTAGCTTTACGACAGCACCCGTTCCAACACATCCCGCAACGGTGCGGGCAGCCGGACCGGCCTTCCGTTCTGATTGATCGCCGCCAAACGCAAGCAGACACGCACCAGCATGTCTCCCGGCAGCCGCTCAATATCCGAGCCCGTCAGCGGCGGCAAGCCGGCGCGACGGACCTCCTGTTCCATATCCACGGTGGCAGCCCCGATGGCCGTCACCCGGCTCCACACTTCCAGCGGCTGATCCAGCTTGGCCGGTGCGCGGAAATCCATCTCGCAATGACGCACAGCCAGGGCTGTTCCCAGCTCATTAACCATGGCGGCATGGGGAAAACCCGCCAAACGCAGCATTTCATTGCGCGCGCGCTCACAAAAGCGCAAATAGTTTGCGTGATAGACAATGCCGCCAGCGTCGGTGTCCTCGTAATAGACACGCACAGGAAAGATGTGGTTCTTCCCCTCCGTCCAGCCGGCCGGCGGAACATGCATATCAGGCATCGACATCCCCAGCGAACAGATCGGCCCCCAGCGGCACCGCATTGCCCAACAGATCCAACTGGCGGGCTGGTGTTGCCGGCACGGGCAATCCCAGATAGCGGTATCCGGTATCCGTCAACATGCGCCCGCGCGGTGTGCGCTGCAACAGGCCCTGTTGAATCAGATAGGGCTCGATGGTTTCCTCCAGAACGTCGCGCTGTTCGCCCAGCGCCGCCCCCAGCGTTTCCACACCGACCGGACCGCCGCCATAATGGTCGGCGATGCAGGACAGATAACGCCGATCCATCGCATCAAAGCCCAGCCGGTCCACCTCCAGCCGGGTCAGGGCGCGGTCGGCGGCGGCCGCATCGGTGACCAGCAAGCCGGTGACGGCGGAAATATCCCGCACCCGGCGCAGCAGCCGGCCGGCCACGCGCGGGGTGCCGCGCGACCGGCGGGCAATTTCCAATGCCCCCTCATCGGTCAGTTCCATGCCCAGGATGCGGGCGCCACGGCTGACGATCAATTGCAGCTCTTCCGGTTCATAGAACTGCATCCGCAGCGGAATGCCGAACCGTTCCCGCAAGGGGCGGGTGATCAGGCCGGACCGGGTGGTCGCCCCCACCAGGGTGAAGGGCGGCAGGTCGATACGCACGCTGCGCGCCGCCGGCCCCTCCCCGATGATCAGGTCAAGCTGGAAATCCTCCATCGCCGGATAAAGGATTTCCTCCACCGCCGGGGACAGGCGGTGGATTTCATCGATGAACAGCACGTCCAGCGGCTGCAAATTGGTCAGCAGGGCCGCCAGATCGCCGGCCCGGGCGATGACGGGGCCGGAGGTGGCGCGGAAGCCGACATTCATCTCCTTGGCGACGATCTGGGCCAGCGTCGTCTTGCCCAGGCCGGGGGGGCCGAACAGCAGCACATGGTCCAGCGCCTCCCCGCGCGACCGGGCAGCCTGGATGAACAGGGCCAGATTTTCGCGCACCTGCCGCTGGCCGGTGAATTCCGCCAGCGACAGCGGACGGATGGAATTCTCTGCCGATGCATCGCCGCCGATCCGGTCCTGATCGACCATACGCTCAGGTTTCGGCGCTTCCGGCTTGGCTTTGGGGGCGCGGCTCACTGGCTCAGTTCCTTCAGGCCGGCACGGATCAGGGCGGAGACATCAGCCCCCTCCCCCAATGCCTGGGCCGCCTTATTGACCGCCGTAAAGGCATCGATCCGCTTGTATCCCAGATTGACCAAGGCCGACACCGCATCTCCAACCGCGCCATTGGGGGCCGCTGGCTGCGGCCCGCCTTTTATCGTTGTCGCCGCTGCCATCGGGGCAACAGCCAATGTGGCCACCTTATCCTTCAATTCGTTCAAAATTCGGGCAGCCAGTTTCGGCCCCACCCCATCGGCCTCACACAGGCTGGTCTTGTCCTGGGCGGCAATCGCACTGGTCAAGCGGTCAGGCGCCAGGGCGGAGAGCAGGTTCAGCGCCACCCGCGCGCCCACCCCCTGCACCGTCGTCAACAGCCGGAACCAGTCACGTTCGCCTGCATCGGCAAAGCCATAGAGGGCGATCTTATCTTCCGACACCCACATGTCGGTCAGCACCGAGGCCCGGTCGCCGGGGCTGCCCAGCCGGCGCAGCGTGCGCGATGAGGCGGAAAACAGATAGCCGACGCCATTCACGTCGATGATGGCCCAATCGAGACCGGTGGAATCGAGCAGGCCGGAAAGTTTGGCGATCATTGGCTTATCCCCGCCTCCGGCACCAGCAAAGGCAGCGCCGCGATAATGTCGGTATGGATGAAATCCTGGCCCTTGAACAGCAAGGGTGCGTCAGCCGACCGCGAAAGGGCATAGGCCGCACAATCCCCGTAATTCAACTGGGCAGGATGTCCAGAACCTCGGCCGTAACGCCCATAGGCGGTAAAGGCGATGCCAGCTTGGGCTTCATCAAATGGCATGATCTGCGTCGATATCTCATCAAGGAAGGCATCCAGTTCCCAGACTTTGGACATACCAAACCGACGCAGCATCACCGTTCGGCACTCAAATGCCGTCATGGCCGACATCATCAGCGCAGTTGAACGCCGGATCGCCTTCAGATGAAAGCCCGCGTCTGCCTCCCCGCACAGGATGGCGTAGACGGCTGAGCTATCAATGGCGATCATCGGCATCTGCCCGCAGCCCTTCCATCAGGTCATAGCCCAGGATTTCGTCTTCGCTGAGATCATTGAGCGGCGGAATGGCCTGGGCGCGGGCGACAATCGCTTCCACCCGTGCCCAGCGCGTTTCATTCAACGCTTCCGTTTGTCGGCCAACACGCTCCAGCCGCTCCCGCACGGCCTTATGCATGGCCTCCGTCAGGCTCTCACCCGTCAGTTCGGCCAGCCGGCGGACATCGCGTTCCGCCTCTGGGGATTTAATGTTCAGGGCCATGGCGTCGCCATCCTTTCTTCCCTACGGTGAAGGATTCTACACCATATGAACAAAACGGCAACGGCGTGGCACAGTGTTTTCTAGCGCCGCACACCCAGGATGGCATCATCCACCTTGCGGCGGGTCTGGGCGTAATGGGCGTGGCAGATGGCGACGGCCAGCGCATCGGCGCTGTCAGCGCTGGTGCGCTGGATGCCGGGCAGCAACATGCGGACCATGTGCTGCACCTGCACCTTGTCGGCATGGCCGGTGCCGACCACGGATTTCTTCACCGCCATGGGCAGATATTGTTCCACCGGCAGGCCGGCCTTGGCGGCACTCAACAGTGCGACGCCGCGCGCCATGCCCAGTTTCAGGGTGGAGGATGGGTTGACGTTGGAAAGGGTTTCTTCCACCGCCGCCTCGTCGGGCTGCCAGGTGGCGATGACATCGGCGATGCCGTCATGCAATTCCAGCAGCCGGATGGCCAGATCATCGCCGCTGTCGGTATTGATCGTACCGTTGGCCACATGGCTCAACCGGTTGCCGCAGACGTCAATCACGCCCCAGCCCAAATGCCGCAGGCCGGGGTCGAGCCCCAGGATACGGGTCGTCACCTGTCCCGCCATTCCCGTCCCTCCCCGGCCTGCAACAATATCAATCAGCTCAACTTTTCCAGAATCTCGGCCGGAATGTCGAAATTGCCCAGCACGGTCTGGACATCGTCATTGTCTTCCAGCACGTCCAGCAGCTTCAGCAGCGTCTGGGCCGTATCTTCCGCCGGGACCGGCACCAGATTCATCGGCGTCCAGGTCAGCTTGGCGCTTTCCGGGGCACCAAACTTGGCTTCCAGCGCGTCACGTACCTCGCCCAGCGAATCCGTGCCGGTGGTGATGGCGTGACCGCCTTCATCCGACTGCACATCTTCCGCGCCTGCCTCGATGGCGGCTTCCAGCATGGTGTCGGCATCGGCAGCACTGGCCGGATAGGTGATCTGGCCGACGCGGTTGAACATGAACGAAACCGAATTGGTTTCGCCCAGGGTGCCGCCATGCTTGGTGAAGGCGGAGCGCACTTCCGACGCGGTGCGGTTGCGGTTGTCGGTCAGCGCTTCCACGATCAGCGCCACGCCGCCGGGGCCGTAACCCTCGTACCGCACTTCATCATAATTGGTGTCATCACCGCCGCCGGGCTGACCCTGCTTGATGGCCCGGTCAATGCGGTCCTTCGGCAGGTTCTGCGCGCGGGCGGCCTGGATGGCGGCACGCAGGCGCGGATTCATGGCCGGGTCGGGCAGACCCGACTTGGCGGCCACGGTAATTTCGCGCGCCAGCTTGTTGAAGATCTTCGACCGCTTGGCGTCCTGCGCGCCCTTACGGTGCATGATGTTCTTGAATTGGCTATGACCGGCCATGGGACCCCAGACGCCTGTAAGTGATATCGTTCAGATATATGGGCTGATTCTGGGGCTATGTACCATATCTTGGCCGGCTTTGGCACCTGTTGCGCGCAACGGCCCCGCCATGCGGCTGGCGGGACCGTGCGGCGAACAAATAATGCCGATCAACAGCCGGTCAGCGTCAGCCGAGGATGTTGTACCCGCCATCGATATAGGGCACCGAGCCGGTAATGGCGCGGGCATCATCGCTGGCCAGGAAGGCGGCATAGGCACCGACATCGGCCACGCCCACCTGCTGACGCAGCGGGGCCTTTTCCGCTGCGCGGGCCAGCAGTTCGTCAAAGCGGTCGATGCCGCTGGCGGCGCGGGTCTTCAGCGGGCCGGGCGACAGGCAATGCACGCGGATATCCTTGGGGCCCAGTTCGGCCGCCAGATAGCGCGTCACCGACTCCAAGGCCGCCTTCACCGGGCCCATCAGATTATAGTGATCCACCACCTTTTCCGAGCCATAGAAGCTGACGGTCTGCAGGCAGCCGCCATCCTTCATCAGTGGTTCAGCCAGCCGTGCCATCCGGATGAAGGAATGCACCGACACATCCATGGCCGTCAGGAAGCCATCACGCGAGCAGTCGGTGACGCGGGCGTGCAAATCTTCACGCGGGGCGAAGGCGATGGAATGCAGCAGGAAATCCAGCTTGCCCCATTCCGCCTCGATCCGCTCGAACACAGCCTCCAACTGGCCCGGCTCCCGCACGTCGCAGGGCAGGATCAGCGTGGCGCCCAGCGCCTCAGCCAAAGGGCGGACATGGGGGTCTGCCTTGGCGTTGAGATAGGTGACAGCCAGATCGGCGCCCATGGCACGGAATGCCTGGGCACAGCCATGGGCGATACTGCCCTCATTGGCGATACCCACCACCAGACCGCGTTTACCAGCCAAAGAAAACAGAGCCATATCATTCCCTCACATCATCATTCGGGCACTATCGTTGTGCAATGCAGCATAATAGGTGTGTATCGCTACAGCCAGATGACAAAATGAGATGTTGCGGATTTGTATCGCACTGGCTCCAAAAAGCGTGAGCACACTGGGTCTTGGCGGGAAAAGAATATAGGAAGATCATGGTTTGATACTCGTCGTTCCAGGGAAGGTTCTCCCATTGTCAATCTCGCACCGACTTGCCGCCATCTTGGCCCTGGGTTGCCTGTGCCTGATCGGCCATCCCAGCCCGGCTGCCGAGTTCCGCAGCGGGGGGGATGTTCATGTCGCCAGCCCGGTGAATGACACTTTGTTCGCCGCGGGCAATAAGGTGGTCGTCGCCGCCCCGGTGGATGGTGATGTCATCGCCGCCGGGTTCAATCTGGACCTGAAGGCTCCCATCAGCGGTGATGCGATACTGGCCGCGTTCGATCTGCGTATTGCGGCACCGGTGGCGGGTGATCTTCTGGCAATTGCTGCAGACATTGATATCAAAAGCGCGATCAGCGGCGATGCCAGGGTGAGCGGGGCCGGGGTCAAACTGGCCCGCACCGCGGCGATCAGCGGCGATTTCAGCGCCAGCGGTGGGGAAATCACCCTGGAGGGAGATGTGGCCGGCAACGCGCAGTTGGCGGCGGAGAAAGTGGTGATCGCCGGCAGTATTGCCGGCAATCTGGATGTGGCGGCGGTAGAGCTGGAGTTGCGGCCCGGTGCCCGGATCGTGGGCAGCATCCGCCACACCGGTCCCCGGTCGGTGCCCGTGCCTGATGGCGTGGATATTGGTGGCACGGTGGAGTTTCGCGCCAAGGAGAAAGTGGATACAGATGGCCCTGGCTTGACAGCGTTGCTGGGCACCATGGCCGCATTGTTCATCCTGGGGCTGGCGGTACTGTGGTTATTCCCCACCCTGGTAGCGGGCAGCAGTGCCGCCATCCGCCGCAATCCGCTGGGCCGGGTGCTGGTGGGCCTGGGGCTGATGCTGGCGGTGCCCCCGCTGGCCATTCTGCTGATGTTCAGCATGATCGGGCTACCGCTGGGCTTGCTGTTGGGATGCATGTATCTGCTGGCCTTCCCGATGGGGTTGGCCGTGGCCGCCCTGGGCTTGGCGGAAAGCCGGCAGGGGCGCAATGGCCGCGATGGTCCACCTGCCCGCGTGCTCGGCCGTTTTGCGCTGGTCACTCTGGCCCTGGCGCTGATCTCCCTGATCCCCTATGTCGGTATCATCGGGGTTTTGCTGGCGGTGGCCTTGGGCCTGGGGGCCATGGCATCCACCGTGCTGGATGCCAGACGGGTGGGGTGAGATGCCGCGCGGCGTCGCTAAATCCGATCTGCCACAAAAAATCTGCGCCCATTGCGGCCGCCCTTTCACATGGCGGCGCAAATGGGCGCGTGATTGGGAACACGTGAAATATTGTTCCAATGCCTGCCGCCAGGGGAACATCAAGGGGCATGACCCCTTGCCCTTGGATACCAGCAGCCATGCGCCGCAAGCCAAGGCGGCAGATGCCACCGCCCGGCCACGGCACAGAGATGAAGATACCAAGCGGCAGAAAGAAAAATAATCAGTCGCGGAAATTCAGATATTGCAGGGGCTGTTCGATGTTCAGCCCCTTCACCAGGGCGATGGCAGCCTGCAGATCATCGATCTTTTTGCCGGAAATGCGCAGCTCGTCCCCCTGAATGGCGGCCTGCACCTTCATCTTGCTGTCCTTCAGGGCCTTGACGATCTGCTTGGCCAAAGCCTGCTCGATCCCCTGCTTCACCTTCACCACCTGGCGCTTGGTGCCACCGGCGGCATTCTCCTCCTTGGACCAATCCAGACAGCCGGGATCCAGCTTGCGGCGCACGAAATAGCCCTTCAGCATTTCCTGAAGCTGTTCCAGCTTGGTATCATCTTCCGTCTGGATGACGATCTCGTTCTCTTTCTCCTTCAGTTCCATGGTGGATTTGGAACCTTTGAAGTCGAAGCGGGTCTGCAGCTCGCGCAGCACACCCTGAACGGCATTATTGACCTCAGCGATCTCGGTCTTGGAAACGATGTCGAAAGACGGCATGGCTCTGAACGTCCATCCTTTAAGGCAACGAACAAACGGGATGGGGCAGCTTAGCACTGCCCCACCCATATCGTCACGGAAAAGGCCTTCAACCGCCGATCAACACCGGGTTGCTTGGCGGAGCTGCCGCATCTTTCTGTACCGCCCTGTCGGTGGCGGACAGGGCAACAACCAACATCAGGCCAGCCAGCATCAGCGCCTGCAAGGCCAGTGTGGTCCGCCGCGTCAATCGTCTCGTTATCCGCATGATCGGCTTCCTCCCGGTGGAATGCGCGCGCCTTCTGGTCAGATACGAACGATAAGGTCTCAACCCTTTCGCAAAGATGACGGGGTTCGATCCGATCTTGTCGGATTGGTAACAACCAGCCGCTGTGACATGATCGCCACACAATGAGGGCTTCTACCCCTGGGGCCGCAATGCTAGATGAAGGGGACAGCCCCGGAAGGGGCGCCCAAGATGGACCCGTGCCGATGACCAAGCCGCGTTTTGACGCCGATTCCGCCAGCCTGCTGGAAGATTTGATCCGCCGCGCCCGTGCCGCCGGGGCCGATGCGGCTGACGCCCTGCTGGTGGATGGTGCTTCATTGTCGCTGTCCACCCGGCTGGGCAAGCCGGAGGGAATCGAACGGTCGGAAGGCGGCGATCTGGGCTTGCGCGTCTTTGTCGGCCAAGGCATGGCGATGGTCTCCTCGACCGATCGTTCGCCGGCAATGCTGGCGGAACTGGCCGAACGCGCCGTGGCCATGGCGCGCGCCGTACCGCCCGACCCCTATTGTGGCATCGCCGATCCAGATGCCATCACCCATGACTGGCAGGATCTGGACCTGTGCGACCCGGCAGAGCCGACGGCTGAAGAGTTGATCGAAGCAGCACAGAGGACGGAAGACGCCGCCCGTGCCGTGGCCGGCGTCACCAATTCCGATGGTGCCGATGCCAGTTGGAGCCGGAGTCATGTCGTGCTGGTCGCCAGCAACGGCTTTGTGGGCGGCTACAGCGTCTCCCGGCGCTCGCTCTCCGTCTCCGTGCTGGCTGGCCAGGATACGGGTATGGAGCGGGATTATGATTACCATTCAACCGTTTACGGCAGCGACCTGGAAGACCCCGCACGGATCGGCCGCCGGGCCGGTGAAAAAGTTGTGGCCAAGCTGAACCCCCGCAAGGTGAAAAGCCAGTCCGTACCGATCATCATTGATCCGCGCCTGTCCGGCGGGCTGGTGGGTTCGCTCTGCGGGGCGATTTCCGGGGGTGCCATCGCACGCGGCACCAGCTTTCTGAAGGACAAGCTGGGGCAGGCCGTGTTCGCACCGGGCATCACCATTGTGGAAGACCCGCATCTGTGCCGTGGCCTGCGCTCCAAGCCGTTTGACGCGGAGGGGATTGCCAACCAACGGCGTGAGTTGATCGCCAATGGCGTGCTGACCACCTGGCTGTTGGATTTACGCTCGGCCCGCCAGTTGGGGCTGACCACCACGGGCCATGCCTCACGCGGTACCGGCGGCCCGCCCTCCCCCAGCCCCAGCAATGTCTATATGCAGCCGGGAACCCTGTCGCCTCAGGAACTGATGGCCGACATCAAACAGGGGCTCTACATCACCTCCCTGATGGGACAGGGTGTCAACGGGGTGACGGGCGATTACTCACGCGGGGCGGCCGGATTCTGGATCGAGAATGGGGAGATTGCCTATCCGGTGAGTGAGATCACCGTCGCCAGCAATCTGAAAGACATGTTCCGCAATCTGACCCCGGCCAGCGATCTGGAACGCCGCCATGGCATCGACGCACCGACCCTGCGGATCGAGGGGATGACGGTGGCCGGGCTTTAAGCAACAGCCTGCCGCACCATGTCCTCCAGCCGGCTGACCCGCATATAAAGCCGGTGGCTGCGTTCCAACAGGGAACGCAGCCCCGCCGGCAATTCCGCGTTATCCGGTCCTGAAGGGTCGGAGCAGATTTCCCCACCGGAGAGGGCGAATTCCTCCCCCACCGCGCGGGCCTGGCTCATCTCCCCGGCGTAAACAGCCTTCTGGGCCAGCATCCAGGCCATCACCTGCGTCAACCGGCTGGTCACACGCATGGATTCGTAGGAGACCTGCAGGCGCTGGCCGGGTGCCAGATTGCGCTGATCCACCCCTTCCTGGAAGGCCACATAATTGCGGGCCTCCACCAGCAGTGACATGGTTTCGTCATAGGCCTTGTCGATAAAGGGGCTCGGTCCGCTCACCCTGATCTCCCCTCTGACGACGCCAATCGCGCCGTTTTGTTACAAAAACAGTCTAAGGTCTAACAGCACCGGCTGGCAACCAATCCCAAAGCGTATGGTGTAGGCCCTTTGTGATTTGCGCCTCTCCGGCAGGGGTAGAATTTTTTGCTGTCCCCGCCTCTTGAAGCTGGCGCGGGGGGTGCTTACGTCAAGGGTGTGGACGGGCAGCCCAATGGGGGCCCGGGACCACAAAAGCCTGGGAACCGGCCGAAATCGGGGGTTCCCACCATCGTATCGCTCGTGGAGGATACCTATGCGTAGCTATGACTTGTCGCCCCTGTTCCGTTCCACCGTCGGTTTCGACCGCGTGACGCGCCTTCTGGAGGCTGCGATGAACGGGGAGGATAATGGCAACGCCTATCCGCCTTACAATATTGAGAAGCTGGGTGATGACAATTACCGCATCACCATGGCCGTGGCTGGCTTCTCCATCAACGACATCGACATCACTGCACATCCCAACCTATTGATTGTGCAGGGCAAGGCGAAGGAGCAGGAGGGCGGGACCTTCCTGCATCGTGGCATTGCCGGCCGTGCTTTTGAGCGGCGTTTCCAATTGGCCGATCATATCCGCGTGACGGAGGCCAATCTGGAAAATGGCTTGCTGCACATCGCCCTGGTTCGGGAAGTGCCGGAGCTTTTGAAGCCCCGCAGCATTCCCATCATCGCCAACAGCGCGCAGAAGGCAGTGCCGGCGCCTGTGGCCGCATAAGCATCTGCCTTCGGTAGGTCAAAATTGATGAGGGCCGCTGCAATGCAGCGGCCCTCTTTTTATACCCGTTTCCCTGAAGCCCCGCCCGTTCAACCCGGAACGAACGAGGCGCAAGGTATGCAGTCTCGGCAAATCGGTCAATCACCCTGACGCATCTTTTTCCGCCGACTGTCAAATAACCGTCATGCTTGTTGCCATTTTATCTCACTTTAGGGGGCGGAAATGGCAATTATCGTACAATTATCGGGCATAACCGACGTCGCGCAGGGCCTGCGCAACTTCCTCCAGGATGGCCGGATCATCGATGGTGGCCGGCATCTTCCAAGACTCGCTGTCAGCGATCTTCTGCATCGTTCCGCGCAGAATCTTCCCCGATCGGGTTTTCGGCAGGCGGTCGACAATCACCGCCTGTTTGAAGGCCGCGACCGGGCCAATTTCGTCGCGCACCTTTTTGACCAGTTCCGCCAGGATGTCCGCATAGGGACGCTCCACCCCCTTCTTCAGCACCACCAGCCCCAGCGGCAACTGGCCCTTCAGTTCATCCGCCACCCCGATCACGGCGCATTCAGCGACATCCTGATGGCCTGACAGCACTTCTTCCATCGCGCCGGTGGACAAGCGATGGCCGGCGACATTGATGATATCGTCGGTGCGGGCCATGACGTAGATATAGCCATCCTCGTCGATGAAGCCGGCATCGGAGGTTTGATAATAACCCCCGAAATCCGCCAGATAACTTTTGCGGAAGCGGTCATCGGCATTCCACAGCGTTGGCAGGGTGCCAGGCGGCAAGGGAAGCTTGGCAACGATGGCGCCAATATCGCCCCGACGGACCTCCTGTCCATCCGGAGCGAGGATGCGGATATCCCAACCGGGCAAGGGCTTGGTGGTGGAGCCATATTTTACCGGGAACAGGCCCATCCCCACCGGATTGCCGGCGATGGGCCAGCCGGTCTCCGTCTGCCACCAATGATCAATTACCGGGACTTTCAAATGGGTTTCGGCCCATTGCAGCGTATCCGGGTCTGAACGTTCACCGGCCAGGAACAGCGTGCGCAGGCTGGAAAGATCATACTCCCCGATCAGAATTCCTTGCGGGTCTTCCCGCTTGATGGCGCGGAAGGCGGTCGGGGCGGTAAACAAGGCCACCACTTTGTGATCGGCAATCACCCGCCAAAAGGCCCCGGCATCTGGTGTCCCGACCGGCTTGCCTTCATAAAAGATGCTGGTGCAGCCCCGCAGCAACGGGCCATAGACGATATAGGAATGACCGACCACCCAGCCGACATCGCTGGCGGCCCAAAACACCTCTCCAGGCTCAATGCCATAGAAATGCTCCATGCTCCATTGCAGGGCGACCGCATAACCGCCGGTATCCCTGACCACGCCCTTGGGCTGGCCGGTGGTGCCGGAAGTATACAGGACGTAAAGCGTGTCAGTCGCTTCCATGGGCACGCAATCAGCCGGTTTGGCCGCCGCCAGCGCCATATTCCAGTCCAGATCACGGCCGGGCAGCAATTGGGCCTGTACCTGCGGGCGTTGCACGATGATGCAATGATCCGGCTTGTGACTTGCCTCCTCAATGGCAGCATCCAGCATCGGCTTGTAGGGCAGCACCTTGCTGCCCTCAATGCCGCAACTGGCGGTGACAATCACCTTCGGTTTGGCATCATTGATACGGGTGGCCAGTTCATGCGGGGCAAAGCCGCCAAAGACGACGGAATGGATGGCCCCGATGCGGGCACAGGCCAGCATGGCCACCGCCGCTTCCGGAATCATCGGCATGTAGATGATGACGCGGTCACCCTTGACTACCCCGGCCCCCACCAGGGCACCGGCGAATCCCGCCACCAGATCACGCAGTTCGGTATAGGTGATGGTACGCTTGGTCCCGGTGACGGGGCTGTCATGGATGAAGGCCGCCTGCGCCCCGCGCCCGGCCGCCACATGCCGATCCACCGCGTTCCAACACATGTTCAGCACGCCCCCCCGATACCAGCGGTAAAGGGGGGCGGCGCTATCATCCAGAATGGTCGTTGGCGGGGTCAGCCAGTCGATTGCCTTGGCGGCATCGGCCCAGAAACCCATCGGATCCGCCAGCGACCGGGCATACATTTCCTGATATTGGGCCGACATCATTTTTCCTCCCTGTTTCATTATCGTCGCTTTTCCAGCGAAGACGCTGTTTTCGTCTCGCCAAAAAATATCGAGCTGGGCATAGTCAACGCTGTTACCGCCGCCGCAGCCATGATCTGAATCAGCCTGATGGAACCTGCGGTTTCATCCCCTACCTTCGTCTTCAGTCAAGCCACGATGATCGTCGATAGCCGCCAGATACAGTTTTCCGCCGAGGCGTTGAAAGACGCTGTGAAAACCTACCGTGAACTGTTTCCGCAGAAACAACCGCCGGGCCTGCTGGGCCCGGTGATGATTCGCGGCATCAACCCGATCTCCCTGGGCGTCAAGGTCCAGGCCATGGGATCGCGCGTCTATCGGGAAGTGGAGATGGCAGAAAGCGAGGTCGCGGCGATGCTGATCCTTTATTGCCGCAAGCTGCACATCCCGTTGCCACGCACAGCGGACAAGGCCATCAAGGTGCAGGGTGACAATATCGCCCTGATCGTTTCCAAAACGCTGACACTGCCACGGCTGTCGGCCTGAACACGGCCGACAGGGAAACAGCTCAGTACATTTGCAGTTCCGGCACGATCCTGGGGCGGGCTGCCTGCTCCGCCAATAATTGAACCACATCCTCCTGCCGCAACAGCGGATAACGGGTGCGGAGCAGAATGGTCAATTCATCCACGGGCCATTCCATCAACGCCGCCGGATCGAAGTGCAGGGCCAGATAGTCGGCGGCCCGCAAAGAACCTTCACGGGCGAAAAAATGAATTTGGCGCAGGGCTTCTGTCGAAGGTAACCCTTCGGGTGCCACGACCAGGGCCGGCTCGCAAAGGGTACTGACCTGCAACAGTCCGTCGCGGGCCGGATCGGCTTGCCATTCCCGCACCGCCCCCAGCACCGCCTGGGCGGAGGAAGTATCCCGGTCACCGGACTCGCGCAGCAACTGCTCCAGCAGTCCGGCAGAGCGGTCCATCGCCTCGTCCAGGTCGAAAATGGTCGGCATATCGCGCCAGCTCGCCAGTTCCTGCTGGATCACGGCTTCCGGCGGACGGCTTCCACCGCTGCCGAACCAATGCTGGTCGAACCATTGCAAGGCACGCTCCAGCCGTGGCTCATCCGACGGGGCACGGATCACCTGATCGATCAACACATGATCATCCAGCAACTCGTCCGCTGTCGGCACCGACTCCGGCAATAATCCGGTCAGCACCGGATCCAGCTCATGGGTTAGATTGACAGCCAGAAGCACGGTGACATGGGAAACGAAGGCCGCTGCCATGTGTCGTATTTCCGCGCGTTCCTCACCCATCCTTCTACCTTCCACGCTTTCCCTGCCGGGTCCATCCACCCTATGGACATTTTATTGTCACATCATGAGCCCTTGCGCCCGACGCGGCAATGGGAGTCGCCGTAACGTCACCTTTCGCATAGTCTGGCAAACGCGCGATCACCTGGAACAGACGCCATGTTCATCGAAATCTATGCCGATCTTGTCTGCCCCTGGTGCTATATCGGCAAACGCCGGATGGAGCAGGCTTTGGAACAAAGGCCGGGCCTGTCTGTCGATATCCGCTGGATGCCTTTTCAGTTAAATCCCGAACTGCCGGCAGGCGGAATGGACCGGGCAACATATCTGATTGCCAAGTTTGGCAGCATTGACCGCGCGCGCCAGCTTTCCACCATGGTGGAGCAGGCGGCGGTCAAGGAGGGGCTGCCGATGCGGCTGGACCTGGTCCGCCGCACCCCCAACACCGCCAATGCCCATCGGCTGGTCCGTTTTGCCGAACGATATGGCCGCGCTACGGAAATGACATCGGCCCTTTATCATGCCTATTTCGCGCAGGGCCTGGATATCGGGGGCCCGTCCGTTCTGCTGGAACTGACGACAACGATTGGCTTGCCTGAGAATGAGGCAGCCGACTATCTGCACAGCGACTCAGATACCGCCGCCATCCGGGCCGGGGATCAGCAGGCGCGGCAATTGGGTGTGCAGGCTGTGCCCTGCTTTGTGTTTGAGCGGCGTTATGCCCTGTCCGGAGCGCAGGAGCCGCAAGCCTTCCTGCCCTTCCTGGATATGGCGCGCGGCGCATGAAAATGGCCCCGATCCTGCCGGGTCGGGGCCATTTTTACTGAAGAACGCAAAACGCTGTCCAGGGGCGGCCTTACTCGGCAGCCACACGCGCCTTGGGCTGCCCGTCGCGGGCCGCCTTCAAACCTTCGGCCACCAGGAAGGCCAGTTCCAGCGATTGGCTGGCATTCAGGCGAGGGTCACAGGCCGTGTGATAGCGTAGGGCCAATGCATGGTCGGTGATGGCCTGGGCGCCGCCGGTGCATTCCGTCACGTCCTGGCCCGTCATCTCGAAATGCACACCGCCCGGGTAAGCACCTTCGGCCCGGCAGACACTCATGAAGCCCCGCACCTCGGCCAGAACCCGGTCGAATGGCCGGGTCTTGTAACCGGTGGAGGATTTCACCGTATTGCCGTGCATCGGGTCGCAAGACCAGACAACCTGGCGGCCTTCGCGCATGACGCGACGCACCAGCGGGGCCAGCTTGTCATCCACCTTGTCGGAGCCCATGCGCACGATCAGCGTCAGGCGCCCGGCTTCATCGGCCGGGTTCAGGATGTCGATCAGGCGGATCAGGTCATCCGGGTCCATGCTCGGGCCGCATTTCAGGCCGATCGGATTCTTCACCCCGCGCAGGAATTCAACATGCGCGCCGTCATGCTGGCGGGTACGGTCGCCGATCCACAGCATATGGGCGGACACGTCGTACCAGTCACCCGTGGTGCTGTCGATGCGGGTCAGCGCCTGTTCATAGGGCAGCAGCAGCGCCTCATGGCTGGTGAACAGCTCCGTCTCACGGATCTGCGGCGTGGTGGCGCCGGTGATTCCGCACGCAGCCATGAAGGACAGTGCCTCATCCAGCCGGGTGGCCAGATCCTGATAGCGCTCGCCCTGCGGGCTCTTCTCCACGAAGCCCAGATTCCACTGATGCACCTTGTGCAGGTCGGCATAGCCGCCCTGGGCAAATGCACGCAGCAGGTTCAGCGTGGCAGCGGCCTGGTTATAGGCCTGTACCATGCGCTCCGGGTCGGGCACGCGGGCGTCGGAATTGAAGTCGAAACCATTGATGATGTCGCCGCGATAGCTGGGCAGTTCCACGCCATCAATCACTTCCATATCGGCCGAACGCGGCTTGGCGAACTGGCCGGCCAGCCGGCCTACCTTCACCACCGGGGTCGCGGAACCGAAGGTCAGCACCACGGCCATCTGCAACAGCACGCGGAACGTATCGCGGATATTGTTGGGGTGGAACTCGGCGAAGCTTTCCGCACAGTCACCGCCCTGCAGCAGGAAGGCTTCCCCGCGCGCCACCTTACCCAGATGTTCCTTCAGGCTGCGGGCCTCGCCTGCAAAAACCAGGGGTGGATAGCTGGATAGGCGTGACTCAACAGATTTCAGTTTGGCTTCGTCGGGATAAAATGGGACCTGCCGGATCGGCTTGGCGCGCCAGCTGTCAGGCGTCCAGCGCCCAGCGGTCCCCACCTTCTGCATATCCGTCGGCATTGTCCTACCTCATCCTTCCTTTAAATTCAGCACCGCCTGGCCTCTCTCTTCGCCGGCGGGTCCGTATATGGGCACCCATCGCCGGCCTTACACCGGTGGGTTTATCTTTTTAAGCGACAGTGCGATGTATTTTCCAGTCCCAAACACCTGCGATTTGCGCAATGTTCGTGCGCAAATTGGCCGCGCGATCGGCCGGGCCGGCGCCTATACTGCGCCCCGACCTTGAAATCAGCGTTGGAACAGGCGAATGGCGACGGCGGAACGGGCAAAGGCCAAACCGGGTTGGCGGGATGTGACGCGATCACTACGCCGGCCCAAGGTGGTTGTCGCGCTTCTGCTGGGCTTCTCTTCCGGCCTGCCCTTTTTGTTGACTGGCAATACGTTGGGCTTCTGGCTGCGGGAAGAAGGCAATAATCTGGCCGTCATCGGCTTCCTGTCCTGGGTCGGCATTGTCTATTCGCTGAAAATGTTCTGGGCCCCGCTGGTGGACCGGTTGGATGTACCGCTTCTGGGGCGGTTGGGCCGGCGTCGGGGCTGGATGGTTCTGTCGCAGCTTCTGGTCGGCGCCGGGCTGCTGGGCATGGCGCTCGTCGGCCCCTCGGGTGGGCAGGGTCTCTGGGCGTTGGGCGGTTTTGCCCTGCTGGCGGCCATCGCCTCAGCCACCCAGGATATTGTCGTGGATGGCTGGCGCATCGAAAGTGCTGCCGACGGGGATGAACAGGGGTTGCTGGCGGCGACCTTCCAGATGGGTTATCGCGCCGCCATGCTGGCCACCGACAGCCTGATCTTGCTGCTGGCGGCAGCGATTGGCTGGCAGCTCTCCTATGGGGTGGCGGGGTTGGCGATGGGGTTGGGTCTGGTGGCCACCTTGGCCGCCACCGAACCCAAGCGATATCTGCCGGCTGGCGCCGATGCCGCCGCCCCGCTCTGGACCCGCACTGGCCTGTTCGATGCGATTGCCGGGCCGTTTCTCGCCTTCCTGCGCACCCACCGGGAATTATCGGTGTTGATGCTGATGGTGGTCTCGCTTTATCGGTTGGGCGATTTCCTCATCGGTCCGATGATCAACCCCTTCTATGTCGATCTCGGCCTCAGCAAAGAGGTGGTGGGATCGGTACGTGCCTCCATCGGGCTCTGGTCATCGCTTCTGGGCATCGCGGCCGGGGGGCTCTGTTCGGTCAAGCTCGGTTTCAACCGCACGCTGATCCTGGGGGCCATCCTGGGGCCCTTTTCCAATCTGGCCTTCTCCGCCATGGCGTTGGCGGGGCCTGATATCACCGTTTTCGGGGCCGCCATTCTGGTGGATAATTTTGCCACCGGATTCGCCGGCGTGGCCTTGACTGCCTATATGTCCAGCCTGACCAGCATCGGCTATACAGCCACGCAATATGCCCTGTTGACCTCCTTCTACGCCCTGCTGGGCAAGGTTCTGAAGGGGTTCTCCGGTCAGGCGATGGAAGGGTTGCAGGCGCAATTCGGCAATGCCATCGGCAATGCCACCTTCTTTGCAGGCACCGCCATGATCGGCATCCCGGTCGTTATCCTCTGCGTGTTGCTGGATCGGGCCGCCCGCAAACGCCAGCGGTCAGCCGGCTGATCATTGCTGCGCCGGGATTATTCCCGGTGCAGCAGATCGTCGATAACGACATTGGCCCAGCGCCGGGACAGGAAATCGCTTTTCAGCCGGTCGCGATCATATTCCTTGTCCAGCCATTCATAGAACTCATCCACAGTACGCCCGCCAGTGCGGGCGAAACTGTCGAAGAAATAGTCCAGAATCCCTGTCTTGGCCTGACGGATATGGCCGAAACGCCAGCTCAACTGCTGCTGCGCCTCTGCCAGCGGGCGGCCTTCAACAACGAACATGTATAGCGTGCTCATAAAGCCGACGCGATCAGCCCCCGCCTTACAATGCATAAGCGCCGGTCCGCCGATCCGGCTCCACATTTCCCGGGCGGCGAACAGATCTTCCTTATAAGGCGCATCGCGGGAACGCACCCGGAAATCGATCAGATC
Organism: Azospirillum sp. RU38E; assembly: GCA_943370215.1. Taxonomy (GTDB): domain Bacteria; phylum Pseudomonadota; class Alphaproteobacteria; order Azospirillales; family Azospirillaceae; genus Niveispirillum. Next base: position 44,589 of record CALRQC020000008.1, read on the forward strand.
GATGCCATGACGGGCGCAAGCACGCACTTCAAAGAAATAGGAACCACAGCTTTCACGCCGACCGCGCAGATTGATGATGGTGCGAATTCCCATAGACGCGAGATCCGCCACCTGTCCCGGTGTCGGCTGGGCGGACCGATACATACGATTGCCCAGCGGATGAAAATTGCGATGGACCATGCGAATGAAGGCATGATCCTTGAATAACATATTGAAATAGCGGGCAGTCAGGGCCTTGCGGCAATTGGAACTGGCCCATTCCGGCAGCAATCGCACAGGATGGCCCACACGCGGCTCTTCATACTGCATGTACTGCCCCATTGCCCAAGCCATATGGCCTGGCGGTACCGACTGGTCCGCTTCACATATCTCATACGTTATAGGCCACCTGGGTGGCGAGATGAAATTAAACAAAAAAGGTTATGTTTGTTTTACAGTTTTTCGCAACGATGGTTGCAAGGGACGCGGCGGCGTGGATCAAGACAAATCAGCACGCCATTTCATCGCCCCTTGCCTTGGCGACGGCACTGGCCTAGGGTCCGCTCGCCCATAGTGGAGAGGGGTCTGTTAAACCGTGGTCCGTACCGTGTCGTCCACCATCGCCCGCCTGCTGCTTGCCGGCGCGGCCATTTCTTTTGCCGGCAGCGCTGCCGCGCAATCCACCAACAATGATCAGGCGCAGCCGCCGGCTGGCGGGTTGATCCTACCGGGCACGGTGCAGACACCGCAGCAGGGCGGCAGCCCGGCCGCCGGTACCATCGGTGGCGGCCCGGCCGCCGGCACGGTGGGTGCCCCGCAGCCGCAGCGCCCGGCAGCAGCCGCACCGCAAGGTGCCGCGCCCCAGGCTGGTGCGCCACAGGCACAGGCCCGCCCGGCAACCCCGGTCAAGCCATCCAAGCCCGGCACGTTGAAGGGCGAATGGAAGGTGCAGCCGCAGGTGTTCACCGACGGTTCTTTCAAGATGTGCGCCGTTGGGGCGGAGTTTGATAACAATCTGCACCTGCTGTTCCTGCGTAACCCATCCAAGCACACCCAGATGATCCTGGGCATTCCCGGTGCGCAGATGCCGCCGGGCCAGCGCACCGGCGTCAAGCTGTCGGTGGATAGCAAAATGACGCGCGAACTGGGGGCTATTGTCAGCCAACCCAACGCCTTGGCTATTGGTTTGGGCGACGACGCCGACCTGATCAAGGCGATCAGCAGCGGCAGCGTCCTGTCCATCGAAGTGCCGGGCGATACGGCCAGCTTCCAACTGAAGGGTACCACCAAGGCTTTCAGCGATCTGAATAGCTGTGTCGAGCAGGGTGTTGCCGGTACCTTGAAGCTGCCGCCCCCCAGCGAGCCGGTGATTGATCCGGCGCTGGCCAAGACGCTGGTGGATGCCGGCCTGCAATCGGCCCGCGCCATCCCCGTGGATAAGATCCCGCCGCAGCAGCGGCCGGGGGATTATGCCTGGCAGATCGGTGACAAGGTTCTGGGCTCTGTGCGCAGCTTCCCGATGGGAGACGCTGCCGGTGATTTCGCCAAGGTTTCCGATACTTATACCGAACAGTTGAAGAAGAGCTGCGAGGGCACCTATACGCCCGCCTTCGCCGCCATTGAAACGCTGACCGCCTATAAGCTGCGCACCGGCACGGTGTCCTGCGATAGCAATGGCAACAAGATCCATGTTGCCGTTCTGATGCAGTTCATCGAATTGCCCAAGCAGCAGGGGCAGGAACAGGCCCTGCGCATATTGAACGCCTACTCGCATGAATCGGCTGAGGCTGATAAGGCGCAGGCGGACAATGCGATGCAGGCCATTGCCAAGGTGATCCGCGAAAAAGGCAAGGAGCCGTTGAAGATTCCAGGCCAGCAACAAGCTCCTGCCGCTGCACCGGCCGCCAAGCCGTAAACCGCAGTATCGGGGATGTTTTTGTGAAAGGGTCGGACGGAAACGTCCGGCCCTTTTTCTTTGACCGGAAGGGGCGACGAACCCACCGATGTTGCGGGACAGGCCCCCTTTGCCATGCGGGCTGACCACACCATAACCGGGACTATCGGCGTATGATTATGCTGGCGATGTTCCGGAGCCGAAGATCGACAGCACCGGTCCATTCGCCCCAAGAGAATAATGGCACCGCGCCAGAGCGGATCGCCCACAGGCAATCCCGTCCTCGGACGATCCGCTTTCAGCAGCGCCGCCAGGGAGGGAGAATGCCGGAAACACCAACAGACAGGACAAATGGCAGACCAGCCGCTTCAATAATATGTAAGCTTGGTCGGGCGTTGCTCCTCTGTCTTCTGCTTGGCTGTTTTTCCCCGCCCCTGGCAAGGTCTTCCCCTGCCCCAGTGCCAGAACTGGAACCGGTCAACGCCATCCCCACCAGACCCGACCGGGCCGGGCGTCTGCTGGTTCCGGTTCTGCTGGATGGGGCCGGACCTTTCCGGTTTCTGGTGGATACCGGCTGCAACGGCACCATGATCGCAGAGAAGCTGGCGCTGACCATAGGATTCAACCCCGATCCAGCAGGCGGCGGCCTCATGGTGACCGTCCATGATGTATTGGGACCGGTCATAATGCCCGCCATGCGCCTGGGCGAGCTGGATATGGGCCGTTTCAGCACCCGCAACGTCATCGCCCCCATCATGCGGATCGCGGATCGCTCCGGCGCCGATGGGGTAATTGGCACCAACAGCCTGACTGGCCGCCGCCTGATGGTGGATTTCAAGCACGATCGTATTCGCATTGAACCGTCTCAGCGGCGGCCCCCGAGTGGCTTCGAAACAATCAAGGGACGGATGCACGGCGATAATCTGCTGATCGTGCCGGTTCAGATCGCCGGCATCACTGTGCCGGCACTGGTCGATACGGGTGCTGAACGATCCCTCTTCAATAAGCCACTGCTGGATCGCATCTTGATGAAGAAGGGAACTGAACCGCTGGGATATCTGAATCTGGTCAATCTGGCCGGACTGGAGATCGCGGGACCGGTCCATCTCCTGCCCAGTTTCCGGCTGGGTAGCCTCACCATTCGCAACCTGGCAGCCATCCTGGTTGACGCCCATGCATTCGGCCGGTTGGGGCTGGCGAATGAACCCGCGATGGTACTGGGCATGGATGTATTGGGGGGCACTGAAGGAATAGCTGTGGATTTCGGCCAGAGCGAACTGCATTTGCGCCTGAACGATAATGGTGGACCCCGCATCATTCACCGCTGACCCGGCAGCTTTTTCCGTGCCCCAAGAGCCACACCCGCGCAGTTACCTTTCAGAAACAAACGGCATTTCCCTTTGCCTGCATGACTCTTCACCGCTGCTCCGTTAAATTAGACATATGTTGGAGTAGATGATGTTGTCCCGACGCCTTGCAGCTATCCTCCTGTGCCTGACCTGCCTGACCGGTCCTGCCTATGCGACGGACGCGGTTGAGGTTGATTCCGTCGGGCTTGGCACGGATCGGGTCTCGGGCCTTTCGGGACGGGACGTCCCTCTATCGATGGACGGCTATGGCGCCATCAGTGTCGCCGGTGCCAACGCGTCCAGTGCAGCCGCGTGGCAACCGATGGAAAGTCTGCGGGTGGAACTGGAATATTCCTACCGTGGACGCAACGTCCTGGCGTTGGCCCCTGTTGGGGCCGATGGTGCGGCTGCCGGTGCCATCAGCCTGATGGCCAATGCCATGGTCGATGTGAAGGTAACAGACTGGATGACCCCCTATGTCGGTATCGGCGTTGGGATGACCCGGCTGGAAGCCGATCGCTTGGCCTTTGGTCTCGGCACGGGCGATGCGCGGGGGGAAACCGTGGGCTATCAGGGTTTTGTCGGGGTGAATGTCCCGGTAAGCAACCGTTTCTCCTTTTTTGCCGATGGCCGTTATACCCGCACGGGTGACGTTGCCTTCACCGGCATTGATGCAGCGGCTCCCCATGCGTTGGCGGAAAGCTGGACAGCGCTGGCCGGTATCCGCTTTACCTTTGGCCGCTAAAACAGCCCGACCGGCAGATCTTTGCTATTGCGGGTCGCGTGGTGGTTTGCCCCCCAGCCCCCTGCCCTTCACGATGGCGCCGGCGCCCAGTTTGGCCCGAACCGCATCGATGGCCTGTTCCACCTGGGCCCGGCGCTGCAGAGTTGGATCCGCCAGATCGGGCGGATCGGCATCCCGCCCATCCACCAGATCAGAACAGCCGATTCCCAGCAGGCGGAAATGCCGGCCATCCGTCTCCCCCGCCAACAGGGTGCAGCCGGTACGAAAGATTCGGTCGGCCATCCGGGTCGGGCTGGGCAGGCGTTGACTACGGCTGATCAAACGGAAATCAGGGGTTTTCAGCTTCAGCGTTACCGTATTGCCCGCCAAACCGGCCGCCTTCAGCCGGCGGGAAACCGTTTCCGCCAGCGGCCACATGATCTTTTCCAACGCATCCGTCGCAGCGACGTCCTGATCGAATGTTGTTTCGGCGGAAATGCTCTTGGCCGGGCTGTGCGGCGTGACGGTGCGATCATCCTCACCGCGGGAGAATCGGTATAGCCGCTGACCGATACTGCCATAGCGGGCCAGCAAATATTTCAGGTCCATCTCGCGCAATTGGCCGATGGTGCGGATGCCGTCATGTTCAAGCTTCTGGGCCAGCGATTTGCCGACGCCCCAGATCATGCCCACCGGTTTGCCTGCCAGAAAGGCCAGTGCCTCCGCCCGGCCGATCACAGCGAAACCGCGCGGCTTGTCCAGATCGCTGGCCACCTTGGCCAGAAACTTGTTGTAGCTGAGCCCGATGGAAGCGGTGATACCAATCTCCCGCTCAATCCGGCGAACCAGCCGGGCCAGGGTCTGCGCCGGACTGCCCCCATGCAGCAACTCGGTACCGGAGAGGTCCAGAAAAGCCTCATCGATCGAAATCGGTTCCACCAGGGGGGTGACGGATTCCATAAGATGGCGCACCTGCCGCCCCACCTCCGCATAGCGGCGCATATCGGGCTTGATCACCGTGGCTGTCGGGCAAAGTGATAGGGCCTTGAACATCGGCATGGCTGAACGCACACCATAAAGCCGTGCAACATAGCAACAGGCAGAAACCACCCCCCGATGCCCGCCACCGACAATCACCGGCTGATCGGCCAGTTCAGGCCGGTCACGTTTTTCCACACTGGCATAAAAGGCATCACAATCGATATGGGCCGTGGACAGGCCATGCAGCTCCGCATGGGCCAGCATCCGCACCGACCCACAGGTGGCACAACGGCGGGCCGGCGCCTGGCGCTGCCCACAATCACGGCACAGCCCCCCTGCGGGGCCGATAAGGGGATCAGCGTGGGACAAGGGAACCGGGCCGATAACCGATGTTTAACCTTTGCCGCTGCTTAATCGAAAACAACGGTTAACAGTTTCTTTGCGACGACGGACATCGCGCACTATGTCAGCATAGTGCCATAAATTCCGTCGGAACAGGACATGGAACATGGGTGCGGAGATGATGGCCCAAATGGTGGACAGCCCGCAGCGGAAAAGCAACCGGCCCCTCATCCTGATTGTCGAGGATAATGAGTTGAACATGAAACTGTTCAACGATCTGCTGGAAGCACATGGTTATGCAACCCTGCAGACTCGCGACGGGATGGAGGCATTACGCCTCGCCCGTTTGCACAATCCCGACCTGATCCTGATGGACATCCAGTTGCCGGAGGTTTCCGGGCTTGAGGTTACCAAGTGGCTGAAGGAAGATGACACGTTGCGGGTGATACCCGTGATTGCCGTGACCGCCTTCGCCATGAAGGGGGATGAGGAGAAGATTCGCGAAGGGGGCTGTGAAGCCTATATCGCCAAACCGATCTCGGTGGCAAAATTCCTGCAAACGGTTCAAGATTTCGTATGACGCCCGCCAGCCGGGCACGGAAGAATAGGAAACCATGTCGGCCCGGGTTCTTGTTGTTGATGATGTGCTCCCCAATGTGAAGCTTCTCGCAGCCAAGCTGACGCGGGAGTATTTCGATGTCGTCACCGCCAATAGCGGCCCGGAAGCGCTGGAACGGATCAAGGCCCAACATCCGGATATCGTGCTGCTGGATGTGATGATGCCCGGCATGGACGGGTTTGAGGTGTGTGAGCGGATTCGCGCCGATCCGGCGACCATGCACATCCCCGTCATCATGGTCACAGCCCTGTCAGACGTCAGCGACCGGGTGCGTGGGCTGGAGGCGGGAGCCGACGATTTTCTGACCAAGCCGGTCAATGACGTCGCCCTTTTTGCCCGGGTCCGTTCTCTGGTCCGTCTGAAAATGATGATGGATGAGTGGCGCTTGCGGGAAAGCACCTCTGGCCAATTGGGAATGCTGGTCTCCACTGATTCGGTACAAAATCAGACGGCAGAGGGGGCGCGGGTGCTGGTGGTGGAGGATAGCGCCATCGATCTGGACAAGATTGATGAGACGCTGGCCCGTGACCGCAACATGGTGACCGATACCGATAGTTGCTCCGCCGGCCTGGAACTGGCCCTTAAGGAAGAGTTCGACCTGATCATCGTCAGCCTGACGCTGATGCGGGAGGATGGGTTGCGGCTCTGCTCCCAGTTGCGCAGTCAGGAACGGTCCCGACAGATCCCCATTCTGCTATTGGCCGATGAGACCGATATGGACCGGGTGGCCAAGGGACTGGAGCTGGGGGCAAACGATTATCTGATCAAACCCATCGATCGGAATGAGCTGTTGGCCCGTACCCGTACCCAGGTGCGACGCAAACGCTATCAGGACCGGCTGCGGGCTAATTACGAACAAAGCCTTTCCATGGCGCTGACCGACAGCCTGACCGGCCTGTTCAACCGCCGCTATCTTTCCGCCCACCTGCCCCGGCTGCTGGATCGCAGTGGCGGCAATGCCAAACCTGTCTCTGCCCTGATGTTCGATATCGACCATTTCAAGGTGGTGAATGACAGTTGGGGCCATGGGGTCGGTGACGAGGTTTTGCGGGAGGTGGCGGGCCGTGCCAGCCGCAACCTGCGCAATTTCGACCTTGTCGCCCGGCTGGGTGGGGAGGAATTCGTTGTGATCATGCCCGATACCGACATGGCCCAAGCCATGTTGGTGGCGGAACGGCTGCGCAAACGCATTGCCGAAACCAGCTTCGAGGTCACAGCCCCGGTGCAGAAGATCGATGTCACCATCAGCATCGGCGTGGCCGTCACCGACGGCAGGCTGGATGCAGATGGCAAACCCGAAAGCGGGGATCAGTTACTGCGCCGCGCCGATATGGCGCTTTATCAGGCCAAGCGGTCTGGCCGCAACCGCGTCGTCGTCGATGACGGGACCATCCTGAGCGGCACCTGATCAGGGTGCCGCCTGGCGGGCGTTAACTAACGGCCCGCCGCATAGGCCAATGCCCCTTTTCCAGCGGCAATGCCGCTGGAAAAGCATCCCTGCAGCAGATAACCACCGGTCGGCGCTTCCCAATCCAGCATTTCGCCGCAAGCGAAGATGCCCGGCAGATCTTTCAGCATCAAGCCGTCGTCCAGGGCTGTCAGCCGGATACCGCCGGCGGTGGAGATGGCGCGTTCCAGCCCCTGCATCCCGGACAACCGGATAGGCAGCGCCTTCAACAGGCTGGCCACCCCCATGCTGCGCGTCATGTCGGCATCACCGGCCCCTTCCCGCAATAGCGGCCCGGCCGGCGGGGTCAGTGACAGGGCCTTGCGCAGCCGGTTTGCCAGACTGTCCGCCGGGGGAACCCGGGCCAGTCGATTTTGTACCTGCGACACGGTAAGGTCCGGTTTCAGATCCAGCAGAATCTCGGCCTCCCCATCCCGCTCAATCGCATCACGCAGGGGCGCGGACAAGGCGTAGAGCGGCCCACCTTCCAGGCCGCTCGCCGTAATCACCAGTTCCCCCGGCACCGTGCGGTCGCGGAAGGTGACGCTGATACGTTTCAGCGGCATCCCCTCTGCCCGTTCAAGCAGACCGGGACTCCACCGAACATTGAAACCACTGTTGGAGGGCCGGAAGGGTGCCAGCGGTACGTCCCGTCCCCGCAGCAGTTCCGCCCAACCACCATCAGAACCCAGGCGGGGCCAACTGGCGCCGCCCAGGGCCAGAACAACCGCCGCCGCGCCGTCTGTGGTGTCTTCACCTGCCGGCCCCACCAAACGCAAAGCACCATCCGCCGTCCAGCCGATCCAGCGGTGACGGGGAATCAGCTCCACCCCCAATCCGCCCAGTCGCCGCAGCCAGGCCCGCAGCAGGATGCTGGCCTTCATCTCCTTGGGAAATACCCGACCAGAGGAGCCCACAAAGGTTTCCACCCCCAAACCATGGCACCAATCGCGCAGATCAGCCGGTGTGAAGGCCCGGATCAGCCGGTCAAACAATGGCCGCGCCGCGCCATAGCGGCCAATGAACCGGTCCAGCGGCTCACTATGGGTCAGGTTCAGTCCACCCCGCCCCGCCATCAGGAACTTGCGCGCCGGTGACGGCATGGCGTCATAGACGCGCACCTTGCCGCCGGCGGCAGCAATGGTTTCAGCAGCAATCAGGCCGGCCGGGCCGGCACCAATGACGATAAAAGGCTTTGCGGACATCGGAAACGAACCAGGATGCGGAAATAGCGAAGGGGCGGCACCGTCCCCGGGGCCGCCCCTTGCGGAAAAACAGATGATCAGGCGTGGGTGATCGCGCGCTCGACCAGTTGGCCCAGATGCTGGGTACGCTTGGTCAGGCTCTGCAGCACGGCAGAGATTTCGGCCGTCGCAGCGGCGGTCTGACCGGACAGGTTCTTCACTTCACCCGCCACAACCGCGAATCCCTTGCCGGCTTCACCAGCGCGGGCGGCTTCAATGGTGGCGTTCAAGGCCAGCAGGTTGGTCTGCTTGGCGATGGCGTCGATCTGCTGAGCCACAGTGCCCACCTTCTCGATCTCGGTGCGCAGACCTTCCAGTTCGCGGCTGATTTCCTGGAGCGCGGAGGAAACCTCGCTCTTGCCAGCGCCGGAGAAATTGCTCGATTCGCTGCCGTACTTCATCTGCAAAGGCCTTGCGTCTAAGGGGTTGACCTGTAGCGGCCCGGACAATCCGGGTGTTCCACCTTCATAGCACAAAGCCGGCTAACGCATCGTGACGATTTTCCGGCTGGGGCACCCCTTATGGATAGTTTCCATCAGGGTGCCCCGTCCTTGAGCTGGATCAGAAATCCAGCGACTTCACGCGCACCACGCTCGGCAGACCCTGGATCTTGCCCAGCAGTTCTTCCGACACGGCCTGATCGACCGACACCAAGCAGATGGCATTGGCACCCGGCGCGGTACGGCCCAGGTGGAAGGTGGCGATATTCACACCGGCATCGCCCAGCGTGCTGCCCAGCTTGCCGATGAAGCCCGGCTTATCCTCGTTGCGGATGAACAGCATATGGTCGGTGACTTCCGCCTCGACCGGCACTTCTTCGATTTCCACCAGACGGGGCTTGTCGCCGCCGAACAGGGTACCGGCGACGGAACGGGTGCGCTGTTCGGTCTGCACGATGACGCGCACCAGGGTCTGGTAATCGCCAGCCACCTCGCGCTTGGTCTCGCTCACCTTGATGTCACGCTCCTTGGCGATGACCGGCGCGTTGACCATGTTGACCGATTCCATCAGCGGGCCCAGCAGGCCCTTCAGCACGATGGCGGTCAGCGGACGGGTGTTCAGCTCGGCAGCCTGACCTTCATATTCGATGGTCACGGCCTTGATGCCGGTCTCGGTGATCTGGCCGGCAAAGCCGCCCAACTGTTCGGCCAGCTTCATATAGGGGCGCAGCTTCGGCGCATCTTCGGCCGAGACGGACGGCATGTTCAGCGCATTGACCACCGCACCGCTGACCAGATAATCGGCCAACTGCTCGGCCACCTGCAGGGCAACATTTTCCTGCGCTTCGGTGGTCGAAGCCCCCAGGTGCGGGGTGGCAATCACCTTTTCATTGCCGAACAGCGGGTGGGCCTTGGCCGGCTCCTCCGCGAACACGTCCAGGGCGGCACCGGCGACATGGCCGGCCTCGATGGCCGCCTGCAACGCCTCTTCCACGATCAGACCGCCACGGGCGCAATTAATGATGCGCACGCCCTTCTTGGTCTTGGCCAGCGCCTTGGCGTCCAGGATGTTCTTGGTCGCTTCGGTCAGCGGCGTGTGCAGGGTGATGAAGTCGGCGCGCTTCAGCAGATCTTCCAGTTCCACCTTTTCCACGCCAATTTCGGTGGCGCGTTCCGGCGACAGGAACGGGTCGAAGGCGATGACCTTCATCTTCAGACCGACGGCGCGGTCAGCAACGATGCCACCGATATTGCCGCAGCCGATAACGCCCAGCACCTTGCCGAACAGCTCCACGCCCATGAAGCGGTTCTTTTCCCACTTGCCGGCATGGGTCGAGGCATTGGCGGCCGGGATTTCACGGGCCAGCGCAAACATCATGGCGATGGCATGTTCGGCCGTGGTGATGGAATTGCCGAACGGGGTGTTCATCACCACCACGCCACGGGCGGTGGCGGCGGGAATGTCCACATTATCGACACCGATACCGGCGCGGCCGACAACCTTCAGGTTGGTGGCGGCAGCCAGGATATCCTTGGTCACCTTGGTGGCCGAACGGATGGCCAGACCATCATAGTCGCCGATGATGGCCTTCAGCTCGTCCGGCTTCAGGCCGACCTTCACATCGACCTCAACGCCGCGCTCCTTGAAAATCTCAACGGCGCGGGGGCTCAGGCTGTCGGAAATAAGAACCTTGGGCATGGGTGACTCCGAAATCTCGGGTGAGGAGCGGGTCAGCTCCAATCATGGACGGAAAAGAAGACGGCGACGGCGATCAGCAGAAACGCGACCCAATCGTTCCAGCGCAGGGATTCGCCAAGCCAGAAAGCGGAGAAGATGGCGAACACGGTCAGCGTGATCGCCTCCTGGATCATCTTCAGTTGCGGGGCCGTATAGACCGCGTGACCCAGCCGGTTGGCCGGCACCTGCAGGCAATACTCAAAGAAGGCGATGCCCCAACTGACCATGATGGCGGTGATAAGCGGCGCCGACTTGAATTTCAGATGCCCGTACCAGGCAAAGGTCATGAAGATGTTGGAAGCGGCCAGCAGCAGAACCGGCCAGAGATAAGTGGTAAAAGTGGACATGGAACATCAGCCAGGAAACGGGTTTCCGGCCTGTCGATGCCCCTCCCCCATCGGCCGGAACCAGACAGGGGAGGTCACCTTAACCAGTCACAAAATCAGCCGGCCTTGACGGTGGCATAGGCCCAGTCCAGCCAGGGCAGCAGGGCCACGATATCGGCATTTTCAACCGTCGCACCGCCCCAGATGCGAATACCGGGAGGCGCATCGCGGTAGGAACCGGCGTCCAGCGCCACGCCTTCCTTCTCCAACAGAGAGGTCAGCTTCTTGGCGATGTCGGCCTGCGCTTCCGCCGGCTGTTCCGTCGCCCAGGGGTCGACGATCTTCAGGCAGATGGAGGTGCAGGAACGGCTATCCGCCGTCTCGGCCAGGAAATCCACCCAGTCGGTCTTGGCAACCCAGTCGGCCACGGCCTTCAGGTTGGCTTCCGACCGGCCGATCAGCCCTTCCAGGCCGCCGACGGACTGGGCCCAGTTCAGGCCGTCCAACGCGTCTTCCACGGCGATCATGGAGGGGGTGTTGATCGTCTCCCCCTTGAAGATGCCTTCCGACAGCTTGCCATTGCTGGCCATGCGGAAAACCTTCGGCATCGGCCAGGCCGGCGTGTGGTTCAGCAGCCGTTCCACCGCACGGGGGGAGAGTGCCAGCATCCCGTGGGCGGCTTCACCGCCCAGCACCTTCTGCCAGGACCAGGTGACGACATCCAGCTTGTCCCACGGCAGATCCATGGCGAACGCCGCCGAGGTGGCGTCGCAGATGGTCAGGCCCTGGCGATCGGCCGGGATCCAGTCGCCATTGGCGACACGCACACCCGAGGTGGTGCCGTTCCAGGTGAAGACCACATCACGGTCAAAATCCACAGTGGCAAGGTCGGGCAGCTTGCCGTAACCGGCGGTCAGGGACCGGACATCGGGCAGCTTCAACTGCTTGACGACGTCGGTGACCCAGTCCTTGCCGAAGCTTTCCCAGGCCAGCATATCGACGCCACGGGCACCCAGCAGCGACCACAGGGCCATTTCAACGGCGCCCGTGTCGGAGGCGGGAACAATGCCCAACCGGTAATCGGCGGGGATGCCCAGAATTTCCTTGGAGAGAGTAATCACCTGCTCCAGCTTGGCCTTGCCGGGCTTGGAGCGGTGCGAGCGGCCCACCAGGGCGCCCTTGAGGGCTTCGATCGACCAGCCGGGGCGCTTGGCGCAAGGACCGGACGAGAATTGCGGATTGGCGGGGCGATTGCCCGGCTTCGGCGCAGCCATTATGGCTATTCCTTCCAGAATAGTAGCATCCCGTTGGGGGGATGTGACCCGCCGCCGAAGCTATGGGACGGCCCCTGTTCCGTCAATCGGAAACCGCCCCACACTTATCAGATTTCTGCGTTGCAGGTGGCGCAGGGGAAAGATTGTTACAATCACGCCAAGGCGGGCGTGGGCAACATCAGGCCACGAACCCCACGCATATCGGCATTGGTCCAGTCAGCATTTCGCAAATCAGCCATGGTCATCACGGCATCGGTCAGGATGGTGCCGCGCAGAACCGCATTCTGCAGGTTGGCCTGGGTCAGGTCGCAATCATCCAGCCGTGCATTGGACAGGTCGATCCCCGCCATCAGGCCACGCGCCAAACGTGCCTTGCTGAAATTGGTTGGCCAGCTTTGACCGTTACGCAATTCCATCGGCCCGGCAACCGCATTGCTGAGATCGGCTTCATAGAGAATGGCACGTTCCAGACAGGCCCCGCGCAGGTCGGCACGGGGCATCCGGGCCTGGCGTATATCCGCCATGGAGAGGTCGGCCATGGCCAACACGGTGCCCGACAGGTTGGCCCCGCGCAGCGAGGTCTGTTTCAGAATGGCGGCGGAGAGGTTGAGGTTGGAGAGATCCTGCCCGGACAGATCCAAGGCCGACAGGTTGGCCCTGGCACCTTTATGACCATTGGTCACAATCCATTCCCGGTGCAGGCGCAAAGCCTCTCCGATGACGCCATTGATATTATCCAACCGGCGCAGCAGATCAGCGCCCGACAGGTTGGCGGTGGACAGATCCACCTCGTCCAGCAGAGCCCCCAACAGGCTGGCTTGGGAGAGGTTGGCATTGCGCAGCAAGGCGCGGGTCAGGATACAACCATCCAGCCGCGTGCCGGACAGGTTGGCATCCGACAGGTCGGCCCCTTCCAGATTGCAACCGGTCAGGTCCGATCCGCTGAGATCAGCCCGCACAAAAACGGCACCACGCAGGTCCGTATCCCGCAGATCGGCCTGGATAACAAAGGCGTTGGAAAGCTTGGCCCGGCTGAGATTGGCCCGCACCATGCTGGCCTCGGACAGTTCAGTCGTACTGTGCTCCGCCGTCATCGGCGAAAGGTCACCATTCTTGGAACGCATCAGATAGCCGTCACGCAGATCGGCCTCGTTCAATATCGCCCGTGCCATGCAGGCACCCCGCATGGCCGCACCCCGCAAATCCGCCCTGGTCAAATTGGCAGAGGGAAGATTGGCACGCCGCAGGTCGGCCCCAAACAGGCAAGCGCCATGCAGATCAGCCCCGGTCAGGTCTGCTCCGTTCAGCTTTGCCCCCGTCAGGTCCGCGTCCGCCAGAATGGCACTACGCAGCACCGCAAAGGAGAGGTCATGAAACTTCAGATTGGCGCGAATTCCGCCGCGCTGCCCCTGCAGGAATCGACGATGGGCGGCCAGAACCTTTTCCAGTTCCTGCGCCGCAATCTTTGTGTAGCCAATATCCAGACCATCAAGGGTCGCCGGTTTCATATGAACGCCATCAACTTTCCGCTAAACATCACGATCGACGCTATCGGCCATATGTTAATATTTTACTCATGCCATCCATTTGATCAGAATCAATCGAGGTGGGATTGAAGGGAAACGAGGAGAGATGTTTTTTTTCAAAAATGAAAACGCTGAATAAACATTGATACGCAACCAGTTAATCTGAGAAAATACAAAGAATATATCAAAGCACAAAATCAGAACTATTTCCAAAAATTTTCCAAGACATATAATTTTCATATTGAGACATTCCTAAGAAAAACGCGCAACGCGGCGTCTCGCCGCAGGATGGCGATATGAAGCCACTGGACCTCTCGGATAAAAAAGCGGCTTGATTGATCTCGCTCATGTCCCGCTCACTGTTGCCTGACACACTATCGATCCTGGTTTCCCGCCCTCTTACAGAACAGGTGGCAGGCTGAATGACCGGTGATGATCCATTTCCAAAACACGACGCCAAGGAAACCGGCGGCACCATCCTGGCCGTTCGCGGTTCCGTGCTGGATATTGCCTTTCCCCAGGGTCTGCCAGCCCTGGATGAACTGGTGATGGTCGGCAACGGCGTTCCGGCGGAGGTGCGGGTGCATCTCTCGCCGGACAAGGTGCGCGCTGTGGCGCTGGACAGCACGGCCGGCCTGCGGCGGGGTGACAAGGCCATCCGCACCGGGGCCGGCGTGGCCGTGCCTGTGGGGCCGGACCTGCTGGGCCGGGTGGTGGATGTGATGGGCCGCCCGCTGGATGGCGGGCCGGCAATATCAGAGGCGGCACCCCGCTGGTGCATCCACCGCGCTTCCCCCCCGCTGGCCGCGCGCACCGCGCGCCTGCAGCCGCTCTGGACCGGGATCAAGATCATCGATCTTCTGTCGCCGCTGACGCGCGGCGGCAAGACGGCCCTGTTCGGCGGGGCCGGCGTGGGCAAGACAGTGCTGATCATGGAACTGATCCGCACCGTGGTGGAACGCGATAACGGCCTGTCGGTCTTTGCCGGCATCGGCGAACGCTCCCGCGAAGCGGCCGAGTTGCTGGAGGATATGCGCGGGTCCGGCGTGCTGGCCCGCACCGCCATGGTGCTGGGGCAGATGGCGGAACCGCCGGGGGCCCGCTGGCGCGCCGGCATGACGGCGCTGACCCAGGCGGAATATTTCCGCGATGCCATGGGCCGCGACGTGCTGCTGCTGATGGATAATGTCTTCCGCTTCGTGCAGGCCGGGGCGGAGATTGCCGGCATGTTGGGGGTGATGCCCGCCCGCGTCGGTTATCAGCCCACCATGGCGGGGGAGATCGGGGCTTTGCAGGAACGCATCGCATCGGTCCCCGGTGCGGCCATCACCGCCATCCAGGCCGTCTATGTCCCCGCCGATGATTTCACCGATCCCGCCGTGGCCGAACTGTTCAGCCATCTGGATGGTTCCATCGTGCTGTCGCGCGCCGTGGCGGCGGAGGGGCTTTATCCCGCCGTCGATCCGCTGGCCTCCTCCGCCCGGCTGATGGACCCGGACCTGCTGGGCCAGCGGCATTATCAGGTGGCCGGCGCCGTGCGCGCCGCCATCGCGCAATATCGCGCACTGGAAGATATCATCGCCCTGCTGGGCATTGATGAACTGTCCGCCAGCGACCGGCAGGTGGTGACACGGGCCCGCCGGCTGCTGCGTTTCCTCACCCAGCCTTTCTTCGTCACCGGCGGCTTCACCGGTCGCGGCGGTGTCAGTGTGGGGATTGAGGAGACTCTGGCCGGCTGCGAGGCGATCCTGAGCGGAGAGGCCGATAATTGGGCCGAATCCTCCCTCTACATGATCGGCACGCTGGACGATGCCCGCGCGCGGGAAAAGGCGGTGGCGGCATGAGGGTGCGCATCCTCACCCCGCTGGCCACCCTGCTGGACCGGGCCGACATCGCCCAGCTTGCCGCCGCCGATGACAGCGGCGGCTTCGCCATCCGCACCGGCCATGCCCCCTTCCTGACCGCCCTGCCCCCGTCGGTGCTGCGCCTGCGACTGGCAGACGGCGGCACGCTTTACGCCGCCGTGGCGGGCGGCATGGTGCAGGTGGGCCGGGATGGCGTCACCGTCACCAGCCAGGATGCCGCCGTCGGCACCGATCTGGCCCCTCTGGCCGCCCGCGTGGAGCGCGAGCAGACCGACCGGCAGACAAGGCGGGCGGAGGGGACGGCGACGGAGCGCAAGCTGCAGGCGGCCCTGGTGCATCACCTGCTGGACAGCACCGCCGCCGAACGCCGCACCGGGGGGGATTGAGCATGAGCGACCCCGACCTGCTGGACCCGATCAAACAAGCCCAGCGCGATGCCGAACGGGCGGAACGGGAGAAACACCGCCGCCTGGGCGCCACCCTGGCGCTGATCGGCACGCTGGGCTGGTTGATCGTGCTGCCGCCGGTGCTGGGCCTGTTCCTGGGCCGCTGGCTGGACCGGACCGGCGGCCAGTTCTGGACCTTGTCGCTGCTGTTCACCGGGGTTGCCGTCGGCTGCTGGGCGGCTTGGCGGCGCGTGACGGAGGGGGATTGATGGTACAAAACCTGCCGATCGGGCTGATGGCCCTGGGCCTGCTGACGGGTGCCGGTTTCGGCTGGCTGTTCTTCCGCCTGCTGGCGCTGAACAGCCGGCTTTACACCGCCGGGCGGGTGGGGCCGGCCACGGCCCTGCATGTCGGGCGGCTGGCCGGGGCCGTGCTGCTGTTCGTGGCGCTGGCCCGCCTGGGCGGGGCGGCCCCGCTGCTGGCGGCCTTTGTCGGCTTTCTGGCCATCCGGCCCCTGTTGATCCGCCGCCATGGCAGGGGGGTATCATGAACCTCGCCTCCCCCTTTGCGGCGGATGTCGCCTTCCATCTGGGACCGCTGGCCATCAGTTGGCCCGTCATTTTCGGTGCACTGGTCAGTTTCATCCTGGTGCTGACGGCGCGGCTGCTGGCAGGCCGGGTGGGACGGGACCAGCCCGGCCGCATCGGCACCGCGCTGGAGGCTGTCGTCACCATCCTGCGCGACCAGTTCGACGAGATCATGCAGACGGACAGCCGCCCCTTCCTGCCATTGCTGGGCAGCCTGTTCCTGTTCATTGCGGCCAGCAACTGGCTGGGGCTGATCCCTGGTTTTAAATCACCGACGGCGCATCTGGAAACCACGCTGGCCCTGGGGCTGACCGTCTTCGGGGCCGCCCAGGTGCTGGGCGTGCGCGTCCGGGGCCTGCGGGCCTATCTGGCCGGTTTCGCCCATCCGCGCTGGTGGATGCTGCCGCTTAACCTGTTGTCGGAATTCACCCGCACCCTGTCGCTGGTCCTGCGCCTGTTCGGCAATGTGATGAGCGGGGAATTCGTCATTGCCATCGTGCTGTCGCTGGCGGGCTTCCTGGTGCCCGTGCCGCTGATGGCGCTGGAGGCGCTGCTGGGCCTGATCCAGGCCTATATCTTCACCATCCTGGCCGCCGTCTTCATTGGCGGGGCCATCGGCACCATTGAAAGGGGCTGACCCATGACCGTTGAAATGATCAGCATCCTGGCAGCATCCCTGGCTGTCAGCTTCGGCGCCATCGGCCCGGCACTGGCAGAGGGGCGCGCCGTGGCGGCGGCCCTGGATGCCATCGCCCGCCAGCCGGATGCCGCCAACACCATCTCGCGCACCCTGTTTGTCGGGCTGGCGATGATCGAAACCATGGCGATCTATTGCCTGGTGGTGGCGTTGCTGGTGCTGTTCGCCAACCCGTTCGTGGGCTGAAAGCGATGCATCTGGACCCGACCACCCTGGCCCTGCAGCTAGTGAATTTCCTGGTACTGGTCTGGCTGCTGCGCCGTTTCCTGTTCCGCCCCGTGCTGGCCGCCATCGACAAGCGCGACGCCGACCTGACCCAGCGCCGCACCCAGGCGGAGACGCTGGCCGCCGAGGTTGCCGCCACCCGCAGCGCGGTGGAGGCTGAACGCCAATCGCTGGCCAAACAGGCCGCCGAGTTGCGCGCCACCGCCCAGGCCGAAGCGGAGGATGAACGCCGCCGCCTGCTGGATGCCGCCCGGCAATCCGCCGACGCCCTGCGCGCTGCCGCCGCCAGCCAGTTGGCCGCCGAACGCCAGCAGGCAGAGACCGACCTGACCAAACAAGCCGCCGATCTGGCCACGGCCATGGCTGGCCGCCTGCTGGCCGATGCTAGGCCCGATCTGGCCGACCGGGTGCTGACCGACGCGCTGTGCCAGCAACTGGCCGCCCTGCCTGCAGCGGAAAAATCCAGCCTGCTGGCCGGCCCCGGCGGCATCACCCTGACCAGCGCCCGCCCCTTGCCCGTCGACCTGCAAACGGCGCTGATCACCGCCCTGGGCCCCAATATCGCCGTGACCTGGACCGTTGATCCCGCCGTGATTGCCGGGGTGGAGCTTGCCGCCCCGCATCACCTGATCCATCAAAGCTGGCGGGCGGCACTCGCCAGCGCGCGGGAAAGGTTGGGATCATGAGCGCCAGCCTTTCCACCCATCTGGCAGACTGGACCCGCCAGCAAAGCCAAACACTGGCCAGCCAGCCGGCCCCCGCCCCCGGCTGGCAGCAACTGGGCCGGGTCAGCCATATTGGCGACGGTATCGCCCTGGTCAGCGGGCTGGAACAGGCCCCGGCGGACGGGATGCTGCTATTCACCGGCAATGTGCCGGGCTTGGTGCTGGACCTGGATGAAGGCCGGCTGGGCTGTCTGCTGCTGGGTGCGGCGGAGGGTATCAAGGCCGGCGATCCGGTGCGCATGGCCCCGGGCGTGCTGCGCGTGCCGGTGGGTGAGGGGCTGCTGGGAAGGGTGATCGACCCGATGGGCCGCGCCCTGGATGGCCGGCCCGATCCCACGCCCGACCGGTTGGAGCCGATTGAACGCCCCGCCCCCGCCCTGACCAGCCGGGGCACGGTGGCCGAACGGCTGGCCACCGGCACCACCATCATCGACAGTCTCTACCCCATCGGGCGCGGCCAGCGGGAACTGATCGTCGGCGACCGTGGCACGGGCAAGACCTGCATTGCCATGGATGCGTTGCTGGCCCAGGCCGGGGGCGATGTCATCCCCATCTATTGCGCCATCGGTCAGCGTGCCTCTGCGGTGGCCGATGTCATTGCCACCTTGCGCGATGGCGGGCTGGCGGATCGGGCCATCATCATCGTGGCCGCCCCCGATGCCGCCCCCGGCCTGCAATGGATCGCGCCTTATGCCGCCATGACCATGGCGGAATATTTCCGCGACAGCGGGCGTCACGCCCTGCTGGTGCTGGATGATCTGTCCAAACATGCCGCCATGCACCGGCAGGTCAGCCTGCTGTTGCAGCGCCCGCCAGGGCGGGAGGCCTTTCCCGGCGATATTTTCTATCTCCATTCCCGCCTGCTGGAACGTTCAGCCAAACTGTCTGACGCGGCGGGCGGTGGCTCGCTCACCTGTCTGCCGGTGGTGGAAACCCAGGCCGGCAATCTGGCGGCCTATATTCCCACCAACCTGATCTCCATCACCGATGGGCAGATCGTGCTGGATACCAGCCAGTTCCAAGCCGGCCAGCGCCCGGCGGTGGATGTGGGGCGCAGCGTCAGCCGCGTCGGTGCCCGCACCCAGCCGCCGGAACTGCGCAAACTGGCGGAAAAGCTGAAGCTGGAATATGCCCAGTTTCTGGAGCTGGAGGCCTTCACCCGCTTCGGCGGGCTGGTGGATGAGCGGACAAAACAGACGGTGGAGCGCGGCCGCCGCCTGCGCGCCCTGCTGGGCCAGCGCCACGGCCACCCCCGCGCGCTGGCGGCCGAGGTGGCCTTGCTGCTCTCCCATGCCGACGGCTTGCTGGATGGCTTGACCTTGCCCCAGGTGGAACAGGTGCGCGATGGCATCGCAGCCTCCATCGATGGCAACGATCCCGCCAACCTGGATAATCTGCGCCGCATCATTCAGACCGCCAAAGCCGCCGTGCTGAAGGGTCCGGCATGAGCATCGCGGCGCTGGAATATCGCCTGTCGACCCTGGGCAGCCTGTTGAGCGTGGTGGAGGCGTTGCGGTCGCTGGCCGCCGCCAAGCAGCAGCGGGCCGCCGGGATGCTAGGGGCCGCCAGCGCCTATGCCGCGGCCAGTGCTGCCGCCCTTTCCGCCCTTTGCCCCGAACCGCAGCAGCCCGCCCGCCGCCTGTTCCTGCTGCTGGGGCCGGAGGGGGGATTTACCGGCGGCCTGCCCAGCCGGCTGGTTGCCGCCCTGCCGGGGGATCAGCCCCCGCTGGTGGTGGGCAGCCGCACCATTGCCGCCGCCCAGGCCCGGCACCTGCCGCTTGCCGGCACGATACCGGCCCCCGCCATGGCCGATGCCCTGCCGCCCCTGGCCACCAGCCTGTGCGCGCAATTCCCGGCGGATGCCGCCATCACCATCCTGCACCCGCGCGACCACGCCATCATCCAGGAGGACTTGCCGCCGCTGCCGCAACAGGCGGGCCGGGTGGAACTGCTGACCCAGGTGCCGGCATCGTCCCTGCTGGCCGCCGCTGGAATGCAGGACCGGCAGGCAAGGCTGCTGCTGGCCCTGCTGCAAACCCATGCTGCTGAACAATTGGCCCGCCTCTCCACCCTGACCGGTGCCCGCGAACGTATCCGCGACCGGGTATCGGAACTAACCATCCAGCTTTCCACCGCCCGGCAAGACAGCATCAGCCAGGAAATCGCCGACCTCTGGTCCGGCCGCCGCGCCTTGATGGGGTGAGCTGGATCATGGCGGGGGTGACGGGCGGGGTGCATCATGGCTATGGTGTGGGGGCTGTTGGGGGGCGATGAAAATCATGATGCAATTTGATCGCTTCTCTACCGTCACCCCGGCGAAGGCCGGGGTCCAGTTTCGTAGAGCACGGTGCCCCTGAAGCTGGACCCCGGCCTTCGCCGGGGTGACGGTGGAAGCAAACGCCAAACAATCCCCCAACCCGGACCCATTTCATGCCCCGTTCCAGTTCCTCTGGCCTTGTCCTCACCAGCCTCATCGGCATCGTGGCCACCATCGGCCTTCTCGCCTTTGTCGTCTATGCCGGGGGCGATGCGCGCTTCTTCTTCAATCTGGAAGGGTTGGTGATTGTCGGGGGCGGCGTCATCTGCGTGGCGCTGCTGGCCTTCCGGGGGGATGAGATCACGGCGGCCCTGTCCGCCATCGCCGCCATGTTCAAGGGTCCGCCCAGCCTGGAACGGGAAATGGCGGAGCTGCTGGAGGTCTCCAAACAGCTCTTCAGCCGGCAGATCCAGGCCGCCGATGAACGGGTACGCCGGGTGGGCAGCCCCTTTCTGCGGCTGGGGTTGCAGATGGTGGTGGATAATGCCTCGCTGGATGACATCATGCATGTGATGAACTGGCGCATCCAGAAACAGGTGGAGGCGGATCAGAAGCAATCCCGCTTTTTCCGCGTGCTGGCCTCCTTCGCGCCGGCCTTCGGGCTGCTGGGCACGCTGGCCGGCATGGTGGGGATGTTGAAGCAATTGGGATCGGGCGATATCGGCCTGATCGGTTCGTCGATGGCAGTGGCCATGCTGGCCACGCTTTACGGGCTGATCCTGGCCAATCTGCTGTTCAAGCCCATCGCCATCAAGCTGGAACAGCGCACCACCGAACGGGTGGCGCAGTTGAACATTCTGCTGGAAGGCGTGGTGCTGGCCCATCTCAACCGCTCCCCCATGGTGATTGAGGAGACATTGCGCACCTATCTGCTGGATGCCGGCGACGAGGTGCGCGGTGGCCGCTGATCGTGACCTGACACCGGAGACCGAGCGCGCCCGCGTCGCCGCCCGCCGCCAGCCCCACCGCCCGCATGAAAAATCGCTGGAACCGATGGAGGAAAGCGAGGAATGGGTCATCAGCTATATGGATATGGTCACGGTGCTGATGACTGTGTTCCTGGGCATGGTGGCGATTCTGGGCATGGATGGCCGCCTGTCCAACCCCAGCAATGAGGAGCGGGAGGCGACCAAACAGGTGGATAAGGCCCTGGCCAGCCATCCCCTGCCCTCCCCCTTCCCCAATCTGCATCGGGAGGATGATGCCGATTACGAGGCACCGCCGCCCGCCCGCCCGCCCGGCCAGGGCGGCCCGGCGGATCGCAGCGGCAATGCAACGGTCGCCGGCAGCAATGCCGCCGCAGCGCTGTCGCCCGCCGCCCAGGCCTGGTTGCGCAAGCTGGAAGCGGCGGGTCTGCCGCCGGATGTGGACATCACCCTGAAGGACCGCAAGATCGCCATCGTGGTGCGCGACCGCATCCTGTTCCCGTCGGGTTCCGCCACCTTGCAGCCGGCAGCGGTGGATTTGCTGCGCACGCTGGCCCCCTCCCTGGCCGCCTTGCCGGGCAGTGTGACGGTGGAGGGGCATAGCGACGATGTGGCCATCAGCACGGCCCGTTTCCCCTCCAACTGGGAACTCTCCGCCGCCCGCGCCGCCGCCGTGGTGCGCGTGCTGGCCGCCCTGGGCCTACCCCCGGAACGGCTGGGCGCCCTGGGCCTGGCCGACAGCCGCCCGCTGACCACCGACCCCACCCGCCGGTCAGAAAACCGCCGGGTGGAAATTGTCGTGGATACGGATGCGGTGACCGCGAAGGGGGTGGCGCGGTGAATCCCCCTTCGCTAGATTGAAATATATCCAGATGCGATTAAGCGAGCAATTCACTTAACCAGAAAGTGCCAGATGGAGTCGAAATGAACTCAATTCTTCCTCCCGTGTCTGATCCACTAAAAAAACCTCGAATATAAATGCCACTACTTATAGAATTGCTGTCCCATTGAGAATTTGTTGTAATAAAAATATCACTTGAGCTTCCATTTTGAATATACGATCCGTTAACAACTTTTAGGTCACGGCGAGTTGAAATACCAGATATTGATATTATATCGTTTCCACCGGCGGAATCATAGATGGTATCAATCCCATCTGTGGAAATATCGAATATATACGTATCATTCGCAGCTCCGCCTTCTAGGGTATCATTTCCTAACCCACCAATCAAAACATCATCGCCATAAGCTGTTTCGTTATCACCAAATATCCTATCATTTCCATTTCCACCATATATCGTATCATTATTCCACCCTCCATAGAGGGTGTCGTTTCCGTTCTCACCAAAAATTCTGTCATTATTATCATTCCCTCCGATTGAATCGGCACCCTCCCCACCATATATGCTATCATCACCAAATCCACCAAATATGGTGTCGTTACCCCCAGATCCTAACAATGTATCATTCCCATTACCGCCATTAATACTATCTGAAAGTGAATTTCCATTTAAATAATCACTACCATCCCCTCCATTTATTGTATAACTTCCACCAGCAGGAGCGTTGTATGTATCATTTCCTGATGTTCCATTCCATGTGGGCATATTAACCTCTCCCCAGAATAAGTTGCGGTACGTTGTGTGCACACCCAAGCGCGGTTTACGCTAAGTGTGTTTTTATATTCATAAACTACCAATAGCCTGTAGAATCTTTTTTGGTTGAAATTTCTAAAATTTACGCTCACGATAATGACGGCGCGATAGATGCTAATGGAGAGAATCATGTCAGCCATCGTCAACGACATATTCCGCCTCACCAGCAGCGGCTATTCTGCACGCGCCACATTAAAGGCAAACCTGTCTTTACCCATTCAGTCCAACCCAACAACGCCCGCTAAAGGCGAGGATATGGATAAGGTCACGCTGAGCCGATTGGCGCAGAGCCTGAAGGGGGTGGAAAACACAGATGCTGACAAGAAAACACTCTCCCGTTTATTCAAGGATGAAACAGCTCAATTATTCAACAGCTTGAACAAGCAGGATCAGGACCAGCTCCAGTCCCTTTATGCCAGCGGTGCTGCCAGCGCGCGGGAAATTGAACTGACGCTGCAAGCCGAAGCAAACAGCGCCATTTCATCGCGCGCCGCCAGGGAACGTCCGCGTTCTGCCGAAGAAGTGGCAGCGGGGAAGGAATGGAGTGAGCTGAGCAAACTCAGCGATGAATATGCACACGCGGCCAAGGCCGCGTTTGAACTGGAATCGGATGGGATCAGCCAGTTTGAGCAAGGCCTGATCGGTGAAGATCAATTGCAGGCAATCAAGGATGATGCCGCCAAGCAGAAAGCCGAACTGGATTCACAGGATAAATATAAAAATATCTCTGAACGGGCCAATCAGGCTTTTGAGAATAATATTAAAATGTCCATGTCTGGACTGAAGGATTTCTTGGGCGGTCCATCAGTCACGGAGGAACAATCTTCTGCACGCAGTAAATTACACGCGCTTGGTTTCGGCGGCCCTGCCGTCAATCGTTCACTTAACACTTACGCCCAGCAACGAGACAGCCTCAGCCTGATCCGCTGACACCCCACGCACCACCCCCACAAATTCCGTTGCACAGTGTTGCGTAGGGTTAACGGCGGCACCCAACCGGATGCCGCCGTTCCTTGTCCTCAACCCGCCTTCACCAGCGCCGATACCGACCCCGGTGCCAGCAGCAGATGCAGCAGCCCATCGCCCGGCACTGCCATTTCCCGCACACCCAGGCGGGTCAGGCTGGCCCGGTCGGCCTTGGCCGTATCGGCCAGTTCCAGCCGCAGGCGGCTGCCATGCTGGCTGACGCGGCGGATATTGCCGGCCCCGCCCAGGGCCGCCAGCGCTGCATCGGTCAGGGTGATCCCCGCCGCCGCCGCACTGGCCGTCGCCGTCTCGGCCTTGCGCGCCGGCTGGGTGCCGCCACCCTGGGCCATGGCGTCGCGGATTTCCACCGCCACCTGATCGGCAATCGGCCCCAGCACCACCTGCAAGGCATTGGCCGAGGGGCGGATCAGCCCCCGTGCGCCCAGCCCCTTCAACGATGCCTCATCCACCAGCCCCTGATCGGCCACGATCAGGCGCAGGCGGGTGGTGCAGGCCCCCACGCTGGTCAGGTTGGCGGCCCCGCCCAGGGCGCAGACAAACGCCTCCCCCCGGCCGCCGGGCAGGCTGGCCGTCACGGTGGCGGGGCTGGCCGCCCCCTCCTCCTCCCGCCCCGGCGTCTTCAGGTTGAAGCGGCGGATGACGAAGGAGAAGACGCCATAATAAATGGCGAAATAGGCCAGACCCACCGGCAGCAGCATCAGCGGCTTGGTGGCCTTGCCGTAATTCAGCACATAGTCGAACAGACCGGCGGAGAAGCCAAAGCCCAGCTTCACCCCCAGCATGTCCATCAGGTACATGGCCGCACCGGTCAGGATGGCATGAAGGGCATAAAGGGCGGGGGCCAGAAACATGAAGCTGAATTCAATCGGCTCCGTCACCCCGGTCAGGGCCGAGGTCAGGGCCAGACTGAACAGCATCCCGCCCACGGCCTTGCGCCGTTCCGGCTTGGCGGCGCGATACATGGCCAGACAGGCCGCCGGCAGACCAAACATCATCACCGGGAAGAAACCGGCCATGAAGCCGCCGGCGGTGGGATCACCCGCGAAGAAGCGGCGCAGATCGCCGGCGGTGCCGTGATAATCGCCCTGCACGAACCAGAAGACATTATTCAGGATATGGTGCAGGCCCGTCACCAGCAGCAGGCGGTTCAGCAAGCCGAAGATGAACAGGCCAACGCCCCCCGCCTCTGCCACGCCATGCGACAGCCCATCCACGCCCGCACTGATATGCGGGAAGCCCAGGCCGACAATGACGGCCAGCACCAGCCCCGCCGCCCCGGCCACGATGGGCACAAAGCGCCGCCCACCGAAAAAGGCCAGATAATCCGGCAGCTTGATGGTGGAGAAGCGGTTATAGAACATGCCGCCGACAAGGCCGGAAATGATGCCGACCGGCACATCCAACCGGGCCACCGCCTTGGCCTTCCAGGCGGCAATGGCCAGATCGCCCGCCACATCCGCCGGCACCGCCAGCAGGGATTTCCCGGCCTCCGTTGCCACCAGAAAACAGACAATGCCGGAAAGGCAGGCCGCCCCGTTGCCATCACGGGCATAGCCGGTGGCCACACCGATGGCAAACAGCAGACCCAGATGGGAGAAAAGCGCATCGCCCGCCGCACTGAGGAAGGCGATATCCAGCAAATCGGGCTGGCCCAGGCGCAGCATCAGCCCCGCCACCGGCAGCACCGCGATGGGCAGCATCAGCGCGCGGCCAAGGGGCTGAAGTTTTTCCAGGATCGACTTCATGCGCTGAACCCCCGCGCGAGTGTACGGACATCCGCCGCCGTGGCGCATTCCAGCGCCGCTGCAGCATGGGCACGGGCCTGTTCCAGCGTCAGCGCGGAGACCAGTGCCTTGATTTCA
Source organism: Azospirillum sp. RU38E (assembly GCA_943370215.1). GTDB lineage: Bacteria > Pseudomonadota > Alphaproteobacteria > Azospirillales > Azospirillaceae > Niveispirillum. The sequence continues at coordinate 70,704 of CALRQC020000008.1, forward strand.
GGAACAATGGCCGGCGTGGCCGACAATTCCGCCACGCCCAGGCCCACCAGAATGGGCACGGCCAGCGGGTCGGATGCCAGACTGCCGCACACGCCCGTCCATTTGCCATGGCGGGCCGCCCCCTGGCAGGTCTGCGCAATCAGGCGCAGCACGGAGGGGTGCAGACCGTCGATGGAGCCCGCCACGGCGGCATTGCCGCGATCCATGGCAAGGGCATATTGCGTCAGGTCATTGGTGCCGATGGACAGGAAATCGGCCTCCGCCGCCAGCAGATCGGCTGTCACCGCTGCCGCCGGGGTTTCCACCATCACGCCCAGTTCCACCTTGTCGGTGATGCCCATCTCCGTCCGCACGCGGTCCAGCACGGCGCGCACGCGCCGCAGCTCATCCACCCCGGCGATCATCGGCACCATGATGCGGCACTGGCCCACCGGCTGCACCGACAGGATGGCGCGGATCTGATCTTCCAGCATGGACGGATAGGCGAAACCAACGCGAATACCGCGCAGGCCCAGGGCCGGGTTCTCCTCCGCCGGGATCGGCAGATAGGGGGCCGGCTTGTCGCCACCAATATCCAGCAGCCGCACGATCAACGGGCGGCCTTTCAGTGCTGTGGCAATGGATTGGTAATCGGCGGTCTGTTCGGCCACCGTCGGCGCCGTCGCCCGTTCCAGGAACAGGAACTCCGTGCGCAGCAAGCCGCTGCCCTCGGCCCCATTGGCGACGGCCTGCTTGGCATCCGCCTCTGATCCCAGATTGGCAAAGACCTCAATGCGCACACCGTCGGCGGTGTGGCAGGGCTTGCCCGCCGCCGCCTTGGCCGCCGCCCGCCGGGCGTTGATCACGGCCAGCCTGTCGCGCGCCGTTGCCAGCGTGGCGGCATCGGGGGCGACATGCAGGGTGCAGCCGGTGGCATCCAGGATCAGGTCGGTGCCATCCGCCACCTGATGCAGCGCCGGGCCGATGGCAACCAGCGCCGGCAGCCCCATGCTGGCGGCCAGAATGGCAACGTGGGAGGTGGGGCCACCCCGTTCCACCACGAAGCCGACGACATTTTCCTTGTCCAACGCCATCAATTGCGAGGGCAACAAATCTTCAGCCACCAGTACCGTGCCGGGCGGGAAAGACAGCGGCTCATCCGCCACGCCTTCCAGCACGGCCAGCACCCGGCGTTCCAGATCCAGCATGTCATCGGCGCGTTCGGCCAGATGGGCATCGCCCGTGGCGCGCAACGCCGCCGCCTGCGGTCGCACAGCGGCGCGCCAGGCATGGCCGGCGCTGGCCCCATCGCCGATGGACAGGCTGGCCGCTTCGAGCAAACCATCATCATCCAGCATGGCGCGGTGCGCCTGAATGATGGATTTCTGCGGACCGCTGGCGTGCGCTGCCTCAGCCTCCAGCCGGCGGCCCAGCTCGGCGCGGGCGGCTTCCAGCCGCGCCTGCTCCACCGCCGCCCCCTGACCGGTGGGGGCAACCTGGATTTCCGGCAGCCGGAAGGCGCGCGCCTGCCCCACGGCCAAACCGGGGGAGGCCGTGACACCCGCCAGCTTGCCATCGGCTGGCAGTACCGCCGTACCTTGCGCCACCGGGGCGACGGGCTGGGCCTTGGGTGCCGATGCCGGATCGGCCTTTTCCCCCATGCCGCTGTCGATCAGCGCCCCCAGGGTTGCCAATGCCTCGGCGGCATCGGCCCCTTGCGCGCTGATCGTCACCTCATCACCCAGACGGATGCCCAAGGTCAGCAACCCTACCGGGCTGCGGGCATTCATGGCCTTGCCGGCCTTGGCGATGGTGACGCTGGCGCTGAACCCGCTCAACGCTTCCTTGATGCGGGCGGCGGGCCTGGCATGAATGCCATGGGCCAGCGGCACCAGAAGGCGGCGTTCCAGCGTGGCGCCCGTGGCCGCCTCGGCCGGGGTGCCCGCCTCTGCCGCCTTGGCGGTCAGGGTGAAGATGTAATCGCCGGCCTTCACCGGGCCATTGTCGCGGGTGCGGGTCAGGGTGAAACGGTCGGTTTCCAGCAGCAGAACCGGCGTTACCACCGCCGGGGCCGCCTGTACAATGGCGTCCAGATCGAAACGGATCAGCACATCGCCGCGCTTCACCCCGTCGCCCTGGCGGACGCAGGGGGTGAAGCCGCGACCGGCCAGGGCCACCGTATCGATGCCGATATGCATCAGGATTTCCGCACCATCCGCAATGCGGATGGTGACGGCGTGGCCGCTGGCATTCAGCGCGCTGACCTCCCCATCGCAGGGGGAAACCAGGCAATCGCCCGTCGGGTCGATGGCGACGCCGTCCCCCAGCATCCGGCTGGCGAAAACGGCGTCGGGCACTTCATCCAGAACGGTCAGCCAGCCCGTCAGGGGCGCGCCGATGGCGATGGACGCCCCGGCGATACCGTCGATCTTGTTGGTCGGTGGTGTCATGCTCAGGGCCAAGTCTCTATTTGATGTTGGCGTCAGGGGATGCGGGTACCGGCGATCCAGGTTCCCGCGGGCTGAAGATCATGCGTCAACTGCACCCAGTCGGCCACCAGACCGGGAGCCAGCGCGCCCCGTTCCGCCGACAGACCCAGGAAACCCGCCGGCCCGGCAGAGGCCATGACGGATGCATCGGCCGGCGACAGGCGCAGGCGGTTGACACTGTTGCGGAAGGCCGCCGTCATATCGATGGCGGAACCGGCCAATGTGCCGTCTTCACCGACACAACGGCCATCGCGCACCAGGATGCGGCGGCCATGCAGGTCGAATTCCGTCACATCCACGCCGACGCAGGACATCGCATCCGTCACCAGCATGAAATGATCCAGCGCATGGGAACGGATGGCAACGCGCAGCGCCGCATCATGCACATGGAACCCGTCAACGATGATCCCGCAATAGATGCTTTGATCATCCAGGGCGGCCCCCACCACGCCCGGGGCGCGATGCTGCAACGGCGACATGGCGTTGAACAGGTGGGTCACAGCGGACATGCCCGCCTGGAAACCTGCCACCGCCGTATCATAGTCCGCATCGCTATGGCCGATGGACATGATCACGCCCAGCTTGTGCAGGTGGGCAATATCCTCCACCGCCGCCATTTCCGGCGCCAGGGTCAGCATCACCTTGCCACGGCGGGGCTTCTCGAACAGGGCCAGCATCTCCGGGTCCAGCCGGCGGAACTTGGTCTGGTCGTGAATCCCCTTGCGGGCGACATTGATGATCGGCCCTTCGATATGCACGCCCAGGCAGCCGGGTATCCCGGCTTCGATCGCCGCATCCGCCGCATCCAGCGCGCGGGCGATCACGGACGGCACATCGCTGATCAATGTCGGCAGGAAACCGGTGGTACCGAAACGCGCATGGGCGCGCCCGATGGCAGCGATCCCCTCCACCGTCGGTTCATCATTGAACAGCACACCGCCGCCACCATTGACCTGCGTATCGATGAAGCCGGGAACGATCCAGCCGCCTTGCAGGTCTATGGCACCCTTGGTCGTGGTCAGCGGACGGATGGCGGCGATACGGCCGCCCTCCACCGCGATCTCGGCCCCATCCAACATACCGGCCGGCGTCACCACCCGGCCATTGACGAAGCGGAACCCGGTCATCGTGTTTCAGTCACCTTGCTAAGAAAAAGCGGGCGATCCGGATCATGGCCGCGTGCCACCGACAAGGCATTGGCCATATGATAGAAGCTCTGGATCATCAAAATCGGTTCAATGACCGGATGGGTCTGCGGGGCCGGCAGGGTGCTGGCCCCATCGGCCTTGGCATCGGCCAGACAGACGCGGGCGCCACGGTCGGCAAACACCGCTGCCGTATCCCGCACACCATCACCCGCCGTGTCCGACCCGGCAAAGGCCAGCACGGGGAAACCATCGCGCACGATCGCCATCGGGCCGTGCTTCACCTCGGCGGCGCTGAAGGCCTCCGCGTGCAAACCACAGGTTTCCTTGAACTTCAGCGCTGCCTCCTGCGCGATCCCGAACGTATAGCCGCGACCGATGGTGAACAGGTTCCGGGCATCACGCAGCGCCTCAACCGCAGCAGACCAATCCAGACCATTGGCCTTGGCCAGCAGATCGGGCAGACCCTGCACGGCAGCGCGCAGCGCATCATCATCCGCCCATTCGGCCACCAGGGCGGCAAGGCCGGCCAGGGAGACGATATAGGACTTGGTGGCAGCAACCGACTTTTCCGGGCCGGCCTTCAAGGCGATATAGGTATCAGCCATGGCCGCCAAGGGCGAGGTTTCGTCATTGACGAAGGCCACTAGGCGGGCACCCGACTTCTTATAGGCCTCTGCCGTCGCCAGCAGATCGGGGCTGCGGCCGCTCTGTGAAATGGCAATGCAGAGCGCCCCACCGGCAACAACCGGGGCCGAGAAGACCGACACCACCGAGGGAGCGGCGGAGGCCACCGGCACACCCAGCAGGGTTTCAATCAGATATTTGCCATAGGTCGCGGCATGGTCGGACGAACCACGCGCACAGGTCGCCACCAGCGACGGCGGCGTCGCCCGCAGCGCGGCACCCAATTCACGCAGCGTGTCGATATTGGCATCCAGCAGACGGCGCACGGCAGCCGCCCCTTCGGCCGCCTCGCTCCCCATCAGGGTCGCAGCAGCATCCGTGGCCTTATGATTTTCGTCAGCGATCACTTTCGCCCCCACCTGTTCTGTAAACCAATCCGCCAAGAATAAGTCACATATTGGTATTGTACAAGGTACTATTCAGGATCTATCTGCCATCACCAGCGCGCGCAGGGCGGCCACCTTGTCGGCCTGGGTGCGCAGACGCGGGCCCGCTTGGAAACCGAAACGCTTTTCCTGCTCCCCCGGTGCCCCCAGCGGGGCGCGGCAGGAGGCATGAACCTCCCGCACCCCGGTGGCCAGGATGGTGGAGACATTGCCGGCATCAATGCCGCCGCCAGGCAGAATGATAATGCGGCCGGCCGCTTGACGAACCAGGGCAGCCAAGGTGGCCACCCCATCCACGGCGCGCGGCTGACCGCCCGACGTCAGGATGCGATCAAAGCCCAGCGCAATTGCCGCCTCCAGCGCTGCGCCGTGATCAGGGCAGAGATCGAAGGCGCGGTGCAGGGTCAATAGCAGCGGACGCCCCCGCTTCTCCCCCTCCGCCCGGGCATGGGCCATCCATTGCGCCAGCAAATTGGTATCAAGGTGGTTATGCTGATCATTGGCCCCGATCACCACACCAGCCAAGCCAGCCTGGGCAGCATCGCTGATATCTTCCGCCACCAGCGCCGCCTCGCGCGCATCATAACGGAAATCGCCTTCGCGCGGGCGGGCCAGCAGCAGCGCCGGCACCGGGCAGGCTGCCGCCGCGCGGATCAGGGCTGGCGACGGGGTCAGCCCGCCCAGCGACAAGCCGGCACACAATTCCATACGATCGGCACCACCGGCCACGGCGGCATCAATGCCGGCCGCTTCCTCTACGCATACTTCAAGCATGAGGCCCCTGACTGATCTGATTTTCCCCAGCGCGGCACCCTGTGATTCAGCAGCCCACGCAATCCCGTTACATAAAACAACACAAAACCAAAATAATTCCAATACAGGCCTTATCGGCTTCCTGCTTGACGGGGGGCGGGAGTGGGCTATCGTGATGTTAGCGCAACCGGGCACCCTGCCCGCCTCCCTCCTTGCGCGGCCATTTCCAGATACATGTCAGGGATGTTTCCCCATGAGAACCCTTTTCTGGTCCACCCTTCTGGGGGCCAGTCTGGCCATGCCCGCCCATGGTGCGGACTATGTGCCGCCCCCCGTTCCGCCTGTGGGAACCAACACGGTCGCCGAGGTGGAATTGCGGGTGCCGCGCCCCGCCAGCCAGCCCTGCATCGTTACCCTGTTCGACACGCGGGAATTTGTCGGCGAAGATCCGGCCCGATTCGATTATGCACCACCGCAAAAATGCAAGGGCCCCTGGGCCAAGGTGGTGATTGAAGCGGATTATGCCGTTTCGGCCGGGCGTCAATATGACCGCACTGCCATCATCAATGTCGGCGGCGTCAATCTCTATTTCGGCACCACGATGGAGCCGCGCAAGGACATTGCCCCCGAATGGCATGTTGAGCGTGACGTGACCGATTATCAGGCGTACCTGCGTGACAAACGCAAAGGGGCCGCCTGGCTGGTCAATTATGTGGATGACACCTATACCGGCCATATCACGGGCCGGGCACGGATGTTGTTCTATCCCGCCGCCAAGGATGTGCCGGCCGCCGAAACGGCCCCCTTTGTCACCCCCATTTCCGATGCACCAGTACGGTTGGACAGTGACACACCGCGCCTGACCACGCAGGTGCTCTTCCCCGCCAACCTGGAACGGCTCTATCTGGATTTGCTGGCCGAACCGCAGGGGGCAGATGAATTCTGGTACGCCTGTGTGGATGACCGGCTGGCTGGCGACGGCAAGGAAAATTGCGGCGGCGGCGCCTGGCGGGAAGCGGAACTGTGGATTGACGGCCAACGCGCCGGCACCGCACCGCTTTATCCCTGGATTTATACCGGCGGCATCAACCCCTATATGTGGTTCCCGGCCCCTGGCATCCAGACCCTGAACTTCGCGCCGACGCGACTGGATCTGACGCCGTTTGCCGGCCTGCTGACCGATGACAAGCCGCATGAGATTGCGGTGACCATTCAGGGTCTGCGCCGTTACTTCCTGGTAACGGGTACCCTGATGGGCTGGCAAGATCATGGTACCAAGCGCGTTACCGGTGGCCTGATCCGCAACACCCTGACCGATCCGGACGGGAGCGTGGATATCAGCCGTGTCAAGCCAACGGAAAAGGGCGAGTTGAACGGCAACAGCCTGACGACCCTGGCGCGTTCCTATGAAATTGCCGGCTTTGTTGAAACATCGCATGGACGTGTTGAAACCCGGGTCAGCAGCGGTGTCCGCTTCTTCAACCGTCAGGATTTTGTTTCCGCCGAGGGGGCCAGTGTCTGGCGGGTCGATCAATCCACCCTGATCGACAATCTGGTCCAGACTATCGACACGGATGGTTTGCGGATGGAACGCTTCCAGGCCCGCTATCCCTTGACCATCGATATGCAGGTCAATGGTGATGAGAACAGCCGAACCCAGCGGCTGGCCCTGCAACAGGGCCTATGGTCGGAACGGGTGACCACGGATGCATCCGGGAAGCGCCAGTGGCAGACCGTGGATTATCAGGTGAACCCGAACCTGACAGCCCAGACCGACCCGCAGTCACGCCGCTCCCGCCAGGTGACCGGGACGAGTCTCGTGCGACTGGACGTCAAGGATAGTGAGGGCGGCTGCTATCACCGCACAATCAATGTAACAAATAATGCCGTCGCAGCGGTAACAGAAGGATGCCACTGACGCCCAGGCAGTGGCACGGACACCACCCGCCGCGGCATTCCCCAAGGGGGCCGCGGCGGACGCCACAGCCCTGAACGCGCAACATTCGAATCATCCGAAGAGCCATATGTGTTCGCGGTAACATAAACCCTATTTTGGTATTGAATTGATATTGCCTGCGTGGCAACCTCGCCAAGGCGTGTTGCAGTTTAGTTACTTACCGTTCGGGGAAACAAAGGGCAGAGCGACATGTGGAAGCTGAAACGAAAACCGTGGAGGGACGGGTTTCGTGAAGCTGCCCTTTGCCATTCCGCCTGTCGGGGGTAACGCGGCGGCGCTGCGCTTAAAACAACGGGGACAATCACCAGGGAAAGATCCAAATGCGGCCATGCTGCCGCATCAGAACAGCAATCAACAATATCGGGCAGCCTCGCGTCCGCATAGCGAAGTGGGAAGCTGGACGCAGGCTTTCAGTCGTTGAAAAACGACTTACAAATGGGGGATTTGAATGATGAAGGGACGTAACCGTCTTCTTTTGCTGTCGACGTGCGCCGTCAGCCTGTTAGCGGTAACCGCTTCGGCACAGCAGGCGTCGGACAAGAAGGGTTCCGATACGGAACTGCAGATTTCCGAAATCATCGTTACCGGCACGCGCATCGCGCGGCCGAACGCGACGGCCGCAGCGCCGATTCAGTCGGTCACGGCTGCGGAAATCCAGGCACAAGCGGCCGTCAATATCGAAGAAGTGTTGAACCGGCTGCCGCAGATCTCGCCGGACAACCAGGCCAGCTATCAGGATTCCGATGGTCGCCAGCGCATCAAGCTGCGCAATCTCGGCTTTGAACGCACGCTGGTTCTGGTCGATGGCAAGCGCCTGGGCACCATGAATGGGCAGGATGCCGGGATCATCCCCACCGCCCTGCTGGACCGGGTGGACGTGCTGACCGGTGGCGCTTCCTCGGTCTATGGTTCCGACGCCGTTGCCGGCGTCGTCAATTTCGTGATGAAGAAGAAGTATGAGGGCGTTCAGATCAACGCCAACCATAACTTCTACTATCACAAGAACAAGCCGACCCTGGTGTCGGACATTGCCAACAAATATGGCTTCACGCCGGCCACCGGCACCCACAAGGATGGCGGCCGCGCCGACATCTCCGTCGCCGCTGGCACGGGATTGTTTGAAGACCGGCTGCACATTTCAGGCTTCCTGGATTACCGCGAAGCCAGCCTGGTGCCGTACAGCAGCCGCGAAACCTCCGCCTGCCAGATCACGGAATCGAGCAAGGATGGCCCGCTGGGCTGCACCACCTCCACCTATTCGCCCGCCGGCTATATCTCGCCGCGTGGGGGCAGCAATAATGGTTCGGTCTTCCTGAACAACCCGAATGGCAGCCGTACCTTCGTGCCCAACAGCACAGCACCCGGCTTTGCCACCAACCCCTATGATGGCTATCCGTTCCAGCGCAAGAACAAGCGGTGGAATGGCGGCGGCTTCGCCACGTTCGATCTGACAGATAGCGCCGAGCTTTATGTCGACGCATTGATGTTCCATGATCGCACGTCGAACCCCTACCCCGCGCGGGTCTATAGCTACACGGTGTATGGCGACACGCCTTATCAGGTGAACTGCAACAACCCGTTCATGTCGGCCGCACAGGCACAGTCGGTTTGCGGTTCGTCTGCCGGTACCGCCGCTTTCATGCCGTTGGAAGTGCGCTACCGTTTCAACAGCCTGCCCCATGTTGAAGATGTCTATGTCAACAAGGGTCATCGCATCACCGGTGGTGTGCGCGGTAAGTTCGCCGACGTCTGGAGCTATGATGTGGGTGGCGTCTACGCCCGCAACCGCCAGGATTCGACCGGCGGCAATCTGCCCGATTTCGACAAGATCAATCGCTCGCTGAATGTGGTCAATGTCAATGGCACGCCGACCTGCGTGTCCAAGACCAATGGCAGCGATCCTGATTGCGTGCCGTTCGATGCCTTCCGTGCCAACAACAATGACGCGGCCCTGTTCGATTATCTGCTGACCCGTCCCAGCGGCACCAGCAGCAATATCGGCACCCTGGGCAATGTGCTGGCCAACGTTCAGGGCGACCTGGGCGCCTATGGCGTGACCTCGCCTTGGGCGAACGAAGGCGTTGCCGTTGCGTTCGGGGCGGAATATCGCCACGATCAGTTGAAGACCTTCGCTGATTCGATCTACCGCAAGGAAAATGGCGGCACGGATCGGACGCTGAACCAGCATGTCTGGGAAGGAAATCTGGAAGTTCAGGCCCCGCTGGTCCAGGAAAAGCCGGGTGTTGAGCTGTTGCAGCTCAATGGTGGTTATCGCCTGTCCAAGTATAACAGCAACCCGGATGCCTTCTCCACCTGGAAGGGTGAAAGCCTTTACGCTCCGGTGGAGGACATTACATTCCGTGCCTCCATCAACAAGGCGCAGCGTGCGCCGACCGTTGTGGAAATCGCCCAGGCCAATAATTTCGAGTACAAGAAGCAGGGCGGCCTGGAGAACGATTTCTGCGCCAGCACGCCGCGTCAGGTTCAGGATCCCAAGGATCCGACCAAGATGATCACGGTCTATGACAGCCCCAAGGCATCGCAGGCCGTCTGCGCCGCCACCGGGCTGGCCCCCAGCCTTTATGGTAGCCGTGATCTGTCCTGCCCGGACAGCGCTTGCTCCGTTCGCCTGGGTGGCTTCACGGTCGATCCGGAAACCGCCTATACCAAGACCATCGGTGTGGTGCTGAAGCCGCGCTTCGCCAAGGGGCTGGTGGTGTCGGTTGATCGGTTCATGATCGACCTGAATGACAGCATCGGCTTTAACTACGACGATTATTTCTGGAAGGGCTGCCTGCAGACCGGCCAGGAATTCTTCTGCTCGAAGTTTGTGCGTAATGCCAATGGCACGCTCTACAGTGCTGCCGGCACCAACCCGACCACCGGCTTCATCCGTGGCGGTACCACCAACTACTACAAGAGCAAGTCGCACGGGTGGGACGTACAGGCCCAGTATCGTCTGGACCTGGAAGACCTGAACCTGCAGGAAGCCGGCTTCATCGACTGGAGCTTCGCCGGTTCGTTGACCACCCTGGCCGGTGGCCAGGATTCGCCGATCCTGCCGAAGTATAATTGCGCTGGGTATTATGGTGGTCCGTGCGGCCAGTTGATCCCGAAATGGACGCACGGTCTGCGCGGTACCTATAATTCGGAAGATGGCAACTTCACCGCCTCGCTGAACTGGCGCTATGTCGGCGTGATGAACAATGTCAGCAACTCCGGCAAGCCGGAACTGGGCTGGACGCAGGCCGGTGAACGTTCCACCTTCTACCGTATTCCGGCCTATAATTACTTCGATCTGGCCTTCTCCTATCGCGTGCAGGAGAATTACACGTTCCGGCTGGCGGCGAACAACCTGTTCGACAAGCGCCCGCCGATCGTGCCCAACTCCTACAGCTATGGTCTTTCCCGCAACAACACCCTGTCTGCCCGCTATGACTCGCTGGGCCGTCAGATTGCCATGGGCCTGACCATCAACTTCTGATCCCTACCCGTCCCGGCCTCCGTCCCCTTGTGGGGCCGGGACAATCCACACAAAATTAAACCCCTTCAGCCCGGCCGGGCTGAAGGGGTCTTTTTTTTGAGCGAAGAGGAAATGCGTTGGCTGGTCAGGTTCGGATACTGGCCACGAAACGCTGGACTTCCTGACGCAACCGGGTTGCCTGCTGGGACAGGTTATCGGATGCAGTCCTGGCATGGGCCGCCATCGCGCCGGTTTCACTGGCCGCCCGCGTCACCTCCTGAATCGTCGCCGTAACTTCCTGGGTACCGGCTGCCGCTTCCTGCACATTGCGGCTGATCTCCTGGGTTGCCGCGCCCTGTTCCTCTGCCGCCGCGGCAATGGTGGTCACCGTCTCACTGATGGAGACGATGGTGTGACCGATGGACTGGATGGCGGTAACGGCATTACCGCTAACCGCCTGCATCCGGCTGATCTGTCCGGCAATTTCCTCCGTGGCGCGCGCCGTCTGGGCGGCCAGGTTCTTCACCTCCGACGCCACGACGGCAAAACCCTTGCCGGCGTCCCCTGCCCGCGCCGCCTCAATCGTGGCGTTCAGCGCCAGCAGATTGGTCTGGGCGGCGATTTCCTGGATCAGGTTCACCACATCACCAATCCGCTGTGCCGCGTCAACCAGCCCGGCGACCGTATCGTTGGTCTTCTCCACCTCCGCGACGGCATCCCCGGCCTTGCGGCTGGATTCCGCCAGGCGCTGATTGATTTCCGTGATGGAACGCGCCAGTTCCTCGGCCGCGGCAGCAACGGTCTGCACATTGGCGCTGGCAATGTCGGCCGCATTGGCCACGGCATTGGCCTGGGCATTGGTCTGGGTGGCGATGGCAGACAGGGCTTCTGAATCATTGCGGATACGGCCGGACTGTTCCGCCACGACACTGACCACACCGCCAACACTGCCTTCAAAGTCATCCGCCAGCCGGTTCAGTTCCTGCTTCTGACGGCGTGCTGCCTGCTCCTCATCCTGGCGACGCTGTTCTTCCATCTCTGCCACGCGGCCTGCATTGTCCTTGAACAATTGCAGCGCCTTGTTGATCGCACCGATTTCATCGGCGCGGTCCTGATCACCAACATGAACAGAATGGTTGCCATGGGTCAGGGCCTGCACAGTGACGATGATCCGCCGCAACGGAACACCCACGATCTGTCGCGTGGCCCCCCCCAATGCAAACAGCAACAGCACGGTCAACAAGGTTGCGCCGATCAAAATCAGATTGCGCAATTCCACCTTCGGCTTTTCCACCTGATCCAACGGCAAGTTCACCAGAACGGACCAGGGTGTGACGCTGGCACCGATCGTCACAGGGAAGAAAAGTTGCTGAACTTCAGTTTTCAGGCTCTTTGAAAAGGAAATCTGCTGATATTCCTTACCTTTGCTGATGAAGGATAAAGCGTCTTTCAGTTTTTCGTTGGTTTCGCCAATGGGCTTGCCCAGATGATCTTTGTTGGCATACCCAACCCAAAGCCCGCCATTGGAAATCAGGTAAACTGAACCGGTATTAAACGGCTTAACCCCCTTCAATACATCCAAAATATTGTCTGTGGCAATATCAACGCCGGCATTTCCAATGAATTTCCCATTTTCAATGATCGGAACCACCAATGACACCATCAGAACGGACTTACCGGCAACCGTATAGACATAGGGTTCGACCACTACTTCCTTCAAGCTGCGCTTGGAAAGTTGATAATAGTTCCCGTCCGGGCCAGGATCATCATAGCCAACCAATGTTTCCAGCATTGCTTTGCCGGTCCCCCGGTTCCAGTAGGGGACATACCGACCCGCTTTATCACTGCCTGGGGTATTGATGGCGTTGGCATCCTTGCCACCAAAACTATCGGGTTCCATGCCCACCCAGACGGCCAGCAAACTTGGATTGGTTTCCAGCAATTCCTTCAGCCAGGCATTCACCTCTGCCCGACCCATTCCACCATTTTTCAAGCTGACCATGGAGCTTGCCACGAACCGACCAATATCCATGGCGTCGTTGATCTGCCGTTCAACCTGCGCCGCATTATAACGGCCAACCTTTTCTCCAACCTCCAAAGACAGCTTGTCTATATGCTGACTGCTGCTTTCGGTAATGGCGATTATCGCCCCTCCCAATCCGATGAGAAGCACGCTGGCGATAGCCAGCAATAGTTTGGTTACTAATGGAAATCGTTTGAACACTGTACCCCCCACACGAGTGCGCATTTGACTGTAGGATAAGCGTAGGGAGACGGTTACAAAGGAAAAAATATGTTCATCTGGATATGCGACATAATGGGATATGCAGCCCAACCGAAGATGAAATGATAAACAGGTTAATTTCAAAATTATTTTGAAATTGGAAATAACCACACTTCCGCAATCTGTTTGCCGCGGCCGCTTCCCCCCATCCCCGGCGGGCGGAACCACTGCAATGTTAGCTGACCATTATGGATAGCGGTTTGAGGAATAGTATAGTCCTGCACCGTCGGGTTGGCCGGGCGGGAAAATGGCGGCTGAATGTCCAGTGCTCCGTTCGCCACCAACCGGATAGGCAGATTGTAATCCTCCCCCGCATAGGTTACCCGCAGCCGATAGGGTTTGCCTGCGTCGAGATTGCGATAACGCAGGGTCAGCGGGCTATCATACAGTGTCTCGCCATAGGTAACCCAGGAAAGGCGCCAGTCTGGCCCTGGCGTGACGTCGGCGATGGAGTGGATGGCCGTTTGAAAGAATTGCGGATCGCGCGCGGCCCCGGGGCCGCGTACCAAATGGAGCGAACGGGCGGGGTCGCCCAGATCATCATAAAGCGCACCGGGCACCGGCTGCTCCCAGTCAACAATCCTCGCCAGTTGCCGCCGCCTTTCTGCCTCATCGGGCAGAGCGGCGATGATGTCGAAACGCTTTTCCAGCCAGCCACGATTGTTGAGCGACGTGTCGATCCGGTCCAGGTTCGCCCCCCGCTCCCAATTCGACGCCCCATAGAGCCGGACGCTGAGCTGCAGGCCGACATGGTGATAAAGCCGCCCGGCAAGCTGAAATACCTGCGCGCGCAGGGCCATGGTCTGCTCATCATCCACGGTCGCAAGCACGGCGCGGGCGTCAGCCACGGCGGCATGGCTGCCCAGTTGGGGGGCTCGGCGCAAAACACTCATCGCTTGCGCCTCCCGCGCCGCTTCCGCAATGGCTCGCCGGCGGGCATAGGCGTCATAATGAGCACGGTAAAGCACGCTTTCCCAGCGCCAATTGCCGGGTGCCACCCTGTGATCCAGGGCCTGAAAGCCCTGCAGCGTGGCACCGATACCGGCATTCTGTCGGATCGGCCCGCGCCAATTACGCTCCAGATCCAGGATCAGGGCGGCGGCACGGTCGGCATGGGTCTGGCCGACGGCAGGGCCGAGGAAGTAGCGGGCATAATCACGCAGAATCTCTGCCGGATCGGTGGCAGCAGACCAGCCCCATTGCGACCACAGCATCTTGTTCACATCATCCGTCACCCCTTCGGAATAGGTGACGAAGCCGGTGAACAGCGGCTGAAAATGCCGATAGATCACGCCCATATCCGCCGGCCTTGGGCTGATCGGCTCCCGCCCTTCCAACAGGGCGAAGGCCGGATCCCAATCCACCACCGGGAACTGCGCGTGCAGCGTGTGGCCGATATCCGGATAGGCCTGGATCGGATAGCGGGCAGGAATGCGCGCCCGCTGTACCGCCATCGGGTCACGCGATTGCGGGCCGATGAAGATGCCGGTCAGCCAGCTCGGCTGGCGGTTCAACTGACGATAAAATGCCTCATAACCGGCCTGATCGAACCCCTGGGTTGATACCCACAGTTCCGCGTTCGGATGATGGCGGTGCAGGCGCGCCGCCAGCTTTTCCAGCAGCGGGAACAGATCGTCCGGCGGGGTATGGCCCGGATCGCCACCGGGGACATAGAGGGCATGGATGGCGGGGAAGCGCTGGATCAGCGCCTCGAAATCCGCCAGCTCTGCCGCCACCTGCGCCGGGTCGCCATAATCAGCGCGGATGACCGGGTAATAAAGATCGAAATCCAGACCGTATTTCGCCAGTATGCCGGCAATGCCAATGATGGTTTCATCCGCCGGGGCGGGGAAGAGCGGGCTTGCCTTCTCATCATCGGAAATCGGGGCAATTACCTGGATGGCGTTGCTGCCAAAGACCGCCAGATCGCGGATTTCCTGTTCGAACTGCGCCAGGGTCCAGGCATCATAGGTGTTGTTCTTGAAGCGATAGCCGATCTGGTGGCTGCGCAGCGTCTTTTCCGGTGTTGCCGTGACATTCAAGGGGGCCGCCAGAAACGCCCGCCCCTTCTCCATCGCCAGCGACCGCAGCAGATGGCCGATGCCATAGAGTACGCCGCGCGCATCATGCCCGGCGATGGCGATCAGGGGGCGGCCCTGATAGGTGAAGGTGCGCAGCGCATAGCCCTCACGGCCCCATCCCACCGGTGCCGTCCAGGCCGAACGCAGGTCAGCCGGCAGCAGGGCCCCCATCTGCGTCCCCTGCCCCACCACCACCAGCGGCCCTGCCCCCTGATCCCCCTGTTCCCAGGCAATGCCGGTGCGCTTGGCCACCTCTTCCAGCAGCAGTGTCACCGCTGCCTGTTCCGGCCCGCTGGCAGGTAGGGCAACCAGGGTGGCGTGCGTCAGGTCCAGGCTTTGCGCCTTGGCCGGCAGAAGCGGGGACAGCCAGAGCAGGGCGATCAGGAGCAGAAGACGCATGGGAAGCAACGTCCAGAAAAGCATAAGTGTCCGTCCAAGAACTTTCACTTCTTTTCCAATCTCTTAACCGTCATTCCCGCGAAGGCGGGAATCCATACGACAGCGCGGATTTTGGATTCCCGCCTTCGCGGGAATGACGGTAGAGAAAGGGCAAGGCTTCGAAAGGCGGGATAACTTTCCGGACAAACACTAAGAAAAAGGCGCGGAAGTCTCCCCCCGCGCCTTCACGATCAAGCCGCCTTAGGAGCGCGGCGTAAACCCACCGATGCCGGCAATGGCCATGCGCGGCATCGCCACCGCCGTTTCCGGGAAGCTGAGCCGCAGGAAGCGGGCCTTGCGCGGTGCATCGAACGGAATGCGCTGGGTGGCCAGGGCATAGGCGATGTTGGAGAACTCACCCTTGCCGCCGGCTTGCCAGGACTTACCGTCCAGGCTGGTTTCGGCGACATAGCCCTTGGGCGGGGCGGCACCCGTCATCACCTGACGCGACGGCGTCAGGCTGAAGCCGGCCAGATTGGTCTCCGCCCCCAGATCGACGGTGACGCTGGCGGGCTTGCCCGGCTGCGGTGCATCCATGATCCAGATGGTCTGGGCATCATTATCCAGCAGCTTTTCTGCCTTGGGTGCCGTCGCCTCCACCACCTTCCACGTCGTCACGTCCAGCACGGTCGGGTCGGTGGAAACGATGGGCGGCACCGACACCGGGGCGACGGCACGGAACAGGGCGAATTCGGTAATGGCCGGGCACACCGGTGCCTCGACAATGCGCAGCCGCACCTTGGTCGGCGTGATCGGTGCCTTCAGGCGAACGACGCGCTGCTGGGAGATGCATTCATGCTCCGCCAGCACCTGCCATTTGCCATCAATCTCCGCATCCAGGGCAAAGCGGGTGACGCGCACGCCCAGCGGCAGATATTCGGCAATGCGGATCAGGTCGAACGTCGTGCCGGGCTTCAGTTCAAGCGTCAAAGCCGGCTTGGTCACATCGTCGGGCGTGGACCAATAGGTTTCCCGGTCGCCATCCAGCACCAGCGACGGTTCAAACCCCGGTCCCCGGCTGTGGCTGGCATAGGCGACGGCCCCCTGCGCCAGATCCTGGGCAAAGGTGGCGCGCATGGCATCGCCGAAGGATTTCAGGATTTTCACATCCTGATCGGGGATGCGGCCGCGCCGGTCCGGCGGCAGGTTCAGGTTCAGGTTGGTGCCGCGGGCAATGCTCTCATCAAACAGCTTCACCAGCCGTTCCGGGCTCTTGACCTTGGAATCCTCATCCGCGTGATAGAACCAGCCGGGACGGATGGAAACATTGGTTTCCGTCGGCCACCAGAGTTCACCGCCGCGCACGCCGGAATTGCCTTCCACCTGATCATAGGGCTTGTTGGGCATGGTCGGCCAGCACGGGTCACCGGCCACCCCATCCTCGTTCCCCACCCAGCGGATATCAGCACCCAGCGGATCGAAGGTGCAGGCATTGGGCTGCAGCTTGTGCACCAGGGCCACAATGTCGGGCCAATTGTAATATTTCGGCGCGTCGATCTTGCGGGCTTCCCGCGCACCGCCGTAATAGCCGTCGCCGCCATTGGCCCCGTCGAACCAGACCTCGAACAGGTCGCCATACTGGGTGCAGAGTTCCGTCAGCGTGGCGCGGAAATATTCCACATAGGCCGGGCGGCCATAGTCGGCGTGGTTGCGGTCCCAGGGGGACAGGTAGATGCCGAACAGCATCCCTGCCCGCTTACAGGCATCGGCAAATTCGCGGACGATATCGCCCTGGCCGTTCTTGTAGGGGCTGTTGCGGATGCAATGTTCGGTCAGCTTGGTCGGCCAGAGGCAGAAACCATCATGATGCTTGGCCGTCAGCAGAATGCCGCGCAACCCGCCCGCCTTGGCCGCACCGACGATCTGGTCGGCGTCAAAATCGGTCGGGTTGAACAGCTTCACATCCTCATCCCCATACCCCCATTCCTTGTCGGTGAAGGTATTGATGGAGAAATGGATGAAGGCATAGCTGCCGATGCCGTGCCAGCGCCATTGCCGGGCGCTGGGCGTGGCGCCATAGGGCTTGGGCGCATTGGCGCGGGTGGCCGCCAGCGCCGACATGGCCGGAAGCGTGCTGGCGGCCAGGCTGGTGGCAAGCAAAGTACGCCGGGAAAAGGCGGTCATCTTGGGGCTTCCTTCTTAGCTCTGGCTGGCACTGCGCCCGAAAGAGGGCGGACGGTCGGCGATCTTGGCACCAAAGGCGGGATTGGGTTCCTTGGACATGGTGAAACGCAGCGTACCGCCCTGCACCAGATCCTTATGCGCGATCCAGCTTTTGCTCCAGGGCTGGCCGTTCCATTCCACGGCGGTGATATAGGGCGTGTCGGCGCTGTTGCCGGGGGCTTCCACCACCAGCGTGCGGCCGTGGCCCACCTTCACCGTGGCACGTTCGAACAAGGGCGAGCCAAAGACATAGACGGCCTCCACCGGATCAACCGGATAGAAGCCAAGGGCAGAGAAGACGAACCAGGCGCTCATCTGGCCGCAATCATCATTGCCGATAATGCCCTTGGGCGCGTTGTGATACATTTCCACGCACAGACGCCGCACCATGGCCTGGGTCTTCCAGGGGGTGCCGACATAGGCATAAAGATAGGGCGCGTGCTGATCCGGCTCATTCCCATGGGCATACTGGCCGACCAGCCCGGCAATATCCGGCGGCGCATTATGCGGCAGGGTGGACGGCGCATTGAACAGCGCGTCCAGCTTGGCCTCATAGGTCTGATCGCCGCCCATATGCTTGATCATGCCGTAAATGTCATGCTGGTTCAGGAAGGTGGCCTGCCAGCCATTGGCCTCCGTATAATCCCGCCACCAGGGCTTGGGCATATGGCCCAACTGGATGGGATCATAGGGCTCCCACCAGGAACCATCGGCAAAGCGCGGACGGGCGAAGCCGACGCGCTGGTCGATGACATTGACCCAGTTACCCGACCGCCGCAGCAGGCGCTGGGCATCCGTCGTCTCCCCGATGGAACGGGCAAGCCTGGAACTGGCCCAATCATCATAGGCATATTCCTGGGTGCGGCTGACGCTTTCAAACACCTTGTCCGCCGGGACATAGCCCAGCTTGTCATAAAGGTCGCGGCCCCGGCTGTTATCCTTGTCCGGTGCCTTGAAATCAAAACTGCGGCGGCGGATGGCTGGCCAGGCGGCAGCATAGTCGGCCTCGATCCCCTTGGCTTGCGCCTCGGCCAGCGGCACCACGCCGTGCCAGCCGATCATGGTGCCGGTTTCCTTGCCCTGCAGCGGCCAGACCAGCGGGCCGAACGGCGATTGCGCTGTCTGGCGGATCAGATCATCGACCAGTTGTTTGGTCTTATCCGGGGCCACCAGGGTGAACAGCGGATGCACGGCGCGATAGGTATCCCACAGCGACCATGTGCTGTGCGCCGCCCCGCCGGCCGGCACATGATGCACCTGCCCATCCATGCCCAGATAACGGCCGTCGGCGTCAGAGAACAGGGTGGGGGCCAGCTGCGCATGGTAAAGCGCGGTGGTCATGATGGTGCGCTGGTCTTCGCTGCCGCCTTCCACCTGGATGGTGCCCAGCGTCTCAGCCCAAACGCCCGATGCCGCCCGGCGCACGGCATCGAAATCCCAATGCGTGGCCTCTGCCTTCAGGTTGCCCAGCGCGCCTTCCCGGTCCACCCCGGAAATACCGCAGCGGACCAGGATCGGCTCCCCACCCGCCTCCTTGAATTGGACCAGCGCCTTCAGCCGGCGGCCTTCCACCTTGGCAGCACCGGCGGGCTGGGCGGCATCATCATCGGCATAGAAGCTGACCCGATCGGGCGACCGGGAGAACTGCATGGCAAAGTAAATGCGCCGTCCCTTGGCCCAGCGGTTCACCGTGCGGTGCCCCGTCAGCGTGCCATCGGCGGCCAGTTCCATGCCCGCATCCTGGATCAGCGGCGGCTGGTCGGACTTGTCCAGCACCAGATGCGACAGGTCGATCAGCAGATGACCGGCCCCCTTCGGGAACTGGTAGCGGTGATAGCCGGTGCGCGCCGTCACCGTCAGTTCGGCGCGCACGCCGCTTTCCAGCGTCACGGCATAGTAGCCCGGTTCCGCCACCTCATCCTTGAAGCGCTGGCGATATCCTGCATCCGGGTCGGCCATGGTGCCGGGGGTGAGCTGTACTTTGTCACCCGCCGTCGGCACCACCAGCACATCCAGCATGTCGCCGATGCCCGTACCCGACAGATGGGTGTGGGAGAAGCCCAGGATAGACGTATCGCTGCGGTGATAGCCGGAACAGGTATCCCAGCGCTCCACATCCGTATCCGGCCCCAACTGCACCATGCCAAACGGCAGGCTGGGGCCGGGATAGGTGTGCCCATCCCCGCCGGTGCCGATGAACAGGTTGGGGGCGGTGGCCGGCGTGGCGGCCCAGGCCCGCCCACGCGGCAGACCCAGGCCCAGCATGGCCCCACCGAGCGCGCTGGAAATCAGAAGCTGGCGACGGCTGATCCCCATCACAGCACCTCTTTCAGGATTTGCGGGCGTGTGTCGGCCAGATGCACAATCATCTCCCCGAACAGCCCATTGGCCCAGGCGAACCAGTCGCGGGTGAATTTCGACGGATCATCATGATCCACCGCCTCATGCATGAAGCCGGTATTGGCATCACTGTCGCGCAGCATCTTCAGGCAGGTGCGGATGGTGGCGTCATCGTTGGACGACAGCGCCCGCATGGTCAGCGACATCGGCCAGACCTGGCCCAAGCCGACATGCGGTCCACCGATACCTTCCACCACCTTGCCCTTGGAGAAATAGGGGTTGTTCTCGCTCCAGCAGGCATCGCGGGTGCGCCGCCACAGCGGATCGGCGAAATCAACACAGCCCAGATAGGCCAGCGACGACAGCGACGGCGTGTTGGCATCATCCATGAACAGGGCGTTGCCAAACCCGTCCACCTCATAGGCCCAGACCTCGCTGCCATCCAGCAGGCGGGTCTTGCCATATTGGCGGATGGCGATTTCCACCTCATCCGCCAAGGCCTTGGCATCATTGGCCAGATTGGCGTCGCCCAAAGCCTCGCTGGCGATCACCGCCAGTTCGCGCAGCGTGGTGACGGCGAAGAAATTGGCCGGGATGAAGAAAGGATAGACGCAGGAATCATCCGATGGCCGGAAGCCGCAATGGATCATCCCCACCGGCCGCGACGGCGCGCCATAGCCATCCAGCATCAGGGTTTCGGTGGGGCGGTTGCTGGCCCGCAGGAAGCGGTAAGGCCCCTTCCCATCCTTGCGCTGCTGTTCGCGGAAGGTGCGGATAACGGCCTTGGCGGCTTCCACCCAGGTAGCGTCATAGGGGCTCTTGTCCCCCATTTCCTTCCAATAGCCATAAGAGAGGCGCAGGAAATAGCAGAGGCTGTCGATCTCCCACTTCCGTTCCGCCACGCCGGGCTTCATCTCCGTCTGATCCTGCAACGACCATTTCAAGTTGGTCGGGGCCGACGGGTCTTCCATGAAGGCATTGGCATAGGGGTCGATCAGCACGGATCGGGCCTGCCGCCCGATCAGCCCCTGGAACAGGCGCTGCAACTCCTTATCCTGCCGCACTAGATGCAGATAGGGCTTCACCTGGGCCGCCGAATCCCGCAGCCAGAGGCAGGGGATGTCGCCGGTGATGACAAAGCTGTCCAGCTTGCCATCCACCATGCCCATTTTCACCGTGGTATCCAGGGTGTTGGGATAGCAGTTGGCGAACATCCAGCGCAGCTTGGGATCCGCGATCTTGGCAGAGACGCGCTTGATCTCCGCCTCCACCGCCTCGCTGGTGAAATGGCGGTCACCCTTGGCGGGGCGGTGACTGGTGAAACCGCTTTCAGTGCGGGCGAAGGCGGGCGCAGCCGTCAGCGCAGCACCGGCAGCCAGCCCCGTGGTGATGAACGTGCGACGGTCGATCATTTCGGCAGCTCCCAGGCCTCGCCCTGCAGGGTGAATTCGGTCCAGACGCCGGGGGCCGTCCCCGGCTGGCCACCACCGATCCACAGCTTGTAGGTGCCCGGCTGCACCGTGCGGGTGCCATCGCGGGCCACAATGGACAGGCTGCGCGGATCAATGGTGAAGCGCACGTCGGTGGCCTTGCCGGGCTTCAGCGGGGCGCGGGTGAAGGCCACCAGTTGGCGCTGCAACACCGGGGTGGTCAGGGTGCGCGGCCCCTTGGTTGACGGCGGCACCAGATAGGCCTGCACCACCTCTTCCCCCGCCAGCTTGCCTTTGTTGCTGACGCGGACGCTGACTTCCACCGAGGCCGTGATGGTGCCCGGCTTGGCCTTGATCTGGTCATAGGCATAGCTGGTGTAGGACAGGCCATGGCCGAAGCCATACAGCGGCGTGCCCGTGAAGAAGCGATAGGTGCGCTCCTTCATGCCGTAATCGACAAAGGCCGGCAGGTCGCTGGTCTTCTGATAGATCGTCACCGGCAGACGGCCGGACGGGTTGTTCAGGCCCGCCAGCGTTTCGGCAATGGCCGTGCCCCCCTCTTCCCCCGGATACCAGGCGGTCAGCATGGCATCGGCCAGGGCCGGATCAACGGTGACAGCGCTGCCGCTGGCCAGCACCACGATAACCGGCTTACCGGTGTCGCGCAGGGCCTGCAACAGGCGGCGCTGAGCCAATGGCAGTTCGATTTCCGTGCGGTCACCGCCGACAAAGCCCGGCACCGTCACCTGCAGGGCCTCGCCCTCCAGATCCGGGGTCAGGCCGACCGTGGCGACAATGACATCGGCATCGGCCGTTGCCGCCAGCGCCTGCTGCAACAGCGCCTCAGCCGGGGCCTGCCACATCATGCGCAGCCCCTCATCCTCGCCGTAATGATCCAGCTCCAACCGGAAATCGACCGGCTTGCCGTCGCTGGTATAGGGGATTTCCACCCGCTGCTTGCCCAGCAGACCCTGATGCAGCGGCTTGCCATCAATCCACAGCCGCACCTCGTCATGGCGGGTGCAGTCTTTCCAGCAGGCGGGAATATCAATGGCCAGCACGTAACGGCCGGGACCGGGAGGCACGAACTGGCCGGTCCAGCGGGCGGCGAATGATTTGGGGTCAAGCTGGTCCAGCGGCGCGACGCGGGCCAGATTGAAATCGACGCGCCGGTCGCGGCGGGTGGCGACAGGGCTGCCGGTGACAGTGGAGGTGGCGAAATATTCCCCCTTCAGCCCCGGTTGTCCATCGTGGCTGAAGGCTGTTTCCGGCATCACAACCGCCGCCCCATCCACCAGCATGGCACCCTGGGCATAATGCACATGGGGGGTGCCCAAAGGCGCCTCCCCGGCATCCGTCATGCTGATGCTCGCGGCAGCAGACCCGGCATGGGACAGCCCGAACTGACGGCGGATGCCCTCCAGCGGCGTCACCGGATCTTTGGCAACACCTTTATAATTGCCCTCCAGCGCGCCGATATCATCGGCGTTCGGGCCGATCACGGCAATCCGCGTGCCGGGTTTCAGCGGCAGGATGGCATTATCGTTCTTCAGCAGCACGATGGCCTTGCGCGCCGCTTCCAGCGCCAGGGCGCGGTGTTCGGGCGTGTTGACCTGATCAGGCTTGATGCTGGCCCATTTGCTGCTGGCACCAAAGGCCGTACCCAGCACGCGGCGGCCTTCCAGCGCACGGGCGAGCGAGGTGTCGATCTCCGCTTCCGTGACCAGACCGCGCTTCACCGCTTCCGGCAGGGCCGCATAGGTATTGCCGCAATTCAGGTCCGTACCGCCCTTCAGGCTGGCGGCGGCGGCACCGGCCGCATCCAGCCGGTAATGATGGAACATATGCACATTGGCCACCGCGTCACAGTCGGACACGGTGAAGCCCTTGAAGCCCCAATCCTTGCGCACCCGATCAACCATCAGCGACGGCAGGGCACAGACCGGCACGCCATGGATGGCGTTATAGGCGCACATCACCGACTGGGCTTGGCCCTCCGTAATGGTCTTGCGGAAGGCTGGCAGATATGTGGATTCCAGATCCTGCGGGCTGACATCCACGCTGAAACTGTCGCGCCCTGCCTCCGGCCCGCTATGCACGGCCAGATGCTTGGGCGTGGCGATCACCTTGGGCTGGCTCGGGTCCGGACCCTGCAGCCCCTTCACGAAAGCCACCCCCAGCGTGCCCGTCAGATGCGGGTCTTCGCCATAGGTTTCCTGCCCCCGACCCCAGCGCGGATCGCGGAAGATATTGATGTTGGGCGACCAGATGGTCAGCCCTTCAAAGATACGGCGGTCGGCATCGGCGGGCTTGGTATTGAACTTGGCCCGCGCTTCGGTGGCGACCACATCGCCCACCTTGCCCAGCAATTCCGCATCCCAGGTGGCGGCTAGACCGACCGCCTGGGGGAACACGGTGGCATAGCCGTTGCGGGCCAGACCATGCAGCCCCTCATTCCACCAGTCGAAGGCGGGGATACCCACCTTCGGATTGGCAGGGGCCGTGCTCTGCAGCTGGGCGGCCTTTTCTTCCAGCGTCATCGTGGCGATGGCCTTGGCGACCGTATCATCCACGGGGGCGGCAACCGCGCTGGTGGACAGCGCGGTGGCGGCAAGCAGCAATAAACGGCGGAACATGTTATTGCGGTCCCAGGGTACGAAGGGTCAAGGCGCGCTTCAGCGCGGCGGCGGTGGCATCGGAACGGACATCCACGGTGATGCTTTCACCCGGCAACAGGTCAAACCCATCATCGGACGGCTGGGCAGCGGTGGCGCCGAAATCCAGCATCACCGCGCGGGCCAAGGCCGTGGCGGTGATCGTCACCTTTTTACCGTCCCATTCGGCCTTCAGGCCGGGGGCGGGATAGGCCATGTCCTTGGGCAACGCGCGTTCCACAATGGTGCGGGACACAGACTTGCCGTCGATGATCAGCTCCGCCACGGCATAGCTGGCCTTGGCATCGGCACCGTGGAACAGATCGGCATCCGGAATGCTGGCCACCTGGGTGGCGCTGAGCGGCAATACCGACACCGCTTCTTCCCGATTGCCGATGACTTTCCCTGCCATATCGAATGACCGGATCCGCCATTGGCCGGTGATCGGCTGGGTGGCATCCGACACCACGGAAACCACCGTCGCACCCTCCCGATGCTGGGCCACAATGGCCTGCGGCGCGAAGAAGCGGCGGGCGGCGTAATGCAGCAGTTTCCAGCGCCCGTGATAATCCATGCTGGCCCAGGAAATGGAAGGCCAGGTGTCGTTGATCTGCCAATAGAGCGAACCCAGCGTCACCGGGCGGCAGGCGCGGTGATGGCGGGCGGCCATATCAATGGCCTGGGCCTGGTTCACCTGGGTCAGATAGACCAGATCGGCGAAATCCTTCGCCGGGCGCAGCCGCTGATCCATATAAAGCTTCAGGCGGTCATTGCCCTCACCGGCCAGGAACTTCTGGTGCGCCTTCAGCACCGGGCTGTCGATGGCCAGATCACCCTTGCCGGCGAATTCCCGGATGGTCGCCATGTCGGGCATCGACTGGAACCCATATTCCGACATGAAGCGCGGGCAGGATTCCAGATACTTTTCCACCGGCTTGGAACCGGACCAGACATCCCAGAAATGGCGGTCGCCATCCTTGTCCGTATCGGTCGGCCCTTCATAATCGGTGGAGGGGGAACCCGGCCAATAGGGGATGCCCGGCGAGCGGCTCAACACCGCATCGCGCAGCACGCGGTCGAACAGCACGGCCATGCCGACGCCGATCCGTTCCTGTTCATCCGGTCCCACCTTCTTCTTGAAGGCCTTGCGATCGGACCAGTTTTCCCAGCCCGACAGAACCTCATTATTGCCGGCCCAGACGACGATGGAGGGATGCGATTGCAGGCGTTCCACCTGCTCTTCCGCCTCCGCCTTCACGCTGTGGCGGAATTCCGCATCCGGCGGGGTGACAGCCCCGCCGAACATGAAGTCCTGCCAGACCATGATGCCCATCTCATCCGCCATGGCATAGAAGGCATCATGCAGGTAATAGCCGCCGCCCCAGACGCGGATCATGTTCATGTTGGCGTCGCGCGCGCTGTTCAGCACGTCGCGCATCTGGGCTTCCGAAACACGGGAGGGGAAGTTATCGAACGGGATCAGGTTGGACCCCTTGGCGAAAATCACCATCCCGTTGATCTTGAAGCCAAAGCTGCCCTTGTCGCGCACCAGTTCGCTGGTGCGCAGGCCGATACGGCGTTCCACCGTGTCGGCGGCCCCCTGCCCGTCACCCAACTGGCCGGAAACCTTGTAAAGCGGCTGCGCACCATAGCCAACCGGCCACCAGCGCTGCGGCTTTTCAATGGTCAGCGGAACCGTCACCTCATTCACGCCAGCGGCCACCGTGGCCGTCCGTTCCACCTTCTGCACCGTGCCGTCGGGGGCGGTGATGCTGGTGGTCAGCGTCACCGTGGTTTCCTTGTCGGCAACAACGCGATAGCGGGCCAGCAACCGCGCCTCCGCATCGTTCAGCGCTTCTTGATGCACCAGCAGCGTATCGACGCGGGCGTCATCCCAGACTTCCAGATTGACCGGCTGCCAGACGCCGATATTGACCAGACGCGGGCCCCAGTCCCAGCCATATTGATATTTCGGTTTGCGGATATAGGGGCTGGTCTGCTTGCCCTTCGGCTCATCACCATAGGGGCTGTCATATTCGCCGGGCAGCGGGTTGGCTTCGGCCAACACCTTGGGCTGCAGCGTGCGGATGGGCGAGGCGATGGAGACGATGATCTCATTCTCCCCCGCCTTCAGCGCCTGTTTCACATCCACCCGCCAGCGGCGATGGGCGTTGTCGGTGGAGAGCAGCGCCTTGCCATTGACGCTGACGCTGGCAAACGTATCCAGACCGTCAAACACCAGTTCCAGATTATCGCGCGCCAACATGGCGGGCGACACATTGATGGTGCGGCGGAACTGCCAGTTGGTCATGCCGGCCCACTGAATCGGCGCCTCGTTAATCCCCTTGAACGGGTCGGGCACGCGGCCGGCACTGATCAGATCCTGCTGCACCGAACCCGGCACCAGGGACTTGAACCATTTGGATTCCTTGGGATGGGCCTTCGCCGCATCCGCATCGGCCGGATCGATACGAACCTGCCATTCGCCATTCAGGGAGACGACACCCTTGGGCGCTGCCAGCGCGGAAGTGGAGAGCAGCAGGACGGAGAGGAGAGCGGCACGGATATTCATTGGGCCTTCTCCTTCAGCGTCACGCTATGGACCGTGTAGAACGGGTCCAGAATTGAAGAGGTGAACTGGAAACACATGTCGGCATCCCCTTCCAGCTTCGGCAGGTTGCCGCTGAAGCTGAAGCGGGTGGGGGCGGTGTTGGGATCGGGCAGCGGGAAAGTGGCCACCACAGTCGGCTTCAGCTTGCCCTCGCTCTTGGCGGCGGGAATGCAGTTGGCGCTGATCACCAGTTCGCCATGGGTGGTCACGGCATAATGATGCCGCAACGCCTTTTCCTCATGCGCCAGACCATAGTGACGGGCCAGCCGCGCCACCTCCACGGTGAAGCTCTTGGCCACATCCAGCGGGGCGGCCGGATAGGCGGTGCAGGTATCGAAGATATTGACGTTATAGGCCGGCGCATTCTCCTTGGCGCCAGAGGTCGCCGGGACGCGCAGACCCAGCGCACCGCGCGGGCACGCCACCATGTCCGACGCGCTGCGGGTCAGCAGTGCTTCCCGCGTCGTGTCAAAGCTGCGCGGCGCAGCCGTGGGCTGACCCTGCTTGTCAAAGGCGACGGCGCGGATGGTGGTGCCGGGCTTGACCGTCAGCGTCTCCTTAAACGTCTTGGACTTGGCCGTCGGTTCTTTGCCATCCAGCGTATAGCGGATGGTGCCGTAACCGGCCTGGGTGGTCAGGTTCACCTTCACCTTATTGTCACGCAGGGCCTGGCCGCGCGTGCCATCCAGCTTGAAATCCACGGCAAAGGCGCTGTCGGCCACATGGATGCCGGAACGCTCCCAGCGCTGCATCTGCGGGCGCACGCGGTCCAGGAAGCTGGTGAAATCGCGCTTGTCCTTGTCGGACCAGACGATTTCCGCCACCGCCGCCGCACGCGGGAAAATCACATGCTGCACCTGATATTCGGTGGCCAGATACTCGCTCCAGGCGTTGGCCTGGGCACCCAGCACATGCTTGGCTTTTTCCGCATCGATGCCGGCCGGCATCGGGTCGTACTTGTAGACATCGGCCAGGGTCTGGATCGACAGGCGGCCCGGCGGCTCATCCGCACGGTCGCTCTGCAGGCTGTCGAGATACAGCGTCGGGGCCGGGCTCAGCACCACATCATGGCCGGCATTGGCGGCGGCAACCGCCCCCTTCTCACCCCGCCAGGACATGACGGAGGCGGATGGCGGCAGGCCGCCTTCCAGAATCTCATCCCAACCGATCAGACGGCGGCCCTTCTGTGCCAGATAGGCGCCCAGCTCGTCGATCACCCAGGTCTGCAGATGGTTTTCATCCCGCAGACCCAAGGCCTTGATCTGGGCCTGCACTTCCGGCGAACGCTGCCACTGGTCCTTCACTGCCTCGTCACCGCCCAGATGGACGAAAGTGCCGGGGAACACGGCGACCAGTTCATCCAGCACATTCTTGATGAACTGCATCCCCTTCTCATTGGGGTTCAGCAGATAGGGGTTGATACCCCAATCATGGGACACCACCGGGCGATCACCAAACACGCCGATTTCCGGATAGGCTGCGACCAGGGCCTGGGCATGACCCGGCAGATCAATTTCCGGCACGATGGTGATGCCGCGTTCGGCCGCATAGGCGACCAGCGCCTTCAACTGTTCCTGGGTGTAATAGCCGCCGACCTTCTCCGTCGGGGCCGGGCCGCCCGTGCTGGGGCCCTGGCGCCAGGCACCAAGCTCGGTCAGCTTGGGATATTGCTTCACCTCAAAGCGCCAGCCCTGATCATCGGTCAGGTGGATATGCAGGGTGTTCAGCTTCACCGACACCATCTGATCGACGATGCCGTAAAGGAATTCGATCGGCTGGAAATGCCGCGCCACATCCACCATCAGACCGCGCCAGCCAAAACGCGGCGCATCCTCAATGGACAGGGCCGGCACCGTCACCGGCTTGCCGAAATTATGATCCGGGCTCAGCAACTGCGCCACCGTCATGGCGCCATAGATCAGGCCGCGGTCGCCAGAGGCCGTGACGCGGATACCCGTGGCATCCACCGACAGCTTATAAGCCTCGTCACCGGCGACCGACGCATCACGCACCAGGGTGACGGCACCCGTCGTACCCGTGGCGACCAGGGACAGGCCGCGTTCGACCTTCACATGCGCCGCCAGCACGCGGGCCGCCGCCGCCGCACCGGCATCACCCGCCGGCACACCAATGGTTGCCCCATCCGAAACCGTAAAGCTGCCGGTGGCAGCAGCCACCTTCTGCGGCATGGGCACGAGCGGCGGTAATGTTTGCGCTATCGCGGTGGAGGCGAACAGCGTCGCCAGCCCGATTGATATGCTCAATGCAGCTCGTATCATCCATGCCTCACAGGTTCTGTATTGGTATTATAGAGGACTCTGCTTCGGAAACTGCCAAATCCGCGCAAAACCTGAGCCTCTTAGCGAAGACGCGACATCAAGCGGTCTTAAATGACCACCTTGTTATCATAAAGGTATGGTGCCAAAGGCTGCGCGCTACGTCCATGCCTGATATGCGCTGATGACCAAAAAATTCCGTAATGGTCCTTTGCCAAGGTGCGGACGCACAAAAGCACAGCCGCGATATCGGAAATCGCACCTGTGCATTCAAGACCAAGCCACGTGTAGATAAAGAAATTCCCATGTGACCCAGTCCTGACAGCCGGGGCCACATGGGATAAGCCCCCCTTTTCCAAAGAGAGAAAAGGGGGGCCTGGGAGGAATTACATACGGTAGGAGATGGACGCCGCGTAGGTCCGGCCGTTCTTGTAGAAGGCGGTCGGACGGTCACGGGTGCCGTTATACTGAATGTAGGCTTCGTCCAGCAGGTTCTGGGCATTCACGGTCAGGGAGATCGCATCGGTGATCTCGTAAGAAGCCGAGAAGTCCAACTGGTTGTACGGTGCCACCATTTCACGCGAGCCCACGCGGCCAATGGTACGGAAGTACGAGGAGCGATAATTGTAGCTGAGACGGGCCTGGAACGGACCATCCTCATAGTAGGGGATCAGCGACACCGTGTGCTTGGACAGGTACGGCAGGTTCAGGGCCGCGCCGCTGGCATCGCTGTTGGAAGTGGAGCTGTCGGAGAAGGTGTAGTTGGCCTGGATACCGAAGCCATTCCAAATTTCCGTCTGGCCGGCGATCAGAACACCATTCACATCGGCATCACCGGCATTCACCGGCGCCGACAGGTTGTAACCATCCTCGTACCGCTGAGTCAGGCCATTGAACAGACGGACCTTTGAGGTGGAGTTCAGGACATAATTGGAAATCTCACGACGGAACAGTTCCAGCGACAGCAGGGTGCCGCGCCGCGGATACCATTCGGCCGACAGTTCGTAGTTCGTCGATTCATACGGCTTCAACTGCGGGTTGCCGCCATTGGCATCCTTGGTCGTGTCGTTCTGCGAGGTGGCACCAGCCAGATCGCCATAACGGGGACGCGAGATCACCTTGGCAACGGCACCACGCAGAACCACATCTTCCTGCAGGTCGTAGGCGATGTTGAAGGAAGGCAGGAACTTCGTATATTCCTGCGTCTCCGTCGTCCAGACCGGACGCGGCGGCGTGGTTGCATCGGGATCGATACGGGTCAGACCGAAGGAGGCAGTATCCTCGGTATGAACCACACGACCACCAAAGTTACCGCGGAAATCACCCTGCTCGAAATTGACCTGGATGTAGCCGGCGGTGGTGGTTTCTTCCACGCGGTTGGAGCCGCCGATGCGACGCCCCAGATCCACATTGATCGCGTTGGCGAGAATGGTGCGCACGGCATCACGCGACAGGTTCATATACCGCGTTGCATTGCCACCCGCACCGGTGCCGGAGAACACATCATCCGGCGTGGCACCTGTTTGCACACCCAGGGTCGAAGCCAGGGCAGACTGCGGCAGGTAAACATTGGCGCCGGAGCTGTCCACCTTGTTCACGTGGCTGGTGTAACGCCCACCGACCAACACCTTGGTAATCGGACCGAATTCAACCGGATATTCAATATCGGCACCGGTGTAAAGATCACGATCGGTGGTGCGGCTGTAATCGAGACCACCAATCTGGGCGGCCACAAGCTGCTTACCATTCACCATGAGCGGCTTGCCGTCATAGGTCTGCGCCACAACACCCCGGTTCGTGAAGTAGTTGGCCGGATTGGTCAGGTCGCCAACAAAATTCACGTCTGCTGAGTCGTTGGTGAAGGCATAGCTGAAGGGCAGCGCCACCTGGGTATTGAACAGATACTCAGGATTGCGACCGCCCGTCGCCTTGCTCCAGCCAGTGGACAGGGTCAGTTTGACACCACTATTGGCTTCGAACTCCGTATCCAGGCTGAGCATGTTCGTTTTAAGGGTGGTGCTGCGGACATTGGTGTCCAACTGGGCACTGGCACCGGAAGCCTTATCAAAGCTGGCGGCGGTCACGACACCATTGTTGACGGTGGCGGACAGCAGCTTGTCACCGGTCCAG
The DNA here is from genome assembly GCA_943370215.1 of Azospirillum sp. RU38E. Taxonomy (GTDB): domain Bacteria; phylum Pseudomonadota; class Alphaproteobacteria; order Azospirillales; family Azospirillaceae; genus Niveispirillum. The sequence continues at coordinate 101,970 of CALRQC020000008.1, forward strand.
GCACCCGGAATGGTGTACATGGACTGGCTGTAATTATTGTAATCGCCGTTGATATGCAGACCACGGGCGGTCAGCGTGACCTGCTCCGCCGGACGCCACTGGACGGTGCTGGAAACGCTGGTACGCTCCCGCTCCTGCTGGAAATAGGCGTAGTTGATGCCGAACGGCGACGCGGCCTTATCCAGATCAGCAATAGTACCGCCGGTGATCTTGGCGTTCGGGTTCTTCAGCACGCGCTGACCAGCAGCATTGGTGGTCAGGAACGGGCTGCCACCGCCATTGCCATTGTCATAGCCAAAGAATTCAACACCCGAGCGGACCAGCTTCTGGCGGTCGTAGGTGACGGCGCCGAGGATGCCGAAGGTCTCGTCATCATTCTTCCAGCTAAGCAGACCGGAGGCGCGGCCGTTACCCTTTTCCGAACGGTCATTATAGGAATAACCGGCCGAGGCGAACATGGAACCGGAGTCCATATCCAGCGGCTTGCGGGTGCGAACGATGACGGTACCGCCGATCGAACCTTCCTCGATACGGGCTTCCGGCGACTTGTAGACCTCAAGACGGTCCACCAGTTCCGGTGCCAGCAGAGAATAGTTGAAGGTACGGCTGGACGGATCGTTGTCGTTACCACCCCAGTCGGCCGAGGCCAGGGCGTGGCCATCCAGCAGCATCCGGTTCAGGGCCGGGTCGGTACCATGAATGGCGACCTTTTCACCCTCACCGAAGCGACGGTCGATGGAGACGCCGGGGATGTGGGACAGCGATTCCGCGACGTTGCGATCCGGGAACTTACCCACATCTTCAGCGGAAATAACGTCAACCACGGAATTGGCCTGACGCTTGACCTCAATGGCCTGACGCAGGCTGCCGCGAATACCGGTAACAATAATTTCTTCGAGCGTTTCGCCACCAGCAGTTTCCTGCGCCTGTGCCTGAACGCCACAAGCCAAACCCGCCAATGCGGTGGAAACCAGAATCAAGTGCCGCAATTTCATTGTCTTCCCCCTGTTGAAAGATGCCCCCGGCCGAGAGCGCCGCCAGGTAGCACGCCCGCCACCCGGCAGGCGTCATTCCACACATTTCTTGTCGGCTCAGCCGATCACTGTTAGCGCTAAAACGAACATAACCAATCCATACCAAACATGCTACCTCTTTTAAAATTTCATGACACCGATGTGAAATCAGCGCAAGCTTTTGATTAAATTAAGAATTTCTCTCCACACCCCGAGGTGCCGACAATGCTGAAACAACGGTCTTTTGCGACCGTGTAAATCTTGCAACAGTGTCGAAGACCCAATTAATAGCAATTCGCAACAACCTGCACCTGAGTGGCCAACCTAAAGGGGTGCCTTGAGCGGTTTGGGGAAAGGTTGGGCGACATGGATTTGGTCATGAGAAGCGTGGCCACACACCCCGCTCGAATCTGCACCCGCCCAGCATGGGTAACGCGAAACAAGCCCACATTCGCCGGCACCAATATAGGTCTTTGCCCATACCGGTTGCCCTCCTGTTAAGCATGATATATTTCTGGGGGTATTAGGTGCGGCGCAAGATCGCCGCCAGGGAGGAGTGATGGCGTTTTCGGATTTGGTGGGACGCTTCCGGGCGGATAACCACTCCCCGCTTTATATCCAGCTTCAGCAACTGATCCGGGATGCGATCGCCGGCAATGTGTTGAACCAGGGGGATGCCATTCCGCCAGAGCGGGATCTCGCTGTGGAATATGATGTCTCCCGCATCACCGTGCGCAAGGCGATTGCTGGGCTGGTCGAGGAAGGATTGCTGACCCGGCGGCGGGGGGCAGGTACCTTTGTCGCCGGCCGGGTGGAAAAGAGCTTCTCCAAGCTCTCCTCCTTCTCCGAAGACATGGCGGCACGTGGGCGTAAGGCCAGCAGTAGCTGGATTTCCCGCGGGCCCGGACAGGTAAACCCGGAAGAGGCAATGGCCCTGGGCCTGTCCCCCGGCGCGCCGGTCTTCCGCTTCGCCCGTATCCGCTATGCCGATGATGTGCCGATGGCTTTGGAATTCTCCACCATCGCCGGTTATTGTCTGCCCTCGGCCGATGCGGTGGGTGCCAGCCTTTACGCGGCTCTGGAAAAGGCCGGCAGCCGCCCGGTGCGCGCCCTGCAGCGGCTGCGCGCGGTCCCTTTCCTGGGCGATCACGCAAAAATGCTGGGTGTTGATGCCGGCCATGCCGGGCTGCTGATCGAACGACGCGCCTTCCTGCGCGATGGCCGCGCGGCGGAGTTCACCCGATCCTATTATCGCGGTGATGCCTATGATTTCGTTGCTGAGTTGAGCGATATCTGATCTGCCTGGATCGGGCGGCCCCATAATCGGGCCGCCCACCTTTGCCGGGTTGCCCCGGTGCGGCTGCCGCCCTTTTGCGCGCCCTTCCCCATCGCCTCAATATACCGACTATCCGGTGCGCCAAGACGCGCCCTTCGATGGAGCCTGCCCCGTGGACCGTCGCCAACTTTTGCTTGGAACTGCCGGTATCGGCACTGCACTTGCCGTGAAGGGCTGGCTGCCCAGTACGGCCACCGGGGCCAAGCTGGCACCGGTGGATGGATTTCCCATGCCATCACCGCTGGATGGCCCCTTTCCCCGGTTGCCGGAGACTGATCCATCACGCAGCCTGCTGGACCTGGGCTGGCGTTTCCATGAAGGCGATATCGCCACACCGATTCCCGTGGGCCACCACGCGACATATCTTTCCGTAAAGGCTGGCAATGCCGGCGGGGCGGCATCCCCCAGCTATGATGACAGCGACTGGCCGCCGGTACGGCTGCCCCATGACTGGGCCGCCGCACAACCCTTTGTGGAGAACGCCAATATTTCTCAAGGTTATCGGCCGCGCGGCATCGGCTGGTATCGCCGCACCCTGAGACTGGACCCATCGGATCGCGGCAAGACCATTGAAATACATTTCGGTGCCATCGCGACCAATGCCACCATCTGGGTGAATGGTAGCATCGTGGCCCATAATTGGTCTGGTTATAACAGCCTGTATGTCGATCTTACCCCGTTCGCCCGTTTCGGCGATGACCTGAATGTCATCGCCATTCGTGTCGATGCCAACGCCATGGAGGGCTGGTGGTATGAGGGCGCCGGGCTTTATCGTCACGTTTGGCTGATCCGCCGCGCACCGGCCGCCATTATCAGCGATGGTATCCATTGCGATCCACGCCATGGGGCAGACGGGCGCTGGCTGGTTCCTGTCACCGCCACGCTCGCCAATATAGAAACCGCCCCGGTGACAGTGCTGGTGGAAACCACTTTGCTGGATCCGGACGGCAGGGAGATCGCCACGGCAAAGGGCCCGTTGACAATCCCGGTCCTGGACCGGGCGAAGATCGCACTGCAGCTTGATCCAGGGCCGGTCCGGCTCTGGTCAGTGGAACAGCCGACCCTTTACGCGGTGCGAACGCGGATTTTGCGGAATGGCGGCGTCACAGACGAGCGCACCTGTTTCATCGGCTTCCGAACCATCCGCTTTGATGCCGACCAGGGCTTTTTCCTCAATAACCAGCCGGTTAAACTGAAGGGCGTCTGCCTTCACCAGGATCATGCCGGCGTCGGCGTAGCCGTGCCGGACAGCCTGATCCTGTGGCGGCTGGAACGGCTGAAGGCCATGGGCTGCAACGCCATCCGCATGTCGCACAATGCGCCCAATGCCGAAATGCTGGATTGGTGCGACCGGCTGGGCTTCCTGGTGATGGATGAGAACCGGCTGTTCAACCCCGCGCCCGATTATATGGCCCAACTGGAATGGCTGGTGCGACGCGACCGCAACCATCCTTCCGTCATCCTCTGGTCAGTCTTCAATGAGGAGCCGATGCAGGGCACCGAGTCGGGGGTTGAGATGGTGCGCCGCATGGTGGCGGCGGTCAAACGACTGGATGACAGCCGGCCGGTGACGGCGGCGATGAATGGTTCCTTCTACGACCCTGTGAATGTCTCCACCGTCGTCGATGTGATGGGCTTCAACTATTACCAGGAGCATTATGACCGGTTCCATGCCCTGAACCCGACCAAACCCATCACCAGTTCGGAAGATACCAGCGCCTATCAGACGCGCGGCGCCTTCCACACCGATCCAGCGCGCAACATCATCACGTCTTACGACACGGAGGCAACAAGCTGGGGCAACACCCACCGGCAGAGCTGGAAGAATATCGCCGAGCGTCCGTTCATCGCCGGCGGCTTCGTCTGGACCGGTTTTGATTATCATGGGGAGCCCACCCCGCATGTCTGGCCCAGCATTGCCAGTTTCTTCGGCATCCTGGATCTGTGCGGTTTTCCCAAAACCGCCTTCGGCATTCATGCGGCACACTGGGTTGATGATCGCCCCGTCATCTTCATGGCCCCGCATTGGACCTGGCCCGGTCGCGAGGGCCAGATGGTGAAGGTCTTTATCAGCAGCAATGCCGACGAGATCATCCTGAAGCTGAACGGGCAGGAAATCGGGCGGCAGAAGGCCGACCGCTTCATGGGCAATGAATGGGATGTCCCTTATGCCCCCGGCCGGATCGAGGCACTGGCCCTGCGGGGCGGCAAGCTGGTGGCCTCTGCGATGCACGAGACGGCGGGGGCCCCGGTGGCGCTGCGCCTGACGCCCAGCCGCACCGCCATGGCAGGCGATGGAGAGGAGGCACAGCCGATCACCATTGATGCTATCGATGCCAAGGGCCGCCACGTCCCCACGGCCAACCTGATGACGCGCTTTCAGGTCGACGGGGCCGGCATCATCGGGGTCGGCAATGGCGACCCCAATTGCCATGAACCGGAACAAGGCAACAGCCGCTCCCTGTTCAATGGTCTGGCGCAGATCATCATCCGGGCCGATCAGGGCAAGGGGTGCATTTCCCTGCGGGCGGAGGCCGATGGACTGAAACCGGCCCGGCTCTCCATCGACCGGCTGGCAGCTTCCCCCCGCCCACAGGTGCCGGTGACGCCGCCGCGTCTGGCCCTGGATGAATGGCGCCGCTCTCCCCTATTGTCGGAAAAACCGGCCCCCAGTCTGGCCCCTGCCGATGGTGACAATAATAGCTGGGCTTTCCTGCGTGCCGGGACGCCCACGCCAGCGGAGTCCCAACCCGGCTGGCGGGTCTATCGTACCCGCTTCCAACCCTGGAAGCGGATGGCAGCCGAAGGGGGCCTGCTCCGCTTCGAAAAGTTGGGCGGCCGTGCTGAACTCTGGGTCGATGGCCATCTAGTCGCGGAAAAGTCTGCTATCGGACCTGAGCCGCTGGAGGCCACCGTGCCCCCTGGCGGCGGGATGCGCAGCGTCGTCCTGCTGGTGGAATCAGCTACCGGCGCACCATCAGGCCTATTGAGCAAGGTCAGCGCCCTGACCGGCGGATAAAGCCGGTGGGCATGGCTTCTCAACGGTTTACGGTGTTATGCTGCGGCGGCCTATGAGGAACCGAGCCGGAACCGATCATGCACCATGCCCCATCCTGGTACGCTGACACTGCCCATCCAGCCCCCGCCCGCCCGATGCTGGTGGGGGATACGCGCGCGGATGTCTGCATCGTCGGCGCCGGTTATACCGGGCTGGTGACGGCCATCGAACTGGCCAAGCGTGGCCTGTCGGTGGTGGTGCTGGAAGCGGCGAGGGTCGGTTGGGGGGCGTCGGGGCGCAATGGCGGCCAGATCGTTACCGGTTACAACAAATCCATCGCTGAAATTGAACACATGGTGGGCAAGGCAGATGCCCGCCGGCTTTGGGATTTATCGGAAGAGGCCAAGCAGATGCTGGCCGAACTGGTGGACCAGCACCAGATCGATTGTGATCTGAAATGGGGGTATCTGCTGGCAGCCCTGAAGCCGCGCCACGTCACCGCGCTGGCGGAGCATCAGGCGGAGCTGGATGGGTTAGGCTATGCAAAATCCCGCCTGGTGGGTCAGGCGGAGATGCGGGAGATGGTGGCCACCAAATCCTACCTCAGCGGTCTTTACGATTCAGGGTCGGGCCAATTGCATCCGCTGAACTACGCGCTGGGGCTGGCGCACGCTGCGGAAGGGCTGGGCGTGCGGATCCATGAGGATAGCCGGGTGGTGCGCATCGAAACCGGCGAACAGCCCTTCGCCACCACCGCCACCGGCAAGGTCAGTGCGCGTTATCTGGTGCTGGCCGGCAATGCCTATCTGGGCGGGTTGGCCGGTGCTGCCCGCAGCCGGATCATGCCCGCCGGCACCTATATGATCGGCACCGCACCGATGGACCCGGCCAGGGCGGAAGCCCTGATCCCCAGCGGCATCGCCGTGGCCGATATCAACTTCGCCCTCAACTATTACCGCCGCTCACCCGACCACCGGTTCCTGTTCGGCGGGGGTGTCAGCTATTCCGGCTTCGATGCGCCGGGCCTGAAACAGAGCCTGCGCCGCACCATGTTGCGTTACTTCCCGCAACTGGTCGATCTGGGGATTGATTATCTCTGGGGCGGGCATGTCGCCATTACCATGAACCGCCTGCCCCATCTGGGTCGGCTCAGCCCCACCACCTATTTCGCCCAGGGCTATAGCGGCCATGGCGTGGCCCTGACGGCCGTGGCTGGCCGGGTGATCGCAGAGGCCATCGGTACCCAGGCCGAACGGTTCGATATTTTCGCCCGCATCCCGCATCAACCCTTCCCAGGGGGACAGGCCCTGCGGATGCCGGCCTTGGTCTTGGCCATGACCTGGTACCGGCTGCGCGATTTATTGTAACACCCCTTTCGCCAAAGGTTTGACCTTTGGCGAAAGGGGGAGCCACCGGATGGCGGCACCCGGCGCATAAGAAAAAACAAAATCCGCCTTGATCGGTCAGGATCAAGGCGGATTGGTACCAGACGCACAGCAAACCGGTCGGGCCGAAGCCCCGACCTTACCGAATCATGTTCGGGTTCAGCAGCAGGTTGGTATTGTCAGGCTTGCGCGTGGCCAGCAATTCGATGGTGAACAGCAAGGTGGACCCGCCAGGGATGCTGCCGGGTTGACCACGGGCGCCATAGCCCAGCTCGGACGGGACCGCCAGTTCCCAGGTCTCCCCCACCTTCATCATCGGGATGGCTTCCTGCCAGCCGCGAATCAAGCCGGAAAGCGGGAAGGAAGCCGGGCGCCCCCGGGTATAGGAACTGTCGAACACGGTGCCATCAATCAGCACCCCGCGATAATGTACCGTCACTTCATCCGTCAGGGCCGGGCGGGGCGCATTGCCCACCGCCTGCTTGATGACCCGGAACTGCAGACCGCTGGGCGTGGTCCGCCAGCCGGGCTTCTTGGCGTTTTCCACCAGATACTGCTTTTGTGGATCCAGGCGCGGCAGAGCCAGCGCCGCATCACCGGAAGCCGGTGCCGCCGGCTGCTGAGCGACAACCGGCAGGGCCTGGAAAACCAGCAGGGCAGCGGCAAGAATGGCGGGCTTGAACAGGACGGACATGAGGGCGACGGCTCCGTTCCGGCGACAACGTGAAAAGAAAAGATTTGTGGACGGGGTTAGCACGGAAGACGGCAGAGGGCCATCCCCCTTGCCGCCGCACCCGCATCACCCCAGCATCAACCGCCGCCGCCAATCTCGCTGCTCAGCTTCGGCGCTTCCAGCCCCAGCAATTCAATGGTGAACAGCAAGGTGGCATCGGGCGGCACCTTGCCGGTGGATGATCCACGCGCGCCATAGCCCAGGTTGGCCGGCACGGCGATTTCCCACTTATCGCCGACATGCATCAGGGGCAATACCTCCCTCCAGCCGGCAATCACCCGCGTCAACTGCAGGCGAACGGGCTTGCGCCCCTTGGCCGTATCGTCAAACACGGTGCCGTTCAGCAGGCTGCCGCGATAATGCAGGGTGGCATAATCGGTCAGCAGCGGTCCCCTGCCCTTGCCGGGGCCCGCCTCCACCACCCGGTAACGCACGCCACCGGGCGTGGCCTTCCAGCCGGCCGCATCCAGGGACTGGAGATATTCCCCCTCCGGCAAGGGTGCCGCCCGCGCCAGCGACGGCACCAAGGGGGACAGCAGGAAGGCGAACAAGGCGCCCAGAACGCGCAACATCCTCACTTCTTCTCCTCCTGAAAGGCGGGCGGCACCCGTCCCGCCTCCGGCTCCATCTCCATCATCCGCAAGCCGGGCGGTGGGGTGAACAAAGCCGCATCCTGCGGCCCGCGTTTGATATCGGACAGGCGCATGGCCATGTCGATCGGCCCGGCAGCATCGCTCACCTTGCCTTCAATCCGCATATAGATGCCGTCAGGCGTGGACCAGACGGTGCCATCAAAGGCACCCCCTTGCGGGAAACTGTCCTGCACCCGATAGCGCGTCACCTTTTCGCCGGCCAGCGTCTCCGCCCCCTGTGGCTTGGCCTCCAGCCCGGCCAGGGCGGCCGGTACCACCCCCACTTCCGGATCGGTGATGTCGATCTGCATGGCCATCCGGCTTTCGGGCTGGATGACGATGGCCTTCTGTTGGTCCGGGCGCACGATCAGCAGATTGTTCAAGCCATCAACCCGGCTTTCGCGGCGTTCCTTGCCATGGTCATGGTGGACCACCGCTTCCAGGACGGCGCCATTGATGGTCAGCGTCTGGCGGGCCTGATATTGCGCGGCCGGGGCCGGCAGATGTTCGGCCAGCGCAGGTGCCGCCGGCAACAGCAGCAGGCCGGCGGCGACAAGCCACCTGACCCGGTGATGATGTGCACTCATGGTCACAAGCTCCCTGTCTCAAGCCCAGAGCGGGCAGCCTTTCCCGGCGCGAGGGTACGGCGGGGAGGAAAGCGGGGCAAGCCGGATGAACCGGAGCGTGCCACCTTGACCCCTTATACTCCGCCGGAGCATAAGGGATATGCCCGGCCCGATTCTCCACCCCAGCGGCCGGAACGGGACCGGAAGCAGAATGACCGATCAACTGACCATCGCGCTGGCACAGATCAACCCCACCGTTGGGGCGCTTGACCATAATGCCGGGCTTATCCTGGCCGCCCGCGATGAAGCGGCCCGATCCGGCGCCGATCTTGTGGTTTATCCCGAATTGTCGGTCAGCGGCTATCCGCCCGAAGATCTGGTGCTGAAGCCCTTCTTCCTGGATAAGGTGGAAGATGTGGTGCAGGCCCTGGCCGCCCGCACCGCCGATGGCGGCCCCGCCCTGCTGGTGGGGGCCCCCTGGCGGGTGGAAGGGCGGCGTCACAATGCGGCCTTGCTGCTGGATGGCGGCAAGATCCAGGCGATCCGCCTGAAACATGACCTGCCCAATTACGGCCCCTTTGATGAAAAGCGGGTGTTCGACGCTGGCCCCCTGCCCGGCCCGGTCAATTTCCGGGGCGTCCGGCTGGGTGTGCTGGTCTGCGAAGACATGTGGAAGCCGGATGTTACCGAAACCCTGGCGGAGACCGGGGCCGAACTGCTGGTGGTGCCCAATGGCAGCCCGTTTGAGCTGGAGAAGGTCGACCGCCGCCTGTCGCTGGCCGTAGCCCGCGTCACCGAAACCGGCCTGCCCCTGATCTATCTCAATCAGGTGGGCGGGCAGGATGAGCTGGTGTTCGATGGCGCCAGCTTCGCGCTCAATGCCGACAAGGGACTGGTGGCCCAGATGCCGGCCTTCGTGGAATACGTCGCCATCACCCGCTGGACTCGCGGGGCCGATGGCTGGGTGGGCCGGTCCGATGAAATGGTGCCGCCGCCGGAATCCCTGGCCGCCATTTATGGGGCCATGGTGCTTGGCCTGCGCGATTATGTCGGCAAAAACGGCTTTCCCGGTGTAATCCTGGGCATGTCGGGCGGCATTGATTCGGCGATTTCCGCTGCCGTGGCAGTGGATGCGCTGGGGCCGGAGAAGGTGCATTGCGTGATGATGCCCAGCCCCTATACCAGCCAGGACAGCCTGGATGACGCGGCGGAATGCGCCGGGCTGCTGGGCTGCCGCATCGATACCATCTCCATCGGCCCGGCCATGCAGGCCTTCGACACCATGCTGGCCCCCAGCTTCAGCGGCCGGGCTGCCGACATCACGGAAGAGAATCTGCAAAGCCGGTCGCGCGGCGTCACCTTGATGGCGCTCTCCAACAAATTTGGCGGCATGGTGCTGTCCACCGGCAACAAGTCAGAAATGTCGGTCGGCTATGCCACGCTCTATGGCGACATGTGCGGCGGCTATTCGGTGCTGAAGGATGTTTACAAGACCACCGTTTACCGTCTGTCGCACTGGCGGAACCAGAATCACCCGACCGGCGGGCTGGGCCCCGCGGGCCGGGTGATTCCCGAGCGGATCATCACCAAGGCCCCCACCGCCGAATTGAAACCCGACCAGAAAGACCAGGACACCCTGCCGGAATACGCCATACTGGATGATATCCTGGAATGTCTGGTCGAACGCGATATGGCGTTGGCCGATATCGTCGCGCGCGGCCACGATGCCGAAACGGTCAACCGCGTCTGGCGGATGCTGGACCGGGCCGAATATAAGCGGCGGCAGGCACCACCGGGCGTGAAGATCACCTCACGCAGCTTTGGCAAGGACCGCCGCTATCCAATCACCAGCGGGTTGCTGTCCCTCTTGCGCCGCACTTTATGAAAAGGTGCAAAAGGTCAGTTCCACCAAGCTTGACAAGGCGCGGCGTGGAAACCAAAGTGCGGCCTGATCCGCCGGTAGGGTTATGATTGTTGGCTTGTTTCAAACGATCAGTTACCCTCTGGTGGTAGCATCATACGGTTAGGCATGGAAACCCGACGCGGGTGGCTTGATTGTGCGATGATTAACATATTGACGCGATACATCTTGGCGCAACACGTTCAGGTGGGGGTTCCGCAGTGTCCTTGAACATTCAAGTGCTGGTTGTCGACGATTATGCGACGATGCGGCGTATCATCAGGAACCTGCTTACCCAGATCGGGTTCACGAAGATCGAAGAAGCCGCCGATGGCGCCGAAGCGCTGGCCAAGCTGCGTGCTTCCCAGTTCGGTCTGGTGATCTCTGACTGGAACATGGAACCGATGACCGGTCTGCAGCTTCTGAAGGAAGTGCGCGCCGATGTACGGCTGAAGGCCACGCCCTTCATCATGGTGACAGCCGAATCGAAGACGGAAAATGTGATCGCGGCCAAGGAAGCCGGCGTGAACAACTACATCGTCAAGCCCTTCAACGCTGACACGCTGAAGAAGAAGATCGAAAGCGTTCTCGGCGCGCTCGGGTGATCGGCTGTGTCGGAGATCATTGATCTTTCCGACGCCGAGTTTGATCAGATCGAGGACGCGTTATTGTCCAGCCCTCGTGGTCGCGCATTCCTTCGGGTGCGTGACCGCCGGCATCGCGCTGTATCGCTTGATGATCTTCGTCTTATTGTGCGGGAACGGCGCGACCATCCGGAAGTTGATCAGCGCTCGCACATTAAAATCCTCCGGCGTGAGCTGCAGGAGCTTTCTTCCCATATCGCGGAAACGCGGCGAGAAATCGCTGCCTTGAAGCCCGATGACCCGTCAGCGAACCGCATCATGCGGGCGACGGAAGAACTTGATGCCATCCTGCAATCAACCGAGCACGCGACGACCGAAATTCTGAACGGTTCAGAGCGTATCCAGTCGGTCGCTGACCGGCTGCGCAAGGATCATCCTGACCTCGCCCAGATACTGGATGCTGAGGTGACGGAGATCATGACCGCCTGCTCATTCCAGGACATTACCGGCCAACGAATGACCAAGGTGGTCAATACCTTGCGTTATATCGAACGTCGCGTCCATGCGATGATCCAGATCTGGGGCCTGGAGGGGGTGGAGGAAGGCGAATTGTCTGCCGTGTTGACGGAGGACAAGGATACAAGGCCGGATGCCGATCTGATGCACGGGCCGCCCCTGCGTGGTGCCATCAACCAGGATGCCGTCGATATGCTGTTGGCAGGCGCTGCTTCTGCCTTGAAGCATGTTGATGACCCCCTGGCCGTCAAGAAGCCGGCTGTGGCTGTACCACCGCCAATCGTGACACCAGCGGCAGAAGCACCATCGGTAGACACCTCCCAAATGTCCCAATCGGCTGTTGACGACCTGTTCCCCTGACATCCCCCCTCGATTGATCGGCACAGACTGATGCTATCGATGTAAAAAAGGCCCGGGTATTTCACCCGGGCCTTTTGTCTGCAATCTTCCGATAAAATCGTCAGCTACCCTGTTGGGCCATCTGTTCGTCGCGGCGGCGTTGTTTCTCCTGTCGGGCATTATAAATGCCGGCGGCGATGATGCCCAAAGCCACGATTGCCACCACGATGGTGGCCAGCGCATTGACCTTGGGGCTGAGGCCCAGGCGCACGCTGGAAAACACAATCTGTGGCAGGGTGGTGGAACCGGGGCCGGAGACGAAACTGGTAATGACCAGATCATCCAGCGACAAGGTGAAAGCGAGCAACCAACCGGACACGATGGCGGGTGCAATCAGCGGCAGGGTGATGACGAAGAACACCTTGGCCGGCCGCGCGCCCAGATCCATGGCTGCCTCTTCCAGGCTGGCGTCCATCGATACCAGCCGGGACTGCACAACCACCGTAACAAATGACATGGTGAAGGTGATATGGGCCAGGATGATGGTCAGCATCCCGCGGCCTTCCGGCCAGCCGAACATCTGTTCCATGCTGACGAACAGCAGCAGCATGGCCAACCCCATGATCACTTCCGGCATCACCAGCGGTGCCGAGACCATGCCAGAGAATAGCGCACGGCCTTTGAACATGCCGAATCGCGCCAGCATCATCCCGGCCATGGTGCCCAGCACGACAGCAAAGCTGGCGGAAATGAAGGCCACCCGGACAGAGAGCCAGGCCGCCGAGAGCAACTGATCATCCCGCAGCAATTCCCCATACCAGCGGAAGGAGAATTCGCTCCACACCGAAACAGACCGATTGTCATTGAAGGACAGCACGATCAGCAGGGCGATGGGGATATAGAGGAACAGCAGGCCGGTCAGCAGGCCCGCCCGCAGAAACCAGGATTTCGGCATTACGGATGCCCCCCCTGTTTACCCTGCACATTCTGGAACAGCATGATCGGGACCACCAGGAACAGCAGCAAGGCCACCGCCACGGCGGATGCCAGCGGCCAGTCGCGGTTATTGAAGAATTCCGTCCACAAGGTGCGCCCAATCATCAGCGTATCCGGCCCGCCCAACAGCTCCGGAATGACAAATTCGCCCATGGCCGGGATGAAAACCAGCAAGGCACCGGCAATCATGCCGGGCACCGACAAAGGCAGCGTGATGGTCAGGAACGCCTTCCAGGGCGGGCAGCCCAGATCGGCCGCTGCCTCCAGCAAGGTATTGTCCAGCCGCTCCAGCGTGGAATAGAGCGGCAGGATCATGAAGGGCAGATAGGAATAGGTGATGCCGATATAGGTTGCCATGGGCGTGTAGAGAATGTGCAAAGGCTGGTCGATGATGCCCAGCCACATCAGCACATTATTCAGCACACCATTGTCAGAGAGGATGCCGATCCAGGCATAGACGCGGATCAGAAAACTGGTCCAGAAGGGCAGAATGATCAGCATCAACAGCGGCGCACGCCATTTCGGATCGGCCTTGGCGATGGCATAGGCCACCGGATAGCCCAGCACCAGACAACACAGGGTGGAGATGAAGGCGATCTTCAGGCTGTTGAGATAAGCAAGGATGTAGAGATCATCCGCGACCATGCTGTGGAAATTATAGAAGGTCACGGTGATCTGGTACTTCAGCTCCTCCGTCATCTCCACCAAGGCGGTGAAGGGCGGGATCGCCATCTGGCTTTCCGCCAGGGCGATCTTCAGCACAATCAGAAACGGAATCAGGAAGAACAGCAGCAGCCAGGCATAAGGGACCGCCATCACCAGCGCCCGGCCGGACAGGCCAAGGCGCTGCAATAGGCCCAGAAAGCCGGTATGGCGCATTTCGCTCTGGGATATCTCCGCCATGCGTGGGCCCTCCGCTCAGCTCGTCAGCACGCTGCCGGCGAAGGGACGCCAGCTAAGATAGACCCGGTCTTCCCAGGTGATCGGCATTTCCGTGCGGCGGGTCACCATAGGGGCCGTCACCCGCACGCGCTTGCCGGTATCCAGTTCGATTTCATAGATGGAAACATCGCCCAGATAGGCGATCTCCTTCACCGTCCCCATCGCCTGATTGCGCCCGCCCTCGGTGGCCGGCGGTTCCTTGGTGATGGCGATCTTTTCCGGCCGCACCGCGACCCAGCATTCCGTCCCCGGCGCCACATGGCCCGGATGGCTGACATAGAGATCGCAATTGGCCTCATCAGAGCGGATCAACGAATGGTCTGGCTCCGACTCCATGATGCGGCCATGGAACATATTGACCGAACCGATGAACTCCGCCGTGAAACGGCTGTTGGGATATTCATAGATTTCCGTCGGCGTGCCGATCTGGGCGATATAACCACGGTTCATCACGGCAATGCGGGATGACATGGTCATGGCCTCCTCCTGATCGTGGGTGACCACGATGAAGGTAATGCCGACCTTTTCCTGAATATTCACCAGTTCGAACTGCGTCTGTTCCCGCAATTTCTTGTCCAAGGCGCCCAAGGGCTCGTCCAGCAGCAGCAGCTTGGGCCGCTTCACCAGCGCGCGCGCCAGGGCCACGCGCTGGCGCTGACCGCCGGAAAGCTGGTGGGGCTTGCGCTTGCCGAACTGGGAAAGCTGAACCAGGTTCAGCGCCTCGGCCACCCGTTCCTTGATCTCCGCCTTGCCCACCTTGTCCTGGTGCAGGCCAAAGGCGATGTTGCTTTCCACCGTCATATGGGGAAACAGCGCATAGGACTGGAACATCATGTTCACCGGCCGCTCATAGGGCGGCACGCTGGACATATCGACCCCGTCGATGAAGATCTTGCCCTCGGTCGGGCGTTCGAAGCCAGCCAGCATACGAAGCAGTGTCGTCTTGCCTGAACCCGATCCCCCCAGCAGGGAGAAAAATTCCCCCCGATAAATGGAGAGGGACACGTCGTCCACGGCAGTGAAGTCACCAAATTTCTTGGTGACCTTCTCAATGCGGACATAGGGCTTCTGGTCCGGGTCCCGCCAAGGTTCCAACCTGGTCTGGGTCCGCGAAGGCTGCGCAGTGGCCATGTCCGTATCTATTCCTGTCCGGTTGGCAATATCGGTTAGGGCGCGTGGTAGCTCACGCAACGCACAATTCTACACAGGAGAGACTGATCAGCGATAGAGGGAGCATGTCAGTCAGGCTGGAATTTAACGCTTTTGAGCGACCACCTTGCGTGCGCAATGAATGCGAAAGGAAAGGAGATTGGGTAAGATATGTTTAGGCCCCTGGCCAGCGGAGCCCCCCTGTAAAAGGATCAACCATTCCATGTCCGTTACCCACGATAATCCCGCAATCATCACGGCGGATGGTGTCACCCTGGTCGATGCCGTAAAAAGCTGTTTTTCGGCGGCCTTGGAGCGAAAAGGAAAATTGTCCGACTTTGTTCTCTCGATAGAGGGAATGTCAGGGATAAAATACCGTTATTTTATCAACAACCTGCTCGAAACAATTAACAATCCTCGCTATCTGGAGGTCGGCTCCTGGGCAGGATCGACCCTTTGTTCTGCAATTTATGGGAATAAATTAAAAGCCACAGCCATTGATAACTGGTCTCAATTTGGGGGGCCGGTGAATCTCTTTTTTGCACACCTTGCAAATTGCTGTTCTGGTGAGACAAAAATTAGTGTTCTATCGGAAGACTTTCGAAAGGTTAACTTCAAGGTCATCGGAAAATTCAATGTCTATCTTTTTGATGGACCGCACGAATATCAAGATCAATATGATGGCCTTTACATGGCCCTTGATGCCCTGACGGATGAATTTGTATTTATTGTTGATGATTGGAATTGGGAACCCGTTCGTACAGGAACCTATGCCGCCATCCAGGCCTGCGGTTTGGAAATAAAAACCAAAATCGAGATCCGAACAACGGATGATGAGAGTCACCCCACGGTTTGCGGAAAATCGTCGGATTGGCACAACGGATATTTCATTTCCGTTCTGCGCAAAAATTCCTGAGAAATTTTAATGCTGTAAGTCAAGCGCCGGCAGATAACTTGCCGGCGCTTGACTTACCCCAGTTCAAACCTGGTCGATCACCTTAACGGCCGGTCTTGATCTTGGTCCAGGCGCGGGTGCGTTCACGCTCCGCCTTCTGGGCCAACTGCTTCACGGTGAAGAACTTCGCCATCACATCCGGCGGCGGGAAAATCACCGGGTTATCCGTGATTTCCTTGTTCATCAGCGGCCAGGAGGTCGGCACGGCATTGGCATAGGCGACATAGTCGCTGATACCAGCCATCACCTTGGGCTCCAGCACGAAGTTGATGAAGGCAGAGGCGGTCTCCATATTGGCGCCGGCCGGGATGGCCGCCATATCGAACCAGACCTGGGCCCCTTCCTTGGGGATGGCATAGTTGATCGTGTGCTTGGCCTTGGCCTTTTCCGCGCGGGCCTTGGCCTGGAACACGTCACCGGAATAGCCGACCGCCACACAGGCATCACCGGAAGCCAGCGGATCGATCACCGAGGGAACGAAGGTTTTGATATAGGGGCGAATGGCCAGCATGGCCTCCTCCGCCTTTTTCAAATCTTCAGACTTGTCGGAATTGGGATCCAACCCCTGAGATTTCAGCACCGTGGGCAGAATGTCCGTCTGGCTGTCCAGGAAAACGATACCGCAAGCGGCCAGCTTTTTGGCATTTTCCGGCTTAAAGACAACATCCCAGCTATCGACCGGGGTATTGGGCAGTATTTGCTTCAGCTTTTCGACATTGTAACCGATGCCGATAGTGCCCCATTCATAAATGATCCCGTATTCATTACCCGGATCGGTGGTTTCCACCAGTTTCATCAGGGCCGGATCCAGATTTTTCAAATTGGGGATCTTGGACTTGTCCAGCTTCTGCACAGCCTTGGCCTGGATCAGCTTGCGCAGGGTCGGTTCCGCCGACGGGACGATGACGTCATAGCCGGAATTGCCGACGAGCAGCTTCGATTCCAGGGTTTCCAGATCGGTGAAGACATCGTACTGGGTCTTGATCCCGGTCGCCTTGGTGAAGTCGTCCAGGGTGGTTTCGCCGATATAGTCGGCCCAGTTATAAATATTGACCTTCTTTTCCTGAGCCATGGCGGTATGGCCCAGGGCGATGGCGGCCACCATGCCGATGACGCCCAGCACCTGCTTCATTTTCATCAAGGACCCCCAATGAAGTGAGGCGGCGCCGTGGCGCGGCCGCCGCCCGGTTCCTGGGGCCGGAAAGGCCCCGAGAGGGTGGAATTGCACATGGCTGCCCCGCCCTTGTCAACGGCGATGCAATCGGCAACTAACCTTATCCAATAAGGGTCGACCCTTATTCCCATCGCAACGCACCATTGGCTTATGGCATAACCCAGGCAATGTGCCGATGATGGGGCGAACATCCCGATTGACGCGGAGCAACAAGGCCTTGCAGCCCGAGACAGGAACACAGTTCGGCTTCCATGCCCCCAACAGTCTTGTGCGGGCCCTGATCGGATTCTGTCAGTCCCGGCCGGTCAATCCGGTGGGACGGCGGGCTGCCTTGTGGATACGCCGGCTGGCCATACTGATCCATGGCCCGGTGTTTGACGTAGCGGTGCGCGGCATCAATCTACGGCTTTATCCGGGTGACAATGTCGGCGAACGCAAATTCCTGTTCATGCCACAATTTTTTGACCCGGCGGAAATGGCTCTACTGGCCAGCCGCTTGCCGCGCGACGGCACCTTTGTCGATATAGGCGCCAATGTCGGGCTTTATACGCTGAATGCTGCCCGCACGCTGGGCCCCGCAGGGCGTATCATTGCCTTTGAACCGGGACATGAAGCATCGCGCCGGCTGCGCATGAACTTGTCGCTCAACCGGACCGATGCCACCATCACCCATGTTGATTGCGCTGTTGGCGCCACAGAAGGGGTGATGGGGTTGCATCTGGATGCCAGCAATCTCGGCGGTTCCAGCCTGGTGCATGAACATGGCGGTGACGCTACCCCGGTACAGGTAAGGCCGCTGTTGGCGGTGCTGAACGAATTAGGCATCCACAGCATCGATCTGCTGAAGATCGATATTGAGGGGGCGGAAGATCAAGCCCTCCTGCCCTTCTTTGAGGCTGCGCCAGAAAGCCTGCATCCCAAGCTGATGATTGTTGAGCGTTCAGAGAAATCCTGGAAGCAGGATTTGCTGGGACAACTGGAACAGAATGGTTATCGGCGTTTCGGCGACAGCAAGATGAACTGGTTGCTGGAGAAAGCCGGGAACTGAGCCGGGCCCCGTTCAGCCCCATGTCAGCCATGTGTGCCCTGGACTGGTGTGTGGCGCCTGAATGGCGCAGGCTGCGGCGCTACCCATAACAGTCCATCTTGAAAATGCCTGTCTCCCTTCTGCCACCGGCTGGCAGCACTGGCCGCGCCATCATGGCGATGATTGGCGCGGTGGCCCTGTTCTCCACCATGAATGCCATGATCAAATCGCTGGCCGGACATTATCCGCTGGGAGAGATCGTCTTTTTCAGGGCGATTTTCGCCATGATAATTTTACTGCCAGTGATCTGGCGGGCAGGTGGTCTGCCCACCCTGCGTACAGAGCGGCCCTGGGGGCATGTCGTGCGCAGTACCATCGGCGTTATCTCCATGACCTGCGGTTTCACCGCCATTAGCCTGTTGCCGCTGGCCAATGCTGCTGCCTTTGCCTTCACTGCCCCACTTTGGACCACCACGCTGGGCGTCTTGATCCTGGGGGAAAAGGTGCGTTGGCGGCGGGCTTTGGCATTGCTCACCGGCTTCACCGGCGTGTTGATCATGGTGCGGCCTGACGGCGAGCTTCTGCGCCAGATCGCAGCCGGTGGCGATGCAGCTTTGGGCTGCGCCTTTGCCCTGGCCAGTGCCGCACTGGCCGCCTGCGCCATGATTTCAGTGCGTCGTTTATCAGCCACGGAACGCAGTTCCACCATCGTCTTCTATTTTATGCTGACAGGCTGTTTTTATGGCCCGCTGCTGGCCGGGGGCGATTTCCGCCTGCCGACCGGGCATGACGCGCTGATGCTGGCAGCCATCGGGTTGGTGGGTGGGGTCGCCCAGCTTCTGCTGACGACCGCTTATCGCGGCGCACCGGTGGCGGTCATCGCGCCGTTCGATTATACCGCCATGCTCTGGGCAACCGGGTACGGCTTCCTGATCTGGGGCGAGGTGCCGGATTCCCGGGTCGTGCTGGGTGCCTTGATTGTGGTGACCAGTGGTATCTACATCACTGTTCGGGAAGCGCGCCTGTTGCAGACAGCATCGCCCGCCCCACAGTTGCTGACGAAGATGGGTTGAAATGAATTATCGCCACGCTTTCCATGCCGGCAACCAAGCCGATGTGATGAAACATGCGGTGCTGGCCTATCTACTGGATCGCCTGTGCGGCAAGGCGGCCCCCTTCTTTGTACTGGATACCCACGCCGGCATCGGCCTTTATGATCTGGAGGGTCAAGCTGCCCAGCGTACCGGCGAGGCGGTGCGGGGTATCCGTCGTGTGCTGACAGGCGCCCCTGCCCTTCCCGATTCCGCCACTCCCTATCTGGCGCAGCTCGCCCGTCTTAACGGCGGGGAGTTGCCGGCCGACGGCATGATCCGCCATTATCCCGGCTCCCCAATTCTGGCACGTGGCCTGATGCGGGTGGGCGACCGGCTTGTACTGGCGGAACTTCACACAGAAGATGTGGAAACGCTGCGCGGTCATTTCCGCGTCGACCATCAGGTCGCCGTCCATCACATGGATGGCTGGCTGGCACTGAAGGCGCATCTGCCACCAAAAGAACGACGTGGGCTGGTGGTGATCGACCCACCATTCGAAGCCTCCGACGAATATGAGCGCATGGTAGCCGCACTGGCACTGGCCCATCGTCGCTGGGCAACCGGCATCTATCTGCTTTGGTATCCGATCAAGGACCGCGCCACCATGTGGCATTTCCATCAAATGCTGGAGGATACCGGCATCCCGAAAATATTGGCCGCAACCCTAAGCTGGGCCGATGATGACCGGAGTGACCGCCTGAACGGCTCCGGCCTCATCATCGTCAACCCACCCTGGCAGACCGACGAGGCCTTGCACGACCTGCTGCCCGCTTTGCATCGCGAAATGGGGGCGGTACAGGGAGGTACCACCTGCCATTGGATTCGGGGAGAAAACGGAGAAGTTGTTCCCTAACCAGGTTGCTCAGGCGATTCCGGGGTTGAATGACGGAGGATCGCTGGCCGGAAAGGATTGTTCGGCTGCCCGTGTCACCTCATCAGCCTTATCATCCTCGGCTTCGTGGCGTTTGCTCTCGCCCCCGGCTTTCTCCTTCCATTCCTGAAGCAACCCATAACCGGGGCAATAACCGCTCAACCCCCGTGCTGCCAGTAAACCGCCGGCAACTCCAGCCAGGATATTACCGCGCCGCACTGCCGTGACGAGCAGGATACCGCCGGCAAGAGTGGTCAATAGACGCTCGGTCGAGCCAACATTTGGCCGGGGCAGATGATCGCGCAGTTGGTGGTGATGCATCGTTCCTATCCTTGATGATGGGGATGGATTCGAATTCAATCCTTCACCCCCCGATGGAACGACATAGGATCGTAACAGTTCCCGAAAGATGTCACTCACGATCGAACCAAACCTTTTGGTCTGCCAAGCGACCTTGCGGCAACGGAGCGCTTCGTTCAAAGTAGCCGCCGCCCACTCCCTGAAAGAGGTGCCTCTCTTTGGCAGTGGTGTTGCGTTGTTTCCAGCGGGGGATCTTGATGGTGCAGTTGCGTCACCGGCCTTTCATGGCCGAAATCCAGCGTGCCAAGCGCAACGGCCAAGCCGAGCCGCCGGCCACCAATGGCAACCAACCCGCCGCATTGCCGCCGCCCATCAATGTCGAGTTGGACAATGCCGAGGTGCTTTCCGCCATCTCGGCCCTGGGGAGTAAGCTGGACCGTTTCCTGTCGGTCGATCATACCCAGATTGAGAAAATTCAGATCGACATCGCCGATATTGCCGGACGCATTCAGGCAACCAAGGTGGAAATGGCGGCGCTGCGCCACCCTCTTTCCAAGGAAGACAAATTCCAGGAGGCCAGCGAACAGCTCGGCGCCGTGGTTCGCGCCACGGAAGAGGCAACAAACCAGATTATGGCCTCGACAGAAGAAATCGAAGATATCGTCAACGAGGTGCGTGCTCAATTGCCGGAAGGCTATCAGAGCAGCCGCCTGAAGGATCTCAACGATCTCACATTGCGTATCTTCGAAGCCTGTAACTTCCAGGACTTGACGGGTCAACGGATCACCAAGGTGGTTCAGGCCCTAGCCTTTATCGAGCAGCGCATCGAAGGGATGATCTCGGTCTGGAACCAAAAGGAACTGGAAGCTCTGCCACTCCCGCCCAACCTCGCCCGTCAGGATGCCGGGCTGGACTTGCACGGACCGGCAGGCGAGAAAGAAAAAGTGTCGCAGGCCGATATCGACGCTCTGTTCGACTGATTCAGCGGGGCTGGCCCATGCCCCATGGCATGATGAGGGTGCCCGGCCACTGTAAGGTCAACGCAAATACCAGGAATCATGTCGGTCCCACGGTTCCTGGTATGTTGCCGAATCCCAAAGCCGTTTGCTTCGTCGGGACTTGACGCTGCGGCAATCGCCGCAGCGGCCCAGACGTGCAATAACAACGCGATCAAGGTGAAAAGCCTCTGACCGCTAAAATAGTATCTCCGGGCAAACCGGGAAATCCACCAACCAGCCCCAAAAAGGAATGCTGCTAAACCGGTGGCCCGCAGCAGGCACTGTTACTCAGCGCTGATGCCGCATCGGGCAGCCAGAATGGCAATTTGTGTGCGGTTGCGCGCACCGAGCTTCTGCATCATGGCACGCACATGTACCTTTACGGTACCTTCCAGCACCCCTAACTGTCGGGCAATCTCCTTATTGGAGCACCCTTGAAGCAAGAGGCGGAAGATATCACGTTGGCGATTGGTCAACTTCGCTACCGCCGCCCGATCCAAGCTGCCGTCGGGTATGCCCGTTGGCAATGACTGCACCACCAGACGGTACGGAAGCTGGACGTAGCCCTCACCTGTCAACGCCAGGGCAACCGCCTCAGCCAGTACGGCGCTAGGATCACTCTTCAGAAGGCAGCAGACTGCGCCTGCCGAAAGGAAAGTACGCACCTCCGCCGAAGTGAATGCTGCCGCCATTACAATGGCAGGAACACCAGACAGCGCTGCCAGGAAATCAACCACACCAACAGTACGGTCATCCGGCAAACCATCTGCGTCCACCAGCACCAGATCGGGAACGATATCCCCCTGCTCCAACATACTTGTTGCTTCAGCAGGAGTGCCGCATTGCCATGTCTGCGCCCCATCGTACAAAGACGACAAGGTCAATGTCAGACCATGACGAACGAGGGCTTGGGGATCCACCACCAGAAACCCGCGTCGGCGCGCCATTGAGGCTGGGCTTTCCGAGATTGCTGCTGAACTCACGAACTCTCGCCCTGCGGGCCGGCCCTGAGCGGTGACAAGATTCTCACCAAAGACAACGCGGAACGGGCTTCCCCGACGCAGGGCCATAGACATCGGGATCTCCTTTTGAATTCCCTTTGATCACCACTCGATGGTGCAAACATATTCATATGGTTTAAGTCTTATCGCAACCATCTTATGGCAACGGCGATAGAATCTGTTATCATTCTTTTTAGAATGTGAAGAATATCGAAAATATTTCTATTTTCGAAGTAATTTTTACTCGACCTACACTAGGACGTCATTTTTGGCATATTTTTCTTAAAATGCAATATTTTTACACAACATCCAACGGACTGGGAATTTGAAACAGATGAAAAGCACAAAAACAATCTATAATTTTATCCTATTTTTTTGATCTCTTTTTTTGGGGATTTTGAAGAGGGTTTTCAATGCATACCGGCCCAATCTTGTTGGTGGATCATGACCAGCTTTTCAGTGCTGCTTTGGCGGCATTGCTAGAAGAAAAAGGTCTGGAAGTGGAACCGCCCGTACAATCCATTGAAGCGGCATTGGAGGTATTGGAAGGAGATATCGCACCGGCCTTGGTCATCATTGATCCGGCAGGCTTCAATCTGGAATCCTATAGCCATCCTTTACGACGACTCCGTGAATATCTGCCAGAGGTCAAATTATTGGTACTCAGCTCTGATCTGAGTCAGGGCGCCTTGGCAGAGAGTCTGACAGCGGGAGCCTACGGCCATGTTTCAAAGGCCGCCTCATTCAACGCCGTTTGGCGGGCGGTACGCCTTGTACAGCAAGGCCAGGCCATCTATCCCGCTGCCGCAGCACAAATTCTGGGACAGAGCCAAAACGTTAATATAAATGAAAATGCCAATACAGGGGACGGTGCCGAGCTTTCTCCACGGGAGATGCAAATCCTGGCTTGTATTTTAAGTGGACACTCAAACAAGGCGATTGCCCGCAGATTGACGATCACGGAGTCCACCGTGAAGATGCATTTTAAAAATGCCATGCGGAAGATCAATGCCAGCAACCGAACCCAAGCGGCGATTTGGGCGATGGAACATGGGATTGCGCCGATGGCATAGAAGTGGACAACTTACCCCAACGGGCGCTGTTGTGACCGCTTCAGTTTCAGTGCAGGAACTTGAAATCCAGTAATCATCGGCAACAAGCGATAAGATGTTCAAAAAAAGGGGCCTGCTATCCGCAGACCCCTTTTCAATGTGTCACAACGTTATTCCATGTGTCTTTCAAATGATGTAGCCGCGTTTCCAGGAAAGAAGCTGCGGCCACATCAAAGGGAAGCTCACGGGAAAACGATGACAGCGCGGCGGTTCGACGGCTCACGCACACCATCGGCGGTCGGAACCAGCAAATCCGTCTCGCCCTTGGCTTCGACAGCGATTTCCTTGGCCGTCAGGCCCTGCGAGGCCAGATAATCCCGCACGGCTTCTGCGCGGCGCAGCGACAGCTTCTGGTTATAGTCGGACGGGCCAGACGTATCGGCATGGCCGGACACGACGACGCGCACGATCTTGCCAGCCTTGGCATCGCGAGCCACGTTCTGAAGAACCTGCTGGGCATCCGACGACAAGGTGGACTTGTCGAAATCGAAGAACACCGTGAAGTTACGGGTGATCGACGGAGCCGGCGGCGGCGGGGGGGGAGGCGGCGGCGGCGGCGGCGGGGGCGGCGGCGCAACCACGGTGGTTGCTACCGGAGCCGGAGCCGGGGCCGCACCAAACACGGTGCGAACACCAACCAGCACGCTATGGGACTTGTAATCAGCATCGAAAGCAGGGCGCTGGCTCTTGAACTTAAGTGAGTCCATCGCCAGGTAACGATAGCCAAACGTGAAATCCAAGCCATCGGTAATCGGGTAAGAAACGCCGACATTCAACTGATAGGCAAAGCTATCCTCGTTGCCGTGGCTGTAGTTATTGGGCGCCAGCAGCGGACCAATTGTGTCAGCCTTCACCCAGCCCCAGCCAGCACCAGCACCGATATAGGGACGCAGGGGAGAGCCGATATCGAATTCCTTCTGCACCACACCCATCATGGTGAATGCCTTCAGGTTCCCGATAGCGGGGCCGCTGCGACCAGCGGGCCCGCCGCTGATCCCATCAACCTCGTGTACGGTGTAACCGCCTTCAAGGCCGAGCCGCAGCCCCTCGCCGAACTGGTAGCCCAGTTCAACGACAGAGGCCAGGGCGTCCTTGGTGTAGACCTGATTGGTCGTCGTCGAAGACTTGAAGTCGCTATCCTGCAGCCAGTTCACCCCAACCTGGGCGCCGAAATAGGGCCCCTCGATGGAATTCTGGGCGTAGGCAGCGCTAGGGAGGATCAAAGCGATCGCCGTCCCCAGCAGCAAGTGGCGCAGTTTCATCTCATATACTCCTCGAAGGCCCTTGGATTGCCGCCCTTTGATACGGAAACGAGGCGGCTTGTTCTGTCTTGGGCAAAAAGATGGCAAAGCCCGTCTTTTTATAGCCCAGCGCCTATAGGCTTAACAGAAAACGAAGGGGCAACTCAAGAAGGCATGTCCTTGGCTAAAGATACTAGCCCTATCGGCTAGGCCAACATTTACCCCCCTTGCTTTTCATCTACGCCGCGCTGCGAAAGGCGCCCAGCGCAGCCCGACGGGCTTCAACCGCATCGCAATAGGCGCGGCCATGCAGTTGTTGCACAGCAGGATGGAACGCGAGGAAGACCACGCCGTCATCCTCCACCATGACCAATCCCAAAGGCTCTTCATCGACCTCGATTATGTAATCCATCCGCCGATCCATGATGCCACCTTTTGCCGATAAGGTCGGCGGTCCCATGCCGCTCGTGCCCGGTGCGCCTTCTAACAAAGCTTCCGTGACAGTTTCCATCATGGTTGCATGACAGCGGCTCGAAAGGAGGATTAGCGCAAAATATTGGTCCATTCAGAGAATATTGTGGAATATAAAACATATGACTATCAGAAACTCTCCCTCGATCTTTTGGGGAGAAATCATGATCACCCTGCAAAAGGCCATCCGCTATGTCTGGTAGAGATTTTTCAGATCAAATTTCAACCAAAATGACAAAACCAAACAAAAAACTTTTAATTGCACAGGCTGTAGCGCCTGGAATTCTTATGATTCGCCTTCCCCTACCCTTTGCCCTTAATCATATCAATGTATGGATGCTGTCAGATCAAGATATGAACCGGCAGCAAGGTTGGACCCTGGTGGATGGAGGTATCGCCAGTGATCTGACAATATCTCTATGGGAGGAGGTGATTAGTGGACATATGGAAGGGCTGCCTGCTCTGCGTCTGCTGGTGACACATTATCATCCAGACCATATCGGTATGGCAAACTGGCTGTGCCATCAGTTCGATATGCCATTGCTTATGACCCGCACGGAGTGGCTATTGTCGCGCCTGCAGAGTCTGCCGCCTACCGATAATGACCTGCGGATTGCCAAGCACTTCTATACGGCCGCCGGCCTGACCCCGGAACAGATAGCAGCGCTATGCGGCCGGGTTGGCGCCTACCGCCAAGGCGTGCCGGCAGTACCGGCCACCTATCAACGGCTTCGTCACGGTCAAACGCTGAATATCGGCGGTGCCCCATGGCAGGTGCTGACAAGTGGCGGGCATTCCCCTGAACATGCCTGCCTGTTCAACACCACCGACCATATCCTGCTCGCGGGGGACATGGTGCTACCACGCATCAACCCCAATATCAGCGTCTGGCCTGCTGAACCAGAGGCCGATCCGCTCTCTGAATATATCGATGGACTGGCAGAGTTGCGGAAGCTGCCGGCCGACACCCTGGTTTTACCGTCGCATGGCACAGCCTTTATCGGGCTGGCACAGCGAATCGACGAGTTGATCGATCATCATCAGGAGCGGCTCACCCAAATACGGGAGCATTGTAGATTTTCTGCCTGCACCGTGGCTGACATTACCAACCTGCTCTTCAATCGACCGCTCGACACCCATCAACTCAGTTTCGCTGTGGGTGAAGCCCTGGCGCACATCAATTATCTGGTGGGCCAGGGCTTGCTAGAACGCCATAAACAGGTTGGCAGCCCGGATATCTTCCGCGGTTGAACCCAACGGGTCACTACACGGAATGGGTCAACCAGCCTTGGCCGCAGCAGCCTTGCCGGCAGCCGGCTTCTTGACGGCTGCCTTTGCCCGGGGAACAGGCGGGGTCGAACGGGCGGCGGGGGTAGCCGCACTTTCCGCCACGAGAGCGCCTTGCATTGGCTTGTCACAACGCGGTTCCAGGGCCAGTCGAACACCGGGCGAATCCGGCCGCAGGCTGGCACGAATGGCCTCAATGTCCGTCGACATGGCCTTGGCAACCACCGGCACATGATCGGCGCAGAAAACCGGATTGCTCAAGGCGATCGCGCGCTGGGACGTTTCATTCGCCAGCCGGGTACGGAAGGTATCGAACGCGCGGTTGGCGTTTCCCTTCACGGTGCGCTTGTAATAGCTGATCAGGTTACTTTCCCAGGCCTGTATCTGCTTCTGGTGCTTCAGCGTAAACATTTTGTACTGAGCGAAAAGGCTGGGCTGGCCCTTGACGCTCATTTCCTGACAGGTCAAGCCAACAACCATCAGTTCCGTATGCAGACGGATGCCCTGCTCCGCCTCGAACTCGTCGGGTGTATAGCAGGGGGGCTTGGCCTGAACAGGCACGGCGAACATCGCCAACAAAGCCGTCATCGCAGCAAGACGTTTACGCAGCATCGTTTCGGGTCCAGAAAGCCGTTAAAATCGGGGCAATGCGCAGTTATCCGCGCAAGCTTTCGCGGGCAGACTGTGCCCCAAGGCGGGCAAGGACCGCAAGAGTCCGCATTGCTGCCTTCACCGCAATTTCGGATAAATCCATTTATCGGGCAGGATGCGACTATCCTGTTCCGGCTTTCAAAAAATCCACCGACGGAAACAGCTCTTCACAGTTTGGCAGGATGGTCCGAGAAGCGTTTTAATTTTTTTTGGTCTGGGCCCTCACTTCCTCTTTTAATTTTCAGCCATTTCGCCCATATCTGACCAATAACTCCTGGCTCCCCGTGCGAGGGCGCCTCCCCAGCTACCCTTCGGGGTGTACAATCATTGGGCAGGCTTAACCGCCGGACATGCCGAGATTTGTGAATCCGCTTAATGACGCATGAGCCTCTCTGGCAACCGAGTGACATCTTGAACGCCGAAACCGAAGGTGATGCGGAGTCCCCGAAGCGTCGGGGACGTATTCCGCAAACTGCTTGGCCGCGAATCCTGGAACGCCACCGGGCAGGCGCGACCCTCTCTGCCATTGCGCGGGAGTTTGACTGCACGCCTAGTGCTATCTCCTATATCGTCCGTAAAGCGGAAGCCGCAGGCTTGTCCGCTGACGCCGGTGTAGGGGAAGAACAGGCGATGCCGGAACCTGCTCCCGTGGAAACACCGGCTGCGGAAGTCCCGCGTCCATCCCGACGCCCAAAAGCGCAGGCAGAACAGGTGGAACCCGTTCCGTCCCCTGCCATTTTGCCGCCGGCAGAGCCGGTGGCAGAACCCACGCCAGTGGTTACTCGTGATGCGACGGACCCCGCACCGGAAGAACGCCCATCCCCGACCAGTCGGGAAGGCGTGCCGGGCGAATTGTTCCAGCATGACAGCGGCCGTCATGAGCAGCGTGAAGCTGGGCGCCGCTTTGAAAGCCGCGAGGGGCGCCCGCCACGTGACCGCGAAGGGCGTGAACGTGACAGTCGTGAACGCGATGGGCGTGAACGTGACGGTCGGGAGCGTGAGGGCCGTTTCAGCGAAAATGGTGGCCGCAGCAACGACCGTGGTGAAGCACGCGGCGGCCCGCAGGAAGGCCGGCGTCCTCAACAGGGTGTGCCGCGTTTCCCTCAGGGCGGACAGCGTTTTGCCGGTCGGGATCGTCAGGATGGGCGGGAGACTCGTCCGCCACGCGATTTCGAACGCGCAGGACCGGAGCGCAGCAACCAAGATCGCTTGCCGCCAGTCGAAGCTGTATTGACTGAGCAACCGGTGGAGGTTGTCTACCCCTATCGTCAACAGCAGCGCAATCCCGCCCGCCTTGAGGCGCAGGAGACGCCGACGGTACCCGCGGATGAGCGGATGGATCTTGCTGCCAAGGCCTGTGCAGAAGCCTATCGGGTTTGGAAATCCGGTGAGGGGGATGTGCAGTCTCTGGGCGATACGATCCACGAGTTGCGCAAGGTGATCGCCCGGATGGAAATCGAGGTTTCTGCCAGCCGCAAGGAAGAGCAGCGCCCGATACCTCTTCCATCCTATCGCCGTAGCCAGCCGCCGCCGCAGGTACCCCGCGGGTGATGCATCCCCAAAGGATGTAGCGATTTTTCAAAAAATCGGGTGTCTTGCAGTAAAAGAGACTGGCTTGGGCGGTGTATAACCCAAGCCAGTCAATCTCAGTCACCAGATATTCTTCAATAAAAAGGCCCTGCGCCGTTCAAGCGCAGGGCCTTTTTTATTCATCTCCTTCGGGGGGACACAAAACGTATCCCCGAAGGAGGAATAGGACGGCTGATATTTAAAAATCAAGCGCCCTTCGTGGTCAACTTCGACAGGGTTACCTGAAGTTCCTCAATGCTTTCCTTGACGCGCTTGGACAGCACTTCGGCAGCTTCGCTATTCGACTTGGCAACCAGTTCCGACAGTTCCTTCATATTGGCAATCGCCTTTTCGAAGGAGCCCTTAACCAGCTCGGCCTGCTTGGCAACCTTGTCTTCCGGCGTACCCGCAGAGACCAGTTCCTTCATCAAGGTCGAGGCTTCCTCGAAGGACTGACGCAGAATCTCGGCCTGGCGACGGGCAATCGTCTGATAGCCTTCGACCGCCAACTGGTTGGCGGCGACCACCGCTTCCACATTGCGGCGCTGGGTGGCCAGCAGACCTTCAAAATCCGGCGACAGCAGCTTTACGTCGCTGAAACCTTTCTGGAAGTCGGCGAAGCCCTTCTGAAAATCGGCAAAGCCCTTCTGCATATCCGTAAAACGGGAAGCATCGAAGAACTTGGACGGGTCGAAGAACTTGGACGGGTCGAAATCCAGGAACGGATTCTTGATCGGGCTGGCCATACGTCGAGTCCCCCAGGGGCTGTTCATCCATGGCACGGGCTGGTGCCATCGGTGGTTATAGAGTGGTTCTCGCCGCTATTGCATTGCAGCAAAACCGTGGATAACTATCGCATTTGCCCTATTTTTCGTCAACTTCTTTGTTGCGTCGCACAAAAACACAATGAAATCAACCCGCTGAATGTTTCGATCCGATAGAGGATCGAAACGCGAGGGGTAAACTGTTCCACAGCTCATACGCGCGTTTCAGGTTGCGGTCGAGGGCAGCCATGGTCGCGGACCTGTCCGGGCTGTCATCCTCCAGCCAAACCCGCAATGTAGCCAACCAGACGGTGGCCAGTCCGCGTCGCTGCAGCACCCCAACCATACCACCCCGCCCCAACCCGGCCGCTTCCAACATCCACCCCATGGAGCGGAATAACCCCGGCGCCATTGCTGGGGCCGCCATGATAGCAATCCCATTGCGCGCCAACACACGCAATCCTGGGCGAAACGGCTCCAGTACATCGATCCGGCGCATCAACATATCAAACAGACGATCATGTGGCGGATCGGTCGGGTCGGGTATTGGCTGGGCCAGTAGCACCTCGTCAGCATGGCGATCCAGGGCGGCCAGCAAATGCAGCCTGCTGGGGAACAGACGATAGAACCGGTCAAGCGGCAGCCCCGCCTGATCCGCCACCGCCTTCAATCCGGTTTCGCGCCAGCCTTGACGAGCGATTAAATCCATTGCCGCCACCAGCGCAGCATGGCGATCATCGTGAACTGTCGCCGACTGCTTGCCGGTTGCCATCTCGTCCGACATGCACCGATTCCTTTCTGCATCTTATCGCCCGCGGGACCACCGGCAGCCACTGAATATCCCAATGTCAAAATTGAAATGGTCCTGATGCAGGGAATTGAAAGGTGACTCCTGGGCGGTGCGGGAATTTTCTCCGGTCCCATCCCTGCCGACCGTGAAGGTGCAGAGGATGTCAAGCACCGCACAGGGAGCGCAAGCAAAGCAGCCGGATGATGTTGGAAGATCTGTTTGGTCTACCCCCCACTGCGGACCTGAAACCCTGTCTTGTTGCGCTGCATCTCCCTTCGCTGAAACGAAAGCGATCCTTATATCCGGCACATGGTCCTAAACTTTTGCACATGACCATCCGGGCATCCGCTACGAACCCCCGGTCGGAAATGTCAAGCCATTCGATTGCAGATGTGACAACTGCATGATAGCTTGACTTAAGAATATATGTGTAAAATCAATACCATATGATTATTGCACATTTTTTAGGCAAACAGGGGAAAGCCGCAGCTTCGCTAGGGTCGCACAGGAAAGACCAGCACTTCTCCCCAAACTTATCCACAGATTCCGTGGAAGATTTCCGCGACCCAGAAAAAGCCGCAGGAAGCGGCCACTGTCCCGCAGGACAAGCGCGAAACGGCACTGCCACATATCGCTTTTGGACAGGACCGCGCAGCAGGAATGCCGGAACAGCAGCAGCAAGATTGACCCGAACGGGCTTATGCGCCACATGCTGGGCCATGAGCGACGCATCCGATAAAAATCCGCTCGGCGGTTCCGGTGAAGCAGCACCGACGACCGGCCGGCCGAAACGTACCGTGGCCGATCTCAACCGGGGTGTTGAGACGATCAAAGGCTATTTGCGCACCCTGCCCGACCGGCCCGGCGTCTATCGGATGCTGAATGATCATGGCGATGCGCTTTATGTCGGCAAGGCGCGCAGCCTGAAACGGCGCGTCATCAATTATACGATGCCGGTCAAGCTGCCGATCCGGCTGCAGCGGATGATCGCCGAGACGACGCAGATGGAGTTCGTCACCACCCATACGGAGGTGGAGGCGCTGCTGCTGGAATCGAATCTCATCAAGAAACTGATGCCGCGCTACAACGTGTTGCTGCGCGACGACAAGACCTTCCCGCATATCCTGATCAAGGGCGACCATGCCTTCCCGCAATTGACCAAGCATCGCGGTACCCGCAGCGAGCCCGGCCATTATTATGGCCCCTTCGCCTCGGCCGGGGCGGTCAACCGGGTACTGACGGCGTTACAGCGGGCCTTCCAACTCCGCACCTGCGCCGATACGGTTTTCGCCACCCGCACCCGGCCGTGCCTGCAATATCAGATCAAGCGCTGCACCGCGCCCTGTGTGGAAAAGGTCAGCCCCCCCGAATATGCCGATCAGGTGAATGAGGCGCGCGCCTTCCTGGAGGGCAAGAGCCGGGATATCCAGGCCGACTTGGCCCATGCCATGCAGGAGGCGGCCGAGAATCTGGAATTCGAACGGGCGGCCAAGCTGCGTGACCGTATCCGGGCGCTGACGGCCATCCAGGCCCATCAGGATATCAATATCGAGGGTGTGGATGATGCCGATATCATCGCCGCCCATCAGGATGGCGGGCTGACCTGCATCCAGGTGTTTTTCTTCCGCGGCGGGCGCAACTATGGCAACCGTGCCTATTTCCCCAGCCATGACAAGGCGCAGGAAATTGACGAGGTGCTGGCCGCCTTCATCGCCCAGTTCTATGACAACAAAGCCGCCCCCGGCCTGGTGCTGGTCAGCCACGAGCTGACCGAGCATGACCTGTTGCAGGAGGCCCTGTCGGTGCGGGCGGGGCACAAGGTGGACCTGCATCTGCCCAAGCGCGGCGACAAGAAGCGGCTGATCGACCATGCCGTCACCAATGCGCGGGAAGCGCATGGCCGCCGGCTGGCCGAAAGCGGCAGCCAGACCAAGCTGCTGGCCGGGGTGGCGGAAGTGTTTGGCCTGACCGAGCCGCCCAAACGGATCGAGATTTACGATAACAGCCATATCCAGGGTACCAACGCCATTGGCGCCATGGTGGTGGCCGGGCCGGACGGCTTCATCAAGAACGCCTATCGCAAGTTCAACATCAAGGTGCCCGGAGCCGCCGGCGACGATTACGCCATGATGCGGGAGGTGCTGACCCGGCGGTTCGAGCGCGTCATCAAGGAAGATCCCGAACGCGCCGGTGAGAATTGGCCCGATCTGGTGCTGATCGATGGTGGTGAGGGACAATTGGCTGTGGTGGCGGAAGTGTTCGCCGAACTGGGAATCGAGGATGTCTGTCTGGCCGCCATCGCCAAGGGACCGGACCGCGACGCCGGGCGGGAACGGTTTTTCATGCAAGGCCGCCCCCCCTTCGGCCTGGATCACAAGAGCCCGGTTCTTTATTACCTGCAGCGGCTGCGCGATGAGGCGCACCGCTTCGCCATCGGCACCCACCGCGCCCGGCGGGAAAAGGCCATCAGCGCCTCACCGCTGGACGAGGTGACGGGAATCGGCCCCCGCCGCAAGAAGGCCTTGCTGCTGCATTTCGGTTCCGCCCGCGCCGTCTCCCGCGCCGGGCTGGCGGATTTGGAGGCGGTGGAGGGCATCAACCGAACTGTCGCTAAAATCATCTATGATCATTTCCATCCCGAGGGCTAGGATGCGGCCCGCCTCCCCTGCCCGACCCGCCGGCAAAGAACACCCATCACAATGCTGACCAGCCTGCCGAATATCCTCACCCTGTCGCGCATCGCCATCATTCCCGTTGTGGTGGCCTTGTTCTTCTTTCCCGGCCCCTGGCCGGCCTGGGTGGCGGCCGGGCTGTTCGCGGCCGCCTGCATCACTGACTGGTTTGACGGCTATCTGGCCCGCGCCTGGCAGGAAGAAAGCCTGATCGGCAAGTTCCTGGACCCGATCGCCGACAAGCTGCTGGTGGCCGCTGTGCTGATCATGCTGGTGGCCAACCAGCATATCTCCGGGCTGGCGGTACTGCCGGCCGTGGTCATCCTGCTGCGCGAGGTGATGGTCTCGGGCTTGCGCGAATTCCTGGCGGGCTTGCGCGTCGGCGTGCCGGTCAGCCGGCTTGCCAAATGGAAGACCGGTATCCAGATGCTGGCCATCGGCTGGCTGATCGTCGGTGACCATGGTCCGGCCACCTGGCCGGTGACCTTCATCGGGGAGGTCGGGCTGTGGATCGCCGCCGCCCTGACCCTGGTGACGGGGTGGGATTATCTGCGTGCGGGCCTGCGCCACATGCTGGCCCCGCAAGGGGGGAAGAGCGAATGATCAAGCTGCTGTATTTCGCCTGGCTGCGCAGCAAGATCGGTCAAGCGGAAGAGGAACTCGCCCTGCCCCCCGGCATCAGCGATGTTGCCGGCCTGATTGCCCATCTGCAGACGCGCGGCGGCGGTTATGCCGATGCCCTGTCCAATCTGGCCGTGGTCAAGGTGGCGGTGAACCAGGAATATGTGCCCTTCAGCCATCCGGTGGTGCCGGGTGACGAGGTGGCGCTGTTCCCGCCGGTGACGGGGGGCTGATGGCTGTCCGGGTCCAGCAGGCGGATTTCGATATCGGGGCGGAACTGACCGCCCTGACCCAGGGCAATCCCGGCATTGGCGGTGTCTGCTGCTTCACCGGGCTGGTGCGCGATCTGCACCCGCAGGCGGGCGAACAGGCCGGCACCATCCGCGCGCTGACGCTGGAACATTATCCCGGCATGACCGAGCGCCAGTTGGCCGCCATTGAGGCGGAGGCGCGGGCCCGCTGGCCGCTGGCGGCCTGCCTGATCATCCACCGCCATGGCCGGATGGAACCGGGGGAAAAGATTGTGCTGGTCGCCTGTGCCAGCGCCCATCGGGAGGCCGCCTTCGAGGCCTGTCGTTTCCTGATGGACTGGCTGAAAAGCAAGGCCCCCTTCTGGAAGCTGGAAGAGACAGGCAGCGGCGCACGCTGGGTCGATAGCCGCAGCAGCGACGAGGAAGCGGCCCGCCGCTGGGACCAGCCGGCGGGTTGAACAGTCAATCAACAGTGTCGGCAGCAGATAATTGTCCACCACGCGCCATCTTCACTATTCCACCCCAATATAACGCCCATTCTTACAATCGGATGACCGGTCGACGACAGCAACCGACGGTATCGCGGGCACGCACCCTCACGCCACAAAATCCGAAGCCATTGATATTTAAGAAAACTCAAGAGAAACCTCTTTTCCGGTCTGGCATCGTGGAAACCCGCCCCCATACAACTGATTAAAAATTAGGCAAATTGCCGAGACCCGCAGGGAACCGCCAACCAGCCGAGTTACCAGGGCTTTAATCACATACTTATCCACAGAATCTGGGGATTGGTCCCATTCCCTATGTGCGATGCCTGTGCGGCAGCGCACTTCCACCGGACCACTCTGTTGACTAGGTTTCACCCCATCCGGCGGGGTCTGAAAACCTGGCTGGCATCTTCCATCCCAGAGGAACCCGGTAATGAGCATCGAACTCCATGTCTGGCCGACGCCCAACGGCTACAAGGTTTCCATCGCCCTGGAGGAAATGGGCCTGCCCTATACCGTACATCCGGTGAATATCGGAGCCGGCGACCAGTTCAAGCCCGACTTCCTGAAGATCGCCCCCAATAACCGGATGCCGGCCATCGTCGATCCCGACGGGCCGGGCGGCAAGCCGCTCAGCCTGTTTGAATCCGGTGCCATCCTGATCTATCTGGCCGAAAAGACCGGACAGTTCCGCCCCAGCGACAGCGCCGAATGGTTCAGCCACCTGCAATGGCTGATGTGGCAGATGGGCGGTGTCGGCCCGATGTTCGGCCAGGCCGGGCATTTCATCCTCTATGCCGCGGAAAAGGTGCCCTATGGCATCGAGCGGTACCGTAACGAGGCCAAGCGCCTGTTGAAGGTGGCCAACACGCGGCTGACGGAAACGCAATATCTGGGTAGCGACGCCTATGGCATTGCCGACATGGCGACCTTCCCCTGGATTCGCAACGCCCCGAAATATGATATCGATCTGGCTGAATTCCCCCAGGTGAAGCGCTGGTTTGATAGCATCGCCGCCCGCCCCGGCGTGCAGCGCGGGCTGGCCCTGCTGGCTGACAAGGTGCGTCCTGCGGGTCAACCGATGAGTGACGAGGAAAAGGCCAACCTCTATGGTCGCAAACCCTGAACAACGGTCGGTCATTTTTGACACGATCAGCAGGGAAT
This sequence comes from Azospirillum sp. RU38E, assembly GCA_943370215.1. Taxonomy (GTDB): domain Bacteria; phylum Pseudomonadota; class Alphaproteobacteria; order Azospirillales; family Azospirillaceae; genus Niveispirillum. The sequence goes on from CALRQC020000008.1 coordinate 137,560, forward strand.
AATTTGCGGCACCATGCGTTATCCCAACATGTCCACCCTTTCTGCATCCGCTTGCCCCAAGGATGTACTGGTGGTGGACGGATGGGACTGGCATTGCCAACATGCGCGACCCAGTGCCTGTGACAATCCCGCCCGGATGCCCCTCCGGGCGGGAATTTTCGGGGCGGGGTGAATGAAGGCGGTGGGATGAACGGGGATGGTTTTGCCAAGGGGCTGGAAAGCCACCTGGGGTCGTTACAGCGTTATGCGCTGCTGTTGACCCGCAACCGGGTGGAGGCCGACGATCTGGTGCAGGATTGCCTGACCAAGGCCATCGCCTCGGCCAGTCAATGGCAGCCAGGAACCGATCTGCGGGCTTGGCTGTTTCGCATCCTTTATACCTGCCATGTCAGCGACCGGCGGAAATGGCAAGTACGGGCACGCTATGCCGAACAAGCCACGGCGCAAGACCGGGTGGATGCCAATCAAATGATCCGGGTGGAAACCCAACAGGTTCTGACAGCCCTGGACGGATTGCCGGAACCACAACGGGAAGCAATCCTGGTCATCGCTCTGGACGATGTGAAATATGAAGAGGCAGCACGGCGGCTGGGTGTACCGCTGGGCACCTTCATGTCACGTCTGGCCCGCGGACGGGAAGCGCTGAGGCGCAAGATGGAAACGGGTGGGGATATCACCAAGCTGCGTCTGGTAAAGGGGGGGCGCGATGCGTGACGACGGGGATGAACTGGACCTCCACGCCTTTCTGGACGGGCAGCTAGACCCGCGCCAGGAAGCCCAGGTATTGGCCCGGCTGGAAACCGATCCCGATCTACGGGCACGGATGCGGGCCATGGCCGAGCAGGACTTGCTTGTGAAGATCGCCGCAGCGGAGGGGGGTTTGCCGGCAGGGAACATTTCTCCGGTGAGCAACCGTCTGCTGCAGGGCCTGCGCCGTCATGCGCGTTGGCAGCGCGCATCGCGCGTTGCGGCGGCCGTTGGCCTGTTCATTCTGGGCTGGGGGGCTCGGGATGCCAGCGATCAATGGCTACAGACCAAGTTGCCGGGTTACGCGCGGGAAGCACTGGCCAACCATGAAGTCTTTGCAGAGGCCCGACCCGCCTCCGTAGAGGCGTCCAGCAACAGCCCAGCCGAATTACGCCGCCTGCTGGCAAGCCAGTTGGGCACCGCGATGGAACCCCCGCAATTGCAATCCGTCGGCCTGCGCCTGATTGGCGCGCGACGGACCATCACTGACGACGGACCAGGCAGCCAGTTGATCTATGAGGACGGACAAGGACACAGGATCACCCTGCTGGTCGCCCCCAGCGAGGACGAGCCTGATGCCGAGACATTGGCCGTTACAGAGGCGCAGGGCTATGTGGTGGGGTTCTGGCGGGGAGCGCATTTCGGTTATGCCCTGATCGGGCGGGAACCAGAAATACAGGTATTACAAGTTGCCGCCGCCATGGGCGTGCCATTGCAATAATACCAAATTGCTTCAGGTATCCGCTTTGGCAGGTCGCTGTCTGGCGACTACTGCCAGCCAGCGACCCATGCGTTCCTGAAGCAAAGCCGTGCGATGGTGGTACCCGACGCTTGAAGCGCTGAAAACATGGGCAATTCACCAAATTCTGGTATCAGCGCCGGAACTTGTCCGACAGCACCAGGGACGACATGGTGCGTTCAACGCCTGTCACCAGCCCAAGTTGATCCAGCACCCGGTCGATATCCTGCACCGTGGGGGCCGCGACCACGGCCATCATGTCGTAACTGCCGGAAATGGCGCTGAGCGATTCCACCTCCGGGATGCGCTTCACATCACCGACGATGCGGGCGATCATTTTCGGGTTGGTGGACAGCAGCACATAGGCCCGGATCAGCCGGGCGGTGGCGTAATCGCTGCGCAGTGTATAGCCCTGGATGATACCCAGCCGTTCCAGCCGCGCAATCCGCGCCTGCACGCTGGACCGCGCCAGCCCCAGCTTGCGGGCCAGCGACGCGGTGGGCTCCCGCGCATTGGCGCGCAGCAATTGCAGCAGCGCCAGATCGGTGCCGTCCTGCTCCCCCGTATCGCTCACCAGCGCACCCGCCCCAGCAGCCCGTCCGCATCCAGATGGTTTTGCAGCAGCCGGGCCAGCGCCTGCTGGGCCGGGTCGGCATGGATCTGGTGATGGGCCAGATTGACCGGGCCGACCCCATGTTCTCCGCTATAGCTGCCATCATAGTGGCCCACCAGCAGGTCATAGATGCCACGGCGCACGCCATCGACCCGGTCAGGCGGGTAATCAGCATCCAATTCCTTGGGGATCACCAGATTGAAATGGTCGCCGCCATCGCCGCGATGGCCGAAACCGCAGATCAGCAGGCCGGGATGGTTGGCCCGCACCCATTCCGTCGCCTCTGCCCGGAACGCGCTCATCTTGCCGCGAGCGAGCGAGATATCCAGCCCGATCACCCGGCCCAGGCCGCGCAACCCCTCTGAAATGGCATGGCGCAGCGCCCAGAGTTCTGCCGGCGGGCCGGGAATGGCATCGGCGATCAGGCCACTCTCATAGCCCTGTTCCAGCACGGCCAGCAGCAGCGCCTCCAGGTCCAACTGGCCCGCCCCGGTGGTGGACATCAGTTCCACCAGCAGGGTTTCATCCGGCGGCGGGCCGCCGAACGGGTTGCGCAACTGGGGCCGGTGGTGCAGAGCGGCACCCAGGGCCGGCCCGCTCATGCTTTCAAAGGCGGAGAGGAATTCGCCTGCCTGCCCATCCAGCAGGGCCTGGATGGGGCCGATGGCGTCCAGATCGCGCGGCATCACCAGGGCCGTCACCGTCTGTTTCGGCAGCGGCTGCAGGTCCAGCACGGCGGCGGTGACGATGCCGAAACTGCCGCCGGTGCCGATGAAAAGCTGTTTGAAATCCAGGCCCGTGCTGTTCTTGCGCAGGCCCTTCAGGTCGCCGGCGATGCGACCATCGGGCAGCACCACCTGCAACGACAGCACATTGCGCCGCGCATCGCCATAGCGCAGCACCCGTGACCCGCCGGCATTGGTGGAGATCATGCCGCCAACACTGGGGCTGGCGGAAATATCGATGGGGAACCACAGGCCGTGCGGGGCCAGCTTCTCATTCAGCCGGTCCAGATCCCAGCCAGCCCCCACAGTGACGGCGCGGTTGGCGACATCCAGATCAAACAGCCCGGTCAGGCGGGACAGCGACAGCACGAGCTGTTCGCCCGAGCCATCGGGCACCGAGGCGCCGACCAGCCCGGTATTGGCCCCCTGCGGCACCAGCCGTATTTTGTGCTGGTGGCAGAGGCGCAGGAGGGCGGCCACCTGTTCGGCACTGTCCGGCCGCACCACAGCTAGCGCCCGCCCGCCGCCATAGCGGGCGGCGGTTTGATAGGGGGCCAGATCGCCCGCCTCGCTCAACACGTGACGCGGGCCGACGATGGCGGCCAGGCTGGTGATGAAGGAACCCAGGTCCATAAGGCTCAACACTCCGCAGCGGTTCCGGCTTTCTCTGCTGCCGTCATCTTGAAGATGCCCTGCGCATTGGAACTGTCAAACCGCAAATCCAGCCCGCTGCTGCGCGGCCCCGGCGGGGCCACCACATCACCCCCTGTCATCCATCAACGCGGACCAAGGGTTATGCCGCATCAAGCTCCATGGGCAGACCCAAGGCAACCAATGTTGGCGGGGCTATGGCAATACGCCCTTCCGCACGACCATAGGACATATAATGGTTGACCAGGGCATTCTGATCCAAGCCAAAAACAGCAAACAGATCGGGGTTGAAGGCCGCATAGGCGTCCGCATCAAACCCATCTGTCGCGCGCCCCTCTGCCTTGCCGCTTTTGACATAATGGTTGATCAGGCTGCCAGCGTTCAGGCCGAAGGCCCGGAACAGATCAGGGTTCATCGCCGCATAAGCATCAACATCAAAGCCGGTGGCGGCGCGCCCTTCTGCCCGCCCATAGTCGACATAATGACGGATCAAGGCTGCATGGTCGGTGCCAAAAGCCGCGAAAAGATCAGGATTCAGGGCGGCATAGGCATCCGCATCGAATCCCTCCGCCAACCGTCCCTCCCCCCGGCCATAATTGCTGTAATGATTGGTCAGCAGGGTCTCATCCAACCCGAAGGCGGCATAGACGTCCGGATTCAGGGCGGCATAGGCCTCCACATCAAACCCGGCGCTGACCCGCCCTTCGGCCTTACCATAGCTGATATAATGGCGCACATAGGCAGCATTATCCGCGCCAAAGGCGGCAGTAAGATCCGGGTTCAGCGCTTTGTAGGTCGACAGGACGAAGGCAGGCCTGAAATCATCGTTCAGAATGGTACCGGTTGCCGTTGTACTAGCGGCCCAGTCTGCGAGCTTAGCCCCCTTGATGTCGGACAGCGTCAACACAACCGTCTCATCCGCCTCAACCCGCGTATCGCCAGCGACAGACAGTTGAATGGTCGCCGTCTTCGATCCAGCCGCGATGGTCACCTTGCGGTCGATGGTGGTATAATCACTGCCGGCTGTGGCCGTGCCGCCGGTGTTTTTGACCGTGAAACTGACATCTGTTGTCGGCGCATAGGACAAATTGGCCGTATAGGTCAAAATGCTTGTTCCAGACGAACCCTCCCTGACCGTGCCGCCGGTGAAGGTGAGCATGGGGATATCATCGGATATGATGGTGCCGGTGGCAGATATTCTGCTTACATTGTCTTTGAAATGTGCACCGGAAGGGATGGAGAGATTAACTGTAAATATTTCATCGTCCTCAACCCATTTGTCACCAATTATCGGAACCTCCAATATTATTGATTTCTCGCCGGCTTTTATCTTATAATTCGTTGAAATAGGTCTATAATCCAGGTAAGGCTTCGCAGTTTCACTATAAATATTGGCATAAAATGAAACATCTATAGCCGAAACTACCGACAAAGATACAGTAAATGCCATCTTTGTTTCCCCGTCATCTCCCTCAATAACCGAGGAATCCGAAATTGAAATAACCGCCCCTCCACTCCCGATAGAATAAACCTTTCCATTGAAACTCGCAAATTCAATATTTGTGTTAACAAAATCGATTTCGCCATTTTTATCAATGAGTTCCGTATCCGGCTTTCCTACTTTTCCTATTCTATAGGTTTCATATTCATAGGGCAGGATAATTATATCCACCCCATCGCCACCATAGAGAGTATCATTACCAGAACCCCCTAAAATTGTATCATCACCGGACCCGCCATATATACGATCATCTCCAGCACCACCATCAAGATAGTCACCCACATAATCAGTATAATACGGCAATGAATCCGAAAAGCTCCCAGGACTTATTTTATAAATTGAGGAATTTGTGATAATCAAATCATTCCCATCCCCACCATATAATGAATCCCTGCCACCACCTCCGTAAATAGTATCGTTACCGCCCAGCGCCTCCAACCTATCATTTCCAGCCTTTGCCTCTATCTCATCATCACCAGATGTCCCTACAATGTATTTTGATTCTGCGCTTGAAGTTCTATCAACAATTTGCAGAGAATAACCCGTATAATATTGCGCAACAGTAGAAACAAATATTTCATATATCCCCGAAACCGTTGGATTATATGGCGTTTCCGAACGATGATAAATTCCATTTGGATCAACATAACTTATTTCGGATCCAAGATACGAAAATGCTTGAAATGAGTACGCAGAACCCGCCTTAAACTCTACCTGAAAGCTATGCCCCGCCACACTTGAATCAATATAGACATAAGGACCACCAATGTATGTCGTTTTAAGAGTGGAATCATAGTATCGATCCGAAAAATGGTAAAACATGATATAACCCCATTTAGCATTCTCAAAAAAAGCATATACAAGAGCGCTACAACTTTTTAAATAGGTAAAAATCATGGAACTCACAAAAAAAGTTCTATGCTTGCCACCAGAACACGCCAGGAATGCTCACCATCAGAGTCGACGGCATCTGATAGAGAACTAGGGTGGCAGCTCACTCAACACGCCGCAGCTTATCCAGCTTTCTCTGCTGCCGTCATCTTGAAGATGCCCTGCGCGTTGGAACTGTCAAACCGCAAATCCAGGCCGCTGCTACGCGGCCCCGGCGGGGCCACCACGTCGCGGGAGATGAATTCATAGAAGGAGCCAGGCACAATGCGGGTGATGGTGCTGCCATCGGCGGCGCGGAAGGGCCGTTCCACTTGGGCCGCCCGAATGGCCGTCTGCCGCACGCTGCCCTGGGCGGAGATTTCCACCTTCTCCTTCATCGGGAACTGGCGCAGCTTCAACTCTTCGGCATGGGCCAGCACGTCGGGTACCCGGTCGGTGGCATGGTTGAACCGGTTGCCCTCTGTGGCGATCCAGCCCATTTCGGGCGAGGCGGCCAGAACGGTTTCATAATCCGCCAGTGCCGGCACCGGGTGCTGGCGGTCGAAGCAGCCGGCCAGGATGGGCAGCAGTTCCACCGCATCGGCCAGGGGCAGGAAGCGGCGGCTGGCCAGCCGGTCCAGTGCCTGTTTGGCCCAGGGCGTCAGCGGATCGCGGGAATTGCCGAAGATACGGGATGCCGCCTGCTGCACCGGTTCGGGGAACCGGTCAGGGTGGATTTCGCTGACGAAATATTGCGCGATATCTTCCGGGAAATCCCGGTGGGCATAGGCCCGGCCGGTCATGCGCAATTTATCCAGCGGATAGAGACCGGCCACGGCATAGCCCAGCGGCTCCAGAATGCGACCGAAGGCATCCGTACCGCCGGGCAGGTCACCCGTTGCCATGTCCACCGTGCGCAGGGCGCCATGGTCGAACACCAGCCGGGCGCGCTGCGATTGTTCGGCGACATAGCGTGCGCCCTCTGGCACCTCCTCCAGCAGGCGCTGGAACAGCACCATGGACAGGGCCATGGAGAGCACAGCGCGCGGCACATCTGGCCCGTCGCTGGCCAACAGGTCGGGACGGATGTCCAGCAGCCCCAACAGCCGCCCGCTGGCGGCTTCACCCAGGGTGGCGCTGGTCAGGGTGGACAGATGGCTCATGGTCGGGGGCCTTCTTTGGGGGGGGCTCTCTGCCTCCATCCCTGAAACCGTCATTCCCGCGAAGGCGGGAATCCAAACAACGGTGCCAGCTTTCCAATCGCTGTCCAAGTAGAGGCGTCGGCTGGATTCCCGCCTTCGCGGGAATGACGGTTATCAGGGCTGGAATGTGGTGTGCTAAACTGTTCTCGCGAGGGCTACGCCCCCTCACCCAATCTCCGGAAACTCAATCCCCTGTGCCAGGGGCAGCGAGGTGCCGTAATTGATGGCGGAGGTCTGGCGGCGCATATATTGTTTCCAGGCGTCGGAGCCGCTTTCGCGCCCGCCGCCGGTTTCCTTTTCCCCGCCAAAGGCCCCGCCAATTTCCGCCCCGCTGGGCCCCATATTGACGTTGGCGATGCCACAGTCGGAACCGTCGGGCGCCAGGAAGCGCTCGGCCTCCAGCAAATCGCGGGTGATGATGGAAGAGGACAGGCCCTGCGGCACGTCATTCTGCAACGCTACCGCTTCGTCAAAATCGCTGTAGCGCAGCACATAGAGGATGGGGCCGAACGTTTCATGCTTCACGATCGCCGTCTGGTCCGGCATTTCCACCAGCGCCGGATAGGCGTACCAGGCGTCGGGGAACCTGTCTGCCAGCGCCCGCCCGCCGCCATGCACCACACCGCCTTGCGCCTTGGCCTGGGCCAGGGCAATTTCCACCGCCGCAAAAGCGGGTTTGTCAATCAGCGGCCCCATCAGGGTGGCGGCGTCGCGCGGGTCGCCCGGCTGGATGGCGGCAAAGGCGGTTTTCACCGCCGCCACCACCTTGTCATAGCATTCGTCATGCACGATCAGCCGGCGCAGGCTGGTGCAGCGCTGCCCCGCCGTGCCGACGGCGGCGAACAGGATGGCCCGCACCGCCAGCTTAAGGTCAGCCGACGGGGTGACGATCATGGCATTGTTGCCGCCCAGTTCCAGGATCGAGCGGCCGAACCGCTTTGCCACTACCGGGGCGACTTCGCGACCCATGCGGGTGGAGCCGGTGGCGCTGACCAGCGGGATGCGTGGATCGGCAGCCAATCTCTCCCCCACATCCTTCAAGCCAAACAGCAGTTCCGACAGGCCCGCCGGCGCATCGCCGAAGCGGGTCAATGCCTTCTCGAACAGTTTCTGCGTGGCCAGCGCCGTCAGCGGAGTCTTCTCCGACGGTTTCCAGATCACCGGATCGCCGCAAACCAGGGCCAGCGCGGCGTTCCAGGCCCAGACGGCGACAGGGAAATTGAAGGCAGTGATGATGGCCACCGGCCCCAGCGGCTGCCAGGTTTCCACCATGCGATGCCGGGGCCGTTCGGATGCGATGGTCAACCCGTGCAACTGGCGCGACAGGCCTACAGCGAAGTCGCAGATATCGATCATCTCCTGCACCTCGCCCAGCCCTTCCTGGACGATCTTGCCGGCCTCCAACGTCACCAGCGCGCCCAGATCGGCCTTATGCTCCCGCAACACCTCACCAAACAGGCGCACCAGTTCACCCCGCCGTGGGGCGGGGACGGTGCGCCAGGCCTTGAAGGCGGCGGCTGAACGGGCGATGGCATCTTCCACCTGTTGCGGGCTGTGGGCCTGCACCGCACCGATGATGGAGCCATCAATGGGAGAGTGAGAGAGGATATCGCCATCCATGGCAGAATGGGCGATATTCAGGCGTTCCAGAAGGGTGGCATTGATTGACATGGCGGCTGGCTCCGGATGATGGATGGCTGAAAGAAATATTCTATTTTACAGCGCTGTATATTTAGGCGTTTTCGGATTGACCGGCTGAAATTCTAGGATTATTTCTCAATTTTTCTGCAAAAACCCTCACAGGGGCGAGAATGGTCAATTCGTTGAGTTCCTTCCTTGTGCGTCGTCTGCGGAAGATATTTCCTTCCATTTCCGAATTGACCTATTCCACGCCGGTCAAGCTGGCCTTGAATGCGATCGAGGCACCAGTGCGGTTTTTGAGCGGGTTTTCCACAGTACTCCCCCCCAATTACATGCGTGTGCGGGTGGGGGTGGGATGGCGCCTGTTCAACAACGCGGAACTTTATCTTAATGAGCCCGTCAATCTGTGGCTCTGCATGTTGGCGCGTGGCTGGATCAATTTCGGCTCCACCATTTTGGATATCGGCACCGGTTGCGGCCGTTTCGCCCATGTCCTGCGCGATTACAGATTTGCTGGCGGTCAGTTCACCGGCACCTATATCGGTGTTGATGTGGACGCGGAAATGCTGGACTGGTGCCGCCAGAACTTTCCGGCGGAGCATTTCCGCTATCATCTCTCGCCCCATCAGGCCCGGACTTATGGGCGTCCGGACGCCCATGCAGAAGCGTACCGCATACCGGAAGCGGATGGTTCGATCGACTTTGTCTTCTCCACATCGCTTTTCACGCATCTGCTGGAATCCGAACTGAAGAATTATGTCGAGGAAGCAGCACGGCTGTTGCGTCCAGGTGGTTGGATGGCCGGCCAATGTTTCGTGATGGAACGGCCCCCCCCGACATATGGGGCACGGCATACGTTCCAGCACCGGATCGGCAATGCCATGGTGGAATCCCTCGCCCGACCTGAAGCGGCTGTCGCCTATCATGAAGCTTTCCTGATCGAAACACTGCACCAAGCCGGGTTCAGCAATGTCTCGATCCAGTCAAGCCCAGGTGACTGGCAATGCCTCCTGGCAGGACAGAAGCCTCCTCAAGCGTAAACCTTGCCAAACCGGTTGGCCAGGAACCGGTCCAGCTTCATCTCCTCCTGCCGGACAAAGCCCTTGGCCGGCAGATAGCCTTGCGCCTGCAGGTCCAGCATGGCGCAGATGCCGGCCGCCGTGCTCATCTGGATGGCGGAGAGGAAATGGCCGTCCACTTCCTCGCCATGAATGTGGCGCACGATGCTTTCCTGTTCCAGCCGGCCATGGCGCTTGCCGGAAACGGTGCAGAAGACCAGCACCACATCCTGCATGGTGATGGGCAGCGCCTCTTCCAGCACTTCCTTCAACAGGTCGCGCCGGCGGGCCAGCCGTAAATCCTCCACCAGCAGCTTGATCAGGGCGCAATGGCCGGGATAGCGGATGGATTTATAGGTCAGGTTTTCCACCCGGCCCGCCAGGGTTTCCACCAGCGATCCCAGCCCGCCCGAGGTGTTGAACGCCTCATAGGTCACCCCTTCCAGGGCGAATTCCTCCAGGTCTTCCAGCGGCGGCAGTTCCACCTTATGGCCGTCCTGCACCGCCTCGCACGGGTTCAGATATTCGTTGATCAACCCGTCGGTGGACCAGGTGAGGTTATATTTCAAGGCATTGGTGGGGTAGCGCGGCAAGGCGCCGACGCGTAGCTGCACATCGCGCAAACTGTCAAACCCTTCGGCCAGCCCATGGGCGGCGATGGAGACAAAGCCCGGTGCCAGCCCGCATTGCGGCACAAAGGCGCTGTTGGCCTTGGCCGCCACTTCCTTCACCACGCGGGTGGAGGCGACATCTTCCGTCAGGTCGAAATAATGGATGCCGGCATCAAAGGCGCCATAGGCAATGGTAGATGTCGCATGGAACGGCAGGGCGTTCAGCACCGCATAGCGGCCCGCCATGGCGCGGCGCAGGGCCGGGCCGTCATGAATGTCCAGTTCCAGCGTCTCCACGCCCAGGTCGGTGAAGCGTTTCAGGGCGGCGGCACTATGGTCGGCCACCGTCACCTTGTAATCACCGCTGCGGCGCAGCAACAGCGTGATGGCAAGGCCGATCTTGCCGGCACCCAGTAACAGGATGTTCTTCATAACGCCCTCACCTACCTGGATTATTTCTGTCCATGGTCGGGCGAGGGGTGACCGGCGGGAAGCCGGCGAAGTGACGGAAAGACGGATAAGTATCGGCGGATAGACGGTTTGGCCGGCGAATTGCCAAACCGTCTATCCGCCGCATCCCAAATCAGGCCGACAGGCTGGGGAAGCCGGGCTTCGGCGTGAAGCGGCGTTCCGGCCGGCCGCGATGGCCGGTGCGATAGGCCAGCAGATTGCCGGCCTGTGGCTGGGCGGCCAATGCCTCCTCTGACAGATCAACAGAAGCCGTCGTCACCAGCAGCAGGTCCAGATCCTTGCCGCCAAAGGCGACACAGGTGGGCTGTGACGCCGGCACCGGCAGGATGAGGTCAATCTCTCCATCCGGGCGGAAGCGGACAATGCGGGAAGCGCCCCATTGCGCACTCCAGAGATAACCGTCGGCATCCACCGTCGCCCCATCGGGCGAGGCACCATCGGGCGTGCGGGCAAAGGGGCGACGGTTGGATGGCAGCCCCGTCGCGGCGTCCACATCATAGGCGTACATTTCGCCGGGAATGCTGTCGGCGAAATACATGGTGGCGCCATCCGGGCTCCAGCAGGTGCCGTTGGAGATGTGGAAGCCGCCTTCATGCCGGGTTACCTTGCCATCACCGGCCAGGGTGAACTGGCTGCCCAGATCGGGGGCGCCGGCCTTAGCCGCATCTTCCACCATGGTGCCGGCCCAGAACAGGCCGTTGGGGCCGACGCGGCCATCGTTGAAGCGGATGCCACAGCCCTGTTCCAGCAACTGGTCGATCCAGTGCAGCCGGCCGCTGGGCGGATCGAACAGGGCGAACCCCTGCTCAAAGGCGCAGACCAGCGCATCCATCCCCTCCACCAGCCCGAAGGAGCCGAGGCGCTGCGGCGTGGCGAAGGTTTCCAGAATGCCGCCGGGCGTCCAGCGATGCATCCGGCGGCCGACAATATCGGTCCACCAAGCCACACCCTTACGGTCATCCCACAACACGCCCTCGCCCAGCGCGTCCCGCGTAGCGACGATGTCAATCGGTTCGGTCGTCATGATTTCCCCCTGATTCAGAATTTGCTTGAGAGTGCGCCGGGATGGATGTGGGTGGTGGGCTTCAGGATGGTCACTCTTATATGCCCATAGGCACTGACTTAAGCGGCTTTCCGCGCCAATCCCGCCCTCATTACCGTCATTCCCGCGAAGGCGGGAATCCAAACAACGAAGCGGATTATGGATTCCCGCCTTCGCGGGAATGACGGTAATAGAGGCTTTCCTGTGAACCTTCAGAGCATCAAGGATTTGATTGCCGGTTTCTAATCGCGAATTAAACGTCCCCCCCGCTCACCCCTTCGCACAAGCCGCCACCAGGGCGGCTGCGCGGCGGTCGATCTCGGCCAGGTCGCGGCCGGGCTGGTAAATCTCCGACCCGATGCCGAAGCCGACGGCACCGGCCTGGCGCCAAACCGCCATCTCCGCCGCCCCCACGCCACCCACGGCATAGACGCCGACCTCACGCGGCAGCACGGCCTTGATGGCCTTCAGATGGCCCGTCCCCACCGTGGCGGCGGGGAACAGCTTGATATGGCGGGCACCGGCACCGATGGCAGCGAAAGCCTCCGTCGGGGTCATGAAACCGGGGAAAGGCACCAGCCCCCGTTCCACCGCGCGGCGGATCACCGAAACATCGCTGTTGGGGGTGACGATCAGCCGGCCGCTGGCATCGGCCACCCGGTCAACATCCGCCGGGGTCAGCACGGTGCCGGCGCCATGCAGGCACTGGTCGCCCAACGCCTCCCCCAGACGGCGGATGCTTTCAAACGGGTTGGGGGAGTTCAATGGCACCTCAATCACGCGGATGCCATGGCCGATCAGCACGCGGGAAACGTCCAGCACCTCATCCGGCGTCACCCCGCGCAGGATGGCCACCAGCGGCACGGCGGACAGATATTCGTTCAGCAGGTCGGCAGCTTTCTTTTCCATCATCCTCACCATTGGGTCCGTTCCATCACGGCGGCCAGTCCCGCCAACACGCAATCCCCGCCATCCAGCCGGCGGCTGGGCACAGCCAGCAGCGACAGAGCCTCGGCATAAAGCCCCGTCAGGGTCGGTTCGCCCACCAGCACGACGGTGGCGGCCCGCTGGCCGCCATAGGCCGGGAACAGGCTGATCGCCTGGGCCACATCGGCCCCGATGATCAGGCCGGACAGGAAGCTGCCGGCCAGGGCCGGGTCCAACTGGCCACGCATCTGGCGGGCGCGGGTTTCAAACAGCCGGTGCAGGATGGCCCCACCTGAGGTCACGCCGCGTTCGGCCCCCTGGCGGAAGGTGGCGGCATCGGTGGGGGCCTTGCGGTGCGGCGGCGGCACCAGCACCGACCCGCCATTCAGCAGGGCGAATAGCTCACCGGACAAGGCCGTCTGAAAGGTCTCCACCACGCCGTCATTCACCAGGGCCCATTTGGCATGGGTGCCGGGCAGGCAGATCAGATGCCGGCCGCGGCGCAATTCCGGGTGCAGCGCCAGCAGGCCGATCAGTTGGGTTTCCTCCCCCCGCATCACATCGGGGGCACCGGTCGGGTTGACACAGGCCAGCCCTGGCACGATGCGCACGCCGGGCCGCACCTCCAGCAGGGCCGATCCCAGCGCCTCCGCCCCCGCCGGGCAATCCAGATAGGGGGTCTGCACCCAGCCGATGGAAGAACCGACCATGCCGGCCAGCAGCACCGGCAAGCTGCCATGCTGGGTAACCCACGGGCGGATCAGCTCATCCAGCAATTCCCCCGCCTTGCCGCCCGCCGTGGCGATGCCGGGCCCATCCACCCGCGCCTGCACGCCCGCAGGGCCATTCAGGTAAAGGCGCAGGTTGCTGGTGCCCCAGTCACCGGCAATGTAAAGCCTTGTCATCTCGACATTCCCATCCCAGCTCATCCGCCCTTGGCCGGGCGACGCATTATCTCTCATTTATATGATAATTTTTCCCCTGCCAAGGGTGGGGTGGCGATAAGGCGCACCGGGCAGCCACCCCATACAAAAGCATACACCCTATCAATTTGATATTGTTGGAGGCTGCAATTTCCCGCCCCGTCGGCTAGGATCATGAAAACAAGCAAAAGCGGAGGGTCCGCGATGAGGGCGGCCTTTAACCTGCTTCTGACATGGGTCTGGCTGACGGGACTGCTGACGGTGACCGCCGGGGCCCAGGCACCGGCGGAATACCGGATCGAATATAATGGATCTGCCGCCGGGCGGAATGTCCGTTCCTATTACCGTGACCTGATCGAACTGATACTGACCCGAACCGAACATGATTTTGGACCGGCACGTCTGCTGGATGTGCCGGGGTCCAGCCCACAAGGGCGGCTGCTGGCCATGCTGGAACATGGCAAGCTGGATGTTCTATGGACCGCCACCAGCCGGCAGCGCGAAACCCAGGCCATGCCCATCCGCATCCCGCTGGATATGGGGCTGACGGGACAGCGCGCCCTGGTGATCCGCAAGCAGGATGTGGCCCGCTTTGATGCCATCCGCGATCTGGATGATTTACGGCGGTTCAAGGCCTGCCAGGGTGCCTATTGGCCGGATAATGACATTCTGCGTACTGGCGGCCTGCGGGTAATCGAATTTGATTGGATCGATCTGGCCTATCCGGCGATGCGAACGCATGAGTGCGATTACCTCCCTCGCGCGGTGAATGAGATTGATGGGGAGGTAGCAGCCCTGGGTGGTGACGATCTGGTGGTCTATGACCGTCTGATCATCGCCTATCCCATGCCAATGTACCTGTTTGTTTCCACCAGCAATGTGAAACTGGCCGAGCGGCTGCGGGCAGGACTGGAAGCATTGGTGACAAACGGGGAACTCCGCCGCTTCATGGAAGCCCATCCAGCTACGAGCGCCGTCTTCCGGCGCAACCGCTTCCAAGGGGTCCGGGTATTGCGGCTGGATAACCCGGACCTGCCAGCCGACACACCCTTGGCCGATCACCGCCTCTGGCTGGACCTGACCAGCCTGTCCCCGCCTGCCTGATCAGGCTCCCGGCCGCAACCGATCTGCCAGCAGGCCCAGCACCGCTGCCGGCGGTCCCCCTGCCGGCTGACGCGGCAGGTTGAAGCAAGGCACAGCGGGGAAATGGCGGGTCACAGTCTTTTCCACCGCATCCAGTGCAACACCGGCCCCCAGTGTTTCGCTGACCACCAGCCCCGCCACCCGTTGCCCCCGGTCAGCCAGCACCGTCAGCGCCGTCAGCGTATGGCTGATGCTGCCCAGGTAGGAACCGGCAACCAGCAGCACAGGCAGTTCCAGGGCATGTAGCCAGTCCAGCACGGTGTGATCATCATCCACCGGGGCCATCAGGCCCCCCACCCCTTCCACCAGCAGCGGCGCGCCAGGGCCGGCAGCCGCGACTCGGCCATGGCAGGCCGCGATCAGTGCCAAATAGTCTACTGTTTTACCCTCCAGCGCCGCCGCCATGTTGGGGGCAAGCGGCGCATGGAATCGCCAGGGGGAAATCACATCCAGCGTTGCCGACGTGACATCCTGCCCCATGGCATCCAGCAGGACGGCAGGGTCGCTGCCGGCGGGATTGGCGTCATCCATGCCGCTGA
Source organism: Azospirillum sp. RU38E (assembly GCA_943370215.1). Classification (GTDB taxonomy): domain Bacteria; phylum Pseudomonadota; class Alphaproteobacteria; order Azospirillales; family Azospirillaceae; genus Niveispirillum. The sequence continues at coordinate 152,963 of CALRQC020000008.1, forward strand.
CCAAGGGTTTGAAGGCCTGCGCCATCAATCCCTTGGCCCGCCAATGGCGGATCAGCCCGGCCGAAACGAAGGTTTTTCCGATATCCGTTCCGGTAGCGGTAACGAAGAAAGCGGACATGGCGGCATACTCCCGAAGGCATTCTTTGCTTGACCCGATATGCGCTTGGCTCCAGTCATGTGGCAATGATTTGACAAGCGACAATGAGGAACAGCAATGCCGGATAATGTCGTGATGGAGGGAACCCTGGCCCAGGCCGCAGCCCCCGCCGCCATCCGCAATGACTGGACGCGCGAACAGGTGGCCGACCTGTTCGCCATGCCCTTCATGGACCTGCTGTTCAAGGCCCAGACCCTGCACCGGCACTATTTCGATGCCAATGAGGTGCAGATTTCCACGCTGCTGTCGATCAAGACCGGCGGCTGCCCGGAAGATTGCGGCTATTGCCCGCAGAGCGCCAGCTTCGATACCGGTCTGAAGGCGTCCAAGCTGATGGAAGTGGAGAAGGTGCTGGAAGAAGCGCGCGCCGCCAAGGCGCGCGGGGCCAGCCGCTTCTGCATGGGTGCCGCCTGGCGCTCGCCGAAGGACCGCGACCTGGATACGGTCTGCGCCATGATCGAGGGCGTGAAGTCGCTGGGCATGGAAAGCTGCGTCACCCTGGGGATGCTGCGCCCGGATCAGGCGACGAAGCTGAAAGAGGCGGGGCTGGATTATTATAATCACAACCTCGACACCTCGCCGGAGCACTATAACAACATCATCACCACCCGCACCTATCAGGAGCGGCTGGATACGCTGGATAATGTGCGCAATGCCGGCATCAATGTCTGCTGCGGCGGCATTCTGGGCCTGGGCGAAGACCGGGAAGACCGGGTGGGCCTGATCCAGACCCTGGCCAGCCTGCCCAAGCACCCGGAAAGCGTGCCGATCAACCTGCTGGTCAAGGTCAAGGGCACCTCCCTGGACAAGGCCGAAGAAGTCGATCCGATTGAATTCGTGCGCACCATTGCGGTTGCCCGCATCACCATGCCGTCCAGCGCCGTCCGCCTGTCGGCCGGGCGGGAGGATATGAGCGATGAGATGCAGGCGCTGTGCTTCCTGGCCGGCGCCAATTCCATCTTCTATGGCGAGCGGCTGCTGACCACCGTGAACCCGGCACAGGAACGCGACATGAAGCTGTTCGACCGGCTGGGTCTGCGCCCGATGCAGGTGGAAGTGCGCGAATGAGCGATGCGCCCGGCTGGCTGACAGAAGGGCTGGGGCATATCTGGTTGCCCTATACCCAGATGCGTACAGCCGGCCCGCCCCTGCCCGTCACCGCCACCCATTGCACGCGCCTGCGGCTGGCGGATGGGCGGGAACTGGTGGACGGCATCGCGTCCTGGTGGACGGCCTGCCATGGCTATAACCACCCGCATCTGCTGGCAGCGTTACAAACCCAGGCCCATTCCATGCCGCATGTCATGTTCGGCGGGCTGGGACATGAGCCCGCTTACCGGCTGGCCACACGGCTGGCGGGGATGCTGCCGGGTGATCTGACACGGGTGTTCCTGGCGGAATCCGGTTCGGTGTCGGTGGAAGTCGCCATGAAAATGGCGGTGCAATATTGGCTGAACAAGGGGGAGCGGGGCCGGTACAAGATTCTGGCCTTCACCGGCGGCTATCATGGCGACACCATCGCCACCATGGCCGTCTGCGACCCGGAAGAGGGGATGCACGCCAAGTTCCGCGGCCTGCTGCCCGAACATCCGGTGCTGCCCCTGCCGCGTGACGCGGAAAGCCTGGAGACGCTGGACCAGTTCCTGGCCCAGCAGGGCCACCGTATCGCCGCCATGCTGGTGGAACCGCTGGTGCAGGGCGCCGGCGGGATGCTGTTCCATGATGCGGCCGTGCTGCAAAGGTTACGGGAACTGGCCGACCGTTACGGCATCCTGCTGATTTTTGATGAGATTTTCACCGGTTTCGGTCGTACCGGCAGCCTGTTCGCGTGCGAGGCGGCCGGCGTGGTGCCGGATATCGTCACCCTGTCCAAGGCGCTGACCGGCGGGGTGCTGCCCCTGTCTGCCGCCATTGCCAGCGCGCGGGTGTTCGATGCCTTCTGGTCGGAAGAGCCCAGCGCCGCCTTGATGCATGGGCCGACCTATATGGGCCATGCGCTGGCCTGCGCGGTGGCCAATGCCTCGCTGGACCTGTTTGAAACAGAACCGCGCCTGCAACAGGTGGCCACCATCTCCGCCGCCTTGCGCCGGGGGCTGGAACCCTGCCGTGACATGCCGGCGGTGGCCGATGTGCGCGTGCTGGGCGCCATCGGCGTGGTGGAACTGAAACAGGCCCCGGCCGATCTGCGCGGCTTGAAGGAAAAGCTGGTGGAACAGGGTGTGTGGATAAGGCCCTTTGGCCGCATCCTCTATCTGACCCCCGCCTTCACCATCGGGGAGGATGATCTGGAACGGCTGATGGCCGCCATCCGCACCGTGACGGCAGGTTTGCCGGGATGAGTGGCCCGTTGGATGAACGGGCCGCCACCGTTCTGGACGGCCTGTCCGCCGCCAGCCGCCGCCGTACCCTGCGGCCACTGGTGCGCGACGGGGTGCGGCTGCAATTGCCGGATGGGCGCTGGCTGATTGATGCGGCGTCGAACGATTATCTGGGGCTGGCGCATGATCCCCGCGTGGCCGACCGCGCCGCCGATTATGCCGCCCGCTATGGGGCGGGGTCGGCGGCGTCCCGGCTGGTCGCCGGCACGCTAACCATTCACCGCGAGGTGGAAGAAAAGCTGGCCGCCTTTCTGGGCGTGGAGGCGGTGTTGCTGCTGGGCACCGGTTTCCAGGCCAATGCCACGCTGCTGCCGGCGCTGGCGGAACTGCTGGGGCCGGGGACGGAACTGTTGGTGGACCGGCTGGCCCATGCCAGCCTGATCCAGGGCAGTTTTGGGGCGGGGCTGAAGGCCAAACGCTTCCGCCATAATGACCTGGGGCATCTGGAAAGCCTGCTACGGGAACGCGCGGGCTCCGCGCCGCCGCTGGTGGTGACGGAATCCGTCTTCTCCATGGATGGTGACCGCTGCGACCTGCCGGCCCTGCTGGATTTGTGTGACCGGTTCGGCGCCCCGCTTTACCTGGACGAGGCCCATGCCGTGGGCGTGCTGGGGCCGGGTGGGCGCGGGCTGTCGGCGGGCTCACCGGGCAGGGTCGCCATCACCATGGGCACGTTCGGCAAGGCGTTCGGCGGGTTCGGCGCCTATGTTGCCGGCTCGCGCCACTTGATTGATTACCTGATCAACCGCTGCGGCGGCTTCATCTATACCACCGCCCTGCCCCCCGCCGTGCTGGGTGCGCTGGATGCCGCCCTGGACCGGATGCCAGCGCTGGAGGGCGCGCGGGTTCGGCTGGCCCGGATGGGCGAACAGGTGCGCGCAGCAGTCCGCGGCGCCTCCTATGATGTACTGGACAGCAGCACCCAGATCATCCCGCTGGTGGCCGGCGATGATGCGGCGGCACTGGAACTGGCGGCAAAGCTGGAACAGGCGGGATATCTGGTAGTGGCCATCCGCCCGCCCACCGTGCCCCCCGGCACCGCCCGCCTGCGTATCAGCCTGTCCAGCGCCCTGTCGGATGCAGACATTGTCGGCCTACTGGCCGCCATCGCCGCCCTGCCCAGGGGACCGCTGGGATGAATAATGGCAAGGGGATGGGGCATGTGGGGCGCGAAGGCTTCCACCTCTCTACCGTCACCCCGGCGCAGGCCGGGGTCCAGATTCGTAGAGCGAGGCGCCTGTGGCCCCTGGACCCCGGCCTGCGCCGGGGTGACGGTCAAGGTGGGCGAGCCCGATGGAAAATGGCAGTGGAGCCGTACCGGTGAGCAACCCCCTTTTCCTGCTGGCCCATGGCTGGGCTGGGGCCCCCAGCATCTGGACGGCGCTGGTGGGCCGTCTGCGGGATGCCGGCATCCCGGCGGAGGATATCCAGCATTGGGATCAGGGCTATTTCGGCCCGGCGAATGATCCGGTCTTGCCCCCCGGCCGGCCCGTCATCGGCATCGGCCATTCGCTGGGGGCAGCCCTGCTGCTGGGGCAGGGCGGGCTGGCGGGGTTGCTGACGATCAATGGGTTCAGCCGCTTCACGGCCCAGGCGGATTTCCCCGCCGGCACCCCGCCCCGCCTGCTGGCCCAGATGCGCCGCCGCTTCGCCAGCGATCCTGCCGCCGTGCTGGCGGATTTCACCACCCGCGCCGGTCTGCCCCTGCCGCCGGGGCAGGCGGACAGGGATCGGCTGGCCCACGGGCTGCAATGGCTGGCAGAGATCGACCACCGTGCAGCCCCCCTGCCCCCTGCCTTCCAGGCCCTGGCCGGGCGGGATGATCCCATCGTCACACAAGCCCATAGCACGGCCTGTTTCCCTGGTCGGGTGGAATGGCTGGCCGGTGGCCATGCTTTGCCCCTGACGGCACCGGATGCCTGTGCCGCCGCCGCCCTGCGTCTGGCGGCATCATGCTGACCCAGGCCGACAAGCGCGCCGTGGCACGCCAGTTCGGCCGGGCCGCCGCCTCCTATGATGCCAGTGCCCGTATCCAGGCGCAGGTGGCGGGTGAACTGGCCGCCCTGTTACCGGGGCTGGGTCTGCCGGACGGGGCGCGGGTGCTGGAAATTGGCTGCGGTACCGGCTTGCTGACGCGCCGGGCATTGCCGCTGTTGCCCCAGCTTGGCCAATGGCTGGCCAGCGACCTTTCCCCCGCCATGGCCGCCCGTTGCCGCATCGCCTGTGGCGATGATCCGCGCCTGGGCGTGGCCGCAATGGATGGGGAGGCCCCTGCCCTACTCGCCGGCCGCTTTGATCTGGTCTGTTCCAGCCTGGCCCTGCAATGGTTTACCGATCCGGCGGCGGCCCTGGCGGCATGGTGCCGGCTGCTGCGCCCCGGCGGGCGGCTGCTGGTGGCCACGCTGGCCGATGGCACCTTCCGGGAATGGCAGGCCGCCCTGGCAACAGCGGGGGCCGGGCCGGTCGGCCTTACCTATCCGCCGGCCTCACAGATGCACGACTGGCTGCCCGGCCTGACCCTCAGCCCCCGCACGATCGTGGAAACCCATCCCGATTCACGGCATTTTCTGCTGAGCTTGCGCGATATCGGCGCCGGTTTCGCTGCCCGGCGACTGGATGCGGTCCGGTTACGCCGGGCCATGCGGGCGCTGGAGGCAGCGGGGCCGGTAGAGATCACCTATCAGGTGGCGATCCTCCAGGCAGCGGCGGAATGCCACCCATGAACGGGGCAGACTAAACAGTCTCCCCATGCCATGATACTAAGAGTAATTATTAGTGACTCTTGGTTTGGGGGCTGAACGATGGCGGATCAGACAATGGCGGGGTTCTATTTCCCCGACAGTTCGCCACAGCAGGGATTGGGGGCAGCGCGGCTCTCGGCCGGGCGGCTTTCCTCGCGGATGTTCTCTATCGCCTGTGTAGCGGCCCTGCATTTGGCCGTGGGCAGCCTGATCGTCATGCAGCGCCGCGACGTACCGCTTCTGCCGGAAGAGCCGTTGCACGTTTCCCTGGTGGAAGAGACGGTGGAACCGCCCCCACCCCCGCCACCGCCCCCGCCAACGCTGCAAATGACCCCGCCGCCGGCCCCGCAACTGGCCCTGCCGGTCATCCCAGTGGCCGTGGTGGTGCCCCCCAATGCCCGCAGCATCGCCGCCAGCCCGCAACCACCGGCCCCCCCGGTGGAAACGGTTCAAGGCCCACCGATCCCCCCCACCCCGCCGGTGAAGGCCGTCGCTGGCACGCCGCCGGACTACGCCGCCACCCTGGTGATGCATCTGCAGCGGGCCAAGCAATATCCCCTGGCTGCCCGCAAGCAGCGTCAGGAAGGTGTGGCCTATGTCCGCTTCGTGATGAACCGGGCCGGCAATATCCTGAGCGTCAAACTGGAACGCTCCAGCGGCTTCCCGCTGCTGGATGAGGAGGCAGTGGCCTTGTTCGGCCGTGTCTCCGCCCTGCCGCCCCTGCCGGCGGAGTTACCGGACCTGATGGAAATGGTGATCCCGATTGATTTCAACCTGTCCCAGGCTAATCGTTACCGCCACTGACCGCCATCACCTGCGGTCCTGCGCCCGCCAAGCCCCCGGCGCCAGACCCGTCCATTTGCGAAAGGCCCGCTGAAAGGCGCTGGGTTCGGCGAAACCCAGTGTCGCGGCCACTTCCGCGATGGATTGGGCCGGGTCAGCCAGAGCCGCCATGGCCAGTTCCTGGCGCAGCTTGTCTTTCATGGCCTGAAAGGGCCGGCCCTCTTGCCGTAGGCCACGCCGCAAGGTGGCCGGTGAGCAGCGCAGGTGCTGCGCCACCGTCTCGAAATCCGGCCAGTCCGTCGGCGCGCACTGGCGCAGCAGGCTGCGCACCCGTTGGCTGTAGCTGTCCGGGTTCTTGTATTTCACCAGAAAGCTGTCAGGTGCCTGGTTCAGGAAGGTCCGGGCTGAGCGCTCATCCTGTTGCACCGGCAGGGACAGCAGTTTCGCATCAAACCGGAGCCGGGTCGCCGGCTGGTTGAAGCGCAGGGTGGAACTGTAGAGCAGGAAATATTCATCGGCCTGCGGCGGTTCGCCATAGACGAAATCTGCCGCCAAAATGGGGATGCGCTGGCGTACCAGCCAGCAGGCCACCCCATGGATATAGACCAGCAGGGTTTCATAGGCGAAGATCGGCAGCTTGCAGGCGGGGTTACGGGGCCGCACCTCCAGCCAGGCCATGCCATCGCCGTGGCAGAGCGCCACATGCACATCATCAAACAAAGTGCGATAGCCATGGGTCAGCCGCTGCAAGGCCCGGCCCAGATTGCGAGCCCCCAAGGCCAGCAGGCAAAGCATAGAAAAACTGCCCAGCTTCATCCGCCGGCTGTCCATGCCGAAAAATTCATCATCCAGCAGTTGCGCCACACCCCGCAGCAGAGTGCCATAGGCCGAAACCGGCACCCGTGCGGTTGGATCGGCCAGCAATGCTGGATCAATGCCGGCCTTGCGCAACAGCGGCTCCACTGCCAGCCCTTTGGCACCGGCGCAATCGGTGATACCCCGAACGAAGTGGATGGAAACGCTAACCTTGTCCATGCGGCCGGAATCCATGCGCCGGTGATAAAAACGATCACAATGAATGATCGTTTCGGCTCTACCCGACCGGTTCGATCATGTCTAGAGTTCCGGTCAAAGGGACGCCACCCCAAGGCGCCCCGCATCCGGTAAGAGGAAACGCCGCCCATGGCCACCGATCCCATCGTCATCGTCGCTGCCGCCCGTACCGCCATGGGCGGTATGATGGGCGACCTGTCGGGCCTGACCGCCGCCCAACTGGGGGCGGCCGCCATCCGTGCGGCCCTGGCACGCTCCGGCCTGCCCGGTGACGCGGTGGAAGAGCTGGTCATGGGCAACGTGTTGCAAGCCGGCCAGGGCCAGGCGCCCGGCCGGCAGGCCACGCTGGGCGCCGGCCTGCCGCAATCGGTGCCCTGCACCACGCTGAACAAGATGTGCGGCAGCGGCATGAAGGCGACCATGGCCATCCATGATGGCATCCTGGCCGGCAGCATCAATATTGGCATCGCGGCCGGGATGGAGAGCATGTCGAATGCGCCCTATCTGCTGGACCGGGCGCGTGGCGGCTATCGTTACGGTCATGCCACGATGTACGATCATATGGCGCTGGACGGGCTGGAAGATGCCTATGACCGGGGCCGCGCCATGGGCACCTTTGCCGAGGATACGGCCAGCCATTACCAGTTCAGCCGCCAGATGCAGGATGATTACGCGCTGGAAAGCCTGCGCCGTGCCAAGGCGGCGGTGGATGAAGGCAAGTTCGCTGGCGAAATCACCGGGGTCACGGTGAAAACCCGCAGCGGTGATGTGCTGGTGGACAAGGATGAACAGCCCGGCAAGGGCCGCCCGGACAAGATCCCCACCCTGAAACCAGCCTTTCGCAAGGATGGCACGGTGACGGCGGCCAATAGCAGCTCCATCAGCGATGGGGCCGCCGCCCTGGTGCTGATGCGGGCGTCGGAGGCGGAAAGGCGCGGCATCACCCCGCTGGCCCGCATTGTCGGCCATGCCAGCCACGCCCAGGCCCCCGCCTGGTTCACCACCGCCCCGGTGGGGGCGATGCAGAAGCTGTTCGCCAAGACCCGTTGGCAGGCCGGCGATGTTGATCTGTTTGAGATCAACGAGGCCTTTGCCATCGTCGCCATGGCGGCGATGCGCGACCTGGACCTGCCCCATGACAAGGTGAATGTGCATGGCGGGGCCTGCGCCCTGGGCCACCCGATCGGCGCATCGGGTGCCCGCATCCTGGTAACGCTGCTGGCCGCCCTGCAGCGCTACGACCTGCGGCGCGGCGTAGCCTCGCTGTGCATTGGCGGTGGCGAAGCCACGGCCATGGCCGTTGAACGGATGGGCTGATCCGATGATCCTTTCCGAAGAACAGGCGATGGTGCGCGAGATGGCGCGCCAGTTCGCCCGCGAACGTCTGGCCCCCGGTGCGGCGGAACGCGACCGCACCGGTGCCTTCCCCGCCGCCGAACTGGCGGAGATGGGGGAACTGGGCCTGCTGGGCATGGTGGTGCCAGAGGAATGGGGTGGCGCCGGGGCGGATGCCATCGCCTATGCCCTGGCGATTGAGGAAATCGCCGCCGGCGATGGCGCCATCTCCACCATCATGAGCGTGCATAATTCAGTCGGCTGTGCGCCGATCCTGAAATTCGGCACGATGGCGCAGAAGGAACGCTTCCTGCGCCCCATGGCGGCGGGCCGGATGCTGGGTGCCTTCTGCCTGACGGAACCGCAGGCGGGCTCCGACGCATCGGCCCTGAAAACCCGCGCGGTGCGCGATGGCGACCATTATGTGCTGAACGGCGCCAAGCAATTCATCACCAATGGCCAACATGCCGGCGTGGCGCTGGTCTTCGCCATTACCGACCCGGCGGCGGGCAAGAAGGGGATGTCCGCCTTCCTGGTGCCGACCGACACCGCCGGTTATCGGGTGGCGCGGCTGGAGGATAAGCTGGGTCAGCGCTGTTCCGATACGGCCCAGATCGTGTTGGACGATGTGCGGGTGCCGGCAGACCTGATGCTGGGTGAGCCGGGCCAGGGCTATCGCATTGCGCTGGCCAATCTGGAAGGCGGGCGCATCGGCATTGCTGCCCAGTCGGTCGGCATGGCCCAGGCGGCATTTGAGGCGGCGCGCGATTACGCCCGTGACCGGGTTTCCATGGGCGTGCCCATCATCGAGCATCAGGCGGTGGCCTTCCGGCTGGCCGACATGGCCACCCGGATTGAGGCGGCGCGCCAACTGGTGCTGCACGCCGCCAGCCTGCGCGGGGCCGGCCAGCCTTGCCTGAAAGAGGCATCGATGGCCAAGCTGTTTGCCTCTGAAATGGCAGAACGCGTCTGTTCCGACGCCATCCAGACCTTTGGCGGCTATGGCTATGTCAATGATTTCCCGGTCGAACGCATCTACCGCGATGTCCGCGTCTGCCAGATTTACGAGGGCACCAGCGATATCCAGCGTCTGGTCATTGCCCGCAATCTTTGAATTTTGAATTGAACCTGAGAGACATCCCATGAAACTCCTGGTCGCCGTAAAGCGCGTTGTTGACTACAACGTGAAGGTCCGCGTTAAGCCCGACGAGAGCGGTGTCGAGCTTGCGAATGTGAAGATGTCGATGAACCCGTTCGACGAGATCGCGGTTGAAGAGGCGGTTCGCCTGAA
>CALRQC020000009.1:0-160424 GCA_943370215.1 Azospirillum sp. RU38E
GGTCTCGCTTAACACCCCATCCTGCTCCGGGCCACCGGCCCTTCTGAGAACCCGGTCAGTGACCGGGGAACGCTGCCATTTACTCGGCCGGGGCCAGACGGGGGCTCGGGGTAACTTCCACATCCGGTGACGGGTTGGCCAGTTCACGGCGCAGCTTGTCCTGATCCAGGGCGCCTTCCCACTTGGCCACCACCAAGGTGGCGATGCCATTGCCGATCAGGTTGGTCAAGGCGCGGGCTTCGGACATGAAACGGTCCACACCCAGGATCAACGCGATGGAGGCAACCGGGATATGACCCACCGTGGCCAGCGTAGCGGCCAGCACAATGAAGCCGGACCCCGTGACACCCGCCGCCCCCTTGGAGGTCAGCAGCAGCACGGCCAGGATGGACAGTTCCTGCCAGATGGTCAGGTCGGTGTTGGTCGCCTGTGCCAGGAAGATGGCCGCCATGGTCAGATAGATGCAGGTACCATCCAGATTGAAGGAATAGCCGGTGGGCACCACCAGACCGACGACAGACTTCTCGGCGCCCAGCTTCTGCAACTTGGTCATCAGGCGCGGCAAGGCGCTTTCGGAGGATGAGGTGCCGAGCACGATCAGCAGCTCTTCCTTGATGTACTTGATGAAACGCCAGACGGAAAAGCCGGTGATGCGGGCGACGGTACCCAGCACCAGGAAGATGAACAACAGGCAGGTGAGGTAAAAGGCGGCCATCAGTTGACCCAGCGACACCAGCGTGCCCACACCGTATTTGCCGATGGTGAAGGCCATGGCGCCAAAGGCTCCGATCGGGGCCACCTTCATGATGATGCCGACGATCTTGAAGAAGACGGTCGAGGCGCTGTCGATCATGTGCAGCAGCGGGCGGCCGCGTTCACCCATCGAATGCAGGCCAAAGGCGAACAGGATGGCAATGAACAGCACCTGCAGGATTTCACCTTCCGCGAACGCGCCAACCACCGTGGAGGGGATGACGTGCATCAGGAACTCGATGGTGCCCTGCTCCTTGGCCTTGGCCGTATAGGTGGCGATGGCCTTGGTATCCAGCGTGGCAATATCCACATTCATGCCGGAGCCAGGCTGCCAAAGGTTGACAACCAGCAGGCCGATGATCAGCGCCAGAGTGGTCAGCACCTCGAAATAGATCAACGCCTTCAGGCCGACACGGCCCACCTTCTTCATATCTTCCATTCCGGCGATGCCGTGAACGACAGTGAAGAAGATGATCGGCGCGATCAGCATCTTGATCATCTTGATGAAGGCATCGCCCAGCGGCTTCATGGCGGTGCCAAGTTCGGGGTAGAAATGCCCCAGTGCCACGCCGATGGCGATTGCCGTCAGCACCTGTACATAAAGGCTCTGATAGAACTTCTTGGGCTTTGGTGCCGCAGCGGCACCACCGGTCATTTCCTGGGCCATTCTTTGCCTCCCGTTCGAACCTTCCGCCTCCGGACAGGATGGGGCGGTATGACCGCCTATAGGCACGTGGCGTGCCAAAGCAGGCAGGTGGGAAGGCATCCCGGTAATCGTTTGAAACAAAACGACTTCGCATATGCAGCAAAATGTGACCGCGATGCGGAAAATTCCGACATTCCGGAATATCGGACAGCGTGCTTTCTGGATTTTCGGAAAGATCGGCGCTTGCGGCTTTCCGCTTACAGCCTTGCCAGGGTGTAGGGGAAAGATGATATCACAAAGGCGGAATTGTTCTGGAATCGAACCTGATGTTTCTGAAACGCTTGGTTTTTCCTCTACTCAGCTTCCTGCCTCTGGCTGCCTGCGATGGGGATATGGCGCTGGATGTCGGGCCGGCCCTGGCGGCGGGTGGTGGTATCGCCTTGGCCCCTGCCCTGGGCCTGAGCGGTGGTCATGTTTGCATGGCGGGAGGCGATATCCGGGCTGAAGATCTGGCCCTGCCGGAAAATGGTGATGCCGGCCGGCGCGCTGCGCTGCTGCTGGCCCGACGTCCCTTGCCTGCGGATGATAGCGTCTGGCTGTTGGTGATTGATGGGCGCGATGCTGCAGCGGATCATCGCGTGTCGCTGCGCGGCCAGGATGACTGGTTTTTCGTCGCAAAGAAGGGGGACAGCAAAATGCTGAGCCTACCCGCGTGGCTGCAACCCGTTACCTGCGCGCCCGCAGCGCGGGCGAAGCTGGTGGCGGTAAAGACGGGAGCCAAACGGGTAGGGAACAGTTACACGTTGGCAGTGGAATAGGATCAGAAACCACCAGCAAGGCAACGGGTGGCAGCATCCAGCCAGCCCGAAAACACGCAACGGCCCCAAACCGGGACGAAATTGGGCGACCATCACGGAACTGTCACTGAAATAATGTCTTATGCCGGCCTTTGGTTTCCTCGGTTTCTGGAGCGCCGCCCTATGCGTACGATTGTCTGTTCCCTGGCTCTGGCCTGTCTGCTGGCCCCTTCTGTGATGGCGGCTGATCTGCCGGCGGGGCGGGCTGTACTGGACAGCCATCTGCGCATGAATGATATCGTCACCGTCGGGACGCACAACAGCTACAAGAAGCCCTTGTCGGCGGCTGAACTCGGGCTGCTGGCCAGCCGGAACCAGAAGGCGGCGGATTCCATCGATTACGGGCACCGCAGCCTGACGGAACAGTTGGATGCCGGTGTCCGCCAACTGGAACTGGACGTTTATCATGATCCGGCCGGCGGGCGTTTCACCGATCCCAAGGGGCCGGCGCTCGCCGGGCAGAGCCTGCCGGATGGTTTCAAGGAGACGCGCTCGCAGCCGGGCCTGAAGGTGTTTCATATCCCCGACATCGATCCCTATAGCCAGTGCCAGCCTTTCACCGCCTGTTTGGCGGAAATCCGTCGCTGGTCGGATGCGCATCCGAACCATCTGCCGCTGATGATCATGGTTAACACCAAGCAGGACCGTTCCCCCGTGCCGGGCGGTACCGATGCCCTGCCCTTTGACGAAGCGGCCTTCGACAATTTCGACCGGGAGGTGCGCAGCGTGCTGCCGCCGGAAAAGCTGGTCACCCCGGATGATGTGCAGGGCCGCTATCCCACCCTGCGTGATGCGGTGCTGGCCGGCAACTGGCCGACGCTGGCACAGGCGCGCGGCAAGATCTGGTTTGCCCTGGATGAAGGGCCGGCGGTGGTGGCCGTCTATCGTGGCAAGCGGCGGTCCCTGGAAGGCCGGGTGATGTTCATCAATACGGATGAGAAATCGCCGGCTGGCGCTTATATGACCCTGAACGAACCGCTGAAGGATGCCGCCCGTATCCGTGCGGCCGTCACCGCCGGCTTCATGGTGCGGACGCGCGCCGATGCCAATACGGTGGAGGCACGGCGCAATGATACCGCCCCCCGCGACGCGGCCCTCAGCGGGGGTGCGCAGTATATCTCCACCGATTATATCTGGCCGGATACCCGCTTCAGCCCCTATCAGGTGCACCTGTCTGCTGGGGCCATTGCCTTGTGCAATCCCGTCCGTGCGCCTGGTGCGTGCGGCGGGATGCCTGTGGAATAAGGGGGGGGCACGATGCGTTCATCCCTGTTCCTGGCCACGCTGCTGGCCTTGATCCTGACCCCGGTGGCGGGGGCGACGGATTTCAGGCTGGCCTTCATGCCCGATGTGCATTTCCACGATGTTTACGGCCAGTTCAGGGAGAATGCGTTTACCGGCGTTCCTGATCCGGCGGGCGGGCCGCCCGCCACCATCCGCACCATGGCGGCCCAGCTCACCTCCACCCGGCTGTTCAACGAGAATTACTTCGCCTTCCGGGCCGCCCTGGATGATGCCGCACGGCGCGGGGTCAAGCTGGTGGTGATGAACGGGGATTTCAGTGATGATGGTCAGCCCGTGCATCTGCGCGGGCTGAAACGGATTCTCGATGAATATGAAGCGCGGCACGGGATGCGCTTCTTTCTGACCAATGGCAATCATGATCCGGTAAGGCCGGGTGACACGCCCTCGGGCAAGGCGGATTTCCTGGGCCGCGATGGGCGGCCGCAGCCGATCTTCAGCCCTGGCACGGCTGAATGTCCCCGCGACGGGGCGCCCAAGCCCGGCACCATCTGCACCCCCGATATTGCTGCCATGGGGTATCAGGGCATTCTGGACCTGTTCGCGCGGGACGGGTTCGCCCCGCGCGCCGATGATCTTTACTGGGAAACCCCCTTCTATCGCCCGCAAGGTCGCTTCGATCCCGCCGCCGCGGCCCCCCACGCGGCCCCGACCGAGCGGCAATATCAGGTCTGTGTGCCGGAGAAGACGGATTGCCGCCCGGTGATCGACAGTTCCTATCTGGTGGAACCGGTGGCGGGTCTCTGGCTGCTGGCCATTGATGCCAATGTCTACCGCCCCACCCCGGAGGGCGGTTTCAAAGGCTCCGGCGATGCCGGCTGGAATGAGATGGCATCCTGGAAGCCGCACCTGCTGGCCTGGATCGCCGACGTGGCCAAACGGGCGCAGCAGCAGGGCAAGGTGCTGGTGACCTTCAGCCATTATCCGGCGGTGGATACCAATAACGGCACCACACCGGAGATCGCCACTCTGTTCGGCGCCAAGAAGCTGGACCTGCACCGGATGCCGACGGCAGACACCTCCCGGCGGCTGGCCGAAGCCGGCATCCGTTTCACCGTGGGCGGGCATCTGCATTTCAACGATACGGCGGAATGGCGTGGGCCCGATGGCCGTTATCTGGTGAATATCCAGTCACCGCCCCCCGCCGCCTATATCCCCGCCTATAAGCTGATGACGGTGAATGGCCAGCAGGTGGAGGTGGAAACCCCGCGCCTTTATGATGTGCCCAACTTCAACCGGCTGTTCGGCCTTTACCGGATGGAATGGCAGCGGTTGAAGGATGATGGTGCGGCGGATATCTGGAACCCCGCCATCCTGGAAAGCCGCGATTATCGCCAGTTCACCGACTGGCATCTGCGGGAACTGGTGCGGCTGCGCTTCCTGCCCCATGACTGGCCCGCCGACCTGCGTGACCTGCTGCTGGCCCAGGATGCGGCGGGGCTGGGCACGCTGGCCGGGGTGAAACTGACCGGCGGTTGGCAAGGGCTGGATCTGGCGGTGGATTTCCACCGCCTGCTGAATGACAGTGGTCTGGCCCTGGCGGATATCCCGCCGGCCCGGCGGGCGGATTACCAGACGCTGCAACAGGCCCTGGCGCGCAAAGGCGGGCCGGAAACGCTGGAGGGGCGGCTGGCCCGCCTGCTGGCGGTGATGCAGAGGCTGGCCGACGGCCCGCCCAGCGACCATTTCCGCTTTGACCTGAAAAGCGGCACGCTGACCAATCTGGCGGGCACGCCATAAGTAAACGGCCGGCACCCTCACAGGTGCCGGCCGTATCGCCTTTGCGCTTAACGTTCCAGGCTGACCAGCTCGTACCAGGTCATCATATAGCCGCCGACGCCGCCCTGGACGAACAGGCTGTCTTCATCCTTGGTGACCCAGACATCATAGACCGGGTGGGCGCCATCCTTGGAGACCATGCCGCCATCTTCATCAGAGAAGCGGAAATGCCGGCAATCAAAGGTGCCAGCGGCCACCGTCACCGTCTCTTCCCCGACATATTCCATATAGAGCCGGCTTTCCGCTGCCAGCGGCGGGGTGGCACCGCGATGGTCGACAGACGGCAGGAAAGCGCGGATTTCGCGCTTGTGCGGCCCGCGTGACAGGTCCATGCAGCGGGTCATATAGGCATCGCCGATGATCGGATGGGTGCCGAACCCGTCATAATGGCCTTCCACCGGCATCACCTGCGAGACGCGGCCGATGGACGGGCCATAGCTTTCGCATTCGATGCTGTTGGGCGTCATGCGGAACCAGCCGGACCCCATGAACTTGTCGCCCACGGTCAGGCGGACATGGCAATCCATCGGCCGGTCATGTTCGTCCAGCGAATAGATCACGTCGCGCAGCACGGTCGGCGCCGGATCTTCAATCTCGCACTGGGCGCGGATGGTCAGCTTGCCGTCGCTATGGCGGGTCATGGTGAAGAATTCACGCCCCCGCTCCTGCCCATGACGTTCCGGCTTGCGAGAAGTATAGCGGATGGTGCCGCGAATGGTACGGTGTTGCATCGTCTCAAGCACTCCTGTTCCAGTGATTTTTATCAGGTGGGGGTGGCGAGCCCCAGGAAAGCCGCCCCCAGCAGCAGCAGCCAGAGCAGCATCACCACCGGGCGGGAGCGTGCGAGCACGCCCTTGATGGCGGCATCGGTTTCGGGCGTGGCACCGCTGGCCATCATCTGCGCGAACGGGGCCATCAGCGGGCGCAACAGCACCCGGATCAGCAATCCTAAGGAAATGGCCCCGGCCAGGATCAACAGCTTGCCGGCAATGAACAAGGGCAGGGCCAGCAGGCCGGCCAGCCCCGCCAGACCCATGCCGGCACAGACCAGCAGCGCCGACCAGCGGATCACCATGTCCGCCTGCTTATAGAAGGCGACCTTGCCATGGCTGGCATGGACGGCCCAGGCCAGCGCCAGCCAGACCAGACAGACGGCCCAGATGCCGGCCACCGCGGCCCCCGGCATGGCCCCCAGCCAGCCCTTGACGAAGGCCAGGGTCAGACCGGTGGGCAGGGACAGAATCAGCGCCGTGCGCGGTGCCATGTCCACCGCCATCAGGATGCGCAGCGCCGTGGCGCGCTGCGGCGCGCTGCATTTGCTGTCGGTCAGAATGGTGGAGGAATAAAAGGCCCCCAGATCGCCGCCCAGCCAATAGACGAAGATCAACAGATGCAGCAGGGTGACGAGCGGCTCGATCAGCATCGGGTATCCCTGATTTGGTATAATGATCTATTCATAGAGCATTTAATGGATCAGGGAAACCCTTTACGCGTGGAGCAGATGCGCCCAATCCGCTGCCGGCCCCTGCCCCTCTGCCAACAGCCGGTGCCGGCCGCCCAGCCCTTCGAACAGGCCCGCCACATCCATGGCCGCATGGGCCTGCAGGGCGGCCGGCCAGTGCGTCCCGGCACGCAGCAGGGAAAGGGCACGGGCCTGAATGCCGGGCAGGTCCAGGCTGGGCTGGGGCAGAATCGCCTGTGATTGTCTGCCATCGTACCAGGGGGCGAACAGCCGTTCCCGGCGGGCGATGCGGAAGGCCCGCAGCAGATGCGCGCCGTCCCATTCCGGCGCCAGCGATGGGGCCCCCAATACCGGGTCCAGCGCCGGGGCGGGCATTCCCAGGGCGATGCTGTCCGACGCCACACCGCTGGCGGCCAATTGCGCGGCCAGCACGGCACCGAAGCCGTGCCCGGCCACCCGTGGGCGTTCCAGGCCCAACCCGCACAGGGCCGCCGTCAGTTCTGCGGCGATGTCCGTCACCACGGTCAGCGGCTGGGCGCGGCTGGAAAGCCCGTGGCCGGGCAGATCCAGCGCCAGCACCGGCCCATCGATCAGGCGCAGGGCCGGCCGCATGTCCAGCGCATTGCCGCCGGCATCGTGCAGCAGCACCAGCGGCCGGCCGGTGCCGCTGCGGCGACCCAGCCAGCCGATGGGGCCGGTGACACCTGACACCTGCCCCCGGCCGATGCCGAACGCATCACCACTCTCCACCGGACTGGGTGCCATAATGCCGGGCCGGGCGGCCAGCCAGCCCATGGCGGCCTGCTGCAGGGCCGGGCTGTCGGGCAGGATGTTGCTGTTCGCCCCCATCAGGCCCGGCCGGCCCAGATGCGGGCAAAGCGGGTCTTTCGCGGTCACCAGAATCAGATGCTCACAGCGCAGCCGGGGCAGCCAGCGGGCGGGATCAAAGACGAAGGCGGCGCGATAGGGCTTGCGATAGGCATCGCCTGCTTCCAGCATCTCCAGCGCATTTTCATGCAGATGCGGGGGCTGGGGCAGATCATAATCCATGCGTGCCGCCAGGCTGGGCAGGTGCCAGGGGAAGAAGATCAACTGTTCTTCCATCCGGGCCCAGACCCAGGCCATGTGTGATCCGTCCCAGTGGGGGCGCAGCGGCGGCAGGTAATCGGCCAGGAAATGGGCGCGCTCATCGGCGGTCCAGCACGGCAGCCCGTCGAACAGTACCCCCGTCACCCGTTCCGGATACAGGGCGGCGAAGGCGCAGGCCGTGGTGGCGCCGGTATGGAAACCATAGAGCCCGAACCGTTCCAGCCCCAGCGCATCGACAAACTGTTTCAAGGCCAGCGCATAGGCCTCCGTTTCCGGGCAATCATCCGCCAGGGGACTGGAAAGCCCGTTGCCCGGCGTGTCAGGGGCGATGACGCAGAAACCCCGCGCGGCCATCCCCTCCCCCAGCGCCGTCATGGTGCGGGAGGATTGCGGGGAACCGTGCAGCGCCAGCACCACCGGCCCCTGCCCCCAGCGCCGGTAATGCACCGTGCGGCCGTCAATATGGATGAAGTGGCGGGTGGCGACAGGACGCTGGTTCAGGGGGCTTTGGGTCACGGGCGGGATGCTCCTGCAGGCGTGAAGATCATCGGTTGGTAAGCATTCCCCTGTAACCAGATACGGCTTGCCAAGGGAGAAAACCCATGAAATGGTATAAACACATATCAATAAGAGTGGTAGCGATTCCGCGACGGTGTCGCCCCCTCACCGGTTCCGCGAAAGGAACATGATCATGGCCCACGCGATTTCCGCCTTGATCCGCGCTGCTGTCTTCGTGCGCGATCTCGACCGTTCCACCGCCTTTTATCAGGCGCTGGGGTTCGATGGCGTCTATTTCGATGGCATGTTGGACGGCCCGTCTGCCGCCGGCGTGCTGTTCATTCCCGACAGCAGCAAGGTGCGCTGCCGGATATTGAAGAAACAGGGTGGCCCCAATTTCGGCATGGTCGGCCTGTTTGAGGTGACCGACCCGGTGCCGCCTGCCCTGCCCCCCAGCGAGGGCCCGCCCCGGATCGGGGAAGTGGCGCTGGTCATCTATGCCAAGCCGGTGGCGGACGCCATTGCCGCCGCCCGCGCTGCGGGTGCTGTTTGGGCGCCGGATGCCATTTCCTTCAACATGCCGCATCGCCAGCAGATGGAAGTCTGCCTGCGTGATCCGGACGGTGTGCTGATCAATCTGGTGGAGCGCGACCCGGCGGAACAGCACAACACGGAACCCGTGGTGCTGTGAGCGAAACGGCAGAATACAGGTAAGTTACTGAAAAATATCGAAGAATACTTGTATCGCCAAAAAACAGCAGCACAGGCAAAAATAAGTCTTTCACATGATATAATGTTATACCAATATCACACAAAACGCGGCCCTGGCATGAACCGGACCGTATTGAAGGAAAACAGGAGGCTGGAGACCATGAACAATTCGCATCTGAAATCTGTCCGTATGCCGTTGGCCCTGAAGCTGGGCGCTTCGCTGGCCCTGTTGGCGGCCGCGCTGCCGGCCCTGGCGCAGGATAATAGCGGCCTGCAGCTTGAAGAGATTGTGGTGACGGCGACCCGCCGCACCGCCAGCCTGCAGGATGTGCCGGTGGCGGTTTCCGCCTTCACGGCGGCCGATCTGGAAAACCGCCAGATCACCTCCACGCTGGATCTGGTACGTTCGGTGCCGAACCTGTTCGGTTCCAACAATACCGGCGTCCCCAGCGCCAACACCTATTATATCCGTGGCCTCGGCTCGACGGAGCAGATCGCCACCATCGACCCCGCCGTCTCCACCTATGTGGATGATGTGGTGGTGCCGCGTCAGAATGCCAATAATTACGGCTATTTCGACGTGGAACAGATGGAAGTGCTGCGTGGTCCGCAGGGCACGACCTTCGGCCGCAACTCCACCGGTGGCGCCATTTCAGTCAAGTTGAAGAAGCCGAGCGATGAGCTGGGCGGCTTCCTGCAGACCAGCTATGGTAACTATAATCAGGTGGTGGTGCGCGGGGACGTGAATGTTCCGGTCAGCGAAAAAGTACTGACCAAGTTCACCGGCTTTTATGCCGATGACAGTGGCTGGACGCGCAATGTCGCCAATGGCGAAAAGCTGAATGACCTGACCAACTGGGGCGGCCGTGGCGCTGTCCGCCTGCTGCCCAATGATGATGTGACCATCGATCTGTCGGTGGAACATATGGATGGTGCCGGCCTGTACCTGCGTACCTTCGCCAATGAAACGGGCGAAACGCGTGCGGCGGCGACCAAGCATGGCGGCACCAGCGATCTGGTGGCCGATGCCCTGAATAATCGTGGCCTGCGCACCGAATATAACACCACCGCTGCCACCGCTGATATCGAATGGCGTCTGGATGGCGTGTCGCTGGAAAGCATCACCGGCTATCGCACCATCGATCAGCAATTCGTTGTCGATTTCTCCAACCCGGCCTCGCGCACCAGCAACCCGGTGCCGTTCTATCTGACGAATGATGGCGGCTATGACATGGTCAGCCAGGAATTCAAGGCGGTCGGCAATCTGTTTGATGACCGGCTGAGCTATGTGGCGGGTCTTTATTACTTCTACGAAGATAACAAGACCCTGGCCGGGCAGGTGCTGGGTGGTACCGTTTCCTGTTCCAACGGTCTGTTCGGTGATGGCAACATGAGCTGCAATGGCCGTCGCGGCTATTCCAGCGTGCGTGACATCCGCAACACGACCAGCTCCTACGCTGCCTATGCGCAGTTCGACTATAAGCTGACGGATGAGCTGACGGCGGTGGTCGGTGCCCGCTTCACCAACGAGGTGAAGAAGCTGGACCTGAAGCCGACCGCCTATGGTGGCATCACCACCACGGATATTGTGGCTGCCGGTATCAAGACTCGGCTGGAAACCAACAAGGTGACCCCGAAATTCGGTCTGAACTATAAGATCGATCAGGACATCATGCTGTTTGCCAGCGCCACCAACGGCTACAAGTCCGGCGGCTGGAACAGCCGCACCGCCTATCTGCCGCAGAGCTTCCAGGACATGAAGCCGGAAACCGCCTGGTCTTATGAGGCGGGCGTGAAGAGTGACCTGTTCGACCGCCGGGTCCGCTTCAATGTCACCGGTTTTGTTACCAACACCGATAACCTGCAGCTCTCCTACACCACCCCTGGCCCGCTGCCCGGCACCACGCTGTCCACGCAGAACAATGCCGGCGATATCCAGGTGAAGGGTCTGGAGTTCGAATTCACCGTGCGTCCGGCCGTTGGTCTGGATGTCTTCGCCACCCTGGGCCTGCAGGAAGGCAAATATACCCGCGTCAACCCGGCGGCCCAGTCCTTCACCAATGCGGCCGGTGCCTTCGTCAACGCCATCGATCCGTCGGACGAGCTGTCACGCTTCCCCAAGCGCTCCTTGGCTATTGGCGCCACCTATACCGTGCCGGTGGAAACGCTGAACGGCTCCTTCATCTTCACGGGTGAGGCCAATTATACCGGCGGGTTCTGGACCACGGCGTCCAACACCACCCCATCCAACCCGCGCACACCGACGGCACTGGAAACCTTCGCCCGCTCCTACACGCTCTATAATGTCGGGGCCAGCTATCTGTCTGATGACGGGGACTGGCGGATGGGCTTTGAGTGCAAGAACTGCTCCAACAAGCTGTATCTGACCTCGGTGTTCAATGGTTATTATTATGGCGAACCGCGCCGTTACCGCGTGTCGCTGACCCGCAAGTTCTGATGCGGTAGCGGGACTGAACCCCCGCTGAAAAAAGCCCGGCCGCGCGTTTACCCGCGCGTGGCCGGGCTTTTCCATTTTGATGGTCACCCTTACCAAAGCGTCGCAATAACATCCCGTTGACCGCGCGCAAGGGAACCGCCAAAAGGGAAGGTATGAACAGGGGTGGATCAGCATTCAGCGGAATGGTGACACGTCGCTTTGCGGCGTGGCTGCTGCTGGCTGCCCTGGTGCTGCGCGGGTTGATCCCGGCTGGCTTCATGCCCAACCTTGATACCGGTAACGGCCAGGGCTGGCTGGTCATCTGTACTGGCGCGGGCGAACGCAGCATCAAGCTGGATGATGGCACCGGCGGCCAGCATGGCCCGGTGGATCAGCACCAGCAGGGGCTTTGCCCCTTTGCGGCCTTGGTGGGCTTCACCCCCATCCTTTTCCTGGCGGCCCTGTTGCTGCCTTTGCTGCCATGTCGGCTGATCCGGCCGCTGGCGGTTTGCGTCCCCCTCTCCCGTCTTCTGGCCTGCGCCCCACCGGGCGCCAGGGCGCCGCCACTGGCCATCTGATCCCCCGTTTCAGATGTCCCGCCGGCCGTTGGTGCCGGTGGCTACGGTTTGCCCTGATATTGAGGCAGCGGGGAAGGCCCCGCCTGCCGGAGGACGTGAAATTGTCCCCTCTCTCCCTGCGCGCCCGGAGCCTGGCTTCCGTGGCGTTGTTCGCCCTTGCGCCCCCCGCCCTTGCCGAAACAATGGAGGTGGCGGATGCCGCCGGCCAGATGGCGGAAGTGATCGTGGTCGGCCAGCGTGACGCGCCGATCAGCATCGAACCGCGTGGCCTGTCGGTCTCCCTGGGCGAGGAACAGTTTGCCGCCATCAATGCGGTCAATGTCGAAGATTTGATGAAATACGCGCCGAATTTCTTCGTGCGCAAACGCTATATCGGCGATGCCAACGGGGTGCCCGGCTTCCGTGGCACCCATTCTACCCAGTCCGCCCGCACGCTGGTGCTGGTGGATGGGTTTGTCATCTCCAATTTCCTGGGCAACAGCTTCGGTTTCCCGCCCAAATGGGGCGTGGTGGGGCCCGGGGAGGTGAAACAGTTCGATATCGTCTATGGCCCCTATTCGTCGCGTTATGCCGGCAATTCCATGGGCGGCATCATCTCCATCGCTACCAAACCGCCCGCCGACGGGACAGAGAGCTTTGCCACCGCGCAATATTTCGTGCAGCCCTATAAGCAATACGGCACTGACAAGAATTTCCAGGGCTATACCGGGGAGGCCGGTTTCAGTTGGAAGCAGCAGGATGGGCCGTGGAGCGCCCGGCTCTCCTATCGCCGGCTGGAGAATGAGGGCCATCCCCAGCAATTCTATCAGTTGAGCGAGGTCAAGGGCGGGGCCGCCGGAACGCCCGTCACCGGTGCGGTCACCGATCCGGACCTGATCACCAAAACCCCGGTTTCCGGGGCCTATGCCACCGATGACACGGCCCAGGATCAGGTGCGCGCCCGCATCGGCTATGATTTCAGCAATGGCTGGAACGCCACGGCCATGCTGGTGGCCTGGCTGTCGGATGGTGACGGCACCAATCCGCAAACCTATCTGCGCGATGCCAATGGCAATCCCGTCTTCACCACGGCCAATAACCGGGTGCAGGTGGCCGGCAAGACCTACACACTGCCCGCCATGAACCTGTCCTTGTCGGAGAAGCGGGAGTTCCTGGGCGGGTTGCGGCTGGCCGGCCCGCTGGCCGACTGGAACGTGACGCTGAACCTGTCGCATTATCTGGTCGACAAGCAGCGCAGCCGTACCTCCACCGGCTATGAGAATGGCATCAGGAACGGGGCCGGCACCGATACAAACCAGGGGGATACCGGCTGGTGGACGGGTGATCTGCTGCTGGAACGCCAGTGGGGCCGCCATGATCTGGCGGTCGGCATCAACAGCAACCTCTATTACACCGATCAGATCACCAATAATGTGCAGAACTGGCGCGCGGCCAGCGCGCCCACCTTCGCCAGCCGCACCCAGGGCAAGACGCGCCAGCTTGGCCTCTTCATCGATGATGAATGGCAGGTGGCCGATGCGGTCTGGCTGACCGGCGGGGCCCGGCTGGACCAATGGCGTGCCTTTGACGGTTCGATCGGCACACAGAGCAAGACGGGGCCGCGTTTCCAGGATTATGCCAACCGCAAGGAAACAGCGGTGAACCCCACGCTGGGCATCCGCGCCGAACTGGCGGAAGACTGGATGGCCCAGCTCTCCCTGGCCACCGCCACCCGCTTCCCCACGGTGGGGGAACTGTTCCAGGGCAAGTTTGACAGCAACAATAATTTCGACTTTGGCAGCTTTGATCCCAACCTGAAGGCAGAAGAATCGCGTGATGCCAACCTGATGCTGCATCACAAGATGGGGGATGTCCGCCTGACCGGCAGCCTGTTCTATCAGCGGGTGGAAGATGCCATCTTCAGCCAGCAGGGTTTCAACCAGTTCGGCGTCATCACCACCTCCTTCAAGAATATCGATCTGGTGCGCCAATGGGGCATGGAAGCGATCATCGAGGCGGTGGATGTCGGCCTGGATGGGCTGGACCTGGATTTCAACGCCGCCTGGATCGATGCCCAGACCGTGCGCAACCGCTCCGTTCCCGTCTCCGAAGGGGTGCAGTTCCCGCGTATCCCGAAATGGCGGCTGAACGGCAATCTGCGCTATCGGCTGGCGGAGGATTGGAAATTCTCCACCGGCTGGCGCTATGCCTCGCGCCCCAATACCAATCTGGAAGGCACCCAGCGCGGTGACACTTATGGCTATACGTCGGAACTGATGATTTTTGACGCCAAGCTCTCCTGGCAGGTCACCGACCAGACAGAGTTCAGCTTTGGCGTCGATAATATCGGCAATGACAAGGCTTGGGTCTTCCATCCCTATCCACAGCGCACCT
Source organism: Azospirillum sp. RU38E (assembly GCA_943370215.1). Taxonomy (GTDB): domain Bacteria; phylum Pseudomonadota; class Alphaproteobacteria; order Azospirillales; family Azospirillaceae; genus Niveispirillum. Next base: position 14,486 of record CALRQC020000009.1, read on the forward strand.
TCACCGTCGAACTGAAATGGAAGGGCTGATCCCATGAGCGTGGCGAGCCTGGAAAGGCCGGCCCGGCAGGGCTGGCTGGATTACCGCACCATCTGGCGCTGGCATTTTTATGCCGGGCTGTTTTGTGTGCCCTTCATCATCATCCTGTCGATGACCGGGATGCTCTACCTGTTCAAGCCGCAGGTGGAGGCCTGGATCGACCGGCCCTATGACAGGCTCGCCCTTGCCGGCCCCGCCGCTGATGCCGATGCCCAGGCCGTGGCGGCGGTGGCCGCCGTGCCGGGGGGACGGCTGCAAAGCTATATCCTGCCGGAACCGGGCCAGGCGGTGCGGGTGCTGGTGCGGGACAAGGGCGGCACGCTCTGGCGCGTCTATGTCCACCCGGAAAGCCTGGCCATCCTGCACAAGGTGGCCGATGAAGACCGGCTGATGCAGCAGATCAAGCGCATCCATGGCGAATTGCTGATGGGGGATCGCGGGTCGCTGCTGGTGGAACTGGCGGCCTGCTGGGGCATCGTCATGCTGGTCAGCGGGCTTTACCTCTGGTGGCCGCGCAACGGCCAGGGCTGGGCCGGCACCGCCTATCCGCGCCTGCGGGCGGGCGGGCGGACCTTCTGGCGGGATATCCATGCCGTGGTCGGTTTCTGGATTTCGCTGCTGGCCCTGTTCCTGCTGCTGACCGGGCTGCCCTGGGCCACCGTCTGGGGGGCGGGGTTCAAGATGGCGCGGGAAGCGACCGGCACCACCGCAGGCCGGCAGGACTGGACCACCAGCCGGGCGGCGGAAAAGGCGGCCGATGCGGCGGAAGATGCCGCCGCGTCGGCCCATGCCCATCACCATGACCCGGCCATGATGCTGGCGGGCGCCGTTGGTTTGACGGAGATCGCGGCACGGGCAGCCGATCTGCATATTGCCGGCCCGGTGCTGATCAACCCGCCCAAGGCCGCCGACGGCCCCTGGACGGTGCGGGGGATGAGCCAGAACCGGCCGGAACGCGTCTCCGTGGACCTGGATGGCATGACCGGTGCGGTGCTTTACCGCCAGGATTTCGCCGACCGGCACATCATCGATCGTGCTGTCGGCATCGGCGTCGCCGCCCACGAGGGCCAGTTGTTCGGACCCTTTAACCAGGCGCTGGGCGTGCTGGCGGCACTGGGTTTGGTGCTGCTGTCGGTCAGCGGGGCGGTGATGTGGTGGAAGCGCCGGCCCACGGGGGCCCTGGGTGCCCCGCCGGCCCTGCGCTTCCGGGGCAGTGCCGCCCTGATGACGGGGCTGTTGCTGGTCTTCGCCCTGTTGCTGCCTGTGCTGGGGGCATCGCTGATCATCATCGGCTTGCTGGACCTGTTGCTGTTGCGGCGTCTGACGGGCGCGCGCCGCTGGCTGGGGCTGCGGCCGGCTTCTTGACGGGCTGCTGGCGGATGCCGTGCTGCCGCCTGTCGGCGGCAGATGATGCCACGGCCCCGCCCGTGAACAGTGCCGGCGGGCGGCAGGGGCCCGTTATCCTGCCGCTTTCATATTGTCAGGGTGACAAAGATGCAGAGCGGCAGGGTTTTCAGCTTCTTCGATTTGCGCAGCTTCGCCACCGAGGCCATGGCGGCCTTGCCCCCCGGTGGCTATCTGGAAGCCCGCGCGGCGCTGGATCTGGTCCCCGGCCCGGTCAGCGTGGCCGCCCTGTCGCTGGCGCCCGGTGCCGGTGCCGTGGCGGCCCTGGCGGGGGATGAATTCATTATCCTTTTGCAGGGTGATCTGACGATCAGCGCTGCAAGTGCCAGCATCGCGCTGGGCCCCGATGCCAGTGCCGTCATTCCGCGCGGGCGGGCGTTCCACTATTCCTCCACCGCCGGGGCGCAGGCGATCATCATGCGCTGCGCCGAACCGGGGGAACCAGGTGCCGACCAGCCCCTGGCCATCGACCATGACGCGGCGCTGGAACCATCCGGCGCGCCGCTGGCCGAACTGCTGATTTCCCCCACCCCATCCTGCCGCAACCATACCAGCTATAAATCCGCCAGCGGCACCTTCATGTGCGGCGTCTGGGACAGCACGCCTTATCACCGCCGGTCGATGTCCTATCGCCATTATGAGCTGATGCACCTGCTGGCCGGCAGCGTCACTTTTGTCGACGGGGCCGGGCGGGAAGGTACCTTCCATCAGGGCGCTGTCTTCCTGGTGGAGCAGGGGGCCGACTGTTCTTGGGAAAGCCGGGAACATGTGGCCAAGGTCTATGCAATCTATCGCCCGGCCTGATCTTTCACCCCCACCTCTATAAGGGGTTGAGCGCCCCCGGGTTGATGGATTAGCATGGTATAAAGATATACCATCTATCTGCCCAACAGGGGGCGCTGAAAGGGTCTGGCGATGCGTTTTGAATCGACCATGGTGCGTGAGGAAAAGACGGCCCGCGAAATCTATCAACGGGTGAAGGCAAACCCGACGCGGGCCAAGTTCGGCTTTGGCCAACGGTTGGCCATTGTGAATGTGGATTTCCAGCAGGCCTATACCAGGCCCGACCTGTTCCCGGTTTCGGCCTATGTCACCGACCCGGACCAGATCGCCCATGTCAACCGCATCAGCGCGGCTGCCCGCGCGCTGGGGATGCCGGTGGTCTGGACGCGTGTGTGTTATAAGGCAGATGGCGGCGATGCCGGCATCTGGGGGACGCGCACCAACACGCCCGACAGCCTGCAGAACATCCGCAAAGATAGTGAGCGCCACGCCTTTGATCCGCGGGTGGAGATCGATGCGGCGGTGGACCTTGTTTATGACAAGCGGATGCCGTCCGCCTTCCATGAAACGCCGCTGCAATCCTATCTGGTCTGGCACAAGATCGACACGGTGGTGGTGACCGGCGGCAGCACGTCCGGCTGTGTGCGCGCCACGGCGGTGGACAGCCTGTCGCGCGGCTATCGCACCATCGTGCCGGAAGAATGCGTGGCCGATAAGCATGAAAGCTATCATTTCGCCAACCTGACCGACCTGCTGCTGAAATATGCCGATGTGGTGGGTGTGGCGGAGGTAGAGGCGCATCTGGCCGCCCTGGCGGGCAAGTAACCGTCCCGCAGGCAGCCCCGCCCCTTATCGATATCGCATCATTCCGGGAAACCAAGCCCATGCACCGCGATCCCAATCTGTATGATTTCTGGCCCTATCAGGACCGGCCCAAGATTGTCTGGCCGGGAGAAAAGAAGCTGGCCTTCTGGGTCGCCCCCAATATTGAGTTTTACGAGCTGGACCCGCCCATCAACCCGTCGCGCAAGCCTTGGGGCCGGCCGCACCCGGATGTGGTGCCCTATTCCGCGCGTGACTGGGGCAACCGGGTCGGCCATTGGCGCTTGATGGAGGCGATGGACGAATGTGGCGTGCGGGGCTCCATCAGCCTGTCCTGCGCCATGCTGGACCACCACCCGGAAATCATTCAGGCCTGCGTGGACCGGAACTGGGAATTCTTCAGCCACGGCATCTATAACACCCGCTATTCCTATAATATGACCGAGGCGCAGGAGCGCGCGGTCATTGAGGACAGCATCAAATCGGTGCTGGATGCCACGGGCCAGCGTATCCGCGGCTATCTGGCCCCGGCGCTGACCCATACCGAACGCACCATGGACCTGCTGGCGGAATATGAATTCTGGTACAGTTGCGACCTGTTCCAGGATGACCAGCCACAGCCGATGAAGGTGAAGGGCAAGAACCGCCTGATCTCCATGCCCTATAGTCTGGAGGTCAATGACGTCATCACCTATGGCGTCTATCACCAGAGCCCGCGCGCCTATGCCGACGCGCTGATGCGCCATTTCGACCAGTTGCTGGAAGAAGGCGCGGAAACGGGCACGGTGATGTGCATCCCGCTTCACGCCTATCTGGTGGGCCATCCGCACCGGATGGGGCCGTTCCGTGAGGCGCTGCGCTATATCACCAGCCACCGCGATGATATCTGGGTGACGACGGCGAAGGAAATCGCCGAATTCTACCTCGCCAACCATTACGACCAGTCCCTGGCCGATATCCAGGCGCGCGGCTGCGCCCGGCCCGGCACCGGCTTCAATCCCGCAGGAGATGCGGCATGAGCACCCTTCCCGACAGCTATCTGGTCTATCCGCAGCGCAAGGCCGGGCCGGACCATGCCCATTACCCGGCCGCCCCCCTGCCCGATCGCCAGCCCATCGCCCTGCCGGACGGGTTGAAGCTGGGCCTGTGGGTGGTGGTGCCGCTGGAATTCTTCCCGCTGAACCCGTCCGGCCAGCCCTTCAAGGCACCGGGCGCGATGCAGACGCCCTATCCCGACCTGCGCCATTACACGACGCGCGATTATGGCAACCGGGTCGGCGCCTATCGCCTGCTGAAGCTGTTTGCCAAGCTGGGCGTGAAGGCCACCTTCGCCGTGCAGGGGGCGGTGGCTGAGCGTTACCCGCAACTGGTGCGCGACGTGGTGGCAGCAGGGCATGATATCTGCGCCCATGGCTGGGACACCGATGCGCTGCACCATTCCGGCCTGTCGGCGGAGGTGGAAAACCGCTACATCGCCGACACGCTGTCCGCCATTGAAGCGGCCAGCGGCCAGCGCCCCACCGGCTGGATCAGCCCGGCCCGTGCGGAGGGTTTCCAGACCCCGGCCCGGCTGGCCGCTGCCGGCCTGCGCTGGTTTGCCGACTGGGCCCATGACGATCTGCCCACCCGTTTTGCCACGGAGTCGGGCGATCTGACGGCCCTGCCGCTGTCCAACGAGCTGGATGACTGGCAAATCCTGATCGGCTATTCCCGGCCTGAACATGAATGGGTGGCGCAGGTGGGCGATGCCGCCGACTGGCTGCTGGACGAGGCGGCGCGGATGCAGAGCCCGCGCCTGCTGACGCTGACCATCCGGCCCTATGTCAGCGGTCTGCCCTATCGCATCAAGCCGCTGGGCGACAGTCTGGCCGGCGTGCTTGCCAGGGCAGGTTGCGGCTGTGTGCAGCCGTCTGAATTGACAATCATTTGATTGTCAATGACCTATCAGGCAGGCTTGCGCGACGGCGCGATCCGATATAGCTGAAATATCTACCCTAGAACAGGCGAGCCGGCGGAGATCGATGGACCAGCCCAACACCCATACAGGACTGAGCCCGGACCAGTTGGATCATTCCGCCCCCACCCCGCTTTACCACCAGATCTTTCTCGTGCTGCGGGAAAAGATCAGGACCGGGGAATTTCCGGCCAATTCGGTCATTCCCGGTGAACAGGAGTTGGCGAAGCTGTTCGATGTCTCCCGCATCACCGTGAAGCGCGCGCTGAATGAACTGGCGGCCCATGATCTGGTCAGCCGGCATCGCGGGCGCGGCACGGTGGTGACGGCATCGGCCGCCCTGCCCCAGGTCCATGGCAGTTTCGACAATCTGATCGAAAGCCTGAAGACCCTGGGCCTGGAAACGGAAGTGGAGATACTGGAGACCAGCGACGGCCCGGCCTCCAGCATCGTCGCCGATCTGCTGGATATTGAGCCGGGCAGCCCGGTGCAGCGCGCGGTGCGCCTGCGCAAATTATCTGGCGAGCCCTTCTCCTATCTGGTGCAGTATATGCCGGCCGATATCGCGGCCCGGATCAGCCGGCAGGATATGGAAACGACGCCCACCCTGGTGCTGCTGGAACGGATCGGCGCCGCCGCGCACGAGGCGGAACAATGGATCACCGCTGTGGCGGCCGAGCCGCCGTTGGCTGCCCATCTGGGGCTGGACCCCGGCGCGCCGCTGCTGCGCATTGAACGGGTGATGCGGGACAAGTCAGGCCGGGCGGTGCAGTTGCTCTACGCCCATTACCGGCCCGACCGGTTCAAATACCATATGCGCTCCAACCGCAAGGGCGGCAGCAGCGCCTGGAAATCGGAAGGGTAAGCGGGGGGCGTTCCCCCCGTCTGCACCCCATCCTGATCAGTGCGGTTCCTCACCGCCGGAGACATTCATGCTTTCGGCGGTGATATAGACCGCCTCGTCGGAGCAGAGGAAGGCCACCGCATTGGCCGTATCCGCCGGCACACCGGGGCGGCCCATGGGGATACGGCCCTTCATGGCGTCCAGATATTGCTCCATCGTCATGCCAAGCTGCTTGGAGAAATATTCATTCTGCCAGGCGCCCAGCCCGGTGGTGACATGGTTGGGGCAGACATTATTGACGGTGATCTTGTGGCGCCCCAGCTCAATCGCCGTGGAGCGCACCAGCCCGACCAGACCATGTTTGGAGGAGCAATAGCCGGCGGCGAACGGGAAGCCTGACTTGGCGGCCTGGCTGGCGATATTGATGATGCGCCCGCCCTTGGCCGCCGGCACCATGATTTCAGCCGCCGCCTTGATACCGTTGAAACAGCCGGTCAGGTTCACATCGATGACCGCCTGCCATTCCTCGACCTCCAGCTCCAGCAGCGGCTTCATGATGTAGCCGATGCCGGCATTGTTGATCCAGAAATCCAGCCCGCCCAGCTTCTCTACCGCGAAGGCCGCCATGGCGCGCATAGAGTCGATCTTGCGCACATCGCAGACGAAGGTTTCCACCCGCGATCCGGTGCTGGCGGCAATGTCGGCGGCCAGGGCCTGCATCTCCGACATGCCGCCGATCATGCTGTCGGGCGTGGCGGCATCGGCGGAACGGCCAATATCGGACAGCACGATGCTGGCCCCATCAGCGGCCAGCCGGCGGGCAATCGCCTCCCCCAACCCGGCCCGGCGGCCGGACCCGGTGACAACCGCAACCTTGCCGGCAAAGCGGCCTGTGTTCTGCGACATGATGTGAAGTCTCCCTGTTTTTGTGGGGCTGGATGGTGGTTTTTAGTCTGTTGGGTCGGGTGGGGGCTAACCCCACCGCCGTCATTCCCGCGAAAGCGGGAATCCAAGCGACAGAACGGATTATGGATTCCCGCCTTCGCGGGAATGACGGTTCAAAATATGTTTCCCGAAGTGTGACTAACCCTCACCCCTTCACCGCCCGCCCCGCCGCCCGCCCGGCCAGCCGGCCCAGCGTTACGGCCATGCACAGCCCCGCCCCCGGCAGATAGCCGGACGGGCCGGGGCCGCCGATGGAACGGGCCGCACCGCCGCCGGCATACAGGTTGGGCAACAAGCCGCCATCCGCCCGGCGGACCTGGGCATTCTCATCTACCAGCAAACCGCCCTGGGTGTGGAACAGCGCGCCGGTGACGCGGGCGGCATAGAAGGGTGATGCCAGTACCGGGCCGGGGAAGGCACGGCCAAAACCATCCTTCTCCCCGCTGGCGACGAACCCGGCCACCTCCGCCATGGTACGGGCTAACCCCGCCGGATCGATGCCGGCCTGTGCCGCCAGCCCTTCGATATCGGGGGCAGACCGGATACCACCCAGTCCAGACAGCACCTTATATTGCGGCAGTTCCTTGCAATTCTGGTGGATGCGATCGTCATAGATCACCCAGGCCACACCGCCCGGCTGGGCGATGACGCGGGCACCGGCACCGGAGACATCCTCCAGCTCATGCCCGAAACGCTCACCCCGCTGGTTGACCTGCACCCCGCCTTCGATCAGCAGGCGGGGATTGACGTCGATCCCCTGCGGATCGGCCAACAGGCCCAGGCCCTGATAGGCATCCATATCGCCCAGACCGGCCCCCAGCGCCTTGCCCCACAGGATGGCGTCGCCCTGGTTGCCTTCCCAGCCGAAATAGCGGGCATGGGCCATGGAGGGGATGTTTTCTGCCACCATCTGGTGATTGCCACCAAAGCCGCAACTGGCCAGAACCAGCGCGTCACAGCCGATATCCTCCGTGCTGCCATCGGGGCGCTGCAGGCGCACGCCCGTCACCCGCTCCCCATCGGCATAAAGCGCGGTGACATGCGCATCGGTCAGGATATCGGCCCCCGCCCGCTCACACGCCGCCACCAGCCGTTCCATCAGGTCGGCGCCGGTGCGGCCGGGGGTGACATGCATCCGCATCACGCTATGGCCGAAGGCGGGCTTCCAGCCGGTTTCCAGCACCAGTTCCACCCCATGCCGTTCGGCCAGCCAATCCAGCGCCGGGCCTGATTCCGCCCCCACCACGCGGGCCAGCAGCGGGTCGGCCGTGCCATGGGTCTTGGCCATCACATCCTGAAAGAAGCGTTCTTCGCCATCATCCACGCCATGGCGCTTCTGTTCAGCGGAGCCGGAGGCGCAGAGCGCGCCCAGTGACATGGAGGTGCTGCCCTGCGGCAGGGGATCACGTTCCAGCACCACGACCTCGACCCCCTCGTCACGGGCGGCCAGCGCCGCCGTCAGGCCACAGGCACCACCGCCCACGACCAACAGGGGGACGGTCGCCTCAAAAGGCGTGTCACGGGTCAAAATCACCGACATGCTGCTTCCCTATCATTACCCGGATCTGGATTTTGAATGGTATAATGACATACCATTATGTAGGTTTGAACCGGAATCCGCATCCGTCCCAGGAGTTTCCGCCTTGCCCAACGCCGCTGAAATCCTTGTCGATCATGTCCTGTCGCAGCGCTGGGCCGATCTGCCCCCGCACACGCGCACCATGGCGGCCACCTTCCTGCATGACAGCCTGTGTGTGGGCATTGCCGGGGCCAAGGCCGCCCATGCCGATGATGTGCTGACGGCCGCCCGCCTGTGGGGGGAGCCGGGGGCCGATGGCGGCGGGCGGGTGCTGGGCCGGCCGGGCCTGCGCCTGCCGGCCCCCCATGCGGCCTTCGTCAACGCCTTTCAAATCCATTCCCAGGAATTTGACTGCGTGCATGAACCGGCGGTGGTGCATCCGCTAGCCACCATCGCCTCTGCCCTGCTGGCCGAAGCGGATCGCAGCGGCCCCTATGATGGGGAACGGCTGTTGACGGCCCTGGTGGCAGGCGTCGATATCGCCGCCGGGCTGGGGGTGGCGGTGACAACGCCGCTGAAATTCTTCCGCCCGGCTACGGCCGGCATTTTTGGCTGTGTTGCCGCCATCGCCAACCTGCGCGGCCTGTCGCGCGACGTGACCTTGAATGCTTTTGGCTATGCGCTCGCCTATGCATCCGGCACCATGCAGGCGCATGTGGAAGGCAAACCCACCCTGCCCTTGCAGATCGCCGGTGCCGCCCGGTCAGCCCTGCAGGCGGTCGATCTGGCGCTCGCCGGGCTGCCCGGCCCGCTGGGTTCCATCGATGGGCCGTTTGGCTATCTGACCCTGTTTGAGACGGGGTACGATATCAACCGGCTGCTGGATGGTTTGAAAGGCCCCTACCGGATTGAGGAGGTGAGCTGGAAGCCCTTCCCCACCGGCCGCGCCGCCCATGGGGCCATCGTGGCCACCCAGATGCTGATGCGCGAACAGGGGGTGACTGCCATCAACCTGAAAAAGCTGGTCTACCGCGCCCCGCCCTTGATCGCTCGCCTGGTCGGCCGGCCGCCCAAGGCGGAGATGGCACCGGCCTATGCGCGGCTGTGCTTTGCCTATCTGGGCGGGGTGGTGCTGACGCGCGGCACGGTCGGCCTGGCCGATTTCGGGGCGGAGCGGCTGAATGATCCAGACATTGCCGATATCGCCCGCCGGATCGTGGTGGAGGATGATGGCAATCCCGATCCCGCCGCCTTTGTGCCGGCCCGCGCCATTGCCACGCTGGTGGACGGGCGGGAGGTATCGGTGGAGGTGACCGCCCAGTTCGGCGCCCCCTCCTGGCCGCTGTCGCGCCAGGAACATCTGGAAAAGGCCCGGCGCTGCCTGGAATTTGGCGGCGCCGGCGGCCGGCATGAGGGGGTGGCGGCCCTGTTCGACCGGCTGGCAGAGGAAAAGGATGCTGCCGCCGCCATTTGGGCTGCCCTGGAGGGCTGATATGGAAAAGGGGCGGCGCCCGGCGGCACCGCCCCTTTTTCGTCTTTCGCGGATCAGCCCAGCTTGTCCGTGGTCAGGAACACCACATCAGCCAGGGTCTGGAACTCTGCGGCGATGGCCTGCATCTTCTCCGTGGCGATATCCTGGCCGAAGGCAGCCATATCGGCGATATCGATGATCTCCACATATTGATAGGGGACCGCCCCGCCCGTCAGGGAACCGGTGACGCGGAACACCTCGAAGCTGTCAATGGACTTCAGGCCATTGACCACCGGCAAATCCTTTTCCTTGGCCCAGGCTTCATATTGTTCAACGCTGACGCCGGGCTTCAGGTTGAAAAGGGCGACGATGCGGCTGGACATGGGAATATTCCTTTCTTTCTCTTTCAGGCCGGTTTGACGGCGGGGAAACTGGTGGGATAACGGCCCAGCAACATCAGCAGGATGGCACCCGCCACGAACATCACCGCCGATGCGATCAGGATCGGCGTGTAATTGCCATGGGTGGACACCACATAGCCGTAGAGCGGCGGGGAGATGGCCGAGCCACCGGCGAAGGCGGCATAGAGCATTCCGTAGATGCGGCCATAATAGGCCATGCCGAAATAGCGCCCGGCCAGATAGGCGATCAGGTCGGTTTCCGCCCCCGCCGCAAAGCCCAGCATCACGGCGGCCAGCACGATCAGGGCCAAAGGCGGCGCATCGGTGATGAAGATGCCGCAGGCCAAAGCCGGCATGGACAAGAGCGGCAGCGCCACCAGCGGGGCCCAGAACCGGTCCACCAGCAGGCCGGTGCCAACCCGGCCGACAATGATGGACAGGCCGACACAGCCGGCAATCAGGGCGCCAGCCCCATCGCTGATCCCCTTCAAGCGGATCATGTTCTGCAGGTTGGTGTGGAACCCGCCATAGGCGATGGAGACCAGCGTGAAGGAGACGATCATGATCCAGAACCGCTTGTCCCGCAGCGCGGCGGATAAGGTGAAGCCGGTCTTGGTGCTGGCGCCGGCATCGGCGCTCGGCACCTCCCCCGGCTTGGGTTCGCGCATGAAGGCAATGACGATGGGCAAGGCCACCAGCAGCGGCAGCAAGGCGATCACGCCATAGGCCCACCGCCAGCCGGCATTATTGATCAGATAGACGGTCAGGCTGGGCAGGATGAAACCGGCCACCCCCGTCCCCAGCAGCATGATGCCCAGGGCCAGCCCCCGGTTCTGCACGAACCAGAGATTGACCGCCCGCGACCAGGTAATGGGCGTGGAGCCCACGCCTAGCAGCCCGATCAGCACATACATGACATAGAACATGGGCAGGCTGCTCACCAACCCGACCCCGGCAAAGGCCAGCCCGAAACCGATCAGCGACAACAGGCCGACACGCCGGGCACCATATTTATCGGCCAGCGCGCCGACGATCGGCGCCATGATACAGCCGGTCAGGCCATAACACATGATGCCGATCATGATCTGGCCGGGATTCCAGCCGAACTCCGCCGAAAGCGGTTTCAGAAATGAACCGATGGTGTTGAAGGGAACGGGTGAGGCACCGCACATGGTGGCCACCAGGGCCGCCAGCAGTACCGTCCAGCCGCGGGAAAACTCCCCTTTTCCGGCATCACGCATCACACGCCCTTCCCTGTTTCGATCAGTTCAAAAATCTCGCCATCTGGCCCCAGCACCGTGGCCACCCGCCGGCCCGCATAAAGCGGCCCGTCACGCCGGGCCGGCGGTGACAGAAAGGGGGCCGTCACCTTGTCCAGATCATCAATGTTGAAGCTCAACACCGCATTGCCCGGCGGCAGCCCGCCTTCTGGGCGGGGCCGGATGATGGTGCCGGCGGGGTAAAGGTCGATCTCCGCCACCGGCAGCCGGTCCACCTTGGTCATGGTGATGGTGGTGCGGTTGTCGGCCGGCAGGCCGAAGGCATTGTTGATGACGCTATAGGGGATGTTGTAGGTGCCGCCCTCGGCAAAGCCCAGTTTTTCCACCTGAAAGGCCAGCGAGGCCTTGATGTCAGAGGCCGCCAGAATGGCGATGAAGATCGTGTCCACACCGGAACCGGCCATCGGCAGGTCCAGGTCGCTCATCGATTTCAGCACCTGATTGAGATAGACGATCTCCCCGCCCCGCCCGATGGCCTGCATGGGGATGAAATTGCTGAACCCTTCCACCAGCTTGGGCGGGCCGATGATGGTAAAGCCGCTATCCTTCAGCCGTTCATGCAGGGCGAAGACATCTTCCACGGTGATTTCATAGGCAACCCAGCCATAGGACCGGGCGGGCCGGTAATCTGGCGTCGGGGCCACTTCCACCAGCCGGTAATAGCAGCCATTGCCGCTGGTCGGGCGCAGCAGGGCGGTGCGGGCACCGGCCACGCCGGGGGCGCCCCAGCTTGCAGCCAGATCGGCGGCAACCTGCCCCTGTTCCAGCAGTTCCAGCCCCAGCACATCGCGGTAATCGGCCAGCGAGGCATCGAAGACCGGCGTGGCGATGGTGCCGCACTTGATCCGTCCGTGACGGTCGAAGGATTCTGTCATCAGGTCTCACCCGGCCAGGAAGGAAAGGAAAAGGGCGGCACGCCCGGACACATCCGCCGGACGCGGCTGGATATCGGCCCGGGCCAGCATCCGCGCCGCCGCCGGCACCTGCCCATAAAGCGGGTCGCCCGCCACCACGGGCAACAGGATGGGCATCGGCACATCCGCCAGACGGACAGCGGCATCATGATCAAAGGCGGCCCGCAGGGCATCGCCCTGGTGGGTGGGCTGTTTCAGCATGTCCAATAGACGCAGGAACAGCGATTGCCCCTCCAGCGCCGCACTGTCACAGCGCACAGCATGGATGCCGCCATCCTGCGCCGGGAAGCTGGCCGCCGCATCGCGCAGCGCGTGCCAGCCGCGCAGCACATGGGTTCCCGCCCGATCCGGCGTCAGCGGGGCCGCCAGATAATCCAGCATCCCGGCACGGGCCTCCGTCCCCAACAGTGGCATCCCATCCAGCACGGCGCGCTGGATGGGCAGGCCCGCGCGCAGCAGGGCCAGGGCCAAGGGCACGGAAAGGCCATTTGCCACCAGATCGAACGGTCCCAGTTCCAGCACCGTTACCGCCTGGGCCAGGGCCGTGGCATAGGCATCCGCCGTGGCCAGGGGCAACGGGTCGGACTGGCCGCAGCCCGGCAGGTCCGGGGCATGAACCGGTCGGCCACCAGCGGCCAGGGCGGCCTGCAGCCCCGCCGCTGCCATGGCCCCGCCCGGCAGATCATGCAGCAGCAGGATGGGCCGGCCGATGCCGGCATTGGACTGCACCCGCATCTGGCCATGGGGCAGATCGATATAGTGGCTGAAGGGGCCGCCGATGGCGACCACCGGGGCCGGCACCGCCCGCATGTCGGCGCGATAGTGTTCGAACATGTCCTTGATATGGGCCATCCACTGACTGCGGTCGGCCGAGAGGCGGGCCACCGACAGGCCCGCCGGGCCGGGGCTGGGCAGCAAGTCCAGGCAACCGAACAGCACATCATCCGCACGGGCGAAAATCTGCGTCGGGGCGGTGATACGGCTGACATTGTCCAGGGGCTGATGTTCCATGGCGGCGCGGTAGGCGCTGGCATAGTTCGGCCCGGCCATGGCGTAATCCAGGAAATAATCATGGATTTCCGCCAGCGGCGGCTGGGCGATGGGCATCCGGCTGGGGGGGCTGGCGGCAAACCAGGGGAACCAGCGCCAGGTGTCACGCACCCGCGTCCATTCCCGCGCCAGGAAAGACCCGTCCGCATCCACCGTGAAGGGGCGCATATAGGCATCGATGAAGGCCGGATCGGGCTTGCCGCCGGGGGCGATGGACATGCCATCCAGCAGCGCCACCGCCACCTTTTCCGGGTGGCGGACGGCGAAATCCAGCAGGATTTTGGAACTGGTATGGAAACCGTAGAAACCCGCCTTCTCCAGCCCCAAGGCGGCGACGGTGGCCGCCAGCGCCTCGGCGAAATCCGCCACTTCCAGGGCCCGCCCCTGGCGGGTGAGCGGGGATGATTCCCCGTAACCCGGCGTATCCAGGGCGTAAACCGTAAAACGGTCTGCCAGATGGCGGATCAGATCCCGATGCAGCAGGGACGAACGCGGGCTGTCATGCAACAGCACCAGCGGCGGGCCGGAACCGGCGCGGCGGTAATGCACCTGCCCGCCGGCAACTGCGACATAGGCTTTACAGATTTGTGGTTCCGCCACACCCTGCACTCCTGTTCCGTCCGATTTTTGCTGCCGGTGCTTATGCCGCACGGCTTTCTATTGGCAATATGGTATATAGGTATATAAATAGATCAATATAAAAAGCAGCCAGATAAAAGGTCCGGGTCCATGAACATGCTTTCCCCCACCCTTCCCACCCCGCCGGCGGGCAGTGACGCGCTGGCGGTACGGCTGGCCGGTATTGTCGGCGCCGGCAATGTGCGCCGGGACGATCCAGCACGCGAGCTTTTTTCCCAGGATGTCTATACGCGCGGCAGCGAAAGTGCGGCCCTGGTGGTGGCACCCGCCGATACCAGCCAGCTTGCTGCCATCATCGTGGCGGCACGGGAAGCCGGGTTCGATTGCGTGCCGCGCGGCGGCGGGATGAGCTACACCAAGGGCTATCTGCCGCAATCACCCAACAGCGTCTCGCTGGACCTTGGCCGGATGGACAAGGTGCTGGCCGTGCGGGCCGACGATATGGTGGTGACGGTGCAGGCCGGCTGCACCTGGAAGACATTGTATGAAACGCTGGCCCCGCTGGGCCTGCGCACGCCGTTCTGGGGGCCCTTGTCGGGCCTGATCTCCACCATCGGCGGTGGCCTGTCCCAGGGCAATGCCTTCTTCGGCGCCGGGCACCATGGCACGGGCGGGGAAAGCGTGGTGGCCTACACGGCGGTGCTGGCCGACGGGCAGATTCTGCGCACCGGCGCGCGCGGGGCCGATGGCGACAGCCCCTTCTATCGGTTCTATGGCCCGGATGTCGCCGGCCTGTTCAATGGGGATTGCGGGGCCTTCGCCATCAAGGCGGAAATCACCCTGCGGCTGATGCCGCTGCCCAAGCACGAAGCCTATGCTTCCTTTTCCTTCAAGACCGATACCGACATGTTCGCGGCACTGACCGGCATGACCAGGGCCGGCATCGCCAGCGAATTATGCGGTTTCGATCCGCGCCTGACCCGCATCCGGCTGAAACGCGCCTCGCTCTCTGCCGATCTGGGGGCGTTGAAAAATGTGGTCGGCAAGCAGGGATCGCTGCTGAAGGGCATGAAGGAGGCGGCGAAGATCGCGCTGGCCGGCCGCAGCTTCATCGATGATGGCGATTTTGCCCTGCATGTGGTGTGTGAAGGCCGCTCGGCCGCCGGCGTGGCCGATGATCTGGCCGAAGCGCGGCGCATTGCCGCCGCCTGCCATGGGACAGAGGTGGAAAACACCATTCCCAAGGTTATGCGCGCCCAGCCCTTCATGGCGCTGAATTCCATGGTCGGCCCCAATGGCGAACGCTGGGTGCCGATCCATTGTCTGGTGCCGCTGTCCCGCGCCCACGCGATTTTCCAGGCGATCGAAGCTGAATTCGACGCCATGCGCCCGGAGCTGGACGCGCATGGGGTGGAAAATGCCTTTCTGTTCAGTGGCATGTCCACCAATGCCATCCTGATCGAACCCACCTTCTATTGGCCGGATGCCATGCTGCCGGTGCACCATGCCTATGTTGAACAGGGGCATATGGCCAAGCTGCCGGTGAACCCACCCAATGCGGCAGCCGCCGCTGTGGTGGAGAAGGCCCGCCAGCGCCTGCTGGCCCTGTTCGCCCGCAACGGGCTGGGCCATTTCCAGATCGGCCGCACCTATCCCTATTATGACAGCCGCGATGCCGCCAGCCGCACCCTGCTGGCACAGGTCAAGCACACGCTGGACCCCGATCGCCGGTTGAACCCTGGCGTGCTGGGCCTGTAACAAGCCGCCCGGCCTGAGAGAAGCCACCACTAGATCGACAATGCTGGCCGCAGATTCTATAGCTGGCGGCATTGTCGATCTGGTGGTGGTTCCCGTGCAGAAACGTCCTTCGTACCCCGCCCGTCAGCGCCCTGCCCTTCCCCTGATCGCGGGGGCCGGACGATGAGCGCGCCGTTGCCGCCACTGACCAGCATTCCGCCCGATGTAGCGGCCGTCAGCGATTATGAGCCGCTGGCCCAGGCACGGATGAGTGCCGCCACCTGGGCCTATTTCGCCGGCGGGGCCGGGGATGAATGGACCTTGCGGGAGAATGTGGCGGCCTTTGCCCGTCATCGCCTCTGCCCCCGTGCGCTGCGCGACCTGCGGGGCGGCAGCACCCGGACCCGGCTGCTGGGGCTGGATCTGGCGGCCCCGATCCTGCTGGCCCCCATTGCCTTTCACCGGCTGCTGCATCCAGAGGGGGAACTGGCCACCGTGCTGGCGGCCGGTGCGATGGAAACCGCCATGGTGGTCAGCACCCAGGCCAGCGTGCGGCTGGAGGATATCGCCGCCCGCGCCCAGGCGCCGCTCTGGTTTCAACTCTATATCCAGCCAGACCGGGCATTCACCGCCGATCTGGTGCGCCGGGCGGAACAGGCCGGCTATCGGGCGCTGGTGGTGACGGTGGATGCGCCCGTCAACGGGGTACGCAACCGGGAACAACGCGCCGGATTCGCCCTGCCGCCCGGTATCGGCCCCGTCAACCTGCAGGGGATGCGCCAACCCCCGGCGGGGCCGCCGGGGGCGCTGCTGTTCGGCAGCCCGCTGCTGGAAATGGCCCCCCGCTGGGATGATCTGGCCTGGCTGCGCGGGCTGACCCGCCTGCCGATCATCCTGAAAGGCATCACCCACCCGGATGATGCCAGACAGGCGGTGGCAGCCGGGATGGATGGGCTGATCGTCTCCAACCATGGCGGACGAACGCTGGATGGGGTGCCGGCCAGCATCGACCTGCTGCCGTCCATCGCGGCGGCGGTGGGCGAACAGATCCCCATCCTGATGGATGGCGGCATCCGCCGGGGTACCGATGTGCTGCGCGCCCTGGCGTTGGGCGCGCAGGCGGTGCTGATCGGCCGGCCCTATATCTTCGCCCTGGCGGCGGCCGGGGCGCCCGGCGTGGCCCATGTTATCCGCATCCTGCGGGCGGAACTGGAACTGGCGATGGCGCTGACCGGCTGCCGGGATGTCAACGCCATCGACGCTTCTGTCATGATGGGTGGGGGCATCCCTTAAAGCCCGCAGGCTGGCAGCCGGACTGAAAATCCCCCGTTAGTAACGGTAAACCCCCGTCAGCCCGAAGGTCCGCGGGCGTAAGGTGGCGTTGGTGGTCAGTGGGGAGCCACGGAAATGATGGAAGCGGCCCAATGCTGGATGGCTGTCCGTCAGATTATTGGCAAAGACCGACAGATCCATATTTTCCAGCTTCACGCCCAGACGCAGATTGACCTGATTGATCACCGGCGCATTGGTCAATACCGGGTCGTAGGAATAGACATGGGGATTATCCAGCGGCGCCTTGCTGGAGAAGGTGTAATCGGCCCGGGCATAGGCATCCGGCCCGTTGCCGAGGGCGAAGTCATACTGACCGGTCACCGTCATGGTGAAGCGCGGCCCGTCGAATGCGGCCTGTCCCTTTTCCGCCAGCACGGCCCCGGCCCCACCCAACACGGTCTGATCGAAGCTGGCATCAGTATAGCCCAGCACCACACCCAGGCTGAGATCAGCCATTACCCGTCCCTGCAGGGACAGATCAAAGCCTTTGGACGTGATTGAACCGGCATTGTTGATGAAGCTGGAACCGCAGGTCGGCAGCCAGACTGAACGCTGCACATCCTTCCATTTGATGTAATAGCCGCTGGCCTCCACCGTGGCGCGACCACCCAGCAGGGTTCCCTTGGTCCCCCCCTCATAGGACCAGACATTATCACTGTCATAGCTGGTGGGGGAGGATTTCAGGCCCAGGCTGGCCAGATCGGAGCCGCAGAAGCTGGCGGGCACGGCCGTCTGCGCGCCGCCGGCCCGGAAACCCTTGGCCGCCGTACCATAGATCATGAGGTCGGGATTGACCTGATAGGTCAGGCCGAATTTCGGCGTGACCGGTGTTTCAGCGGTTGACCCCTGGCTGTTCAGCACACCCCCGGCAAAGGGGCCGGCGGCGTTCTGCGCGTGGCTGATCTTCAGATGCGCCACGCGCAGGCCGATGGTGGCCTTCAGCTTATCCGTCAGCGCATAATCAACCTGACCGAAACCGGCAATCTGCTCCGTGGTCGACCGGGTGCGGCTGTCATAGAGCAGATCACCCGGCAACAGGGGCACGCCAAACCAACTGGCAACATTGAAGGCACCGCCGGTGGCCCTGCGGATCAGTTGGTCGATATAGCCATCCTGGTTGCGCTGGCTGGACCGCTGTTTCTCATGGCTGTAGAAACCGCCCACCACCCAGGTCAGCGGTCCATCCCCCTCATTCGACTGAAGGCGGATTTCCTGGCTGAAATTCTTCTGCTTCTCCCCAAAGAAGCCCGGTGCCTGCTGGCCCGGCAGGGAGACATAGGGGCCGGTTCTGGCGATTTCACTGTCGAAATTGGTGTAATCACGGACCTCATTTTGGTCCCGATCAAAATAGGCGGTAACGGCGGTCAGCGCCACCGAACCGAAATCGGCATTGATGGTCAGCGAGGGCAGGTAATAGCGATCATGCTGCGGCTGGGCCAGGGCATAGCCGGTGCGGAACACACCATCCGCCGGAACCGACAGGCTTTCCCAATAGCCCGTCGTATCGTCAATATCGATGTCCTGGTAATAAAGGGCCGGGGTCAGGCGCAGATTTTCAGTTGGTGCCCAGGTCAGGGCCAGTTTGGCGGCCTTGCTGTCCTGTGCATTGGCGTTCTTTTCCGCCCGCGCCCCGGTTTGCGGGTTCATCCGGTCGACCCAGCCGCCATCCCGGCGATACCAGGCAGAGCCCCGGAAAGCCAGTTTGCCCACCGTTACCGGTGTGCTGACCGCCGCCCCCGCCTCATAGCTGGGGGCGCCGTTTTCCGTGAAGGCCAGTTCGGCCCGGCCGTACAGCCGCAGCGTATCCATGTCGGGCTGGCCGGTGATGAAGCGCACGGCCCCACCCTCTGCCCCGGCCCCGAACAGCGTGCCCTGCGGCCCGCGCAGCACTTCCACCCGCTCCAGATCGAAAATCTTGGGATAGACATTGGCGGAGGAAAAGCCCAGCGAACGGACCTGGATCGGCACATCATCAATATAGATGCCGGTGGTTGCGGCACCATCATTGGACTGGATGCCGCGAATGGAGATGTTGGTGTTCGATCCGCTGAAATAGCTCTGCCGTGTGAAGTTCAGGCCTGGCGTCAGACGGGTGATATCCTCAATCTGCCGCACGCCCAGATCATCCATTTTCTCCTGGCTATAAGCGGCGATGGAGGCCGGAACCTCCAGCAGCCGTTCAGCCCGGCGATTGGCGGTGACGATGATCTCCTCCAGCAGCACGCGCTGTCCGTCGGAGGTGGTCACCATTGTCTGCGCCGAGGCGACGGGTGCCACCGCACCCATCAAGGCCGCCCAGCACGTTGCCCGCAACAGGCGGCCATACGGCCCCCTTCTGCCGATGACAGTCATGAAGATATCCCCTGTTCTGTTCATTTGTTCAGCGCCCCGCCGATGCGTATGGATGCATCGGCGGGCGTCCTGTATCTGGTTCACTGCCCTTGGCTGGGCGTCACTGGCACATCCCGCTGGCCGTTCCGGCCCTTCCCGGCGGGCGCTCGCACGTCAATGATGCTGCGGCATCGCAGCACAAGACAGATGCCAACGAAGACGCGGTTGGTGACTTCAGGTCACCATACCTGCCGTCACGCCTCTCCGATGGCGGCCAGGGGCCCGCTCCCGCTTTCCAGGGCAGCGGCGATCACTTCGATGATCTGATCGATTTCCGCCAGGGTGATGGTCAAGGGTGGGCTCATCACCAGCGTGTCACGCACGGCGCGCACCATCACGCCCTTGTCGATACAGATATCGCGCAGGATCGGTCCGGCCTTGCCCTCCTTGCCGCCAAAGCGCCGGTTGGTGCCCTTTTCGGCCACGATTTCCACCGCCCCCAGCAGACCGACGGACCGCACTTCCCCGACCAGCGGGTGGTCGGCCAGCCGCTGCAGCGCCTGGGCCAGATAGGGGCCGGTCTCCTCCCGCGTTCGCCGGACCAGCCCTTCCCGTTCAATGATATCGATATTGGCCAGCGCCACGGCGGCAGCGGTCGGGTGGCCGGAATAGGTGTAGCCATGGATGAAGGGCCCGCCTGCTGCCCGCAATGTCTCCACAATATGGCCCGCCACGCCGACGGCGGAGATGGGCACATAGCCCGATGACAGGCCCTTGGCCATGGAAACAATATCCGGGGAGACGCCGTAATGCTGAAAGCCGAACCAGTCGCCCAGACGGCCAAAGCCGCAGATCACCTCGTCACAGACCAGCAGGATGCCATATTTGCGACATACGGCCTCAATCTGCGGCCAATAGCCGGCGGGCGGGATGATGACGCCGCCGGCCCCTTGTACCGGTTCCCCGATGAAGGCGGCAACATTCTGCGGCCCGAGTTCCAGGATGCGGGTTTCCAGGGCTGCCACGGCGCGGGCACAGAAGCTGTCCGCATCCTCCCCAAACCCTTCATTGAAACTGTAGGGCTGCATGATATGGCTGAAGCCGGGCAGCAATGGCCCGCCCTGGGCCCGCATCGGCCCCATGCCCCCCAGACTGACCCCGGCGATGGTGGAGCCGTGATAGGCATTTTCGCGCGCGATGATGATCTGGCGGTCAGGCTCCCCCTTTTGCGTCCAGTAATGGCGGACCAGACGGATGACGGTATCGATCGCCTCCGACCCGGAATTATTGAAAAACAGATGCGGCAGCCCGGGGCCGAGTAGGCCGGCAAGCCTTGCCGCCAGTTCCACGGTGGGCACCGGGGCGGTTTTGAAGAAGCTGTTATAATAGGGCAGTTCGCGCATCTGGTCATAGGCGGCGCGGGCCAGTTCCTCCCGCCCATAGCCAACCTGCACGCACCAGAGGCCGGCCATGGCATCCAGGATGCGGTTGCCATCGCCATCGATGATGCTGGCCCCTTCGGCACGGGTGATGATGCGGCTGCCGCCCATGTCGCGGATCAGCCGGTAATCCTGCTGGGCCGGCAGATGGTGGGCGACGTCCAGGCGGCGCAGGGCCGCGATATCGTGGTTGCGGATGGTCATGGGATTTGTCCTTATCGGGCAAGCGCGCGGCCTAACGGCCGCTTCAGCAACAGGATGGTCAGTGACCCTGCCCCGACGATGGCGGCATGAAGGGTCCAGAAGGCGGCGGGTGTCATCATCTCGTAGAAGCGGCCGAGCCAGCCGCTGGCGATGGAGCCACCGAAAATGGAGAGGTAATAGACGCCCACCATCATGGCATTGACGGAGGGGGGGCCGCTGCGGGTGAACAGGGCAAGCGCGATGGGCGCCACATGCAGATAGCCCGAGGCGCAGATGACATGGAAAAGCAGCGGCCAGATCACGGCGATACGCCCATCGCCGCCGGTAGCCAGTTCCGACAGGGCCAGCCACAGACAGGCCGCCCCAAACAGGGCATAACCGATCACCAGCTTGCCCAGATCACCCGGCTCGGCCTGTCGGCGCGCCAACCGGCGCCAGATGACAATGCTGAGCGGGGCCAGTGCCAGCACGGACAGTGTATCCACGGACTGAAACCAGGTGATGGGCAGTTCCAGGCCAAACAGGCTGCGGTCCACCCGGTCGCGGATCCACAGGACATAGGTGGTCCAAACCTGTGTCTGCACCGTCCAGAACAAGGTGGCGGTCAGCAGCACCAGCAACAGGGCCCGGATGACCTGATGGTCCTGTCTGGTCAGCCCGGAGCGTCCCTCCTGTCGGCGGGCGATCAGGTCGGGGGGCAAATGCCCGCCGCCGGTCAGATAAATCACCAGCCCGATCACCATGCCGATACCGGCCGCACCGAAACCATAGTGCCAGCCGTAAATCTCCCCCAGCGTGCCGCAGACCAGTGGTGCCAGACAGGCGCCCAGATTGATGGCCATGTAATAAAGGGAGAAGGCGGCATCCCGCCTTCTGTCGGTACGTTCATAGAGCGCGCCCACCTGGGCGGCCAAGTTACCTTTCAACAGGCCACAGCCCAGCACCAGACACAGCAGCGCCAGCAGAAAGGCAGCGTCGAAGACCATGATGAAATGGCCGAACGCCATCAGCACAGCACCCAAGGCCACCGCCCGGCGGCGGCCGATCCATCGGTCACCGATCAGCCCACCGAAGATCGGTGTCAGATAGGTCAAACCGCCATAAAGGCCGAAAACCTGGGTGGCCAGGGCCTGGGTGGAAAGGGGGCCGAAAATGGTTTCCACACCGGCGCGGAACGGATGAAAGCCTGCCACCCGCTCCACCTGCCCCGGCTGGAACAGAAATCCGGCCATGTAAAGCACCAGCAGGGCCTGCATCCCGTAAAACGAGAAACGCTCCCAGGCTTCTGTGAAGACAATATAGGCCAACCCTCGGGGATGGCCGAAAAAGGAACCGGCGGCGGAGGGCGATGGGGAAAGGCGTGCCGTGCGGTCGCTCATCGATCACCCTTGGTAAAGGCCGCCGCAACGGCGTTGAAGAAATCCAGATCGGGAATGGCCTCCGCCCCCTTGGGCTTGGAACGGGCGGAATTGACCGCCACCACCAGCCGGCGGGCGGGGTTGATGTAGATGTATTGGCCGAAGATGCCGCCCGCCCGGTAAGCCCCGTCGGCGAAATCGCCATCCGGTCCCGGCTGCGGCCACCACATATAACCATAGTCCAACGACCGGCCGGCCAGGGGACGGGGGCGGGTCGCCGCCGCTACCCAGCCGGGCGGCAAGATCCGCTGCCCCTGCACCACCCCATCATTCAGCATGAACAGGCCGAAGCGGGCGAAATCCCGCAGGCAGGCAGAAAGGCCGCTGCCGGCCACTTCCAGCCCGCCCGGCGCTTCCAGCCACCAGGCCGCATCCTGTTCCATGCCGCAGGGCTGCCAGATCTTCTCCGACAGGTAATCGGCCAGGAACCGGCCGGTGGCCGCGTGGACAAGGGCGCCCACCACATGGGTTTCGCCCGTCGAGTAATTGAACAGCGTCCCCGGCGGCCCCGCCTTGGGCCGCCGGGCCAGATGCGACAGGATGGCGCCGGGCGCCTGCGCAATCTGGGCCTCCAGCATGGAACGGCGATCAGAGGCCGGGTTGCCGTAATCCTCATGGAAGGCAACACCGGACGTCATCTGCAGCACATCGCGGATGGGAACCCCATCATAGGCAGTGCCGCGCAGGGCCGTGACATGCCCGGTCACATCATCGTCCAGCGACCCAATCAACCCGTCCTGCACAGCCGCACCGACCAGGGTGGTGGCGACCGACTTCGCCATGGACATGGACAGCCAGCGATTGCCGGCATGATGGCCCAGTTGATAGGTCTCCAGCGCCACCGCGCCATCATGGATGATGATCAGCCCGGCGACCCGGTTGCCGGCCAGATAATCATAGAGATCATAGGTGCGGCCACCGCTGTCAAAGCGCAGCCCGTCAAAATTGACCGGCCGTCGGGCCAGCCCGGATGCCCGTGGCCCCGCCGGCACGCGGCGGGTGGCGAACAGCCGGTCGCCCTGGCACAGGGTCTGGACCATGCGGTCGGGCGTCAAAGCCCCGGAATAGGCCCGGCGTACCCGCTCGGCCACGGGCATATCATCCGGATCGAACGGCGTCGGATCAGGGGTAAGCATATCCATTGGGGCCTCTTTCATCCCGGAAGGCAGGGGGAAAGCCACGCGGGCCGTCTCGTGCGGGTCACCGCCGTCCCACCTGCTCCCACGCGCCGGGATTGAGCACCAGCACACCCGGTTCCACGAAGCGCGCCGTCAGGGGATAACGTCCCGGCACGGTGAAATCCGTTGCCGATACCGGCAGCAATTCCACCCGCGCGTCTTTCTTGATGGCAAAGGCCGGGCGCTCCCCCGTGGCCTGGGCGTAGAGCCGATCGCCTTCTGCCGTCACGCTCACCTTCACATGGCCGGAGAAAACATAATCGCCGGCCAGGGCGGCCACTGCTTCGGGTTTCAGGATGGGTTTGCGCGCCGGCGCAGATGCCTGCGTCTGCGGGGGCACGGACGACAGGATGGCATCCCACATCACCTCCCCGGCCACGGTGGAAAGATCGAAGGAGGGCCGGCCCTTCTCCCCCTCAATCTCCGCCGTCGAGACGGCATAAAGCACATCGCCATCGAAGATGGTGGCGAAGGGCTGCAGGCCACGCGCCATGGAGGTGTGAACCTGCACGGCCAGCCGTTCCAACTCCGCCTGATCCAGCTTCTGGTTGGTGACGACCAGGGAAACCGTGGTGTTGCGCCGCTCATCCTTGCCCGTGGCCAACCCTTTCCAGTCCGGCTTGCGGCTGGCCGGCATGGCCTGGATCAGATCGGCAGTTTTCAACGCCTTGGGCCAGTCCTTGTCCTTGTGGCAGGCAACGACATTACCGTCGCGGTCGGTGACAACGCCCAAGGCATTCACCACCGTGAAGGCGGCGATCTTCACATCGCCGATCTGCCGGAAAGCGCCACCCTGGCCGGAAGCGGCATTGCAGCCGAACAGCCCGCCGGTGCGGGTCAGCCGGCCGGCGCCATGCGCCCCCAACGGGAAGAGACCGGGGCGGGCTGCGCGATAGGCTGCCTGTGCCAGCCGCTTGTCTGGATAGATTTCATTTAGCCGGCGATCACCCAGATCATAGATGATGGCCCCCACCGACAGGGCGATATTGTCCCAGGTACCACCGCGATAGCCATCATCCATCATGGCGGTGGCCACCGCCGTCGTTGCCTCCAGCCCGTACCAGGAACCACCGGCAAAGACGACGGCATCCAGATCAGGCACTGCATAGCCCAGGCGCAGGAAGTCAGTATTCACTGTACCCGGCCCGCCGCCCCGCACATCAACAGCAGCATGGACCTTGCGGCCAAAGGTGAAAACGGTAACGCCGGTGGGGCCTTCCTGATATTCCCCCGTGCCGATCCGCAGCATCGGCCAGTCAAACCGCAGCAGGTTGTTCCCTGGATTCACCATGGGCACCAGTTGTTCCTGCCCGGCCCCGGCCGGGGCAGCAACGCCTGCCATGATACCGAGGGCCAGAGCCGTACCCAGGATTTTGCCACCGATTTTCGCCTTCATACCCGTATCACCTGTTTGTATGTATCGTTGATTATCGTGTCATGGCCGACATGGTGCGCCTGCCCACCCGGCCGCGTGAAGATGACATTCAGGTCGGGCATGGTGCCCCCCGATCACCACTCCAGCCCAAGATTGGTCGCCATCAGCCGCGCCACATCCGATGCCATGCCGTCGCCCTGCCCGATCAGGGCACCGATCACGCGCATCCGGTCACCGGGTGGGTGACGCTGGCTCAACTTGGTTGCCCCGGAAATTGCCTCCACATGGATGCGGAAGGACCGGATCATGGGCAGCAGGAAGGCGACGCGGCCCGGCGGCGCCTGTTCCAGCGTCCAGGGCTGTTCCTTCCCCCGCTCCATCACAGCACTGGTCCGGCGCAGGACAGCCAATTGTCCTTCAGCATCGTCAATCGGGGTCAGGCGGCCACGCAGTTGGGCGGCCACATAGTTCCAGGTTGGCACCTCCGGCTTCTCCCGATACCAGGAGGAGGAAATGAAGGCGTGTGGACCGGTGAAAATGGCCAGAACCGGCATCCCTTCCACCAAGGTCGCGGCCTGCGGATTGGCGCGGGACAGATGGCCGACCAGCCGTGTCTCGTCGCCGTCGCGTTCAAAGATGAGCGGGGTGGCGGTGGCCATCAGCGGGCTCTCACCACCCCCTGTCACCAATTGTGCAAAAGGGTACTGGTGGATGATTGTGGCGGGATCGACAGCGCGATAGGGATCGGGCGTGTACATCAGGCTTGGTCCCCGGTCGCCGGCACATCAATGCAGATGGATTTGATATCCAGATAATCGTCCAGCCCGTGGAAGCCGCCTTCCCGGCCCAGGCCGCTTTCCTTGATCCCGCCGAAGGGGGCGGCCTCGCTGGTCAATTGGGCCGTGTTGACGCCGACCATGCCATAATCCAGCGCATCGGCCACCCGATGGGCCCGGGCCAGGTCGCGGGTGAAGAGATAGGCGGCCAGCCCGGCCCGCGTGGCATTGGCAAGCGCGACCGCTTCGCTTTCGCGGGTGAAACGATGCAGGGCCGCCAAGGGGCCAAAGGTTTCCTCCCGCATCACCAATGCATCTGCCGGGACATCCACCAGCACGGTGGGTTCATAGAAGCGACCGGCCGCGTCCGGTGTGGCGCCGCCGGTCAGAATACGGGCCCCCCGCCGGACGGCATCATCGGCATGGCGTGCCACCTTCTGAATGGCGGCGGGGCTGATCAAGGGCCCCATGCCTGTCCCTTTCGCCAAGCCATCCCCCAATCCCAATGCCGCAGCACGGTCGGCCAGAAGCCGGGCAAAACGATCATGGATGCCAGCCTGCACCAGGAAGCGGTTGGCGGAGATGCAGGTCTGGCCGGCATTGCGGAACTTGGCCAGCATTGCCGCTTCGACTGCCCCCTCCAGATCGGCATCATCAAACAGGATGAAAGGGGCATTGCCCCCCAGTTCCAGGGAGACGCGTTTCAGGGTCGCCATGCAGCGTTCCGCCAGATTTTTCCCCACGGCAGTGGAGCCGGTGAAGGACAGTTTGGCGACGCGCACATCCTCCACCATCACGGTGCCGATGGCCTGCGGCTGCCCGGTCACGACATTGAACACACCAGGCGGCAACCCCGCCTGCTGTCCCAGCACAGCCAGTGCCAGGGCGGAAAAAGGCGTCAGTTCCGATGGTTTCAGCACCATGGTACAGCCCACGGCCAGGGCCGGCCCCAGCTTGCGGGCAATCATGGAGGAGGGGAAATTCCATGGCGTGATGGCTGCGACCACACCAACTGGCGCCCGTGTTACCAGCATCCGCTTATCGGCCCGGTGGCCTGGCAGCACCTCCCCATAAACGCGGCGGGCTTCCTCGGCGTACCAGCCCAGGAAGGCAGCGGTTGAGCGCACTTCGGCCAAGGCCTCCGCCAGGGGCTTGCCCTGCTCGAAGGTCAGTAGACACGCCAGATCGGCTTCATGCGTCTGCACCAGGGCGGCCCAGCGCCGCAGTACCTGGGCGCGCTCCCCCGCCGCAAGCGCCCGCCAGCTTGGCAGGGCGGCATGGGCGGCTGCCACCGCGTTCCGGGCTTCAGCCTCTCCCAGGTCGGGCACGTGGCCAATGGGCAAGCCTGTGGCGGGATTGCAGACGATCAACGGGTCGCCCCCGTCCACCCAGACATCATTGATCAGAGCGGCTTGGCGAAAAAGATCCCCGCAGCGGATCGGGGGGGCATGGAAGCTGACCATGGCGGTTCATCCGGTAATTCTTCGGCTGTGCCAACCCTGTCAGCAGCAGCCATTGTCCGGGAGATGCCAAAGGCGCCGCCGACGGTGACCTGATGTCACCAGCAGATCAGGCCTTGCGGCCACCGGACGTCAGGGCCTTTGGCATCTCCCGCGCCACCGCCGCCAGCAGCCATTGCCGGAAGCGCGCAATGGGGGGCGCGCGCCAGCGATCCTCTCGCGCCACCAGCAGATAGGCCCCCAGCGGCATCAGGTGGAAATCCGGCAGGTCGACCCCGACCTCCACCAGCCGCCCGGCAGCCAGATCGTCGGCCGCAATCAGATGGTTGCCCAATGCGATGCCACGTCCGCGCCGGGCGGCATCCAGCGTCAGATGCGCGTGCCAGAGGCGCGGGCCTGTCAGATCGCCTTGACCGACAACCCCATGGCCAGACAGCCAGCAAACCCAGACGTCGAAACTCTCCTCATGCAGCAATTGATGGCGCAACAGATCGTGGCAGTTGCGGATGGGGGGATGGCTTGCCAGATAGTCGGGGCTGGCCAGTGGGATGGTTGGCGGCTGGGCCACCTCCACGCTCTGCACGCCGGGGAACACGGCCAGGGGCGGTCCATAAATCGGCGCGAAGCGTACATCCAGGTCGGCCTCATGCCGGGCGAAATCGGGGCAGGTATCGGTGGGACGCAGTTCGATATCCAAGCCGGGATTGGCGGCCTCGAACTGGTTCAAACGTTGCATCAGCCAATGGAAGGCGAAACCCGGCATACACCAGATCAACAGGCGGCGGCTGTCGCTGCGCCGCATCAGATCCAGGGTCGCCCCGCCAATATCATCCATCGCCTGGGCGATGCGCCGATGATAGCGGGCCCCTTCCTCTGTCAGCACAGCCCCGGCCCGGCTACGCTCAATCAGGGCGGTTCCGGTCCAGGCTTCCAGCGTTCGCAGATGCCGGCTGACAACAGCATGATCAAGATCCAGAACTTCCGCCGCGCGGCGTACACCGCCCAGACGGGCGACGGCATCAAAGGCGCGGAGTGCGGCAAACGGTGGCAAGACCTTCTTGCCTGGCAGGCTGGAAGGATGGACAGGGCTTTCAGGGACGGCTTTGTCGTCGCTCATCATCGCTTCCGGCAGCGAAACAGTACGACAGCTTGCAATGAAAACAGCAAGATGCGCAATCCCCGCCCATGGTCACCGGATGGTGCCCGGGCCGCACCATCGATCGCGCGGCGATTTGGTCTGGTTGGCAGCACGGTCCTGCAATGGCGGGGGCAGACCCTGCAAACAGATGGGGGCCCCACACGGAAAATGGCCCCAGGCCCGGCGACCATGCCTCACGGCCACAAAGTTCCTGCTACGTCCTGTTCCTGGTGCGGTGTAAGCTGACAAGCTGTGCTTTCCACGCCCTGGAATAACATGCAAAGCTGGCTGGTCCTTACTCTGTCGCTGTTCTATCTGGCCGCCCTGTTTGGCATTGCCTGGCAGGGCGACCGTTTCGCGGACAAACAGTCTGGTGCCCAGGAACAGCGGGCCCCCCTGCTCTATGCGTTGTCGCTGGCCGTCTACTGCACCTCCTGGACATTCTATGGGGCGGTGGGGCGGGCGGCCAATGGCGGGTTTGATTTCCTGTCCATCTATGTCGGCCCCATCCTGATGATCGGGCTGGGCTGGCCCATCCTGGCCAAGATGGTGCGGGTGGCGAAGGCAGAGAATACTGTCTCCATCTCTGACTTCATCTCTGCCCGCTACGGCAAAAGCCGGGTGCTGGCGGCCTTTGTGACCTTTATCGCCGTGCTGACGGTGCTGCCCTACTTCGCCTTGCAGCTCAAGGCCATCACGATCAGCCTGGAGGCGATTTCCGGCAATATGTTCGGCGGGCATCTGCTGGACAAGCCGGGCCAGAACACCTTCATCATCACCTGCACCATGGCCCTGTTCGCCATCCTGTTCGGGGTGCGCAACATCCACGCCAATGAACATCATCGCGGCCTGATGACCGCCATTGCGGCGGAAAGCCTGGTGAAACTGCTGGCTGCCCTGGTGGTGGGCGGGGGCATTGTGTTTGCCGTGGCTGGTGGGCCGTGGGGGATTATCGATCAGGCGATGGCCCGGCCGGAGCTGCAGGAAATCCTGATCCCGCATCTGGATGGCGGCTGGTGGACCATGACGCTGCTGGCGGCACTGGCCATCATCTGTCTGCCACGCCAGTTCCATGTGGCGGTGGTGGAAAATACCCATGTCGGGGATATCCGCACCGCTTCCTGGCTGTTCCCGGCCTATCTGGTGGGGATCAATCTGTTCGTCATGCCGGTGGCGCTGGCCGGGCTGTTGATGTTCCCCGATGGCAGCGTCAATGCCGACACATTCCTGGTCACCATTCCGCTGGAACTGGGCCATCCCGGCATGGCGCTGCTGGCCTTCATCGGCGGCCTGTCGGCCGCCACCAGCATGATCATTGTTGGGGCCGTGGCGCTTTCCACCATGGTCTGCAACGATATCATCGTGCCGGTGCTGATGGCATATCGCCCGGCGATGAAGCGTTGGCAGGATGACCCCAAGCCCATGCTGCTGACCGTGCGGCGGTTGACCGTGCTGGCCCTGCTGACCATGGCCTATTTCTATTACCTGTTCATCGGCACCACCTTTCCGCTGGCCACCATCGGCACCGTTTCCTTCGCCGGGGTGGCGCAGTTTGCGCCGCCTTTGCTGCTGGGCCTGTTTTTTCGCCGCGTCACCAAGGCCGGTGCCATTGCCGGGCTGGGTGCCGGCTTCATCACCTGGGCTTACACGGTACTGGTACCCAGCTTCGCCGCGGCCGGGCTGATCCCCGGTGCAATGATGGCGGAGGGGTTTTTCGGTATTCCTTGGCTGACGCCCGCCGGCTTGGGTGGCATCCATGATCTGGACACGCTGGCACATGGCGCACTGATCAGCCTGGGACTGAATGTACTGGCGCTGGTGCTGGTCTCCGCCGTCACCCGCCAGTCTGACCTGGAGCGGCAGCAGGCGCGGCGCTTCGTTTCCCAGCGCTCCGACGCGCGGGATGGGCGGCAAGCGCCGCGCGGTGCCATCCTGGCCGACCTGCATGAGCTGGCCGCCCGCTATGTTGGCGCCAAGCGGGCGGATGCCGTCTTTCTGGACCTGACGCAACTCTCCAACCCACGGTCGGACCAGTTCAAGGTGGCGCTGGAAGCCCGCATCGATGAAGAGGCAATCCAGGCAACGGAATGGCTGCTGGCCGGCGCCATTGGCAGCGCGTCGGCGCGCGTGGTGGTGGCCAGTCTGCTGTCCGACCGGCGGCTGTCCCGCTCCGATGCCCGTTCGATCATTGACGAGGCATCGCGCGCTATCCTGGACCAGCATATGCTGCTGCGCTCCACCCTGGAAAATGTCGGCAAGGGCATTTGCGCGGTGGACAAGGATTTCCGGCTGCTCTTGTGGAACTATCGGTTTCTGGAGCTGCTGGACGTGCCGGATGGTCTGATCACCGTCGGCACGCCGCTGGGCCAGTTGGTGGCCTATCTGCAAAGCCGGGGGGAGTTCGGGCGCGAAGGCGAGGTGGAAAGCCTGTTCATGCGCCGGCTGGACCCGAAGCGCCGTGACCAGGATGATGTGTTCCTGCGCACAAGGCCCGATGGCACGGTGTTGGAAATCAGTTCCAACCCCATGCCCGATGGCGGCTTCGTTGCCGTCTATAACGATATCACCGACAAGCACCGGGCCGCGGAGGCCCTGAAAGCAGCCAATGAAGGGTTGGAGCGTGGCATTGCCGAACGCACCACCGATCTGGCCGTCGCCAAGCAGGAGGCCGACCGCGCCAATCAGGCCAAGACCCGGTTGCTGGCCGCCGTCAGCCATGACTTGTTGCAGCCGCTGCACGCGGCGCGGCTGTTTATTTCTGCCGCCCTGGAACGGGGCCAAGACCCGCTGGTGACCCAGGCGGACGCCGCCCTTCGCTCTGTCGAGCAATTGCTGGGCGATCTGCTGGATGTGACCAAACTGGATACCGGCGTGGTGAAACCCAACCGCACCGCGGTGATGGTGGATGACATCCTGCGTCCCCTGGCAGAGGAGCTGGGCGTGGTGGCCGAACGCCACGGGTTGCGCCTGCGCCGGGTTCCGTGCCGGGTCAGCGTGGATACAGATGCCGTGTTGCTACGCCGCATCCTGCAGAATTTTCTGGCCAATGCCCTGCGCTATACGCCCAAGGGCCGCGTCCTGTTGGGGTGCCGCCGGGTGGGGGACCACCTGCGGATTGAGGTATGGGACACCGGTCCCGGCATTCCCCCCGAACGCCAGCGGGAGATTTTTCAGGAATTCCGCCAGTTGGACACCGGCCCTGGCGACCGTGACAAGGGATTGGGCCTGGGGCTTTCCATTGTTGAACGTTTCGCCGCCATCCTGGGGCACCGGATCGGCTTGCGTTCCACCGTGGGCAAGGGGAGTTGTTTTTCGGTGGAGGTGCCGCTGGCGGCAATACCGGCGGAACCAAGCCGGCCCACCAGTGCTGTGCAGGTGACGGGGCTGCAGGGCACGCTGGTGCTCTGCGTGGAAAATGAGCCGGCGATCGCAGAGGCGACCCGCGCCCTGCTGACCGGTTGGGATTGTCAGGTGGTGTGGGGCAATACGGGGGAAGCGGCGCTGGCTGCTCTGGGGAATGGCAAGCAGCCCGACCTGCTGTTAACTGATTTCCATCTGGATCATGGCGCCAGCGGCCTGGAGGCACTGGCGCTGGTGCGCGCCCGGTTCGGGGAGGTGCTGCCCGCTGCCGTGGTCACCGCTGACCGCAGCGACGGGGTGCGGGAGGCGGTCACGGCAGCGGGGGCGCGCATCATCTACAAGCCCGTGCGTCCCGGCGCTTTGCGTGCGCTGCTGACCCAGATGACGGCGGAGCGCCGTCGCCCGGCTGACTGAATTGCCGCCTGTTGAATTAAAAGGGGGCCACAGGCAAGGGCGCCGCACTCTCATTCAACAATTCCAGCAGGATGGGAAAGGCATGGGGCCGGTCCAGCAGTTCCACCCCGATAGAGCCGTCCTTGCAGGCCCCCACATGACGGATGACACCCGGCAAATGCGACCAACTGCCGCCATCGGCCCGCAGCACGGTGATATCAACCGTCATCCCTTCCAGCAGGCCTGAAGCCTGTAGCTCCAACCGGACCCGCAAGCCGCCAAATGACCAGTCCAGCAGGCGCGCCGGGTACCCAGCGACCATCAGGAACATCGGCAGTGTGGCGGTGCGGGGATGCAGCCGCCGTTCACAAGGGCTCTCTGGCATACGCATGATGTGCTTACTTTGAAGCAATCGTCGCTACTTTGGTAGAGGATTCAGAAAAGGACCATTGCATCTTAATACAGAAAAGGGGCGCCCCGTCACCGGGCCGCCCCTTCCCTTTACACGTCTGACAGGATCAGAACTTCAGCGACAGGCTTGCCTGGAAGCTGCGGCCGGAACCGATCATGTATTGCGGCACCTGTGCCGCCGTCATCTGCTGGCTGATATTGCCATAGTAACGACGGTCAAACAGATTGTCGGCGTTGACCTTCAGCTCCGAACCAGGCAGCCCCAGCAGGGTTTCCAGATCGTAGCTGATATCCATATCCACCGTGGCGTAGGCACCGGCCCACTCGTCATTGACGTGGGTGGAATAGCGCTTGCCGACAAACTTAAAGTCGGTGCCGAAGTTGAAGTCACCCAACTTGTAATTCAGGCGGCTGGCGAACTGCCAGTCCGGCGTTTCGACCACATGCTTGTCCACCAGATTATAGACAACACCGTTGCCCTTCACATTATCCTGGTAGCGGCTGTGGTTATAGGAACCGGAGATGTACCACTGCAGATCCTCGATCACCTCGAAACCGATCTCGGCGTCGACACCATAGGCTTCCACATCGCCAATGTTCTGGTCAAAGCTACGCTGGGTCAGGTCATCCCAGGTGGAGTCGATGCGGTTCTTATAGTCGGTGTACCAGCCGCCGATGGAGCTGGTGATCGTGGCGCCCTGGTAGCGGTAGCCGATATCGAAGGTCTTGGTCTTCTCCGGCACCACATTGACCAGCGGGTTGTACAGGTTGTCCGTGCTGGGCAGCTTGAAGCCTTCTGCGAAGCTGGCATAGACAATATGCTCGTCCGTCAGACGGTAGGACAGACCCACGTTCGGCAGCACGTCGTCATACTTGACGATCTTGTTGCGGAAGGGGGCCGCGCCACCCTGGTTGGCCGGGCGCTTGGGATAATTCGGATCGTTGGAACAACCCGCGTTGAATTCTTCCGAATAGCAGTAGTTGTTCAGTTCACGCTTGAAGAACGGGGCACGGGCACCAACGGTGACACCCAACCGGTCTTCCAGGAACTTGCCGGTATATTCAGCGGAAACCTGGTTCAGTTCAGCCACCGAATAACGGTCGCGCTTCTGCAGGATGGTGCCGTCGGCGGCATAGACGCGCTGACCCTCCTTGCCGGAGAAGACATTTTCCGGCTTGCCATTGATCAGATAGCCAAATTCACCGGTCTGACGATGACGGCCATAATCCAGCGTATAGCCGACGCGGACGCGGTTCTGTTCGTCAATCTGCCAGATCAGCGAGCTGGTCACGCCCGGACGCCAGGTGTTGGTGTTGGACGGCGAGTAAAGCGCCACATTCTCCGTAGTGCAGGACGCCGCGCTGTTGGGGATCAGGCGCACGCCATTGGGGCCAGCCACCGCAGCCGCGCAATTGCCGTTGAGATCAACACCCTTGTACTTGCTGCGGTCCAGACCGGACAGAACATAGGGGTAGCGCAGGGCGCCCTGCTCCGCCGTGGAAGTCGCACCGCCACCATTGGCCAGCGTGTACTGGATATAGGGGTCGATGGTCAGCGACAGGCTGTCGGTCAGCGAGAACTTGGACTGGCCGCGGATATTGCCCGTGTCAGACGGGTTGATATTCACGCCATAATAGTTGGTATTGAAGGCACCATTGGCGTTGGTGACATTCTCGTCGTAATCATACTTCCAGCCGAACTGTTTGACCTGGGCCTTGGACAGACGACGAATGAAATCCTTGCGGTTTTCATTGTAGTGGAAGGCGACGGAGACGAAATCATCATCCTTCAGCGGCTGATAGATACGGCCGTTGATCTGCTTCTTCTCGATATCGCCGGGGCCCTTCCACTTGTCATACTTGGTGTAGGAGGCAGCGATAAAAGCCTTGGTGTCGTAGGGGCCGAAGCTGCCGCTATCAACCATGGCGAAGAAGCGACGATAATTGTCGGTGCCATAGGCAACCTTGGCCAGCACGCCGGCCTCATCGCTCGGCTCACGCGTCACGATGTTGATCGTGCCGCCGATGGCCGACGGGGTCGGGCTATCGACATCGGTGGTGCCCAGATTGACGGAGATGCGCTTGGCAACTTCCGAATCCATGGTCTGGTTGAAATAGGTGTTGTAATTGCCGGTATCGTTCAGCGGCATCCCATCCCAGGTCAGGGAGATGCGCGAACCGTCGAAGCCACGCAGGCGGATGTTGCCACCGCTATTGCCATAGGGATCTTCGCTGGTGAAGTTCACCCCCGGCAGCAGGTTGATCAACTGGCCGATGTTCTGGCCGTCGGGCTGCGACTGGATGAACTCCTGCGTAACGGTGGAACGGGCCTTCGGTGCCTGTTCCGGGGTGATCAAGCCCCCAACCGTCTTTTCCCCGCGCTGACCGGTCACGATGATTTCGTCGATCTGCGAAGCGGTGGACTGCGCCAGAGCGGCGCTGGTGCTGAACATGGACACAGCCAGAGCGGTCGCACCGACACCAACCTTCAAGGCGCCAATGTGACGACGCAGTAACACTGCCGTCTTCTTATGTTGATTGCTCATTTACAAAGCCCCCAATTACCGAGCCGTATGGATGGCGCGGACAAGACCAGATGCGCATGACGATTAGGTAACGCATATATTACAGTTCGATGACAACGCAGCTAGAAACTGGCTGCTTGACGGTCAGAAGGGCTATATCTCGATCAGCGTATCATTCGCGCCACAGTACCGCAGCGCACTGAGAGCAATAATCGCCAATTTGGCTTGCATCTGTGTGTTCGATATTGTCCTTCCTGTTGCAGCGCACCCAACCCGAGGCGCAGCAAGCGCCCAGCATGGAGCATTCCCCGTGATTCGGACATTCGGCATTGCTGCTCTCGCCAGCATCACCGTCTTGGGCTTTGGCGGTACCGCCTGGGCCAATGGCAAGGTGGATCTGCAGGTTCTCGCCACCACGGATCTGCATATGTACTTGAAGGATTACGATTATTATGCAGATAAGCCGGATCCCGCCGTGGGTCTGGTACGGGTGGCGCCCCTGATTCGGGCTGCGCGGGCAGAGAATCCCAACACGCTGCTGCTGGATAATGGCGACCTGATCCAGGGCACGCCGATGGGCGATTGGGTGGCCCGCCAACGCGGGGTGACCAAGGACAAGATCCATCCTGCCATGGCGGTGATGAATCTGCTGGGCTACGATGCTGCCGTTCTTGGCAATCACGAATTCAATTATGGGTTGGACCTGCTTGGCGCCACCTATGCGGCTGCGAAGTTCCCCGTGCTGGCCGGCAACGTATTCAAGGTGGACGGTGATAGTGACCCGTCCAACGACAAGACGCTTTATCCCGCCTATGTCATCCAGGACCGTAAACTGGTGGATGAAGAGGGCAAGATCCAGACCGTCAAGGTCGGCCTGCTTGGTCTGCTGACCCCGCAGATCCTGATCTGGGACAAGGACAAGCTGGAAGGCCGCGTCACCACCCGCGATATCGTGGACATGGCCAAAATCTATGTGCCGGAAATGAAGGCCAAGGGGGCTGACGTGGTGATCGTCATGTCCCATGCCGGCATGTCCTATACCCCGCGCCAGGGGGGGGAGGAAAACGCCTCGAACTATCTGACCGAGGTGCCAGGGGTGGATGCCGTCATCACCGGCCACAGCCACCGCGTCTTCCCGTCCAAGGATTATGACGGATTGCCGGGGGCGGACCTGAAGCGTGGTACGGTGAATGGCAAGCCGCTGGTAATGGCTGGCAGCTATGGCAGCCATCTGGGCGTGATCAAGCTCACCCTGGAAAAGCAGGGCGCGCAATGGAAGGTGGTGGATGGTAGCGGCAGCACCCGCCCCATCCAGCAGCGCCAGGATGGCAAGACCGTCAGCACGGAGCCGGATGCCGAGGTGGCGGCTTTGCTAGCCCCTGCGCATGACGGCACGCTGGCCTATGTGCGCAGCCCGGTGGGCCGCACCACGGCCCGCATCCATTCCTTCTTCTCCTATCTGGGCGACAGTGCCGGGGTGGAACTGGTGGCCAAGGCTCAACGTGCCTATATCGCGCGTGAACTGGCCAGCACGGAATATGCCAAGCTGCCCATCCTGTCGGCGGTGGCCCCCTTCAAGTCCGGTGGCCGGCCGGGGGTGCATTTCTATACCGACATCCCGGCTGGTGAGATTGCCATCCGCAACGTTGCCGACCTTTACGTCTATCCCAACCAGTTGGCGGCGGTGAAGTTGACGGGTGCCCAGGTGCGCGACTGGCTGGAGGCCTCGTCGCGTGCCCTGTCCGTCATCAACCCGAAATCCAGCGACCCGCAGCCGCTGGTGAATACCCGGGTGCCGGCCTATAATTTCGACATTCTGGACGGTGTGACCTATGCCATCGATCTGACCCAGCCGGAACGGTTCGACCGCGACGGCAAGCTGGTCAATCCGGATGCCCACCGCATCGCCAATCTGGCCTATCAGGGCAAACCGGTGAAGGATGACCAGTTGTTCATTGTGGCGACCAACACCTATCGCGCCAATGGCGGCGGCACCTTCCCCAACCTGGATGGCAGCAGCGTTGTCTATCAGTCACCGGACACGGTGCAGCAGGCCATCGTCGATTATGTGCGGACCAAGGGCGTGATCGATCCCACCACCGACAATACATTCAGCTATGTGCCGCTGCCGGCCAGTGTCACCATCACCTATGACACCAACCCGCAAGCACAGGGCTTGCTGGCCGAGCAGCCCAACCTGTCCTATATCGGTCCGGCAGAGGATGGGTTTGCCCGGTTCAAGGTCGATCTTTCGGCCAAGGGCGGGGCAAAATGAGCCGCCCGCGCCTTTATCTGGCCGGACCTGACGTGTTCCTGCCCGACCCCATGGCTGCTGCGGCGGCCATGAAGGCGATCTGCGCCGATCTGGGGCTGGAGGGGGTGTTCCCCATCGACAATGCCGTGGCCCCTGCCCCAGGTGAACCCGGTGCCGTTTTTGCGGCCCGCATCCGGCAGGCCAACCTGGATCTGATCCGGGCAGCAGATGGCGTGATTGCCAATTGCAGTCCCTTCCGGGGGCCCTCGGTGGATGATGGTACGGCCTATGAAATGGGCTATGCCACGGCTTTGGGGAAGCCGGTTTTCCCCTGGGCGGGCGATATTCGCCCGCTGCTGCAACGCACCCAGGCCCGGCAATATCTGGCGCATGACGGTCGGGTTTGGCGTGATGCCGACCAGATGGAGGTGGAGGAATTCGGCCTGCCGGTGAACCTGATGCTGGTCGACCCTGCTACCGGCCCGGTGGCGGGCAGCTTTGAACGCGCGGCAGAAGCCGCTGCCACTTGGTTCAATCGGGGGCTTTAAGGCAATAGATCATCCATTGTCCGGACTTGTGGCATAGACATGAGCATTGTTCATCGATAGTCGATCTGGACATAAGGCCAAAACATCAATGTTTGGCCCGCCGCACCACCCCACCGATCCACCCCATGGCAGCAACAGGCAAAAGCATGAGCGCGCGTCCCGGTCCCCGCAACAGCATCACCGATATTGAAGGG
This sequence comes from Azospirillum sp. RU38E, assembly GCA_943370215.1. Lineage (GTDB taxonomy): Bacteria > Pseudomonadota > Alphaproteobacteria > Azospirillales > Azospirillaceae > Niveispirillum. Next base: position 52,564 of record CALRQC020000009.1, read on the forward strand.
CTGCTGGTCGGCCACGCCACCGATGAGAAGATCGGGTCCGGCGTTACCGTCATCCGCTGCGGGGGGCAATGGGTGGCCGCCGTCGATATCCGGGGCGGCGGTCCCGGCGTGCGGGAGACGGAAACCCTGTCCCCGGAAAATGTGGTGGGCGGTATCCATGCCCTCTGCCTGTCCGGCGGGTCGGTCTTCGGGCTGGCGGCGGCGGACGGGGTGGTCGGGTATCTGTCAGAACGGGATGTCGGGCTGCGCCTGCGCCCCGGCGGGCGGGCCATTCCCATCGTGCCCGGCGCCGTGCTGCATGATCTGAACAATCCCGGTGACAAGAATTGGGGGGAGATGTCCCCCTATCGCGCCCTGGGTGCCGCCGCCATCGCAGCGGCGGGAACAGAGGTGGCGTTGGGTTCCGTGGGGGCCGGGCGTGGCGCCATGGCCGGATATATCAAGGGCGGGATCGGCACCGCCTCCCTGGATTTGGGCGATGGCTTGATGGTCGCGGCCCTGGTGGCGGTCAACCCGATCGGGTCGGTGCTGATGCCCGACAACAGCACCTATTGGGCCTGGCCCTACGAGATTGAAGGGGAGTTCGGCAACCGGCGGCCCGATCCGGCTGCCCCGCCGGTGACCGATCCGACGCCCGATGTCACCCGGCTGCGAGAGCTGGGCCGGCTGAACCCTGGGGCCAATACCACGCTGGCGGTGGTGGCCACCAATGCCGCCATCGACAAGCTGGAGGCCAAGCGCATCGCCATCATGGCGCATGACGGCATGGCCCGCGCCATCCGCCCGGTGCATACGCCGTTCGATGGCGATCTGGTCTTCGCCATTGGCAGCGGTGCCGTGCCGTTGGGCGACAGCCGCACCCGGCAATGGCAGGCGGCCCGCATCGGGTCCGCCGCCGCCGATGTGCTGGCCCGTGCCATTGCGCGGGGCGTTCACCACGCCGGGGGATGATCCATCCCCCGTTTTCTCTTATACCAAGAGCCATGGATCATGACCCTTGGTATAAGACTGCTCCCTCAAACGCCGGGCGCTGCCTCCGGCAGCTCGGGCTTACGCTGGCACGAGCCCGCGGGCCAGCGGTCGCTGGCCACAAGGGTCATGTCCCATGACCCTTGTTATTACGCTCCCGGCAGTTGCGGGGTGGCGGCCAGCAATTGTGCGGTATAGGGATGTTCAGGCGCTGACAGCACCTTTGCCGTTGGCCCCTGTTCTACGATCCGGCCCTGGCGGATCACCAGCACCCTGTCGGTGATGGCCCGCATCACCGACAGGTCATGGGACACGAACAGATAGGCCAGCCTCAGTTCCGCCGACAGCCGGGCCAGCAGGTCCAGGATATCGGCGCGGATGGAGACATCCAGCGCCGACACCGCCTCATCCAGCACCACCAGCCTGGGCTCCACGATCAAGGCGCGGGCCAGGGCGATGCGCTGGCGCTGCCCGCCGGAAAACTGGTGCGGATAGCGCGTGGCATCGGCGGCGGACAGGCCGACCAGGGCCAGCGCCTTTTCCACACGCTGCCGCCGGTCCGCCGCCGTCAGGGGTTTATCCAGCAGGTGCAGCGGTTCCGCCACAATGGTTTCCACCCGCTGACGCGGGTTGAAACTGCCGGCGGGGTCTTGGAAAACCGCCTGCATCTGCCGCCGCAGGGCGCGGCGTTCAGATGCCGACCGCCCTTGCAGGGGCTGCCCATCCAGCAGGATGCGACCTGCCTGCGGCTGGTCCAGCCCCAGCACACAGCGCAGCAGACTGGATTTGCCGGACCCGCTTTCCCCCACCACCCCCAGCGTTTCGCCAGGGGCGATATCAAAGCTGATATCCGTCACCGCCCGCACCGGCTCCCCCCGCCGGAACAGTCCCTGACGGGCGCCAGGATAGACCCGCGAGAGGCCGTTGACGGACAGAATGGGCGGGCTGGCCGCATCAATATTGTGGGTCCGTAAAGGCTGGTGCCGCGCCCGTTCCAGCAGGGAACGGGTATAGGGGGCGGTGGGCCGCGTCAGCACGCTCAGGGCATCGCCCTGTTCCACCAATTGGCCATTCTTCAGCACGGCGATATGGTCGGCCACCTGCCCGACCAGCCCCAGATCGTGGCTGACCAGCAGCAGGCCCATGTCCCCTTCCCGCACCAGCCGGACGATCAGATCCATCACCTGGGCCTGGGTGGTGACATCCAGCGCGGTGGTCGGTTCATCCGCGATCAGCAGTTTGGGCCCGCCGGCAATGGCGATGGCGATCCCCACCCGCTGGCGCTGTCCGCCGGAAAGCTGATGCGGGAAGCGATGGGGCGAAAAGGTTGCCGGGGGCAGCCCCACCCGGTCCAGCAGGCCAAGCGCGCTGTCCCAGGCCGCCCGCCGGCCCAGCCCACGCGCCGCCCGCACCGCCTCTGCCACCTGGGCGCCGATGGACAGGATGGGGTTCAGCGCCGTCAGCGGTTCCTGAAAGATCATGCCGGCCACCCGGCCACGCAACCGGTTCCCCTGGGCTGGCGTCAGCGTCGCCCAATCCTGCCCGTCCAGCAGCACGCGGCCCGACAGGCCGACACCGTCGGGCAACAGCCCCATGGCGGCCAGGGCGGCACTGGATTTGCCGGACCCGGATTCCCCGATCAGGCCGACAATCTGCCCCGGTTGGATATCCAGGTTGAAGGCGGAAAGCGCCACCCGGTCACCATAGCGGATGCCGGCATTCTGGAATGACAGGATGGTCATGCCCCTTCCCCCCGGCGGAAATGGCGGCCCAGCCCGTCACCGGTCAGGGTCAACCCGAATACGGCCAGCAGGATGGCCAGCCCCGGCACGATGGCCAGCCAGGGGGCCGTGCCGATCAGCGTCTGGGCATCGGCCAGCATCCGCCCCCAGCTTGGTGCTGGCGGCTGCACCCCGAGCCCGACATAGGAGAGGCCGGCTTCCGCCAGCAGGGCGAGCGAGAACTGGATCGTCGCCTGCACCGACAGCGGGCCGGACAGGTTGGGCAGGATATGTTGAAGGGAGATCAGTCCCCTTCCCTTGCCGGCCAGCATGGCCGCAGCCACGAAATCCAGTTGCCAGAGGCGCTGGGCCTCCCCCCGCGTCAGGCGGGCAAAGACGGGGATGTTCAAAATGGCGATGGCCAGCACGGCATTCGATGCCCCCGGCCCCAGCGTGGCCGCCAGCAGGATGGCCAGCATCAGCCAGGGGAAGGCGAAGACCAGATCGCCGGTGCGCATCAGCCCTTCATCCACCCAGCCGCCACGCGCCGCCGCCAGCAGCCCCAACGGCACCCCCACCACCAGGGCCACCCCAACCCCCAGCAACGACACGGAAAGCGACACCGAAGCCCCCGCCAGCACCATGGAAAGCAGATCGCGGCCCAGATGATCGGTGCCGAACAGATGGGCGGCAGAGGGCGGCAGCAGGCGGCTTCCCACATCCAGCACCGCCACATCATAAGGCGTCCAGACCAGAGAGAGCAGTCCCGCTGCCACAAACAGGCCGGTCAGCAGCAACCCCAGCCACAGCGTCACATTGCGCCGGATGTTCAATTCCCCCTCCTGTCGCGCAGGCGCGGATCGATCAGGGCGGCGGCCATATCCACGGCCAGGGAGGCGATGACGGTGAACCCGACCAGCAGCACCACAACAGACTGCACGACGATCAGATCGCGCTGCGCGATGGCCTGCAGGACCAGCCGGCCCAGGCCGGGCAGGTAAAAGACATTCTCCACAATCGCCCCGCCGGCCAGCAGGAACGGCACCTGCAGGCCCAATACCGTCAGCACCGGCCCCATGGCGTTGGGCAGGGCATGGCGGCGGATGGCCTGCCCCCGGCTCAACCCCTTGGCGCGGGCGGTACGCACGAAATCCTTGTGCAGGGTTTCGATCAGGCTGCCGCGGGCCACGCGGGCCAGAATGGCCGCCTGCGGCAAGGCCAGGGCCAGCACGGGCAACACCAGTGCCGACAGGGCCGGGCCGAACCCTGCCCCCCAGCCGGGGAAGCCCCCGGCGGCGACCCAGCCCAAGCCCAGTGCAAAGACCAGCACCAGCAGAATGGCCAGCCAGAAGCCCGGCACGGCAATGCCCAGACGCATGATCCAGGATAGCAGCCCGTCCACCCAGCCGCCCTGCTGCACCGCCGCCAGATAGCCGGCGGGCAGCCCGATCAGCAGGGAAAGCAGCGTGGCCAGCAGCGCCAGCGGCAAGGACAGCACCAGCCGTTCGCCGATCAGATCCGCCACCGGCACCCGGTAGGTGTAAGAGACACCGAAATCCCCGCGCAGCAGCCCGCCCAGCCATTCCAGATAGCGGGTGGGGACGGGGCCCTGCAGCCCCAGTTCCCGCTGCAGATTGGCAATCGCCTCCGGGCTGGCATTCAGCCCCATCATGAAGGCGGCGGGATCGCCCGGCACCACCTGCACCAGGGCGAAAATCAGGATGCTGGCCGCCAGCAGGGTGCCGGCCAGCACCGACAGCCGCGCCAGCACATAGGCAGGACCGAAGCCCCACAGTGCCAGCCCCAGCAACAGGGCCACCGCCCCCAGCAACAGCCAGCCGCCCCAGCCGGCCCCGGCAGTGGCCTGGACGGCACCATCCCCCGCTGCAAGTCCGCCGGTGAAATGGGCACGGCTGTAATCCAGCATCTGGTTGGGGCTGTTCAGCCACAAATCCGCCAGATCGCGGTCCTGCACCCCCAGATGCGGGAACTGGTAGAGATAGGCGTTGACCGCATCACCGGCCAGCCGGCGCTGAATGTCGCCCAGAATACGATGCCGGGCCGCTTGATCAGGGGCTGCCTTCAGATCAGCCAGCAGCGCCCGGTAAGCCGGGCTTTCATAGCCGAAATAATAGCCGGTACGGCCGTAAATCTCGTAATCATAGGGCTCGGCATGGTCGATGACGGTCAGGTCGAAATCATGCCGTTTATAAACCTCGTCCAGCCATCCCGCCCATTCGACATTGACGATCCGGGTGCGGATACCCACGGCGGCCAACTGTGCGGCGACAATCTCCCCGCCCCGGCGGGCATAGGCCGGCGGCGGCAATTTCAGGGTCAGTTCCAGACCTTCTGCATAGCCCGCCTCTGCCAGCAGCCGGCGGGCGGTGGCCGGATCGTGCGGGGAAAGGCCGGTCAGATCGACATAATCCGGATTCTGCGGCGGGAAATGGCTGCCGATCGGTGTGCCATAGCCATACATCGACCCATCGATGATGGCCTGCCGATCAATGGCCAGCGCGATGGCGCGGCGCACCCTGATATCGGCGAGGTGATCCTGGCGCTGGTTGATCGCCAGGATCACCTCCCCCTCCGACGGGGTGACGGCCAGTTTCAGGCGCGGATCGGCAGCCAACTGGCCCATCACCTCCGGTGCCGGGAAGTCCGGGAACAGGTCCAGGTCGCCCGCCCGCATGGCGGCATAGGCGGCGTTGGGATCGGCAATGAAGCGGAAAACCAGCCGCGACAGGCGGGCCGGCAGGCCCCAATAGCCATCGAAGCGCTGCAAGCTCACCGCATCGCCACGCCGCCATTCGACAAAGCGGAACGGGCCGGTCCCAACCGGGTGCGTGGCCAGCCGATCCGCCGACAGGCGGGAGACGATCACCGCATCGCCCAGGCTCAACAGGGTGGTAAAGCCGGAATTGCGTTCGGCCAGTTCGATCCGCACCTGCAACGGGCCAGTAGCCGTGACCGAAACGATGGCGCGCAGGGCCTGCGCCTGGGCGTTGGTGGAATTGGGGGCGATGGCGCGCGACAGGCTGAACACCACATCATCGGCACTGAGCGGGCTGCCATCATGGAACTGCACGCCAGACCGCAAATCGAACAGATAAACGCGCCCATCGGCCGAGACCGTCCAGCCACTGGCCAGCAGCGGCTGGACGGAACCATCGGCGGCAATGCGCGTCAAACCTTCGAAAATGGTGCCATAGGTCACATCATCGGTGGGGGTGGCAGCCCCACTGGTCGGGTCCAGATTGGGCGGTTCCAGTTGCAGGCCGACGCGCAGCACATCGCGCGCGGCGGCAGATGCCGTTATAGGCAGCAGCAAAAGGGTCACAAGGGCAAGCAAAGCCGCAAACAGCCTCATCCCGCCGCCCGCCCTTCGGCACGCGCCCGCGCCTGTTCGGCCAGTTGCGGCAGGCCCAACTGGCGATACAGCGTGGCCAGCGCCCGGTTCAGCGGCACATTGCCGGGATCGGGGGCGCGGCGCAGTTCCAACGCCTGCTGTGCTTCCACCCAGGCACCGGCCTTGATCTGCGCATCCAGCAGGAACTGGGCGAACAGGTCGCGCTGCGCGTGGCTGCCGCCCAGCCGGGCCAGCCGTGGCACGGCATCGGACAGCAGCGGCAATGCCTCTGCCGCCTGCCCGCGTGCCAAGGCCACCAGCCCACGCGCCAGCGGCAAGGCGGCATCCCGCCAGGTGGCGCGGCTATGGTCCGGGACCGTCTGCGCCGCTTCCGCAATGGCGGCCAGCAACTGATCCGCCTCCACCCGGCCCGCGCGCGCCAAACCATAGGCGTATTGTACCGACAGGAAAGGCTGCACCACATCCGTGGCGCGGGCTGCCAGATAGGTGCCCACATCCGCCCAGCGACCGCCCACGCTGTAACCGGCCAGTTCCAGCCGGGCCAGCAGGGAGACGGCCCCCACCTGATCCTGGGAATAATCACGCGCATGGGCCCAGACCTGGGCATCATAGATGGCCAGCGCCGCCGGGGCATCACCCCGGCTGAGATGGAACAGGGCCAGATGCCACCAGAGATGGGTGACCATGAAACTGTTCAGCCCCTGCCAGCCCGGTGACCATTCGGTCAGTGCCGCCAACCCTTCAGCGATGCGGCCTTGGGTCAGCCAGACATGAGCCAGCGCGTGCTGGGCCCAGGGGTCGGTCGGCACGATGGCAAGGCCGGCGCGGGCCGCCGCCTCCGCCTCTGCCAGCAGATGCAACTGCTCATAGGCGAAGGCCAGGCAACCGCCCAGATAGGGCAGGTCCGGGGCCACGGCCGCCACCCCCTGCGCCGCCCGCAGCATGGCGGGAAAGTCACCATGGTTGAACAGGTGATAATGCAGCAGCTTCAGCGTCGCCAGATCGCGCGGATGATCGGCCAGGATCGCCGACAGAATGGCCACGGCGCCGTCAATATCATCGGCGATCCAGGCTGCCAGAGCATCCGCCAGCCGCCGCTCCCGTTCATTCGCCGTGGCCAGCCGCAGCCGGGCGGCGTCCAGATGCGGACGGGCCGCCTCTGCCGCCCCCGGCGCCTCTGCCAGCAGGTTCAGGAACCCGGCATAGAGATGCACCAGGGCCGGCGCATCGGCCCCCTGCGCCGCCGGCAGGATATTCAGCGCCCGCGCCTCATAGGCGATCATACCGCCAACGAAATCATTGATGGCCGGCAGGCTTGCTTCCGGAACCGTAACAGGATTGCCCAGCAGATCCCTTGGCATCATTCACCCTTGCTGCTGTCCAGGAAGCGGGCCACATCGGCGGCGGAGCGTGCCGGGATTTCCCATTGCGGCAGATGGCCGACATTGGGATAGATCACCAGTTCCGCCTGGGGAATGGCCGCCTTGAACTTCTGCGCCGCCGCTGCCTCAATGATCTGGTCGGCCTCCCCCCACAGGATCAGGGTGGGGATCTTGATGCCCGCCAGCACCTCGTTGGAGACGGCCAGCGATCCGGGGTTGAGCGACATCAGGATGGGCCGGTGACCCGGCAAGCGCTGCAGGTCGGCCCAACGCTGGATGAAGGCTTCCGTCAGCACCGACTGATCCACCACATCGCGTTTCAGCCCTTCGCGGATCAGCGGCTTGTTATCGATGGAAGCGATCAGATCGCGGCCCCATTGATAGCGCATCAGCTTGAAGGCCAGTGGCGGGTCTTTCAAGGTGGCGGTCGGCCAGCCGGCGGCATCCACCAGGATCAGCCGCGACAGCCGGTCCGGATGGCGCACGGCCAGTTGCCAGGCGACACCGCCGCCCAGGGAATTGCCGGCAATGGCGATGCGGCCCAACCCCAGCTTGACCGCCAGTTCCTCCACCAGATCGGCATAGCGGTCGGGGGCGACGGGGAAATCGGCCGGCGCCTCCGTCAGCCCATGGCCCGGCAGGTCCAGGGCAATCACCCGGTGATTGGCTGACAGCACCTGCGTCCAGCCATCCCAGGAAAAGCCATTGTCACCAAAGCCATGTACCAGGAAAAGGACCGGCGCATCCGCCGGCCCGCTTTCCAGATAATGCAGCCGCACCCCGCCCGACAGATCGGCATGGCGGGAATTGGCGCGGCCATACTGGGCCTGCAAGTCGGCCACCGGAATGTCGGGTGCGCGCAGATAAAGCCAGCCCCCGCCCGCGATCAGCAGCAATACCAGTATCAGGCCCGCGATCACCGCCACGATCTTCATTCCCCGTCTCCTTCATACTTTTGTATCAGGCGGCAGCGGTGCCACCCAACTATTCACTGCGTCAGTCGCCCTTACAGCTCATAGGTCAGGCGCACGCCATAGGTGGCGGGGCGGCCCGGCGAGGCGACATTGGCGTTGGGCAGGAAATAGTTACGGGTATTGTCATAGTCGGTGTTGAAGATGTTGCGACCATAGAGGCCAGCCGACCATCCCCCTTCATCTGGATGCAGGGTCAGCGTGGCATTGGTGATCCAGCGCGACGGCAGGTCATAGCCGGAACCCAGGAAAGACGGCAGTTTGTCACGATAGGCATAATCGGCCTGCGCCTCCACCGCGAAACGGCCAACCGGGATGGTATAGGCGACGGAGCCCTGATAAGACCAGTTGGCAAGCGGAATGGCCGTACCGGACAGATCGATGGTGCTGGCCGAGTAGATGCCGGTCACCGGATCGCGTTTCAGCGAGCCGGTATTGATGTTGCTATAATCCTTATACTCACCCTTCTTGAAGCCGACCGATTGCGTCAGGCGCAGATTGTGGATGGGGGTCAGGGTCAATTCCAGCTCCCCGCCATAAATCTCCGACTTGGGCGCGTTGACGATACGGCCGATCAGGCCGCGCTGGGGATTGACGATGGTGCCCAGCACCTGCTGATTCCGGTAATCATAATAATAGGCGGCGCCGTTCAAGCGGACGGATTTGTGCAGGTCGGATTTGAACCCAACCTCATAGGCATACAGCGTTTCCGGCTTGAACGGGTCGATCTGCTCGGCATTGGGGGAATTATAGACGGTGAAGCCGCCCGATTTCACCCCGCGGCTGGCATTGGCATAAAGCAGCAGATTTTCCTGCGGCCGGAATTCCAGCCCGATCTTGCCCGTACCCTCATTCAGTTCCTGATCGCGGTTGCCATTGCTGAAAGTGGGGGCGCCGCCGATGGCGGTGCGGAAATCACGCAGCTTACGCTTTTCATTTTCATAGCGCAGGCCGGCAACCAGCTTCACCTGCTCCGTCAGCGCATAGCCCACCTGGCCAAAGCCGCTGATGGAATCCACCTTCTGGCGATAGGCGGTGTCGGTGACGAAACCAAGGCTCTGGCTGAAATCGGTCAGAAACTTTTCATCCTGATCCTGATGCGAATAATAGGCCCCGGTTACCCAGGAAAGCGGCCCGGTATCCGTGGAGGACAGGCGCAGTTCCTGGGAGAAGACATCGATATTGCTGGCCCAGTAGGTGTCGGATTCATGGCTGGCGGAGGCATCCCAGTCCCCCAGTTCGCGACGGTCCAGATGGTCAAAGGCGGTGATGCTGGTCAGGCGGACTTGGTCGGTCAGGTCCGATGCCACGGTCAGGCTGCCGCCATAGCTTTCATTATCCTTTTGCGGCTTGGCATCGGCTGCAAAGCCGATCAGCCCCGCAAAGCTGGGGGAAAGCCCCCAGCCCGTGGTGCGCCGGCCGGTATCGGCGGGGATGACCGGGCCGGGTGTCGCCCCATAGCCCTGCGTGGTGAAGGGGCGGAACAGGTAAAGCCCGGTCTGTTCCGAATGGTCGCGCCCGCCATGCAGGTTCAGCGTCACTGTGGTGGTTTCCGACGGCGTGAACTCCACCAATGCCCGACCGAACAGGCGATCGGCGTCGCCCAGATGCTGGCCGGTAACGCGGTTCTTCTGGAAACCACCGTCCTGTTCCGTCACGCCGGAAATACGGAAACGCAGCTTGTCATTGATGGGGCCGGAAACAAAACCTTCCGCCTTGAATTCATCAAAGCGGCCATATTGCGCATCGATCCCGGCACTGAAATCAGCCGTGGGGCGGCGGGAGATGAAGTTGATGGCACCACCGGTGGTGTTGCGGCCATAAAGCGTGCCCTGCGGCCCGCGCAGCACCTCCACCCGGTCAATATCAAACAGCACCCCCTGGGTCGCCACCGGCACCGGATAGGCCACCTCGTCCACATAGACGCCGACGGTGGGGGTGTTGTTGGTGGCGTAATCCTCAAACCCCACGCCGCGCAGGCGGAATTGTGGTTGCCCGCCCCCGAAGGCCGGCACCACCTCCAGGCTGGGCGTCTGGTTTTGCAACTGGTTGACGTTGGACAGGCCGCGCTTGGCCAGCTCATCCCCGCTCAACACCGACAGGGCAACACCGACATCCTGGGCGGATTCAGACCGGCGCTGGGCAGTGACGATGATATCTTCCACCTGCCCGCTCTGCCCTGCGGGTGCCGGGGCGGTCTGGGCCAAGGCAGAAAACGGTGATACCAGGGATCCGAACGCCAGCGCGGTGGTGACGGAAAGGCGGAATTTCATATTTCTGATCTCCACAGAGGCTTTGGCGTTCATCGGGTTGGTACGGGTGTCGTCCGTCGCGGCGAGATGCCATCATCGAAATAAATTATCTACTTACTTTATAGGGATTATCAATTCTAATTTTACATATGTGTGCAAAATATTTTATATTTAACATATAAAATATGTGATTTACGATATGGGTGCCATTTATCCCCCCTGACACTGAATATGATCGGCACCGATGGTCGGCCGCAGGCACTGTCCGTGTGGGCAGAAGTGATCATCGCCCTAGGGCGCATATACCGACATCAGAATCTGCGATGGAAATTCCGGCGGATTTAACGGATGCGCATCCCGATCCATGGCTACGGAAACAAGGACCATCGGCGGCCGATGATCGATGCCTTCATACATTGCCCATGCCAGATTTCTGCTTGATGTGATCCAAAATTGGCTACCATTTGAAGCCATGATTGGCTACTATCCAGATACAGCCGACATGAAACCGGCACGATGAACAGGGGAGCATACGGTGATGAGAGGTTTAAAGCAGGCACTGCTGCTGGGATTTGCCGCCTGGGTGGCGCTGACGCCCGGCGCACAAGGACAGGATTTGGAGTTGGAGGAGATTGTCGTCACCGGATCGCGCTTGTCTGCAACGATCGAGACGTTTCCTGGTTCTTATACCGTGGTTGGCCGTCAGGCTCTGGAGGATCAGCTTTCCACGACCGCCGATATGGGGGCGGTGCTGGCCAACATGGTGCCTGGTATTGCCGCCTCCAATGGCACGGCCGCCAATGTGGAGCAAAGCCTGCGCGGCCGGCCTTTGCGGGTTTTCATCGATGGTATCCCCATCTCCAACCCGTTGCGCGACGGTGGCCGCGACCTGCGCCTGATCTCTCCCACAGTCATCGGCTCGGTGGAAGTGATCCGCGGCGCCTCCGCCCTTTATGGCCAAGGTGGTGCCGGCGGTATTGTCAATTACATCACCAAGGATGCGCCAGCGACGCAGGAGTTCCGTTTCCGCACGGAGGTGGCAACCAGCTTGTCCACCCAGCATCTGGGCGACAGTCTGCGTCCCAGCATCTCGCAAAGTGCTTATGGCAGCCTGGGCGGGTTCGACATCAATCTGAATGGCTCCTATGAGCGGGTGAACGGCCAATTTGATGCGGACGGTGACCGTCTGGCCCCCGATCCGCACAATTTCGGCGGTATCGCCGACAGCAATATTTATAATCTTTTTGGCAAGCTGGGCTATTCCTTTGGCGATCAGCGCATTGAGGCGATGGTCAATTATTATCAGCAAAAACAGGATACAAACTATATTTCAGTCAATGGTAATATCGCCAAGGGCATCAAGGAAACGGCGGTCAAGGGTATGGCCGACCCCCGGTCATTGGACCCCGAAAACCGCAACACGATCACATCGCTGGCCTATGAGAACAGGGATGTTTTGGGCTCTGTTTTGAATACAAAGCTTTATTATCTGGAAAATTATAGCGTCTTCTCCTTCGATGCCGCCCGTCTGGGCGGCACGCAGACGACCATCAGCTCAGAGAAGATCGGCTGGCAGACCGACTTCACCACCCGGCTGGATGCCTGGGGCCTGGGCGGTGGCACGGCGCTGTGGGGCTTTGATATTGCCCGCGACACCACCGAGCAACCGCTGATCCCGCTGACAGACAAGCCGGGCGACGGTCGCACCTTCACCCCGCCGCTGAAACAGATGAATTACGCCGCCTTCATCCAGTTGGACCTGCCCTTGACGGACTGGTTCACGCTGCGCGCCGGTATCCGGCATGATGAATTCAATATGAAGATCGATCCGTTTGTCGCCGGCCTGACCAATGTGAAAGTGTCGGGAGGGGATCTGGATTACAGCGCCACGCCGGTCAATATCGGGGGCACGCTGCATCTGATGCCGGAAGCGGAAATCTTCGGCGGCTTTTCTCAGGGTTTCTCCATCCCCGATGTCGGTGCGCCGTTACGCCGTGTGACGGCGCGCAGCCTGGATAATTTCGATCCCAAGCCGCAACTGGTGAATAATTACGAATTGGGCCTGCGCGGTACGGTCAGCGATATCGGCTACACGCTGGCCTATTTCATCAGCAAGTCGAAATATGGCACCGATTTCATCATTGATGCCGTCAATCCCACTGAAGCGGCCACCTTGCGGGAAAAGGAACGTATTCACGGCATTGAGGCAACGGTCAGTGGCAAGATTGCTGATACCACGCGCTGGGGCGGGAGCTTTGCCTGGTCGGAGGGCAAGCGCGATGCCGACCATGATGGCAAGGTGGATACGCCCCTGTCTGGCCGCCGGATCGGGCCGGAGCAATATAATGCCTGGCTGGAGCAGGAATTGACGGCTGACTGGACAGCTCGTCTGCAGATGAACCGCACCGGATCACGCAACAAGTTCCCCAATGCGCGGATCAATGATTACTATACCGGGCGGGTGCGGCCTGTCACCCGGTTCGATGCTTCCACCCAGTACAAGATCAACAATATCCAGTTCACCTTGGGTGTGAACAATCTGTTCAACAAGGATTACTACTCGGTCACCTCGCAGATGCTCAACCGTGACCAGCTTTATAGCAAGGGGGAGGGCCGTACCCTCTTCCTGCGGATGTCTGCCGACTATTGATCGGCCCTCCCGGTCCGGCGGCGCCCGCCTTGCGGGTGCCAGCCGACGGACCAGTCCCTCGTGACATGGATGATTGCAATGACTCTGCCCGTGAACGGTGCGGAACGGGGCTTTACGCCCTATGATATCGGCAGAACCCCTTCAACAGCCTGCCGGATAGACCAGCGTTTCTCCTACTGCCTCTATGTGCCGGTGCGGCTGGTGGAAAAGCCCGCCTTTGGCGGGCGTATCCTGGCCGTCATCCATGGCACGGACCGGGGCAATCAGGCGATGCGTGACCTGTTCATCCCCTATGCGGAGGCCACAGACAGCATCATCCTGGCCCCGCTGTTCCCCTGCGGGATCGGTGAGGCAGGGGAACGGGACAATTACAAATATATCGACTATCAGGGCATCCGTTTTGACCGGCTGTTGCTGGACATGGTGGCGGAGGTGGCGTCGCGTTACAGCGTGGATGCCGACCGGTTCGATCTGTTCGGCTTTTCGGGGGGCGCGCATTTCGCCCACCGTTTCCTTTACCTGTATCCCAACCGTCTCAGGGCTGTTTCCATCGGTGCTCCCGGCTCCCCTACCCTGCTGGACATGTCGCGCCGCTGGTGGGTCGGGGTCGCCGACATGGAAGAACGGTTCGGTGTGCCGCTGAACCTGGGGGCGATGCGGCAGGTGTCGATCCATCTGGCCGTCGGGTTGGATGATACCGACACCTGGGAGATCACCCATATGCCGGGTTCCCGCCATTGGATGGAAGGGGCCAACGATACGGGACGCACGCGGGTGGAACGGCTGCACAAGCTGGCCGAGAATCTTCGGGCCCATGACCTGAATGTCCAATTGGACGTGATTGCGGGGGTACGCCATGCCCGCGATGCGCTGGCCACCGCTGCCGTCACTTTTCTCCAGGGGCTGGCCGGGCCAGGGGGTGGCGATGTTCCGGCGTAATCGGCTGAAGCGCCTGTTGCGGGAAAAGCGACCGACCACGGGGGCTTGGCTGTTCATGGGCAGCCCTGTGGTGACAGAGGCCCTGGCCTTGCTGGGGTTTGACGCCCTGATCATCGATCACGAACATTCGCCAGGCGGGTTGGAAACGGCCATCCACCAGATGCGGGCCATGGCAGGGAGCGCGACAACCATGCTGGCCCGCCTGCCGGATAACCATTGCGCCCCGATCCGGCACTTGCTGGATGCCGGTGCAGAGGGGGTATTGGCCCCCAACCTGGAAAGTGCCGATGCCGCCGATCGGCTGGTGAAAGCCACCCGTTATCCACCGCATGGCATCAGGGGAGCCCATTACACAGTCTCCCGCGCCGCCGGCTGGGGTAGCTGGAGCCGAGAGATCGCCGAGCAGGGCGAGGCGGAAATCCTGACGATTGGCATGATCGAGTCCGTCCGGGGTGTCGAGGCCATTCCCGATATTGCGCGGGTGCCGGGGCTGGACATGCTGCTGATCGGGCCGCTGGACCTGTCGATCAGCGCCGGTGTGGCCGGACAATATGACACCCCCGTCTTCAGGGATATTCTGGCTGCCGCTGAACGGCGCATTCTGGAAACAGGATTGGCGCTGGGCGGTACCATCCTGCCCGGCCTGCCCCACGATGCCCTGTTCCAGCGTGGCTATGGTTTTGTCACGCTGGGGGCTGACGTCACCTTCCTGCGCCAGGGGGCCACACTGGCCCTGGGCCAAACGGGTTGAAGGGGAAAGCGATGCAGGACCGAAAAAGCAGTGCCATCTCTCCGCCTTTCCCTACCCGACGTCAGGTGCTGGGCGGCCTTGCTGCGGCAGCCATGCTGCCGGCGGCGGCCCGCGCCGATGATCTTGTGGCCGCCTCGAAGACAGAAGGCGGGCTGCTGATCTATTCGATCATGGCGGAATATAATTGGCGGCCCCTGTTGCAGGGTTTCCAGGCGCTTTATCCCTGGATCAAGGTGAATTGCCTGGATATGGGACCGACGGAAGTGTTCGAGCGCTATTACGCTGAAACCTCCGTCAGCCGGCCGTCAGCCGACATCATCGTCTCCAGCGCCCCCGATGCCTGGATGCGCTTTGCGGCCAAGGGCGGCATTGGTGTCCATACCAGCCGGGAGGATATCAACCTGCCGGCCTGGAGCCGGCCGATGCCCGGCCTCTATACGCTATCGGCCGACCCGATGGTGATGATCTACAACAAGCTGCTGTTGCGGCCGGAGCAATATCCGGACGGGCTGAACCGGTTGGCCGATCTGGCGGCGGAAAATCCGCTGAAATTCCGCAAGCGTGTCACGACCTATGATGCCGCTGCCCATGCGGTGGCCTATGCCGTGCAGTGGGCGGCCATCACCAGAGGCCGCCCTGGTGGCTGGGATCTGATGCAGCGGCTGGCACCGGCGGTGCGGGTGGAAAGCGGTGGGGCGGCGATGATGGAGAAGGTGACGACAGGGGAATATCTTGTCGGCTTCAATGTCTCCGCTGTCACCGTCTGGCCGCAGATGGCCACCAAGGGCCGGGCGGAGATTGTGGATTGGACCCTGGACAAGGATGGAACGGTGCTGGTGCCGCGCGGCATGGCCGCGACGGCTGCTGCCCGCAACCCGGCCAGTGCCCGGCTGATGCTGGATTATCTGCTCTCCCATGACGGACAGGTGGCGGCATCCCTGGGTGGGCTGATGCCCTATCGTGCCGATGTGCGCGCCGATGAGGTGCATTACCTGACCTATGCCGGGCTGGTGCAGCGGCTGGGCGGGGAGGAGAAGATCGTCCATGTCGGCTACGATCCCACCATGCTGGACCATTATCAGGACTTCATCGCCCGCTGGAACGCGACGTTCAAAGCGCGGCATTGAAGGCGTTCGACTTTTCTTCCCCCGCCTTTGCGCGGGCAACACGAAATGGCTTCATCGCCTGACCGCCCTTTTCAACTTCCTGACATAAGGACCGGAACGGCCCATGTCCCTGGCGGAACCCCCCTCCCGATTTTTCCGGCCCGACCGGGCGCTGCTGATCCAGAGCGCTGTGGCGCTGGCGACGCTGGTGCTGGTGCTGGGGCCGCTGGTGCCCGTGCTATGGCAATCGCTGTTGGACCGCCCGCTTTATGAGGCGCAACCGCTGTTCAGCCTGGACAACTACACCCGACTGTTCGGCAACCCCCGCTTTCATGCGGCGATGGGCAATTCACTGCTGCTGGCGCTGCTGTCCACGCTGATCGCCACGGTGCTGGGTGTCACCTTCGCGCTGTTCCTGGAACGCACCGACATGCCGGGGCGCCGTTGGTTGCGCAACCTCACCCTCTGGCCCATGTATGTCTCACAACTGGTGACGGCCTTCGCCTGGTTCATCCTCTATGGCCCGTCCGGTTATGTCACCCTGGCGGTGGAGCGGGTGGCCGGTGTGCCCCTATGGGATATGTACACGATCCTGGGCATGGGGCTGCTGGCCGGTACTTCGCAGGCGCCTGTCGTCTATCTGTTCTGCTCTTCTTCGGCCCGCATGGCCGATGCTACGCTGGAAGATGCGGCCCGCTCCGTCGGGGCCGGCCCGCTGCGTGTGCTCTGGTCGGTATCGTTGCCGCTGATGCGGCCCTCCATCATCTATGCCGCCCTGTTGACCTTCATCGGGTCACTGGAAATGCTGGCCGTGCCGCTGGTCTTCGGCAAGCCGGTGGGCTTGGAGTTCTTCACCACCTTCCTTTACCTCGAAGGGCTGGGCGCCATCACGCCGGATTATGGTTTGATCGGCGCGGCAGCGACCCTGCTGCTGGCCGTGATCTCCGGCCTGCTGCTGATCCAGGGTTTGCTGCTACGCCAGTCCAAGCGATTTGTGACAGTGCGCGGCAAGGCGCAGCGGCCCAAGCTGGCACCCATTGGCCGGGTCGGCTGGGTCATCTGCGGGGCCATGTGTCTCTATACGGTGCTTGTCCTGCTGTTGCCCTTGGCCGGTATTGTACTGCGCTCGGTCACCAGTTTCCTGACGCCGCTGATGTCACCCTTCGACCTGCTGACGCTGGAACATTTCCAGGTGCTGTTCGGGTATGACGCCTATCGGCGCTCCATCGTCAATTCGGTGATCATTGCGACATTCGGCGGGGCGCTGGCGACCCTGTTCGTGGCGCTGGTGGCCCTGGTGGCGCACCGCTCGGATTTCCGCTTCCGCCGCGCCCTGGAATTCGTGGCACTTTATCCCCGTGCCATGCCGGGCATCATCGCCGGTATCGGTATGTTCTGGGCCATGTTGCTGCTGCCCTTTGCCCATGTTTTGCAGGGTACGATCTGGCTGCTGATGCTGGCCTTCACCATGCGCGGCATTCCCATGGCCTTCGGTGCCCTGTCGCCCACCTTGCACCAGATTGGCCGTGAACTGGACCAGGGGGCCCGATCCGTGGGTGCCGATTGGTGGACAACGGTTCGCCTGATCATCTTCCCTTTGATGAAGCCCGCGTTGTTTTCGGCCTATGTGCTGCTGTTCCTGGCATTTTTGAAAGAATATGCCGCCGCCGTGTTCCTGTTCGCGCCCGGTGCCGAGATCATTGGCACGACAATGCTGTCCTTCTGGGCCAATGGCAGTACCGGCCCGGTCGCGGCGCTCTCCGTCATTCAGCTCGCCATCACCGCCCTGTTCGTGACGCTGGCGCGCCGCAGCTTGAGGACCAATAAAGATGTCTGAGGTTGTCGTTGATCGCCTGAACAAACATTACGGCCCGGTGCAGGCGCTGCACGAGGTCAGCCTGCATGTCCCCGATGGCGAGTTTCTGACCCTGCTGGGACCAAGCGGCTGCGGCAAGTCCACCACCCTGTTTGCCATTGCCGGGCTGGACAGCCCGTCAGGCGGTCGCATCAGCGTCGGGGGGCGGGATTTCTACAATGGTGCCCGCGGCCTGGAGCTGCCGCCCGAAAAACGCAATCTGGGGTTGGTCTTCCAGTCCTATGCGCTATGGCCGCACATGAATGTGCGCCAGAACCTGGCCTTCCCGCTGCGTTTGCGCAAGGTGTCCAGGAAGGAGCAGGACACACGGATCGAGGAGGCCTTGGCCCTGGTGGAGATGGGCGCCTATATCGACCGCTATCCCCATGAATTGTCGGGCGGGCAGCAACAGCGCGTGGCCCTGGCCCGCACCCTGGTTTTCCGCCCTTCCCTGCTGTTGCTGGACGAACCCCTGTCCAACCTGGATGCCAAGCTGCGCATCAAGGCGCGGTCCTGGCTGAAACAGTTGCAACGCCAGCTTGGCCTGACCACGCTTTATGTCACCCATGACCAGTCCGAGGCTCTGGCGCTTTCCGACCGCATCGCGGTGATGGAGAAGGGGCGGGTCTCGCAACTGGGGTCGCCGGAGGAGATTTATCGCCGCCCCGCCAATGCCTTCGTCGCCGATTTTGTCGGGGCTAGCAATTTCCTGCCTGGTGCGGTGGTGGAGCGCGATCCGGCCGGGGGTACCTGCAGGGTGAAGCTGGCTGGTGGAGATGTACTGACAGCCCTCTGGCCCGATACGTCCGCCCCGCCAAACGGCAGTCTGTTGACCGTGCGTCCCGAGCATATCGGCTTGTCGGTTCAGCCGCCGGTGCCCGGTCCCGATCTCAACATCTTGCCCGGCCGCATTCTGGAGCGGTCCTATCTGGGTGCCCGTCTGCTTTATACGCTGGATTGCGGCCATGGGCTGGTGCTGATGGCGGAGACGGAAACGCGGGTGGAGGGGGAAGCGGCCTGGCTGCGCTTTGCTATCAATGACACGTTGCTGGTCCGGGGTTGAGGCATGAAACTGCGGGGTTGGCATCGCTGGATCGGGTTGCTGCTGGGCCTGTTCATTGCGGTCCAGGGGATAGGCGGGGTGCTGCTGTTGTTCCGGCAGCCTTTGAACCATCTGCTGCATCCGGCCGCCTTTGCCCCCTTCCCGCCAGCCCTGGATGCCAATGTCGATGCGGTGCGGGCCACCGGCTGTGCCATCCACCGTATCGACCTGCCCGACCGTGCGACAGAGCCGCCATTCTTCCATCTGTCCTGCGCGGGTGAATCTTTCCTGGCCACCGCCGCCGGTGGGCAGGTGTTGCGATTGGCCCCGTTGGGACAATGGCCCCTGGAGTGGCTGTTCCAGTTCCATTACCGGCTGGCAGCCGGGACAGCGGGACAACAGGCGGTCGGCTGGATCGGCATGGGCTTGCTGGCCCTTTGCCTGACCGGCCTGTGGCTGCTGCTGCGGGCCGGCCGGCGGGAGGGCTGGCGGGGACTGATCCGCCCCGGCTGGGCTGCCAATCCCTTGCGCCGCTGGCGCGACCTGCACCGTACAGCCGGGCTCTACCTGTTTCCCCTGCTGGCATTGCTGGCGCTGACCGGCATGGGTATGGCCTGGAGCGCCACGGTGACCGCCCTGTTGCCGGTCACTCCGCGCCCGTCGCCACCAGGAACGACGGTGTCCGGAGCGAACTTGCTGCCCCTCAGCAGCTTTTTGAACCGGGTACCCGGCCCACCAGCCAGCAGCATCCGCCTGCCAGGTGGGCATGGGCGGGTGGTGATGGTCATGCTGGGCCGCGCTGACAGCCCCGATTATGAACAATTCTGGTTCGATGGCCATGACGGCACCCTGCTGGCCGCCCGCCGCGCGGCGGATCGCACAGCGGCTGACCGGTTCATGGACCTGTTCTATCCGTTGCATACCGGCAGTTTGTTGGGGGCACCGGGCACGATCCTGATGTTGCTGGCCGGTCTGTCCCTGCCCGGATTTCTCGCCACCGGCCTTTTCCTCTGGTCACGGCGGCGGGAGCCGGGGACATTGCCTCTCAGGGTAACGGGTCTCTGTCAGGATGGCACGGGTGTGCTGCTCATCACCCTGCGTCACCGTTTTGGCCTGCCCCTGCCCCGCTTTGGGGCAGGGGACCATGTGGATGTCCATCTGCCCAATGGCCTCGTCCGGCAATATAGCCTGTGCGGCCGGCCGGGGCGGCGGCTTTCCTGGCAAATTGCTGTGCGCCTGTCGGACCGGTCCGCTGGCGGGTCGGCCTGGATTCATGGGCAACTGGCAAGGGGCACTGGCCTGCGTCTGGGGCGCCCGCGTGCCCATTTCCCGCTGGTGGTGGAGACTGGGCCCGTGCTGTTGCTGGCAGGGGGGATCGGTATTACCGCCCTGCTCTCCATGGCCTGGCGCTTATGGGAACAGGGCAGGTCTTTCAGATTGCTGGTCTGCGCCCGGGATCCCGCCGGCCGCCCCTTGGCCCGCACCATCGCCGCCACCCCGCTGGCCCGTTTCTGCCGTTGGCACGACAGTGCAACGGATGGCCGTATCGATCTTCCAACCCTGCTGGCAGCACAGGCCCCCGACACGCATCTTTATACCTGTGGACCAGACGCTTTCATGCAGACTGCCCTGGATGCAGCCCGCGCCCTGGGCTGGTCATCCGACCGGCTGCATTGGGAAGCCTTTGCCCCCGCCACCCCCGGCGGCCCTGCCTTTACAGCCATCCTTGATGGAAGGCCCCCCATCGTGGTTCCCGCGGGTGAAACCCTGTTGGACAGGTTATTGGCCGCAGGCATCCCCCTTTCCCACGCCTGTCGCCGTGGCCTGTGTGGCCAATGTGTGGTGAAGGTGCGATCGGGTGCGGTGGATCACCGCGACAGCATTCTGACCCCGGCTGATCATGCCGATGGGCTGATGACGGCCTGCTGTTCCCGCGCCATCGACGAGGGTGGTCTTTTGCAGCTCTCCCTACCGTCCTGATAGGTGACTTCCAACGGCATTTATCCGACGCAACACTGTTGGTAGCCAATTTTGGCTTTAGTTTTCCTCTTTGACCTTTAAGGAACCCTGCGATGCCAAACCTTGCCGTCGCTTGTGTGCAAAGCACCGCGACAACTGTCCCCCAAGATAATCTGGCTGCTGTCATCCCCTTGATCCGCGGGGCAGCAGCAGGTGGGGCGCAGTTGATCTGCCTGCCGGAGGCGTTCGATTACTTGAATCCGTCCTTTGCCGCGCTTAGCGAATATGCCCGTTCGGAAGCAGAACATCCCGCCCTGCTTCTGTTGTCGCGGCTGGCGCTGGAATTGTCCGTCTGGCTGCTCGCTGGATCGGTATCGGTGAAGCTGGATGACGGGCGTATGGCCAACCGGTCGGCCCTGATCGGCCCGGATGGCATGATCAGGGCCCGTTATGACAAGATTCACCTGTTCGACGTGGATCTGCCCGATGGTTCCCATTTTCGGGAGAGCGATTTCTATCGGCCCGGTGATCGGGCGGTTGTGGCGGCGGGGCCCGGCGGTATACAGATCGGCATGGCCATCTGTTACGACGTTCGCTTCCCGCATCTTCACCGGGCCTTGGCGCAGGCGGGCGCGCAGATCATCACCATGCCTGCCGCCTTCAGTTCCATGACCGGTCCCCTGCATTGGGAAGTGCTGCTGCGTGCCCGCGCCATTGAGACGGGCTGCTTCGTGCTGGCCCCCGCGCAATGCGGGGATAACTATCCGGGGCGGCGGTCCTATGGGCAAAGCCTGATCATCGATCCCTGGGGGCGTGTTCTGGGCCGGCTGGGCGATGCGCCGGGCGTGCTGTCTGCCCGCCTGGACCTGAATGAGGTTGCCGCCTTCCGGTCCGCCATCCCTTCCCCCATCACCAACAATCCATTCCGGATCGGAGCCTGAGATGACAAAGACGCGTCGCATTGCCCTGCGTGAAGGGCATGAGGTCGTTGCCTATATCCATGGTGAGGGTGAGCGTACCCTGTTTCTTGCCAATGGCGGGCCGGGTCTGCCCAACAATTATCTGCGCGAACCGCATCTTCGGTTGGCGGAGAAGGGCTATCGTATCGTTGGCTGGGACCAGTTGGGCTGCGGTGCCAGTGACCGGCCCAATGATCCCGGCCTCTGGACCCTTGACCGTTACGTGGAGGAGGCCGAACAGGTCCGCCGGGCCCTGGACCTTGGACCGGTGGATTTTCTCGGCCATTCCTGGGGTACCTGGCTTGGAACCGAATATTGCCTGACCCATCCTGATGCCGTGCGCTCCTACACTATTGCGGATGGTGCTTGTGACATCCCCCATCTGGTGACGGAACTGAACCGTCTGCGCCAAGCGCTGGGGTCGGAAACCGTCACCATGATGATGGCGCATGAGGCGGCGGGCACGCTGGATCACCCGGAATATCAGGCCGCGGTCACATTGCTGAACCATCGCCATGTCTGCCGCCTGAAAATCTGGCCGGAGGCGCTGACCAAGGCGCTGACGGACTGGAACATGGCCCCTTATCTCACCATGCAGGGGCCCAACGAGTTCACCTACACCGGCAATATGAAGGACTGGAACCGCGTACCGGCCATGGGGGCCATCAAGGTTCCCTGTCTGGTGCTGGCCGGCAAATATGATGAACTGACGCCAGCTTGCAGCTTGCGTATGCATATGGCTCTGCCCAACAGCCGCATCCGTATTTTCGAACATAGTTCCCATATGCCTTTTTATGAGGAACCGGCAGCCTATTTCAGTGAACTGGAGGCGTTTTTCGAGGCGGTTCCGACCTGAGTGGAGGGGTAACTGTGCTTGGCGCAAGCAGTGGCATTCTGCTAATATGTTGTGCAGAAATCTGATAACAAATTGGCTACTGCAACCATGGCAGCGACGAAGGAAAACCAGGGTGAAACCACCAGTCTTGTCAGCCGATTGGAGGCGGATCTGCTGGGTGGCGTTTTCAGGCCGGGGGAATGGCTGAAGCAAACCGATATCGAAACGAATTATGCTGCTCATCGTTTTGATGTCCGCATGGCCCTTCTGGACCTGAAGACGCGGCAACTTCTGGAACATGTGCCCAATCGCGGTTACCGCGTGGCCAACCTGTCGCAACAGGATCGTGAGGAACTGATTGAGGCCCGGACAGTGTTGGAGGTTGCTGCCGCCCGTCGCGCGGTGGAACGGGCGACGGCAGAGGATTTGATTGCCCTGGACCAGCTCGTCGCTGAGTTCGAGACCAATATGGCGGATGGTGACCTGCCGCTGCTGCGGGGCTTGAATGCCAGGTTCCATGATCGGCTTTATGCCATCTGTGGCAATCGCGTCTTGATGGAGGAGATCAAGGCCCTGCGCCAACGCGGGCTGCCGGGCGTGCGTGGATGGCGGACCATCTCCTCCATCCAGCGTTCCAACCAGGATCACCGCGACATGATTGCGATGATCCGGGGTCGGGATGCTGATGGACTGGTCCAGATCATTGAAAAACACATGAATCGCTGGCGTGATAGCTGATGCCGCTGAAGCGGCATCTCCACCTGTACGGCTTGACGGGCCGGGATGATTGATGGCATTGCGCCATCGGTTGCCGTTCAGGGCATATAGGTGAGGTGCGGAAAATGACAGCTCTGCCGGTAACACCCGTTATCCTTTCCGGGGGCTCCGGCACACGGTTGTGGCCAGCGTCTCGTTCCCTGCATCCCAAACAGTTCCTGCCACTGGCGGGTAACCGGACCATGATCCAGGAAACGGCGTTGCGGGTGCGGGGGGCGGATTTCGCCCCACCGCTGATGATCTGCAATGAAGAACACCGTTTCATCCTGGCCGAACAATTGCGCACCATCCAGGTGGAGCCGGCGGCCATTCTGCTGGAACCGGTGGGGCGCAATACCGCCCCCGCGATTGCCCTTGCCGCCTTGAAGGCGATGGAAGGCGGGGGTGACCCCTTGCTGCTGGTCATGCCATCCGACCATGTTGTGGCGGATGTGGAAGCGTTTCGTCAGTCGGTTGTGTCCGCCATGGTGCCAGCCCGTGAGGGGGCACTGGTGACGTTCGGCGTTCGGCCGGACCGGCCGGAAACCGGCTATGGTTACATTCGGATGGGATTGCCGTTGACGGAGGGCGGTGCCGCCCATCACGTCGATCGTTTCGTGGAAAAGCCGGACGCGTCAACGGCTGCCACCTATCTGGCGGAAGGTTGCTACCTCTGGAACAGCGGCATCTTCCTGTTTGCGGCCTCCACTTACGTGGCGGAACTGGAGCGTCAGGCCCCCGCCATACTGGCTGCGTGCAGGACTGCCCTGATGGGGGCCACGACCGACCTCACCTTCTGTCGGGTGGCGCGCGATGCCTTTGCCGCATCGCCATCCGTTTCCATTGATTACGCGGTGATGGAAAAGACCGAGCGCGCGATCGTCCTGCCGGTGGATATCGGCTGGAACGATGTGGGCGCCTGGTCTGCCCTATGGGATATCGGGGCCAAGGATAAGGCTGGCAATGTCGGGATCGGTGATGTGTTGCTGCATGATTGCCGCAACAGCTATATCCGTACCGAAGGGCGGCTGGTGGCCGTCGCCGGCCTTTCCGATGTTGTGGTCGTGGCCTCCGACGATGCGGTGCTGGTGGCACATCGCGATTGCGCCCAGGACATCAAGGCCATTGTCGATCGATTGAAAGAGGCCCGCAGACCGGAATGTGACACCCATACCACGTTGCACCGTCCGTGGGGTTATCACCGCACTATTGACGCCGGGGAGCGTTATCAGGTCAAGCGTGTGGTGGTGCAGCCCGGCGAACAGCTTTCGCTGCAACGTCATAATCACCGTGCCGAACATTGGGTCGTCGTGCAGGGTACGGCCGAAGTGCGTTGCGGCGAGGATGTGCGGCTGGTGCATGAAAACCAGTCTGTCTATATTCCCATCGGGGAAAAGCACCGGCTGGCGAATCCCGGCCGTATTCCATTACACCTGATCGAAGTCCGGTCCGGCAGTTATCTTGGTGAAGATGATATTGTCCGTTTTGAGGACAAATACACCAAGCTTTAATCACCTGTCCGAAAGGTATCTGGCCGGGGCGTGACATGCACCTCCCCCTTTGCGATAAGCGGGGAATCCTGCTGCAATCAGGACGGACCATTCCGATCAGGACAAGAGAATGAACCATCGGCAAATCCTTGATCTGGCCTTGCGTGAACTGCCAGCCGCCCGCGCCGCCTATATGCGGAAGGTCGCCGATGCGCTGAGCGGGGAGCCGGTGCTGGAAGAACGCGAACATCTGATGTTCCCGGTACTGGCGGCGGCCGCTTCCGGAATAGAGCCGGTGCTGGAACCGCCGGACTGTGCCCGTCAGGTGGTGGCTTTCATGCTGCGTCATGCCGAAGCAGTGGCCCATACACTTTATTCCGCCTCATATCTGCAAGACCGAAAGACAGCCATGGCGCCTTGGGCCGCACGCCTGCAGGCAGATATTGCCATCGCCATCATGGACCGGTTGTCAGACGGCGGGCTTTCTCTCAAGGAGCCAAAGGTCTGGCGGTTCCGCGCTGACGGTGCTGGTGGTACCGGCATGGCAGGCGGTCCCTTCCCCTATGGAGAAGGTGAAGAGGAAATCTGATATCGATGTTGGGCGGCAGATTTTGCCGAGGGGCTGCTTTTTCCGGGTAAATTCTGCCGGGCCATATCCAATTCGGGGCGCCATGTAGAGGGCGCCCGGATCAGCCGGGGGCAAATTCCGAAAAGGCGGCGCGAATGGTTGATGCCATTCGCGCCGCATCAAGGTGGTGCTTTCGCCCTGAACCGAAAATGGGCCCGGCAGCACAGAAGCCGGTTTCCTGGGTACGGCCGGCAGGGCTGGAGCGTCCATGCCGGCGGGCAATCCTCGGAGAGAAATTACCCCTCAAAGTCCAAGCAATTTTCACGCCAAGTGACGCCGCGCCGGTTTCCTTGGTGGTGTACGGATGAGGGGGGGGTATTTCCGTTTGAAAAAATTAGCGAAATCAAAAAATTCAATGCATTTTGCAATCACCCTTGCTAATTGTTATATTTTTATTGCTTTTCGCATCGGCTGCGATAATAATGCGGCCGATGAACGACACTGGCCTGCACCTTCTTGTGGTTGAACCCGCCGCTTCCCTGGCATTGGCCTATGTCAATGCCTTGAAGCGGGATGGTCACATCATCTCCGTTGTGGATACGGCTTCTGCGGCCAAGCGGGCGTTGGCGGCAGAAGGGGCTGATCTGGTGTTGGTCAATCTTCAGTTGCCTGACCAACCGGGAACGGATCTGTTGCGTGACCTGCTGGCTACCGGTACCGCTGCGCGGGCCATTGCCTTGACGGCGCAGGGTTCTGTGCAGGTGGCAGTGGAGGCGATGCGGGCTGGTGCGGCCGATGTACTGTTGCTGCCGGTCGGGACAGAGCGATTGCGCAGTGCTGTGGCTGCTGCCCTGTCAACCCGTCCGGCGGTTGACAAGCCAAGCCCCGTCAGGCGGGCGTCGAAGGCGGCAAAGGTTGAAAGCAAGCCGGAAACCCCGGACGGTGGCGCCTTCATGGGGTTCATTGGCGCGTCGGCGCCGATGCAGGCAGCCTACAGGCTGATTGATGCGGCCGCCCCCTCCAAGGCCACCGTTTTCATTACCGGAGAGAGTGGAACGGGCAAGGAAGTTTGTGCGGAGGCGATCCATCGGCGCAGCCCACGGGGTGGCGGACCCTTCATCGCCATCAACTGTGCTGCCATCCCGAAAGACCTGATGGAGTCGGAGATTTTCGGCCATGTGAAGGGTGCCTTCACCGGGGCCACCACCGACCATTCCGGTGCGGCCTTGCAGGCCGATGGTGGCACCCTGTTTCTGGACGAAATCGGTGAGATGGACCTGTCCCTGCAGGCCAAGCTGTTGCGCTTTCTGCAAACCGGCATGGTGAAGAAGGTCGGTTCAGAGAAGCTGGAGCCGGTGGATGTGCGCATTGTCTGCGCCACCAACCGTGATCCCTATGCCGAGGTGCAGGCTGGCCGTTTCCGTGAGGACTTATTCTATCGCCTGCAGGTGATATCCATCGAATTGCCGCCCTTGCGGGAGCGTGGTGACGATGCGTTGCTGATCGCCCGTCATTTCCTGACCAAGTTTGGCCGGGAGGAGCGTAAGGAATTCAAGGGGTTCAGCCCGGAAGCCGAACAGATCATCCGTAACTATGCCTGGCCCGGCAATGTGCGTCAGTTGTTGAACGTGGTGCGCAATGTGGTGGTGTTGAATGATGGTGACATCATTCAGCCGTTCATGTTCCCTCCCCCACTCAACAAGCCGACCATGATCGTGCCGCCCTTGCTGCAAGATCCGCGCTGGGCGGCGATGATGGGGCCACTGGCCCAGCCGCCGGGTGCCTCCGCAGCCGGTGGTATCAGCCCCTTTGCCAGCCTTGGCATTCCGGGACTGGCGTTACCGCCGACGGCAACCGTCGTGGGGGTGCCGGCCGCCCCTGTCATTGCTGCGCCGACAGGCTCAACCCCGGCAACGGACCAGGCCGAACGGCGGATCAGGCCGCTCTGGATGGTGGAAGAAGAAGCGATCGACGAGGCGATTCAGGCATGTGGTGGTAATATCACCCGTGCTGCCGCCTTGCTGGAAATCAACCCCTGCACGATTTATCGCCGTCGGCAGAAAAAGAAGACGGGCTGAGGCGCCGGAGGCAGAGAGAGCCATGATCACCGAAATCCGTCACATCATTTTCTCCAACGACGAGTTGAAGCTGGTCTTCCAGACCGTGCCGCTGGATGGCTTTGACCCGGCGCGCCGCATCACCCGTGTGCAGGTCGTGGAAGGCCCCCCGCCTTCGGTCCGTATCCAGAGCGAAGCGGCCAGCGGTCTGCGCGGGGAACTGGAGGTGGAAAGCTATCAGTTGGCCCGGCTGATCGTGGCCTATTGCCGGGAAAAGCGCATCCCCCTGCCCAAGGATGCGCTGAAGACCATTCACGCCCAGGGCGATGCGCTATGCTTTTCCATCATGAGCACGCTTGGCTGAAGCCCCCTGGCCGTAGGAACTGGAACAGCCTATAATCCTTTCCAAACCAGGAAGGATTACCACGATGGAAGTCGGCTCCTCCGCCGGGTACGCTTCGGCCATGAATATGCTGCAGACCCGCAGCCAGATGCAGACCGGTCAATTGAAGCAGAATGCCGATCAGCAGCAGCAGGCTGCCCAGATGCTGGAAACCGGGGCTGCGGCTCCGGCAGCAGGTGGTGGCGCTGGTGGCCGTGGGTCTCTGGTCGACATCAAGGCCTGATCTTCAGCAGGGGCTGTTCAGCCCCGTCGTAACCCGTTATCCTGCCTCGCATTTGGCAGATCGTGCCATTCCGGCCGCAGTCGCGCCGGGGGTGGATGGAGCGGGGGACGAGAAAGATGAGCGATAGCGTCAGCGGCAGCCCGGTGGAGATGGGGCGTGCCGCCCTGGATAGTGGCAGGTTCGCCGACGCTGTTCCGTTGCTCCGCGAAGCCGTTCTGGATGATCCCGGCGATGCCACTATTCGCGCCGATCTGGGAATTGCCCTGGAAAATCTGGAAGACTACCCTGCTGCCGCCCAGGCCTATGCCGCCGCTGCGGCACTTGACCCGCAAAACCCGGTTTACCATTTCAATCAGGGTGCTGTCGCCCAGGCCCAGGGAAGGGCGCATGAAGCCGCCGGCCATTATGTCGATGCGCTGGAACGCGAACCCTTGTTCGCAGAGGCTTATTTTAATCTGGGTACCCTGTTCTTCGAATCCGGCCATCTGGAAATCGCCACAGAGCATTATGGTAATGCCTTGAAGGCGCGACCGGAATATGCAGAAGCCGCGTCCAATCTGGGGTTGACGCTGCGGCGGCTGGGCAAGCCCGCGGAAGCCGTGGAACAGTTCCGGTTGGCCCTGGCCTTGCGGCCGGATATGGGACAGACACATGCCAATCTGGGTATCGCCCTGATGGAAATTGGGGAGTTTGATGAGGCGATCGCCTGTTACGGCCGCGCCATGTCTTTCGATCCCACGAACCCCAGTATGCATATCAACCTTTCCCTGGCGTGGCGCGGACGCGGGCGCACGGATCTGGCAGCAGAATCAGCCTTGCGCGCCCTGGTACTGGCCCCAGAGTCCGTTCCAACCCAGGTGGAATTGGGTTCCGTCTGCGCCGCCCTGTTCAATGAGGGGAAGGCAGAAGCACTGGTTGATGTGCTGGAGCGTTGGCAGAAGGTGGCCGGGCAAACAGCCATCCTGCGCCACACGCGCGCGGCGCTGGGGTTGGAGCCAATGCCGGAGCGGGCATCGGATGCCTATCTCTCTCAGACCTTCGACGCCTCGTCCAAGCGGTTTGACGAGATGATCATGAGCTTGGGTTACACGGTGCCGATGCTGATCGCCGAGGCGATGCAGCGCCATCTGGGCGATCCAGCCGGTACGCTGGAAATTCTGGATGCTGGCTGTGGCACGGGCCTCACCGGCATGGCTCTGCGCGACTATGCGCAAAATCTCACCGGTGTCGACCTTTCCCTTGGCATGTTGCAGCAGGCGGTACGTCGGGGCATTTATAATCGCCTGGATCAGGCCGAACTGACCGCTTATCTGATCGCCCAGCCGAACAGCTTCGACCTGATCGGCTGCGGCGAATTGTTCAACTATTTCGGCGATCTACTGCCGCCGCTGCGGGCCGTTGCGGGCAGTGTCAAGCCATCCGGACTGATCCTGGCGACGGTGGAGGCACAGACCAGCGAGGCCCCCTTTGTGCTGGGCCCCGCCGGTCGTTATGCCCATCGCGCCGATTATGTGCGGGATATACTCTCGGCTGTCGGTTTCACCCCGTTGGAGATTACACCTGTCACCCTGCGCTATGAAGGTGGGCAGCCGGTGGCCGGCCTGTTGTTCGTTGCTCGGCGGGATTGAGGTGCCACGGCCCATGTGTCTGCGCCGCCGTGACCTGATGGCTGCCATGGCTGCGCTGTCCCTGCTGCCGCCGGGGGGTGCCCTGGCGGCAGGCAGTCTGCTGGACCGTATCCGGCAACAGGGTGTCATCCGCGTCGGGACCACAGGGGATTATTTCCCCTATAGTTTCCGGGATGTGAAAACCGGCGGCTTCAAAGGGTATGAGATCGAAGTGGCGAGCCGGCTTGCCGCCGATCTGGGGGTGACGCTGCAACTGGTGCAGGCAACATGGCCCACCATGGTGGCCGGGTTGCTGGCCGGCAAATATGATGTTGTTGCGTCCGGCGTGACGATCACGCCGGAGCGGGCAAAGGCTGTGGGGTTCAGCGCGCCCTATCTGCGTCCTGCCTTCTTGCCGATCATTCAGAAGAAGGATGCTGAACGTTTCCGTAGTTGGGACGATATTGACCAGCCGGGCGTCGTGATCGCCGTGCAACAGGGCACTGCCCCGGAACAAATGGCACGGCGCAGCTTCACCAAGGCCAAGCTGTTGAGCGTGGCCGACCCGGTGATCGATTTCACCGAGGTGCTGGCAGGGCGTGCCCAGGCAGCCTTTACCGACAATCTCTATTTCATGACCAAGATCGGGCGGGAATATCCGCAGTTGACCATGGTGCAGGCTGGCGCCCGGCCATGCAATGAAACAGAGAATGCCCTGATGACGGTGAAGGGCGATAGGGTCCTGCTGGAGTGGCTGGATAAATGGGTGGAAGCCGGGTTGGCCGACGGCTTCTTCTCCGGCCTTTATCATCATTGGTTCGAGTTGGCGGCACAGCCTTGATACGGTCGGCCCCTGCCCTTCTCCTGGCGGGAATGCTGCTGTTTCTGACAGGCTGTAGTGCTGATGGCTGGCATATTGTTAATCCAGCCGACCCGGAAGGTTGGGCCAATCTGCGCTTTTTGGTGAGCGGTGCGGGGCTGACCCTGGCGCTGTCGGCAACAGCGCTGCTGTTGGGCATGACCATCGGGCTGGGAACGGCCGCCCTGCGCCTGTCACGCCATCGGCCCCTGCGGGCGGTGGCGGAAACCTATGTAGAGTTGATGCGGACGCTGCCGCTGTTCGTGCTGCTGCTTTGGGTTTTCTATGCGCTGCCGATCATGGTGCAGGGGCTGGACCGGGAGGGTTGGGGGTTCGCCCTACTGGGCTGGGTCGCCGATCTGACACCTTTCACCGCGGCGGTGATGGCGCTGGCGCTGAATGCGGGCGCCTTCCTGTCAGAGATTTTTCGGGCGGGGATCGAGGGCGTGCCACGTGGGCAGGTGGAGGCAGCCCAGTCATTGGGCATGGGCCGCTGGCTGACCCTGCGCCGGATCATCCTGCCACAGGCATTGCGACGCATGTTGCCGCCCACGGTCAGCCAGTTCATCCATACGGTGAAGGACAGCTCGCTGGCATCGTCCATCGGGCTGGCGGAATTGACCCGGCGGGCGACAGAACTGCAAACGCAGACCTATCGCCCGCTGGAACTTTATACGCTACTTGCACTGGAATATCTGGTCATTCTGCTGCTGCTTTCCAGGCTGGCGCGCTGGCTGGAACGGCGCTGGGGCGCGCCGTACTGAGTTTTTTCACTTCCTCCCGAACAAGGTCTTCTCCACTTCGGCCGCCATGGCGGCATAGCCGGCATCGCTGGGGTGCAGCTTGTCGCCGACATCATAGGCTGGCAGCAATTGCGCCGGATTGGCCGGATCGCGGGTGGCGGCATCGAAATCCACCACCCCGTCAAAGCCCTCGTTACGGCGGATCCAGTCATTCACCTCCCGCCGGACGGCATCACCTTCCGGGGAATAATAGCCGGCACCCGCATAGGGCATGATGGTGCCAATGAACAGTCGCACCCCATGGGCGTGGGCGCGGTCGCGCAACTGGGACAGGCCCTGGATCAGTTCGCGCGCCGTCACCGCTTCTTCCGGGCGGCGGGTGCCATGGCCGATATCATTGATGCCAATCAGCAGCACCACGCTGCTGACACCGGGTTGGCCCAAGGCATCCCGGTCAAACCGTGCCAGCAGGTTGGCCCCGGCCTGATCGCGCAGCAGCCGGTTGCCAGAAATGCCGTGGTTCAGTACCACCACGCGGGCGGCATCATCCTTGCGTGCTGCCAGCAGGGCCGACAGCTTGGCCGGATAGGTGCCGACGGGCTTGGTGTGGCTGTTATCGCCTTCGGTGATGCTGTCACCGATGGCCACCAAAACCGGCCGTGCTGGGGCCGCCATCACCTCCACCGCGCCGACCAGGGTGGGTGCGCGCTTGGTTTCCCCCTGCAATACCGGGGCGGCGGTGAAATCGCCGGGGCCGGCAATGGTGACAGTGGGTTGATGGCCGGCCACAATGGTCGGGCCAGGATAATGGATGGAAATCACCAGCCGGTCGCCAGCCACCACCTTGACGGGCAGCGAGTCGCTGAGCAGAGGCGCACCGGGCGGCAGCACGGCCCCCGGTTGGCCGCCAAACAGCAGCGGCCGATCGCTGCCGGGGCGGATGGTGCCATCGGCATTGGCCAGGGCCAGCCGGGCAGCGCCGATCACCACCGGCCGCGTTCCCAGTTCATTGGACAGCCGCACCCGCACAGCTTCCCCCGATGCCACCAGCGGCAGCAGTTGACGCACCGTCTGGTTATCAAAGGAAGGGGTATTGCCCGCCGGCAACGGGGACAGGGCCCAGGCGGGTACCCATGCTTGATGACTGACAGGCTGTTGTGCAGCGGCACCCAAGGTGGATGGGGTGCTGGTGCACCCGCCCAGCAGCAGCATCCCCATCACGGCAACGCTACTCAATTTCCGCCAGGAAACAGCGACAGACATGGTTATCCCCTTGTCATTCATGAACCAGGGGAGGCTACCGCAAGCATTGGCTTCTGCCAATAAATGAGAGTTAGTACCAATAAACGGAATGGGAAACCTATATGCCCCCCTGTGGTGGAAGACCTTCATAGAGGTCCATGGCTTCCATGATCCGGCTATAGGCTTGGCGCTCTGCCTCCGTCAGGGCGGGATGCCAGATATCAAAGATCATCACCACCCGCGTTTCGGCACTGTTGTTCCAGGCCTCATGTTCGATCGTATCATCGAAAACCCAGGCCTCTCCCACTTTCCATTTGCGCGTTTCATTGCCAACCCGGAAAACACAACCGGCCGGCACCAACAAGGGGAGGTGCACAACCAGCCTTGTATTGGCGACGCCGGTATGCGGTGGAATATGCGTGCCAGGCTTCAACACGGAAAACATGGCCACAGGGGAACGGCGGGGCACCACCGGCTGGGGCATCTGGGCCAATATCTCCATCGTGCGCGGGCAACGCTCGGCATTGCCGGGAACCGGCTGGCCCTTTTCCAGCAGATGAAAGGCACTCCAATCCTTGGAATTGTTCAAGGGGCGCCACTGGTCCAGCGGCACCCAGTCCGGATAATGGATATAGGGCTGAAAAGACCCCGCCATGGCCTGATCGGACATGACAGTTGCCATTTCACGCTGGATATCGCGGGAGGCCCCTTCCAGCAGGGGCAGCCAGGGAAAGAGGTCGCGGTCAAAAAACTCAATCGCCGGCAGGCCCGGCATAAAATAATGGGTGGGGCGCTGGTGATAGACTTTCCGCTGGCCCAGCATCACATCAATCATCCGCGACATTCGCTGGGCATCGCCATGCCCTTCGGCGAGCCCGGCAACCGATTGACGTAAGGCTGCTTCCAACTCCCGCTGATAGGCACTGTGCACCTCATGCGCACGGGCGATGGCCTGAACGGTGGGATCATCATAAGGGGCATTGGGGGAAAACTGGCTGAGGGCGGTGCCATAGGCCTGGGCAGCCTGCCGCAGATTTCCCGCCTGATCATAGAGCGCACCCCGCATCAACAGGGCGGGAAAGCAGCGCGGGTCCAGACGCAAGGCCCCGTCCAACGCCACCAGCGCGCCTTCCATGTCACCCATGGCCCGCGCCGCAATGGCCAGATTGAGCCAGAGCGGCAGTTCACGGCCATGGGTGACCAATGCCTCTTCAAGTAATCGCCGCGCCTCCGCAAGGCGGCCCGAAGACAAAAGCCGGATAGCCGCTTGATTGATATCCGGAGCTTTGGACTGCTTGATCGACGTCATCGTGCCGATTTTCCTGATCTTTCCCTGGGCCATGTTACGGGTGTGTAACAGGGCCCCTCAGACTGGCGCTTTGGTGGCGCCGGCGTAAAGAAAGAAACAAGAGATAACCTTAAGGATATGTTTTATTTATTCATTGATGATTTTTTTAATACAAGAGAAGACTCTAGCGGTTACAATAATTGGGGACTTGATTAAGTATTTTGCACAATTCGCCAAAATAATGTGCATTGGGCGGATGCCCCAGCCGGATAAGGCCGGGACGATCGGGGAAACGCCGTGTCCAGAATCCTGCCTGGGCCAGTTCAGCAAATAAATCCCGCCCAGCCGGAGATCGCACGAGCTGGAAAAGATCGGTTCCACCGAGCGACTCAATGCCCGCTTCGTTCAGGGCTATTTCCAAGGTTTGCCGTGCCGAGGAAAGACGGGTACGGGTCTGATTTTGCCAATCCCGATCCACGAAAGCCACGCTTGCCACCCACAAGGCCGGCCCTGCCACCCGCCAGGGTCCCAGCCGGTCAGCCATGGCGGCAACCACACCTGCCGGGGCCAGCAGGAAACCCAGGCGCAGGCCGGCCAGCCCATAGAATTTGCCGAAGGATCGCAGTACCAACAGGCCCGGGCGGCCGATCTGGGCGGCCAGGCTGAGATCGGGGGTAAGGTCGCAAAACGCCTCATCCACCACCAGCCAGCCGCCACGCGCCGCCAGCGCCTCGGCCAGGGCCAGCAGGGGGGCCGGCGAGACGATCCGGCCATCGGGATTGTTGGGATTGACCAGCAACAGCACATCCGGCAGCGGCCCATCCGGGCTGGGTAGGCCGGCCACCTGTTCCACCCGATGGCCGGCGCGGGCCCAGGCGGGCGCATGTTCGCCATAGGTGGGGGCCAGCACCTGCACATGGCCCGGCGCCCGCAGGAAGGGCAAGGTCTGGATCAGGATTTGCGAACCAGGGGCCGCCGCCAGCAAGGCCGGATCGGCCACACCATAAGCGGTGGCGGCCGCCGCACACAGGGCGCGTTCCTGCGCCGGTTCGGGCAGGCGGGCCCAGGCACTGGCCGGAATGTCGGGCAGCGGATAGGGCCAGGGGTTGATGCCGGTGGACAGGTCGATCCAGGGCCGGGGCGCCTGGGGGAAAAGGGCGGATGCCGCCGCCAGATCCCCGCCATGGGGCTGCGCGGCCCCCGCTTCCATGCTATTGGCTGGCACCATCATGATCGACCTGACCTCACCTTATCTTCTGATGTCACTGGCTTTGCTGCTGGAAGCGCTGCTGGGTTACCCGGATGGGCTGTACCGCCTGATCCGCCATCCGGTGATGTGGATCGGTGCGGTGATTTCCCGGCTGGACCGCTGGCTGAACCGGCCGCATTGGCCCACCGTCTGGCGGCGCGCCGGTGGCGTGCTGACGGTGCTGATCCTGCTGGGCGGGGCTTTGGGCATGGGCGGGGCGCTGCAGATATGGCTGCTGGGCCTGCCGGGCGGGGCCTTGATTGTGGGGCTGCTGGCCAGTGCGCTGCTGGCGCAGCGCAGCCTTTACCGCTTTGTTGCCGCCGTGCCGGCAGCGCTGCGGCACGAGGGGCTGACGGGTGGCCGGGCGGCGGTGGCGCATATTGTCGGGCGTGATCCCAACAGCCTGGATGAGGCCGGCGTCAGCCGTGCCGCCATCGAAAGTCTGGCGGAAAATTTCTCGGACGGGGTGACGGCCCCGGCCTTCTGGCTGGCGGTGGGCGGGCTGCCGGGGATTCTGGCCTATAAGGCGATAAATACGGCCGACAGCATGATCGGCCACCGCACACCCAAGCATGAAGCGTTCGGCTGGGCCGCTGCCCGGCTGGACGATCTGGTGAACCTGCCGGCATCGCGGCTGACGGCCCTGTTGCTGGTGGGGGCGGCGGCGGTGACGCAGGGCGCACGGGCCGGCACAGCGCTGCGCGCGGTATGGCGCGATGCCGGCAAGCATCGCAGCCCCAATGCCGGCTGGCCCGAAGCCGCCATGGCCGGCGCCCTGGGCCTGCGGCTGGCCGGCCCCCGCCGCTATGCCGGCGTGGTGGTGGATGACCATTGGATGGGCGATGGCCGCGCCGAGGCCGGGGCGGCGGACATTGAGGCGGGCTTGCGGCTGTACCGGTGGGCGTTGGCGGGCCTGTGGCTGCTGGCCGGGGTTTGGGCCTGGGCGATGGGGTGAATTCGGAGTTGTGTGGGGGGCTACGCAACAGTACGCAACAGATTTACGCGTTTTGTTGCGTAGGGGGTGCGGGGTGGTTTTGTGGGAAGTCAATGGGTTGGCTGGTGGGGACGGCGGTGTGGGGGGAGCGCATGAAGGCTGGGTAACTCCGAATGCGTTAGTTTGGCATAAACTAACCGTCACCCCGGCGTAGGCCGGGGTCCAGTATCGTAGAGCGAAGCGCCTGTGGCTCCTGGACCCCGGCCTGCGCCGGGGTGACGGTAAGAGAGAGCGAACCGTTTCGAAGATGCCGGATACCGGTTGCACCCAAGAAACAGGTGAAGGCACCGAAAATGGCAAACCCTTGGTCCCATCCCCCTGCATCGCCCCCTCCCGCCGCCGGTTCAAATTCCGCATGTCTAGCACCACATTTCAAACTCTTCTGTTTTCCCAAATACTTAACCGTCATTCCCGCGAAGGCGGGAATCCAAAATCCGCGCTGTCGTATGGATTCCCGCCTTCGCGGGAATGACGGTGCTAAAATGACCAGGCCGCGAAATACCCAATAACTTTCCCGATGCACCCTAACAGAAAATAGGAAATAATTCCAGATCACCCGGCGCAGCGCAGCAGCCCATCCAGGTCCAGATGGTGTTCGCAGGCGGCGGCCAGTTCGTCCAAAGCGGCTTCCACCGTCGCGTCATAGGCAAGGTCGGAGCCGGCACCGAAGCTGGAGAGGAAATGGCGGCGGAAAGCATCATGGCCGAACAGGCCATGGATATAGCAGCCGGCGATACGGCCGTCCGGGGCAATGGCCCCTTCCCCCACCGGGCCGGTGGGGCCATTCAGATACAGCATCGGCCGGTCACGGCCGGGGCCGCTGCTGATGCCGACATGCATTTCATAGCCGGTGAACGGAATATCACCATCAACAGCGCAACCGGTCACGGCTGTCAGGGTTTTTGAACCGGTTAGCACTGTTTCCACATCCAGCCAGCCCAAACCGGCCACGCTGGCGGGCGGGCCTTCGATGCCGTCCGGGTCGCTGATGCGCGTGCCCAGCATCTGATAGCCGCCGCAGATGCCCAGCACCCGCCCACCCCGGCGGATATGGGCGTGCAGGTCAATATCCCAGCCCTGGGCGCGGAAGAAGGCCAGATCGGCGATGGTGGCCTTGGAACCGGGCAGGATCACCAGATCGGCATCGCCCGGCAGGGGCTTGCCCGGCGGCACCATGGTGACGGCCACACCCGGTTCCAGGCGCAAAGGATCAAAATCATCAAAATTGGCGATGCGGGACAGCATGGGCACGGCAATGCGCAAGGCCCCCTGCCCGCCCCGCCAATTGTCCAACGCCACCGCATCTTCGGCCGGCAGACGGGAGGCTGCCGGCTGGAAGGGCAGCACACCGAAGCTGGGCCAGCCGGTGCGGCGGGTGATTTCCACCAGCCCATCATCGAACAGGCGGATGTCACCGCGAAATTTGTTGATCAGATAGCCGCGGATCATGGCGCGGTCGTCGGCATCGACCACATTGTGGGTGCCAACGATGCTGGCGATCACGCCACCCCGGTCGATATCGCCCGCCAGGATGACGGGCACGCCGGCCGCCCGGGCAAAGCCCATATTGGCGATGTCACGGGCGCGCAGGTTGATTTCCGCCGGGCTGCCCGCCCCTTCCACCAGCACCAGATCGGCCCCCTGGCCGATGCGGGCGAAACTGTCCAGCACGGCGGTGAGCAGCTCGTCCTTGCGGGCCTGATAATCGGCCGCGCGCGAGGTGCCGATCATCCGGCCCTGGACAATGACCTGGGCACCGATATCACTCTGTGGTTTCAGCAGCACCGGATTCATGTGCACGGACGGCACCACCCGGCAGGCGCGGGCCTGCAGCGCCTGGGCCCGGCCAATCTCCCCGCCATCGGGCGTGACGGCGGCGTTGTTGGACATGTTCTGCGGCTTGAAGGGCCGCACCACCAGCCCCCGGTTGCTGTAGGCGCGCGCGATGGCCGCCACCAGCAGGGATTTACCGACATCAGAGCCGGTGCCTTGGATCATCAATGCGCGGGGGCGTGTCATGGGCGGGCCGGGGGTTGGGGGAGGATAGATCACTCTCTCGCTTTCACCTCTCTCCTTTACCGTCATTCCCGCGAAGGCGGGAATCCATCAGACGCTTCCCCCAGCAAGGTGTTGAGCGGGAGGTACTGTTGTTTGGATTCCCGCCTTCGCGGGAATGACGGTAAAAGGGTTGCAAGGTAGAATAAGTTTCCAGGCCGAGTTTAAAACTCAATCCCCGCCTGGGCCTTGATGCCGGCATTGAACGGGTGTTTGACGTTCTGGAATTCGGTCACCAGATCGGCCGCGTCGATCAGCGGCTGTTTGGCGTTGCGGCCGGTGACCAGCACATGCAGGTCGGGCCGGCGTGACACCAGGGTGGCCACCACCTCGTCAATGTCCAGATAATCATAGCGCAGGGCCAAGTTGATCTCGTCCAGCACCAGCAGGCGGTAACGTGGGTCGGCCATGATGTCCCGCGCCTTGTCCCAGGCGCGGCTGGCGGCGGCGATGTCGCGGGCCTTGTCCTGGGTTTCCCAGGTGAAGCCCTCGCCCATGGTGTAATGGTCGATCAGATCATCAAACCGTTCCAGCGCCACCTGTTCACCTGTGGCCCAGGCACCCTTGATGAACTGGATGAAACCGACCCGGAAGCCATGGCCCGCCGCGCGCAGCATCAGGCCCAGGGCGGCAGTGGATTTGCCCTTGCCGGGGCCGGTATGCACCATCAGCAGCCCCTTTTCATGCTGCCGTTCGGCGACGCGCCGGTCCATCAGGGCCTTGCGCTTTTCCATCTTGCGGCGGTGGCGTTCGGCCTCGGCCTCGCTGATGTCTATCGTCATGGCGCTTCCCCCTTCAATACCAGCGGCAAGCCTGCCGCCATGAACAGAACCCGGTCGGCGAGACGGGCAATATCCTGATGCAGACGGCCGGCATGGTCGCGGAATTCCCGCGCCAGTTTATTTTCCGGCACAATGCCCAGCCCCACCTCGTTCCCCACCAGCACGACGGGAGCAGGCAAGGTGGGCAGCAGGGCCAGCAGGCGGGCGCGCTCAGCGGCGATATCCCGCTCGGCCAGCATCAGGTTGGTCAGCCACAGGGTCAGGCAATCCACCAGCACCGGGCCGGCGGCGGCGGCGTGGGCCAGGGCACCGGCCAGATCCATCGGCTCTTCCAGCGTCTGCCAGCCGGGCACGCGGTCGGCCTGATGCTGGCGGATGCGCTGGCGCATTTCCGCATCAAAGGCCTGGGCGGTGGCGATATAGGTCCAGGGGCCGGGCAGCCCGGTCACCAGCCGTTCGGCCATGGCGCTTTTGCCGGAACGGGCACCACCCAGCACCAGGGTCAGCCGGGCGGTCATGCCTGTTGCTCCCGCACCGGGCGCTGGCGCCAGGGCAGCACATAGGGCACGCCGTCGCGTTCCCCGCGCAGCAATTCCACGCCATAGACCCGCTCCATCACCCCATCGGCCAGCAGGGCGGCGGGCGGGCCGGATGCTGCCACCCTTCCCGCCTCATCCAGCAGTACCAGATGGGTGCAATAACGGGCGGCCAGGGCCAGATCATGCAGCACCACCACCACGCCGGTGCCGGCGGCGGCCAGACCGGCCAGCAGTTCCATCACATGCAACTGGTGATGCGGGTCCAGCCCGGCGGCCGGCTCATCCGCCAGCAGCAGGGCGGGTTCCCCCGCCAGGGCGCGGGCCAGCATCACCCGCGCCCGTTCCCCACCCGACAGGTGGGTGACGGTGCGGGCGGCCAGATGCGACACCTCGCACTGATCCATGGCGCGGGCGATGGCGGCGCGGTCAGCCGGGCTTTCCCCGCCCCAGGGGCTGGCATGGGGCAGGCGGCCCAGGGTCACCACCCGATCCACGCGCAGCGGCCAATGGCAGGCGGCCCCCTGTTCCAGATAGCCGATGCGCCGGGCCCGGTCGGCCCGGGGTACGGCGGCCAGGGGCGTGCCATCCAGGCTGACCTGGCCGCCGGATGGCTCCAGCAGCCCGGCCAGCACCGATAGCAGGGTGGATTTGCCGGCCCCGTTGGGGCCGATCAGGCCGACACATTGGCCGGCGGCAACGGCGAAATCCACCCCGGTCAGAACCGGGCGGGGCCCGCGTGACAGATGGATCTGGGTGGCTTCCAGCCGGCTCATCGCAAATCCGCCCTTGTCCGCAGCAGAAGATGGAAGAAGAAGGGGGCGCCGATCAGGCCGCTGACGACGCCCAGCTTCAATTCATCATTGGTGGGCAGCAGCCGCACCAGCAGATCAGCCGCCAGCAGCAGGCAGGCCCCCGCCAGCGCACTGGGCCAGAGCAGGCGCGACGGCTGGTGCCCCGTCACCCGCCGCAGCAGGTGCGGCACCACCAGCCCGATAAAGCCGATGGCGCCGGTGACCGCGACCGAGGCCCCCACCGCCAGCACGGTGCCCAGCACCACCCGCCGGCGCAGGCCCGCCAGATTGACGCCCAGGCTGGCGGCCGTGCGTTCGCCCAGCCCCAACGCATCCAGCGCCCGCCCATCGCTTGCCAGCAGCCAGAGCCCGGCAAGAATGAAGGGGCCGGCCAGCAGCAGATGCTGGTTGGTGCGGTCGGTCAGGCTGCCCAGCAGCCAGAAGGCAATTTCCAATGCGGCATGGGGGTTGGGGGCAAGGTTCAGGGCCAGGGCGGTCAGCGAGGCGGCCAGCGACTGCACCGCCATGCCGGCCAGGATCAGCATCAGCACGGAAGCATCGCGCCCGGCCAGCCCCTGGATCAGCAGCACCGCCAGCCCCGCCCCCACCATGCCGGCCAGTGGCAAGGAGAGCGGCCAGGTGGCCGACAGCCCGAAATAGATCACCAGCACCGCCCCCAGGGAGGCGGCGGAAGAAGCACCGATCAACCCCGGCTCCGCCAAGGGGTTGCGCAGATAGCCCTGCAGTGCCGCCCCGGCCATGCCCAGCCCCGCCCCCACCAGCGCCCCCAGCAGGGCGCGGGGCAGGCGGATTTCCTGGGCGACCAGCACCAGCGCGCCATCGCCCTGGCCCCAGAGGGCGGCCAGCATCTGGCCTGCCGGCACGGGCACCGAACCGACCAGGAAGGAGGCGGCCAGCAGGGCCAGCAGCAATAATGAAAGCCCCGCCAGCAGAGGCCGATCCTGTCGCATCATGATGCACCCCCCTGCCCGGCCACCAGCGCCTGACGCGCCCGGCTGGCCAGGATATCGGCCCCGTCGATGGAGGCGGGGCTGGCGCAGAGCCAATAAAGGATGGGGAAATTGACGGTCCGCAGCCCCGCCGCCCCCGCCGCCAGGGCGGGGTGGGAGAGCACGGACTGGCCGATGCCGGGCCGGTCGGGGCGCACACTATCCAGCACCAGCAGGTTGGGCGGGTCCAGCACCAGGCTTTCCACCGCCACCCGGCCATTGGGGCGGCCGGTAAGGCGGCCGCCGCTATTGGCAAGGCCGGCCACCTGCATCATGTCGGCCACCAGACTGCGCGCGCCCGGCACCTCGCCACCCGGCCGGTAAAGGGCGGCACTGGCAAAAGTGGTGGCAGCGGGGGCCAGCCGGGCGCGCAGGCTGGCGGCCAGGGCGCGCCCGGCCTCCGCCCTGCCGACGGCAGTGGCCACCTGTTCCACCTGATCGGGGATTTCTGCCAGGCTGCGCGGGCTTTTCAGCCGCAATACCGGCACGCCCAGCCGTTCCAGCATCTCCACCGTGGCACCCCGGGCAAAGCTGCCGGCCAGCACCAGATCCGGATGCTGCAACAGCACCTGTTCGGCCGTGCCATCATGCAGGAACAGGCCGGCCGCCTGGGCAGCATAGGGGGAAAGATGGGGATCGCCAGCCAGATGGGTCAGGCCGGCGATCTGGTCACGCGCCGCCACCGCCAGCAGGAACTGATCGGTGCAGAGCGAGAGGGAAACGATACGCGCCGGTGCCGCCGCCCGCACCGGAACGGCAGCAAAAGCAGCGGCCAGCAGGGCGGCCGCCATCCAGGACAGGGCCGCCCGCCGCATCAGAAGCGCACCTGCACACCGCCATAGGCCGAGCGGCCGGGGGCACGATAGTTCAGCACCTCCTGATAATCCGCATCCAGCACATTATCGATGCGGCCGAACAGGCTGACCTGCTCCCAGGCCTGCCAGCGCACGGTGGCATCCAGCACGGTGGAACTGTCCAGCGTGGCGGTGCGGGCCGATGCCGTGTCGCGCTGTTTGCCGGTATAGCGCAGGGCCGTGCCCAGCATCAGCGCATCGGTGACGTTCCAGTCAATGCTGGCATTGATGGTATCCTGCGGCCGGCGCGGCAGATCCCGACCGGTCACCCGGTCGGTGGCATCCAGATAGGTATAGTTGGCCGACAGCAGCAGGCTTTCCACCGGACGGGCCTGGAAGGTCAGTTCCACCCCTTGCGTCCGCGCCTTGGCGACATTCACATAGGCCGAGGAAAAGCCGATGAGATTGTCATAAAGGTTGCGGAACAGGCTGGCCCCCAGCGTCACCTTGCCATCCAGCAAGGGCTGTTCGATGCCGGCATCCATGCCCTTGGCTTCCTCCGGCCGCAGCTTGGCATTGCCATAGCTGGGCTCGTAAAGCTGATAGAGCGTCGGTGCCTTGTGGGCGGTGCCATAAGACGCACGCAGGATGGTGCCGCTCTGCGGTACCTGATAGGCGCCGGTCAGCCGGTAGGTTGCCTTGGAACCAAAGGCATCGTGATCATCCACCCGGCCGCCGGCGGTGACGGTCAGGTTATCCAGCAGTTCGGCCTGATATTGCAGGAAGGCCGATTTGGTGGTCACCTTGTCATCAATGCCGGGTTCCAGACCGAAGGCGGTGGTATTGGTGGTCTTGGCGGTTTCGCTATCCACCGACAGGCCGAAGGTGGCGACATCGCGGCCCAGATGCAGGTTGCCCTGGTAATCCAGCGCCTCCCGCCGGCTGTCGAAGGTGGATTTCATGTACCAGCCCGTCGGCTCGTCGAAATCACGTTTGGTGCTGGCGATGGAGGCGGCAAAATTGTTGGTGAAACGGCCATCCAGCAGGGAGAGGTCGGCCGCGGCGCGGCCCTGCCACATTTCCTTTTCCTGGGAGGCGGCACCATCGGCGCCGAACGGATCATAATCGCTGTCCAGCCAGGACCAGCCGCCGCTGACATCGAAGCGCAGCACCTCATTGGCCTGCACCCCCAGCTTGCCGCTGACGGAACGGGCATCGCTGCCATCCTTCTCCGGCCCGACAAAGGTGCGGGAGAAGCCATCGGTATGCAGGTTCGACGCGTTCAGCGCATAGGAGGTGCCATTGCTGGCCCCGCTGATCCCCGCCTGCTGGCGGAAGGTGCCATAGGAACCGGCCTCTGCCAGGGCGGTGACGCGGGGGGCACCACTGCCCGAACGGGTGATGATATTGATGACGCCGCCCATGGCGTCATTGCCATAAAGCGCGCTCTGCGGGCCTTTCAGCACCTCGATCTTCTCGATATCGCCGGTCAGCAGGCTGTTGAAATCAAACTCATTATTGGCGCCGGCGGCGTCATTCACCTCCACCCCGTCCACCAGCACCTTCACCATGCCGGCTTCCGACCCGCGCAGCCGCACGGTGGAGGTGGAACCAAAGCCGCCATTGCGGGAGATG
This sequence comes from Azospirillum sp. RU38E, assembly GCA_943370215.1. Classification (GTDB taxonomy): domain Bacteria; phylum Pseudomonadota; class Alphaproteobacteria; order Azospirillales; family Azospirillaceae; genus Niveispirillum. Next base: position 96,413 of record CALRQC020000009.1, read on the forward strand.
GAGACACCCGGCAGCCGCTTCAGCAGGTCCAGCGCCTGCACCTGCTGGCGGCGGTCAATCTCCGCCCGGTCAATGACATCGACGGATGCACCAACGCGGGAGGCCTCCGTCGGCAAACGATTGGCGCTGACGACAAGTTCCGCCACCTCTGTGGTGGGGGCGGACTGGGCCGCCGCCGGCAGGGTGGCAAGACCGGCCAGCAACAGCGGGCCGAAAAGGGAAAGATGGGGACGCGACATTTCTGGTTTCACTCCGCTTCGCAAAACTGCCTGGGTCCGGCGGAACCCGTGCAGGCACGAAGCGGGGAACGGGGCTGCAATCCCCGGGAAACCGCCCCGGCCAGCCCGAAGGGCCGCCGAAGCGCCAACGCGAAACGGAAAACCGTCCCACCGGGGCACCCCGCCCAATGGCCGCGCGACGCATTGCCGATGGCAGGTCTCCTGGCTTGCGGGTCGTCGCTTCCGCCCGGCCTTCCCAGTTTCCCAGTGGCCATGTTGGGCATCGCTCGCCGCTTACAGTTGCGGGGGCAGCCGCGGCTCCGGGCTGTGACCAGCCCTTGCCCGCGTTCCCTTTTCACCCCCTGTTACGGGGGAACCATCGATAAGGCCGTCATACGCCGGTCACGATCGGCAATCAAGCGGCCGTGCCGCCGCGCATGGCAAGGCGGCGGCAGGCGCATCCTATCCGTAAGGTCATATCCACACGTTGCGTTGGGGCTGGCGCCCACATGCAAAGATCGTCACAATCGAATGTCATATTGCAGTGCGAAAAAACCCCCCATTTCTCCCACGCTATGCAAGGAGACGAAGTGGCGATGCTCTCATTGCTCAAATCCTCCCTGAAAGCCCGTCTGGTCATTTCCGGTATCGCTGTGTGCCTGTTGCTGGGCACCAGCCTGATCGGCGTTACCGGATACTTGACCTATCAAGAAACGCAGCGGCGAGTAGAGGAGACGGTACAGGAAAACAGCCAGCAGTATGGGCTGATCGCTGCCGACATCATCAATCAGGCTCTGCACAATGCCACTTTGATCAATGGCTTCGTGGAAGGTGGGCTGGGGTCGGCCAATCCTTCGCGGGAGGTGCTGACGGCACAGGCCATCGGCATGGTGAATGCCAATCCGGGTATTGTCGGCGTCACCATCGCCTTTGAGCCCAATGGGTTGGATGGCAACGATGCGGGCCAACTGGGCACGCCGGGCGCCGATGCCAAAGGGCGCTTCGTGCCCTATTTCTTCCGCAAGAGCGGTGGGGGTGTCGGCATTGATGTACTGGTGATGACGTTGGAGGCCGGGATCAAATCATGGTACCTGGACCCGCTGGAACAGAACCGCACCCTGCTGACCGCCCCCTATATCTATCCGGTGGAAGGCAAGGATGTGCTGATGGTGACAGCCAGCGTGCCCATCCGGCGCCAGGGCAAGCCGGTGGGCATCACCACCACCGATCTGGCTTTGACCGCACTGCAAAAACAGTTTGCTGCCTTTCGTCCCCTGGGCGTGGGCGATGTGCGGCTGATCGCCCATAACAACCATTGGGTGGTGCACCCCGCCGCCGATAAGTTGAATGCGCAGGTGGAAACGCCGGGGCTTGCCCCGCTGCTGGCCGAGGCCGCCCGCAATGGCCGGCCCGCCATCGCGCATCTGGATTTGGAAGGGGTCAAACGCATTGCGGTGGCCCTGCCCATCCGTTTTGCCGGTGCCGCCGAACAATGGAGCGTGCTGGTGACGGTACCCAACGCCGTGGTGACCCAGGCGGTGTGGGACAATGTGCTGCCGATGGTGTTGACGGGGTTGGTGCTGGTGGGGTTGACCGCCGCCGCCTTCGCCTGGTTGGGCCATGGGCTGGCCGGTCCCATCCTGAACCTGACCCAATCCATGGGCCGCATGGCCAGGGGCGATCTTGCCTCTGAAATTCCCTGTCAGGGCGATGGCGATGAAATTGGCCAGATGGCCAAGGCCTTGCGTGGCTTCCGCGATGGGTTGGCGGAGGCTGAGCGATTGCGGGAAGCCGCTGCCCGGCGGGAAGAGGAAATGGCTGAACGTCAGCGCAGCGACCGGCTGGCTCTGGCCGACCAGTTCGAACGGGAGGTGGGCGCCCTGCTGCGGCAGGTGAATGAAGCGGCCGGCCAGTTGGTCGACCAGTCCAACCTGATGTCCAGCGATTGCAACGCCACCCAGCAGAGTGCTGCGCTGGGGGCCGCCGCCGTGATGGAGGCCGCCTCCAACGTGCAGACGGTGGCGGCCGCTGCGGAAGAACTGCGCGCCTCCATCGCTGAAATCGGCAATCAGGTGCAGATGTCGGCGGGCGTGGCCGCGCGGGCCGCCGATGAAGCGGGTGCCGCCACCGAGACGGTGGACGCCCTGAACCAGAGCGCCGACCGCATCGGTGCCGTGGTTGGGCTGATTTCGGAAATTGCCAGCCAGACCAATCTGTTGGCGCTGAATGCCACCATTGAGGCGGCGCGCGCGGGAGAGGCCGGCAAGGGCTTTGCCGTGGTGGCGGCGGAGGTGAAGAATCTGGCCACCCAGACCGCCAAGGCGACGGAGGAAATCGCCGAACTGGTGGCCAATATCCGCAGCAGTTCCGGCGAAGCGGTGAAGGCCATCCAAGGCATTGCCACCACCATCCGGTCGATTAATGAGACCTCCACCGCCATTGCCGGTGCCGTGGAGGAACAGACGGCGGCAACGCAGGAGATTGCGCGCAATGTGACGGAGGCATCACGCGGCACCGACGATGCCTCGCGCGCCATCCAGGGCATTGCCGACAGGGTGGTGCAGGTGACGGAGGCCGCCGCCATGGCGCTGAGCAGCGCCACCGATGTGCGTGGCCACGCCACCCAGGCGGATGGGGAGACCCACGGCTTCCTGCGTCGCATTCGGGAGGGGTGACGCCAAGCGGGACTGGACCGGGGGCGTGCTTGCCGTTAAGCAAGGGGGCCCCTTGTCCATCACCGGTTGGGTCCGATGCGCTTTCTTCACGCCGCTGATATCCATCTCGACAGTCCGCTGCTGGGCCTGGCCGGGCGCGCCGGGGCGCGGGCGGATGAGCTGGTGGGGGCGACACGGCGGGCGCTGGTGCGGCTGGTGGATGCCGCATTGGCCGAACCGGTGGCCTTTCTGATCATTGCCGGCGATCTGTATGATGGCGATTGGCGCGATTTCATGACCGGCCTGTTCTTCGCCGGCCAGATGGCCCGGCTGGAACGGGCGAACATCCCCGTCATCATCCTGCGCGGCAACCATGATGCCGAAAGCCTGATGACCAAGCAGTTGAGCCTGCCCGGCAATGTGCGCGTCTTTTCCGCCCGCAAGGCGGAAACCATCCGGCTGGATGATCTGCGCGTGGCCCTGCATGGCCGCAGCTTCCCCAGCCGGCATGTGACGGAGAATATTGCGCTCTCCTATCCGCCGCCGGTGGCCGGGTATCTGAATATCGGCGTGCTGCATACGGCCCTGGAAGGAAGGCCGCCGCACGCGCCCTATGCCCCCTGCTCCATCACCGACCTGATGGGCAAGGGCTATGATTATTGGGCGCTGGGCCATGTGCATGAACGGGCCGTGCTGGCGCAAGACCCCTGGATCATCTTCCCCGGCAACCTGCAGGGCCGCCACGCCAATGAAACCGGGCCGAAGGGCGCCACGCTGGTCAGCGTGGAGGAAGGCCGCATCGCCAAGGTGGAGGCGCTGGCCCTGGATCAGGTGCGTTGGGCAAAGCTGGTGGTGGATGCCAGCGATTGCGCCGACGAGGCCGCCCTGGGCGACCGGCTGGCAGCTTCATTGACAGCGGCCAGTACGGAGGCAGAGGGCCGAACCCTGGCCGTGCGCCTGTGCCTGACCGGCCGCACCGGGCTGCACCGCTGGTTAAAATCGGATACGGAACGATTGGTGGCGGAGGTGGAGCTGGCGGCCAGCCGGGCCGGCGGGGATATCTGGATCGAACGGATCGTTATCGAAACGACTGATGCGGTGGCGGTTCCGGCGGCGGCAGGCGATGCCTTGGCCGAGCTGGCCGCCGCCATTGCCGAACTGCGCGACGATCCCGCCGCGCGGGGGCTGCTGGCCGATGATCTGGCGGCCTTGCGCCACCGGTTGCCCCCCGGCGCGCTGGAGGCGGCCGGGCTGGCGGGAGAGGATGAGGCGGCGATGCTGGAAGCCGTGCTGGCCGACGCCGAATCCCTGTTGCTGAACCGGCTGGCGGGGGAAGCGTGATGCGGATCGACCGGCTGGACCTGGAGCGTTACGGGCATTTCACCGACCATCACCTGGATTTTTCCGGCACCGATGTGCGGCTGCATATTGTGCATGGCGCCAACGAGGCGGGGAAATCCACCGCCCTGTCGGCCATTTGCGACCTGCTGTTCGGCGTGCCGGAACGCACGCGGCTGGGTTTTCGCCATGGCAACAATGCCTTGCGCATCGGCGCGGTGCTGCGCCAGCCGGATGGCAGCCTGCTGGAGGTGAAGCGGCGCAAGGGGCGGCAGAATACGCTGCTGGCCGCCGATGGCAGCACGGCCCTGGGTGATGGCACGCTGGCCCCGTTGCTGGGCGGCATCGACCGGGCGCAGTTTGAACGGCTGTTCGGGCTGGACCATGCCCGGCTGCGCGCCGGGGGAGAGGCGATGCTGGCGGCCGGCGGCGATCTGGCCCGCACCCTGTTCCAGGCCGGCAGTGGCCTGACCGGCATTGCCGATATCATGGCCGGGCTGATGGCCGATGCCGACCGGCTGGGCAGCCCGCATAAGCGCCAGGGCAGCAAACCGCTTTATGAGGCGCTGGACGCGCAGCAAGCGGCATCGGCCCGGATGCGAAACGAGGCCACCAAGGCAGAGGCCTGGGAAGCAGCAGAGAAACGGCTGGCCGATGCGCGGGCGGCCCTGGCGGGGTTGCAGGCGGAACTGGAAAAGGCGCAGCGGGCACAAAGCCGGCTGGAACGTATCCGCCGCGTGCGGCCGCTGCTGGCCCGGCTGGAGGCGCTGGCCGTTGAACGCGCCGAGCTGGGCGAGGGGCCGGACCTGCCGGCCGCCCTGGCGGAACTGTGGAACGCGGCGGCGGCCCGGCTGCTGCAGGCCGAACGCCATCGCCAACAGGCCGCCCAGCAGGTGGAAACGGCCTTGGCGGCGCTGGCCGACGCCGGGGAGGCCCCCCGGCTGCCGGAACTGGCGACGGAGATCGAGGCGCTGTTCCAGCGCGCCGGCAGTGTGGAAAAGGCCAGGGCCGACCTGCCCCGCCGCCAGCGGGAACTGGAAATGGCCGATGAGCGGCTGGCCTTGCTGGCCGGGCGGCTGGGGCGGCATGATGCGCCCGATGCCCTGGAAGCGGCCCAGCCGGGGCGCGTGCTGGCGGCCCGCATCCGAGAGAAAGCCGCCGCCCATGGCCGGCTGGATGGGGCCCGGGACGCGGCCAGCAAACGCGAAATGCTGGCTGCGCGCAGCCTGGCCGATCTGGCCGATGGCGCCGGCGATGGGGAGACGGCCGGCGATCCGCTGGCCGCAGAGGCGGCATTGGCCGCCGCCCTGCGGTTGGGGGAAGTGGAAACGCGGCTGGACGAGGCGGCGCGGGAGGCCGATGCCCGCACCGACGAACTGGCCGATGCGCTGTCGCGGCTGGGCCGGTTCAGCGGCGGGGCCGAAGCCCTGGCCCGGCTGCCCCTGCCCGATCTGGCGGTGATTGAGAGCTGGGCCGGGCGGCTGGCGGAACTGTCGCAGAAGCGGGCCAAGCTGCGGGAAGCCTGGGATCAGGCGGAGGCAGACGCGCGCAAACATGCCGCCACCCTGGCGGAACTGGCCGCCGATGGCGAAGTGCCAACCCTGGCCGCCATTGAGGAGGCGCGGCGGCTGCGCGATGGGGCCTGGCAGGCCATCCGCCGCCGGATGCTGGAAAAACTGGACGTTCCGGATGTGGAATGGTCTGGCCTGGGGTTGGGGGAGGCGCCGGCCCCGCGCTTTGAGGCGACGATACGGACGGCCGACCAACTGGCCGACCGGCGCGACCGGGAGGCGCAGCGTGTCAGCCGCCATGCCCGCGCCAGCAGCGATCTGGCCGAGGCTGAAGCGCGGCTGCGGGCATTGGAACGGGACCGGAATGACCTGGACCAGCAGGGCCGGACGCTGGAAAATGACTGGCAGTCCCTGTGGCGGGAAAGCGGGCTGACCCCGGCCGAACCGGCCCTGATGGCCGGCTGGCGGCGGCAGGTGGAAAATGTGCTGGCGCTGCATCGCCAGGGGCGGGAGGCGGCGCGCAAACAGGCGGGCCTGGCGGAAGAGGCGGCGCGCTGCGCTGGCCATCTGCGTGATGCCATGGCGCTGGCCGGCCTTCCGGCCGCGGCGGGGGAGACCGAGCTTTCCCGCCTGCGTGCCCGCGCCGATGCAGCGGTGAAGGCCTGCCGGGAGCAGACAGACAAGGCGGAAAAGCGGCGGCAGGAACAGGCCCGCGCGGAACGGGCGCTGCGCGATGCCCAGCGGGAAAAGGCCGAGGCGACGGAAGCGCTGGAAGCCTGGGCGGCGGGCTGGGCCGGCGATATGGCCGCCCTGGGGCTGCCCGCCGGCACCAGCCCGGCCGAGGCGGAAGCGGCGCTGACAGCCTGGGAAGATATCGGCCAGGAATTGCGGGCGCGGCATGATCTGGTTCACCGTATCGACAGACTTTCCAGCGATATCAAACAGTTTCAGGATGATCTGACGATATTGGTTGAAAAAGCGGCGGCCCTGGACCCGGCCTTGTCGCTGGATGCCAAGGCCCCAGATGCCGCCAACCAACTGCTGATGGCACTGGATGAGGCGCGGCGGCGGGAGACACGCTGCGGCTTGCTGGCAGAGGCGGCGGAAAAAGCCCGGCGCAGTGATGCCGAAGCGGCCGGGGAATTGGCCGAGGCACAGGCGGAACGGGATGATCTGAAACGGCTGCACGGGCTGGGGCCGGCGGATGATGTCCCGGCCCTGGTGGCGCTGGCCAGCCGGCGGCGGGAGTTGCAGCGGGCCGAACAGGTGGCCCTGACCGAACTGGCCCAGGCCGGTGACGGGCAGAGCCGGGCAGCCCTGGCGGCGGAAGCGGGCGGGCTGGACCCGGATGGTGCCGCCGCCGAACTGGCCGCCGCCGGGCAGGAGATCAACCGGCTGCAGGCGGCCTTGCCCCAGGTTTCCGCCGACCTGCGTGATGCGGAACGGCTGCTGGAGGAACTGCGCCAGCGCAGCGGCATCGGCGAAGCGGCGCAGGAAGCGGCGGCAGCGGAGGCCAAGGCGGCCCAGCACGCCGCCCGCTGGCTGCGGCTGCGCGCCGCCGGGCTGTTGCTGACGCAGGCGGTAGAACGGTATCGCAACCGGAATGAACATCCGCTGCTGCGCCGGGCCAGCGCCATCCTGGCTTTGATGGCCGCCAGCGGCGGCAACCCGGTGACGCATCTGAAGGTGGATTATGGCGATGGCGACCATCCGGTGCTGCTGGGCGTGCGCCGCGACGGCAGCGACGCCCAGGTACAGGATATGAGCGAGGGCTTGCGCGATCAGCTATTCCTGGCCCTGCGCATCGCTGCCGTGGAGGCACATGTGACCCAGGCCACCCCCCTGCCCTTCATCGCCGACGATCTGTTCATCACCTCGGACGAGCCGCGCACGGCGGCGGGGTTGACGGCCCTGGCGGAACTGGGGGCCAGCACGCAGGTGGTGCTGTTCACCCACCACCGCTATGTGCTGGATGCAGCCCAGGGGCTGGAGGGGGTTCAGGTGCACCGGCTGGGGATGTAATCACCCAGAACCTTACACGTGCTGGCCGCCATTGATATGGACTTCCGCCCCGTTGATATAGGCGGCGTCGGGCGAACAGAGGAAGAGGATGGTCTTGGCCACCTCCATCGGGTCACCCAGCCGCTGCATCGGGATCTGGGTCTTGACGATTTCCTCCGTGCCGGGGGACAGGATCGAGGTATCGATCTCCCCCGGTGCGAGGGCATTCACCCGCACACCCAGCCGACCATAATCAAAGGCCTGTTCGCGGGTCAGTGCTGCCAACGCCGCCTTGGAACAGGCATAGGCCGGGCCGGCGAACGGGTGTACCCGTGATCCGGCGATGGAGGTGACATTGACGATGCTGCCACCCGCCGCCCGCAATTCCGGCAGCAGGTGGCGCGACAGCATGGCAGCAGCGAACAGGTTGATATTAAAGACGGATAGCCAGTCCTGATAGCTGGTGTCGGCCACGCCGCGCCGCCCGCCACCGGGCATTTTCGGGGAGACGGCAGCATTATTGACCAGGGCGCTCAGCCCTGCCCCGCCCAGCCGCTGCCGCACCTCCGCTGCCAATAGTTCGTACCCTGTCGGATCGGCCAGATCGGCCTGGATATGATCCTCCCGCCCACCGGGCCAAGGGCATTCGGGATTGAAGGCCGCGCGGGAAACGGTCAATACGCGCCAGCCATTGCGGTAGAAAACCTTCACCGTGGCATGGCCGATACCCCGGCTGGCGCCGGTCAACAGCATGATCTTGCGGGCCGGGGCTGGATCGGATGCGTGCATCTGCCTTGGTCCTTGTTCCACGGAGAGAGAAAACCTCCCGTCTCCTAGCAGATGATAATGGCTATCAGGTACCGAAATCACCCCGCCATATGCCGCAGGGCAGCCAGCAGCTTGTCTGTATCGGATTCCTGATTGAACAGGGCCGGCGTGACGCGGACACAGGCCCCCCGCGCCACGCCGGCACGATGCACGGTGAAGATGCCGTATTTTTCCAGCAATTGCCGGGAGATGGCGGCGTTCTCCGCCTCCCCCACCACCCCGCGCCGGCGGAAGCTGGTCAGCCCGCCGGTCAGGCGCGGGTCGGGTGGGGTCAAGATCTCATAGGCCGGATGGTCGCGCAGCGGCTCCGCCCAACGGTCGCGCAGATGGCGCAGCCGGGCGGCGATGCGATTGGTGCCGATGGACTGGTGAAAATCAATGGCAGCCGGCACCGCCAGCAGCGCCGCCAGATCGCGGGTGCCGGTATGCACGCGGGCGCGGATATTGTCGGGTGCCGGGTCCATTTCCGCCGGGCTGGGATCGATGTCGGGCACCCGGCCGCGCCGGATATAAAGCGCCCCCACCCCCACCGGCGCGCCGATCCATTTATGCAGATTATAGCCGACGAAATCCGCCCCTAGACTGTCGGCGGTGAATTCGACCAGCCCGATGGAATGGGCCGCATCGACAATCACATCCACCCCGCGCGCCCGCGCCATGGCGGTGATTTCCGCCACCGGCAGGATCAAACCGGTGCGATGCGTCAGATGGGTCAACAGCAGCAGCCGGGTTTTCGGATGCGCCGTCAGTGCCGCCGCATAGGCATCGATCAGCCCCTGATAGGTTGCCGGTTCCGGCAAGTCGATGCGCACCACCTCCACCCCGCGCCGCTGGCGCAGCGATGCCATGCCGGCCTGCATGGCATCATAATCCAGATCGGCATAGATCACCGTATCGCCCGGTCGCAGCCGGTTATAGCCGCCGATCAGGGCCAGCAGCGCCTCCGTGGCGTTGCGGGTGAGGGTAATCTCATCCAGCCCGCAGCCGATCAGGCCGGCCACCCGCTCCACCACCCGCTTGGCATCGGGGCCGAAACTGCGGCGGGCATAGAAGGAGGTTTCGGCATTCACCCGTGCCTGTTGGCGCTGATATTCCGCCAATACTGGCCGCGCCATCATCACCCAATTGCCGTTTTCCAACTGAATGACCTGCTGTGTGACGTCATACTGTGCCGCCACCGACTGCCAGAAGGCACTGTCAGACGGTTCACCACCACCAGTTGGCAGACCGGTGGTGGTGGCCGCCGCCACAGGCAACAGGCCGGTCCCCAGGGCCAGCCCACCACCCTGCAACAGATGTCGCCGCGTCCAGACCGGCATCAGAACCGCACCTCCACCCGCGCGTAATATTGGCCGCCATCCGTGTCATAGGGCGCGTTGCGGGAATAGACCAGGCCACGGCTGGCCTGGAAGGTCGCCTCTTCCGGGTAACTGTCGAAGATGTTTTCGGCGCCGACGCGCAGGGTGACATTTTCCGTCACGTTCCAGCTACCGGCCAGATCGACAAAGCTCTGCGACCCGAAGCTCTGGAATAGGTCACCGGTGGCATTGCCGGAACTGTCGGTCCATTTGCCGTAATAGCGCAGCTTGGCCAGCACGCTGAAATCCCCCCAGCGATATTCTGCCGACAGGCTGGCATTGTGCTCCGGCAAGCCTTCCTCAAACAGGCGCTTTTGCGTGTCGCTGGCATTCAGCCCGCCGCCGGTCACCCGGGTCTGGTTGTAATTATAGGCGGCGGACAGGTGCAGCGTGCCATCGGATACCGGTAGCGCATAGGATGCGACGATATCCAGCCCCCGCGTGCGGGTGTTGAAATCATTGGTGAAGAAGCTGACAGAGGTGAAGGTATTGGCCCCCGGCACGCCCAGGGCGATCAACCGGTTGCGGATGGCCGGCGTGACGGTGAAGCTGGCCGACTGGCTGAACCGGTCCGTCAGCTTGATCTGATAGGCATCCACCGTGGCGGTGAAGCCATCGCCGTTCTGATAGGCAAAGCCGGCCGACAGGTTGGTGGATTCCTCCGGCTTCAGCGGCTGGGCACCGAAATATTGTGCCACCGGGTTGGACGGCGACAGCCGGCCGGAGGTGAAGGTGTTCAGCGTCACCGTATCCAGCCCCTGCGAGGTGCGGGTGCTGTAAACCTGCGCCGGCGTCGGGGCGCGGAAGCCGGTGGAGGCGGAACCGCGCAGGGCCAGCCCTTCCATCAGCTCAATCCGGGTGGAAATCTTGCCGTCGGTTGTATGGCCGAATTCCGAGAAATCCTCATACCGGCCGGCCAGACCGACGGTCCAGATAGCGGTGATCGGCGCTTCCACATCAATATAGGCGGCGTAGCTGGTCTGGTCGAAGCGGCCGGCCTGATCCGGGCTGTAGCCGGGGAAACCGTTGGAGCCGGTGGCCAGCCCCTCCGCCGCCCCCGGTCCAACCGCGTAGGAGGCGTAGTCGCCGGCCACAACCTTGTAGATTTCCTGCCGCCGCTCCCCGCCAAAGGCGATATTCACCGGGCCGGCCAGCAGGCCGCTTTCCCAGGGATAGCTGAAATCCAGATTGAGGTTCTTTTCTTCCTGGATCAGGGAGCCGGCATCGAAATCGGTCGGGCTGTTGGGGCCGAGGGAGGCGTTCAGGCTCTCCTTCATCTTGTAATCGATGCGGTTGCGGCCATAGGAGGCGGAAAGATCGGCGCGCAGATCGCCCAGCAGATTGCCGCGCACGCCGCCGACCAGGCTGTAATCCTGATCTTCCTGCCCGAAGCGGGGGGTGAAGCCGGCCGGATAGAGCCGGTTGGCATTCCAGCCGGGGAACGCCTTGGTCGCCTTATAGACATTGCTGGTATTGGCGGGGTTGCGCCAGTTGAAATCCGTCCAGCCATCGCCTTCGCCATAGGTGCCGAACAGATAGGCTTCGGCCTTTTCCCCCAGCGGCAGCGCACTGTCCAGCGCCAGCCGGATGGTTTCCATATCCGGCTGGCCCCAGCGCTGCACCGGGTTGGGCACCTGCAGGCCGGACGATTGCTGGAAGGCGACGGCATCGGCACGCTGGCGGCTGCGCGAGGTGGCGTCGGCCTTGGACCATTCCACCGTGCCGGTGACATGGCCGCCCTGGCCGACCCCCCAGCCGCCCTGCGCGCCGGCCTGATATTCGGTGCCGTCGCCCTCGTAATATTGCGACACCTGGCTGAAGGCCTGGAAGCCCGGCTGATCATCCAGAATGACATTGATCACGCCGGCAATGGCGTCCGACCCGTACTGTGCCGCCGCGCCGTCGCGCAGCACCTCAATCCGCTTGATGGCAAAGTTGGGGATCTGCGCCAGATCGACGGCCTGCGCCCCGCGTGACCCCAGCAGGGCCGAGCGATGGCGACGCTTGCCATTGACCAGCACCAGGGTCTGGTCCGGCGACAGGCCGCGCAGCCGCGCCGGGCGGACAAAGGCCTGCCCGTCAGCCGCCGGCAGGCGCTGCACATTGAAGCTGGGGATGGCCTGGGCCAGGGCATCCACCAGCTCGCTGGACACGGTGCTGTCAATGGTGCTGCCCCCCACCACATCGATGGGGGACAGGCTGTTGAAGACGGTGCGCTGGTTGCCGCGCGTCCCGGTGACGATGATTTCTTCCAGCACCACCGGCTCATTGGCGGCCATTTGCGTGGCCCCCTGGGCGAAGGCCGTGGACAGGCTGGTGGCCAGCATCACCACCGTGATTGCGGTGCCGGTACGGATAATCATCATCAGCTTCACTTCGCTCCAGGGGGCCCGACGCACCGACATGGGGTGGGGGCCATCGATCAGAATAGCGAAGCGGGATATAAAGCCGACGGATGACGCTTCGGCTGTGGTTCGGTTACGCTTACATGATTGTTATATTCAGGTATGCATAAATATTAAATTGGTCTTAAATATCGGCAAAATGCAGCCCTTCCCTGACGCTTAGCCTGGGGGGGGGGCGGATGGTCCGTCGGGATAATACCGGCGCACCATCCGCCCCGGATATCAGGCAGGCTGGATCGCCTGGGCGAACGTGAAGAGGGATTTGGGGTCCACCTGCTGCTTTACCTTCTGCAGGCGGGGATAATTCTCCCTATAATAGGCATCCTGCCAATTACCCAGGCTGGGATCGGAGAAATTCTGATAGGCACCGATCGCCTTGGTCCGCTGGTTGGCCAGATTGTAAAAATTCTGCTGCCATTGCAGGTTGGTCGCCACCTGTTCCGGCGGGTCGGTGGGCTGCCACCAATTCATTTCCACGGTGAACAGCCAGTCGAAGCCGCGATGCACATAGGCGGTATCTGTCGGCTTCACCTTATTGATGACCCCGCCCACCTGGAAGAATTTGAAGGCCACCGGCATGGCCGTGCCCGGGATACGGCGGGCCTGTTCCATCATTTCCCCGATGGCGGCTTCGCTGATATTGTCGGCCATCATGTAGCTGGATTTTTCCTGATAATAGTATGGGTAGGTGGATTCACCCAGGAAGTCCTGCCCCTCCCAATAGCTAATATCCTTCTTCACCTCCTGCTTTGGGGCCTTGCCCCACCATTCACCGAAAATGGATTCCAGGGTCTTATTGCATTTATGTAGCTGTCCCAGCACGGACAGCGTCATCCCCTTGCCGGCGCAGCGTTGGGCCAAGCTGGGCATGGTGATGCTGATCTTGCTGCCGAATTCCTCCGGCGCACCGGCCAATTGTTTCAACAGGCCATGCAGAACCTTTGTCAGGTCGCCGCTATCCCAGGTGAGATTGAACACCGTCACCGTTTCCACCGGGTGGGTTTGCAGGGTAAAGGCGGTGTTGATGCCGAAATTGCCGCCGGCCCCACCCCGGCAGGCCCAGAACAAATCCCGGTCATGGGTTTCGTTGGCGCTATGCAGATCGCCATCTGCCGTGACCAGATCGGTTGCCGTCAACAGATCGGAGCCGACACCCAGCAGGCGCATGTTGAAACCGATCCCACCGCCCAGCAGGAAGCCGGCCGCCCCCACCGCATCGCAGCGGCCATGGGTGATGGTGCGGCCCATCCGTTCCAGGGCCTTGTAGACCAGCGCGTTGGAAATGCCACCCTCGATACGCACCAGCCCGTCCTTGCCGACAGGCACCACCGCCTTCATCAGCGACATGTCGATCAACAAGCCGGGCGTGGAGGAGAAGCCGGCATAATTATGCCCGCCGGAGCGCACGGCGAAGGGCTTGTTGTGCTTTTTCACCCACTGGATGCAGGCCAGCACATCCTCCGCCTTTTCACAACGGGCGATCCCCTGGGGCGGGATGTTGTAGCGCAGGTTATTGGGACGGGAGACATCGGCAAAGAACGGATCTTCCGGGCGCAGCACCGGCCCCTTCATCGCCTTGGCCAGATCGCTCCAGGCGGACGGGGGCGGGCAATAGGCCCGGTCGCCATCGGCGGCACGGGCCAGCCGCACCGGCCCCGGCATCTGTGTAGCAACCGCCAGCCCCCCCAGGCCGGCCAGGAAAGAACGGCGGTTATGTTCAATTCTGCGTAGCATGATGCCTCCGATATCCTATCGCATAGGTTTATCAGGGCATATGCACGTTGCGCAAGGTTTCAGGAGACAATCAGAACTGTTCTACAATCAAAACGTCACAGCACCGTGGGGCGGCGGCTTCCCGCCGCCCCATCATTGTCACCAGTAGAATTTTACGCTGAGAGAGGCGTTGCGCGCCTCTCCGACGCTGCTGAAGCTCCAATATTTCCGATTGAACAGGTTGTTGATATTGCCCGTAATGTCGGCCCGGCGGCCGGCAATGCTGGTGCTGTACTGGAAGCCGGCATTGGCCACCACCCGGCTGGGCACATAGAGCTGGTTATCATCCGCCACCGGCCCCCGGCCGAAATAGCGGATATTGCCATGCAGGCGCAGCCCTTCCACCCACGGCACCTGATAATCGGCATTGGCCAGCCACTGCCAGCGCGATGCCTCTGCCGGGATGTGGCCGCGCAGCGCCTCATTGCCGGCGGACACTTTGTCGATGGTGGGATCAAGATACAAGGTGCCCACGCCCAGGCGCAGATCATCATTCACCCGGTAGGCGCCGGTGAATTCCACCCCCTTATAGATATTCAAACCATCCTGGGACAGATAGCGGCGCCCCCCCCTCTCATTGATGATCTGGTTGGCCCGTTCAACCCGGAAAGCCGCCGCCGTCAGGCTGACCCCGCCATGGTCATATTTCGCCCCCCCCTCATATTGTTTGGAGATGGTGGCGTCGAGAACCTCGCCGGCATTGGCATATTCACCGCCCACGCGGGTGCCACCCTCCATGGATTCCACATAAGAACCGTAGAGCGAGATATATTCCGCCGGCTTGTGGATCAGCGCGAAGGTGGGGGTGGTGGCGGTGGTGCGATAGCCGCTATCCACTGTGGGGTCGCCATCCAGATCCAGCAGCTTGTACTTTGTGTGGCGGGCACCGATGATCGCCTGCCATTGCGAGCCGAAATGCAGCGTGTCGGAGACGAACAAAGCCGTCTGCCTTTGGTCCGACGGGCTGCCCGCCGTGCTGAAATCAAGATCGCGGGTCACTAGGAAACGCTGCGGCTGATAGATATTGCCGTTGAAATCATTGTTCCAGTAGGAGGTGAGCGCGCCGAAATCGGACAGGGTCCGGTGCAGCGCCACACCCGCCACCAGTTCATGCCGGATCGGCCCCGTCTCCACCTTGCCCTGCACCATCCCCTGACCGAAATGGGCCTGGTCGGTCTCGGCGAAATTATAGGCGTAGCCCTGATAATCGCCGGCGCGATTCAGCATATAGGCGAACATCTTGTTCGACTGATGGTTCTTGCGCGTATAGCCGTAATTCAGTTTGGCGGTCCAATCATCCGCCAGATCCCAATCCAGCCCGGTGGCAACGCTGGTGGTGCGGGTGCGGTAATAGGAATTATCGACGTTCAGATTGTCATAATCATAGGTCGGTTCCGGCAGAACCGTGCCCTGATACCCGGTCCAATAAAAATGGAAGGGCTCATGCTCCAGCTTGCTGGCCTCATGCGTGGCGGTGGCGTGCCAGCGCAGATCGGGCGTGATGGCATAATCCAGCGCCAGCGACCCCACCCAGCGATTGACCCCCGCCTTGGTATAGGCCTTCCCCTGTTCCCCGGCCAGATTGAGGCGATAACCCAGCCTGCCATCCCCCACCGGGCCACCGGCATCGATATGGCCATAGCGGACGCCGGGATTGCGGTAGCCCAGTTCGGTGGTCAGCATCGGCTGCGCCGTGGGGCGCTTGGTATTATAAAGGATGGCCCCGCCCGGCGCGCCGAAACCATACATGAAGCCGGTCAGCCCCTTCAGCGCCTGTACCGTTTCCACCGATTCCAGCGGGAAGTCGCTACCCCAATAGAGCACCAGCGGCACATTATCGATATAGTAGTTGCGCACGCCCAGACCCCGGATCTGGGTGCCCCACCAATTGGTGGTGCCGGAACTGGCATAGGAGAAGACGCCGGGATCATTGATGAAGACCTGGCCAATGCTGGTGGCCTGACGCCGCGCAATTTCGTCCTTGTCCACCACGGTAATGGAATAAGGCGTGTCGAGAATGCTCTTTTCCCCCAGCGCCCCGCTGCTGACCGGCTGTTTCAGCCGTTCAAGGGTGCCGATGACGACGATATCGTCCGCCGTCACCCGCTGGGCCACTTGCTCCGCCGCCTGTTCCTGCTGCGCCGATACGGGTGCCGTCAGTGCACCCAGCAGCCACAGGGCGGCACCCGCCCGCAACATCCCCTTTACATTCATCGGTACCCCCAACCCCTATTATCGACATTCATAATTCGCGCACATGATTAATAAGAGTCGTTCGCATTATCAAATTATTGCAGCGGATGGCAGCCGTGCGGCGGATGGGCAGCAGCCTTCTGGCGGGAGGGGCGTGCAATCGGCCAGCAATATCCCTATGTTACTCAACCCTGCTTTCCGGTGCGGCCAGGGCCGCCTACGACGATTGGTGATTGGGAATGAGCCGTTTCTGGAGCCCCCTTGTTCACAGCCTGACCCCCTATGTGGCGGGTGAACAGCCCCGGATTCATGGCCTGATCAAGCTGAACACCAATGAGAACCCCTATGGCCCCTCCCCGCGCACGCTGGCGGCCATCAAGGCGGCGGTGGATGACACGCTGCGCCTGTACCCGGACCCGACGGGGCTGGCCCTGCGGCAGGTGATTGCCGACAGCCACGGCCTGTCGGTGGATGAGGTGTTTGTCGGCAATGGGTCGGACGAGGTGCTGGCCCACTGTTTCCAGGCGCTGCTGAACCATGATCAGCCGCTGCTGTTCCCCGATATCAGCTATAGTTTCTATCCAACCTATTGCCGGCTCTACGGTATTGAGTACCGCACCATCCCGCTGGATGCGGCGATGCGGGTGCAGGTGGCGGATTACACGGTGCCCTGTGGCGCCATCATCCTGCCCAACCCCAACGCCCCCACCGGCATTGCCCTGCCGCTGGCAGAGATTGAAACGCTGCTGCGCGACCATCCCGATCAGGTGGTGGTGATTGACGAGGCCTATGTGGATTTCGGCGCGGAGAGTGCCATCCCGCTGGTCAAGACCTATCCCAACCTGCTGGTGATCCACACCTTTTCCAAGTCGCGCAGCCTGGCGGGGCTGCGCGTCGGCTTTGCCGTGGGCCAGCGCCCGTTGATTGAGGCGATGGAACGGGTGAAGGACAGTTTCAATTCCTACCCGCTGGACCGGCTGGCCCTGGCCGGTGCCGTGGCCGCCTGGACCGATCAGGACTGGTTCGAAACCCACCGCCAGCGCATCATCGCCAGCCGGGAGGCGCTGACGGCTGCGCTGCAGGGGCTGGGGTTCGAGGTGCTGCCCTCCGCCGCCAACTTCCTGTTCGCCCGCCACCCGGACCGCGCCGGCAAGGAACTGGCCGCCGCGCTGCGGGAAAAAGCCATCCTGATCCGGCACTTCCAGAAGGACCGGATCGGGGACTTCCTGCGGATTACCATCGGCACGGAGGCGGAGTGCGCGCGGCTGGTGGCGGCGTTGGGGGAGGTTTTGGGGTGAGGGGTGGCTTAGTTAATGGGCACTGTCCCTCACCTAACATTGGTGGGAAAGATATAGGAAATGAGCAACACAGCTGATCGCCTTCTCCAAGGGCTTAGGGAGGCTCTTGAACATTCCATGGAGAAAGCTCTCCCTAAAAATATGGCTGCTATGCGCAGAAAGATTGATGAAGCCCCATCACGCGACAACATCTCTCACTCCCCTAACAACACCGAGAAAAATGCTTGATTCCTCTTCTTAGCATTTTCGACAAGTGTACTGTAGCCAATGGCCTGTATAAAAACTTGCTCATTATCTCTGAACCTATAGTAAATGTTCGGATTTTGCCCACATTTAAAATCATGGGTACGCAGAACAGAAACAAGAGTTGGAGTGTGATCTGCTATTAGGTAACCAAACCGTCTGATAACACGGGTAAATGACATGTGTGTACCATCAGCTCTGTTGAATCCACCCGCGCCTTCGGCACATTCCAAAGTATCAAGTATCTGCTTAACCGGATCTGTCTTGCTAGGTCCAAAAGTATAATCGTTGCGCCCAGGCCTCTTGAACTCAACTATTGTGACAGTAGTCCCATCTGCGTCGCCAAGAATCAAACTATCGTCAAAGAAAGCTAGATCGGGAACCTTGTCCCCCTTCCGACGGATCCCACCCCGAGCCGTTCTGTCACTTGATATATATGGAAGAAAAGCCAGCGCATCATCAATAACCCAAAGATTGTGCTCAAAATATTCTAGCTTTGAATTATCAGAAAATCTTTTAAAAATGAGGTCGTGTATTACATCTTCAGGGGCTATGCCATTTTTTTCATCATATTTTCTAGCGGCTTCAATCATTTCTATCACTCTCTTTCTATGAACAATATACTCCGCCAACGCTTCTTTATTACTTTCGTCAATCTTCTCAACAATTTGCTTAATAGAACTTTCATAGTGATCTGGATTAGCAGCAGCAAGGGTAATTGCCTTCGTCAAATCTTTAGAGGACCTAAAACGCTCTATCGCCAAGTCCGAAACAAATTGTTGAGCCGTCCAGTTATTTGGCTTCTTATTCACATACTCGTCCACAGTTTTCCCTCTCAAGCCAATCCGAAGAATCGGGTTTTCTCTCAGAGCATCCACTAAATCCAAAGACTGGCTAGCCTTGATTTTAGCAATTTGAAGGGATTCATTTTCTTGTATTACTTGGCTAATTGCACCGACTATCCTCTCAACATCCTTTGGAGATAGATTTATACCAGTTCTCGCATCATTTAGACGATTCTCGAAAACATCACCCCTGACAACTGCTAAAACAATATAATCTTCATTGTTTTCGTCTTTGAAATTTGGAGTGCCAATAATGTTGGTAAGATCCCTTGCAGATCCAACAATTCGATCAGCAGCAGCAAAAAGTAAACAATGATTTTTAAACGACTTTGTTTTCGGTATTTTACTCAAACTATATTTAATTGTTTCATTAATTCCATCTATTTCAACTTTTAATTCACCATTGCCAGATTCAACAAATATTCCCTTAAATATTGAAGTAATGCTTTCTGGTTCACCACCGTCAAAGCTTATAGTTATATCAGGCAGCCACCCATACAAAAATTGAGGCAAGAAATGACTAGCTATTTGATCAGAAACTTCATGTTGCTTGATCTGTCGTATCAGATCATGCCATGGCCTCAAAGGAGCATTATACTCAACACGCATTCCAACGTGTGCAAAATCTGGCTCGGCATCAAAATAAATAAATTCATCTTGTTGATGAATATCAAACCGAAATGCACGTAAAAATTCAGCTCCAACAAACTCATATCGCGAGGAATATAGAATTCTAGAAAATACCTTAAACGCTATAAATCTACCAAAACCACGACCACGTTTAGTCAACTTGTGACCCGAAAATGGAGTCTTAAATGAGTTATAATTAATATCATCTAAACCTACACCATTGTCAGTAACCGATATCAAAATATTTGATGGGTCGTTTGCGTTAGTGAAAGATATATCTATTCTTCCTTCAGATTGAGCGCGACCTTCATAGCGCACCTCAATCCCATGGATGGCATTGGATACCGCTTCGAATATAGGCAAAAGAAAGCCATGCGCATCAAGGGTGATATGAGTGCGTGAAAGCACTGCAGTCATGTCAGGTTTAACAAGGGCATCTTTCAGTGTTTTTTTACCAGCGTCCGTCATTTTCAACCCAGAAGTCATGACCTATCAACCAACACATTTTTAAAGCAATATTTTACAAGTTTTTCAACAAAAAATTCCTCCAGCTTAAGGGGCAATGCCTAAGCTAAATTAAATATCCCCGCCCCCTCACCGAAACGTCTCAATCTCCAACCCGAACCTTTTCAGCTTATCGTACAGCGTCTTACGCGGCACCTGCAGTTCTGCACTCACCGCCGCTACATCGCCCTTGTGGCGGCGCATGGAATCCGCGATCAGGCGGCGTTCGAAGCCGTCCACCAGATCGGCCAGACTGGCCGCCGCCGGGGCACCCACAACCCCCGGCATCGCCACAGCGCTTCCCCCTGCCCCACCACCCAGCCCGGCGGGCAGCAGGGGCAGGCCGATCACCGCGCGTTCAGCCAGGTTGCCCAGTTCGCGCACATTGCCCGGCCAGCCATGGGCGAACAGGGCCTGTCGTTCCGCTTCCGACACAAAGGGCGGCACGCGGCCCAGGCGGCCCGCCGTCTGCCCCATGAAATGGTCCAGCAACAGGCCGATATCCTCCGGCCGGTCGCGCAAGGGCGGGATGGTCAGGGGCACTACGTTCAGGCGGTAATATAAATCCTCCCGGAACTTGCCGGCGCGCGACAATTCCCCCAGATCGGCCTTGGTGGCGGCGACAAAGCGCAAATCCAGCGGGATCGCCTTGTTGGCCCCCAGCCGCTCCACCCGGCGATCCTGCAACACCCGCAGCAGTTTCACCTGCAGGGCCAGGGGCATACTCTCAATCTCGTCCAGAAAGACGGTGCCGCCATCGGCATATTCCAGCTTGCCGATGCGCAGCTTGCCGGCCCCGGTGAAGGCCCCTGCCTCGTGCCCGAACAGCTCACTTTCAAACATGCTTTCCGGGATGGCGCCGCAATTCAACGCCACAAAGGGCCGTTTGGCGCGACTGGAAAACTGGTGCAGGGCGCGGGCCACCATTTCCTTGCCGCTGCCCGTCTCCCCCAGCACCAGCACATCGGCCCCGGTATCGGCCACCTGCAAAATGGTGCGCTTCAGCGCCTGCATGGCGGGTGACCGGCCCAGGATCAAACTGTCAATGCCATGGTCACCATCCAATGCTGCACGCAGCCGCCGCACCTCCGCCGACAGGCGGCTTCGTTCCAGGGCGCGGTGAACGGTGGCGGTCAGCCGTTCAGAGGCAAAGGGCTTTTCAATGAAATCATAGGCACCATCACGCATGGCCCCCACGGCCATGCTGATATCGCCATGCCCCGTCATCAGCACCACGGGCAGATCGGGGTCCAGCCCCTGGGCGGCGCGCAGCAAATCCATCCCGTCCATGCCGGGCAGGCGCACATCGGTGATCAGCAGGTCCGCCGGCCCCGCCTTCAGCGCCGCCAGCGCCGGCTCTGCGGCGGCAAAGGTGGTGACGGGCAGGTCGGCCAGTTCCAGGGCCTGTTCAATGCCCAGGCGCACGGCGTCCTCATCCTCCACCAGCAGGATGCGCGGGGGTCTCTCAGCCATGGGCGGGCAGGTCGATGGTGAACATTGCCCCTCCTTCCGGGCGGTTGGCGGCATGGATGCTTCCCCCATGGTCCTGCACCATCCCGGCGGAAATCACCAGCCCCAATCCAAGCCCCTGGCCCGGCGGCTTGGTGGTGAAGAAGGGTTCGAACAAATGGGACAGGCTTTCCGGCGCAATGCCGGACCCGCTATCCAGCACCCGCACCAGGGCGCGGGCACCGTCGCGCACCGCCTCCAGCCGCACCTGTCGTACCGGGCCGCCGGCCACCGCATCCATGGCATTGCCCAACAGGTTGACCAGCACCTGTTCCAGCCGAATGGGATCAAACCGCACCCACAGGTCGGGATCGATGGCGGTTTCAACCGTCGCATCCAGCCGCCGGCTTTTTTCCGCCAACAGGGCCAGACTGTTGCCGGCGGCCACGGCCAGCCGCACCGGTTCCGGCCGGTTTTCCGACTTGCGGGCAAAGCCGCGCAACTGGCCGGTGATGCGGGCCATCCGCTCGGTCAACTGGCCGATCATGGTCAGATTCTCCGTCACCCGGTCGGCCTTGCCGCGCGCCAGGAAGGCGGCGGCATTGTCCGACAGGGTGCGCAAGGCGGCCAGCGGCTGGTTCAGCTCATGCGTAATGCCGGCGGCCAACTGGCCCAATGCTGCCAGCTTGGCCGCCTGCACCAACCCATCCTGGGCGCGGCGCAGATCATCATTGGCGGCCACCAGTTCCGCCGTGCGGGCCGCCACCTCCCGTTCCAACGCCTGGGCGGAACGTTCCAGGGCCGCACGGGTGGCGCGTTCGGCCGCGCGCGTGCGGCGGCGCTGGCGCACCAGCATGGCCGCCAGGGTCAACAGCAATACAGCCGCCGCCCCCGCCGCCCAGGCGATCCGTCGTGCATTGGCGACCGGTGCCATATCGGTCAATAACAGTAACTGCCAATCCGTGCCCGGCACATTGCGGGCCGTGGCCAATAGCGGCGGCGCCCCCGGCCCGCCAATGCGCAGAACAGAGGCCCCGCCGCCCAGATCGGCCAGCCGCTCCACCTCCAGCCCGCGCAGTTCCACCCGGTCATATTGGCGGGTGGCGGCCAGCCGTTGACGCAGGGTATCGGACAAAGGCTCCAGGGTGCGGAAGGTCCAATCCGGCACGGATGAAAGGATGGTGACACCCTGCCCATCCTTCACCAGCACGCGGTCAGCCGCCAGCCCCCAGGTGCGTTCGATGCCACCAAGCGCCACCTTCACCACGGCCACGCCCGGCACCTGCCCCTGTTCCCCCACAGCGCGGGCGAAGTAATATCCCGGTTCCCGGCTGGTCGTGCCGATGCCATAGAAACGTCCATAGCCCTTGGCCAGCGCATCGCGGAAATAGGGCCGGTAGGAGAAATTCATGCCCACAAAGCTGGTTGGCCCGCGCCAGTTGCTGGCGGCCAACGTATTGCCCGTGGGATCAATGACATAGATCGCCGCCGCCCCAGATGCCACCGCCGCCTGTTCCAGGTAAAGATTGGCCCGGTCACGCAAGGCGGCATTGTCAGGATGCGCCAGCAATTGCCGCAGAGAACTGGACAGCACCATGACGCCGGGCAAGGTTTCATACCGCCCCAACTCGCTGCGCAACCCCTCCACATAGATGTCGCGGCGGGGGCCCGCCTGTTCCATCAACTGGGCAATGGCCAGCCGTTCCGCCAGCAACCCCGCCCCACCAGCCGCCAAGACCGCGATCAAGGCCGGGATCAACCAGAACAGGGCACGACGCCAGACAGGATGCAGAATGGACCTCATGAGAATTGGAGACGATGGAAACCAGCGCGGGATAGCACCGACAGGGGCCCCTTTCCCGGTCCCCCTCGGTTGATGGCCGACGACACCATGATAGCGTTGTTCGCCCCCCAGACAACCAGGGAAAGCCCACCGGTATTTTGGAGCCCTGGACAAGTTGGCTATGTTGATGGAAGCTCTGGCCCCGGCATCGCTTGTGCCGGTCTTTTTGCGAGCGGCTCTGTACCCTGCCAAAACCCGGTACCCGCTCGCAACAAGGCAAGTGTTTGAAATAGATTGGTTCTTGGACATCATATATCCGCGGAACGCCACTTTGGCAGCCCTTTTATCATGCGATCGCAGACCCGCTCGCAAACTGGCTGGATTCTTGTTATGATCCAGCAGGCTACTGGGTAGGGCCTTTCCCCAGCCGAAAGGCTGGGGCCTCATTGAAGCCCAGGGAATTTGCTCGGACGCGTTATTGCGGTTTTGGTCGGCCTTTCCCCAGCCGAAAGGCTGGGGCCTCATTGAAGCAAGATTGGCCAGCTTACGCAGCAGCGTTTGCTAGGTATACCTTTCCCCAGCCGAAAGGCTGGGGCCTCATTGAAGCAATGCCATCCGGGCGGCGATCAACCGGGATTGGTCGAAGGCTTTCCCCAGCCGAAAGGCTGGGGCCTCATTGAAGCCGCCTCCCAAGGCCGCAGCACCACGCCAACCCCCGTGCTTTCCCCAGCCGAAAGGCTGGGGCCTCATTGAAGCTCGTAGTCGTGGATGAACTCTATCGGTTCCTCGTAAGCTTTCCCCAGCCGAAGGGCCAACTTGGGGGGTGTCTTACAAAGCTTGAGGCGGTTGCAGCTCACCAGGTGAGGCGGATGGAGAATTCCACGCTTCGCCCCGGCAAGGTGCGTGCCGTGATCAGGCTACCGTTACGGTTGGCCAGGATTTCGCCGCTATTGGCGTCACCCTGCATCACGGCCAATGCCTGTGTCAGGTTGCTGCCCCGCACAGAAAGTTCCAAACCGTGTGCTGGGCGCCAGATGATACCCGCGCCCAGCACACGCGCTGCCGGCAGGGGCAGGCTGTTGGCATCATCGCCATAGCGCCGGCCGAGATAGCGCCAATCCCCCTGCAAGGTCAGTGCACCATCCCACAATATCCATTGCGGACGGATACCCAGCATGGCGCGGGGGATGCGGCGAGGCAGGTTGCCGTTATAATCCTGGATGGTGACACCACCACCGGCAACCGGTTGCCGGAACAGGTAATGACCGAAGCGGGCATTCTGTAACGTCGTATCCGCAGACAGATCAAACCAGGCCAGCGGTTGCCAACGCAATTCCAGTTCCAGGCCCAAGGTACGGGCCTTGGCATTCAAGGTACGGCGGACCAACCGGCCGGCGGCATCGCCATATTGATCGCCAAAGGCAATGTTGCGGAAATCATTCCAGAACAAAGTAGCGTTCAGGTCCATGTCCCCGATCGCCATGCCCCTGCCCCGATGGTTCAGCCCCAATTCCGCCTGGCGCACATGCTGGACCCCCAGGCCTGGCGGGTTTGTGTCATTGCGAAAGCTGCCGGGGCCCGGCATCCGGAACGTGCAGGTGCCCCGTGCGAACAGCCCGCTATCCGGCGTCAACCGGTGCATCAGGCCGGCAGAAATCGCCGTTGCGGCAAAATGCCGGCCAAAGGGTTGGGCGCCACCGGTGCCCTGCATCACCGCATCATCCGCCAGGGTGGCGGGGTCACCCAGATCAAGCATCGTTACCGACTCCACCGCACCATTGAAGCCCAGCCACTCGTGCCGGACACCGCCATCCAGGCGCCAGCGCGGGGCGATACGCCATTCATCGGCCAGATACAGCGCCACCGTGCCGCTGTCGCCATCGGTGTGCTCATAGGTGGAGAGCGGGTTCAACACACCGCCATCGCTGGCCCGACCGACGGTATCACCCGTGCCGGACAGGGCCAGCACATCCAGGCGGCGGGGCGCGTTCTGCGCCGCCACCAGCGTGCTGGCGATGCGACGGCGATAATTGAAACGCGTGCCGGCGACGGAAAGGCCAACGGTCATGTCATGCCCCCGGTCCCCGTCACCCGTCCGGTGCCCCAGGGACAGGTCCAATATCCCTTCACGAAGGCCGATACTGGCCAATGTCGGACTGACGCGGGCCACCAACGGGGCGGGATCCGCCACCGCCCCTGAATCGCTATAGGCCAGCCCCCAACGCATCTGGCCGGGAAAATGCGGGGGAAGGCCGGCCAGAAAATCCGCCCCGCTGAGCGGCGGGCCGGCAGACGCGATGGAATAGCGGTCCGTGTCGGACTGGCGCAGCCTTGCCTTCAGTGACAGCCGGCTGGCATCAGAGATTTCCCAGTCCCACAGCAGGGTGCCAGCGGTCAGCCGATTGACATTGTTGCGCCCGAAAGGCACCTGCGCGCCCTGGTCTTCCCAGGTTTTCAGGGCAATCCTGGACAGGTCGGGACCGAACCAACTGCCATAAAGCGGATCGAACCCGTCCAACGCCCGCACTTTGCCCCCGTCCAGCACCAGGGGAAAGGAAGAGGTATTGAAGGTACGATCATCCAGCCGACGCAGATTGAAGCGCAACATACCCCCTTCCAACGGATGGGAGAGGGAAAGCCGCACCTGCCCGCCCTGCAGCGGTGCCACATGGCTGCGTACACCGGCGTTGCGGGACCAGACCCCGCCCAATGCCGCCGACCAGCCTTCCTCCCCTTCATCTACTGAAAGCGGTCCGCCGATCCACGCATCCATGCGGCGCAGATGCCGGTCGGACAGGGTGACGGCCACGCCGCCGCCGGCTTGTTCTGCCGGGCGGGTCACCAGATTCAAGGTGCCACCCAGCGCACCGCTGGCGAACAGGGAGGCCGGCCCCCCGCGCACATAATCGCTGCGGATGATCGTATCATCCAGGCGGAAGAACTGGTCCACATCGGCCCAGGGCAGGCTGACATCCTGCTGGATTGGCAGCCCATCCTCCAGCACCGCGATCCCGCTATACCCATCCAGGGGAATGCCGCGTGCCCGGATGGTGTTGGCGGCCACCCCGGCAGACATATCGGCCCAGATGCCGGGAATGCCCACCAGCAGGGCCGATCCCCCCTCTGATCGGGGTATACGGGCCAGATCTTCCGCGCCGCGCGATGACAGGGAGTAGGAAAGGTCCAGCCGGTCCAGCGGCAAGGTGCCCCGCCGTCCCGTCACCACCAGTGCCGCCGTGGTTTCCATCACCGTGGGCAGTGCCGGGTGGGGTTGTTTGCCGGTGGTGACGGCATTGGGTGGCGCGGCTGATCGATCCGGCAATACCAGAATGCCAGCGCTCTCCAGAATACAGGAAAGGCCCACTGGGATGCATAGCCGGTCAAGCGCCTCTGCCACCGCCATTGTGCCGGAAAGGGCTGGGGCCTGGCGTTGCACCACATCGGCCGGACGCATCACCAGCGCCAGCCCGGTCGCCGCCGCCACCTGATCCAACGACCGCTCCACCGGTCCGGCAGGCAGATCAAGCGTCAAAGGCTTTGCCGCCCGCACAGGCAAGGAGACCAGCGCCAGGATCAGACCCAGGCAGCGGCAAACCCTTGAAGTGGCAACCCGTGGGGGCATCGGTGGCGGACAGTCGGTTGGGACAAGGCCCGCGACTATAGGCGGTGAGGCATGACAGTTCCGTGGCAGTGCCCCTGCACCGGCAGCCGATCAGCCCAGCACCAGCCCCGCCGGCGTTTCCAGCAGCGGCAGATTGTGCAATCGGGCCAGCAGACGCAGGCTGTCGGTCGGGCGATCCAGGGCAAACCGACCACTGACTGGCAGTGCCGCCAGCTCTGCGCGCGCCAGCCGCAGCCCCGCCGGGCTGTAGCGCGCCAATCGGGCCAGCACCATATCCAGCCGCTGTTCATGCACAACCAGCCAGCCCTGCTGGAAGGCCGGCCGATCTGTCAGGCGACCACGCTGCACCCGGCCGCCGCCAACCAGCAGCCTTTCACCATCGGTCAGATCATAGGTCTGCCCCGCCAGCCGGGCGCGGAGCCCGCCGGCCGTGACGGACAGGTCCAGCCGGCCAGCCGCCCGATCCAGGGTGAAGCTGCTGTCTGGTATTTCCAGTTCCAGCCCGTCGGCACCCGCCAGGAAAGGTTGGTCGTCCGCCGCCACGGTCAGCGCCATTTGCCCTTCTGCCAGGGTCAATTGCCGCTGTTTATGCCCAAAGCGCCCGGTTACCCGGCTGGCAGCATCCAGCACCAGCCGGCTGCCATCGGGCAGGATGGCCTCCTGCCGCTGTCCGCGCGGGGTCGACAAATCATAAGCCTGCGCCGGTGTTCCCCTCAGCCACAGCCCACCCCCACCAAGAACAGCCAACCCTGCCAGCCCGGCCGCCAACAGGCGCCGCCGGTCCAGCCCCGGATTGCTGGCCGGGCGGGCCGTCGCTGTCGGGCGGGGCGGAAAATGCACCACCTGCCCGGTCGCCGCCTGTCGCAGCAATTGGTCCAGGACAGGATCATCCCAGGCGCCACGCACCTGTTCCATGGCCGCTTCATGGGCGGGGTTGGCCGAAAGCCAGGCCAGGAAGCGGGCCTGGCGCTCCGGCGTCCAGTCGCCTTCCTCCAGCAGCCAGCCGGCGGCTGCTTCCAGCACGGAATCGCCATCCGTATCGGGACGGAAACGGTTCATCGCGCCACCCGCCGGGCCGTGCCGGCCTGCGGCCCGTCGCAATCCTGTTCCTCCAGCGAACGGGCCAATTGTGCGAGCGCCCGTGTCAGATGTTTTTTCACCGCTTCCTCATTCATGCCCAGTGCCTGGGCGATCTCCTCCCGGCTCTGCCCCTGGATACGCTTGCGGGTGAACACCTCCCGCCGCAACGGCGGCATGGCATCCAGCGCGCGTTTGAAGGCGGCCAGCCGTTGCCGGTCGGAAAGCCGCTGTTCGGCCCCGGGCTGGTCGCAGGCGATATCCTCGTCCAGCAGATCGGACACGGGTATTGCCGCCCGGTCCAGGATGACGCTGTGCGCCACCCGCAACGCATAGGGGACGGGTTGCTGAAGCCCGCCCGACCGGGCGCGCTCCAGCATACGGACCATGGTTTCCTGATAGACATCCTCCGCATCGGCCGGATTGCGTATCCGGTTGCGGATATAGGCCAGCAGCCGGCGATGGCCGGCCAACAGGTCCGCGATGATCGTGGATTGGCCCATCATCGACAGGATTACCCCGCTCCCGTTCCCCATGCCTTGGTGCTTACATCAATAGCTGTAACGGACACCCAGCAGATACTGGGCCCCGCTGCGGGTGAAGCTGTAAACCCGGTCGCCAACCGAGTCCACATATTGATCCTCAGCCTGGTTGGTCAGGTTCACCCCTTCCAGGGTCACCTTCAGCTTCTCATTGATATTGTAGAACAGGCTGACATCCAGGTTGAGCGCGCTGTGATAGCCGGAGACGTCATTGCCATTGCCGCCCGGAATGGATTGCAGATAGCCGTCACGGTAATTGACCGAGACGCGGCCACCATAGACATCCGTTTCATAATAAAGCGTGGCATTGGCCGAATTACGCGACAGGCCCGGCAGGTCATACTTCTTGGTCACGCCCGCCGCCGGCTGGAATTCCGCCCGCGAATAGGCATAGGTGTAGTTCAGGATATAGCCAAGGCCATCAAACGGGGCCGGCAGGAAATCCAGACCCTGCTGATAGATCAGTTCCAGGCCATAGATATTGGCCCCCTTGCCATTGACCGGCTGGTTGAAGCTGTAGGTCACATCCAGATCGTCGGCCGGCACCAGGGAGGCCGGCAGGCCCGACTGACGGAAAGTCATGGTCTGCACGCCATCGACGATGAAGCTCTTCACCTTCTTGTAGAAGGGCTGGGCCGCCAGGATGCCCTGCTTGCCGAAATACCATTCGGCCGACATGTCCACGCTGTCGGCGCGGAACGGGTCCAGGTCCGGGTTGCCATAGGTGATGGTCTTGCCCGAGGTGTTGACGCTGGAAATGGCCGGCACCAGGGAGTTCAGGCTGGGCCGGGTGACGTTGCGGTTGGCCCCGAAGCGCACCCGCGTCTCCTCGCTGGTTTCCAGCACCACATTGAAGGAGGGCAGCCAGTCCGTATAGGAACGCTTGATCGATACGGCCGGGAAGGACGGGTCGCGGTCATAGGCGGAGGTGTCGGTGCGGATGGCGCGCAGGCCGATATTGCCCTTCATCGGCAGGCCGAACAGGCTGCGGTCCCAATCGGCCTGCACATAGGCAGCCTTGGTGGTTTCCGCCACCCCCTGCGGGAAGCCGGAGGAGACGGGCTTGACCACAGTACCGGTGCCCAGCTTGCCAAAGGCATTATCCAGATCGGCCACGATCCAGCCGGTGGGCGTGCCGGCCGGCGCGTCCAGCCCCTTGCCGAACTTATAGGGGGTGGTGGTGTAGGTGCCGGCCAGGGTCGGATCAGTCAGGGAGACGCCGCGCAGGGCGCGACCATTCAGCGTAGTGATGGAATCAAAGGCGTGGCTGGTGCTGTCATAGGTGAAACGGCGCCAATCCACCCCGCCCTTCAGATGGAACTCATCCGTCAGCGCGTAATCGACATCCAGCCGGCCGGTGCGGAAGCGGTTATCCACGGCCTGATCACGCAACCGGGCCTGGAAGAACTGCCAGGCGGCCGGATCGGTGACATTGATGCCATAGGTCTGCGCCGCCACCTTGTCATTCTGGCGGAAATCATAGCTGAAGCTGGTATTGGGGGAGAAAACATACATCCCCTGCTGATCGTCGGTGAACTTGGCGTCCTGATAGCCACCATAGAGATTGATGGTCAGGTCTTCGGTCGGCGTCAGCTTGGTGTTCAGGGTGGCGGCGCGGAAATCCGTTTCATCCTGATAAAGCTGGCTGTCGGAGCGCACATCCACATCGCGGAACTTGCCGGCGATGATGTTGTTGCGGTCGATGGTGACATCATCGACCTTGATTTCCGGCAGGCCCTTGCCGCTGCCATTGGTATTGTTGGTGCTGAAGGCGAAGGCGTCGAAATTATATTCGCGCCGGTCCGACTTCAGCTTGCCATAGAGCAGGTCCAGATCCATCTGGATCCAGTCGGCCGGCTTGGCCTGGAAGGCGGCGGTCACGCCCAGCCGGTCCTGATCATGCACATATTCATTATAGCGGGCAAAGCGCGGGTAATAGAGCGCGTCGGCGGCACTGGAGGTCTTCAGCAGCCGGGTCTTGGTGGCCGCATCAATGCTGCTGGCGATATTGCCCGGCGTCCAGCCGCCAGCCGCCCAACGCACCGTGCTATAGCCCTGCTCCACCGTGTTGCGCTTGCTGTAGGCGGCGGAGACCAGCGCCCCAAAGCGGCCGTCGGCGAAGGTGTCGGCGATCAGCACGGCGCCGCGCGGGTCCACCTTGTCGGCATTGGCGCCGTAGGAGCCCTTGGCAGCGGCCGAGAAGGTGAACTTGTTATAGTCAAACGGCTTGGCCGTGCGCAGATCAATGGCGCCGGCGATGCCGCCCTCCTCTTCTTCCGCGGCGGTGGATTTGACAATATCCATCCGGTTGAACAGTTCAGAGGCAAACAGGTTGAAATCGAAGGAGCGGGAACGGTTGGTGCCACCCCGGCTGTCGATGGATTGGGTGGTGCCCAGCACCTCCATCCCGTTCAGCTTCACGCGGGTGAAATCCGGCCCCAGGCCGCGCATGGAGACCTGACGACCCTCACCGGCATCACGGGTGATGGTGATGCCGGGCACGCGCTGCAGCGATTCCGCCAGATTGAGGTCGGGGAAGGCGGCGACATCGTCACCGACAATGCTCTCCCGGCTGCCGACGGCATCACGCTTCAGGTCGCGCGCCTTGGCCACGCTGCCCCGGAAGCCGGTGACGATGATTTCTTCCAGTACGTCGCCACTTCTTTCAGTGCTGCCGGCCGTCTGTGCCTGAGCGCACAGAGAAATTGCAGAAAATCCAGCCGCAATGGCCAGATAAATAGCTGGGTTGAACTTAGACATTTTTAGCATTCCCTTCATTCATGGATGCTATATCCATGAAAAAAGAGTGACTTGTACTTATTTTATTAGATATATCTCAATCTTATATTTATTATATTTGCGTTACAGAACTTTTTGTTTCAACCAAACTCTCCCATTGCTCCCCCTTCACTCCGGTAAGAGGGAGAGGCGTCGAAAAAGGGGACAGGGGAATTTCAAATTTTTTTGCCGGAGGGGCGGAAGGTTCATGATGGGCGCGCGCCCATGAAACATGGGCGGTGCTGGTGCCCCGCCTTGTCGAGGCTGAAAGCCCCGAGCCGCCGCCAAGGATTTGAGACAGGAAATAGGCTGGTGCCCCGTCTGTCGTTCTGACAGCAGGCTAGCCCCGGCGGTGTTCAATCAAAAACACCGCCGGCCCCAGATTTATCTGGCCACAAGCGGATCATGGACGAAGCGGAACATGCTCCGGCTCAATTTCCGGGATCACCTCGACCGACCGAAGCCCGGACAGATATTCCTCACGATAGGCAAGGGTCAGGTCACGCATCCGGGCGCGCGTATCCGATTGGTAATTGGTGGCCGGATCGGTCGTCAGTGATTTGGCGTGGGTTCGGCGCAGATAAAGGAATTCTTCCAGCACGACGGTGTGGAACCCGGCTGCCTCGGCGCGGATCACAAATTCGCTATCTGCCGTACAAGGCCAGGGGCGAAAACCGCCCAACCGCTGCCATACGGCGCGTTTGGCCACAAACTGCCCATCCGTGCCCTTGCGCCTCTCCCCATTTTCAGGTCGGTAATCCGGCAAGGCCGGCACAATTGATGTCGGCTGCAGATGCTCGTCAGTATAAATGCTCCAGGACATGCTGAGGTCGGCGCCATCCTGCAAGGCCGTGATATGGGCAGCCAGATAATCCTGCTTCATCACATCATCCGCATCGAAGCGGGCAATCAGGTCACCCATTGCATATTGCATCAATGTATTGAAGGTCACATAGGTACCGCGGTTGCGCTGCAGATAGACGGTCTGCAGGCCCGGATAATGTGCGTGCTCGATATAATCCAGCGTGTCGGTGCAACCATCGATGCCCAGAAGCACCTGCAGACGCCAGCCGGGCGGCAGGCTTTGGGCGAACACGGCATCAAGGCTGTCACCAAGCCACCGGCGGGCATCAAAAGCCGCAATCAACACCGAGACGGTATTCATGGTCTCATCCCCCGTGTCAGATCATGCAGACCACGCCGCAGCAGGCCCAGCCAAGCGTCTTTCGGCGGCGCCAAACCGTGGAAGGGGGTCAGGTTCAGATCGATGATGGTATGGTTCACCCCGTCATGAACGACGTCCAGGCAGAAATAATCGAACGGATATCGGGCCGTGAAGCCCGCCAATTGACGCCGCAGATCGTCTGGCAGATCGGCAACGCCCGCCCATAGCGCACGGCGGTCAACATGCACCCAGCGATCTTCCGGGCGCTCATCCTCTTTTTTGATCAGATCATCGCTATGGGCCAGGATGCAGATCAGTACGTCGCCACAACCATAAATACGGTACAGCGTATCATCGTGGGCAATGTAGTTCTCGATCACCAGATCCGGGTTGTCCCACCAGACGGGATCAATCTCATCACGCCGCATCAGCCGGTAATCGTTCCAGGCCTGGATCGGACAATCGACAGGAACCGAGAAGATCGGTTGCAACTCAGGCGGCAATGCCTTTTCGGCCTTTCCGCCAAAATTCAGGTTCGTCTTGACAAAAAGCAACTGATCACCCGGGCCATGGCGCGTTGCCCGGGCACAGCGCACACCAGCCTGCTCCAGCATCTTATGCAGGGTCCGCTTGCGCATGTCTGCCAACCCAGCATTCAGCAGTTTGATACCCCGCTGTGCGATATGCCGTTCCAGTTCCGGCCGTTGGCGTGGAAACAGTGCCGCATGTGACAGACAATTATGAAACAGGACTGCGTTGATGCCGGGACCACAGGCACGGTCCAGCACCGCCCAATCATCCTCCCACTGTGCTTCCTGCTGGGATTCCACCAAATGGCTGATCAGGTACCCCTGCCAAGCATTCGTTTGATATGCCAATATATTAGCCAGCTTTTCCATGGGGCCTGCCTGACAATTCACCGACGCCGATCAACCACGGTCGCGGTTTTGCTGGTGGTGGGATCGATATGCAGATCGGCCAGTTTGACGGCTTTCACATGAACCGCCTCACTGTCCTTATCCTCTCTCATGTGCCGGCGCAGGCGGTCATCGATGGCGGCAAGGGTGTCAGGGTCTTCGCACACCACATGCAGACCCAGGCGATCACAACCATCGCTACCAAAATCCAGCACCACCTGCCAATGCGCGCAGGGGCCAGCCACAGCGGCAAAGCCGCCATCATCATAGGTGATCTCATAGAACCGGAATGTCAGCGGTCGACGACCGCGCACCTCCAACATGGGTTCCCCATCACGCTCCACCAGCCGGCCGATATCGCCCTGGCTATAGCGGAATAGCGGAAATCGCTTTCGCCAGGTGTTGGTGACCACGATCTCACCATACCCATGGGCATCCGGGGCCTCGATCTCCACCAGCACTTCAGGCAGGGTGCTGAACAAGCCCGGTTCCCTGCTGGCATCACAAATGGCCCAGATGCCGGTTTCCGCCCCGCCATAGAGAGACCAGACCTGTTGAACGCCAAAACTGCGGCACAGATGTTCCCGCACACTGTCCCGCAACAATTCACCGGCATAAAGCAGTTGCGGGATCTGCGGCGGCACCTCGCCATTTTCCCGGCACCAGTTGGCAAGCAGGGTCAGCACCGAGGGAGTTCCAGCCAGATGGGTCGGCTGGAACAGCTCTGCGGCCGTATGCATATCCCGATAGGGCGCCTGCGCGCTCATGGGAAGGGTGGTGGCAAGACAGCGCTCCAGCAGATCATCAATGATCGACGCCGTGCGGTACAGCCCGGTATAGGCGAAGAGATTGAGCACCACCGATTGCGGGGTAAAAACCCCGCGCGCCGTCAGGCACGAAGCCAAAGCCTGCCGCTGGGCGTGATTTTCCGCGATATCCACCGGGAAAATCAATGGGGCAGCCGTCCGACCACCCGATCGCACCAGATAGACCCCGCTTTTCTCCCCGGCAGGGGAAAAACCATGCAGGACGGTCAACAGATCGACCTTCTGGCATGAGGGGGCCGTTCGCCAATCTTCATGCCCCTGGTAAAATGACTGCCAGAACGGATGATGGCGGGCGATGTCGAATGCCGCCGCCATGGCCCGATCAAAGTCGGGGCGGGTTTCGCCAGTGGTTCGGATCATGCAACTTCCCGTGTCTTCGGCAGATGGATGCCGTAATGCGCCAGCAGGCCCCCATGGGCCTCGCTGAAGGCGGCGCGTTGGGCCGCATCCGGCAGGCTTGAGAGGACAAAATCCAGCCAACGCCGCCCCAACATCCCGCACAATCGGCGGTCATCAGCATCATCGCTGTGCCGGTATCGTTCCAGAGTGGGGGGAACCTGGAGATGTCGCCAATCGCTGATACGGCGATGCGACAGGCTGTCGGGCAGAATTCGATACTGGATCATCGGGGAGGCAAGCAGACCTGCCACTGGCGCTGCCGCATCTGCAGGGCGATTGGCAACGCGCTTGGCAATACGGTACCAGAAATCGATATTCTCATTAACGTGGCGACCTTCGACGAAACGGTCTTCACCGATCACACGGCGCCGGACCGCGACATTGCTGGCCCGGCCCATAAAAAAGCCCGGATGGCCGGCGATGCGGGTCAGATGCGGTAAAAGGTGAAGATCCTCCGCCACGGCAAGCGTGTTTTCGCCCAGGATATCCGGGTTGGGGAACCGTTCACCCCCAGGGATTGAATCGTAGCCCAGTACCAGCAAATCCAGGGCATGGTCATGCATACAATCCAAAATCCGGGCACAGCAATCGCGCCGCCAGCAATCATCGGCATCCAGGAACGCCAGTATCTCACCCGTTGCCTGTCCCAGCCCGCGATTGCGGGCAGCGCTGGGGCCTGCATTGGCCCCCGAGCGCAACAATTCCACATGCGCAACCCCAGCCGCAGTCAATCGCGACAGACCCGCAGCGGCGCGGTCAGCCCCCCGATCTGTGGAGGCGTCATCCACCACAATCACCTGATCCGGCAGCCGGGTCTGCCGTGCCAGAGAACCGAGGGTTTCTTCGATATAATCTTCCTTATTATAGAGAGGGATAATGACGGAAAGGCTCATGACACCCCCATGCAGGGATAGAGTTTTCCACGCTCCTGGTGCAGGTTGATCACCGCTTCATCGGAGCCACGAAACAACCCGCTGCCATAGCAAACATTGTCACGGCACAGGAGCATCCCCACCATGTGGATCGGCTGTGCATAATCCGGATCCACAAAATCGAGTTGCGACAAGTAGGGCTGAAACACCAGATGCCGCCAATCCTTGCGCACCCGCTCGGCCCATGTGTCGGCGCTGCATTGTGACCGCACCAGTGTGCCAATACCCCGCCCACCACTGCTGGGCTTGGCGATCCAATCCCCGTCCTGTTGCAACAACCCTTCCGCCTCGGCCGCAGAGCGGGCACAGGTGGAGAAAATCAGGTGGGGTCGCAATTCTGCATAAAGGTCGACGGGCATCGCATCGCCCATGATGGCAGCGTCGGACAACACGGCCAGCACCCGCTTGTCATGCACCAGGATCAAGGTACGGACATCGTTGAAGTAATTTCCCCGTTCCAGCAGATGCTCCAGAACCCCGGGCGGGAGTGACAGAAGTTCGTTGCGGTCCAGTTGCAAGATGAACTGATCCGGCTGGCACCCCTGGGCATAGAGATCGCCATCGCGCAAGGCCAGCCCCTGGGGTGAAACGGCAACGAAGCCGACCCCAGCCTGTTGTTGCAGATGGGCCGACAGGTAATCGACCTCTCCACTCGGCTCCTGGCCATGGACCAGGGCCACCGTGCTGCCCTGTGGAAATGGGGCACAAAGATCCCCCCAGAAATCGTCATGCCCGCGCGACCAGGCATGACTGACCATCCAGCCGTTGAATGGATAGCGTGCACCGATCTCGCAAATCCGCGCCACGCCATCGCGGGCAAAGATCAGATCCGGTCGGTACCAGCCAATATTGTAGGGCTTTGATGCCGCTTGCCGCAGGATCTGTTCCAGGGCAGGCGGCAGCGCATAGATCGCGGCGATCCGCGGATCGATGAAATAGCGCGCAACCACGGCCCGCACAGCCATATCGATCAATATGCCCAGCCTGCGCATCCGGTCCCGATAGCCATCGGGGAGCAGCAGCGCGCGACGGGAGCATAAATTGTCGTCCGGCGACAGGCCGGCTATGGGCTGCAGATCCCGCCCCCACCCGGCCTCCCCCGTTTCGACCAATACCGGATGCAGGGCCTCATGCATTATTGTCAAGAACCACGGCCTTCAGCACAGCGGCTTTTCGTTGCATATAGGAACGAACGATGGATGCATGGTCATACTGTGACCAGTCAACGTTGAATGCCCGTTCAAAATGGGACATTGCGTCCACGGCGTGAAAGAAATGTCGCTTCTCGGTCCCGCCGCAATGAACCTTAATCCAACGCACGGCCCGATCCAGCTCACGCTCCCCAAAGGAATATGTGTTCCGCAGCCAGTTGGTGAAAAGTGGCAGGATGAATTCTACCTCACCATGCGTATAAATCTCGTGAACCAAGGTCGTAATCAAAGCCAGGGCCAGATCACCCTCACGCAAGGACATATGGTCCTTCCACTTTTTGAATTCGAGGGCGCTTTTATCAATATAGCCGGTCTGCAGCCACGCATCATCACCGACAATGCCAGTTGCCATTTCATGAAATAACTGTGAGTGCAAAATCCGGTGTGTGACCGCCAGATCTTCGTCGGTGATCCGGTGCAAGCAAGTCAGCGTCTGCAACAGTTCAAGCTTGTCGCCCTGATATTCCTCCCGATACAGCGTCAATGTCAGGCGGTTGCTGATACCGGAAACCGTCATGGCGCTGTTGTTGGTCTGCCCCCAACTGGCAAAGAAACGACGAAGATATTCAGGCTCCCTCTCGCGGGATGTAAGCGTGCGAAAGCCATTCTCAATCAATGAGAATTCATCCCGAACATTTGAAAATGTTTCCAAAAGGGGCTTCTTCGCGAAAACATCAGGCATTGATTGCAAAACAGGCAAAATTTGCGAAGCGAGGCCGTCCATATGTTCCTACTCCACTGGGATTGATTCTATCCAGAGATAATTGTGCAAAATCTGCACCTCTACGACAGGAGTCGGCGCATCGTTATACGCACCTATACGAAAGTCAATCATATATAACACGCTATGATGAAAAATTTCATATCCCCTATGGAGGGGCACATCAAATAGGATGTTGTGTAAACACATTAAATAAAGAGATATCTTTTAAAATTATAAAGAAAGCAGCCAATTTTTCATAAATGAAAGTTATTTCTCCTGTTATTTTTGAATTAAACTCAACATTTAATGTACGTATTTAATAAAAAATAATACCCGATTAATATTTATAAGTTCACGTTCATACATTGAAAGGCATTTTATTTATCGGTCAGTTTAATTTGTGAAATAATTTCACCTTATAATCATTATTGTGATGGCGTAGGGAGACTGGATCTGATGGATATCCAGCGATTGCAGGCAGAGGAAACACCCCTCTCCATCGAATTTCGTGGCAATCTGGTTCAAAATATCAAAATTTTCGGCCGGCACAGCCCCCAAAGCAGGAAACTGAAAGAGGTCGGCGGATAGGAAAAGCACTTATATTGCAGTCACCGCTGATCAGACCCAACGAAACGGGATATAGTGGACAAATCCTGCATTTCGAATGCGTGCATCCAGATCGGTCATCATCACCCAGGCGCCGTCACGCGGCAGATGGCGTAGGATAATCCCCATTGGGGGAGTTTGCAGACCGGTTCGGGGAGCCGGCGCAGACGCAGACGAAAATAATAATTATTCCTAATAAACTGTCTGCTGTGTGGCGCGACCCGTGCCCCCGGCGGACCAGTCGAGGAATAATGCCTTGATGGAACAAAGCTTTTACCCCTGGCCCGCCGATATCGCGCAGACATATCAGGTAAAAGGGTATTGGCAACCGGAACCGCTGGGCGACCTGTTTCGCACCTGGGCAGCGGCACATCCCGCCCGAACCGCCCTGGTGGATGGGCAGCAGCGTTACAATTATGCGGCCCTGGACGCCGCGATTGACCGGCGGGCGGCGGGGCTGGCCGATCTGGGTATCGGGGCCGGTGACCGGGTGCTGCTGCAGTTGCCCAATTCCGCTGCCTTTGTTGTCACCCTGTTCGCCCTGTTCCGGCTGGGTGCCCTGCCGGTAATGGTGATGCCGGCGCAGCGGCTGGCCGATCTGGCCCCCTTATGCGAACTGGCCCAGCCGGTGGCCCATATCATTCCGGCACGGTTTCTGGGCTTTGATTACCAGCCGTTCGCCCGTGAACTGGCCGACCGCTGCGCCTGCCTGCGGCATATTCTGGTGGATGGGGAGGGGGTGGCGGGGGACGCTTTGGCCCTGGCAAATGTGGATGCCGATCCCCGGCCCCTGCCCGCCCCGGATGCGTTCGGGCCGGCCCTGCTGCTGCTGTCCGGCGGCACCACCGGCACGCCCAAGCTGATCCCCCGCACCCATGCCGATTACGCCTATAATGGCATTGCCTCTGCGGATCTGTGCGGGTTGGGGGCGGAGAGTGTCTATCTGGCCGCATTGCCGGTGGCACATAATTTTCCGCTCTGCTGCCCCGGCATCATCGGCACCTTTTCCGTCGGCGGCACCGTGGTCATGGCCCGCACGCCGGGCTTTGATGAGGCATTCCCCCTGATCGAACGGGAGCGGGTGACCATCACCGCCCTGGTGCCGGCCCTGCTGCCACTATGGATCGGGGCGCGCGATTGGGATCAGACCGACCTGTCCAGCCTGCGCCTGCTGCAAGTGGGCGGGGCCCGGCTGGAGCCGGAGCTGGCGGCCAAGGTGCAGCCGGTGCTGGGCTGCCGGCTGCAACAGGTGTTCGGCATGGCCGAAGGTCTGCTTTGCTACACCCGTCCGGATGCCCCGGCAGAGGTGGTGCTGAACAGCCAGGGCCGCCCACTCTGCCCGGATGATGATGTGCGGCTGGTCGATGCCGACGGGCGCGACGTGCCCGACGGGCAGACGGGCGAATTGCTGGTGCGCGGGCCCTATACCATTCGGGGTTATTACCGGGCGGCGGCGCATAATGCGCGGGTCTTCACGCCCGATGGCTATTACCGCTCCGGCGATCTGGCCCGCCGCCGGGCCGATGGCAATCTGGTGGTGGAAGGCCGGGTGAAGGACCAGATCAACCGGGGTGGGGAGAAAATCGCCACGGCGGAGATCGAACAGCATCTGCGCCAGCATCCCGGCATCCGTGATGCCACCCTGGTGGCCGTGCCCGATGAACGGCTGGGGGAGCGCAGTTGCGCCTTCATCATTCCCGGCACGGACGCGCCCGATCTGGCGGCCCTGCACCGTTTCCTGGGCCAACAGGGGCTGGCCCGGCACAAGCTGCCCGACCAGTTGGAACAGGTGAAAAGCTGGCCGCTGACCGCCATCGGCAAGATCGACAAAAAACAGCTTGTCGCCCGCGCGCAGGCGGCGGCGACAACAACCCAGCCCGCTGGCACCCGCCGCTATAGCGAGACGCAACTCAGCATCAGCAGCGACCCGATGGAACTGGCCACGCGCATCGCGGCGTATGAAAAGGCCGATTTCCTGATGGTGTATGAGCGCGACGGCGAATGGTCCGTCGCCATCGGTCAGGCGGCCAGTATCAGCGCCGATGCCACGGGCATCACCCTGTCTGGCCTGGGCGGTCCGCGCCACTGGCCGACCACGGATATCTGCACCACCCTGCCCCAGGTGGTGGCCAGCCTGTCCCTGCAGGGCTGGCGGCTTTACGGATCGGCGGATTTTGAACTGGCGCGGCAGATCCATGGGTTGGACCTTGCCGCCGATACCGGTCGGCTGGTTCATCTGGTGGCGCCGCTGGTGGAAATCCGGTTACGGCAAGGCCAGGCCCTGCTGCGCTGCCTGGATGGCGAGGCCCTGGCGCTGCGTGCCCAGCGGCTGAAGGCGCTGGACGGCCCCAGCTTTGCCGAAGCCGCCAGCGATACGGCCAGCAGGCCGCATGGCAACCGCCGCCTGTCCGTCCCGGCGGTGGAGACGGCGGATATCATCGGCTATAAGGGCCGGGTGGCCGCCGCCGTGCAGGAAATCCGCGACCGGCATTATCAGAAGGTGATCCTGTCCCGCCGGGTGCCGGTGGATGCCGCCATCGACCTGACAGCCAGTTACCGGCTGGGCCGGCGGGCCAATAACCCCGCCCGTTCCTTCATCCTGTTCCGCGACGGGCTGCGCGCCATCGGCTACAGCCCGGAAACGGTGGCGGAAGTCGCCAGCGATGGCTGGGTCAACACCCAGCCGCTGGCCGGCACCCGCGCCCTGGGGGGCGATGCGGCGGAAGAGGCGGCCTTGCGCGCCGAACTGGTCAGCGACACCAAGGAAATCGCCGAACATGCCGTGTCGGTGAAACTGGCCTGCGAGGAACTGACGGCAATCTGCGAACCGGGCACGGTGCAGGTGGTGGATTTCATGTCCGTCTGCCGGCGCGGATCGGTGCAGCATCTGGGCTCGCGCGTCAAAGGCCGACTGGCCGCCGGGCGGCAGGGTTGGGATGCGCTGCGCACCCTGTTCCCCGCCGTCACCGCCTCCGGCATCCCCAAACGCGAAGCGATTGAGGCGATCGGCCGGCATGAACCGGGGCCGCGCGGGCTTTACAGCGGCTGCGTGCTGGTGGCCGATGCCGACGGGATGCTGGATGCCGCCCTGGTGCTGCGGGCCCTTTATGAACAGCAGGGACGTGTCTGGCTGCAGGCCGGCGCCGGGCTGGTTTCGCTGTCCACGCCGGAGCGGGAGTTCCGCGAAACCTGCGAAAAACTGCACAGCGTCTCCCCCTTCCTGGTCGCTGCGGCGGACGAGGGGGAACGGGCGGAGAGGACACGCGCATAATGCCGGACAACACCAAGATCGGTACCGACATCCTGTCGGCTGCCGCCATGCGCGCGTCTGTTCAAGCCTTGTTGCTGGACCCGCAGCATATCCCCGCCGATCAGGCCGACCTGATCGAACTGGGGCTGGATTCCCTGCACATCATGCGGCTGATGGCGCAGTGGCGGCAGGCGGGGGCCGATGTCACCTTCGCCCAACTGATCGAAAACCCCACCCTGGCCGCATGGCAGGAGCTGGTGGCGGGGTGCCGCCTGTCAACGAAGCAGGAGCCGACACCCGCCCCGCCCGCCGCAGCCCCGGATGCGCCGTTCGATCTGACGGACATGCAACATGCCTATTGGATCGGCCGGCGCGATGACCAGCCGCTGGGCGGTGTCGGTTGTCATGCCTATCTGGAACTGGATAGGCATGGGGTGGACCCCACCCGGCTGGGCCGTGCCTGGGACCGGCTGCTGGCAAGCCATGGCATGTTGCGGGCAAGGTTTGATGCGGAGGGGCACCAGCGCGTGGAGGATGCGCCCTGCCCCGCCTGCCGGTTGATAACGCATGATTGGCGCGGGCTGGATGCAGCGGCCGTCGATATAGCCCTGGCCGATATCCGGGCGCGGCTGTCGCATCGCCGGCTGGATGTGGCCGCGGGCCATGTTGCGGGGTTGGAACTCTGCCGGCTGCCCGGTGGCGCCACGCGCCTGTGCCTGGATATCGACCTGCTGGTCGCTGACGTGCAGAGCCTGCGTATCATCCTGCGCGATCTGGCCATGGCCTATCGCGCCGATGCCGACCCGCCGGCCCAAGCCGGCTGGCATTTCGGCACCTATCTGGCGAATGATGCCATCCGCCGCGCCGATGCGCTGGAAGCGGGCCGGCTTTATTGGGCCGAACGGCTGGCCGATCTGCCGCGTGGCCCTGCCCTGCCGCTGGCCACATCACCCGCCAGCATCGGCAAACCGCATTTCACCCGCCGCACCCATCTGCTTTCCCCCGCCGCCTGGCAGGGGCTGAAGCGGCTGGCAGGCCAACACCGGCTGACCCCCGCCATGGTGCTGGCCACCGCCTATGCCGAAACATTGGCGCGGTGGAGCGCCACATCGCAGTTCCTGCTGAACCTGCCGCTGTTCGACCGCGACCTGACCGACCCCGCCTGTGCGGAGGTAGTGGCCGATTTCACCAGCCTGCTGCCCTTGCTGGTCGATTGCGGCCAGCCGCTGGGCTTTGCCACCCGCGCCCAGACCATCCAGGCCCAGCTTCGCCGGGATCTGGAACATGCGGCCTATCCGGGTGTGCGGGTCTTGCGCGATCTGGCCCGCCAGCGACCGGGGGAGCGGGATTTCGCCCCCGTGGTCTTCGCCTGCAATCTGGGCCAGCCGCTGTTGACGCCGGCCTGCCAGGAAAGCCTGGGAAGGCTGGGCTGGATGATCTCCCAGACACCGCAGGTCTGGCTGGATCATCAGGTGTATGAACAGGATGATGGTTTGCTGCTGGCCTGGGACAGTGTGGATGCGCTGTTTCCGCCCGGACTGATCGCGGCCATGTTCGGTGCCTATACGGCGCTGATCGACCTGCTGGCCGCCGATCCGGGTGCGTGGGAACGCCCGGTGCCCGACCTGCTGCCAGCCCCCCAGGCCCAAATCCGGGCGGGGGTGAATGCCACGCAAGTGCCCTTCCGTCCCCGCCCCCTGCATGGCGATTTTTTCCATAACGCCCTGGTGGCCCCGGATCGCCCGGCCTTGCTGAACGGCCCGGAAAGCCTGACCTATGCCGCCCTGGCCGGGCGGGCCCTGCGGGTGGCCGGATGGCTGCAGGCGCAAGGGCTGGTGGCGGGGGAAGCGGTGGCCGTCACCCTGCCGCGCGGGGCGGACCAGATTGCCGCCGTCCTGGGCGTGCTGGCGGCGGGTGGCTGTTACGTGCCGGTGGGCATCAACCAGCCCGCCGCCCGGCAGGCCCGCATCCATGCCACCGCCGGTATAAGGCTGGTGCTGCGGGCGGGGGAGATGGCCGACGCCCTGGCCCACGCGCCGCTGTCAGCCCCAATGCCGGTGGCACCGGATGCGGCCGCCTATGTGATTTTCACCTCCGGCTCCACGGGGGAGCCAAAGGGCGTGGAAATCACCCATCGGGCGGCGCTGAACACCATTGATGACATCAACCGCCGTGGCGGCGTGGGGCCGGGTGACCGGATGCTGGCCGTCTCCGCCCTGGATTTCGACCTGTCGGTCTATGATATTTTCGGCTTGCTGGGGGCCGGGGGTGCCCTGGTGCTGCTGGCGGAGGCGGAACGGCGCGATGCCGCACGCTGGCTGCGGCTGATGCGCGATCATGGCGTGACGCTGTGGAACTCCGTGCCCATCCTGCTGGACATGGCCTTGGTGGCCGCCGCGGCAGAGGGCGAAGGGCTGGGCCTGCGGCTGGCCCTGGTATCCGGCGACTGGGTGGGGCTGGACCTGCCCGACCGGCTGGCGGCGGCAACCGGCGATGGCTGCCGGCTGCTGGCCCTGGGTGGGGCCACGGAAGCGGCCATCTGGTCCAATCTCTGGGAGGTGAAGCGCCCCCTGCCGGCGCACTGGACCTCCATCCCCTATGGGGTGCCGCTGGCCAATCAATGCTATCGCGTGGCCGATGCGTTGGGCCGCGACTGCCCGGATTGGGTGCCGGGGGAATTGTGGATCGGCGGTGACGGGCTGGCCAGCTTCTATCGTGGCGATCCGGCACTGACAGCGGCCCGCTTTGTCAACCATCGGGGGCGTAGCTGGTATCGCACGGGCGATATGGGTCGTTATTGGCCCGATGGCACGCTGGAATTCCTGGGCCGTATCGACCATCAGGTGAAGGTGCGCGGCCACCGGATTGAGTTGGGGGAGGTGGAGGCCGCGTTGCAGGCGCACCCCCTGGTGCGCCATGCCGTGGCCGCCGCCATCGGCAAGCCACCGGCCCTGGCCGCCGCCCTGGTGCTGGCCCCCGATGCACCCGCCGATATTCTGGCGGATATCCGCGCTGAACTGGCCCAACGCCTGCCGGATTACATGGTGCCGGGCCTGCTGTTGCCATTGAGTGAATTGCCGCTTTCCGCCAATGGCAAGGTTGACCGCAAGGCGGTGGCCGCCCTGCTGGCCGCCAGCACCGGCGGCACCCCCGTTCAGGGGGCGGCACCCGCCGGCCCGGTGGAACAGGCGGTCGCCGCCATCTGGACGGAAATCCTCAACCGCCCCCATATCGGCCGGCAGGATGATTTCTTCCTGCTGGGCGGTGACAGTCTGCTGGCCACCCGCGCCGTCGCCCTGTTGCGCCAGCGCGGGTTGGGGGCGGATGAACCGCTGCGCCGGCTGTTCGCCCATCCCGTGCTGGCGGATTTCGCCGCCGGACTGACAAGGCGTACCGATGCGCCCGTGGCCCGCATCACGCCCGACCTTGCCAACCGGCATGAACCCTTCCCGCTGACGGAGGTGCAGCAGGCCTATCGCATGGGGCAGGTGTCCGGCTTGCCGCTGGGCTGCGCCACCTCCTATGTGCTGGAACTGGATGGGCAGGATGTCG
This sequence comes from Azospirillum sp. RU38E, assembly GCA_943370215.1. GTDB lineage: Bacteria > Pseudomonadota > Alphaproteobacteria > Azospirillales > Azospirillaceae > Niveispirillum. The sequence continues at coordinate 141,025 of CALRQC020000009.1, forward strand.
ATCTGCCCCGGCTGGAGACCGCCTTCAACCTGTTGATCCAGCGGCATGAAATGCTGCGCGCCTGCCTGGATGAACAGGGGCAGCAACGCATCCTGCCCGATGTGCCGCCCTTGCGCATCGCTGTCAGCGATATCGGCCCGGTCGATGCAGATAGTGCCCATGCCGCCCTGAAAAACGGGTGGCAGACGTACCAGCAGGACCGCACGCAATGGCCGCTTTTCACGCTACAGGCGGTGCGCTATGGCGGCGGGCGCTGTCGGCTGGGTCTGTTGATTGATTATCTGCTGCTGGATGGTTTCAGCGTCAAGCTGCTGCTGGCCGAGTTGGTGGCGGCCTTCCGTGACCCGGCCCGCCTGCCGCCCCCGCCGGCCCTATCCTTCCGCGATTATGTCCAGCAGGTGCGTCCCGATCCCGCCACCCTGGCACGGGATGAGGCCTATTGGCGGGGCCGGCTGGACAACCTGCCACCAGCCCCTGCCCTGCCGCTGGCCGCTGATCCGGCCAGCATCAACCCCGTCCGCTTCACCCGCCGGGCGCTGCGGCTGGGGCGTGCGCCCTGGGCGGCCCTGCGGGAAAAGGCGCGGGTGGCGGGGGTGACACCGTCCGTGCTGCTGCTGGCCGCCTATGGCGACATCCTGTCCCGCTGGTGCGGCGGGGCGGCGATGACCCTGAACCTGACCCTGTTCGACCGGCAGCCGGTTCATGGCGATATCAACCGGGTGCTGGGCGATTTCACCAGCCTGGCCCCGGTGGCGCTGCATCCGGGCGAGGGTGGGCTGCTGTCCCTGGCCCGGCAGGCACAGGATCAGGTGGCCGCCATCCTGGAACATCGCAGCGTTTCCTCCATCTGGGTGCAGCGGGAACGGGCGCGGCGTGTGGGTCTGACCGCCGCCGCGCTGCCGGTGGTGTTCACCAGCACGCTGGGGCTGGCCGATAACCTGTTCGACGATCTGCCGGCGGGCTTCCCCGGTGCGCTGGGGGATGGTTTCTCTGAAACGCCGCAGGTCTGGCTGGATCATCAGGTTTATGAACTGGCCGGTGAATTGCTGCTGACCTGGGACAGTGTGGATACGCTGTTCCCGCCCGGCCTGACAGACGCCATGTTCACCGCCTATGGCAACCTTCTGACCTGGCTGGCCGGGCCGGCGGGCGGGTTGGAAAGCCCACTGCCCGATCTGTTGCCACCCGCCCAACGCGCCGACCGCAACAGCGCCAATGCCACCGCCCGGCCCCAGCCGGAACGGCTGCTGCATCAGGGCTTCTTTGATCAGGCGCTGGCGGAACCCAGCCGCCCCGCCCTGTACGAGGGTGACCGGGTGGTGGATTACGCCACGCTGCGCGACCGGTCGCTGCGTCTGGCCGCCCTGTTGCAGCAACAAGGGGTGGCGGTGGGGGAACCCGTCGCCGTCAGCCTGCCGCGCGGGGTGGCACAGGTGGTGGGCGTGCTGGGGGTGCTGGCCGCCGGGGGCTGTTACGTGCCGATCAGCCCGGAACAGCCCGCCGAACGCAGCACCCGCATCCATGCCACCGCCGGCATCCGCCATACGGTGACATTGGAAACATTGGCCGCCAGCGCCAGCCTGCCGCCGCTGGCCGCACCGCTGGCCGTTTCCCCCCATGGACCGGCCTATATCATCTTCACCTCTGGCTCCACCGGGGAGCCGAAGGGGGTGGAAATCACCCATCACAGCGCCTGCAACACCATCGACGATATCAACCGCCGCCATGGCGTGACAGGAGATGACCGGGTGCTGGCCCTGTCGGCGCTGGATTTCGACCTGTCGGTCTATGACCTGTTCGGCCTGTTGCAGGTGGGTGGCGGTATCGTGCTGGTGGACCAGGATCAGCGGCGGGAACCCGCCCATTGGCTGGGCCTGATCCGCCGCCATGGCGTGACCCTGTGGAACAGCGTGCCGGTGCTGCTGGATATGCTGCTGACAGCGGCAGAGGGACAAAGGGAAACCACCCTGCCGCTGCGGGTGGCCCTGCTGTCGGGCGATTGGATTGGCACCGGCCTGCCGGCCCGGCTGGCCGCCGTCACCGGCAATACTTGCGCCTTTTCCGCCATGGGTGGGGCCACGGAAGGGGCCATCTGGTCCAACCTCTACCCGGTCACAGGACCGCTGCCGGCGGGCTGGACCAGCATTCCATATGGCTGGCCGCTGGCCAACCAGCAATATCGGGTGGTCGATGCCCTGGGCCGCGACTGCCCGGACTGGGTGGAAGGCGAATTATGGATTGGCGGGGCTGGTGTCGCCACCGGCTATCGCGGTGCCACCGACCTGACACGGGATCGTTTCGTCCAGGCCGACGGCAGGCGCTGGTATCGCACCGGCGACAGGGGCCGCTACCGCCCCAGCGGGCTGCTGGAATTTCTGGGTCGCCGCGACCAGCAGGTGAAGCTGCGCGGCCACCGGATTGAGTTGGGGGAGGTGGAAGCCGCCCTGGCCCGCCAGCCCGGCGTGAAACAGGCCGTCGCCCTGCTGGCCGGCAGCCCGCCGGGACTGGCTGCCTTTATCGTAAGCGCGGAGGGCATCCCCCCGCCGGATGAGGCCACCTTGCGCGCCGGGCTGGCCGGGCTGCTGCCGGATTACATGATCCCCAGCCGTTACCTGCCCCTTGCCGCCCTGCCCTTGTCCGCCAACGGCAAGCTGGACCGCAACGCCCTGAAACGGCTGGCCGAACAGGCGGCGAACGCGGATGCGGGCGGCGACGACACCCCCCTGCCAGGGCTGGAACAGGCCATCGCCGGCATCTGGCAGGCGGTGCTGGGCTGTGCGCGGGTCGGCCGGCAGGATGATTTCTTCCAACTGGGCGGCGACAGCCTGCGCGCCACGCAGATCATGGAACAGCTCGCCCGTCAGCACATCACCCGCCAGGCCCCGCCGCTGCGGCTGTTATTCACCACGCCCCAGCTTGCCGCCTTCGCCGCCGCCCTCCAGGCCCATGACGGGCCGGAGGCGGATTTTGAAACCGGGGAATTATGAGCCTGCTCCCCGCCTCGCAACCGTCTCATCCATCAGAAAGCATCCTTCCCATGTCCACGCGCCTGTTCAGCCCACGCTGCCTGACCGCCATGTCCCTTGTTCTGGCCCTGACCGGCACTGCCGGCGCGCAGCAGGCCACCAGCACCGCCACCCAGGTGGCGGACATGGCCAGCGTGGGGGAGGAGATTGTCGTCACCGCCCGCCGCAGCGCTGAAAAAGCCGTGGAAGTGCCCTTCGCCGTCAGTGTGATCAGCGGGCAGGACATCACCGAGGCACGGCTGCATAACCTGTCGGAAACCCTGCTGTCGGTGCCAGGGGTGGATATCAACGCCTCTGGCGGGCCGATCGATTATAATGTCCGTATCCGGGGTGTCGGCTCGCTCTACAAGGTCAGCGCCGATGACAATTCGGTGGTGCTGAATATTGACGGGGTGGCCCTGTCCACCGCCTTCCTGTCCCTGGGCACGCTGGATATTGAGCGGGTGGAGGTGCTGAAAGGCCCGCAAGGCACCCTGTTTGGCCGCAACAGCGAAGCCGGCGCCATCAACGTCATCACAGCCAAACCAACGCAAACGACCGAAGGTTATGTGCGCGGGGAGATCGGGCAGGAAGGGCACCGGCTGGGTGAGGCCGCCGTGGGCGGCGCCATCAGCGACCAACTGAGCGCCCGCATCGCCGTCCGCTATAACGAGGCTGACAATTGGGTGGATAATGCCCGCGATGGCAAACCGCTGACCAGCATTTCCGATCTGGCCGGGCGCTTCAGTCTGGCCTGGGACAATGGCAATGGCACCGACGCCCTGCTGACGGTGGAGGGGCAGCGGGCCAAGGGCTATCTGAACATGATCCTGCTGCGCCCCTATGGCGATCATCCGGCGCTGGACCTGAAGCCCGGCGCCTTTGATGAGAACAAGCGCACCGCCGGGCGTTATTCGGCTGAAATCAATCATGATTTCAGCTTTGCCCGCCTCACCTCCGTCACGGCGGCCACCACATCGGATTATGTGGGCTGGAAGGCTTACGACACGGTCACCTACCAGACCATGTATGGGATGCCGATGGAATATCTGGTGCGCGACAGTTCCAAGGAAACCGGCCTCAGCCAGGAATTGCGGCTGGCCTCCCTGCCGGACTCACGCCTGTTCTGGGTGGCCGGCCTGCTGGGCACCCATGGCGATCTGTCCTTTGACACACTCAGCCCGCTGATGGGCCAGCAATATTTCCGCGATTTCACCTCCAAGAGCATCGGCGTCTTTGCCGAAGCAACCTATCCGCTGACCGATGCGCTGAAGCTGACCGGCGGCATCCGCCAGTCGCATGAAAGCAAGGATTACAAGGCGCGTTACATCAATAGCTTCACCGGGGCCACCACGCCCGACAAGCGTGACCTGTCCGACAATTATACCACCGGGCGGCTGGCTTTGTCCTATGAGCTGGCCAAGGATACCAACCTTTATACCACGCTGGCGCGCGGCTATAAGTCGGGCGGGATTTCCTATATGGCGACCAGCATCTCAGACAGTGAACCTTACAAGGCCGCGTCTGTGAACAGCCTGGAAATCGGCTTCAAAACCGCCCCTGTCGGGGGAAATTTCAGCCTGAATGGCGCCTTTTTCCTGAACAGGATCAAGGATGATCATATCCTGAAGTATGACAGCGCCACTTTTGCCATGTCGGTGGTGAATGCCGATGTGCGCAGCATCGGGGCGGAGCTGGAGGGAAGCTGGCGCATCACCAAGGGGTTGGTGCTGAATGCCGGGCTGTCGCGGGTGAACTCGGAGATCCGCGACAATGTACTGGGCCTGACGGCGGGTGATATCCGCGCCGGCAACAAGGTGCCCGATGTGCCGGGCTGGAGTGCCAATGGCAGCCTTGCCTATGAAGGGCAGATTTTCGCCACGGGGCTGGCCGGCGAGCCCACGTTGCTGAACGCGCGTATCGGCTATCGCTGGGTGGATAGCCGCCCGGCCGACGCCCAGAATAATTTCAACCTGGAGGCCTATGGGGAGGTGGATGCCCGTATCGGCCTGTCCAGCGGCGGCAGCGAATTCTACCTTTGGTCCTCCAACCTGTTCGACAGCAAGCATGATGTCTATGGCTATGGCGAACTGGCCTTCTCCGATTTCCGCATCCACCAGTTGGGTGCCCCGGCGCGCGGCCGGGTGATCGGCGTTGGCGCATCGCACAGCTTCTAAGGGCCGCGATATGATAACGAAAACCACGCCGTCGGCCTGGGCGCTGCTGGCCAGCCTCTACACCACGCAATATCTGGGTCTGGGCTTCCTGGTGGTGGCGCTGGTCGCCATCATGATGGAACAGGGGGCCAGCCTGGAACAGGTCGGCATGGTCTATATGCTGGGCATGGTCTGGCCCTTCAAATTCATCTGGGCCCCGCTGGTGGACAAGATCAGCTTTGGCCGGCACGGCCATTACCGGGTCTGGCTGATTGTGACCCAGACAGCGTTGGCCCTGGTGCTGGCCCTGATGGGACAGGTGGATCTGAAGACGGATTTCACCACCGTCTATCTGCTGGGCTTGGGGGTGGCGGTGATTTCCGCAACCCAGGATATTGCGGTGGATGGGCTGGCCTTCCGGCTGCTGGCCCCGTCCGACCGGGGCCTGGGCAATGGCATCCAGATTTCCGGCAACCTGCTGGGCAATATGCTGGGCGGCGGGCTGGTGCTGCTGGCCTATCCGTGGCTGGGCTGGCAGGGGGCGATGCTGCTGCTGGCCGGCGGTACGCTGATCTCCCTGGTGCAGCTTGTTTTCTTCAAGGAGCCCCTGCAGGCGTTGGCGGGGGTGGTGCACGCCAACCCGTTCCGCTGTCTGGCTGCCTTCTGGCGGCGGCCGGGGGGAAAGCGCTGGCTGCTGCTGCTGTTGATCTATCCGATCGGCAGCAGCCTGGGCTATGCGCTGATCACACCCATCCTGGTGGAAGCTGGCTGGGGCATGGATCGGATCGGCTTTTTCGTCAATGTCATCGGCTCGGCCCTGGGCATTGCGGCGGCCATGGCCACCGGCTGGCTGTTGCAGAAATGGCCGCGCCGGCGGGTGATGCTGGGGGCGGCCCTGGTGCAGATACCGGGCGTGGCCGTCATCGCCGCCCCGGTGCTGGGCTGGAATGGCGATCTGGCCGTCAGTCTGGCCACCGGCCTGTTCTTCCTGCTGTACAATCCGGCCGCCACCGTGCTGGCAACGTTGATGATGGATCACGTCTCCCCGGAAACGCCAGCGACGGACTACACCATGCAATATAGCGTGAACATGCTGTTCGCCATGGCGGCCATGTCGGCATCTGCCTGGCTGGCGGCGTCAATCGGCTATCTGGGCTTGCTGGGCATTGCCGTGCTGGCCGCGGTGGCGGCGGCCCTGCTTTCCCGGCACTACCGGGATGTGGCGGTGGTGGCATGAAGGCGGAAAAGCCCTTCCGGGGCTGGCTGCGCCGGCCCCGGCCTGCCAACCCGGTGCAGCGCCTGCGCCTGTTCTGCCTGCCCCATGCTGGCGGCACGCCGGGCCTGTTCCGCCGCCTGCTGCCCTTGCTGCCGGACTGGATTGAACCGGTGCTGGTCTGCCCGCCCGGGCGGGAGGATCGGTTGAACGATCCGTTCCATGCCGATCTGGCCAGCATGGCCAACGATCTGGCCGATGCCGCCGCCCCGCTGCTGGCCCAGCCCTGGGCCTTGTTCGGCCATTCCATGGGGGCGGCGCTGGGTTTTGAGCTGGCGTTGCGCAGCCCCCGCCCGCCGCAGCACCTGTTCCTGTCCGCGCGGGAAGCACCGCAGCATCATCGCGGCGGTGGGGTTCACCGGCTGGATGATGCTGCCCTGGGGCGGGAATTGCTGCGCCTGGGCGGCACGGCGCCGGAAATCCTGGCCATGCCGGAATTGCTGGCCCTGGTGCTGCCGGCGGTGCGGGCGGATTACCGGTTGATTGAAACCTGGGATGCCCGCCCCGCCGGTCGGGTCGCCTGCCCGGTCAGCATCTTCCGGGGGCTGGACGACCCTGATCTGACAGAGGTGGAGGCATTGGGCTGGCGGGAATGGACCAGCGGTCCGTTCCACATCCAGCCCTTTGCCGGCGGCCATTTCTATCTGCTGGATGATCCGGCCCCGGTGGCGGCGGCGCTGATCGCATCCTTAACCCACCTGTCATGATGAATGGATTTGGCAACAAATGTTTCCTTGGCAACCTTTTCACGCACCAAGTAAAACTTATATGAGAATAATAATACTATTATTAATAGATTTCATGATACAGATCAGTCGCCTGAAACACCATCCATGGTTATAATCTTCTCTTTCTGATGAAAAAGTTCAAAATTGGTACCCGCAGGCATGATGATATTCTCAAAGGACAGCAGGCGCCCCTCCCCCATTTCCACAATTGACGCCGAAGCCCATACAAGTTTTCCGGGAAATAAAAACGATTCATCAAAATAGGAAATGGAGGCGATATCGCTTTTCCCAAGCAACATGGCATTAAAGTATCGATCATAAAATGGCGCCAATTTCATGCTCTGGCGGAGCATGGGCAGTACATACTGACCAACCATTTCGCTGTTTTTCGTCTGCGCCCATGAATGTCTGGCAAAAGACGATGCACCCTGAACGACTAACCCATGTTGATATAATGTCAAGAAAGAGCCAAAATTATCGGCGCTGGAGATTATATTACCGAATTCAATGCGCTTCTTATAATATCCACCCATGTAATCTAAAATATATCTTTTGACACGAGGGGGGATGGGCCGCCGGTTATTTTCCCAATGCGCCAGGGTTGCGCGGCTAACCCCGATGTCGCAGGCAAAATCCTCTTGCGTCAGGTTTGCCATACGGCGGGTACGGTTCAGCAGTAATGACCAATCGTCCATCGCCGTCGCCCTCCCCAGGTTCCATCCCACAGCCCGCGTCTTTTTGGGACGGACACAGCAAAGATGCAAGCCTGGATTTGTACATATAATTACGTAAAATTTTACGAAAATGCTGTAACAAGCACCTCCTTTCCTCTCACATGCTAACGTGTGTATGATTCTTTCGTTAAAAACGGTTTCAATAGGGATGGGACAGGTGGGGGGTAGTTTTTAAAAAGAAACCGGAATCTACAGATAACCGGGAAGCCAGCATGTTCAGAAAAAACAAAAAAACTTATATATATCAGTGACTTTCTAAAAAATGACAGATAATTTTGTCAAGAGAATTCAAAGTGAACCCGTGAATCGGGAGATGCATTTTTTTAAGAAATCAAACAAAATTATCAAATTTTCCCTTGGTATGTAAATTTAATCATTTCCAGAAAAGAAAAAATCAAAATTCATCGACATATTTTTGAACGAAAAAAATCGTTCGAACAGCCTTCTTTATATATTTATTTTAGGTTTTATATGGTTTCCTAAAGGGAACATTAATGCCACGTTAACAGAAACCCCAAAAATACTCATTTGATCATCAACGTAATGTTTCATATACTCAATATGGTGTTACGTCTTTTGTTGGGGTTGGAATGGTCCGGAATTGCACTACGCCCGTGGGGGTTACCAGCGGCTCCGGTTCGGGGATGGTGCCGTGGTGTGCTCGCCGTGGGGATAGCGCGACAACGAAAACTTGCCACCGGCCTGAACATCCCCCGGTCGATGGAATGGCCATGGGCTTGGCTGTCCAGCGGTGGCGCCCGCACCCCTAAATCGATCCTGCGAGACGTTGTCCTGCCAGCGTACCGCTCCATACGGCTTGCCTCTGCGCGGGCCTACCACCTGTCATTCAATCCGGCCCGGCCGGTTCATGTCGCTTCTTGAGGAGATTTCCTGATGGCCACCAGCAAGGGCAACGGCGGTAAGACCAAGGCCCCTTCCACCCGTCGCACGAAGCGCGTGACCAACAGTCTGGCCCTTGAACCCCGCATGATGTTCGATGCGGCAGCCGTGGCAACGGCTGTGGAAACGGCTGACCATCTGCTCCATCAGGATTCTTTCGGACGAACGGGGGACGTGGCCAAAGACCTGCCGGCCCTGCTGCGCACGAACCAGGATGCCAATGCCGACCATGACGGCGCAGCAGCACCGATCATCACTGCGCTGTCGGAACCCGCGATCGCCCCAGAAAAATCGGCCGCTGCCAGCCCTGCAGCCACGACCGATGGAACGGATAAAGTCGCCACTGCGGCCCCCGCCGCCCTGCCGGATGCCGTGTATCAGGATGGGTCCGGTTATCGCGTGCTGGCCCTGGCTGATGCGAGCCTGGATGGTGGCCGCAAGGAAGTCGTGTTCATCGACAGCAGTGTCACGGATTGGCAGACCCTGGCCGCCGGGGTGAAGCCGGGCATTGAGGTCGTATTGCTGGATGGCAGCAAGGACGGGCTGGCCCAGATGGCCGCCTGGGCCGGGGGCAAGAGCGGGTACGATGCTATCCATGTGTTGAGCCATGGGGCAGCGGGACAGGTTAATCTTGGGACACTGACCCTTAACGTCCCCACGGCCGAGGCGCGGTCTGCTGATCTGGCGGCCCTGGGGGCTGCGCTGTCGGGCAGCGGTGACCTGCTGCTTTATGGTTGCGATGTGGCCGGGGATGCTGGGCAACACTTTATTGCCGCGCTGGCGCAAGCGACGGGCGCCGATGTGGCGGCGTCGGTGGATGATACGGGTGCGGTGATCAAGGGTGGGAACTGGGTGCTGGAAAGCGCCACAGGCACCATTGAGACCAAGGCTGTGCTCAGCGATCATGGACAAGCGGCTTTCACGGGCCTGCTGGCAACCGAAGACTTCAGTACCCTGTCCATCCCAAACAACACGGCCACGTCCAGCCCCATCATCCTTAACAATATCCAGTACAGTATCGATGGTACCGATAAATTTATTCGCAACAATGCGGAGAATTTCTTTGGTTATACATTCGGTAATTTTAGTGGAAATGCGCTGGTCGGTGGCGTTAATAGTACTTTGGGCTGGGATAACACTGTTACGACCACGGCGATAACGATCCAATCCACCTCCCTTTCCACGAATTTCTATTTGTCTGCCCTGGATATCGCCTTTGGTGATTCGGGGGCGGCGACGACCGTCACCATACAGGGCTATGAGGGTGGCACCGGGGGGACCAAGACGGCGGAGGTGACTGGCGTCAGCGGTACGGCCGCCGGCACCACCGCCTATGCCGCCAATACAGCCAACGCCCTGTCCGCCACCCATGCGTCCACCAACGGCGCTGCCATGCGGGTCAGCCTGACCGGCACCGGGTGGCAGAATGTCGATACCATCGTCATCACCGGCACCAACGGCTATTTCTCGTTCGCATTGGACAATCTGGTGTTCGATGCGCCCGTCGTCGCCAGCGCCAGCCCCGAAATCACGTCGGCCACCTACGACGCATCCACCAATGTCCTGACCGTTACCGGCTCTGGGCTGACCAGTGGCGGTGCCATTGATGAGGGCAAGCTGACCCTGACTGGTGAAAACGGGGCGCACTACACCCTGACCGACACCGGCAACATCACCGCCAGCAGCAGCACCAGCTTCAGCATTACGTTGAACCCTACTGACCGCACGGCGGTCGAACAGTTGCTGAACAAGGCCGGCACCAGCAGCAACAGCAGCACCACTTACAATCTGGCCGCCGCCGCCAATTGGACAAGCGGTGCCGCCGCCGACCTGACCGGCAATGGCATCACCGTCAGCAATCCTGCCCCCAAGGGCTCCCTGCTGATCGGTACCGCCACCTACGAAAATAACGGCGGCCAGCTCAGCGGCTATAATTCCACCACCGGCACGGGTGCGGCGGCCGTCCTGGATTCCAATCCGATGGGCTATGACGGGCTGACCTCGCAGCCGTTCCAGTATGAAGGCCGCGTCTATGGCGTTTTCCGCCAAGCCGACAATGCGCCCTATGGCCGCTTCGGCTATTTCGACGGGACCCAGATTGTTTATCTGAGCAGTGACACGATTTACAATACCCATGACTTTGTTGTCAGTGGCAATAATCTCTATTTCATCGCCAATCAGGCGGGGACGTCGATCCCAGCCATATTCAATGTCGGCCTGAGCAGCGGCACCGTCACCAAGCTGACCGACCAGACGAACTATCCGCAAGGGGAAAGCAGCCTGATCGCCTATGGCGGCACGGTCTATTTCTTCACCACCACGCATCTGGCCCGCCTGAACGGGTCCACGGTGGAGGATGTCTGGGCGCTGAAGGCCACGGCCGGCGCCGCGATTACCGCCAATAATATGGCCGTTTTGAACAACGAGCTGTATTTCGGCACCGAAGCCCCGACGCCGGAAGGCCCGGGCGGCGGCATCTATATCAGCGAGGTGTTCAAATATAACGGCACCAGCGTCAGCCAGGTGACGGACCGCAACGCGGCGACAAATTTCACCGTCACCGCGACCATCCGCAATCTGACCGCCTTCAATGGCAAGATATTCTATTCCGGCTCCAACCCCAATACCGCGGCGTCCACCGCGAACTGGCTGATCTCTACCACCAGTGACGGCACGGAAACGACAGAGTTCTCCACAGCCAGCGGCGGCAATAACGGCTACGTCGATCGCACCTATGTGTTCAACGATAATCTCTATTTCGTGGCCAGAATAGGCGCGTCCAACGCCCAGAATCTTTTCAAATATAACTCAACGGGCAATGCGACCAATCTGACCGGGTTCACCGGGTTGGAATCGATCTTAAGTGTCACGCAGTACGACAATGACCTGTATCTGGCGACGTCGGTCGGTGTTTATAAATACGACCTGCAGACAACCACCCTGTCGCAGATTTCCGCGGTTCCGGCCCTGGAGAGCGCCAATAACGAGACCTATGGATCGATGGCCGCCAGTACCGCGGTGATCTTCACCGGCCAGTTGGCGCCGCTGGTCAGCAATGTCCGCGATCTGGTCGGTGTCCTGGCCGGCGGTTCCGTGACAGTCGCCAGCGGCCTGACCGTCACGGATATTGACAGCACCAGTTTAACCGGCGCCAGCGTCGCCATCAGCAGCGGCTTCGCCTCTGGCGACAGCCTGACCTACACCACCCAGAACGGCATCACCGGCAGCTATAACAGTGGCACCGGTGTGCTGACCTTGTCCGGCACCGCCACGGCCGCCCAGTACCAGGCGGCCCTGCGCAGCATCGGCTATACCGCCGGCACCACCACCGGGGACCGGCAGTTCACCTTCCGCCTGACCGACGCAGAGGGCAACCAGTCCTGGGCGGCGGCACCGTCGGCCGTGGCTACCATCGCGGTAGGGGTTGCGGGTGGCAGCGTCACCAAGTTGACCTTCGACACGGCCCCCACGGGAACGGATGCGGCCGTCACTGGCTCATTCGGTGTGACCGACACCAATCTGACATCGATCACCCTCACCGCGTCTGACACCAACAGCAGCACCTTCGGATTGACCTACGATTCCGGCAGCAGCTCCATCAGTGTCATTCCCAATGGCTCAGGCTCCGGTTCCGGTACCCTGACCATCGCTTCCAGCAACGGGCAGGAATTCGAATTCCAGGGCCTGCGGTTCAATGACACCAGCTTCACCGAAATCGGCCTGATCTTCACCGGCTACAAGAATTCGGTACAGGTTGGACAAACTACCTTGAATGTCAGCCAGGGCGGCCCGCAGACCACACTGCTGTTGCCCAGCACGTTCAACGATGTCGACCAAGTGGTCATCAGCCTGGCCCAGAGCTCCGTGGATCAGAACGCCACCGGCCCGGCCGGGTTGATCGATGACGTGCTGATCCTGTCGGCACCTGCTGCCAGCGCCACCGCCCCCACCCTGACGGCGACGGGGGCCACCAAAGCCGTCGCCCAGGGGAACAGCGGCAACATCGATCTGTTCAGTGACGTTACAGCAGCCACCAATGACAGTGGCCAAACCTTCACTGGCGCTACCCTGACCGTTACCAATGTTGCCGACACCACCGAGTATCTTTCCATCGGTGGCACCGATGTGGCGTTGACCAACGGCAATAGCGGCTCCATCGCTGGTATCGGCAGCTACGCCGTCAGCGTCAGCAGTGGAACGGCTACCGTCACGCTCAGCGGCATGACGCGCGACAATGCCCAAATGGGCAGCCTTGTTGACGGCATCAGCTATAAGAACAGTGATGCCAGCATTACCGCAGGTGCCCGCGTTGTCACCCTGACCAGCGTGACCGATAACGGCAGCAGCAATAATAGCGCCACCCTGTCCGGCATCAGCGCGACGGTGACCGTGGCAACAAAGCTGAACATGGACAATGTCAAGGTCTATGCTCCCGACGATGGTCTCGGCCCCGCTCCAACCGAGCAGGATGCGGTGCCAATTGGCGTCAGTGGCGCTGACCTTGCCTATTTCAGCGCCTTTGATCTGGATGTCGATATCACCGGTGAGTCAACGGCCCGTATCACATTGACGGTTAATGCCGGTGGATACAATACGCAGGGCGGTGATTTTACTTATAAGATGAATTTCACAAATGGACAGGGCGGCATACTGGATGCAATCACTAGTGTAACCAAGAATACAAGCCTATCGAGCCCCGTTATCGCGAACAATACAAGCATTGTTCCGGGGTATTCTGGTAAGGAATTTTCGTTCTTTGTGCCGGGAACGCTGTCCCCCAACAGCAATTTGAGCCCTGGGACAAAGTTTGTTTTTGATATTACAACTTCTGCCCTGTCATCGGATACCACCCCGCCCACCTTCGACGTTTCCCCGTCGGTGGGCACCGCAACCACAAGCGGGTTCACCCCGTCTGCCAGCATCAGCGAGGCCGGCACCGTCTATTATGTCGTTGTCGCCAACAATGCCGGCGCACCGACGGCGGCACAGGTAAAGGCCGGCCAGGATTCCACAGGCGCCACGGCGCTGAAATCCGGCAATTCGTCCGCCACGACCGGCAGCTTTGACAGCAGCTTCAGCGCCATCACCGGCCTGACCGCCGGCACCAGCTACGACGTCTATTTCGTGGCAGAGGATAGTGCCGGTAACGTAATGGCCTCGCCCGTTAAGGTCGATGCCAGCACCAGCAGCAGCACGCCCGGCACCGCCCCCACCCTGACGGCGTCGCATGTTCCGACCGGATTCATCCAGGGGGAATCCGGCGGCGTCGATCTGTTTGGCGGTGTCGCAGCCGCGACCCATGATGTGGGTCAGACCTTTGCCGGCGCCACCCTGACCGTGACCAATGTCGCCGATACGACCGAATATCTGGTGGTCGCCGGCACCCGGATTGCGCTGACCAACAGCACCAGCGGCAGCATCAGCGGTGTCGGCACCTATGCCGTCTCCATGAGCGGCTCCACCGCCACCGTCACGCTGAGCGGCATGACCGCCAGCGACGACCAGATGGCGGGCTTGATTGATGGCATCCAGTATTTCAACAGCGATGCCAGCGTCACTGCTGGCACCCGTACCGTCACCCTGACCGGTATCACCGACAGCGGCGCCAGCAGCAATACGACCTCGCTCAACATTGCCAATACCGTCAATGTGATCGCCAGCGCCAGGACGCTGACCGTCACGGTTGGCTCCGACACCGATACGGTCGGCGCCGATCTGGCTTCGGACATGAATGATGGTGGCGGCCTTAGCCTGCGTGAAGCGCTTCATTGGGCGGAGCAGGACGCAACCGCCGACACTATCCGCCTGACAACCAATGTCACATTGGCTTCGGACCTGACGGCCTTCACCAAAAGTCTGCTGCTCGACGGTAGCAATTACACCGTTGATGGCGGTGGAAATCTTGGCTTCGATTTTGGCGCCAGTGGTGGGCGGTTTGCTGTAGAAAACGGCACATTCACGAATTTCAGCGACGCGAATTTCGGGGCGAGCGCCTTTTCCTTCGGGATTGTTAGTGGAACCGGATCGGGATCCCTTCGCAATGTCGTTGTGCACGGCAATGCGTCGGGTGGCGGGCTTAATGGAGGTGCCGTCTTTGTACAGGCGGGCAATCCCAACACCAGTATGGCATTCCAGGCCGATCAAACCACTTTCTACGGTAACACCACGAGCAGCACTATTACCGGCACCGGCATTGTCTTCAGCGCGGCCAGCAGCGCCGCCACGGAGGTCATGGGGTCCGTCACAAATTCTCTGTTCTACGGGTCCGTATCCGGCACAGAGGCGGCATTGTTTGTTAGTGCAGGTGGTGATGGCGTCGCCAATATTTCTATTGGCAATGTGACCGTTGTTGGAAACTCCGCTGGTATTAATGGAGCCACGGGGGGGAATGGACAATATTCGATCGCACTTCGTAATTCTATCGTCGCCGACAATACGAGCGGGAATGTGCTGGCCACTGCCAGCCAAGTCAGTAACCGCACCTCCTCCGGGATTGATTTCGTCAACTCCGGTGCCAGCGATTATCGCCTTGCTGCGACGTTGTTCAACGCCCTGAGCCCGGGCGATGCGCATTATGTTGTCGGCACGCTCGACGTGCGTGGTCTGGAACGTGTCCGCAACAGCACCGTCGATATCGGTGCCTATGAAAGCTGGCTGGACGGCACGGCCCCGTCTGTGGACCTGAATGGCAGCACCGCCGGCACCAACTACACCAACCCGGCCAGCAGCGGCTATACCACCGGCATCAGCGTCGTTGATGCCGCCGCCACCGTCGCCCAGTCGGACAGTGAAACCCGCGTCTGGAAGATGAGCGCGGCGCTCACCGGCAATGTCGATGGCACCAGCGGGGCGGACGAGACCCTGTATCTGTCCGACGCCAATCTGTTGGCCGCCCATCAGGCCGGCATCAGCGTCAGCGGCAATGGCTCTGCCACCCTGACCCTGACCGGCGGCGCCACCCTGGCTGCGTTCCAGGATGTGCTGCGCCATATCCAGTACAAGAATGTCGACAGCACGCCCACCACGGGCAACCGCACCGTCACCGTGACGGTCGACGACGACGCCACTGCCAGCGCCACGGCTACCATCAGCATTGCGGCGGCCGGTGACACCACTCCACCGACCTTCGACGTTTCCCCGTCGGTGGGCACCGCGACCACCAGCGGGTTCACCCCGTCCGCCAGCATCAGCGAGGCCGGCACCGTCTATTATGTCGTTGTCGCCAACAATGCCGGCGCACCGACGGCGGCACAGGTAAAGGCCGGCCAGGATTCCACAGGCGCCACGGCGCTGAAATCCGGCAATTCGTCCGCGACGACCGGCAGCTTTGACAGCAGCTTCAGCGCCATCACCGGCCTGACCGCCGGCACCAGCTACGACGTCTATTTCGTGGCGGAGGATAGTGCCGGCAACGTGATGACCACCCCGGTCAAGGTCGATGCCAGCACCAGTGCGGCTGGCTATACCAGTCCATCGACGGCCGGCTTTCCGACGCTCTCGAGCGCCTATGTTCGTGTAAAGTCCGGTGATTTCAATAATGACGGCTATACTGATGTTTTGTATCAGGACGGAGCCGCCGGTTCGACAATCAAATACGCTCGAAATAAACAGGATGGCACTTTCGAGGTTATGGACGCCAATGCCGTTGGCTCTCCATTTGCTGGACTGACAATACCGGATTTCACTTCTGCGACTGCCTTGAGCGGAGATTTTAACAATGATGGGAAGGTGGATGTTTTTTTCTGGGTAAGCGCTACGGACAGCAAGATTCTGTTGAGCGGAACAAGCGGGTATTCTCTTCAGGATTATGGCAGCAATTCTCCTTCCGGGATGCCGACCTTTGCCAGCAGCCGGGTTGCCGCTGGTGATTTTAATGGTGATGGGTATACGGATATTCTCTACCAGAATGGTGGGAATGGAGCGCAAGTCCGAGTTGTCCTGACCCAGAAAGATGGCACGTTCCAAGACTTGGCGGCCTCGGATAATGCGTCGCCGTTCAGTGGGATCACATTCTCTAATTTCTTGCCTAATCAGGTCCAGGTTGGCGATTTCAATGGAGATGGAAAAGCAGATATCTGGCTTCTGGCTTCCAATCAAACTGGCACTTTCATTGTCAGTGGCAGCACCGGCTATTCAACAACAACGATAACGAATTCTCCCACCATCCCGTCGTCCCGCGTTATCGTGGCGGACTTCGGCGGGACTGGCTACTCAGACATTCTGTTCCAGACGGGAGGTGCTGGATCAGCTATAAAGTACGTGAAGAATAATGGCGACGGCACCTTTGCGAATGCCGTTTTGAGTACAGATGCCTCTTCACCTTTTTCTTCAATATCTCTTCCTGATATCTATGTATCGAATGGATATAATTCGCAACTCGGCGATTATAACAATGATGGACTTTTTGATTATCTGTCGACGGCCGCAAGCAGCAAGGGAACGTTGATCTCATCCAACGGCACCGTGCCACATCTGACCAGCGCCAGCCCCGCCAGCGGGGATTCTGCATTTAATTCATCGTCCAACATCGTCCTGAACTTCGATAAATCCGTCTACTTCGGGGATGGAAAAATCATTGTCAGGGACTACAATACAGGAAATTCGGTAGTAACAATAAATTCATCCAACACGTCCATGTATAGTGGAGATGGAACGTCAACTATTACCCTCAATACGGCCGGATTGCTCCAAAATGGAACAAAATACTACGTCGAATTCCAGAAAGACTCCCTTCATGCGGCAGATGGAACAATCTTTGGTGGCATAGATTTCTCTGTCAATACAAGGACAGGGATCACGAACAAGTCGTTCCTCTCGTTCACGACAGCCGTAGGCGGCGACACGACACCGCCCACCTTTGACGTTGCCCCCTCGGTCGGCAGCGCCACCAGCAGCGGCTTTACTCCGTCGGCCAGCCTGAACGAAGCCGGGACCGTTTATTATGTCGTCGTCGCCAACAATGGCGGCGCCCCTTCGGCGGCGCAGGTGAAGGCCGGCCAGGATTCCACGGGCACCACCGCCCTGAAATCCGGCAGTTCGGCCGCCACCACCGGCAGCTTCGACAGCAGCTTCGGCGCCATCACCGGCCTGACTGCCGGCACCAGCTATGACGTCTATTTCGTGGCAGAGGACAGCGCCGGCAACCTGATGACCTCCCCGGTCAAGGTCGATGCCAGCACCTCGGCCGGCTCCAACCATGTGCCGGTCAACAGCACCGTGCCATCGATCTCAGGCACTGCTACCGTCGGCAATGCGCTGTCCACCACCAACGGCACCTGGACCGATGCCGATGGCGACACACTGTCCTACACCTATCAATGGTACCAGGCCGACGACACCAATGGCACAAATGCAGCCTCGATCAGTGGCGCGACCTCTTCCAGCTACACCCTGACCACATCGGACGCGCATAAGTATCTGCGTGTCGTCGTTACCGCCAACGACGGCAACAGCGGCACTCAAACCGCAACGTCTACTTATACTGCCATCACCAACAGCGCCCCGGTCAACAGCACGGTGCCGTCCGTCACAGGCACGGCCACGGTGGGCAATGCGCTGTCCGCCAGCAACGGCACCTGGACCGATGCCGATGGGGATAGCCGCACCTACAGCTATCAATGGTACCGGGCCGACGATGCCAATGGCACCAATGCGGCCTCGATCAGTGGGGCGACTTCGGCCAGCTACACCCTGACCACGTCGGATGCGCATAAGTACCTGCGCGTGGTTGTGACCGCCGATGATGGCAAGGGCGGCACGCAGACCTCCACCTCCACCTCCACCTACACCACCATCACCAACAGCGCGCCGGTCAACAGCGCGGTGCCATCCGTCACTGGCACGGCCACGGTTGGCAATGCGCTGTCCACCAGCAACGGCACCTGGACCGACGCCGATGGGGACAGCCGCACCTACAGCTATCAATGGTACCGCGCCGACGATGCCAACGGCACCAATGCGACCTCGATCAGTGGGGCGACTTCGGCCAGCTACACCCTGACCACGTCGGATGCGCATAAGTATGTGCGCGTCGTTGTCACCGCCGATGATGGCAAGGGCGGCACCCAGACTTCTACCTCCACCTACACCACCATCACCAACAGCACGCCGGTGAACAGCACCGTGCCGTCCGTCACCGGCACGGCCACGGTTGGCAATGCGTTGTCCGCCAGCAACGGCACCTGGACCGATGCCGATGGGGACAGCCGCACCTACAGCTATCAATGGTACCGCGCCGACGATGCCAATGGCACCAATGCGGCCTCGATCAGCGGGGCGACTTCGGCCAGCTACACACTCACCTCGTCCGAGGGGCAGAAATATGTGAGTGTTGTCGTTACTGCCGATGACGGTAAGGGCGGCACCCAAACAGCAGAATCCTCGCGTCAGCCGGTGTTCACGCCCCCCTCGGTGAGCAATCTGGGCGGTGACAGCGTGGCGCTGAACCCGACAGCGCCGGTGCGTCTGGATAGCGGCACGGGGCTGACGGTCACCGATGCAACGCTGAGCACGCTGAATGGCGGTGCGGGTGATTGGTCGGGTGCTGGCTTTACGGTCGGCCGGGTGACCGGCGGCGTGGCCGATACCACGGCCAATGACGTGTT
>CALRQC020000010.1:0-159845 GCA_943370215.1 Azospirillum sp. RU38E
GCGCCATCCAGAGCGTCTCCTGGAACCCGGCAAACCAGGCGCTGGCAACCTCGGGGCAGGCCAGCGCCTCGGTGCAGGAACCGGGCAACATCTCTTCCGCCCAACTGGCCAAAGTGTTCAATGTCAGCGCCTATGTGCAGCAAAGTGCCGGTGAAATTGTCCAGACGGCGCTGACCACATGGTCTTCGGCCGACCTGTTGAAGAATAAACTGGCCAAGATCCGCGGCACTGCTGCCTTTCAGGGCAGTGCGCTGGCCAAGGTGGGGGCGATGATCACGCTGGCGGGTGTGGGCAGCCGCTTCAACGGCGATTATTTCATCGCCGGTGTCCGCCATAGCGTGCGTGATGGTTTCTGGCAGACCAATGTGGAACTGGGCCTGTCCGCTGACTGGTTCGCCACCAGTGCCGCCGATATCGATGCGCCAGCCGCTGCAGGGCAACTACCGGCCATCCCGCACCTGCAGACCGGTATCGTAAAGGCGGTCAGCGGCGATCCCGACGGCCAGTTCCGGGTGCAGGTGGAACTGCCCTTGCTGCAGGCCGGCAGCAAGGGGGTGGTTTGGGCGCGGCTGGGGACATTCTATGCCCATACCGGCATTGGCGGCGAATTCTATCCAGAAGTGGGGGAGGAGGTGGTGCTGGCCTTCATGAACAACGATCCCCGCTATCCGGTGATTCTGGGCAGCCTGTGGAGCAGCAAGAATCCGCCCCCCGTCACGCCTGATGCACAGAATAATCAGAAATGCATCGTCACCCGGTCCAATTTGCGGCTGGATTTCTTTGAAGACCGTCAGGCGGTGGAAATCAGCACCCCCGGTGGTCAGTCCGTGACGCTGGATGACAAGGCCAAAAGCATCAAGGTCAAGGATATCAACGGCAACACACTGACAATGGAAGCGGCGGGCATCACCATCGACAGTGCTGCCAAGCTGGTGTTGAAGGCGGCCACCTCCGTTGCCGTCACCGCAGGCACGGAGATGGATTTGAAAGCGGGCACCGATATGAAGGTCAGTGGCGTGAACATCACCGAAACAGCCTCGGTCAAATATTCGGCTCAGGGGTCGGCACAGGCGGAACTGAAATCCAGCGGCATCCTGACCATTCAGGGTTCCCTGGTGAAAATCAACTGACCGGAGGAGACAGCCCATGCCGCCCGCCGCCCGTCTGACCGACATGCATACCTGCCCGATGGTGACCCCAGGCGTGCCCCCCATCCCGCATGTCGGCGGCCCCGTCACCGGACCGGGCGCGCCGACTGTGCTGATCGGTGGGCTGCCTGCGGCGCGGGTGGGCGATATGCTGGTCTGTGTCGGTCCACCCGACACGATCGTGAAAGGCTCTGCCACCGTGTTGATCAGCGGAATGCCTGCCGCCCGGATGGGTGACACCACAGCCCATGGCGGCAGCATCGTACTGGGCATTCCCACCGTGATGATCGGGGGGTGAGGCATGAGCTATACCGATGATGCCGATTTCCTGGGCACGGGCTGGACCTTTCCCCCCACCTTCGACCGGCTGGCCGCCAAGGTGGTGATGAGCAGCGATGTGGAGAATATCCGCCAGTGCCTGAGCGTACTGTTGCAGACCAGCATCGGGGAACGGCTGATGCTGCCCACCTATGGCTGTTCGCTGGCTGACAAGGTGTTCCGTGCCCTGACCAGCACCACGGCCAACCAGATCCGCGCCCTGGTGGAACAGGCGATCCTGGATTGGGAACCGCGGATCGAGGCTGACGAGGTGCAGGTGCGCGATACTGATCCGTCGGACGGGCGGCTGGAAATCGTGGTCGATTTCCGGGTGCGCCAGACCAATGTGCGCAGCAATCTGGTGTTTCCCTTCTATCTGCTGGAAGCCACCATCACCCCGCCGCAGCCATAGGAAGGGCAGGCATGAGCATCAGCCATTCCCGGCCCGACCAACACCCGGCCGCCACGTTGAACGGCGCCATGAGTCAGGCTGAGCGTTTGGCCATGGCGCCCAAGCCGGCTTTGGCGCCAGCGGACGGGCGGACCGCCGAACAACTGGCCGCCTTTGCCGGTTTTTACGGCAACCTATTGAATTTTTTCAACCTTAATGCCCGCCCGGAGGGAGATTGGGCGCCCTTTTTCAGCAGCGATCCCGCTATCGCCCTGTCCATGCTGGTATCTCTGCGTGCAGCGGAACTGGAAGTCTGGCTGCGGCCCCGGCTGGAAGCTTGCCAGCGGCGCCACGATACCCTGTCTTCTGCCCTGCTTGGTGAAATGCTGCATCGGGTGCGGCTGGGCATCCAGGCGTTCGACGATGCCCACCGGGCGGCAGCTCCCCTACGTGGCAACCTTGCGCGTCGCCTGCGGGCGGAGATTGCCGATGAGTTGGGCCCCCGGCTGCGCGCGGTTGAGGCGGCGCTGGGGCGGGAGGCAGAGCACGCGGATTGGCGCCATGCCAATCCGCTGTCCCGTGATTGGGGCCGACAGGCCACCCCTTCGGTCTCAATCCAGGTGGAAAGGTTGTTGGCTGCGCTGGAGGGGCTGAGCGAAACCTTGACGGATGCGCTGGCCCGGCTGGTGGATGATCTCGGTCCTGCCCTGGAAGCGGCATTGGAAGCGGGCGCACATGAACCGCAGGCCGCCCTTTGGCTCGCCTTTGCGCGGATATTCCGTCATGCGCAGGCGACGATGAACCGGTTTTCCGGCCGGCTGCTGGATTTCTACCATGCCGAGATTTTGCATCAGGTGGTACGGGACGCGGAGCCCAGCCGCGCCATCCTCTGCTTCACCCCCCAGCAGGGCCTGATCGCGGCTGTGCCGACGGGCACCCGGCTGGTGGCTGGACAGGATGGAGAGGGACAACCCGTCATTTTCCAGACCGTCCGTTCGCTGGAAGTGCTGCCGGTGCAACTGGCTGGGCTGCGCACCTTGCTGGTGACGCAGACAGGGCAGACAGATGGTCAGGCGGCATGGGGCACCACCAGTGGCACCGCCGCCCTGGATCAGGGGCAGTTGGCGGGACCGGTTCCCCTGTTTGGCACGGCCCAGGCGGGCGTCAGCGGTGCCCTGGTCAGCCAGCCGGCCAACCAGGGCTTCATTGTTGCGGGACCGGTGCTGCTGCTGATGGGGGGACGGCGCAATGTCAGCCTCATGCTGGGGTTGGTGACGGCCGATGGTTCGGCCCTGCCGGATGACCCCGCTGGGCTGATTGCGGCTTCCTTCGATTTTTTCCGCAGCACGGTATCAGGCTGGCTGGCCATTCCGGATGCCACCATCACCATGGAGGGGGATGGCGATGTGCGGGTCGACTTCACCCTGGACCCGGATGAGATGGCCCTGGAGCCAATCCAGCCCCCCGCTGGCGACGACGGGGGCAACGATACCGATCTGCCACCGTCGGACCAGCCGGCCATCATGGCCCGCCTGCGCGCCGCCTGCCCCGATTATCCCGCCCTTCAGGCGCTGCGGCTGGGCGGGCTGACCATTTCCGTCTCCGTCTGTGGCCTGTCGGATTTCACGCTTGCCAGTTCGATGGGCGCGCTGGAGGGGCAGGGACCGTTTGCCCTGTTTGGCGCGCCCCCCACGCTGGATGCCTGGCTGTCCCTGTCGGATAGCGAGATTTTCGGCAAATCGCTGGACAAGCTCGCCCTGCGTCTGGACTGGTATGGGTTGCCCCAGGGCGATACCGGCTTCAATGGTTGGTACAGGGGCTATACCGTCAACCAGAATGGCGAGACCGTTCAGCCGGGGAGCCTGTTCGACAATCAGTCCTTCCGGGTGGATATCACCACACCCGATCCCGGTTGGTGGAACCTGACCGGTGGTCAGGGGCGCTATCTGTTCCGGACCATAGAGGACATTGAAAACACTGACAGTACGGATGCGGCGGAGATGCCGGCGGCGGATGCCCATCTGGCACCGGAAAGCCTGTTCACCCGCTTTGGTTTTGAACCAACGACGCCGCCCGATGGCTGGCGCACAGATGATGCCGCGCTGCGCATCACCCTGAAAAGCCCTGCTTATGCCTTCGGCGACACGCTGTATCCACCCAGCGTGGTGGCGGCATCACAGAAATTGATGCCGCTGGATTCTGCCTGTGCCGAAAGCTGTGCCCGGTCCTGCGCCCCCTGGGTGGAGGTGGCCAAGACGGCCATCCTGCTGGATGGGCTGGAGAAGGCCAATGCCGGCACCGGCAGCAGCGGTGATGCGGTGGCCGCTGCCGGGGAGCAACTTCAATCCGATCTGTCAGCGGCGGCCCTGCGATGGGTCGATGCGGCCTTGTCGCAACTGGATACGGATCGGGCCGGGGCTTTGCGCCTGGGCCTGGATAGCGAGATGCGCAAGGCGGCGGGGGAGCAGGGCTGGCGCAGCCGTTTTCAAAGACAGGGCGATGGGGCGGCAACCCGGGTGGGTGCCGCCCTGCGGGCTTGGGTCGCCAAGGTCCGGCCGACCCTGGCTGACACGCCGGATGTGGCGGCGGATATGGAGCGTGCGGGTTTCCTGATGGATGTGGCCGGCCGTCTTGCCGATGCAGTAAAGGCCGCCCTGAACAGCGACACTGCTCCGGTGGCGCGGGTGCAATTGGCGGCCAGTCTGGGGGAACAGCGTCAGCGTATCGCCAACAGCCATGGCGAGAAGCTGGCCGCCTGTATCGATAATTGTGAAAAGGCCGCACCGATCAGCCTGTGGCCAAACCAGCCCTGGCTGCCCGGTATCACCCTGCCTTTGCTGGATTACACCGCCGGGGCCAGTCTGCCGCTGGAAGGGACGCAACCGCCGCTGGGGTTCTTCCAGTTACAACCCCTGGGCGGGGTGCAGCCGGTGGCGTGGGCAGCAGGACAATCCGTATCACTGCTTTATCCGGTTGAACAGCAGGCGGCACAATATCTGGATATCAGTGGTCTGCCCACCGGGGGAGCGCCGGTCTTGTCCCTGCTTTATGTATTGCAGGGCGGTGCGACCAATCTGTTGGCAGATCCGCCGCCTGTACGCTGGTCCTGGCAGGCCCCTGATGGCACATGGCGTGATTTCACTGATCCGGACGGTGTGTTGCACGATGGTACCGACGGGTTGACCCGGACCGGTATCATCACCCTGGAGCCGGGGACGGCAGCGGTAGATGCCACCGGAAGGCTGCGTCTGCGCGCATCGGTGGAGCGGGATGGGGCGGATTATCCCACATTGACCGGACTGTTCACCAATGCGGTGCCGGCCATCTGGACGGGACCGGGGGGGGCGGATCTACTGGATATTCCGCTACCCGCGGACAGCATTACCCAGCCCTTGGAAAAACTGTCGGATATTGCTGCGATCCGGCAACCCTTGCCCAGCCGGCCCGGTCGCGCCCTGGCGCGGGGCCTGTCCTTCCAGGCCTGGATGGCTGAACGGCTGAGCCATAAGGAAAGGGCGATCCGTGACGTGGATTGGCCGCGCCTGGTGCTGGCTGAATTCCCCAGCCTGTGGCAGGTGGCCGTGCGCGGCCCAGCGGATAGCCCCCTTGTGACCCCGGGGGAAGTGCGGCTTTATCTGGTGGCGGGCCGCCAGGGCAATGCCGGCACCGATCCGGCCGCACCGATGGTGGATAAGGAGACGATACGGCAGGTACAGGCTTTTCTAGCCCGTCGGATCAGCCCTTTCATCCAATTGCGGGTGAATAATCCGCCCTGGTGGCGCATCGGTGTGGTGGCGCAGGTCTATTATCGGGATGTCGATACGGCCACCGCCCTTTCCGATCGGCTGTCCCAGGAACTGACACAATTCCTGTCGCCTTGGCCCTCTCCCGATCTGGGGCGGCGGCCCGCCCTTTACTGGCGGGAAAGTGCCATTGCCGAATTCATTCTCGGCCGGCCCTATGTGCTGGGGCTGGACCGCATCGAACTGACCCGGCAGGTCGAAGGTGACGGGCCGTTCCATTACTTTACCTCTGCCGCCCGGCACGCGATCAGTGGCACCCTGGATCGGGGCGGGTTGAAGCCATGAATATCGAACCGAAAACCCTATCGATGGACCCGCTGCCGGCGGGTGAGGATTACTTGCTGCTGCGGGAGGAGATGATCCGCCGCCTGCAGGCATTGTCGGGCCTGATCTGGACCAATTATAATTTCTCCGACCCTGGCGTCACCATGGTGGAACAGCTCTGTTTCGCCTTGACGGAACTGTCATACCGGGCGCTTTACCCGGTGGCGGAGCTGCTGACAGCACCGGATGGTGGCAAGGTGGATTGCTGGCGCCAGGCGCTTTTTCCGGCATCGGCCATCCTGCCGGTCAATCCTGTCACCATCGATGATCTGCGCCGCCTGTTGCTGGACCGGGTGCGCGGGCTGGCCAATGTCTGGATCACGCCGCTGGACCGGGATGCCGGTGCCGGGGGGGAGCGTGTGGGCGGGCTATATGCCGTGCGGCTGTGGGCAGGAGCGACGGAAACCGCCGATGGCTGCTTCTGCCCGAACCCGGATGAGGCCCACCGGTTGCGTTCGCGCGTGCTGGATGTCTATGCCGCCCATCGGGCGTTGGGGGAGGATATCGGGGAACTGGTGGAACTGGTGCCGCTGCCATCCCTGGTGTCGGCGCGCGTCACCCTGTCGGATGGGGCCGATCCGGCGTCGGTGATGGCGGGCCTGCTGTTTGCGCTGGAACAGGCCTTGGCCCCTACGCCCGCCCGTCATAGCCTGTGGACGGCATTGGGCCTGGGGCGCACGCCCTCGCAAATCCTGGAAGGGCCGCGCCTGCTGCGCGGGTTGATTGCCGATACCGAACTGGGCCCGCAGCCACGGCAGGTCCGGGTGATGGATCTGCTGCATGTGATGGAGCGGGTACCGGGCGTGGCGCTGGTGCAGGATCTGACCGTGCGCATCCCGGCCAATGCCGATCCGGTGGGGCTGGATGGATGTGTTACATTGCCGCCCGACAGTCTGCCCGCCCTGATCACCGGATCGGTGGCTGGCCATTGGCCACTACATCTGTGGCAGCGCGGCAGCCCGCGCTCGCCCGATGAACGACAGGTGCAACGGCTGCTGCGCCGGCTGCGGCGGGCCCATGATCGTACCTTCGATCTGACGGCTGAATATGCGGAATATTGGGCTGCACCGGTTGGCCTGCCCCGCGACCTTGCCGCTTATGGCTCTTTGCAGCACCAGTTCCCTGCCGCCTATGGCATTGGCGACCCGGGGCGGATGGCGGCGATGACGACCGCGCGGCAGGGGCAGATATTGCAGCTTGCCGCCTATCTGATGCCGTTTGACCAGTTGATGGCCGATTATTTTGCCCAGTTGGCTTTTCTGCGCGACCTTTACACCCCTGCTGCCGGTGGTGATCACACCTATGTCTGGCAGTCGCTGCGGGGGCAGGTGCCCCATGCTGACCGCATCCTGCGCCCCTTCTATGAGCCGGCAATGGAACGGCTGACCGATGCCACTGATCCGGTTCTGCAACGGCAGGCCGACATCCTGGCCTTTCTGTTGTCCATCTATGGCGAGGGTCTGCAACAGACCGGTGATGATCCCGCCGGTGGCGAAGCAGGGCCGTCATCTGCCCTGATCCGGGGACGACGACACTTGTTGCGCCGGCTGGTCTCGGTCACCGGGGCGCGGGGGCGCGGCGTGGATTCACGTCGGCCCTGGCGCCATGGCGGGCGTAGCGGCATGGAAATTCGCACCGCCATTCAACTGGAGATGCTGGCCGCCGATCCACCCGTGGGCAATGATGTGTGGGCAGAGGGAGGGTTTCCGCATGATATCACCCGCCTGGACCCAGCCCTGGAAGGGGAACTGGATCGCCGCTTCATGCCGATCGACCGGGTGCTGGATGATCTGGCGGGGGCGGATGAACCGGTGCCTTCCGCCCCCGCCGATCTGCCGCCTGCCTTGTTGAGCGCCCTGGGTGATCCAGCCCGTTACCGGGTCGGGTTGCATCCACAGACCAATCAGGTGCTGCTGATCTGCCGTTGTGATGATGGGGTGTGGTGGCTGCTGGGGGAGTTCAGCGGATCGGGGGCAGCGCTGGATGTTGCGCGGCGCTGGCTGGCCTGTTGCCGCCCCCGTGGACGCGATCTTTATATCGTGGAACATGTGCTGCTGCGCTATGCCCGGCCGATCACCCGATCGCCGGCTGAAACCTATAGTTTCCGCCTGTCTGCGGTGTTAGGAGCCAGCGCCCGGCAGTGGCGCGACCTTGATTGGCGGCGTCAGGCAGAAGAAATCGTGCGGGAGAACACGCCCACCCATCTGGCCGTGCGCTGCCATTTCCTGGGGACACGGCACATGCAGCGGTTCCGCCGGCTTTACCGGGAATGGCGTGGGGCTCTGGCGGGGGGTGACGCCCGTCAGCGGGCCCGCACCAGTGCCCGGCTGCAATGGTTTCTGGAACATCATGCGCCCGGGCGTGAAGGGGTGGGGGATTGGCAGGAACCGGCGGATGAGGAACTGGATTGATGGTGGAAAGCCATCATCTAGGCCGCCTGTCGCTGCAGGTGGATGTGGCGGACATGGCCACCGCCCTGGCGCTGCGCACGCGGGTGGAGGACATGGTGACGGCCCTGCTGCCGTCGGTGCTGGAACGGGTGATGCAATCGCTGGCGCCGGAAGATGGGGCGTTGGTGGAGATCGGGCGCCTGGCCATCGATCTGGGGCGTTTCCACCCCGACCGGTTGGAGGAGGAGGTGCCGCCGGCCCTGGAACGTGTCTTGGCCGACGCCTTGTCCCGCCATTTGCTTGCTGGGCCCTCACCGGGGCAGGCAGCACCCCGCCGCCTGTCGCCCGATGATGCGGCACTGGCCTTGCTGGACAGTTGGTTGACCAGTGGCACCTTGCCGCCATGGGGGCGCAGCCGGGGCTTTTCCGGGGCGGCCTTGCTGGCCGGGCAGGTGTCGGCGCAGCCGCGCGCGGTGGCGGCCTTGTTGCTGCGCCGGGGCCATGACCGCCGGGTTCTGGAGCGTCTGGTGTTGCAGTTGGACCCGGCCGGGCTGGGCCGGGTGTTGTCCCTGCTGGCCCCGGCGGATGCTGCCATCGTGCGCGCCTGGCTGGTGGATCTTTTGCTGGTACATCGGGAAGAGGCGTTGGTTGCCCGCCCGGACGTGGCGATGGAAAGGCTGTTATGGCTGCTGACCCTGGAATATCTGGTGCAGGAAGCCGGGTCGCAGTTCAATCGCCGCAGCTTCCTGCAAAGGCTGTTGCACGGTTTCGCTGATGCGGAAAGGTTGGATTACGCGGCCTTGCTGCTGTTGCTGGCGCGCGGGGCGGCCCGCATCGCCCGGCGGCGGCCGTTGGGATCATCCTTGCCGGCCCTGTTGCGGGAATTGCTGGCAGCGGAAACAGGGGCTGACGCCACCGCCCTGATCGATCCACCCGTTCTTTCCGCTCAGGCCCATGGGGGGGCGGTGGACGAGGTGGTGTTGTTGGCCTTGCTGCGGCAGGCGGCCCGCAATCCGGGCCTGCTGGCCTTGTTCGCTGCCCGGTTGACGGTGCCGCGCTTTGAACGGCTGGTGCGCCGGCTGGAGCCGGTCCACGCTGTTCCCATCCTGGATTTCCTGGCCGATCTGTCGCGTTTACAGCGGCAGGAACCGCTGGTGGACCTGCCAGATGAAGGCTTTGCCCGGCTGCTGCGGCTGTTGACCCTGGCGGATCTGTCACGGGACCATGGCACCCGGTTCAATCGCCGCAGCTTTGCCCAGCGCCTGCTGCGCGGGTTGGCGGAAAGCGAGGACATTCCCTGGTCCCGTCTGTTGACCCTGCTGCGCCGTGCGCTGGAACGGCTGCAGCAGCGCGGCGGCACAGCCGCGTCGGCCTTGCCTGGCCTGTTGGGCGAGGTGTTGGCGGCGGAGACGGAGACCGCCGTTCCGCCTGTCACTCCCGCCCCATCCCCCCCTGCCTGGATGGCGTTTTCCGGGCTGCAGCCGATGGCGGGTCGGCTGGCCTTGCTGGTGCAGCGGTTGCCTGATATCGGCTTCACCCAACTGGTCCGTCAGTTGGCACCGGACCGGGCCGGGCCGGTGTTGACCTGCCTGGATGGGCTGGCCCGGCTGCACCGGCAGGAAGCGCTGGTACCGCTGCCGCAGGATCGATTCGTGCGGCTGTTGCGGCAATTGACCCTGGCCCATCTGCTGCGCCAGCCCGGCAGCCATTTCAATCGGCGAAGCTGGTTGCGGCGGTTGCTGGAGGATCTGGCCGCTGCCGAGCAGATCGCCTATGCTGATTTGCTGGCGGCCCTGGCGATGGCGGTGCAACGCACCAGCCAGCGGCCCTTCCAGGCGGAAACCCTGCCGGCCCTGATCAACGAACTGGCGTTGGAACAGGGAATGGATGGACGTGCGATGGCGGATGCCGAGGATAATGGACCTTCCAGCGCCCGCCTGCACCGACTGGGGCGGCAGGATGCGCGGGGGTGGCGACGGCGGCTGACCCGGCTGGAACCGGCCTTGGCCGACCCTCTGCTGGCATTGCTGGAACTTCTGGGCGAGGCCCTGACCCGGCTGGGGTTTGGTGGTGCAGCGGCGATCGGACGGCTACGCGCAACCCTGTTGGACTGGTTGCGACGCACCCCGGCGGGGCAGCGTTCCCTGTCTTTGGCGGCTCAATTCCTGCTCTCACAAGGGCTGGATTTGCCGGCGAACCGGCTGGGCGATTTATTGTCCTTGGCACGACAATTGGCCGGGGCGGCGGGGCGGGGGCCATTGGCAACCTGTCTGCCTCCGGCACCGCCGCCCCGGCCTGCCCGTACACCGGCCCCACGCCATCCGATGTTTCAGGAAACGGAGCTGGAATGCCTGTACGTGGAAAATGCCGGACTGGTGCTGGCGAGCCCATTCCTGCCGCAACTGTTTAGTTCACTGGGCTTGCTGCGGCCCGCTGATGACACGGGACAGAGCGCGCGCATCGATCCCGATCAGGTGTCCCGGGCCGTGCATCTGCTGCAATTCCTGGTGGATGGGCGCTGTGATGCGCCGGAACCGGAACTGGTGCTGAACAAGCTGCTTTGTGGCTTGACGCCTGATACACCGGTTGCCGCCGCGGTGATCCCGACCGGGGCTGAAACCAACCTGTGTGAACAATTGCTGAGGGCCATGTTGGCCAACTGGTCCGTCATCAGCAACACCAGCGTCGAAGGGTTGCAGGAGAGCTTTCTACAGCGGTCCGGCCGGCTGGAACTGCGGCCGGACGGCCCCGCCGTGACCGTGGAGCGCAAAACGCTGGATGTGCTGGTTGATCAGGTGCCCTGGGGGTTCCGGATGATTCTTCATCCGTGGATGGTGCAGCCCGTACATGTCATCTGGTAATAATTTCCTTTCTCATCTATGTCGTTCGGCTTCATCTTCGTCGATGATGGCGTGTCGTTAACATAAATTACTTGCCAAGCGGAGCAGTGTGTTCTGTTCGTATTCCCTCCGCTTTCTCTTTTTTGTTTAAGTCGATGATAGCCGGACTTAAATTCGGGTGACCCGGCTCTGGGTTCAAATCAGATTTTCCCAATTTCGCCATTGCCTCAAGAAGGCTGGCAACAGCGAGGTTTACGGCGTCGGAGACTTTCTTGAAGCTGGCGGCCGATGGTTTGGTGTGGGTCTGCGTATCAAAATCCACCATGACGGGGGCTGAGATAATCTGGTGGTCATGGTCTTGATATTCAAAATTAAAATGGTATCGCAGGAAGTGGCATACCGGGACCGCAATGGTATCCACGTGATGTATCTCGATCAAAGGCATAGCAATAAGCTGTAGCGTTATTCCCTTATATTTCGCCATCACCCGTTTTATGGCGGTTTCCCAACTTAACATCTCTGTATTGCTGGCGGCGGTACCTAGGGCCAGATTTTCCCGGATTTGCTGGGGCTGTGCCGTGCGCTGGATCGATAGGCGCGATTTATCGGATAATTCACTGCTATGGGTGATCTTGATGCTGAACGCCACCATATGCAGCCATTCCCAGTTGCCCTTTGTTGCATTTGGCAATCCTAAGCTTGCAGCGGCTACTACGGGGCTAATTCCCATGATCTTCGTTTGTTGGATCGCACGCTTGCGGTCTGCGGGAAGATTTCCCCTTACCGATTTCGCGATCAGGCTGCTGCGTAAAATATTGGGCGACAAATCTTCTTCTTGTTGTTGGTCGGCTTCATCCAGATCGGATGAGGTTCCTTCATCTTCAATTTCCATTCCCATATTGGATTCGTCTGCATCATCTTCAAAAAAGACATTTTCATTTTCTGATTCTTCATCGTCGTATTGGTATTTTTCTGGATGTAATATTTGAGTCTTATGAATATTATGGATATTTTGCAGGAGTGGGTTTCGGAATTCCGATATCACATTCTCATATGTTTTTTTGTTGGATGGTCTTGCAAGTATTCCACCGCGCTCAATGCCCATATCCATGGTTTCAGGTGCATCTTCTGCGTGATTGTACCTGAAGGCAAAGGGGATGCCTGAGCCTGTTTTTTCTTCTTTCTCTTGAACCTCATTTGTTATTGCGCCGGATCTTGTGACTTTTACCATATAAAAATTATCTTCATCATTAGCCATTCCCATTAATTCGGCAATTCTCTCTTCGCTTGTATTTTTTTCTCGTAATTGATGGTATAGTCTTTCGTAATCATCTTCCGTGTATTCTGTTTTTTCATCATGCAAGAATTTTCCCTGTGTGATTTCGTTATTTCCAGGAATGGGGGCAGTGCGTGGTGATGGCTGGCCAGCCGTCTGCGCCACCGCCCGTTCGCCCATCAGATCCGCTTCCTGTTCCAGGGCTGGATCCGTGTTCAAATTGTGTCCGAACGCCTGAACTGTTGCTGCCACCCGGCCTTGCTTTTGCTGCGCCACATGCCATGCCTCATGCGGCAGGTGCTGTTCCTGGCCGGGGGCCAGATGGATGTCGGTACCCCGGGCGAATGCCTGCGCCTGCATCTGTGCCGGCGCTGTGGAGTTGCGGTGGACCCTCACATCATCCATCGACAGGCCGGACAGTGCCTCAACCCCCTGTTTCAGGCTGTCGGGCAGACCGGTCCGGTTGGGCATTCGCTGGGTTGTCGGGGCCAACTGTGCCTGCATTGACAGCAGCTTTTCCATCCCCGGTCCCGCCTGCAGGGCGGTTGCCAACTGCGTCAACGGCCGTGCGGGGGCCATGCTGGCGGTATCGTTGACGGATTTTCCGCTGCTGGATGTCGTGGCCCGCTGCGCCTGTGAATGACCAGCCATATGGCTCCCCCGATCTGAGATTGCAGGGCAAGGATATCATTATCTAAAATTGCACAAAGAAGATTATCTAAAGTCTATTTAGAAAAACGCCCCTCCTTTTGCATCTCTTCCCGGATGCCCTGGGCTAGATCCTTAGCATGGATGATCGGTGGGGTGCGCCGGACTGCCAGCAGGCAGACATGGCGCAGCACATTGATAATGGAGCCGCCGGCCAGTTCATATTTTTCCGCCAGGGCGGTGAAATCGACGTCCCTGTCCAGGATGAAACGGGGACTGCGGAAGCTTTCTTCCCACAGCCGGCGGCGGGCGGCGGGGCCGGGGAAGGGAAAGCGGATGGTGGATTGGAAGCGGCGGGTGAAGGCCTCGTCCATATAGGAACGACTGTTGGTCGCCAGGATGGTCAGGCCCGGATAATCCTCCAGCCGCTGCAGCAGATAGGATATCTGCTGGTTTGCCGACCGGTCATTGGCCGATCGGCTCTCGGTGCGCTGACCGAACAGGGATTCGGCCTCGTCAAAAAAGAGAATCCAGTTGCGGTGTTGGGCGTGGTCGAACAAGGCTGCTAGATTTTTCTCTGTGTCACCGATCCATTTCGACACCACCCGTGACAGATCCACCCGGTAAACCGGCAACCCATGGGCCTTGCCCAACAGGCTGGCCGTCAGCGTCTTGCCGGTACCGGGGGGGCCATGAAACAGGCAGCGATAGCCCGGTTTCAACCGGCGGGCCAACTCCGGATCGGAGAGCAGTGTGTCGGCATGGCTGATCCATGTCCGGATCAACTCCACCTGTTCCATCGTGATATCATCCAGAACCAGATCGGCCCAATCCAGCGTCGTCGTCACCCGCACGGCCGGAAAACCGGGTCCGGGTGGAGGGTCTGCCTCGCTGCCGCTCAGCAGCCGTTCCAACCAGGCAGGCCCTGGTCTCAGCATGGCCGATAGCGGCGGCTCCTCGGGGTGGCGCAGGTCCAGTTCGATCAAGCCGTTGCGATGCAGCGCGCTGCCTGCCAGCAGGCGCGGCCTTTCTATCAGCCGCTGCGCCAAGTCGCGCCCTGCCAGCAGAAACAGGGCTGTTTCCGCCGTTGGCAGAAAACCGGTATGTGACTGGCCAGCCATGCCACCGAATTCGCTAAAGCAGCGCCCGGTCGCCTCATTTTTCAAAAGGAACGGGTCCAGCCGTTCCGGTGCCAGATGGGGCGTCAAGGCCAGGATCAACACCAGCCGCTCTGCCGGTTCCAGCCGCAGGGCATGGACCATTTCAGCATAAGGATCGTCGGATCGATCCTGGAAAGCCGGCGGTGCCGGCAAGGGAAGCTGTGCACTATTCGGGTCAAAGCGATGGCTGATCACCTGATCCAGCCAGGCCAAATCCATCGCCAACCCAAGGGTTCCACCGCTCTGTTTCTGTCGATGGGGCTGTTTTTTCATCGGCTGTTCCCAGCGCTCCGGCTGCGTTGTTATTGGCCAAGGTAGCGGGTTTTGATTTTTTCACAACTTCAAATGGTGATGGGCGGATCTTCCTATCCGATGCGGATTTATACCAACGGTCATAATTTATGACCGTTGGTACGGCGGCGACCGCCGCCGCGCCGCTCGTGCGGCGAAGCCAAGCCAGCGGATGCTGGCGCCGGCGATTGAGGGGCAGGAAAGATTGACCAACGGTCAAGATTTCATGCCGATGATATTATTCGGCATCAATGGTTGCGCCGCGTAGCCATCTGCGCAAGCAGGGCCAGGAGCGACAATCCAGCCCCCAGCAGGCTGATCCCCGTCCATCCGGCATGGGGCCAGAGCTGCATGGCTGCGGCCGAGCCGAAACCACCACCAATGAACATGGAACCCATGAAGAGGGTATTCAGTCGGGCACGGGCCTGTGGGCGCAGGGAAAAAACGATGTGCTGGTTGGAGATCAGGGCTGCCTGCACCGCCAGATCCAGTACGATCACCCCCAGCACCAATCCCGCCAGACTCTGCCACAGGCCGAAAATCACCCAGGCAGCCAGCGTCAGCGCCGCCCCGGCCCGCACCACCACCGCCGGTCCCCCTCGGTCGGCCAACCGGCCTGACAGG
Source organism: Azospirillum sp. RU38E (assembly GCA_943370215.1). Lineage (GTDB taxonomy): Bacteria > Pseudomonadota > Alphaproteobacteria > Azospirillales > Azospirillaceae > Niveispirillum. Next base: position 15,214 of record CALRQC020000010.1, read on the forward strand.
GGGGCAGCCAGAATGCCTACCAGTCCCAGTACACCGAACAGCCCCGCGACATCGGCGCCCAGGGCGTAATCCGGCTGTTGCAGGCGCAGGGCCAGCACGGTCCAGAACACGCTGAAAGCGCCGAACATTAGGGCTTGGGTCAGGGCGGCCAGCCGCAGGGCAGGCAATTCCAGCCACAGATGCAGCAGCGACTTCAGCATTGTGCCATAGCGCAGATGCCCCTCTGCCGGGCTTTTCGGCAAGTGCAGGGCCATCCAGCCGGCCATGCCCAGCGCCACCGGCACGGCCAACCAGAACATGGTGCGCCAACCGCCATGGCTGGCCACCAGCCCGGCGACGGTACGGCTGAGCAGGATCCCGCTCAGCAAGCCGGACATGACCGTGCCGACCACGGCGCCGCGCTTATGCGCCGGGGCCAGATGGGCGGCGAAGGGTACAATTTGTTGTGCCACGGTGCTGAACAGCCCGATCAGCAGCGATGCTGCGATCAGCGTTCCGGCCCCCGGTGCCAGAGCGGCACCGGCGAGCGCCACAGCCAGCAGCAGAAAAGTGGTCACCACCAGGGCCCGGCGTTCCAGCATGTCGGCCAGTGGCACCAGCAGGAACAAGCCCGCCGCGTAGCCTAGTTGGGTGGCCGTGGGTACCAGACTGACGCCACCCCCCATTTCTCCACCCATCAGCCCCAGCATGGGCTGGTTGTAATAGATATTGGCCGCCGCCACGCCGGCCCCTGCCGCCAGGGCAAAAGTCAGCGCCCGATCCAAAGGGTGGGCCTGGGGGGCAGGTCCGGCGGTCATTGACTGGGTGTCCATGAAGGTCGCTCCATTCGCGGTTCATGGGAAGCAATCTGGATTATCTCCTAATTAGGCGGTAGTTTGTGGTTTTGATATGCCAGCCTATCGGGAACTGATATGATTAACCTTGCCGATGCCGAGGTTCTGGTGGAAGCCGTGGCCAGCGGCAGCTTGGCCGCCGCCGCCCGGCGGCTGGGTATCGCCCCCATGGTGGCTTCGCGTCGGCTGGCCGCTCTGGAGGCGGAACTGGGCGTGCGGCTGGTGCACCGCACCACGCGTGCCCTGTCACTGACCACGGCCGGGGAGGCGTTTTTGCCCCATGCCCGCGTCCTGCTGGAAGGGGAGGCCGGGGCCCGTGATGCTGTCCGCCCTGAGGCGCTGGGCGCTTCGGGCCTGCTGCGCGTCAGTGCCTCCAGCGCCTTTGCCCGTAAAGTCATCGCCCCGTTACTTTCGCCCTTCCTGGCGGCCCATCCGGCCTTGCGGGTGGAACTGGTGGTGACCGATCTGCGGCTGGATCTGGCGGCTGACGGGGTGGATCTGGCGATCCGCGTTGGCAAGCCGCTGGAGAATAGCCAGATGGCCCGCCGGCTGGGGGACAGCCCGCGCCAGCTTTTCGCCGCACCCGCCTATCTGGCAGCCCGCGGCTGTCCGCGCATCTTGGCCGATCTGGCGGGGCATGATTGCCTGATCCAGACCAGCTTGCCTTATTGGGATTTCCTGATCGACGGCCGGGTCTTGCACCACCGTGTCGACGGGCGCCTGACGGCCAACAGCATTGATACGGTACAGGCCGCCTGTATCGCGGGTGCCGGCATCGCCTGCATGGCGGCCTGGAACGCCGCGCAGGAGGTGGCGTCGGGAGCCCTGGTGCCGGTGGATTTGGTGGACGCAGTTCCGGAACCCTGGGGCATCTGGGCCATCACCCCCAGCCCAAGGCTGATCCCGCCCAAGGTACGATTGTTTATCGCCGCCCTGATGGAAAAACTGTGAGGCTGGCCGTCAGTTCTCGATCACAGGGCCGGCCTGTATTTCCGTTTGATCCGTCGGGCTGACCTTGTGGCCCAGCAACCAGGCACGGGCCTGATCATGGTGGCGGGGCAGGATGGCACCACTGACAGTACGCAGGGCCAGCATCAACACGGCGGCATCATCGGTGAAGCCCAGTACGGCGATGAAATCCGGCACTACATCGATCGGCATGATGAAATAGGCCAAAGCCCCCATCAGGATGGCCTTGGCACGGAACGGCGTGGCCGGATCGGTGGCGGCATAGTAAGCGGCGATCACCTTCTCCGCGAAGGGAATACGGCACAGGCTGTCGCGCAGCTTGCTCCAGAAGCGGGAGAGCACGAGCTTGCTGTCGCGTTCCAACTTTAGCGGGTCGACGCGCAACGCATCCTCGACGGCTTCATCCATTTCAGGTGTGCGTTCCGGCATCCGTTTCCTCTCCTCTCTCCCTTCATATGTGGTTGCGGGTGGGCGATGCCAAGCCATCACCCTGGTCGGATACCGGTATAGCGCGCCCGCGGGCGGATCAGAACGGATGTGCGCATCTGTTCCAGCAGGTGCGCCATCCACCCCACGGTACGCCCCACGGTGAACAGGATCAGTGGTGCCGTGGCAGGCAGGGCCAGCCGGTCGGCCAGCAGCACCAGGGCGAAATCGATGGTGGGGGGTAGGCCGGCGATATCCTTGCCGGCCCATCCCAGTTCCAGCGCGCGGGCCAACCGCTGGTCCTGGGGCCACGCCTGTTTCATCCGGCGGAGCAGCCATTGTGCCCTGATATCACCGTCCGGATAGAGCGGATGACCGAAGCCATGGGCTTCCTCCCCCCGTGCCAGCAGGGCAGCCAGGGCCTGGGCCGGTGTCGCCGGCCCATCCAGAAGCCGGGGCAGCAGGGCTGCCACCAGCCCGGTGGCCCCGCCATGGCGCGGACCGCGCAAGGCCCCGATGCCGGCGGATATACAGGCATAAGGATTGGCCCCGGTGGAGGCGACACAGCGCACGGTGAAGGCCGACGCGTTCAATTCATGATCGGCGCATAGCACCAGCGTGGCGCGGATCAGGGCCTGTGCCACCGCATCCCGGATACCCCAGGCGTCGGCCAACATCTGGTGCAGCGGCTGGCGCGTCGGTTCGGTCCCGGCCAGCACAGCCCCGGTCAGCCGCAGGATACGCGCGCCGGTGCGCGCCAGCCCCGCCGGGGTGCGGTTGACGGCTTTCAAATCGGCGGCCCCGGCCAGCGGCAACAGCGTCAATAACCGATCCAGCGGGTCCATCATGTCGGGCAATTGCGTCGCCAGGGCGGGCAGGGGCGGCGGCTCCTCCCCCGCAAAGGCATCTTCCGCGCAGTCCCACAACAGGCCAGCCACCATTTCCAGCGTGGCCTCCTGTGCCAGGGCCGTGGCGTCACGGCCCCGGTAATAAAGCCCACCGCCAGTGATCAGGGTGATGGCCGATTCCAGCACCGGCGCCCCCCAATCCAATGCCCGGTCGGGGGTGGTATCGGCGGGGCGATCGCGGCGGGCCACCAGTGCGTGCACATCCTCGGCCCGGTAAAGCCGCGTCCGCCCGCCGCCCGTCGCTTCCGACCGGATCAACCCCCGGCTGACATAGGCGTAAAGCGTGGCCAGGCTGACGCCCAGTTCAGCGGCGGCTTCCTTGGCACTCAGGGTCAGCGGCGTATTCATGATATATTGATCAATTCAATCAAGATTGACCATATATGCACGCCTCCCCAACACTGTCCAGCGATCACGGTTTCATTGTTGGAGGATGTCATGAATATCGGTCTGGACGGTGTGGTGGCGGCGGAAACGGTGCTGAGCCATGTCGACGGCGCCGCCGGTGTGCTGGTGCTGCGCGGTCTGCCGGTGGAGCGCGCCTCGGCCAGCCTGGATTTCGCCGGGGTGACGGCGTTGCTCTGGCGCGGTTTCCACCCGCTGGCTGATCAGGGCGATGCGGCCATCCGCCAGCATCTGGGCCAGGCGCGGCTGGCCGTTTGGGCGCTGGTACCCCGGTTGCTGCCGGGAACCCAGGGCTTAACGCCGGTGGAGGGGTTGCGGTTGATGCTGTCCGGTCTGCCCGATGCGATGGAAGAGGATGCGGCGATCATGGTGACGGCGGCGGTGCCTGTCTTCATCGCCGCCCAGCACCGCCATGCCCAGGGGCTGGCCCCGGTGGCGCCGGATGCCGGATTGAGCCATGCGGCCGATTTCCTGCGCATGTTGACAGGGGCACCGGCAGAAGCAGCGCTGGCCCGTGCCCTGGATACCTATCTGGTGACGGTCAGCGACCATGGCTTGAATGCCTCTACCTTCGCTGCCCGTATCGTGGCCTCCACCCGTGCCGGCATGGTGTCCAGCATTGTCGCGGGGCTCTGTGCCTTGAAAGGCCCGCTGCATGGTGGGGCCCCCGGGCCGGTGCTGGATATGCTGGATGCGGTGGGTGATGCCACCAATGCCGGTCCGTGGGTGGCGGGTGAATTGGCAGCGGGGCGGCGGTTGATGGGCTTCGGCCATCGCATCTATCGCGTGCGCGACCCCCGGGCAGAGGTGCTGAAGGCCGCCGTGCGCCGCCTGTCCAGCCCGCGCATCCAATTGGCCGAACAGGTGGAAGCAGTCGCCGTTGCCGCCTTGCGCCAGCATCGGCCTGACCGGCCGCTGGAAACCAATGTGGAGTTCTATACCGCCCTGCTGCTGGATGCGCTGGGCCTGCCGCGCGAGCTTTTCACCCCGGTTTTTGCCATGGGCCGCGTCGCCGGTTGGGCTGCACATGTGATGGAGCAGGAGGCGACGGGCCGGCTGATGCGCCCGCAATCCCGCTATATTGGTCCCGTCGCAGTGGCTGCCTGAGTGTCTATCCTGTACTCCCGCTAGGCGATTTTAATTTTGCTGCAGAACAACCTATGGCATAGGTTCGGCAGGATAAAAATTGCTCCGAGGGGGAGAATATGCGGGTATGGGGGAAGATGCTGTTGGCTGGGGCCGCGCTGTCGGTCCTGGCCGGTTGCGGGGGGGAACTGCCGGATCGACCGGTGGAAAAGGTCGTCTGGGCTGAACAGGGGTGGAGCCAGGAAGACCGGGCATTCTATGACTTCACGGCCCAGGGTACGGTGATTGCACCCGTATCCTGGTTCATGGCCATGGAACGCCCCTTCAGCACCGACAAATTGTCGGATAGCGGCTTCCTTTATCAGCTTGGTTTCCTGCCGCATGAGGTGAGCCCGCGTAACCCGCTTGGCCTGCCGGTGGGCTTTGCTGTCCATAATGATCAGGGGCCGCCCACGGACAAGGGCATGGGCCCGGTGGTCGGCTTTACCTGTGCCGCCTGTCATACCGGTCAGCTCAGCTACAAGGGCACGGCCTTCCGGGTCAGCGGGGCGCAGGCGGGTGCCGATGTTACCGGCTTCTCCAGCGCCTTTGGCCTGTCTTTGATCGAAACCTATTATAACCCCTTCAAATGGCGTCGCTTTGCCAAAGCCGTGCTGGGCGACCGTTATGAGGATGAGGGGGCCTATACCGTGCTGAAGGCCGCCTTCAGGGCTGCCGCGCACAAGGCCGTCGCCACCGTCTGGTACGGTTTCACCAAGGATACCTATCCCACCAAGGAAGGGTTCACCCGGCTGGATGCGCTGGGCCGCATCGGCAACACCGTTTTCGGGGATGACCTGCATCAGCCTGAAAATTACCGCACCGCCGATGCGCCGGTGAACTTCCCCTATCTCTGGGATATCTGGAAGTTCGACTGGGTGCAGTATAATGGCTCCGTCCACCAGCCGATGGCCCGCAATGTGGGTGAGGCTTTGGGCGTGCGGGCGCGGACAAATTTCGTCACGGTGAATGGCGATCCGATCCCCAAGCCGGACCAGTGGGATACCTCCATCCCGGTGACAAACCTGAAGGATATCGAGGAGCGGCTATGGCATCTGACCGCGCCGAAATGGCCGGCGGAGATTTTCGGCGCCTATGATCAGGCCAAGGCCGAACAGGGCCGCGCATTGTTTGAAGAGAATTGTTCCCACTGCCACGCCCCGCGCCCCATCAAGGACGGCCAGAACCAACAGGCGAAATGGGCCGTCACCATGGTGCCGCTGGAACGCATTGGCACCGACCCGACGGCCGCTGCCAATTTCGCCGATACCGTGGTCGACCCTTCCAGGCTCACCGGCAAACCGGGCGATATCGACCCGGCAGAGGGGCTTTATGTGGTGACCACCGGGGTCAAGGACCGGGCCTATGATCTGCTGGGCCTGAGCGACCATGATCGCGAAGAATATGACGGGTTTGGCCGTAAGAACCTTGTGCGCGCCCCCTGCGCCTACAAGGCCCGACCGCTGGATGGTGTCTGGTCCACCCCGCCCTATCTGCATAATGGCGCCGTGCCGAACGTCTATGAGCTGTTGAGCCCGCTGGCCGAGCGGTCCAAGAGCTTCTGGCTGGGCAATTATGAATATGACCCGGCCACGCTCGGCTATCTTACCAAGGAGATCAAGGGCGGTTTCAAGCTGGAGACGGATAAGGCCGGCAACGCCAATAGCGGGCACCTGTTCAGCGACCAGACCGGCCCCGGCGTCATCGGTCGTGCGCTTTCACCGGATGAACGCCGGGCCGTCATCGAATATCTGAAGGCCATGGCCGACATGCCGCCCACGCCGCTGGAACCGGTGGATGCCAACTGGGGTGATGAATATTCCTGCCAGTCCCAGCCGAAATGGTGGGAAAAGCTGACCAAGGGTTGAGGGGGCGTTATGGGTGCCGGTTCCGACTGGCACCCATTTTTCAATCGTCAGCACCCACCAGCCGCAAATATGGCCCGGCACTGGGATCGACGAATTCACGTTCAAACCGCGTGGACGGTACAGGGCGGGAGATCAGATAGCCCTGGACCTGATCACAGCCTTCGCTGCGCAGCCAATCATATTGTTCCTGGGTTTCCACCCCTTCAGCCACGGTGGTCAGGCCGAGTTTCTTGCCCAATGCAATGACGGTGGCGGCGATGGCGGCATCGCCCGGCACATCATTGATGAAGCTGCGGTCGATCTTCAACATCGTCACCGGCAACTGCCGCAGGTAGGAGAGGGAGGAATAGCCGGTACCGAAATCATCCACGGCGATACGGAACCCGGCGGTGCGCAGATCTTTCAATACAGCCACCTGATTGGCCACATCCCGCATCACAACCGATTCTGTCACCTCCAGCGTGAACATGGCGGGTGACAGCCCCGCCTTGCGCACGATGGCGATGGCGCGCTCGGCAAAATCGCGTTCGGCCAACTGGCGGGCCGAAACATTGACCGCAATGCTGATACCGGGCAACCGGCGATGCCAGGATGCCGTATCCCGGCACACCTGGGTCAAAATCCAATAGCCCAGATCGATGATCAGGCCGGTTTCCTCTGCGATCGGAATGAACTCAGCGGGGGAGATCATGCGCCCAGCATGGTTCCAGCGCACCAGCGCTTCAGCACCTGCGATATTGCCCGTCGCCAGATTGATCTTGGGCTGGTAATGGATGTGCAGCGCCTCTTCCGCCAGCGCGTCGCGCAAGCTGGCTTCGGTGCGCAGGATGATCATCGCCCGTTCGGTCATCTCCCGGTCGAAGAATTTGAAAGTACCGCCGCCCATGGATTTGGCGGCGTACATGGCAACGTCTGCGTGCCGCATCAAACAGACACCGGTGTCCCCGTCATCGGGATACATGGCGATCCCGGCGCTGACACCCACATGCAAAATCTGCCCCTCGATGGGATAGGCGCGGGAGAGCGTGTTCAACAGTCGGCGGGCAAGGTTGGTCACCTCATCCACGCTGACCATATTCTCCAGCACGATCAGAAATTCATCGCCACCCAGGCGCCCGGCTGACTGGCCCGCCGGCAGGGTCTCCCGCAGCCGTTCGGCCACCTGCCGCAACAATGCATCGCCGGTGGCATGGCCGAGGCTGTCATTGATATGCTTGAACCGATCCAGATCCAGGAACATCACAGCCAGCGGTCGTCCGCTTTGCTGGGCCCGCGCCACAGCACCATTCAGCGCTTCGCCCATCAGGAGCCGGTTGGGCATGTCGGTCAACGGATCGCGCGTGGCAAGCCGGCGCAATTCCGACTGTGACCGGTGCAATTGGGCCAGCAGCTCGTTAATGCGTGATGCTACATAACCCAATTCATCATTATTGTGGAAACGCGGCACCCTGATGGGGTTGGCCAAGGGGTTGTCGGGTCGTACCCGGATCAGATCCCGCCCCAGCTTGATCAGGGGACGGGTCAGAAATACATGGAATACAGCCGATAACAGCAGGGCCAGCAGCAGGTTGCGTGTCAAGCCCAGGGCCAGGGAACCCAGAATGCTGGCCCGGGCGTCATGAATGAAACGGTCGGGCTTCAGATATAGCAGCAGTTGACCGATCACCTCATCACTGCCGGGCCGGGTCAAGATTCGCTCGGCAGTAATGTAGGGGGCGATCATGCGATGACGAAAATCATCGCGCATTTCGGGGCGGGTACCGGCCGCAGCGAACATGGTGCCGGATATATCATGAATTTCAATGCGGCCCACCGGCTCTAACGCCTGTGCTGCACTGAAAATACTGTCGGCCAGGGAATGATCCAGATTCCACAGTGCGTTGCGGGTGGGCCCCTCCAGCAGATTCATGATCTGGCTAAGCTGGCTTTGTGCCTCACTCTGCTTGCGATAAATGGTGAACGTGGCCTCTGCCGCGGAGAGCATCATGCCGATGCCCACCGCGCTCAACAATATCAACACGGCCTGACGCAACGTCAGGCTTTTGAGTGTTCCATTGGCCACAGTTGCACGGTCATTCCACTGTTCCTGTCTGGTTTAACTTTATGTTGAAAGGGACAGGAATCTACCCCTGTCACGATATACTCAAGGTGAGGTCACCTGTATGAAATCTTTATGTCACCTGCGTGATGTTTACCAAGCGGGCACGATGGCCCCTTTGAAGGTTTCGATAATATATTGTTTTATCGTCGCAGTCTGATAGACGCCGATCAGCGCCTTCACCCAGGCCTTGTCCTTGTCTGCTGCCTTTACCGCGATGACATTGGCATAGGGGCCATCGGCGGCCTCCCGCGCCAGCGCATCCTTGGTCGGGTCCAGCCCGGCTTCCAGCGCGTAATTGCCGTTGATGGCGGCAATATCCACATCGTTCAGGCTGCGCGGCAACTGGGCAGCATCCAGTTCCACGATGCGCAGGTTCTTCGGATTGTCGGTGATATCCAGCGGCGTGGCGGCCAGCCCGGCCCCGTCGCGCAGCTTGATCAAGCCCTGGTGCGCCAGCAGGATCAGGGCGCGGCCACCATTGGTGGGATCGTTGGGGATGGCGACCTTGGCCTTGGCCGGCAGCGCCTCCAGGCTTTTCAGCTTGGCGGAGAACAGGCCCAGCGGGAAGGTCACCGTCTTGGCGACGGAAACCAGTTTATAACCCCGGTCGGCAATCTGGTTATCCAGATAGGGCTGGTGCTGGAAGCTGTTGGCATCCAGATCCCCGCTGGCCAGTGCCTCATTCGGCACCACATAGTCGCTGAATTCCAGGATTTCGATGTCCAGCCCCGTCGCCTTGGCTTGGTCGCGCACCTTTTCCATGATCTGGGCGTGCGGGCCGGGGGTGACGCCGACGCGGATTTTCTCCGCTTGGGCGGGCAGGGCGAAGGCGGCGGCAAGCGCCAGCAGGGCCAGGATGCGCATGGATGTCAGCCTTTCAGATGGCGTTTATCAAGTTTGCGGGCCAGCGCCTCGCCGCCCGATTGCAGAATTTGCACCAGAACGATCAGGATCAGCACGACGGCCAGCATCATTTCCGGCATGAAGCGCTGATAGCCATAGCGGATGCCCAGATCGCCCAGCCCGCCGCCGCCCACGGCCCCCACCATGGCGGAATAACCCACCAGATTGACGGCGGCCAGCGTCAGCCCGCGCAGGATGCCGGCGCGGGCTTCGGGCAGCAGCACAAGGCGGATGATCTGGCCGGGCCGCGCGCCCATGGCGCGGGCGGCATCCAGCAGCCCATGATCCACCTCCCGCACGGCGGCTTCCACCACCCGCGCAATGAAGGGGATGGCGGCCAGTGTCAGCGGCACCGTGGCCGCCGCCGTGCCGATGGAGGTGCCGGTCAGCGCACGCGTCAGCGGCACAATGGCCACCACCAGAATGATGAAGGGGGTGGAGCGGGCGGCATTGACCACCAGCCCCAGCAGGCGCTGCAGGGCCGGGCGCGGCAACAGGTCGCCCGGCCCGCACAGCGCCAGGAACAGGCCCAGCGGAATGCCCCCCAGGCAGGCCAGTGCACCGGCCACCAGCACCATGGACAGGGTTTGCAGGGTGGCGTCAGTTAAAAGCGACAGCATCTGCGGCGACATGGCCCAGCTCCTCAATATCCGCCCCCTGGGCGCGCAGATGGTTGATTTCCGCCGTAATGGCCGTCGCATCGCCCTTCAGGGCCAGCACTAGGGCGGCAAAGGGAATATCCTTCAGGGCCTGTACCCGCCCGGCCACCAGGCTGGCGGCGACCCCGGCCAGGGCAAAACCGGCCAGCACCGGCCCCGCCGCCACCGGCCCCAGCGCGTGCAGCCGCACCAGTGCCACATCGCCGGGCCGGGCTATGGGGGACAGGCGGGCGGCCAGTGCCGCCGGCAACCTCGTCCCCGTTTCCCCAGCCAGAAAATCGCGGGTGGTGGGGTGCTGGGGATGGGTGAAGATGCGCGTCACATCCCCCTGTTCGATGATGCGCCCAGCCTCCAGCACCACCACATGGTCGGCCACTTCCCGCACCACCGACATTTCATGGGTGATCAACAGCACGGTCAGCCCAAGCTGCTGGTTGATCCGGCGCAGCAGGTCCAGGATTTGCCGGGTGGTTTCCGGGTCCAGCGCGCTGGTCGCCTCGTCACACAGTAGTAATTGCGGGTTGGGGGCCAGCGCGCGGGCAATGCCCACCCGCTGCTTCTGCCCGCCGGACAGGGCGGCCGGATATTGTCCTGCCTTGTCGGTCAGCCCCACCAGATCCAGCAGTTCGGCCACACGCGGCCCGATCCGGTCACGCGGCCAGCCGGCCAGCTCCAGGGCCACGTTGCCTGCCACGGTACGGTTGGCCAGCAGGTTGAAATGCTGGAAGATCATGCCGATGGATTGCCGGGCGCGGCGCAAATCCGCTTCCGTCAGGGCGGTCAGATCCTGCCCGCCGACGATCACACGACCACTGTCCGGCCGTTCCAACAGATTGACGGCGCGCAACAGGCTGCTTTTGCCGGCCCCGCTGGGGCCGATGATGGCGGTGATGCTGCCGGTGGGGGCGATCAGGTCCACCCCGTCCAGCGCGGTGACGCTGGGTTTGCCCTTGCCGCCAAAAACCTTGTGCAGACCGATTAACCGAACCATGGCCGGTATTGCTGGGTCCGTGGGTGCTGCCCCTGTGCTTGCCATCGACGCCGTCTTCAAACCAACTTACGGGGCCATGGCGGCGGGCAGTTCCCGCTATGGCGCTTTAAGCCTTTGGTGACGCGGTGCCAAGCTGCCCTCAACTTGCCGCGGCGCCGAATAAACGACGCATAAGCCAATAATCTGCCTCCGATGCCGATGCACAGCCAGCATCCAATTCACACGGCTGATATGTGCTGATGATTAAAGTACAGTTTCTTTGCCGCTAAACAGGGTGATGAAACAGCAAAGGCCGGCGGGGAGCGCCCCGCCGGCCTTTCTCCATCCGTCCGTCGGCTGTCTTTTAGAACGGGTTGATGATGTCGATCACCTGCTGGCCCCAACGCGGCTGCTGCAGATCGCTGACTTGGCCCTTGCCGCCATAGGAAATCCGCGCCTCGGCAATTTTTTCATAGGAGATGGTGTTGGCGGACGTGATGTCCTCTGGCCGGATAATGCCGTTCAGGGTCAATTCGCGCATTTCGTAATTCACCCGGACTTCCTGCTTGCCCTGCACCACCATATTGCCGTTGGGCAAAATCTGCACGATCAGGGCAGCGACCTGCAGGTTGATCTGCTCCTGCCGCTGGATCTGGCCATTGCCGACGCTGTTGCTGGCGCTGTTGGTGCTGAGCAGGCTGGCGGCACTGACCGTATCGGGCAGCAACGTATTGGTGCTGGCTTCCAGACCGAACAGGTTGGGCACGCCCAGGCTTTCCTTGCCGCTGCGGGTGCGGGTGGTCTGATTTTGCAACTGGGCTTTGTCGTTGATCTGGATATTGACGGTCAGGATGTCGCCGACGCGGGCGGCGCGCTGATCCTTGAAGAAAGCCCGCGAACCCGCCCGCCATAAGGAGTTGGCCCGCTTTTCCACCACCGGCGCTTCCGGCATCGGCAGCCGAACCGGCTGATAATTCGGGCGGCGCGAGGGATCTTCGATGGAGGAGAAGGCCGGTTCCTTGCCGACATTGGCCAGCCGGTCGGCTGTGCCGCAGGCGGTCAGCATGGTGGCGCCCAGAACAAGGGTGGCGAGTGTGGTGGTGGTGCGGAACGGACGGGCGGCGGACATTTCGGTTCTCCTTATCGGCTCGGCCGCGCGGGGGTGGCGGCGTGCCGGACGGCGGCTTGTTGGGCGGCGGCGATTTCTGCGGCGGGGCGGACGGTCACCAGATTGGGACCAGCCACCGTTGCCTCGATCACCCTGCTGCTGGAGCTATTCACAATCCGTACCAACTCACCCTGCGCCCCATCACTCAGGGCTTTACCCTGGGCGGTCAGTTGCATGGAACCCGATTGCAACATGATGGTGACCGCCTGTCCCTTCACCACCACCACCGGTTCGCGCACATCGTGGTTGCTGACCGGCTGGTTGGGGGCCACAGCACGGCGCATACTTTTGCCCACCAGTTCGTCTGCACGGGTGACAGCGCCCGCCATTACCCGATCGCGCGGCATGTTGAGGTAGCTGAGGTCGCTGTCCCCCACCACTTCGCCCGGCGCCAGCCGGCGGTTCAGCACCGGCAGTTCCACCATGTCGATGGCGCGGCCACTGACCGTCTGGCGCAACAGTTGCGGTCCCGTGGCCGGGGCGATGAGATCGGCGGTCAAACGACCGCGCACCGGGTCATAGGCAAGATTTTCCACCCGCAGGGACGTATCGCTGCCGATCGGCAAAAACAGCGCCAGGGAACGGTTATCCAATTGGATATCAACATTGGCACCAGTGCCGGCCTGCTGCACCAGGGCATCACGCAGACTGTCCTGGATCGCCGCTTGCGGAATTTGCACTGCCTCCCGCTTCAACTGCACCATTTCACCCAGCCCTACCGGCCGCCAGGCCACGCCATTGGCGGTGGCAATGCGCAGCAAGGTGGCGGTATCCAGGGTCAACGTGCCGCCGGGGGCAGGGGCGTTGGTCACCACGCGGGTCGCCTGTTCCGGCGACAATCCATCGAACAGGTCGCCCAGCACCACCTGCTGGGCGCTGACCACGCCGTTCGGCTTCAGGGCGGCAGCACCGGCCGAAGGGGCGGTCAGCAGCGTGGCGGCGATCAGGATGGCGGCAAGGCGGCGCATGGCAATAATCCTTCTTAACGATAATCCCAATCAGCGCAACTGGCTGACCGACTGCATCATCTGATCGGTGGTGGAGATGACGCGGGAATTCATTTCATAGGCACGCTGGGCGGTGATCAGTTGGGTGATTTCCGCCACGATATTGACGTTGGAGGTTTCCACCGCCCCTTGGGCGATGCGGCCGAAACCGGGGGCGCCGGGATTGCCGGCAATCGCCTGGCCCGAGGCCGGGGTTTCCAGCAGCAGGTTGCCGCCGATGGCTTCCAGGCCGGCCGTGTTGGGGAAGTTGGCGATCTGGATCTGGCCGACATTCTGCGGCGCTATCTGACCGTCCAGCTTGGCCAGCACCTCGCCATTCGGGTTCACGGTGATGTCCACGGTGTTCTGCGGGATCACGATGCCCGGTACCACCTGATAACCATCGCCGGTGACGATGGTGCCCTGGGCGTTCAATTGCAGGGAGCCGGCGCGGGTATAGGCGGTGTCGCCATTGGGCAGCGTCACCTGGAAATAGCCCTGGCCGTTGATGGCCAGATCCAGCGTATTGCCGGTGGGGTTGATATTGCCCTGTTCGTTGATGCGGTAGATGGCGGCAGCCTTCACACCGGTGCCGACCTGGATGCCCGACGGCACCACGGTGCCGGCATCAGATGAGGTGGAACCGACGCGGCGCTGGTTCTGGTACAGCAGATCCTGGAATTCCGCCCGCTGGCGCTTATAGCCAGTGGTCGTCATGTTGGCGATGTTGTTGGAGATGGTTTCCACATTGAGCTGCTGGGCCAGCATTCCGGTGGCGCCGATGGAGAGGCTGCGCATTCTTCCGTTCCTTCTTACTGAGCCCGGGCCAACTGACGGATCGCGGTGCGGATCCGTTCATGCTCGGTATCGATCATCTTCTGGACATTCTGATAGGTGCGGATGACGTCGATCATCTGGGTCATCTCCACCACGCTCTGCACGTTGGAGCTTTCCAGCGCACCCTGGGTCACCTGCGGCTGTTCGATCCGGATTTCGTCCTGATCGGTGCTGTAAAGCCCGCCGCCCAGTTCCATGAGCTTCTGTTCATCGGCAAAATTCACCACTTTCAGCTTGCCGACCACACCCTGCTCGGTCTTCACCGTGCCATCGCCCTGGATGTCGATCTGGTTGGTGCCGTCGGGAATGGTCAGGCGCTGGTTGTTTTCACCCAGCACCGGCAGGCCGGCGCGGTCCACGATTTCGCGGTTGGCGTTCAACTGAAAGGCGCCGCCGCGGGTGTAACGGGGGCCGGACAGCGTTTCCACCGTGAAGTAGCCATCACCGCGCAGAGCCAGATCCAAGGGGTTCTTGGTGATGGAAAGCGGGCCGGCTTCAGTGTTGCGCAACAGGCCGTAATCCTGCACGAAGCTCATCCGGTCGCCTTCGCGGTTCGGCCGCTCCAGATATTCCAGGAACAACATGCGCTGAGATTTGAAGCCCGTCGTGTTCATGTTGGCGACGTTGTTGGAAATCACTTCCATCTGCCGGCGCAGGGCTTCCTGGCGAGACAGTGTGATGTAGAGTGAATTTTCCATCGTCTTACCCTCGGCAACATCGATGGGCGGCAAGGCCCGTGGTTGCAGAGTGATAAGCAATCAGCGTGCCAACCAAGCTTTTCCGCCATTTCTGGGAGGTGCGGTGCTGGCATGGGCAAGAAGTGCCGGGCTTGCGCCCTGGCCCCCGGCGGGGCAGAGTGGCAGCCATGATCCTGCCCGACCTGCTTTGCCCCGGCCTTGACCTCGTTTTCTGCGGAACGGCCCCGTCGCGCATCTCCGCTGCGCGGGGTGCCTATTACGCCAATCCCGGCAACCGGTTCTGGCCCAGCTTGTGGGAAGTGGGATTGTTGCCGGAACCTTTGCGCGCCGCCGATTTTCCCCGCTTGAACGATCTGGGGCTGGGCCTGACGGATTTGAACAAGACGGAAATCGGCAATGATGCCGACCTGTCCCCGGACGCCTATGATGTGCCCGGCTTCATGGCCAAGATGCGCCGCTGCCGGCCCGGCGGAATCGCCTTTACCAGCAAGCACGGGGCTTCGATCTTTCTGGCCGCCATCGGGGCCGGACGGGAAATTCCCTGGGGCCGGCAGCCGGCGGATTGGGAGGGGATGGCCCTGTTCGTGCTGACCTCCCCCTCCGGTCAGGCACGGCGTTGGTTCAATATCGACCCCTGGCGTCAGGCGGCGGCCTTTGTCGCTGCACGAAGGGGTGGGGGCGTGCTAGCATCCCCTTCCATGACCATCCAGCAGCAAGGGTGATCCAGCCATGGCGGATCAGGACGATATCGACGCGATGTTCGGTGAGATGGCCGGCGGTGGCGGCGTCAAGATGGTGCCAGAGGCGGCGGAGATTTCTGCCGTCTATGACACGGAGGTGGAGATGAGCGTCGTGCTTGGCACCTCCGTCATCCGGGTGCGCGACCTGTTGAAGCTGGGCCGTGGTGCCATCGTGGAACTGGACCGCAAGATCGATGATCTCTCCGATATCGTGGTGTCCGGCCGTATGGTGGCGCGTGGGGAGGTGACCATTGTGGAAGACAAGATCGCCGTCACCTTCCGGGAATTCGCCCGCATCAATAACTGATCCCCTGCGGCAGGTGCCCCATGCCCCGTTATTCCGTCGGTATCTACAATGCCCAGGTCCGTGCCAAGCTGGCGGAGGGGGAGCGGCATCGCCAGTTGAACGATGACTGGGCTGATATTCATTATTTCGATATTACCGCCGACAGCCCGGAACAGGCACGGCTGCGCATCCATCAGCGTTATCCGATGGAGCAAGGGTACCTCATCGCCTCGATCGACCTGGACGATTGACCCCGACATCTGATCCCATGTCCCCGTGACCGGAGCCGATCACGGGGTTTCAATCGCCAGCGCAGCCCTCGGCGGCGCGGCGATACCCATCTGCGGTACGCCGGTTTGGCGTCAGAAAAAAAGAAAGCCGGCTGCGGGGTGGCAGCCGGCCAGAGATGAAGGGAGCCTCATAAGGAGGTAAAGTCCTAACCGTGGCTCATCTGCAACGGTCAAGCACCTTTGATATAGCAAATGCAGCGGAACTTTAAAAGGGCAAAAAGCGTGGCATTGGCACAACACCCTAATTTTTTCGTGTGAGCCGTCCCTGCCCTCAATCGCCGCGCACTTCCTCTACCATCTCCTCCAGCCGGGCGAAGTCGGCAATCAGCAGGCTGTTCCCCTGGCGGACAACGATATTGTCGCGGCCAAGATCGCTCATGACCCGTGCTACTGTCTCCCGAGTGGTGGAGACGCGGCTGGCAATGTCGGAATGGATCGGCACCGGCGTGATTTCCGCCTTGTTGCCGGGCTTCAACCCGGCCTTGGCCAGCCGCAGCAATTCTGCATGAACCCGGTTATTGGCGCCAAGGGTGGAGAGATCCATGATCCGGCTGGTGGAGGAACGGACGATATGGGCCAGCCGCCGCATCACCGCCGTGGCAACAGCCGGATGGCCGGTGACCGTTTCCAGGAACAGGCGTGGTGACATGAAGGCCACCAGCGTTTCGGTCAGTGCCACGATGGAGGCAGAGCGTGGCCCACTGTCAATGGCCGACAATTCGCCGAGATAGCCACCGGCCTCGATATCGTCGAAGGTGATTTCCCGGCCGGAGAGGGAATAGTTCACCACCTGGACCCGGCCTTCCACGATGAAACAGACATCGCGGCTGTCCGACGAACGGTCCACAATCTGTTCATGTGGGTGGAAATGCCGCCAACTGCATTGGCGGGCCAAGCTGGCGCGTTCGTCGGCACTGAGCGACTGCAACAGGTCGATGCGGTCCAGATTGGCGTTATGGGCTTCGCTCACGGGGGGAGTTCCGTCTGCAAATGGGTTTAAACAGAGTACATCTAGGCCCGGCTGGCGCAAACCGCTACGGTTTCGACAGGCCGATGATTTTGCAAGGAGGTTGGGGTGACGGAGCGTAATACAAGGCCGGGTGCTGACAAAACCGGCAAATGGGCCCTTCACTTGACCTTAGGCGCACGTTTGAAGGCCTATTTGTTCACCGGCATCCTGGTGACGGCACCCATTTCCATCACCTTTTATCTGGCTTGGCTGGTGATCGATGGAATCGACCGGCTGGTGAATGGCGTGTTGCCGGCAACCTATCACCCGGATCATTACCTGCCTTTCAGCGTACCCGGTCTGGGCCTGCTGATTCTGCTGGTGTTCCTGGTACTGGTCGGCATGGCTTCGGCCGGGTTCGCTGGCCGGTTGCTGGTGCGGGTGGGCGAGGCACTGGTGGCGCGGATGCCGGTGGTTCGCGGCATCTACAGCGCTACCAAACAGATTTTCGAAACCGTGCTGGCCCAGCAATCCGATGCGTTCCGGGAAGTGGTGCTGGTGGAATTTCCGCGTAAGGAAACCTGGTCCATTGCGTTCATCACCGGCACCACCAAGGGCGAGGTGCAACGCCTGACGGATGAGGAGGTGGTGAATGTCTTTGTGCCCACCACGCCCAACCCAACCTCTGGCTATCTGATGTTTGTACCGCGCAGCCAGTTGGTCCCCTTGAGCATGAGTGTGGAGGAGGGGCTGAAAATGGTCGTCTCCGGCGGGTTGGTCACCCCGCTGGAACGGGAGGCGGACGCCCCACAATCCTCATGAGCAGGTTGCGGATCGCAGCGATATTTACCCGTAAAGCGATTGAGATGGTTGTCCCGTTGATCTATATGCGTCATATATCTCACCATTCTTCGTTGAATGGGGGATGGGATAATGCGCGGAACAGTAGGATCGTCCTTGCGTATGGCGGGGGCTCTCTGCCTTTCCGCTTTGGGGTTGGCTGTGCCAGCGCAGGGGCAGAAAGCGGTCCCGGCACCGGACTTTGCCCCGCCGCCGGTGCTGCAGGCCGAACAGGGCTTGACCTCCACGGCTGATAAGGCGGTCCGGGCCGGCTTCAACCAGTTCACCACCCGTGCCCTGGGCAATGCGGTGCAGGCGGGCAAGGAATTGCATTATGTTCTGCCCATCGTGCTGAGCGATGGGCAGATTTTCAACCCGGCCACGGGCCGGTATGACAAGGTTCGCCTGCGTGCCTATGATGGCACTTTCCCGGCGCCCACCATCAAGATGCTGCCGGGCCAGACCGTGCGCATCACCCTGCAGAACAAGCTGCTGCCTGAACCGCTTTGTGGGGCCACTGGCAACACCAATATCCCGCACTGCTTCAACACCACCAATCTGCACAGCCACGGCTTGTGGGTATCGCCGACCGGCAACAGCGATAACGTGCTGCTGTCGATCAAACCGAATGTCGATTTCCAGTATGAATATAATGTACCGGCCGATCATCCGGCCGGTACATTCTGGTATCATCCGCACACCCATGGCTCCACCGCCATTCAGGTGGGCAGTGGCATGGCGGGTGCCCTGGTGATTGAGGGGAACCGCCCGCCGACCATGGCCAGCAACGGCGATCTGGATACGCTGCTGAAAGGCTTTGCTCCCGGCGGGGATATCACCAATGAGGTGATGCTGATCCAGCAAATTCCCTATGCCTGTCTGGTCGACGCCAAGACAAAAAAGGCAAAGAAAGGTAGTGCCATCTGGACTTGTAATGAAGGTGAGGTGGGCGTGGTGGAGGATTTCGACGCCCAGTTCGACCCCAATGCCTGGAAGGAATCCGGCCGTTACACCATGTTCAATTCCCAGGTCCGGCCGGAGATCAAACTGGAATCGGCCCGGCTCTATCGCTGGCGCTTCATCCATGCAGGGGTGGAAGAGACGATCAACCTGCGAATCCGCAAGGCCAGTAATCCCGGTGCCCTGAACCGGCTGGCCGCCGGTGCCAAGGCAGAGACGGCGGAGGTGCAGAAGGCTTGCGCTGGCGCTGACGTCACCCAGTTCGAGGTGGCGACCGACGGGCTGACGCGCGGGCAGATTTTCGCCAAGGTCGATAATAATCTGCAACCGGGATATCGCAGTGACGTGCTGTTCGTGTTGCCAGAGCCGGGGGAATACTGCGTCTATGATGATGCCGGCAGCACTGATCAGGTGATGAATGCCCCTGACAATCCCAAGGTGATCGGTGTCATCCATGCTGCTGGCGGCGCCATCAAGCGCACCCAGAAGGAATTCCTGACCGAGCAGTTGTTGCGCGCAGCCGAGGATTTGCCGCCCGATGTACGGGAGGTGGTGCAGACCGATCTGAAGAATGACCTGCGGCTGACGAAATATATGCCGCACAGCCCCGTGACGGATGAGGAAATCGCGGCTTCCGGTCAGCCGCAGGTGGATATCGCTTTCAATCTGGAATTCGAGGTGCCGCCCACCAAGTTCCTGATCAACCAGCATGCCTATGATCCCAATCGCATGGATCACACGCTGATCCTGGGCAAGGCCCAGCAATGGCAGTTGCGCACCATCAGCGTGAACCATCCGTTCCATATCCACGTCAACCCGTTCCAGATCGTGGACATCCAGCCGGCCGACCCCAAGGTGGGGCTGAGCGATGCCAGCAAACAGGTCTATGAGGGGATGAAGGGCACCTGGAAAGACACGATCATGGTCAATCAGGATGCCGTCGTCACCATCCGCACCCGCTACAGCCGTTATATCGGTCAATATGTGCTGCACTGTCATATCCTGGACCATGAAGACCAGGGCATGATGCAGAATGTGCAGATTGTCTTGCCGGACGGGCAGGGTGGTGCCCAGCCGTTGGGGCATAATCACTGATCCGACGCGCTTTATGACAGGTATGACAAGGGGTGTCGGGCAACCGGCACCCCTTTCCTTTACCCTTCCTTGGCGCGGTTGCTGATGGCGCGTTCAGTATGTTGCCAGGCCTCGATATCTGGCGGCATGGGCGGGGAGGGGATATCCAGCCCCATGGCGTGCATCAACTCCGCGGTATCGATCGACCGGCCCTTTTCCAGGAACACCGCCTTCACCACGATGACGGCGGCGAAATCGCCGGCCATCGTCTCGAACACCTGCTCCAGGAAGATCCATTTGCCTTCCCAGCACAGCACCCGTGTTTTCAGCCGATAGGGCTGGAAGGGTTTCAATTCACGGCGGAAGCGGATGGTGGCACCGCCCAGTACAGGCATCCATTTCCGCCGCAGGATCAGGCGCAGCATCCCGCTGCGGATCATCAGATCGACCCGGCCCAGATCGGCCACGGTAAAGTAACGGCCGTTATTCATATGCAGGTTGGTGTCCAGATCATTGATCCAGACCCGGAAGCCCAGAGCAGATGTATCCAGTGGCGCCAGCCGCCGGCGCCATAACAAGGCCGCGATCACCACACGCAACAGACGCAGGAACAGGTTCATCTGGCTTCCACGCACACAGGGGCCAAGGGCGGCGCCAAAAGTGACGCCGCCCTTCATGCTGGTTGGGGAGTGTGGCAGGGCCAGGGGAGAGGTCAAGCCATCTCCCGCCGGCTGGAGAACTTCAAATGTAGAAGTGGATTTGGGTACGGTCGTAACCGGTGCCGATCATCACCGGCTGACCCTTCACCACCGGCAAATTCTGCCCGAAGAAATAGACGGCCTGCTTCCAGTGGTTTGTCCGGGTGGGGGAGTTGGAATTGTAGGTCACCTTCTCATCCATGTGCAGGTCGAACCAGAAAGCCACCCCATGGGCGACACCCGTCTCGCTGGCGGTGACCGTCAGCGTCTTGGAGGCGGTAGCGGGCATGTTCTTGTAGAAATCGAAGAACCAGGCCTTTTCCGGGTTGGACAGAAGCTGGTGGTTATCGGCAGCCAGATCCAGCGTGCAGTAACCTGGCGTGCGGAACTGGTCGAAGCGCGACATGTCGAACCCGCTGACGGTACGGATCGGGCTGATCCGGCGCAGGTCATCCGCCTGAACCAGGGAGCACCACACGGTGGCGGCGGCCGGAATGATCTTGGCGTCGGGCTTCAGCAGGTTCTGGCGGGCGTGCTGCAGGATCGCCAGCATGTCGGGGGCCAACATGCCGACATTGATCAGTTCCGACACGAAAATGTCGGCCTTTTCCGGCATATCGGTGCCGATTGCCATGTCGGTGGATTTTTTGCTGATCACGCTGACACGGTCGCTATAGCCATTCACCGCCACGGTTTCACGGGCCACTTCGACCAGCGGCTTGTGCATCTCGCAGGTATAGACATGGCCGGCCCCGGCGCGGGCGGCCATCATGGCCACCAGGGCGGAACCGGTGCCGATTTCCAGCACCACATCGCCTTCCTGCACATTGTTCAGCAGCGCCGCCTCATAGGCGTCGTTGCGTTCATGATCATTGATCATCGGGATGTGCCAGGCCGGGATCTGCGTGGAACGCAGCAGTTGCAGGGCAAACAACACATCGGAATTTTCAGGCATACGGTTGTGAACCCCCGTCAGCAGCGCGATGGCATCATCAAGGCGGCCCTGGCCCTGGAATACCTGCGCCAAGCCGATGGCGGCTTCCCCGCGTGACGGATCGCCGGCCAGCACATTGGCGAACAAGCGGCCGGCTTCCTCCAGCCGGTCGGTGTAGAGCAGCAAGGCAGCCAGATTATAGGCCGCATCCAGGTTCTTGGGCCGCAGCGCCAGGGAGTGGCGGAAGCAGAATTCCGCTTCGCCCAGATTGCCCAGATCGCGCAAGGTATTGCCCAGATTGTTATGCGCCTCCGCATAGGAAGGGCGGCGGGCAATGGCACGGCGGAAGCACTGTTCTGATTCCACCAGATCGCCCTGAGCGCGCAGCGCATTGCCCAGGTTGTTGTGGGAAACGGGGTCGCTGTCATCCAGATCGACCGCCTTGGCGAATTCAATAGCCGCTTCCAGGAAGTGGCAGCAGCCATAGAGCAGTACGCCACGGCTGTTATGGAACTCCGCCTTGTGATCGTTCAGGGCGATAGCCTTGTTGAACAGGTCATTCGCCTCCGCCGGGCGGTTGGAGCGCAGGGCGATGATGCCCAGCAGATGGGTGGCTTCGGAATGTTCCGGTTCGGCCTGGAGCGCCGTGCGGCAGCTCATCTCGGCCTCGGCCAGATAACCGGCCATCAGGTGCTGACGGGACAGGCTGACGCAATCCTGGACGAACGACATGGGAAAACTCCTTCGGTTCTATCTGCCGGTCCTTTGCCCCCTGCGGGCCGTCCGGTGTTCGCCAGACTGGTAAGCAATAGGCATGCCAGCCGTTAAAATTGGCAGAAATGCTGAGATTTTTCGGAAGCGGGACGGGAAATGCCCTGGTTGGTATTTGCTGGGCCGGCGGATTTTTCCCGCTGCCCCCCGCTCCCCGGCAGAAGCGGCCCGGCAAATACGGTGGAAAAATTAACCCATTCCAACAACTTTAACTTGACGAAATTATATGCCCGGTCAAACAGTTCCAGCGGGAGATTTTTCCATCATACTCAACCACGGGTGAGAAATGTCCGATTTCACATTCAGCACGCCGGCCTTTATCGTCGACTTCCCGGGTTCCACGGAAAAGCAGGCGGCATTGGCTGCGCTGTGGAATGATAACCTTAAGGGCTTTGTGCAGCAGGCCATGCCGCCCGCCCCTTCCTTTTTCTATGATCCCACCGATACCGTCATTCCGCCCGGTTCCCAGACGGCCCAGGTGTCCTGGTCAGCCTTTTCCGGTCGGTTGATGCAATATTGCTCCGCCACCCCGCCGATTCCGCCGGACAATCCCTATAATCTGGGGATGCAGGATATCTATTCCCTGGCGGATACCGGCTATTACGGCACCCCGGCCACGGCGCTGCCGAATATTCCGGCCCAGTTCTGCCCGGAAGCGAACTGGAATGGTCCTTTGCAGAATTATGGCCCCTATGGCCCGCGCGGCTGGCATGATGAATATTGTGAATGGGCCGCCGCCCGGGATGAGAATAACAATATCATCCGCGTGGATTTCTGCTGCGAGAATCCGGAATATTGGTACTCGCTCTGGGCCATCAGCCCGGCCCGCGTGGTGGAACTCTATAACGAAATCCTGAATTATGGCCTGCACGCCGATCGTCTGGTTGTCATTACCGAGGATGATCTGACGTTGAAGGACAGCAGCGGCACAGTGGTGACCGATCCCGGTACCGGCCGCGCGGCCTATAACCCGCTGAACAAGTGGAACAGCGGCCCGACATCCTTGCGTACCGGCCCGCTGGCAGACCGGCGCGGTGGCGCCATCCACCTGACCAGCACGCCCAACACCTTGCAGACGGAAATCGGGCTGGCTGGTGTTTCCACCCAGCAGTTTGTCAGTGGCAATGCCGACGCACAGAAGCTGCTCTGCTGCGGCCAGTTCGGCCAAGCCTATCGCAACAGCGATCCGCATATTGGCCAGACGGTGAACCAGGTGGTCGGCGGGCAGGTGACGGGCAGTTTCCAACTGGTCAATCTGGCCAACCCGTTCGGCCTCTATATCCAGACGCCTAATTTCACTACCTGGGGCTTTGGCCCCCGTATCCAGCCCGGCATCAATATCCCGGTGGATGCCAAGCCGTCGGATGTCTGGCAGGTGGTGCGCGGGTCGGCGACGCTGGTGGACCCGGTAACCGGCCAGAATTTCCCCGGCAATACCGGCGATGGTGGCTTCATCCTGCACGCTGCTTGCCAGATTCCGCTGTCCTGGCTGGCCTTGGATTCGTCATTGACCCTGGCCGACATCCAGATCAATGGCACTCCCATCATCTGGGCCGGGCAGATTGCCCAGCAGTTTGATGTGGGGCTCTATGCCCGCCCGCTTTCCACCGACGCCACCCCGCCCACGCTGCCCTGTGCCGGGGGCGGGGCGCAGGCGGCCCCGTTGCAATGCATGTATTCCGCCTTGTGGAATGCCTATTACGCGGTGGAAGAGCCAAACCCGACCGGTTTCAAGCTTTCCATGGCCAGCAACACCACAATGATTGCCCCGTTCCTGCCGGCGGGCGGGGACAAGGCGGCGCTGACCCTGATCGTCAGCAATTATGAAGGCAGCACGCTGCCGACGGTGGCGGTGCTGACCGAGCTGGCCGGCGGTGAAGCGGATAGCAACGTCACAGCAACGGTGACCGGTGCCAGTTCGGTAAGCTATGCCGTGCCCGGCAATTCCTACCCAGGCACCTATACGGCGCTGACGCTGGAGGTCGCCGTTGCCAGCGGAACAACGCCCGGTCTGCGTGCCCTGTCGGTCACGCTGGAGGGGGAGACCCAGACCATGCCGGCGCTGGTTCATATCACGGCGGGGGCCTGAGCCATGCTGCGCCGGGGCCTTTCCCTGCTCTATCGCCGGGGCGTGGCCCCGGCGTTGGTGCTGCTGTCCGTATTGGTGCTGGGCGCCAGTGCGGCCGTCGCCCAGACCGTTTCCAACCCCTGTACCGGGTTCGGCACCCCCCAGATCACCATGAATCCGGTGTTGCCGCCCAATTTCAACCTTCGCAACCAGACCAGTGCCGACTGTATCGCCTGGCAGCAATTCATCTATCTGAACTGGGCTGCCAGCACCACCACGCCCGGCACGCCGGATACATCCGTATCAGCCAGCCAGTTCGGTCTGCCCAGCAATACCAAGCCCACTGTCTGGCAGACCTATGTGTTGGCCAACCTGCTGTTCAGCGGCGACAGTGCCGCCTTGAAAAAGGCAGCGGCCCATCCTGGCCGGTTGAACCTGTCGGTGCTGTCGGAAGCCTCCACCCTGGACCTGTCCGCCATCGGACAGGCCAGCGGCAGCAAGCTGAAGCCGCAATGGCTGACCGATCAGCGCGGCGGGCTGACCTATTACACGGTCAGCATCAATCTGGACGAGGCCGCCTATATTACCAGCCAGAACCTGACCAGTTTTGCCGGGCAGGAAGCCTGCGCCAGCAATGCGGGCCAGAATGGGATGGGCGGTTTCAATCTGCCGATGGGGCCGGGCGATGCGGATTGCGCCGGCAATGCCAAGACCTTCGGCCTGAATGTCGGTTCCATCGAACTGAAGGCCGCCTGGGTGGTGCTGCCCGCTGACGGGTCGCTGAATTACCGCTACCTGACGACGCAGGCCACGGTGACCGATCCCTATGGCAATACCAGCAACCAGACGGTGGGCTTGACCGGGTTGCACATTATCCGCCGGCTGCCGGGGGCGCCGCAATTCCTCTGGTCCACCTTCGAACAGGTGGATAATGCACCGGATAATGGCGGGGACACGGTCAACCTGCCAGCCAATCCCAACCGCAAGCCCAGCCCCGGCTATACCTATTTCAATCCTTCCTGTGACCCGGCCACGGATTTTTACAAGTGCCAGGCCAATAAGGCACCCACAGCCCCCTGCACCAATACCAGCCCGCCCTATCTGCCACAGGGCTGCAGCCCCTATTCGGCACCGATGCAGGTGACGCGGATGACGCCGGTGGAGGCGACAGCCAACAGCACCAACCAATATGCCTGGAGCCTGTTCCCTGCCCAATCCGTGTTCAATTACTATCGCTTGATCGATGTGCAATGGCCCAATGCACCCACGGCCATCCCGCCGCGAAGTGTAGTGCCGCTGACAACGGGGAACATCACCCCGGCTACGGCCACGCGGGTGGTGGCCAACACGACGATGGAAACCTATGTGCAGACCAGTGCTGCCTGTATGGATTGCCATCAATATGGCGATATCGCCCAAGCTGCTGCGGTGACTTTCTTCCGCAAGAATGGGGTGACCCAGCGCAGCGTCACCTTGTTCCCGATGACGGCAGCGGGGGAGAAGGCGGCCAGCGATACGCCGCACTATGCCTCCAGCTATTCCTTCATCTTCTCCGCCGATACGGTGAAGTGATTGGTATGGCGGCGGGTGGCCCGCCTTTCAGGGCAGGGCCGCCCGCCGTCCGAACAGCCGGGCCAGTGGCAGGGATGGTACCAGGATGCCGATGAAGATCAGCGCCATACCCGCCATCCGCTGCGGCCCGAAACTTTCCCCATAGACCAGATGGGCCGTGACAGTGCCGAACACGGGCACCATCAGGGAAAAGGGCGCCACCAGCCCCGCCCGATAGGTTTTCAACAGGAAACCCCAGATGCCGAAGGCCGTCAACGTGGACAGCACCACGATATAGAGCAGGGAAGCAACGGCGACCCCGTTGAAATGGGTAAGCGCCTCTACCACGCGCGCCGGCCCCTCGATCGCCAGCGACAAGGCAAGGGCAGGCAGCGGAGGCACAACGGACAGCCAGACCATCAGCGGCAGGGTAGGGGTGGGGGGCAGGCGGCGCGTCAGCACATTGCCCATGGCCCAACTGGCTGCCGCCAGCAGGGTAAGGCCGAAGCCTGTCCAGGTGACATCGCCGCCAATGGTGCCCGCCGTCACGGC
Source organism: Azospirillum sp. RU38E (assembly GCA_943370215.1). GTDB lineage: Bacteria > Pseudomonadota > Alphaproteobacteria > Azospirillales > Azospirillaceae > Niveispirillum. The sequence continues at coordinate 41,783 of CALRQC020000010.1, forward strand.
CAGCCCGGCAGCGGCGATGCAGGCCCCGGCCAATTGCCGCCCGCCGGGCCGTTCCCCCAGCACCGGCAGGGCCAGCATCATGGTGATGAAGGCCTGGCTCTGCAGCAGGATGCTGGCCAGACCCGGCGCCATGCCGTTATCCAGCGCACTGAACAGAAAGGCATAATGCCCGACAAACAGGAAGGTGGAGACCAGCGCCAGATCACGCCAGCGCAGTTGCGGCGGCTTGGGGATGATCAGGATGGGCAATGCCGCCAGGGTGAAGCGCGCGGCGGTCAGCAGCAGCGGCGGAAAGCCGGTCAGCGCCATTTTGATGAAAACGAAATTCACGCCCCAGATAAGGGCAACCAACAAAGCCATGGCAATATGAACAGGGCGCATCGGCAGTACCCGGATGGAAAGGGGCGACTTCCATCCCGCACGGCCATGCGCCCTGTTGCAACCGCTAACATGTCACGGGGACAATGGTTGGCGGCAGTTCCTTGACATCGGCTGTCTATTAGAAGGAGCCTTTGGCATTCTTCGGATCTTTGAGCACCTTGCTGTAATTGATGAAGCCGGCGGAGACGGCTTCCAGCTCATCATCCGACAATTCGGCATCGGCCAGCTTTGCCAGTTCCGCTTCCAGGCTGTCGCCCAGGGCGGCGGCATCCACGCTGATCCCCTTGGCGGCGGCTACACCCAGCAGTTCGCTGGCGAGCGCGTCCTTTTCCTTGATGGCGGACAGGCGGTCCACCAGCGCCGGATCGGCGAAGATGGCATCGCGCAGGGCGGACAGGTTGGGCGACAGGGGCTGGGCCTGGGTCATGATCTCTCTCCGGTTTTCTCAAAGGGCAGGGACGCCATTCCGACACCCCATCTTTATCCTGTCCGACCGCCTCCCGCATCCGGGCCACAGTTTGCGCGGGCGGCGCGATACTCTGCCATTCATCCCCCGCCTGCCCCCTTGCCGCCCTGATCCGAAGCGGGCACCCTGGGGGCCGATCAGGGGCCTCAGGGGCCCGGCAAAGGGGAAGCGACCATGGACAGCACAATCGCCGGCACCTGGCAGGAACGCGCCGCCCGGCTGCAATTTCGCAATCAGGCGTTCATCGGCGGCAAATTCGTTGATGCGCTCAGCGGCAAGCGTTTCGATTGCGTCACCCCGCGCGACGGTTCGGTGCTGACACAGGTGGCCGAATGCGAGGCGGCCGATGTGGATGCGGCGGTGGCCGCCGCCCGCAAGGCATTTGAAACCGGCGTCTGGCGCGATGCCCACCCGCGCCAGCGCCGCACGGTACTGCTGAAACTGGCCCGGTTGATGGGGGAGAATGCCGACGAGCTGGCCTTGCTGGAAACGCTGGATATGGGCAAGCCCATTTCCGACAGCCGCAAGATCGACATTCCCCTGTCCATCCGCTGCGTCGAATATTACGCGGAGGCGATCGACAAGATTTATGATCAGGTCGGCCCCAGCGGCGGCGATGCCATGTCGCTGATCCTGCGGGAACCGCTGGGTGTGATCGGCGTGGTGGTGCCGTGGAACTTCCCGCTGATGATGGCGGTATGGAAGCTGGCCCCGGCACTGGCCACCGGCAATTCCGTGGTGCTGAAACCGGCCGAGCAATCGCCGCTGACGGCCTTGTTCCTGGCCGAACTGGCGGTACAGGCGGGCTTGCCGGCCGGCGTGCTGAATGTGGTGCCCGGCTATGGGGAGACGGCGGGGCAGGCCATTGGCCGGCATATGGATGTGGATATGCTGGCCTTCACCGGCTCCACCGAGGTTGGCAAATATTTCATGCGCTATTCCGGGGAAAGCAACCTGAAGCGCGTGTCGCTGGAATGTGGTGGCAAAAGCCCGCACATCATTTTGCCCGACGCGCCGGACCTGGACCGGGCCGCGCGCGAAGCCGTGGGCGGCATCTTCTTTAATCAGGGGGAGGTCTGCACCGCCGGTTCCCGCCTGCTGGTGCATGAAAGCATCAAGGACGAGTTTCTGGAACTTGTCACCCGCCATGCCGCCCGCTGGACCCCCGGTGACCCGCTGGACCCGAAAACCACCATGGGGGCGATGGTGGATGACCGCCAGCACGCCCGCGTGCTGGATTACATCGCCAAGGGCAAGGCCGAAGGGGCGTCCCTGCGCCTGGGCGGCGGCGCTGCGCGAACGGAGACGGGCGGCTTCTATATCGAACCCACCCTGTTCGCTGGCGTCACCAACCAGATGACCATCGCGCGGGAGGAGATTTTTGGCCCCGTCCTCTCCACCATCAGCTTTTCCAGCACGGAGGAAGCCTTCCGCATCGCCAATGACACGATCTATGGTCTGGCGGCGGCCGTCTGGACCCGCGACCTTGCCACCGCCATGAAGGCCGCTCGTGCCATCCGGGCCGGCAGTGTCTGGATCAACTGCTATGATGGCGGGGACATCACCACGCCGTTTGGCGGCTTCAAACAATCCGGATTCGGCCGCGACCGCAGCCTGCACGCGCTGGAAAAATATACCGACCTAAAAAGCGTCTGGATCGATCTATCGTAAGGGGCGGGGGTCAGGGCCGCTTGCGTTGGGTGAACGCGGCGGCCAGCGCCTTCAGGTTATCCGCCTGATCGCGGGGTTCCGGCTCCGGTTTATCGCTGCCGCCGGTGCCCATGCGGGAAATGATGGCATCCAGCATCTGGGGCGATAGTTTCTTTGGCCCCGGCTGCGGCTTGGCCGCCCGCTGAATGCCCTGGCCGGGGGCCGGCGATGCGGTGGTGATGCCGCCACCACGCGCCACCCGGTCCACCGCACTGCCGACAATGGCTTTCAGGAAGGGCTTGGCGAGGCCGCGCAGCAATTGTTCATCATCCAGCGCCCAGGTGATCAGCACGCGCTGCGCCTGGGCGCGGTTCCCCTGCGCCGCCTTCAATGCCTCACGGATTTTGAGCGTGACATAGGTATCGCTCATGGCCCCACTCCTTCGGGAGATTCGTGCCCAAGACTACCGAAGCCGGCCCCGCTTGCCCAAATAAAAATGCGGATGGGCGCTCTCACCCCTCCCGCAGAGCCGCAAACACCTCTTCGGCCTGCGGCATGGCGGTGCCGGTGCCGATGCGGGTGCAGGCGATGGAGGCGGCGACATTGGCATAGCGCATGGCATCGGCCAGCGCGTCACCGGCCGCCAGACGGGCGGACAGGCTGCCCACGAAGCAGTCGCCGGCCCCGGTGGTATCCACCGCCTTCACCTTGCGGCCCGGCACCAGTTCATGGCCCGTCGATGTGACGGCCAGCGCGCCGCGCACGCCGAGTGTGGCGATCACCACCTGATCGTCGCGGCGGAACAGACGGCGGGCGGCTTCGGCCACCGCTTCCACCGGCGCGTCACCGGACAGTTCCACGCCGGCGAAATGGCCCAGTTCCGTCTCATTCACCACCAGGATGTCGGTATCAGCCCAAAGCTCAGCGGGTGCATCATCCAGGGCTGGCGCCGCATTCAGCACGGTACGGGCACCAGCGGCACGGGCCTGGGCAAAAATCGTGGCAATGGTGCTGCGCGGCACCTCAAACTGGCTGACCACGATATCGCCGGCGGCAATCGCCACGCCTTCGGCATCGGCGGGCACGATCTCCTTATTGGCGGCGGGGATGACGACGATGCGGTTTTCCGCCGTCGCATCCACCAGGATCAGGGCATTGCCGGTGCCCAGCGTCTCGCTGCGCTTCAGCCCGGATGCCTCGATCCCCTTTTCGGCAAAGAAGGCCACCACCTGATCGCCGAAGGCGTCGCGGCCCACCCGGCCGACAAAGCTGACCGCCACGCCCTGCTGCACTGCCGCCACGGCCTGATTCAGACCCTTGCCGCCCGGCATCAACTGCACCGTCTCCCCATTCACCGTTTCGCCGGCACGCGGGGCCGCCTGCATGGTGGCCAGGATGTCGATATTGGTGCTGCCGAGAACGATCAGCTTGGCCATGATGGTCTCTTTGCCTCTGGATAGCGTGATGACGGCGGCGTTCCTACCCGGTTCCCCGCTGTGGGGGAAGGGACTTAACCCGCCTTCTTCTTCTCCGCCTCCAGCTCATCCAGCAGGGCCTTGCGCGACAGCTTGCCGATCATGGTCTTGGGCAACTCATCGCGGAATTCATACAGCTTGGGCTGTTCGATGGGGGACAGCTTATCCTCCAGGAACTTCTTGATATCGTCCTTGGTCAAGACGGCGCCATCGCGGGTCTTGATATAGGCCTTCACCGTCTGGCCGCGATAGGGGTCGGGCACGCCCAGCACGATACATTCCGCCACCTGCGGATGCTGGTAGATCGCCTCTTCCACATTGCGGGGATAGACATTGTAGCCGCCGGCCAGGATCATGTCCTTGATGCGGTCGACGATGAAGATATAGCCGTCCTCATCCAGATAGCCGACATCACCGGTATGCAGCATCCCGCCATCCAGCGTCTCCGCACTTTCCTTGTCCTTCTTCCAGTACCCCTTCATCACCTGTGGGCCGATGATGCAGATCTCTCCCCGTTCGCCGCGCGGCACCTCCGTGCGGCGATCTTCCAGGCTGACGATGCGGATATCCGTACCGGGCACCGGCAGCCCGATGGAGCCGGCGCGGCTGGCATGGGTCGGGTTGATGGTGGCGATGGGGGCGGATTCCGACAGGCCATAGCCTTCCACCAGGGCGCAGCCGGTTAGCTTCTCAAACTGCGCCTTCACCTCCACCGGCAAGGGCGCGCCGCCGGAATTACAGACCTTGATGGAGGAAAGATCGTATTTCCCCACATCCTTGTAATTATTGATGGCCGTGTAGATGGTGGGCACCGCCGGAAACTGGGTCGGCTTTTTCTTGTGGATCGTCTCCAGCACCTGCTCCAGCTCAAACCGGGGCAGCAGGATCATTTCCCCGCCATTCTGGATGGTCAGGTTCATCACGCAGGTCATGGCGAAGACGTGGAACAGCGGCAGCACGCCCAGCATCCGCTCATTCCCCGGTTCTGCCATCGCGCTGAACCAATAGGAGGCCTGGGCGGTATTGGCGGTGATATTCTGATGCGTCAGCATCGCCCCCTTGGGCACGCCCGTGGTGCCGCCGGTATATTGCAGCACCGCCACATCATTGACGGCATCCAGCGCCACCGGGCGCGGCCTGCCATCATTGGCCACCAATTGTTTGAACCAGACATGCCGATCATCGCGCGGGATGGCGGCGATTTCCTTCTTCTTCACGAAGGGGAACAGCAGGTTCTTCGGGAAGGGCAGGATGCCGGCCATCGGCACCACAATGATCTTCTTCAGCCGGCTCTGCCCGAACATCTTGGCCAGCTTGTCATAGGTGACCTTCAGATCCAGGCTGATCATCCAGTCAGCCTCGGAATCATTGATCATGTGGCAGATTTCACGTTCCGCGTAGAGCGGGTTGAAATTCACCACCACGCCGCCAGCCTTCAGGATGCCGAAATAGCAGATCACCGAATAAGGGGTGTTGGGCAGGAACAGGCCGACCTTCTGGCCCTTTTGCAGGCCCATGTCCTGCAAACCCTTGGCGAAGCGGTCCACCAGATCGGTGATCGCGCCATAGGTATATTTCTTGTCCAGGAAATCGACGCAAGGCCGGTCGCGGAAGCGTTGGGTGGCCTGATCCAGCAATTGCGGCAGGGTGCGCTCCGGGATGGGGCTATCCCACTTCACACCGGGCGGGTAGGAGCCTTCCCACACGAAGGGCCGGCGACCCTGTTGCTGCTGCTGCACGGATGCGACCGCTTCGGCCATTTTATTCCTCCCGGTGTGACTGCCGGCGCCTTCCAGCGCGACGCCTTTGAATTTCCTATATCGGGAGGGGAAATGGAACCTCAAGCGTTTCTTCGGCCTTCCGTTACGTCACCCAAGCGTTTTTTTGCAAGCCCCACCCCGACAGGGCGAATGGCCAGCGGTTACCGCCTTCCGGCCTTATCCAACAGGCGGTGGCGGGGGTTGTCCGGGCTATCCGCCAGATCATCCCGCACGGTACCGGCGGCGGGCGATTCTCCGCTGGCATAGGCGGCCCGGCCAATCATGTGGGCGGCAACCGGTGTGGTCAGCAGCAAAAACAGGATGGCCGCCACCACGCGGGCCACCACATCCAGACCGGGGAAGAAGAGTGCCACGGCCAGCAGCACCAGCCCGCAGCCCAGTGTGCCGGCCTTGGAACTGGCGTGCATCCGGGTCAGCGCATCGGGCAGGCGCACCACGCCCAAGGCCGCCACCAGGCAGAAGAACGCCCCGGCGACTGCCAGGATGCCGACGATGGCCTGCGTGATCTGGTCAAGCATGGGGCTCCTCCTTCTCCTGCTGCGCGGCCTCCCGCTCCTCCGGCCGGTCCACCACGCGCCGTTCCAGGAAGCGGGCATAGGCGACGGTGCCGAAAAAGGCGACCAGGGCCAGGGCGATGGCCGCATCCAGGAACACGACCTGCTGCACATACAGCGTGTAGAGCGCGATGAAGGCCACGGCCAGCACACCGAACAGGTCGATGGCAATGATGCGGTCCGCCGTGGTCGGCCCGCGCAGCACCCGCACGATGGTCAGCGCGAAGGCGGCGAACAGCATCACCATGGCGATGGTCAGGCACCAGGACAGGAAAGGGGTGAGGGGGGGCGTCATCGCAGCACCTGCAGGATACGGCGTTCCATACTGTCCTTGGTTTCCGCGCACAAAGCCGCCGCATCGCCCCCGAACATGGCATGGATGTAGAGATGCTTGCGGTCGGGTGCGACATCCAGGGTCAGCGTGCCGGGCGTCAGGGTGATGGAACAGGCCAGCAGGGTAATTTCCAGATCCGTCCGCGCATCCAGCGGGATGGCGATGACGGCCGGTTGCACCTTTTCCCCAAAGCCCAGCACGCTGGCCGTCACCTTCAGGGAGGAGAGGACAATCTCCTTCAGCAGCCAGAGGAAATAGCCCAGCGAACCCCAGAGCAGGCGGAAATAACGCTGGTTGGGGTAAAGCGGCCGGCCCAGCCACAGCACGCCATGGCCCAGCACAAAGCCGGCCGTGAAGCCACCCAGGCTGAAATCGGCATTGAAGCCCATCCAGGCCAAGGCCATCAGCAGGTTCAGCACAAGCAGGTTCATGGCTGCACCTCCATCGCGGCCGGTTCGGCGGCCCCAACCAGGGTGGGCGTGGTTGGCACGGCCCCCAGCACCGCATCGATATAGGCTTGCGGATCAACCAGCCCATCGGCGGCCATGGCGCTGACCCGCATCAGCGGTTCGGCATAAAGGCCGATGGTGACGGTGATGGCAGACAGCAACACCAGCGGGGCCACCAGGGCCACGCGCGCCGCCCCGCCCAGGCTGGCGGGGCCCAGCGCCTCACTCGCCGGGTTGGCCTTCCATACCATCTCCGCCCATAGCCGCCCGACCAGCCAGAAGGTCAGCAACCCCGTCACCAGTGCCACGGCGACGATGGCCCAATTCTCCACCGCCAGACCGGCGCGCACCAGCAGCAGCTTGGACCAGAAGCCGGAAAAGGGCGGGAAGCCGGCCAGCGAGGCCAGCGGCACGAACAGCACCACGCAGAGGATCGGGGCCGCGGTGAACAGCCCGCCCAGCCGGGCGTAAGACGTATCCCCGCCCGACAGCCGGCGCACCACGCCGGCCCCCAGAAACAGGTTGGTCTTCACCACAATGTCATGCACCAGATAGAAGACGGTGCCGGCAATGGCCAGCGGGGTGGCGATGGCCAGCCCCATGATCATGTAGCCGATATGCGCCACCACCTGCCAGGACAGCGCCCGGCGCAGGTCACGCACCGCCAGCGATCCCAAGGCGCCGGTCAACATGGTGGCCCCGGCAATCCACAGCAGGATGCCATGGGTCCAACCCATATCGCCGGTGAAGATCAGGGTGAAACAGCGCAGCAGCGCATAGACGCCCACCTTGGTCAGCAACCCGGCGAAAATCGCCTGCACCGCCACGGCGGGCGTGTGATAGGCGGCGGGCAGCCAGAAGAAGAAGGGGAAGACCGCCGCCTTCATGCCAAAGGCGATGATGAACAGCACGGCAATGGTGCTGACCAGCCCCTTATTGGCGACATGCGGCACCCGCACGGCCAGATCGGCCATGTTCAGCGTCCCGGTCACGCCATAGAGCAGGGCAACGGCCAGCAGGAAGCAGGCGGTGGCGATCAGGTTGATGGCGGCATATTTAATGGCGCCGTCAATCTGTTCCTTCGTGCCGCCCAGCGACAGCAGCACGAAGGAGGAGATCAGCATTACCTCAAACCAGACATAGAGGTTGAACAGGTCACCGGTGATGAAGCTGCCGCAGACGCCGACCATCAGCACCTGAAAAATGATATGGTATCCGCCGCGTTCACGCACCGCATCCACATCGCCCAGCGCATAGACGGCCACCGCCAGCGCCATCACCGACGCGATCAGGATCATCAGCGCCGACAGCGTGTCGGCCACCAGGGTGATGCCGAAGGGGGCGGCCCAACTGCCCATCTGGGCCACCTGCACCCCGCCTTCCATCACCCGCGCCAGCAAGAAGCCGGCCAGGATCAGCAGCAGTGTGCTGCCGGTCAGCGACAGCACGCGCTGCAGGGCCGGCCTGTTCCAGAACACAGCACACAGGGCCGCCGTGGTCAGCGGCACCAGAATGGGGGAGGCAACCAGCCAGGCGATCATCGGGCGTCCTCCGGCTCAGCCGTGCGCATCTGGCTGCTGTCCAGCGTGCCCAGTTCCTGATAGCCGCGATAGACCAGGGCCAGCACGAAGGAGAGCAGGCCGAAGCCAATGACGATGGCGGTCAGGATCAGCGCCTGGGGCAGCGGGTTTGCCAAGCCCTGGCCCAACACCTCCTGCCCCTGGCCGATCAGGGGGGCCTGTCCAGGCGTCAGCCGGCCCACCAGCAGGATGGCGACATTGACGGCGTTGGACAGCAGGATCACCCCGAACAGCACCCGCAGCAACTGGCGCGACAGGAACAGATAGACGGCACCTGCAACCATGCCGCCGACGGCGAAGGCCATGATGGTTTCCATGGGTTCAATCCTCTTCCATCAGGGCCTGGACCATGGCCAGCAGGGCGCCGACCACCACCAGATAAACACCGATATCGAACAGTACGGGCGTGCCCAGTGCCAAACCCTTGGCCCCTGTGGCATCCTTGAAGATGATCCAGCGCGCCGTCATGAACGGGTCGCCGCCGGGGCCGGCGAAAAAGCCCGACAGGATGCCCAGCAGCAGCCCGCCGCCCAGCAGGCTGCGCGGGTCCACCACCAGCAGGCGCTTCATCTCCTTCACGCCGAAGGCCAGCGCGTGCAGGGCAAAGGCCACGGCACAGATCAGCCCGCCAACAAAGCCGCCCCCCGGCTCATTATGGCCGCGCCAGAGGATGAAGATGGAAAACAGGATCATCAGGGCCAGCAACAGGCGCGTGGCCGTGCGCAGGATCAAGCTGTCCATCACGCGGCCTCCCCCGTCTGCGGTTTAGCTTTCGGTTTGGCATAGCGCGCCTTCAGCAGGGCCAGCACGCCCAGCCCGGCGCTGGCCACCACGGTGATTTCCCCCAGCGTGTCAAAGCCACGGAAATCCACCAGAATGACATTCACCACATTGCGGCCATAGGCCTCCAGGTACGACGTATCGCCAAAGAATTGCGACAGGGTCATCGGCAGCGGCAGGGCGACGATCGCCAGCAGGATCGCCGTCACCACCCCGCCCAGGCCCAGGGCCAGAATGCCATGCAGGAAGGCCGCCTGCGGCTTGCGGTCCGGCCCCTTGGGCAGGGCTGGCAGGCGGGCCAGCACCAGCACCAGGATGATGGCGGTCAGCGTCTCCACCATCAACTGGGTGATGCCGACATCCGGCGCGCCATAGGCGATGAAGAACATCGCCACCGACAAACCATTGATCGACAGGGCGGTGATCGACCCCAGGCGGGACCGGGCCCGCAAAGCCCCCGCCGTGCCCACCAGCATCATGATCCCCAGCAGCAGCCCCACCCATTGCCCGCCAAGGGTGACGCTGGGCAGCACCAGCGCCTGGCGGAACCAGAGTGTGCCGCCCAGCAGCAGCAGCATGGCGGTAAAGATGATGGCCATATAACGGGTCATCACCCCGCCCTGAAGCTGACCGGTCACGGCGCGGGCCAGCGCATCCAGCCCGTTCAGGATATGATCCCACCCCTTGTCAGCATCAAAGCGGGTAAGGCGCTGCAACCCCGCCAGCCCGGTGGTAAGGGGACGCAGCGCCAGATAAAAGCCAATCCCCAGTGCTACGGTGATTGCCGACAGGCCCAAGGCCGGCGTCAGCCCGTGCCAGAGATGCAGTTCCACCGCCAGCGGCGCACCGCGCACGGATGCCGCCACCTGCCCCAGCAGCCCATCCAGGATGCTGGGATAAAGCCCCAGCAGCAGCCCCAGGCTGGCCAGCAACGCCGGCCCCAGCCACAGCGTCACCCCGCCTTCATGCGCATGGGCGGCGGCCTTGGACGGTGCCCCCAGGAAGGGTTTGACGAAGACCAGCCCTGCAGCCCCCAGCATGGTGGCATTGGCCAGGATGGAGACCACCAGCACCGGCCAGACGGGCCGATCGGCGGTCAACAGCCCTTCATAGATCAGTTCCTTGCCAATGAAGCCCAGAAACGGCGGCAGACCGGACATGGAGAGGGCGGCGAGCGCGATGAAAACACCCGTCAGCGGCATGGCGCGAAACATGCCGGACAGTTCCCCCACCTGCCGCGTACCGCTGCCATGGTCCACCGACCCGGCCCCCATGAACAGGGCGCCCTTATACAGGCTGTGTGCCAGCAGGAAGGCGGCGAAGCCCCGAATGGCATAGTCGGTTCCCAGCCCCACCAGCATGGTCAGCGTGCCCAATGCCATCAGGGTGGTATAGGCCAGGATCTTCTTCAGATCGGTGGCGCGCAGCGCCATGGCCCCACCCCAGAAGGCGGTCAGCGCGCCGAAGCCGGTCAGGGTCCAGAACCAGATGTCGGTGCCGCCCAGCATCGGCGACAGGCGGGCCAGCAGATAGATACCGGCCTTCACCATGGTGGCAGAATGCAGATAGGCGCTGACCGGCGTGGGCGCATCCATGGCATTGGGCAGCCAGAAATGGAACGGCACCTGGGCGGACTTGGTGAAGGCCGCCAGCACCAGCAGGGCCAGGATGGGCAGATACAGCCCATGCCCCGTCAGGTCCATGCCCTTGGCGGCAATTTCCGACAGGCTGCCGGCCCCACCCGCCGTGCCCAGCAGGATCAACCCGGCCAGCAGGGCCATACCACCGCCGCCCGTGACCAGTAACGCCTGTATGGCGGAACGGCGGGAACGGGCATCGGCGTGGTTGAAGCCGATCAGCAGGAAGGAGGTAACCGAGGTCAGTTCCCAGAAGACGAACAGGCTGATGATATCATCGGCCAACACCAGCCCCAGCATGGCTCCCATGAAGGCCATGATGAAGAACAGGAAACGCCCTTCATGCCGGTGCCCGCGCAGATAGCCGCCAGAATATAGCACGATCAGCGTGCCGATGCCGGTGATCAGCAGGGCGAACAACAGCGACAGCCCGTCGAGCCTGAACGCCAGTTCCACCCCCAGCGCTGGCACCCAGGTCCAGGATTCGGCCACCGGCTGCCCGCCCACCACTGTGGCGAACTGCCCAGCAAACCAGACAAATCCCCCCGCTGGCGCCAGCGCCAGCAGCCAATGGGCGAAGGAGGGGAACAGGCGGTTGAGCGTCGGCGCCAGCGCCGCTGCCAGGAAGATGATCCCTATCGCTGTCAGCATCGGGGCGGCCGGCCTCTCTCGTTTCGGATGGAAGGTCCAGGCCAATATAGGGGCTGAGTCCCCCCCATCAACCAAAACCGGACCATTCAGGGACGAAAACGTCTGAAATCGGCTTTCGATCCCAGGAGAGGGGGCGCGAAAGAAAGCGACGCCAACAAAAAGGCCGGCACCCTTTGACAGGCACCGGCCTTTTTTCAAGTCCGTAAGCTTTGGCGCTTACGCGTCCAAGGCGGCGGCATTGTCGATGATGTGGCTGACAACGCCATATTCCTTGGCTTCTTCGGCCGACATCCAGAAATTACGGTCGGTATCTGTGGCCACCCGCTCAATCGGCTGGCCGGTTTCCCGGGCGATCACCGCATTGATGCGGTGGCGCATCTTGATGATCTCTTTCGCCTCAATGGCGATGTCGGTGGCGGGGCCACCTACGCCGCCGGCGGGCTGATGGATCATGAAGCGGGTGTTGGGCAGGCAGTAACGATCTTCCTTGGCAGCGCCCAGGAAGATATGCGCGCCAGCCGAAGCCACCCAGCCGGTGCCGAGGATTTTCACCTTCGGCTTGATGAAGCGGATGATGTCATGGATCGTGTCGCCCGACTCGACATGGCCGCCGGGGGAGTTGATCACCAACTTGATCGGATCGTCGTTCTCAGCCGCCAGCGCCAGAAGCTGGGCGACAACTTCCTGCGCCACCTTCTGGTTGATTTCGCCGAACAGCAGGACCGTGCGGGCCTTGAACAGGTTCTGGGCCACGCTGGGCGGGGCCTTGGCCGGCTCCTTGGTCGCGGTCTCCGGCTTTTCTTCTTCGTCGAGACGGATCGGGTTAACGAGCAAGGCACGCTCCTGGTTTGAAGACCTGTACAGCATCTGACCTAGCCGGAAATCGGCAAAGGTTCAACCCATCGCAGCATGGATAACCTTATTTGGCGTGACGCAGGGCTTATTCAATCGGTTCCAACGCAAAAGGGGTGGCCGTGAGGCCACCCCTTTTCAATCAAAAGAGCGCAGAAATCAGCCGTTCAGCGACTGTTCCAGCATGTGTAGCACCTCATAGCAGGGTAGAACCTGATGCACGCTGGCATTGGGTTCGCGGCCTTCGCGGATGGCCGCGACGAATTCGCGGTCCTGCAGCTCGATCCCGTTCATGGAAACGTCCACCTTGGACACGTCGATCTTCTCTTCCTTGCCGGTGATCAGATCGTCATAGCGGGCAATGTAGGTGCCATTGTCGCAGATATAGCGGAAGAAGGTGCCCAGCGGCCCTTCGTTGTTGAAGGACAGCGACAGGGTGCAGATGGCCCCGCCTTCGGTCTTCAACTGGATCGACATATCCATGGCGATGCCCAGTTCCGGGTGAATCGGCCCCTGCACGGCATGGGCCTTCACTACCTTTTCGCCCGTCTGGTACTGGAACAGGTCCACCGTGTGGGCGGCATGGTGCCACAGCAGATGGTCGGTCCAGGAACGCGGCTGACCCAGCGCGTTCATATTGGTGCGGCGGAAGAAATAGGTCTGCACATCCATCTGCAGAACCTTGGCTTCCCCGGCCAGGATGCGCTTGTGTACGAACTGGTGCGACGGGTTGAAGCGGCGGGTATGGCCAACCATGCAGACCTTGCCGGTTTCCTTCTGCACGGCGGCCACCGCCTGGGCGTCGGCCAGACTGTCGGCCAGCGGGATTTCCACCTGCACATGCTTGCCGGCCTTCATGCATTCGATGGCCTGGGACGCGTGCAACTGGGTGGGGGTGCAGAGGATGGCGGCATCCACACCCGGCTGGGCCAGCGCTTCGGCCAGTTCGGTGGTGACATGGGGCACGCCGTACTTATCGGCGGTCTCCTGCGTCTGGTCCAGGCGACGACCGACCAGGGAGACGACTTCCACCCCGTCGATCAGCTTCAGGGCGTCCAGATGCTTCTGACCAAAGGCGCCAGCGCCGGCGAGGATGATCTTCATGGCTTGTACTCTCTGATGGATGGGAATGGTGTTTGGGGGGGAAGCCCGGAGCTGTCATCGCTTCCGTGAAGGCACATGCGGACCGATTGCAGGATCATGTTGTGCGTTTCACACTCTCCCCACCGTCACCCCGGCGAAGGCCGGGGTCCAGTTCGTAGGGCAAAGCGCTTGTGGCCTCTGGACCCCGGCCTTCGCCGGGGTGACGGTGGAGAAACGGCACTGGGTCCACATACCTCTCAAATCAGTGGCTTTAGACCTTTACGGGAGCAGCAAGAGCTCACCCCCCATTCTTCAAAATCAAATGCCCGACCGCCGTGTTGGAGGCGGGCACGTGGTAGAAGCGGTGCAGCAGGTCGACATTGGCTTCCAGCGCGCCGCGCATGATCAGCCACATCACCAGTTCAATCCCCTCCGACCCGGCCTCACGCACGTAATCGATATGCGGGATGCGGGCGGCCGCTTCCGGGTCGTTGATCAGCAGGTCCAGGAAACGCTTGTCGAATTCCTGGTTGATCAGCCCGGCGCGGGGGCCCTGCAACTGGTGGCTCATCCCGCCGGTGCCCCAGATCTGCACATTCAGATCCTGGTCGAAGCTGCGGATAGCCTTGCCGATGGCCTTGCCCAGCGCATAGCAGCGGGCGCCCGACGGCGGCGGGTATTGCACCACATTGACCGCGAACGGAATCACCTTGCAGGGCCAGGCGTCCGGCTGACCGAACATCAGCGACAGCGGCACGGTCAGCCCGTGATCCACATCCATCTTGTTGACGATGGTCAGATCGAAATCATCCTGGATGACCGACTGGGTGATGTGCCAGGCCAGTTCCGGATGGCCATGCACTACCGGCACCGGCCGTGCGCCGAACCCTTCATCGGCGGGCTTGAATTCCTCCCCGCAGCCAATGGCGAAGGTGGGGATCAGATCCAGGCTGAAGGCGGATGCATGGTCATTATAGACCAGGAAAACCACATCGGGCTTTTCCTCGGCGATCCAGCGCTTGGAGAAGTCATAGCCCTGGAATACCGGCGCCCAATAGGGCTCGGCAGACTTGCCCAGGTCCAGCGCCGCACCGATGGCCGGTACGTGGGAGGTGGTGACACCTGCCGTGATTCTTGCCATTTCCGTTTCCTCCCCGTTTTATCAGACGACCTTGTTGCCGTTGCTGCCATCCGGGCGGCGCCCGCCCGACAGCATCATGGCGGCATATTCTTCCTGGCTCATGCCGGTCATCGTGGCGGCGGCGGACTGGAAGCTCTTGCCATCGGTGGCGAAAATCTTCGCCAGGAAATAGACGTTGCCGCCCAGCGACAGCAGGCGATTATAATCGCGTGCCAGAACGCCCAGCTTCTGGTCCTCCGTCATTTTCCATTCGTCCAGATAGGTACGCTCATCGGCGCGGAACCGGTCACGGTTCTCGGCCTTCATCAGCGACATGCAGAACTGGTTCAGGTGATAACCCCGGCGCGACATCTCCGCATCGAAGATGATGGTGCCTGGAATGTTTCGGTAAGACGTATCTTCGGACATCAGCGCACCTCTTCCGGCCAATAGAGACGCAGGGGGTTATCCACCAGCAGCTTTTGTTGCAGTGCTGCCGTCGGTGCGATCTGCGGGATCACATCGACCAGATGCCCGTCATCGGGCATGTGGGTCTTCATGTTGGGGTGCGGCCAATCCGTGCCCCACAGCACCCGGTCGGGGAAGCTTTCCACAATATGCCGGGCGAACGGCACCACATCGCCATAGGCGGGGGGGCCGAGTTTCGACAGGCGTTCGGGGCAGCTTACCTTGGACCAGAAATTGGTGTGCTCGCGCATCAGCTTGGTGAACAGGGCGAATTCCGGCCCGTCCACCGGCTTGGTCACATCCGGGCGGCCCATATGATCCACCACCACCACCGTCGGCAGGCTGGTGAAGAAATCATAGAGTTCGGGCAGTTCCTGCGCCTCGAAATAGATCACGATGTGCCAGCCCAGCGGCTTGATCCGCTGGGCGATTTCCAAAAGCTCATCCCGCGGCAGGGCATCGACCAGCCGCTTGACGAAGTTGAAGCGCACGCCGCGCACGCCAGCGGCGTTCAGTGCCTGCAACTCTTCATCCGTCACGCTGCGGCGCACGGTGGCAACACCGCGCGCCCGCCCGCCCGATGCCTGCAACGCATCCACCACGGCGCGGTTATCCGCGCCGTGGCAGGTGGCCTGCACGATGACATTGCGGCTGAAGCCCAGATAATCGCGCAACGCCCACAGCTTTTCCTTGGGCGCGTCGCAGGGGGTGTATTTGCGTTCCGGCGCATAGGGGAACACGTCCCCCGGCCCGAACACATGGCAATGCGCATCCACGGCCCCCGGCGGGGGCACATAGGCGGGCTTGGACGGGTTGGGATGGAAGGGCAGCCAGTCGGCATCCATCTGGAAGGCGGGTTTGTCAGCCATGTTTAGATATCCCTTCCGGCATTGCCGCGCGCCTTCAAGGAGGCATCCAGACGGGGATAGACGCGGCGGGCATTGCCCTCAAACACGCGGTAACGGTCGTCATCCGACAGGGCCAAGCTGTCCAGATAGCGCTTGGTATCGTCGAAATAATTGCCGGTTTCCGGGTCGATGCCGCGCACGGCCCCCACCATTTCCGACCCGAACAGGATGTTCTTGATGTCGATCACCTTGAACAGCAGGTCGATGCCCGGCTGGTGATAGACGCAAGTGTCGAAATAGACATTCTTCATCACATGCTCGGGCAGCGGCGGCCGCTTCAGCATGTCGGCCAGCCCGCGATACCGGCCCCAGTGATAGGGCACGGCCCCGCCGCCATGCGGGATGATGAAGCGCAGATCGGGGAAGTCACGGAACAGGTCGCCTTCGATGAACTGCATGAAGGCGGTGGTGTCGGCATTGATGTAATGCGCCCCCGTGGCGTGGAAGCAGGCATTGCACGAGCCCGACACATGGATCATGGCCGGAACATCCAGTTCCACCATCTTTTCATAGAACGGGTACCAGTGCTTGTCGGTCAGTGGCGGGGCGGTCCAGTGACCGCCGGACGGGTCCGGGTTCAGGTTGCAGCCGACAAAGCCCAGTTCGGTCACACAGCGTTCCAGTTCCGCCACTGAATTGGCGATGGGCACGCCCGGCGATTGCGGCAACTGGCAGACGCCGATGAAATTTTCCGGGTAGAGATCGACCACCCGCTTGATCAGATCGTTGCAGGCTTCCGTCCAGGCGCGGCTGACCGCTTCATCCCCGACATGATGCGCCATGGTGGAGGCACGGGGGGAGAAGATGGTCATGTCCGCGCCGCGTTCGCGCAGCAATTTCAACTGGTTGGTCTCAATCGTCTCCCGGATTTCATCATCGCTGATGTCGGGGCGCGTCGGTTCCGGCAGGGCGGGGTTCTTGATGCGGGCGATCTGCGCGTCGCGGAAAGTCTGATGCTTGGCGGGTGCCGTGGTGTAATGGCCGTGGCAATCGATGATCAGCATTATTGCTTTTCCCTGTTCTGGTTATCCATTGATCCTTCCGACAGGCTTGTTCGAAGGATCAATGGACCGCCGCGACTGCGGCGGCGCGCCGCGTGGCGCGTGAAAGCCTGCGTGGCGTTTGAACGCGATACGGGAAGCCGATTCATCGGCTTCCCGGTACAAATTGAACGCGCATCGCGTCCAGCATGGCGGTGATCTCTTCCTGGTCCAGCGCGCTGGACAGTGGCGGGGCCCATTCCTGGCGTTCCACGGTGGCTAGGCTCATCCAGGGGCTGAGGCCAGCCTCTTCCACGGTGCGGGCGACCTCGCGCATTTCCTCTGCCCGGCGCTTGCCATGTTCCATGGTGCGGGAAATCATGTAGCGCGACAGCTTGTGCCAGTCCGGCCCCGGAAACAGATCGTTCAGGGAGGTCAGCACCGTGTCGTCCACGCCGTAATGCCGGGCGGCCAGCAGGCTTTCGCTCAACAGCGCCTCAATGCCCTTCACCATCACCGACCGGCACATCTTGGCCGCAGAGGCCTTGCCATATTCGGCAGAGAAGACGGAGAGGTTGGACAGGCCGATATCCCGCAGGGGCACCAGCACCGTATCGGCATGGGGGCCGCCCAGCAGGATGGGGGTGCCCAGCCGCTTGGGCGGTACCGGCGACATCACGGCGGCTTCGACATAACGGGCACCGGCCCCGTTCACCGCCGCCGCCGCTTCGCCCTTGGCACCGGGGGAGGCGGAATTGAAATCCACGAACACAGCCCCGGCCGCCATGCCGGCGGCGGCGGCCTTGGCCGCATCAATGGTGCGGGCGGCGGTGACGGCGCTGATCACCAGATCGGCCCCGGCCACCGCATCAGCCGCATCGCTGCCCCGGCGCAGTAAAGACCGGGCAGCAGCGGCTTGCAACGGCGGGGAGGCAGGATCGGCAAAGCGCACATCCCAGGCCGACAGGGCAAAGCCACGTTGGGCCAGATCATCGGCCAGGATGGTGCCGACCTCTCCCAACCCGATCAGGGCGATTGATTTGAAGGACATGCTGTGACCTCACCCCAACAGATGGCCGGGAACATAAACCTCACCCCGCATCAGCTTGCGCGCCGTGCGCAGCAGGGCGGAACGGTTGACCTTGATGCCGGCCCCATCGGCAGCGACATCCATATCCACGGTGAAAAACCCGGTCGGGTGTTCCACCTCCAGCCGCTGCGGGCCGGTGGCACCCTCCAGCCCCGCCACCTCTGCTGCCACCGAACCGGGCAGCACGCAGGCGGTGGCAACACTGACGGCACCCAGCACGCCAATCGCCTCATGCACCCGATGCGGGATGAAGCTGCGGGTGCCGACGGCCCCGCCATGGGCGGGTGGCGACACCAGCGTCATTTTCGGCACGGTCTTCTTCGTCACGTCGCCCAGATTCATCCGGGGCCCCAGTTCCAGTCGGATCGCCTCCACCCTGGCTTTCAGGCTGGCGTCGGCCTCCAAAGCCTCCGGCGCTTCATCACCTTTCACGCCGAAATCGGCGGCGTTCAGGATGACGACAGGCATCCCGTTATCGATGCAGGTGACGCGCACGCCCGCCACCTCATCCACCGCATTGCCGGTGGGCAGCAGGGCACCGCAGCTTGAACCGGCGACATCCAGGAAATCGATGGGGATGGCGGCGGCGGTGCCGGGCACGCCGTCGATGCGGGCATCCCCTTCATATTCCACCAGCCCGCCGGGCGTGGGCACATGGGCCACGGCCAGCGCCCCGGTATTCACCATATGGATGCGCACAGAGGTGACGGGGCCGGCCACGGGCACCAGGCCATTTTCAATGGCAAACGGCCCCACGCCCGCCAGAATATTCCCGCAATTCTGGCTGTCGCTCACCTCTGCCTTGTCCACCACCACCTGCAAGAACAGGTAATCGACATCGGCATCATCGCGGCTGGACGGGCCGATCACGGCGACTTTGCTGGTCAGCGGATGCGCACCGCCCATGCCGTCGATCTGGCGGGCATCGGGCGAGCCCATGGCCGCCAGCAGCACGGCATCGCGTGCCGCGCGGTCGGCGGGCAGATCATGGGCCTGGAAATACAGACCCTTGGAGGTGCCGCCGCGCATCACCGTGCAGGGGATGGGTTTCAGCATGGCAGCTTACTCCTGTTCAGCGGCCTCGATATAGGTCAGGCCCTTTTCGCGCAGCCGGTCGCGCATCTTGTAGAGGTCCAGGCCCAGCACGCCCTGCTTGAACTGGGCGCGGTTCTTTTCTTCCTTGATCTCACGCGCCTTGGCACTTTCCAGCACGGAGGCCGCTTCCTTACGGGCGACGACAACGACGCCATCATCATCGGCAACAATGATATCGCCGGGATTGATGGCGGCCCCGGCACAGGTGACGGGCAGGTTCACATCACCCAGCGTCTCCTTCACCGTGCCCTGGGCGAAGATCGCCTTGGACCAGACGGGGAAGCCCATTTGGGCCAGGGTGGCGACATCGCGCACGCCGGCTTCAATGATCAGGCCGCGCACGCCGCGCGACATCAGGGATTCGGCCAGCAGATCGCCGAAATAACCATCCTCGCAGGGGCTGGTCGGCTTCACCACCAGGATATCGCCCGGCTGGCACTGTTCGACGGCCACATGGATGGTCCAGTTATCGCCCGGCGCCACGGTGCAGGTGACGGCGGTGCCGGCAATGTGCGCTGGGCGGTAGATGGGGCGCATATAGCTGGCCAGCAGACCCTTGCGGCCCTGCGCCTCATGCACGGTGGCGACGCCATAGCGGGCAAATTCATCCACCAGGGCGGAATCGGGGCGCTTGATATTGGTGACGACCACGGGCATGGCCAAACATCCTCCAAAACGGGTGCGCGGATTTCTCTTCCACGCTTGATCTTGGATCGGACTATGGACTTGGCTTGCCAAGAAGCTCCACTTCAAAACGCCGATCATGCTATAACATTTTGTTAGAACGTTCTGGATCATAAGGATTGCTGCGGTGCAGGAAATCCCGAAACTGCGGGCATTACAGGTTATTGCGGAGGTTGTTCGCACCCGCAGCACGGTGGCGGCAGCCGACGCCGCCCACATCTCCCAGCCGGCGGTGACGCAGACGGTGGCCAAGCTGGAAGCGGCGGTGGGGGAGGTGCTGTTCACCCGCACCGGCACGGGGATGGAGCCGACCGAACCCGGCCGCCGCTTTGCCCAGCGCATTGGGCGCGCGTTTGATCAGTTGCATCTGGCCGAACGCGAACTGGGGGTGCCGGGGCTGGGGGGCCGGGTGACCAGTGTGCAACTGCGCACCCTGGTGGCGGCGGTGGAGGCGGGCAGCTTCACCCTGGCCGCCGCAAAGCTGGGCGTGTCACAGCCCAGCGTCAACCGGGCCATGCGCGATCTGGAAAGCCTGTGCGGCCGGCCCCTGCTGGCCCGTACCCCCCAGGGCCTGGAACCCACGCGGGAGGCGCGCGGGCTGGCCCGGCTGGCAGCGCTGGCCCTGGCAGAAATCCGCCAGGGGCTGGAGGAGTTGCGCGAATGGCGGGGCCAGATGACGGGGCGGGTCTCCGTCGGTTGTCTGCCGCTGGCCCGGTCGCACCTGCTACCCGAAGCGATAACGGGGCTGCTGGCCCGTTACCCGGAGGCGCAGGTGCGCATCATCGATGGCCCTTATGCCGAACAGTTGCATGAATTGCGGCATGGCGGGCTGGATCTGATTGTCGGCGCGCTGCGCCTGCCACCGCCCACGCCGGATATCGAACAGGAGGTGCTGTTCGTGGAGCCGCTCTCCATCGTGGTGCGGGCGGGTCACCCGATCCTGGCGGAAGGGGAGCCGACGGCGGCAGCCCTGGCGGCGCTGGACTGGATCGCGCCGCGCGACGGCACACCCGCCCGCGCCCATTTCGCCAATTTTTTTGCTGCCGCCCAGGTGAAGCCGCCGCGCCACATCATTGAATGCAGTTCCCTGATCGCCTCTCGCGGGCTGTTAATGCAAAGCGACCGGGCGGCCCTGCTGTCCGCCAGCCAGGTGCGGCAGGAGGTGGAGGCCGGATATCTGGCCGTGCTGCCCCAACCCTTGCCGGGTACTGAACGCCCCATCGGCCTGACGGTGCGCAAAGGCTGGCAACCGACGCGGGTGCAGGCGGCATTGATGGAATTGCTGCGGCGGGGGGTGGAGGGCGCAGGCTGATCCCTATGGGGGACATGCCGGCATCGCGCCCCACGATGGTTGACATAATTTGATACCAGTTCACCTTTGAAAGCGGCAGGCCCCCGTGCGAACGTTGGGGATACCCGTCCCATTGCCTGCCAGAGCCATGTTATCCGAAGCGCCGCATATCCTTGTCGTTGATGATCACCGCGATATCCGGGAAACCCTGGGGCGCTTCCTGGAAAAGCATGGGATGCGCATCACGGCGGCGGAGGATGCGGCCATGGCCCGCCGCCGCCTGCGCGCTGCCGCCGTCGATCTGATCGTGCTGGATGTGATGATGCCGGGCGAAGACGGCCTGTCGCTGTTCCGCCATATCCGGGAGACGATGGACACGCCGGTCATCTTCCTGACCGCCATCGGCGAACCGATGGACCGCATTGTCGGGTTGGAAATGGGGGCGGATGATTATGTCACCAAGCCCTTTGAGCCCCGCGAACTGCTGGCCCGCATCCGCGCCGTGCTGCGCCGCAGCCACAGCCTGCCGGTGGGTGGTGGGCGCAAGCGGGGGGAGGAGACGCGGCTGGCCTTCGACCGCTGGGTTCTGGATTTAGCGCGGCGCGAACTGACCGGGGAGGATGGGGTTGTCGTCTCCCTCTCCACCGCTGAATTCTCCCTGCTGGAGGCGCTGGTTCGCCATCCCAATATGGTATTGTCGCGCGAACAATTGCTGGACCTGACCAAGGGGCGGGAGGCGGATGTGTTCGACCGTTCCATCGATAATCAGGTCAGCCGCCTGCGCCGCAAGATTGAACCCGACAGCCGCAATCCCAGCCTGATCAAGACCGTCTGGGGTGGCGGCTATTGTCTGGCGGCCGCTGTGACGCCGGCACCATGAACCATCCGCCGACGCCCCCCGCCCGCCTTGCCCGGCTGCGCGCCACGCTGGCCCGGCCGCGCAGCCTGTTCACCCAGATGGTTTTTCTGCTGGTGGCAGCCGTGCTGGTGGCCAAGCTGGGTAGCTGGACCGCCTCGCTGGATGAAAAGGCCGCCGCCGTCCGTCGTACCCATGTAGAGGAGATGCTGCAAAGGGTGGCCGGCACCGCCCGCATTGTCTCCACCCTGCCGCCGGAATATCGCGCAGGGGTGTTGAAGGCCATTGCCAGCAGCAATACGCGCTACACGCTGGATGATGCCTCTCTCTTGCCGCACGATCTCCAGCCCCGCAATGCGGCCGACAGGGCCATTTGGGACAAGCTGGCCGCCGCTGCCAATGTCCCTGCCGATCAGGTGCTGTTCAAGACCTGGATCAAGGCGGAAAATGCTGCGCCCGGCCTGATCCAGAATCCGTGGGCGGCCCTGGTTCCGGTGGAAATGGGGATGAAGTTCTCCATCCAACTGCCCGACGGTGAATGGTTGAACGCGCTCAACCGTCGCACGGTGACGCCGGATATCTGGAGCGACGTGGCCACCGGGTCGGTGCTGACCTCCCTGATCATGGTGGCGCTGGTGGCCTTTTATATTTCCCGCCGCATGTCCCGCCCGCTGCGCGCCCTGGCCGATGGGGCCGACCGGCTGGGCCGGGGGGAGAGCGTGGCGCCCCTGCCCAACAATGTCGGGCCGGAGGAGGTGCGCCGCGCCACCCAGGCCTTCAACGCCATGGGCGAACGTATCCGGCGGTTTGTTGATGACCGCACCCGGATGCTGGCCGCCGTCAGCCATGACCTGCGCACCCCCATCACCAATCTGCGCCTGCGGGTGGAACTGCTGGAGGAGGGGGAGACCAAGGCGCGGATGCTGGAAACCCTGGACGAGTTGCGCAGCACGGTGGAGGCCGCCCTGGCCTTCAGCCGGGAAGAGGTGGGGGAGGAGGCGGTGAAGGCCGATCTGGCCACCCTGGTGGAAAGTGTCTGCGATGATTTCGCCGATACCGGACAGCCGGTCTTCTTTGCGCAGGCGCCGCGCCTGCCCCTGGTCTGCCGCACCAACAGCCTGCGCCGTGCCGTGCGCAATCTGGTGGAAAATGCCGTTGCCTATGGTGGAGTGGCTCATGTCTCCATGGTCCGGCGGGGGCATGAGGTGGAAATCACCATCGCCGATGAGGGCCCCGGCATCCCGGATGGGGAGGTGGAGCGGGTGTTCCAGCCCTTTGTCCGGCTGGAGGCATCGCGCAACCGCCGCACTGGCGGCGTGGGGCTGGGTCTTTCCATCGCCCGGTCGGTGGCGCGCGGCCATGGCGGCGATGTCCGTCTGCGTAACCGGCCGGCGGGTGGGCTGGACGCCATCATCATCCTGCCGGTACAGACAGAACCGGAACCGGCGGCCCCCGGTCCGCAACGCCGGGCCGCCTGAAGCACCCCGCACAAATGGGGGGCAGCTATCAGGAAGGGGGGGGATGGCGATCCTTGCAATAGGAACGGAGCGGAAGTAGGTTCCGCCCGCATCGGGGGCACCGTCCCGCTGACGGTTCTCCGCCCTTCCCTCCACCTCCAGGAACGGGTCCCGCGGGATGAAGTCCGCCGTCATCGTCTTTCCCGGCTCCAACTGCGATCGTGATATCGCGGTGGCGCTTGAGCAGGCCTCCGGCCGTAAACCCCACATGGCTTTCCACAAGGACACCGAACTGCCGGATGTCGATGTGATCGCCGTACCGGGCGGCTTCTCCTATGGCGACTATCTGCGCTGCGGCGCCATGGCCGCCCATTCGCCCATCATGAAGCTGGTGAAGGAACGCGCCGCCAAGGGCGTGCGCGTTGTCGGCATCTGCAATGGCTTTCAGATCATCACCGAGGCGGGTTTGCTGCCCGGCGCGCTGATCCGCAACAAGTCGTTGAAATATGTCTGCCGCACCGTCGGGTTGACGGTGGAAAATACGGACAGCGACTTCACGAAGAAATACACCAAGGGCCAGGTGATCGGCATTCCGGTCGGCCATGGTGAAGGCAATTACGTCGCCGATGAGGAGACGTTGAAGCGCCTGGAAGGTGAAGGGCTGGTGGCGTTCCGCTATGCCGCCTTGCCCGGGCAGAGCGCTGAACAGGCAAACCCCAATGGTGCCACCAACAACATTGCCGGCATTTTCAATGCAGAGCGCAATGTGCTGGGGATGATGCCGCATCCTGAACGCGCCTTTGATCCGCTGCATGGCAATACCGATGGCCGTGCCTTCTTCGATAGCCTGGTGGAGAGCCTGTCGTGAGCGCCACGTCCTGGAAAGAACCTGAGGTCACCGAGGCGTTGGCCGCCGAACATGGCATCAAGGCGGACGAATATGCCCGCCTGCTGGAGATTGTCGGCCGCACGCCCACCTTCACCGAGCTGGGCATCTATTCGGTGATGTGGTCGGAGCATTGCTCCTACAAGTCGTCCCGCGTCTGGCTGAAGAAGTTCCCGACCAAGGCCCCCTGGGTCATCTGCGGTCCGGGGGAGAATGCCGGCGTCATCGATATTGGTGACAATCAGGCCGCCATCTTCAAGATGGAAAGCCATAACCACCCCTCCTATATCGAACCCTTCCAGGGTGCGGCGACGGGTGTTGGCGGCATTCTGCGCGACGTGTTCACCATGGGTGCGCGCCCGATCGCCAATCTCAACGCCCTGCGTTTCGGGGAGCCGTCCCATCCGAAGACCCGTCAGTTGGTCGCCGGTGTGGTGTCGGGCATCGGCCATTATGGCAATTGCGTCGGCGTGCCCACGGTGGGCGGGGAGACCAATTTCCACAAGGCCTATAACGGCAATTGCCTGGTCAATGCCATGACCGTGGGCATCGCCGATCAGGACAAGATTTTCTATTCCAAGGCAGCCGGTATCGGTAACCCCGTCGTCTATGTCGGTTCCAAGACCGGTCGCGACGGCATCCACGGTGCCACCATGTCCTCGGCGGAATTCACCGAGGATAGCGAGGCCAAGCGCCCGACGGTGCAGGTGGGTGACCCGTTCACCGAAAAGCTGCTGATCGAAGCCTGCCTGGAACTGATGAACACCGACGCCATCCAGTCCATCCAGGACATGGGTGCCGCCGGCCTCACCTCCTCCTCGGTCGAAATGGCCGGCAAGGGTGGTCTGGGCATCGAGCTGCATCTGGAAAAGGTGCCGCAGCGTGAAGTGGGGATGACCCCCTACGAGATCATGCTGTCGGAAAGCCAGGAGCGTATGCTGATCGTGCTGAAGCCCGGCCACGAGGAAGAGGCGCGCGCCATCTTCGACAAGTGGGAACTGGACTTCGCCGTCATTGGCCACCTGACCGATACCGGCCATTTCGTGCTGAAGATGCATGGCCAGACCTATTGTGATCTGGAACTGGCCCCGCTGTTCGATGCGGCCCCGCTCTATCATCGCCCGACGGAGCCGACGCCGGAACAGCCGGCGCTGGATCTGGACGAGGACGATTTGTGGCCGTCCGATCTGTCGCTGGCCGATATCCTGGCCAAGCTGGTGGCTTGCCCTGATCTGGCCTCCAAGCGCTGGATCTGGCAGCAATATGACAGCCAGGTGGGTGCCGACACCCGCTTCATCTCGGGCCAGTCCGATGCCGCCGTGGTGCGTGTGCATGGCACCAACAAGGCGCTGGCCATGTCGTCCGACGTGACGCCGCGTTACTGCTTTGCCGATCCGGTGCGCGGCGGGATGCAGGCGGTGGCGGAAAGCTATCGCAACGTCTCCGCCGTGGGCGCGCTGCCGCTGGCCATCACCGACAACATGAATTTCGGCAACCCGGAAAAGCCCCGCATCATGGGCCAGTTCGCCGGTTGCGTGGAAGGCATGGCGGAAGCCTGCCGGGTGTTGGATTATCCGGTCGTTTCCGGCAATGTCTCGCTCTACAACGAAACCAACGGCGAAGGCATCCTGCCGACCCCGACCGTGGGCGGCGTTGGCCTGCTGGCCGATGGTCACAAGGCGGTCGGCCTGGGCTTCAAGAATGATGGCGACGTCATTCTGCTGGTCGGTGAGACCGAGGGCCATCTGGGCCAGAGCCTGTACCTGCGCGAAATTCTTGGCCTGGAAGTCGGCCCCGTCCCGGCGGTTGACCTGGAAGCCGAAAAGCGCCACGGCACTTTCGTGCGCGAGTCCGTCCAGGCTGGCCTGATCACCGCCTCGCATGACGTGTCGGATGGTGGCCTGCAGGTGGCGCTCGCTGAAATGGCTATGGCATCCGGCAAGGGTGCCGATCTGGCCGGGCTGGATGGCTGGCACATTGCCGAGCTGTTTGGTGAGGATCAGGGCCGTTACGTGCTGACGGTGAAGCCGTCCGACGCTGATACGGTGGAAGCCAAGGCTGCCGAGGCAGGTGTGACCCTGACCCGGATCGGCACGGTGGGTGGTGACAGCTTGACGGCACCCGGTGGGCTCGCCATCTCCGTGGCATCCCTGGTGGAAGCCAACGAAAGCTGGCTGCCGGCCTATATGGAAGGCAAGCTGGGGTAAATCTGTTGCCGGTGGGAAGTGTCTGTGTCGCTTTCCACCGGAACATCCCCTGTTTTAAAATAAGGAACCAGCCCCATGGCGATGCAGGCATCCGAGATCGAGGCACTGATTCGCGAGGCGTTTCCGGACGCTGTGGTGCGGATCGACGATCTGCGCGGCGATGGCGACCATTACGCCGCTTATGTGGAAACCCCTGCATTCAAGGGCAAGACCCGCGTCGCCCAGCATCAGATGGTCTATGCGGCCCTGAAGGGCCGTATGGGGGGTGAATTGCACGCGCTGATGCTGACCACATCGGTGCCCAAGGAAGCTTGATTGGGTCGCTGAACGATCCCCTGTTACAGGCGGCGCTTCGGCGCTATATGTTGTGGCATGTGTCGCACGCCCCCTGGGCTGGGACGGTTTTAGGGAAATGTGAGAATGGACCAGACGGTTGCCGAGCGCATCAAGCGCGACCTCGCCGATAATGATGTCGTGCTCTATATGAAGGGGACGCCGGTGTTCCCGCAGTGCGGTTTCTCCGCCGCCGTTGTGCAGGTGCTGAGCCACCTGGGCGTCAAGTTCAAGGGCATCGACATTCTGGTCGATCCGGCCCTGCGCCAGGGCATCAAGGAATTCACCAACTGGCCGACCATTCCCCAGCTTTACGTGAAGGGTGAGTTTGTCGGCGGCTGCGATATCGTCCGCGAAATGTACGAAGCGGGTGAACTGCAGGATCTGCTGAAGGACAAGGGCGTGGCCTTTGGTGATGCAGCCTGATTGAGAGTGGATGAACAGTAAAAAGGCCGCCCTGGATCGCCAGGGCGGCCTTTTTACTGTCAAGATGAGGCGTCATGTCACCTTGATGGGGCATTTGGCGGAGAAACCATTGCCCCTGATATGCGCGACGACAGCGGTGTCAGCCGCGACGACGACCAGCGCGAACCGATGAACCGCGGCCCAGGCCAATCTTCTTGGCGAACTCTGACCGCTGTGCGGCATAGTTCGGCGCCACCATCGGATAATCCGGCGGCAGGCCCCATTTGACCCGGTATTCATCCGGTGTCATGTCGTAAGTGGAGCGGAGATGCCGTTTCAGCATCTTCAGCTTCTTACCATCTTCCAGACAGATGATATATTCAGGCGTGACGGAACGTTTGATCGGCACGGCCGGACGCGCCGGCTCCGCCACAGCCTCCTGAGGCGTACCCTGAAGCCCGGTAAGCGTGGAGTAAACCGCGTTGATCACTTCCGGGAGCTGCTGTGTCTGCAGTGTGTTCTTGCCGACATAAGCAGAAACGATTTCTGCCGTCATCCGCAGAAGATCACCAGTCTGCAGCTCATTACCCAGCTGATCGGTCATTGTGTCTTTTCCCAAATTGCGCCCAGCGATGATTTCGCTTCGCACGACGGTGAAATTCTGTCAACGGGAAACATCAGGGCCATTGTTTGGATTACTTGCTGATATTGTTGTTTCCAAGTTTATATAACGCATTGGTGAAACGGTCTGGCTGGACCTTCCGCTATTGGGTTGGTGGCCCAACTGTAGTAGGCCTATATCCTACGTTATAGCGAGCCGACCCTTTGGCAATTTGTCATGCGTGTGCATGATATACATCAATTGCCCATTATTAACGACTCGGGGTATCAGCTCTTCCCGCTGTGGCGGTTGGTGTGCGCACAGGCAAGCGCCCGGGGCAGGGCGGGCTTGCTTTGCCATCCGCCTCCGGGTTCTGGTGCTGTCGGAAACCATCTGCTAGGGTCGCCTGCGTCAGGAACCCCCAACTTCTGGGGTATCCGAACCCATTCGTCCCCCGGCGGGGCGCTGAATGTTGCTGGATTAAGGTGGCACCATGAATGGCGAGGCAATTGGCACCATGGCAGGCGCGCTGACGATCGCGATTGCGTCTGATCATGCCGGGCCCGAACTGAAAGCCCAGATCGCCACACAGTTGCGTGACTTGGGGCATACGGTGCTGGATCTTGGCACTGATGGCAGTGCTTCGGTTGATTATCCCACTTATGCCGATGCGGTCGCTGCGGCGCTGGCTGATGGCCGTGCCGTGCTGGGCGTGTTGATCTGTGGCACAGGGATCGGCATTTCCATCGCCGCCAACCGCCACCGCCATGTGCGCGCTGCGCTCTGCCACAGCACCACCGACGCCCGGCTGACCCGTTTGCACAATGATGCAAACGTGCTGGTTCTGGGCGCGCGCACCACGGGCGTAGAGGTGGTGAAAGATATTGTCGCCACCTTCTTTACCACCTCATTCGAAGGCGGGCGCCATGCCCGCCGCGTGGCCATGCTGGGCTGAACCCAGCGGCATTTCCCACTGTTGAGGATCAGACGATCATGGACAGCATTCAGGGTTCTCCCTTCTTTTCAGGCCGGCTGGCCGATGCCGACCCCGACCTGTATCAGGGTATCGCCAAGGAACTGGCCCGTCAGCAGGAACAGATCGAACTGATCGCCTCGGAAAACATTGTTTCCGCCGCCGTGCTGGAGGCTCAGGGCTCCGTCCTCACCAACAAATATGCGGAAGGCTATCCGGGCAAGCGCTATTATGGCGGGTGCGAATATGTCGATATTGCCGAGCAGTTGGCAATCGAACGCGCCAAGAAGCTGTTTGGTTGTGAATATGTTAATGTGCAACCGCATTCTGGTGCCCAGGCCAACCAGGCGGTGTTCATGGCGCTGCTGCAGCCGGGCGACACATTCATGGGTATGGATCTGGCCGCTGGCGGTCACCTGACCCATGGTGCGCCGGCCAACCAGTCCGGCAAGTGGTTCAAGGTCGTCTCCTACGGCGTCACCCGCGATACCCACCTGATCGATTACGATGACCTGGAAACCAAAGCGCGGGAGCACAAGCCCAAGCTGATCATCGCTGGTGGTTCTGCCTATCCGCGCGCCATTGATTTCGCCCGTTTTCGCAAGATTGCGGACGAGATCGGGGCTTATTTCATGGTTGACATGGCCCATTATGCGGGTCTGATCGCCGCGGGTGTCTACCCCAATCCGCTGCCGCACGCCCATGTGGTGACCACCACCACCCATAAGACGCTGCGCGGCCCGCGCGGCGGCATGATCCTGTCCAATGATCTGGATCTGGGTAAGAAGATCAACTCCGCCGTGTTCCCCGGTCTGCAGGGTGGCCCGCTGATGCATGTCATCGCCGCCAAGGCCGTGGCTTTTGGCGAGGCGCTGCGGCCTGAGTTCAAGACCTATGCCGCCAATGTTGTCGCCAATGCCAAGGTGCTGGCGGAACGTCTGATTGCCGGCGGTCTGGACATTGTTTCCGGCGGTACCGACAGCCATATCGTTCTGGTGGACCTGCGCCCGAAGAAGCTGACCGGCAAGGCAGCGGAACATGCGCTGGAAAATGCTGGTATGACCTGCAACAAGAACGGCGTGCCGTTCGACCCGGAAAAGCCCTTTGTTACTTCTGGTGTGCGTCTGGGCAGCCCGGCCGCTACCACGCGCGGTTTCGGTACTGCCGAATTCGCGCAGATCGGCGATATGATCGTGGAGGTGCTGGACGCACTGGCCGTCAGCAATGGCGATAACAGCGCGGCGGAATCCCGGGTGCGGGAACGGGTCCAGGCGCTGTGCCGTCAGTTCCCGATTTATCCGAATCTGTGATGTGTAAAGGCCGCGCCCTGACAGACAGGGCGCGGTTTTGTTTTGTGCGCCAATGAATTAGAATAAAAAATACAGGGATGAATGGAGGCTTCGTATGCGCTGCCCGTTCTGCGGGAATGACGACACCCAGGTGAAGGACAGCCGCCCGACCGAGGATAATTCGGCCATTCGGCGGCGGCGTTTCTGTTCGGCCTGTGGTGCCCGGTTCACGACATTCGAGCGGGTGCAACTGCGCGAATTGACCGTGGTGAAAAGCTCCGGCGCGCGGGAGCCGTTTGACCGCGAAAAGATGCTGCGCTCCATGCGTATCGCCCTGCGCAAGCGCCCGGTGGATGCCGACCGGATCGACCGGGTGGTCAATTCCATCGTCCGTCAGTTGGAGAGTTCCGGCGAAACGGAGATTCCGGCGACCCAGATCGGTGCCATGGTGATGGACAGCCTGAAGGCGCTCGATAAGGTTGCCTATATCCGCTATGCCTCGGTCTATAAGGATTTCCGGGAGGCGACGGACTTCAACCAATTCGTTGAAACCTTGCGCACCGATGTGCTTGCCCCTGAGTGAGTGGAACTTCGCCGATGCCGGCATCTGGTTTTTCGCCGGCGGACCATGCCCATATGGCGTCCGCCCTGGCCCTGGCTGAAACCGGGTTGGGCCGGGTATGGCCCAACCCGTCGGTGGGCTGTCTCATCGTCAAGGATGGCGCGGTGCTGGGGCAGGCGGTCACGGCCCCCGGCGGCCGGCCGCATGGGGAAACCCAGGCTTTGGCCCAGGCAGGGGCGGCGGCACGCGGTGCCACTGCCTATGTCAGCCTGGAGCCCTGCAACCATCACGGCAAAACCCCACCCTGTTCAGAGGCGCTGATCGCGGCCGGGGTGGCGCGGGTGGTGGTGGCCTGTGAAGACCCTGATCCGCGCGTCTGCGGCGGCGGCATCCGCCGGTTGCGCGAGGCGGGCATTCAGGTGGATGTCGGCCTGATGGCGGCGGAGGCCGAAGCCCTCAATGAGGGTTTCATCAACCGTATCCGCTATGCCAAGCCGATGGTGAGCCTGAAAATGGCTACCAGCCTGGACGGGCGCATCGCCACCCGCAGTGGTCATAGCCAGTGGATCACGGGGGCGGCGGCGCGGGCCGAGGGGCATCGGCTGCGCGCGAACCATGATGTCATCATGGTGGGGATCGGCACGGCCCTGGCCGATGATCCGGAACTGACCTGCCGCTTGCCAGGGCTTGAGGACCGCTCCCCCGTGCGGGTGGTACTGGATACGCGGTTGCGCCTGCCACTGACGGCCAAGCTGGTGCAGCAGGCGGCCAAGGTGCCGACCTGGATCGTTACGCTGCGCCATGGCGCAGCGGCAGCGCGGGCGCAGGCCTTCATGGATTGCGGCGTGCAGTTGATTGAGATTGAGCCGGAAACCCCCGGTGAAATCGCCATTTCCGCTGCCTTGCGTGCCTTGGCGGCCCGTGGGGTGACCCGGGTGCTGGCGGAGGGTGGGTCACGTCTTGCGGCCTCCCTGTTGCGAGGGGGGGAGGTGGACCGGCTGGAATGGTTCCGAGCCCCCATGGTGATCGGCGGTGATGGGTTGGCGGCGGCTGCCGGCTTCGGGATCGACGATCTGGCCGATACCGTTCGTTTCCGTCGGGTGGATGTATTGCCGCTGGGCGATGACCTGCTGGAACGCTATCGCCGCGCCGTGCCGCGGGTGGGGTAGAGACAAGGGCGCGCCCGCACAGCGGGGCCATGCGTGAACCGCAGAGAAATCCCGCTCGCAAACCGGGACTTATCCCCCTAATTTAGACGAATGTTTACAGGCATCATCACCGACATCGGCCGGATTGCCGACATCGAGCATCGTGGCGACCTTCGCCTGACGATCGAGACCCGCTATGACCTGTCGCAGGTGGCGATGGGCGCGTCCATCGCGTCCAACGGTGTCTGCCTGACGGTCATTGAGAAGCTGGCCGGCGCTTACCGCGTCGATGTGTCGGCGGAGACCATCGCCAAGACGACGGTGGGCGACTGGGTGGTGGGTACGCCCGTCAACCTGGAACGTTCCCTGAAGCTGGGGGATGAGCTGGGGGGCCATCTGGTCTATGGCCATGTCGATGGCATCGTCACCGTTTTGTCGGTGACGCCGGATGGCGACAGCCACCGCTGGCGCTTCCAGGCCCCGGCCAATCTGGCCCGCTACATCGCAGCCAAGGGCTCGGTGGCGCTGAATGGCGTCTCCCTGACCGTGAATGAGGTTGAGGGTGATGTGTTCGGCGTGAACATCATCCCCCATACCGCGCAGGAAACCACCTTCGGCCAGATCGCTGCCGGGGCGCGGGTGAACCTGGAAGTTGATATGCTGGCGCGTTACGTCGCCCGTCTGGTTGGAAAAGAAGGCTGAAAATGTCCGCTCCCGAATCCCGTCTGCCGCCGGATGACCGCACGGTGCTGAGCAGCACCGAAGAGCTGATCGAGGAGGCCCGCCAGGGCCGCATGTTCATCCTGGTCGATGATGAGGACCGGGAGAATGAGGGCGATCTGGTCATCCCGGCCCAGATGGCGACGCCGGAAGCGATCAATTTCATGGCCCGCTATGGCCGTGGCCTGATCTGCCTGACCATGGACAGCCAGCAGATTGAACGGCTGCGCCTGCCGCTGATGGCCCAGCAGAACGGCACCCGCCACCAGACCGCCTTCACCGTGTCGATCGAGGCGCGGGAAGGGGTGACGACCGGCATTTCCGCCGCTGACCGCGCCCGCACGGTTCAGGTGGCCATCGATCGCAATGTCGATCCGCGCGACATCGTTACACCGGGCCATGTCTTCCCGCTGCTGGCCCGTGATGGTGGCACGCTGGTGCGCGCCGGCCATACGGAGGCCTCGGTTGATTTCGCCCGGCTGGCCGGGCTGAACCCGTCCGGTGTGATCTGCGAGATCATGAATGATGACGGCACCATGGCCCGGATGCCGGATCTGGTGAAGTTCGCCCAGTTGCACGGGCTGAAGATCGGCACCATTGCCGACCTGATCGCCTATCGCCGCCGCACGGAAACCATTGTGGAGCGCAGCTATCGCACCACGCTGGAAAGCCATTTCGGCGGCCGTTTCGAAATGGTGATCTACCGCAACCGGATGAGCGGGGCGGAGCACATTGCCCTGGTGAAGGGCGATGTCGCTGCCCCTGGCCCGGTGCCGGTGCGTATGCATTCGCTGGATATCGTCAAGGATTTGCTGGGCGATACCCGCCATGGTCCGCGTGGCGGGCTGGAAGGGGCCCTGCGGACCATCGCCGGGGAGGAACGCGGCGGGGTGGTGGTGATGCGTGATGCGCAGCCCTTCTCCCTGGCCGACCGTGTGCGCAATGTCGATGATGGTAATCTGGAACCGTCGGGCGAATTGCGCGACTATGGTATCGGCGCGCAAATCCTCAACGATCTGGGGGTGCGCGAGATGGTTTTGCTGAGCAATACCAAAAAGACGGTGGTGGGCCTCGAAGGCTATGGCTTGACCATTGTCGGCCAGCGCGCCATACCCACCGCCTTCTGAGTTGCCGGCAACCCGTCGCTTTCGTCTTTTACAGGAAGATTCAGCCATGGCCGACGCGCCCCATATCATGATCGTGGAAGCCCGCTTCTATGATGATCTCGCCGATGAACTGGTGAAGGGTGCCGTCGCCGAGCTGGAGAAGGCCGGTGCCACCTATGAGATTTTCCAGGTGCCTGGCGTCTATGAGGTGCCGGCAGCGATCCAGTTCGCCGTCCGCTCGATGGATTTCTATTCTGGTCGCCGCCGTTTCGACGGTTATGTGGCACTGGGTTGTGTGATCCGGGGTGAAACCACCCATTATGATTACGTGTGCAATGAAAGCGCCCGTGGCCTGCAGGATCTGGCCCTGCGTTACACGCTGGCCATCGGCAACGGCATCCTGACCACCGAGAACCGGGAACAGGCCTGGGTGCGTGCCGCCGTCAACCAGAAGAACAAGGGCGGCTTTGCCGCCAATGCCTGCTTGCAGATGATCGCCCTGAAACAGCAATTCCGCCTTTTTTCCCGCTGAGTTTTAAGCCATGCCCCCGCGCAAGAAGATCGCCCTGCCGCCCAAGCCGGAGCCGCCGCCCAAGATCAAGCCCACCGGCTCTGCCAAGGCCCGGCGCAGTGCTGCCCGTTTGGCGGCAGTCCAGGCGCTCTACCAGATCGATCTTGCCGGCGCGTCCAGCGATGCGGTCATCATGGAGTTCGTCCGCCACCGCATCGGTCAGGAGCAGGATGGCGATGAATTCGTGACGGCGGAGCCGGTGCTGTTCGGCGATATCGTGCGCGGTGTTCAGGCCCGTCTGGGTGAGGTGGATGAGTTGCTGGGCGGCCTGCTGGACCGGCAATGGTCGCTGGAGCGCATGGAACTGCTGCTGCGCGCCATCCTGCGCGCCGGCGCCTGGGAGTTGCTGGCCAATGCCCCAGTGGCACCGCATATCATCATCAATGATTACATCGATGTGACCCACGCCTTCTTCGCCGGGCGGGAGCCGGGCATGGTGAATGGTGTGTTGGACAAGCTGGCCCGCGCTCTGCGGCCAGAGGAAATGGCAGCGAAGGCGGCAGCCAAGAAGGCCACTCCGTGACGCAGGCCAGGGCAGGGGCAGGTTTGGGGGAGTTCGGCCGGATCGCCGCCTATTTCCGGCCGCTGGCCGTGGGTGTGCCCGGTGCCTTCGATCTGACGGATGATGCGGCAGTGCTGGATATCCCAGCCGATCAGCAGTTGGTTGCCACCTGCGATGGTATGGTGGCTGGCGTGCATTTCCTGCCCGGTGATGATCCGGCTGATCTGGCGCACAAGATTCTGGCCGTCAATATGTCTGACCTGGCGGCCAAGGGGGCCGAGCCCCTGGCTTATAGTTTGGTGATGGCGCTGCCGCGCGGCACCAGCGATGAATGGGTTGCCGCCTTTGCTGCCGGCCTGGGCGTTGCCCAGCGCACTTTCAAGATCAACCTGCTGGGGGGCGACAGTGTTTCCACCCAGGGGCCCTTGTCACTGACCATTAATGCGCTTGGCATTGTGCCACGTGGCACAATGATTCGGCGCAAGGGTGCAAAGCCGGGCGATGCCGTCTTCGTCACTGGCAATATCGGCGATGCGGCCTTGGGCCTGAAGCTTGCCCTGGGTACCCTGACCCAACCGGTGCCGGATGCTGACCGCGCCTATCTGGTGGGGCGGCTGCGCCGCCCTTCGCCGCGGTTGGAGCTTGTCGCCTCCCTGCGTGTCTTTGCCACGGCGGCGCTGGATATTTCCGACGGGCTGGTAGGGGATCTGCGTCATCTGGCGGCCGCCAGCAATGTCGGCATCGCGGTGGATGCCCGCACGGTGCCGTTGTCGCCGGCAGCCGCCCGTCTGGTGACCCGTCAGCCGGAGTTGCTGAACGCCGTGCTGACAGGCGGTGATGATTACGAGGTCGCCTTTACGGCGCCTGCCGGCAAGGGTGACGATATTGCCGCTGCGGCCGCCGGTGCCGGCATCACCGTTACCCGCATCGGCCGGGTGACGGAAGGTCCGGTTGGCAGCGTGACCGTGCTGGGCACGGGTGGTGTGGAAATGCCCATCGGTCAGGGTGGCTGGGAACATTCCTGAATTCTCGCGTACCGATCGTGGAATAGAAAAAGGGCGGTGATGCCAAAGCATCACCGCCCTTTTTTGTTCGCCATCTGGAATCAGCCGCCAAACAGACCCATCAACTTCTGCGTCCCACTCTGCCCCGTCGGCGTATAGGATTGTGTTTGCAGCATATTCTGCAATTCAAGCTGTGCTGAAGAGAGTTTTGGGGTGCTGCTGGCAGCGGTCGCCTGTTTGGCGATGGTATCATAGTCGGTCTTGTAAAGACCCTTGGAAAGCTGGATGGCATAATTCTTGTCTTCGATGGGCTTTCCCTTGTCATCCAACGGAGTGGTCCCATCATGGGTGACCTTGATGAAATATTCACCATTGTCTAGCTTCAGATCGCCGGTCTGCAGCGACTTGTAACTATCGTTATACTTGCCGGTACCTTCCTTGCTATCGGCAATAACCCCGCCATAACGGGTCATCACCTGTATCCGCAAGCCCGGATCACTCACCGTGCCCAAGGTCACGGCCCCGGTTCCCTGTGTCGTGAAGCGGTAAACATCCCCCGCATCACCCTTTTTCAGGGCGCTGTAAACATTCAGCCGGGTGCTGTCCGCCACCAAGTTGCCGATATCCGTGGCTGAACTGGTGGTGGCGTAAGGGGATTTGTTGACCTGTTTTTCCAGGGTCTGAACATTGATCTTGGCCTGCGCTGCCGACTGTTCGTCCTGCTTCTTCTGCTTTTGCTGAAGCGTGGCCACGCTGTCGCCGATATCGGAAAGCTCAGCGGCAGCCTGGGCAGCCTTGACCTTCCCCTCAGCAATCGCCTGACTGGCGGCTGCAAGGCTAGCGGCTGTGCTGCTGCTGCTTGAAGAAAGAACGGACGTGACCATGGCAGATCCTTTCCAAGATCCATGATCGGCAGGAGAACCGAATTCACCACCAGTCTAAGGCGGAATTAGATAAAATGCAATTATTCTGACCGCCAGAACCGAGCAAATATCGATCAGATCGATATGCTCAGCTTGCCGGTCGGAAGGGGTGGGTTGGTTGGCTTCGGCATTGGCGGCGGCACCGGTGCCTGCTGCTGTACGGCAGCGGCAGCGTCACCCGCCGCGGGCCGCTGTGACAGGCCTGTGGCCACGGCACGGTTGATGTCGATCAGCCGATCCAACTTCGCCACATCCAGATCAATCAGCCGGTCAAACGTCTGCCGGTCGACAATGATGGACAAGGTCAGAATATTGTCACGGACGTCACGCGGCAGCGGGCATTCCGGATCGACCATGGAGGTCTGGAAGATGGTCCAGAGCCGCTGGTTGAGCGAAAGGGCCTGACGCAGCAATTCCGGATTTTCCGGAGATTGGCGCGCATGGATCAGGCGCCGGGCTGCTTCGGTCAGACCCCATGCCTCGACATCGCGGGGATCTTCGGAGACGGGGCGGTTTGTGTAACCGGTCGCTGGCTTCATAACGGGTGCCATGTCCTGTGAACGGACCAATAAGACGGATGCATTATTCCACAATGGGGTACGTCCCACAAGAATAATGCCCCATAGTGCGTCATTAGCGCTGGCCCGTCCTGCCAGCGCGCTGTGCATCATGTCCGCAATTGGATAAAATTTCATGAACAGACCCGCCCCTGCATCGTTGACGATAGAGAGCGGTGTCCGGAAGGTGGGCAGGATCGGCACGGTGCTGAAGCCGCGGCACTGCGCCCATGTCATCTTGGTGAGGGGTGTGGCCCGGTCGCCCGGTCTAAAGTAAAGGTCATCATGATGTGCACTGTAGGTGGTGCTATTGTGCCCACCTGTTCTTTTGTAATAGGTTTTTTGATCGCTCCCCGGATTGGCCGGTGTTACCCTGCTGAAGGTGTGTTTGCGTAAGGGTGGACGACGTGTCGGCAGCAGGCTTGCAGTTCGGCCTCATTGCGCCTGGGGCGCAACGCCCTGGGCATGGTGCCAGTGATCACGGCGCAATGGATGAGGCCGATCGCCGGACGGCGACCATCTTCTTCTGCGATATTGTCAATTCTACCCAGTTGATTGCCCTGAGTGATCCGGAAGATGCCCGCGATCTTCTGCGGGGGGTGATCGATGTAATGGTGCGACACATTCAGCACTATGGCGGCACGGTCTGCCAGCGGCTGGGTGATGGTGTTTATGCTGTTTTTGGCGCACCGTCCGCACAGGAGAATCACGCGATAAGGGCTTGTGCTGCTGCCGATGCCATTGTGCAAGAGGTTGCGCGCCTTAATGTCTGTGCTGTCCGGGTCGGTCTTTGCTCCGGGGAGATTGTGTGGGATGGTGGTGCGCTTCGCCATCAGAACGGTTCCCCCGCCGTCGGTCGCGCTGTCCATGCTGCCGCAAAGTTGCAACAGGTGGCCCTGCCCAACCGCGTGCGGTTATCCGATAGCACCGCGGCCCTGGCGGCCGACTGGGTGGATATGCGGGCGGCTGATACGCTATCCCTGACCGCTCTGGACAGTATCGGCACGTTCGAATTGTTGGGGGTGCGCCGCCGCCGTCTGCATCGTGGCCAGCAACTCCCGATGGTCGGACGGGAGGCGTTACGACGCAACCTGTCGACCATCTTGTCAGGGCTCTTCACCGGCGCGCAGCCGGTGTCAGGCAAACCGATTCCCCTGATGCATATTGTCAGCGGTGAGGCGGGATTGGGTAAGTCTCGTCTGCTGTCGCTCTTGGCGGCGGAGGCGCGGTGGCGGGGCGCGCGGGTCATCGAATGGTCGATTTCCGCGATTGAACCGGTGGGTGCACCGCAGTTGCTGCAGGAACTGGTGGGGGAGTTGCTGGGTGTTCCCGCTGTAACCGGTCCTGCTAACAGCCGTGCAGCGATCTTGGCGGCGGGTGTGTCGTCCCCCTTGGCTGAAGCGCTGGCTGGTTTGTTGCACCCAACATCCGGGGCGTCTCCGGCCGCGGCGGCAGAACGCTTGTCCATGGCTGCCCGCGCTGTGGCCGAGCTGGCGGTGTCGGCCGCGCGCCGATGCCCCATTCTTCTGGTGGTGGAGGATTTGCACTGGGCCGGTAGCGAGTTGCTGGCGGTACTGTGCGCGCTGCTCCGGCGTTGTAGTGGGGAGCCCATCCTGATTCTTGGCAGCAGCCGTCATGC
The DNA here is from genome assembly GCA_943370215.1 of Azospirillum sp. RU38E. GTDB lineage: Bacteria > Pseudomonadota > Alphaproteobacteria > Azospirillales > Azospirillaceae > Niveispirillum. The sequence continues at coordinate 80,831 of CALRQC020000010.1, forward strand.
CCGACCGCCGGAGACACTGGCAGAGGCCGGGGATGTGCGCGGGCACATCCTCAGCCCCCTGAATGCGGAGGATGCGCGGGCCCTGCTGGATAGTTACATGGGGCATGATCCGGCGCTGACCTCAATCAAGGATGAGCTTCAGCGGCGTGCCCAGGGCAATCCCTTTTTCCTGATTGAATGTGTGCGGGTGCTGGTGGCCCAGGATGCACTGGCGGGGCCTGTCGGCGGAATGCGGTTGGGCACGCCCACGGCGCGGCGTCTGCCTGATACAGTGCAGGCATTGCTGGCCGCCCGTACCGATCGGCTGGCACCCGATGCGCGTGACCTGTTGCGGGCGGCCGCTGTCATCGGCCCGACTTTCGATATCGGTTTGCTCTCTGCCTTGACGGGATGCGCGGTGCCCAGCTTGCCGCTGGCCGGTTTGTCTGATGTCGGGTTGATTGACGAAACGCGGTTGCTGCCCCGGCTGGAATATAGTTTTCACCATGCCCTGATGCATGAGGCGGTTTACGAAGGCATCACCCGGCGGGAGCGGCAGCGTCTCCATGGCCGGGTAGCCGAATTGCTGGATGGTGACAGTTTTGCGCAATTGCCTGGCCGGCTTGCTGCCCAGGCGCGCCATGCTGATCATGCCAAGTTATGGCCACTGGCGGTTCGTGCCGGACGGGCCGCCGGGTTGGAGGCATTGCAGCGCTCGCTGGCGGCGGAGGCTGTTTCATTATTTGCCCTGGCGGTACGGGCAAATGATGCGTTGCAGCCAGATGGAGAGAGTGCGCGGACTGGTATTGATTTGCGGCTGATTCTGGCCCGGGCGGCGATGCCGGCCGGTGATCGCGACCGTGCCATGGCCGAGTTGGAACGTGCGGTGGAACTAGCCCATCAAGCGGGTGACGAAGCAAGGGCGTTGGCCGGGCTGGTACAGCAGGTCAGCTACGAATGGGTTTATGGTGGCCTGCATCATGCCCTTGCCCTGGTCGATCGCGCATTGCAACTGTCGGGCGGCGGGCAGGTGGCCGCCGCCCATCCGGAAATCCAGATTCTGGCGGCCTGTTGTCATATCGAAGCCGATAATCTTGAAATGGCCCAGGCCCTGTTGGATTTTGCCGACCGTGCGGATGCCTGGAAGGGCCATTATCCAGGCCGTTTCATGATGGTGGATTGCCCGATGCTGATCGCCATCATGCGGGCCCGTTGCCTTATCCATCAAGGGCAGGACGCGACGGCCTTGCTGCAGCAGGCGTTGACCTTGGCTGATACCGGAACCTATCCGTTTAATCGTATCTATGTGCGTGTCTACGCGGGGGAGATATTGCAGCTTCAGCGCCGGTATCCTGAACTGTTGGCGCTGTGTAACGAGGCGCTGTCGATCTCGGCGGCGGCGGCTTCCCCGCTGTTGGATGATGTTCTTCACGCCAGGCGGGGCTTGGCCTTGATTGGGCTGGGACGGGACATTGAAGGACTGGCTGAAATTGAGCAGGCGGAGCGCAGTGCCTCAGACCGTGGTGCCATTCTGCACGCATCCTTGGCACAGTTCTGTCGTATACGTGGTTTGATTCTGATGGGGCTAAGGCGTGATGCCGATGAGGAGCGCTTGCGGCTGGAAATCACTGTACAGCGCTACGGTTATCGTCTGCTTGGCCGTTTAATGGTTGAGGGGGTATAATTTCTATTCTGTATATTTTGATTGATAAAAAAATCTATTGATTGAAAATTTTGGGGAAATTTATAATAAAATGTTTGCTGATTGAAGCAATCTCTATTGTTTTAGCGCAACTGATGGGGTGGTCTATCATCCTTCCCTAGCGTTCGATAAACAAATTAACATCATACTTCTGGATGTTGTTAACGAAATATGTTATCAAAAATTACTCTTACCGATTATACAGATTTTTTCCGGCTTATTTTTGATTGTATTATGCGAAAGCGTGACGAATGACTCAAAGGGATTATGCTCTGTGCGGCTGGCGGGTCCGCAGCATGTTGCCCTTGCCTGAATTGGCTCCCTGGAATGGCCCGGCCGATGCTGTCGTCGATGTGTCCATCGTCGCTGGTAAGCTGACACCGGTTGCTGTGTGCGACCCTTGGCTGACTGTTGAGGCGAACGGTTCTGTCCGCCTAAGTGTGCATGATCTGGTCAGGTTCCTGGTCGAAGGTGGTCGCCAAATCACGGTCGATATTCTGCGGCAGGAGCAGGCACCGGCGTGGCGTCTGTTTCTTCTGGGGGCAGTTATCGGCATCTTGTGTCATCAGCGTGGGGTTTTTCCGCTTCATGCGGCATCGCTGACCATTGGCGGGCGCACGGTGGCGTTGTTGGGCGCAAGCGGTGCCGGCAAGTCGACCTTGGCGCTGGCCCTGGTTCGCCGTGGCCATAGTTTGTTGTCTGACGATCTGACCGTGCTCGGCCTCAATGACCTTATCGTCCTTCCTTCCTTTGCCCGCTTGAAGCTGTGGCGCGATACGCTGGAGGCGATGGGCGAGGATCTGACTGGACTGGAGCGGGTGCGCGATGCGTTGGATAAATTCGATCTTCGTCCGACACAGCATTTTGACCCGGCGCCATGTCGGCTTGATAGCGTGCTGCTGCTTGGGACCGGTGAAGTGCCAGAACTGGTGCCGCTACGCGCAACGGCGGCGGTGCCATTGATCGCCAGTCATGTGTCTCGCCCCTATATCGGCCGGCTGCTCGGCCGACAGCCGGCGTTATTTGCGGCAGCGGCGCGTGTTGCGAGCGCTGTCCCGGTTGCCCGCTTGCTCCGACCTCTCGACTATGACCGCCTGGAAGATGCTGCGCGTCTGGTTGAGGCCTCTGTTGCAGCGTGATGAAAGGGATGTGTTCAGGTGGAAGTCGGATTATTCTGGATCGCTTCATATCCCAAGTCGGGCAATACCTGGGCCCGATGCCTGATCGACAGTCTCCGTCATGGCGGCGCTGCCCCTGACCTTGAACAGTTGCACTGGCGTTATCCCCAGCCATCGGCCCACTATTGGCTGGAAGCGGTGACCGGGGTGCCAGCCAGCGATCTGAGTGCAGCGGAATTGGTGGAGCTTCGCCGCTGCGCTTATCACGCCCTGGTTACCAAAACCCCGCTGGCACGGTTGGCGGCGCCGGGGGTTCGTTTTCTGAAAGTCCATGATTCTTACGATCCAGGCGGTTTCCCGCCGGCGTTGACGGCCGGCGCGGTCTATCTGGTGCGCGATCCGCGTGATGTCGCCCTATCCTGGGCCAGTCATTCCAAGGTGACTGTCGACGAGACCATTGCTGAAATGGCTCGGCGCGGCAAGGTGGCCAGGCAGCAGATGGGCGGTTCGACGCCGGCCGCGCCGGTGCGGCTGGGCAGTTGGTCGGAGCATGTATTATCCTGGATCGATGGCTTCAAGGGGCCGCTGCTGGTTCTGCGTTATGAGGATCTGCTGGCTGATCCTCATGCTGTGGTTGGTCAGTTTGCCCGGTTTCTCGGCCTGCCAGCGACAGCATCCGATGTTGCGGCAGCGGTGGCCGCCTGTGGTTTCTCGGCGCTTGCGTCCATTGAAGCGACGGCAGGTTTTCCCGAGCGGGCGTATGTCCAGCAGCGTTTTTTTCGGCAAGGCAAGGCGGGAAGCTGGCGGGACGACTTGACGTCAGTGCAAGCCGCCGCCCTGGTTGCGGTTCACGGTGCCGTCATGGAAAGGCTCGGCTATCTCTCGCCCGGCTCCGGCTTCGATGCGGCTGACCCGCTCATCCCCCAAGCAATGCCAAACGGCAGTACGGATCTTGAAATTCCACTTTAAGGAGGGGGATAAGTCATTGGAAAATTGAAAAAACTGGACCGTCTCCTCAGGTCTCCCTGAGGCGGGTTCAGGTGCGTGTTTCCGGTCAGCGGAAACACGCTCAAACGTCTGGCGATCGCAGGCAAGCTTGAAAGAGCGGATATGAAGAAAAAGCTGATGATGGAGGGCTTGCCCATTGAGGGGTTGCAGCGTCTTCAGGCCGGTCTGGCGCAGCGATTGTCGGATCAACCCAATGATCCGGATATTGCTTGGCATCTGGCGGAGACGGCCCGGGCCGCAGGAAATCTTGAATGTGCAGCCAAAGCCTATCGGGTTTGTCTCGAACTTGATCCCACGCGGCTTCCGGCTCGTCGCCGTCTGGCGATACTCGATGGTTCGGGTGTGATTGATTCGCAAGTCCCCGGCGATGACCGGCCGGTTCCCTTCTTTCTGCGCCGTTCCGTGCTGCCGCCTGAGTCGTTGGCAGCGCTTTGGCGCATCGTTACGGCGCGATCTGGCGAGCTTCAACCTTCCCGCATGGCATGGCGTGGGGATGACCGCGTCTTGGCGCCCAGCTATCGTCACTCCCTGCGCATGTCTGGTGCAAAGGATGTCGGCCCCTTATTGCTGCCAACGGTAAAGGAATTGATCGCAACCAATGATCTTGTTCGTCGCTTTGGCACGCGGCCTTTGTCGTCGGACAAGGTGGAGGTTGAGATTGCCAACCATGGCGACAGCCATTTCCTGCGGCTACACCGCGATAGTGGTGAGAAAGCCGCGAGCCGAACGATGACCTTCGTTTTTTACTTCTTCCGTCAACCGCAGCGCTTTCAGGGCGGCGATCTGCTGCTGCATGATATGGCAGTTGATAGTGGAAAGCCCAGATTGCTGAAAGCCACGCGGCTCATCGTCGAGAATAACAGCTTGGTCATTTTTCCTTCAGATTGTTGGCATCAGGTTCTCCCGGTGACGGGGACGAGCCTTGATCCCCTCGATGGACGCTGGACTACCCATGGATGGTTTCATGCCTGATATTAAAATTGCAATGTTGTCACATGGGTTGTTTTTGGTGTAGTCGACATCAAAAAAATATTAACTTCAGTTTTAAAAACCACTGATGGCATTTAATGATCATGTTTATTTATTTTTTGCATCGGCTCATGCATAATCTGACGTCTTTTGAATTGTTTTCCTTTGGGTATCGGGAGTGATGATGGAAACGAAGCCAACAGTGGTGGCTGCTACGCCTGTTTCCCTGGACAATCCGGCCGATTGGCAGGATGGGCGTAAGCCCTGGACTCGTCCTGAACTGGTCATCTTGCCCGTCGATCAGACGGCGGCTTCGACTTCTCCGGGCAGTGATGGCACTGGTACACCGACTGCATCATGAGTGATTTTGCCGGTCTGTGGCGGCTTGATGGACGGCCCGTTGATCTCCACGACACAGGCCGGCTGGCACAGGGCCTGGAGGGGCGTGGAATTGCGCCGCCGCGTATCTGGCGCCAGGGCTGTTTTGCCCTGGTCCACCGCCAGCATTGCTTCACGCCCGAAGATGAGCGCGAGCGTATGCCACTGGTCGGCCCCTCGGGGGCGGTTCTGGCGGCGGATGTTCGCCTCGATAACCGGGGGGAGCTTGCCGATGCCCTCGGCTTGTTCGGTATGGAGGCGGCGCTCACGGATGGGGCGCTGCTTCTCAAGGCGCTGGAACGTTGGGGCAGTGCGGCAGTGTCGCGTGTTTATGGCGATTTCGCGCTCGCCCTCTGGCAGCCGGGCGACGGCAAGCTGGTATTGGCCCGCGATCCGTCGCAGTACCGCTCGCTCTTCATTCACCGCGGCCCGCATCTGATCGCTTTTTCGACTCGCCTGCGCCCTCTGTTGGCGTTGCCGGAGATTCCGCGCGATATCGATGAACTGGCCGTGGCCGACCAGTTGATTCTCAACACAGAGCCGGGTGAGCGGACGATCTATACCGCGATCAACCGTGTCCGCATGGGCCATGTCCTGACTCTGACAGCGGAAACGATACGGTCGCACCGTTGGTGGTCGCTGCCGCAGCCCGGTACCCGGCGCTTTGCCCGCTATGAGGATATGGTGGCGGCGGGGGCGGAGGTGGTCGATCATGCGGTCGCCGCCGCGACACGCGCAGTGGGGCCGGTCGGTGCCAGTCTCACCGGGGGGCTGGACAGTCCGGCGGTGGTCTTGGCGGCCCGCCGCTATCTTGCCCCTGAACGGCTGATCGCGGCGACTCGGGTGCCTGGGGGGACGACACCACCGGACAGTGCCACTCGTTATTATGACGAATCGCCTCGCGTCGGTGCCTTTGTTGCCCGCCATCCTGGTCTGAACTGGCAGACGGTTGGCGATGATGGTCAGGATTGGGGGGAGGCCGACCGGCGCCGCTGGTATCTGGAAGCGGGCATCCCGGCTGATAATCTGATCAATGGTGCATGGTTTTTCCCCCTGTTCCGCTTTATCGCTGCCAAGGGCGGGCGTGTGCTGTTGAATGGTGAGGGCGGGAATCACTTTTACAGTTCCCACGGGGGGACTGTGGAGGCAGCGCTGCTGCGTCAGGGGCGATTATGGGCGTTGGGCCGTCTGCTTTGGCAACGTAGCCGAAAGGGCGACCTGGGCCTGCCTGCGCTGATCCGCAATCGGCTGCTTACCCCCCATGAACCGTTGTGGCTGCGCGGCTGGCGCAAAGGTTGGCAGGATGGCCCCTGGGGGCGCTTCGCCGCCCTCAACCCTGCCTTCGCCGCAGAAGTAAAGATGTATGATCGTCTTGATCTCGATCGCTACCGGGTCCGCACAGGGGTGCCGCATCCCTATGTGCACACAACCCGAGAGTGGTTCCAGGGGGATGAAGGGATTGGCCAGTGGACCGTCGCGGCACGCGCCATGCACGGTATCGATTGGCGTGGGCCGCTGGGTAGCCGCCGGGTGATTGAGTTCTTCGCGGCCTTGCCGCAGGAGGATTTCATTCGGAATGGTGAGAGCCGCTCGCTCGCGCGTGCCATCCTGGCGGGTCAGGTGCCGGAAGAGACGCTCAGCGATAATCGTCGTGGCAGCCAGCTTGGCGAATGGTTTGCCATCCTGACGGCACGCCGTCCCGAGATGCTGGCATCGCTTGAGCGGTTGAAGGCGTCCCAGAGTGCGGGGCGCATTGTTGATCTGGCACGACTGGAGCGATTGTTGCTCGACTGGCCCGCTGATGCCGTAGCGGCGGAACGCCGGCGGATGGATTACCATTTTATGTTGACGCGAGGGCTGGAAACAGCCGAGTTCCTCGCCTGGCATGATGGAACCAATCATTAGAGCGGATCACCGCGAAGGCGGAAACCCCTTTAGGTATGATCCGTTCGTGGACAAGTTTGTCCCGCGCCGATGGTGTTTTATCGGACGCAATGGCGGCTCTGACATAGGGCAGCCAGCGATCGTGGGTTTTGATTATGGAGCATGGTCAAACCCCTTGGTTTAATACCCGCTCAGCCACCTTATATAGTGCCTCACTTGATTGCACTGCAGCCTGTTTTATCGTTTCACAACGACGAAACCCATGGCGAAAGCCCTGTTGCGTCCGCCATGGGTGCTGCGCATAAAGATGCAATCAATGGTTCAGATACGGTTGAATTCCTTCAGCAACGACTGGTTGTTGCCCCGTGATACCGCACGGAAATAGGCGACCAGGAACGCCCGTATCGTGGCGGTCAGTGATGCGTTCTGGTGCTGGCGCCGTGCGACCACGCTGATCACCTGATGAATGGACATTGCCTCCCGCTCAGCGATTTCATGCAGCGCCTGCCACATCACGGCTTCAAGCCGAACGCTGGTGCGATGACCTTCAACCCACACGTTGTGACTGATCAACTGGCCGTCAACCTCCAGATCATGGGGTTCATATACCGTGATGTCGCTGGTGCCGTGGATGATGTTCATGGGCGGCCTCGCCTGTACTTGTTTGTTTATGATCGTTTCCCAACGACCCACTCCCTAACCATAGTCGATCAGATACATACAGTGCTGTGAAGTACTTCACATTTCAAAACGCCTCTTTCGCATTACGGTCTGTGGCGAGGCATGGCTAACACTCCTTGCCCACACTTGTAACCCTACAACCATTTTATCTGCACTGGAGAATCACATGTTCATTCGTGGCGCTGATGGTCGTCTGTATCGTGTTGGTCCGAATGGCGCGGAAGTTGTTGCAAATGCGGCCTTGACGGCGGCGCCGGCCCGCGTGGCGGCTCCTCGGCTGGCGATGGATGTTGGTGCCAGTGCGGAGCTGCACAGCGCCCGCAGCTAACGGGCTTGCCGGCCTGAACCGGTTGGTTCGGGCCGGCCCGGCTTTCTTCCAGGGTGGAAGTGGAACAACAATGCCGCGGGAGGATGCGATGGAGCAGGTACGGGTAGCTGAATGGGATGGCATCGCCTCACCGCAGTGGCGGCGGTTGGCAACGCCGGAGGAAACGCTGGCACGTGTGACGCCGCTTTTCGGCCTGTTCGGCATTACCCGGGTGGCGAATGTCACTGGATTGGACCAGGTCGGTATTCCTGTCGTGATGGTCAACCGTCCCAATTCCCGTTCGCTGGCTGTTTCCCAAGGCAAGGGTCTGACCCTGGCCGCCGCCAAGGCGTCGGCCGTGATGGAGAGTATCGAATCCTGGCACGCCGAGCGACCGCAATTGTCCTTGCGCCATGGATCCTATGAGGATTTGCGTTACAGTCTGCCATTGGTCGATCCCCGTCTGCTGCCCTGCCATATAGACAGTTTTTTTACGCCTCATACCCAGTTGCTGTGGGCAGAGGGGACCAATCTTGCCGATGGTGGCAGTTGCTGGGTGCCCTATGAGATGGTGCACACGAACTATACATTGCCGCTGCCGACCGGTCATGGCTGTTTCCAGGCGACTTCCAATGGGTTGGCCTCGGGCAATCATTGGATCGAGGCTGTAATCCACGGCCTGTCCGAGGTGATTGAGCGCGATGCACGCACATTATGGAACCTGTTGCCGGCAGAGGTCCAGGAAGACACCCGGGTTGATCTGGAAACGGTAGCCGATCCCGCTTGTCGCAGCCTGTTGGCCCGTTTCGCCCGCGCCGGGGTGGCAGTGGGTGTATGGGATATGACGGCCGATACCGGCGTGCCCACCTTTATTGCCCGCATTGCCCAGGCTGATGGCGGGGTGGCACGGCAGATACGCCCCGCCAGTGGTTATGGCACCCATCTGGTGCCGGAAATCGCCCTGGCCCGTGCCTTGACGGAAGCAGCGCAGAGCCGGTTGACCTTCATCTCCGGTGCGCGCGACGACATGCAGCGCGAGGAGTATGAGCATTTCCTCACCGAGCAGCAGCAGGCCCTGTGGCTGGATCGTATCCGTCTGGGCGCGCCCGTTCGTGATTTCAATCAGATTGCCGGCTGGCGCGGTACTTCACTGCGGGCCGATCTGGCGGAAATACGCCTGCGATTGAGCCGGGTGGGTGTGCAGGACATTATCGTTGTCGATCTGTCCCGGCCGGAGATCGGCATCCCCGTCGTCCGTGTCATTGTGCCGGGCCTGGAAGGGGTGGATGGCAGCACCAACTATTGCCTGGGGGCCCGTGCCCGCCACGTTGCCGGCGTGTGAAACAGGGCGGCGTATGTCGCTGCCGATCTTTTGCGAAAATATGAGGTTCATCCGATCGGCCCCGATCCGGATGGATTGGTCAGAGGAGAAGCCGCATGTCCAATCCCGCCATCGTTTTTCTTGGTCCCACCCTGGCGCCGGCATCTGCCCGACGGGTGCTTGAGGCAGATTACCGTGCCCCGGTGGCACAGGGCGATGTGTTGCGCGCGGTGACGGAGCGGCCGGCGGCGATTGCCATCATCGATGGCTATTTTGCCAATGTGCCATCGGTCTGGCACAAGGAAATCCTTTATGCCCTTTCGCAGGGTATCCCTGTGCTGGGGGCGGCCAGTATGGGGGCATTGCGGGCGGCTGAATTGCATCCATTTGGGATGCAGGGTGTTGGAGCGATCTTCCAGGCCTATGCTGACGGCCGGCTGGAGGATGATGACGAGGTGGCCGTCACCCATGGGCCGGCTGAACTGGGCTATCCCCTGTTGTCCGAGGCGATGGTGAATATCCGGCGCACCCTGTCCGACGCGATGGCAGCGGGCGTGTTGACGTCCCATGATCGGCAGCATCTACAGCGTATCGCCAAAGACTTGCCTTATCAGGAACGTTCCTATGGCCGGGTGCTCCGGGATGCGGTTGAGGCAGGACTGGATGCGGGCGCTATGGAGCATTTTCGCCGATGGTTGGCCCATGGCCGGGCGGACCAGAAGGGGGAGGATGCGCTGGCTCTGCTCGATTGCCTGCGCCAGGGTCTGCATGATGGTAACCTGAGGGTACAGCCGGGATTTGCCTTCGAGCACACCTTCATGTGGGAGAAGGTGGCACGTCCGGTATTGTCAACGCGCGCATGACTTGCATTTTCCGACAGTAGCATCAATCATTTGCGTGTAGCCTGATGTTGCTGTCAGGTGTGATTGCGGGAAGAATCTTGTGTCGCTGACCGTTGATCCCGCGCTGCTGCGCCGGAACCAGCTCTTCAGCATTCTCAGTGACGCCGAAATGGAGGCGATTCTGGGATTTGCCCGCTTGCGGCGGGTACAGGCCGATGAGCGCATCTTTGCAAAGGGTGATCCGGGGGATAGCCTCTATGTCATTCTGCGCGGGCGCGTCGCCGTCCAAACGGAGTCGCGTGAGGCTAAGTTGATGTTGCTCAATATCCTTGATGCTGGCGCGGTGTTCGGTGAGATCGCCATGCTGGATGGGGGGGAGCGCACAGCCACCGTGATGGCGCAGGAGCCGGGTGAACTGTTGCGCATCGATCGGCGTGATTTCATGCCTTTTCTGTCACAGCATCCCGATCTCTGTATCCGGTTGATGGGTGTCCTATGCCAACGCGTGCGTTGGACCAGCGCCATCATTGAAGATACCGTTTTTCTCAATGTCACCCGTCGTCTTGCCAAGCGGATCCTGATCCTGGCGCGTGATTTCGGTCGTCGCACGGAAAAGGGCATTCGCATCGCCGCATTCATGAGCCAGGAAGATCTGGCCAACATGCTGGGTGTCTCGCGGGAGATCGTGAATAAGACCTTGAAAAGCTTTCAGGCGTCCGGAGCCATCACCTACCGCAATGGCTATATTGTCGTGCAGGACGAAAGCTTTCTGGAACAGCTAGCGCGTTGAGCCTAGGCTGGCGCCGTTGCGGCAGGCTGATTCCAGGGGTGACCATGATGCGGAGGTGGATATGCGGGCAGCAGATGGTGATTCTGTTGCCGATGCTGGCTTTAAGCCTCGCAGGCTGCGCCAGCCATGAGGATCAGGTCACGCGTAAATTCATGTTCGTCCCATCCATGCCGCCTGCACCTGAACCGGCTGTAACGGCGGTGGCGCCCACGCCAGTGGCACCGGTCGCTCCAGCGGTGGAGCAGGCCCCGCTATCTCCACCGGTGCCGAAACCACCACCGACGGCACTGGTTCCCCGCGTTCCGCCGGGCCAAGCAACCGGATCGGCCACCAGTGCAGGCAAGGGGACATGATGGCCGATTTGAATGCGGCGTTGGATCGGGCGATTGCTCTTCATCAGGCGGGGGATGCGGCGGCGGCAGAAGCGCTTTACCGGCAGATTCTGGTGACCGTTCCCACGCTGGCCGATGTGCATTATCTGTTGGGCATGGCCTGTCTCCAGCAGGGCAAAGCAGATAAGGCGGTGCGCAGCCTGGGCAGCGCCGTTGCCCAGAAGCCGGACAGGCTGGACTGGCGATTCAATCTGGGCGTGGCCCAGCGACAGGCGGGAAATCTGGTGGAGGCCGCCAGCAGTTTCGCCACCGTTGCCGCACGGCATTCCGCCGGCAGCCCGGAACAAGCAACCGCACTGGCCGAACAAGGAGCCGTGTTGCTCGCCCTGGGCGATTTGCCGGCGGCAGAGCAAATATTGCGCCGGGCTCTGGCGGCCGGTGCGGGCGATGCCGCCCGCAATTTGGCGACATGTCTCTATAATCTCGCTGTTGATCCCGCTGCTCCGGGCAGTTTGGCGCGGCTGGAGGAGGCAGTTGCCCTCTTCCCAAGCCGGGTGGAAATTCGCGAACGGTTGGGGATGGCTCTGTTGCGGGCCGATTGTCCGGCCGATGCAGCCGCGCAGTTCCGCCACGTGCTGGCACAAAGCCCGACTGAACAGGAAAGCCGCATCGGGTTGTGCGATGCCTTGTCGACGCTTGGTCAATTTGATGAAGCGGTGATGGAAGCGCGCGCGATTCTGGCGCACCAACCCGGCTTGCCGTCCGGTTTGGTGGCGCTTGCCGGCGGCTTGCACGGTCAGGGGCAACTCGCGGCCGCGGCCGCGGCCCTGGAGCAGGCGCTGCAACAATCCCCTCAATTGCTACCGGCACTGATTAATCTGGGCACGGTGAAACGGGACCAGGGCGATGATGTGGCCGCAGAGGCCTGCTATCAGGCCGCTCTTGCCCTGTCGCCCGCCGATCCGATCATCCACTGGCAACGCGCACAGGCGCGTCTGTTGGCGGGGGATATGGTCGAAGGGTGGCGGGAATATGAATGGCGTTGGCAGGTTCCGGGCTTTCCATTGAGCCATGCCCTGGCGGCGCTGCCACTGTGGGGCGGGGGGGGCTTGCCGCCGGGGCGACGCTTGTTGGTCCATGTTGAGCAGGGGCATGGCGATACGCTGCAATTTGTCCGTTATGTCTGGCCCCTGGTTGCCGATGGGATCCCGGTTCTGCTCCAGGTTCAGCCGGCACTGCAACGCCTGTGCCGGGAAAGCCTGCCGCCGTCGGTGGAGGTGGGGGTGCTTGGGGAGCCTGTGCCGGCCGATATTGCCTGCCGGATTCCGTTGCTCAGTCTCCCACGGCTTGTTGATAACATACCAGGGGGTGCGTCAGCGCCATTCCCCTATCTGCGTGTGCCGGATGATCGGCGCGATCTTTGGGCCAGACGCCTCGCCACGTTGTCGGGCTTGAAGGTGGGGCTGGTCTGGGCGGGCGATGCCAGGACCAGCGATCCACGGGCCGCTGCCACGGATCGCCGGCGTAGCCTGCCGCTGGCACGGCTGTCGATATTGCGCCATCTGCCAGGGATCAGCTTTGTCAGTCTGCAAAAAGGCCCGCGTGCTGCGGATGTAAAGGCGGTTGATGCACCGCTGAGCATGACAGACTGGACGGCGGAGTTTAAAGATTTCGCCGATACGGCCGCCTTGGTCGCCGGCCTTGATCTGGTGATCGGGGTTGATACGGCGGTGATCCATCTGGCGGGTGGGCTGGGCGTGCCGGTCTGGGTATTGTCGCGGTTCGACGGTTGCTGGCGATGGTTGCGTAACCGTAATGATAGCCCCTGGTATCCCACCCTTCAGTTGTTCCGCCAGCCGGCTTGGGGTGACTGGGAGCCTGCATTGACAGACCTGGCCGAAAGGCTGGCCCGATTTATAGACCAAAGGATAGGGGCATAAAGATATCCCTCTACTTAGGAGGGGCTAGTAATGCTGAAGCCTGTTTGGCCGGTCCTTTCAGATATGGCCTCTATCCGTCATGAAAAGGATTTGTCGGGATTCTTTGAAGTTTCACAATATGTTAAGAATTTGTTTGATCATCGGCCGATGTTGCGATATCGTACCAGTACTAAAAAATAGGCTCAGGCTATGCTGATCGAGGGGATTCGAAACGTAGCGACATCTTATGTCCCGGCCGTCAACCCGACGGCCGCAGATAAGGTGGAGTCTACCCCGACCCCTGCGCCCGTTTCAGCTAATTCCGGCGCCCCTTACGTTTCTCCTGTCATCCAGTATGACAGCGACGCTGCCATTGCCGTGCTGATGTTTCGGGATGGTGATAGCGGAACTGTGGAAACGCAGTACCCTTCCGAGCGGGTGGTTCGCGAGTATCGCCTGCGTGGGCGGGAGGGCGAGGCCGCTGCTGCCCGCTCTTCGCCTGAGTCGGCGGGAAAAGGACAAGGGGCGGCGGCCTCATCGCCCGTTTCTGTTGCCGCGCCTGCGTCCTCTGCGCCTTCTGTTGCGCCCGCGGGCGGCAGTGGCTCAGCTCCGGCCTCTGTTTCGGCAGGGGGTACTGGTGGCGGTGCGGTGAATCTCGTCGCCTGACGGGCGATTTATCCTCTTAATATGCTCTGATCCTCCCATTGATATGCGTGTTGGCATGTTCTTGCGCCATACTGCTCAATGGATGCTTGGATTTTTCTGATTTCGGCGTAGTTTAACAGCGTAAATTGCGCCTGGGTCGTGCTGACGTCCCTGACCAGACGAATAGGGTTGGCCCGATGCGGGTACAACTTGCTTGACAGTACGACGCCCCAGGTGTTTGCTGGGGATAACCCGAAAAATTCGGGTGCTCAGGCCTCCAAAGGAGAGATCAAATGTCTTCCAGTGACGTGAACCTCACTTCCTCCATGCGCTCCAATCTTCTGCTGCTGCAGAAGACGAACACGCAGGTGCAGTCGATCCAGGGTAAGCTGGCTACCGGCAACAAGGTCAATAGCGCCCTTGATGGCCCCAACGCGTTCTTCGCGGCCAAGAGCCTGACGACCCGCGCCGCCGACCTGACCAGCCTGAAGTCCCAGATGGGGCAGGCAATCAGCACGATCCAGGCGGGCGATAAGGGTATCACCGCGATTGATAAGCTGATCGATCAGGCCAAGGGTCTGACCACTTCGGCTTATTCCAGCCTGGGTAACGACGCGTCGTCGATTGCGACGCGCAAGTCGCTGGCCCAGCAGTTCAATGCCATTAAGGACCAGATCGACAAGGTTGCGGGTGACAGCGGTTATGCCGGCAAGAACCTGCTGAGCGGTAATGGGCTGACCTTGGACACCACGGCGGCGAGCCGCACCAGTGTCAACAGTATTTCCGGTCTGTCCGCTAGCCGTGTGACCAATGTTGTCTCCGCTGATACCTATTCGGTCAGCGTGAAGGGCACCGGTGCCATTTCGGGCAATCTGGAAGACATTGCCACTGCAGAAGACAAGCGTGGTGTCAGCAGCCTGAAGGTTTCCGGTAAGCTTTCCAACACCTCCGGCAACTTCTCCGACATCTCGATTGAGATGCGTGGCGCCCAGGGTAAGGAACGCACCGTCGTGGTGACGGAAGGCAGCGAAAGCCGTACCTTCAAGTTCTTCGATAACACCCAGTCGGCCAGCACCACCACGGTTGCCGGTAATGAAGCCGAAAGCAAGGGGCAGGTGTCGACCGTTGAAATCGGCGGCGCGATTGAGGAAGGCGATACCTTCACTGCTACCGTCAATGGCCAGAGCTTCAGCTACAAGGCACAGGCTTCTGATTTGGCCACCAATGGGGTGGATGCCAGCCCTGAAGACCGGCGTAAGAATATTGCGACTGGCTTGCAGGCGGTTGTTGCTGCTGGTCTGGACAACACCCGGTTTGAAGTTGGTGCGTCTTCGGATAATAAATTTACCATCACGTCTAAGGTGACGACTGGTACGGGCGTCAACTTCACTGTCGGTGCCACCACGACCAATGCGGAAAGCAAGGCTGTATCGGTCAGCTTCTCGTCTGGTACGACGGTGTCCTTCAGCGTTGACCGTGCCGATCTTAATTCCCTTGGCACGGCTGCAAATGGTAAGTCCACCATTGAGAAAAGCGTCGATATCGAAATTTCGGCGACCAATTTGAATGGTGTGACCACCAGCCGCTCGGCGAGCAATTCCCGTGGCAGCAGCAAACTGACCGATGGTGAGAACGCGCTCAGCTTCGACAGTGGCACGGTGCGCGTGTCGGTCAATTCGGCCAACATCATGGATGCTGCCAAGGCAAAGTCGTCGGCCAATCTGACGACGGTGCAGCGTAGTGACGCCAACACGGAGAATGATCTGAATGTGCAGTTGAACGAATCCAACACCAACAACATCGGTGTGGTTTCGATCAATGTGAAGACGGACGGCCAGGGCCTGCGCGTCGATTATGCGCAGAATAATTTCCTGGATCGCGCCGATATCGACAAGGCTGCCGCTAGCCTGGATTTTGCCAAGAGCACGCTGCGCAGCGCCTCCCAGTCGCTGAGCACCAATCTGAACATCATCCAGAACCGCGAAAGCTTCACCAGCGACTTCTCCAACGTGCTGATCGACGGCGGTAATAAGATGACTCAGGCCGATCAGAACGAGGAAGGTGCAAACTTGCTGCTGTTGCAGACGCGTCAGCAGTTGGGCACCATCAGCCTCTCGCTGGCCAACCAGTCTCAGCAGTCGATCCTGCGTCTGTTCTAAGCCGCAGGCCCGAAGGGGTAAGGGAACGGCGGGCTTCGGCCCGCCGTTCTTGTTTCCAGGCCGGTTCCTTCAGGCGTGCGGCAAGAAAATGTCGCCTATGCGCATATTTTTCCGTGACCTGCAGGGGTCCGGTGGCTTACCTCATAGAAGGGACGCCAGAGAGTGGCGCCCCTGAAACGTGTTGGGATGCAAGTCGTGCCACTTAAACTTGTTCTGCGCCCAGGGGAAAAGCTGATCGTCAACGGTGCTGTGATCGGCATCGGCGATCATCCTGTGTCGCTATTCTTCTATAATAAGGTGAATTTTCTGCGTGGTCGTGAGATCATGAAGGAAGAGAATTGCGATACCATTGAAAAGAAACTCTATTTCATCATTCAGCTTATTTATATCTTTCCAGAGGATGCGCAGCTTAATCTGGTGAAGTTCGGTATTATTCTGGAGGAGGCACGCTTGGCCCATCCAGATGAAGCTGGGTTGTTTGATGATGTTACAAAGCTGGTGGGTGAGGGCAACTATTACCGTGCCTTGAAGATTTGTCGTCGCCTGTTTGCTGATACGCCTGTGAATGCGTCAGCAATGCCGACTGACAGGGCTCCGCGTCCTCCGGTGATCGTTACCAAGGTTCGGCGCAAATCCTCCACGGAGCCGGCGGGCTGAAGGTCAATCCACAGTGATTGTGCGGCAGGGGCCCGTGACGGGCCCCACCGTCCATATTGCTGTACCCCAGGACCAACCGACACCGAAGCCGCTTAACAGCAAGCGCTGCGGTGCGTTTGTCAGCACGTCTCCCAGCCTATCGCTGATGGCCAGCGGAATGCTGGCCGAGCTGGTATTGCCGCGATCATGCAGGGCCAGCACCAGTTGATCGGTGATGGCACCGATCTTCTGGCCCAGCCGTTTCAACATCATCTCATTGGCCTGGTGCAGCACCACATGGTCGATCTCCGCCATGCTGGTGCCGGCGGCGGCCAGGGTGGCGGAGATGGCCTTGGGCACTTCACGCAGGGTGAAGGCGAAAACCTGGGTGCCATCCATGAACAGGGGCGGCCCGTCCGGACGGCGCTGGCCGCCCTGCTGTTTGATCAGATAGGGGGCACCAGCACCGTCTGTGCCCAGATCGACCACCAGCGGCCCGGCGGCCGGATCATATTCCAGTGCCGTCACCGTGGCGGCGTCGCCAAACAGCGGTGCGGTGCTGCGGTCACCGGCATCCAGCGTGCGGCTGGTAACGTCGCCCGCCACCAGCAATGCCCGGCCCCGCCCCATGCCGGCCAGCAGGCTGGCGGCATTCCACAGCCCATAGATATAGCCCGAACAGCCCAGCCCCATATCAAAGGCGGCGCAATGCCGGCCCAAACCCAGCGCGTTCTGCAGCAGGCAGGCGGTGGCCGGCAGCGGATGGTCCGGCGTCTGCGTCACCACAATCAGCAGGTCGATACTGTCCGCTGCCCAGCCGAGCCCGGCCAGCAACGCCCTTGCGGCGGGCAAAGCCAGGTCAGACAGGCATTGATCGGGTCGGGCGATGTGACGACGATGGATCCCGGTGGCGCTGGCAATGCGTTCGGCCTGTTCAGCACCGAAACGCCGTGACAGATCGGTCACATCTTGCGTGCTTGCGGGCAGGGCGGAGACGATGCCGCGCAACGCGATACCCTGGATGCGCGCCTGCGCCATGATGCGTCCGCCCCTTTATTCAGCAACCGATCCCGCCATCAATGGTCAGCGTCTGGCCAGTGATGAAACCGGCCGCATCGCCCAGCAGGAACAGGATCAGCGGCACCACATCCGCTGCCGTGCCCAGCCGGCCCAGCGGGGTGCGGCGCACGATCTGGTCGCGCTGCCCTGCCGACAGGGTACCCGACATTTCCGTGTCCAGATAGCCCGGCGCCACGCTGTTGACGGTGATCTGCCGCCGTCCCACCTCCCGCGCCAGGGCACGGGTCAGGCCATCCAGCCCGGCCTTGGTGGCGGCATAGGCGGCAAGGCCTGTATAGCCGCGCTGGCCGATGATGGAGGAGATATTGATGATCCGCCCACCCCCGGCCCGGCCCAGCATCTGTCGCAGCACCCCGCGCGCCATCTGGATGGAACCGGTCAGGTTGGTCTGGATCAGCCGATCCACCTCCACCAGCGGCAGGGTGGCCAGAATACCATCGCGGGCGATGCCGGCATTGTTCACCAGCCCCCAGGGCACGCCCAACCGGGCAACGGCCGCCTGGATGAAGCGGTCGGTGCTGTCACTGTCGCCAATATCGGCCTGTTGCCAGAACAGGTCTTCACCAGTCTGTTCCAGCAAGGCGGGCAGGGCATCGCCCTGGGTGCGGCTGCATGTCGATACGCGGTATCCCGCATCCAGCAGCGCCGTCACGATGGCAAGGCCCAGCCCCCGGCTGCCGCCGGTGACGATGACATGGCGCTTCATGCTTCCTCCGCGATGCGTCGCTTCTTACCCGATGGCAGCAGGGCAATGTGATCCACCAGCCGCAACCGGCGCGGCCGGGCCGGCGGTGGCAGATCGGCCAGGGCGCCCGCCACCGCCGCCCGCCAGTCCCCCGCCACCAATTCTGGTGATAATAGCAGATCGGCGGCCAGCAATTGACCGGTGATCGGGCTGGGGATGGCATAGACCACGGCATCACGCATACCGGGCAGGGCCAGCAAGCACGTTTCCGCCAGCAAAGGATCTACCTTCGTGCCGCCGACATTGATGGTCAGGTCCGCCCGACCCTGGAACAGCACCCGGTCCCCGGCCAGCATCACCCGGTCACCCGTGTCGGCATCACCGACATGCAGCGTGCCACCCCGGATGGTCAGCGGCGGACAGCCGGCGGGGGGCTGTTCCAGCCACCGGGCGGGGAAGCCCGCTTTGCCATCGGCCACGCTGAACAGGCGGCCCTGTTCAGTGCTGGCATAGATATGCCGGATGCGGGCCTGTGGGAACTGGTTGGCCAGCGCATTCAGCAGCGGCTGGTCTGCGGCTTCCCCGCCCAGGGTGATGGCGGCCAGCGGCGGGCGCTGGCCGCTCAACAACAGGCCGCGCCAGAAACTGGGGGTGGCAGACAGATGCGTCACGTGCTCAGCCACGGCCAGCCGCGCCAGGGTAGGCAGGTCGGCCCCGGTTGCGGCCACCAGCGTACCGCCACCGGTCAGCACCGTCAGCAGCACCTGCAACCCGGCAAAGCCACCGGCATCATAGGTCAATAGCCAGCGCCCGCCGCCGCTGTCCCCCGCCTTGCCGATGCCGGCCAGCACCTGGGAAAGCGGCTTGGCGAGGCGTTTGGGCGTGCCGGTGGTGCCAGAACTTTCCAGCAGCAGCACCGCACCGGTTTCGCCGGTGGTATCAGGGGCCGTCAGCCCGCCGCGCAGCAGGGCCAGCGGGCAGGCCTGCTGGCAGGCGGCAATCAGATGGGCCGTCACCTGCCCGATATCCCGCCCCCGCACCGCCAGGGGCTTTCCGCCATCCGGGCGGATCGCTGCCGCCAGCGCCAGCAGGCTGGCACTGTCCAGCGACTGCCCATCCTGGATCAGGCGGGCATCGGGGTGTAGCCAGGGCGGGGCGGGGGGAGCGGCCATGTCCTATCCTTTCAGCGCGATCCAGCCCCAGATCACGCCGCCAATGATGCCGATGATGCCAATAACGATGAGCAGCCCCCAGAGGAATTGCTTGAACTCCCCCTGTTTCCAGGCGCTGCGGGCCAGCAGTAGCAGATAGAGCAGCACGGCCCCGCCGACCATGCCGCCCGGTCCGGGCATCCAGTCAGGCATCGGCGTATAGCGCCGCCAATTCGCCGGCATTGGTGAACTGGCGGAACCCGCTGCGGAACGGGTCTTTGCCCGTTACACCTTCCAGCGCCACGATCAGCGTGGCCAGATCCAGGGAATCAAAGGGCAGGGGGCCATCCAGAAAGGCGGTGTCGGCCGCGATGACCGCTGCCGCCTCCCCCTTTTCCGTCAGGATACGGTTGGTCTCCTGTGCAATCAGGGCCAGTAATTCCGCGTGACGCTCACTCATGCATGGAAACTCCGAACCAGTTCATTGACGCGGCTGGCCGCTTCCACATGCGGCATATGGCCAGCGCCTTGCAACAGATGCAGTGGGATGCGGGCGGGGATCAGCTCTGCCGCCGGGGGCGGCACAATGCGGTCCTGCGCCCCCCAGATCAATTGCAGGGCCACGCCCGGCGGGGCCCAGTCGCGCGCCACCAGCCGTTCACCCAGATCGGCGCGGTTGGCGGCCAGAATCGCGCCCACCGCCTGCCGTGCGGCCGCATCGCCCATGCGCAGGGCCAGCGCGCGGGCCAGGGGTTCCACCAACTGGTCGGGTTGGGCAAACAGGGCGGTGGCCACGGCACGGGCCTGTTGTATATCGGCGGCGGCGGCCAGCCGGTCCAGGAAACCATAATCCAGATCGCTGCCCAGCCCGGCACAGGCCAGCAGGCTGGCGCGGCGCACCCGCCCCGGCCGATGGGCCAGATCCAGCGCCACCCGCGCGCCCAGCGAATGACCTACCAGATCAACCCGGCCCAGGCGGCACTGGTCCAGCAGGTTTTCCACCCAATCGGCCAGATCGCACACCCGCGCCCCGCCAACATCCAGGGTGGAGGCACCGTGCCCCGGCAAATCCAGCGCCAGCACCTTGCGTTCGCTGCCGGCAAAGGCCGTGACGTTGAATTGCCAGGTCAGCGCATCCCCGCCCAACCCATGCAGCAGCACCAGCGGCACCCCGCCGCCCTGTTCTGTTTCCAGCCAGGAGGCGGGGCCATCATCTAGGGTGATCTTGTGCCGGCGCGGGCGCATTCCACCACGGCTGCGCCCGGTTTCGCCGGGGGCGGGCAGGGGCGTATCAGGCGACACCGGCCAGCGCCAGCAGGTCGTTGATGGTCTTGGCCTTGGCCAGATCCTCGCCGGCCACCACCTTGTCGAAATGCTCGTCCACCAGCGCGATGAAGCTGATCACGGCCAGGCTGTCCCAGCTATCCAGGCCCTCCAGCACCTCTTCCCCGGTCAGGGTGCCGGGGTCCAGCTCCAGCATCTCGTCCAGGGCGTTCAGAAAATCGGCACGGTTCATCATTCTTCTCCTTCGGCGGGCAGGCTTTTCTGCACCACATCGCGGTTCAGCGCCACCCATTCCGGATGGGTCCGCATCAGCGTGTCGGCATCCTGCCAGCCGAAATCCGGGCGGGTGGCTGACAGGGTATCCAGCAAGCGGCATACCAGGGCGTAATCGCCGGTGGTATCCACGCACCAGCGCCATGGCGTTTCTCCGTCACCCACGATGTCGGGCCGGGTCAACAGGCCAAGGCGGAAGCGTTCGGGCCGGCGCCAGAGGAAGGGCATCACATGTTCGCGCTCAAAATCGGCCTTGGCCTCTTTCCAGGCGGCTTCCAGCGCATCCAGGCGGGTGATTTCCGCATCCAGCCCGCGGGGATAGCGGGATACGTCGATGCCGGCATAATCCAGCGGCTGGCCCTGAAAATAATCGACCAGATCATCCACCAGCGCCGGGTCGATCAGCGGGCAGTCGGCGGTGAAGCGCAGCACGATATCTGCCCCCCCGGCAAGGGCTGCCCGGTAGAAACGATCCAGCACATCGGTTTCACTGCCCCGGAACACCGGCACACCCAGCCCGGCAGCATGGTTGGCCAGGGCATCATCGGCGGGCAGGTCGCTGGTGGCCACCATCAGCGCATCCAGCCGGCGGCAGCGCCGCAACCGCCCCACCTGCCAGTCCAGCAGGGAGCGGCCGGCGGCCGGCAGCAGCACCTTGCCCGGCAGCCGGGTGGAGCCCAGCCGCGCCTGGGTGATGCCGACGATGCGGGGCCGGGCCGCCATCAGCCCTTCGGCCCCAGCATGGTCCAGTCCAGCGGTTCGCCGCGCGTCAGGTTGCGGGTGGCGCGGCGGCCCAGCACATCGGGCAGATGCTTGGGCGGCAGACCCAGGCCGGGGCGGATGGAGCGCACATTGGCCCCCGTCAGCATCTCCCCCGCCGCGACATCGGCGGTGACATAGAGGGAGCGGCGGAAGCTGCGCCCCCCCGCCTCGCTGGGTTTCAGCGCATAGGAGATGCTGCCCAACGCGGCATGGGCGGCGGCACAGGCATCGGCCATGGCGCGAAATTCCGCCGGTTCCAGGGAAAAGGCGGCATCCGGCCCGCCATCGGCGCGGGCCAGCGTGAAATGTTTTTCAATCACCACCGCCCCCAGCGCCACAGCGGCCACCGGTACGGCCACACCCATCGTGTGGTCCGACAGGCCGGCGGCCACATCGAAAGCCTGGGCCAGATGCGGGATGGTGCGCAGGTCGCAATCTTCCACCGGGGTGGGGTAGCCTGAGACGCAATGCAACAGACAGATGTTATCGTTGCCGGCCACCCGCGCGGCGGCCACCGCTTCCGCCACCTCCCCCAGGGAGGCCATGCCGGTGGACATGATCAGCGGCTTGCCGGTGCGGGCTGCCTTTTCGATCAGGGGCAGGTCGACCAGTTCAAAACTGGCGATCTTGTAGGCAGGTGCGCCCAGGCTTTCCAGCAGGTCGATGGCGGTGGGGTCAAACGGGCTGGAGAAGATAGGAATGCCGATCGCGGCGGCATGGGCGAACAGGGCCGGGTGCCAGTCCCACGGCGTATGGGCCTCCTGATACAGCTCATAAAGCGTGCGCCCGGCCCATAGCCCACCCTCCAGGCGGAATTCCGGCCGGTCGACATCCAGCGTGATGGTATCGGCGGTATAGGTTTGCAGCTTCACCGCATCGGCACCCGCCGCCTTGGCGGCATCGATCATCCGCCGCGCGCGGTCGATATCGCCATTATGGTTGCCCGACAGTTCCGCAATCAGGAACGGTTTCTGGCCTGGGGTGAAACGGGCGGGAAATGCGGTCATGGGCGGATGTCCGACAGGGTTTTTTCTTTAATATCATCCGCATGGGGCGGGGTGGAAGGGCAAGGCCGGGAGGGAACCACTTTTGTGTTTCCAGGTTTTACGGCGGGGTTGTAGAAATCAGGCATTAAACAGTCAGGATGGGACGATGCGACGTTTCGAATTAATGATGTGGGCCATCCTGGTTGCATCGATTTGCGGCTTTCCGGCGATCGCGCAAGAGACCAGCCGCCCGCGGGTGGTTCATTACATACCGCCAAAGATAATCTCGCCCTGTGGTGCGCGTGCCTTTGGCGCGAATGATCTTCGGCAGGAGAGGGAGGGCTGGGTCAATTTACGCTTTACTGTCAAAAAAGATGGAACCGTGGTGGATCCGGAAGTCATCAGTGCCTTTGGTGGCAAGAATTATGGCGCGGCTGCCCTGGAATGGCTGGCGAATTGTAAGGTGGAACCGGCAAAGCAAGATGGCGTGGCGATCGATCAGGTCGATTTTGTCAGGTCATTTTTCTTCAGTATTGATGATATTGAAAAGGGGGGAAGCCCCCGCGTCCGCACCCAGATGCGGGAATTTGGGGAATTGATTGATGCCAAGCAGTTCGATGCGGCGTCAGCCGCGTTGGACAAGGCCGAAAAAGACTGTAGAACCCTGTATGAAATCGCGCATCTGATGTGGAGCCGGGCAGTGCTGCAGGCACGCCGCGGCAACCACGAAACGGCGCGCCTCTATCTTAACCAGACGGGACATTTGAAGACCTATATGGAGCCGTCCGATCAGAGCCGTCTCGACCGCATGAAATTGCGCATGGAGATGTTATCTCTGCATGTCGTCGCGGCGGAATTTACGGCCGATCACATCCCGGACCTGGGCCAGCGGGAAGGGGATGATGAGTTGAAAGAGGTGCTGGCGAAACTGAAAGCCGCCAGCGTGGACGAGCCGATATGGGATGTGGAGGGACAAATTCCCCGCGACTGCCCGGAATATGTCTGCGGTCGCGTACCAACCTGGGAATATAAACCACTCCACCGCACCATTTCGCTTGATGGCATAGCGGGAAATCTGTCCCTGGTGGAAATAGTTTGCCAAAGTAAAAAGGCAAAGATGGAGCCCAAGCCCAATGTGACCTGGACCATTCCAGCAAGCTGGCAATCATGCAGCATCCGCGTGACCGGGGAACCGGGGGCCCGTTTCACCCTGGTGGATGAAAAGGCGCCTTCTTAGTCGAAAGGGCCCCCTTTCTGTGGAAAGGGGGCCGCAATGGATGGGTCAGGGCTGCGGCAGCTTTGCCAGTGCCGCCACGGTGCTGGCGCAGGCGACGGCTGCTTCCTGGCCCTTTTTCACGAAATGATCGCGGAAGAAGCCGGTATGCACATCATGTTCGTGGAAATGATGCGGCGTCAGCACGGCGGAAAATACCGGCACGCCGGTATCCAGTTGCACGCGCATCAAGCCGTCGATCACGGCCGATGCCACGAAATCATGCCGGTAGATGCCGCCATCGACCACGAATCCGGCAGCGACGATGCCGGCATAGCGCCCGCTGCGGGCCAGTTTCAGCGCGTGCAGGGGGATTTCAAAGGCGCCCGGCACCTCGAACAGGTCGACATTGCCGGCGGGAATGCCCAGATCGCCGATGCTGGCCAGGAAACTGTCGCGTGCATTATCGACAATATCGCGGTGCCAGCAGGATTGGATGAAGGCGATGCGGGTAGTGGGGGAAAAATGGAACTGATTCATGGTCTTCCTTTCTGGACCAGAATCAGGGCATGGCGGCAGCGTCAGGGCCCGGCCCCTCTGGGCCGCCCCCTGGCATTGCCGGTCCTCTTTCATCCGGACTGTAACCGTCGGCCCCGGAATTTCACCGGATCTGCTGACCCCGGCCGGGTGGCCGGGCGCTCGCGGGCTGTACCGCCGGTGGGGACTTTCACCCCGCCCTGAGAGACAGCGACACCCGGACTGGATGCCGCTGATGCCGCGATAGCAGGAAGTGCCGGCAGGCGCAATATCCAAACAACAGATGTCCGTTGTGGGAACGAAAAATTTCCCGATCAACATGGTAGGAATTAGTCCGGCATTATGCCGCTGACGGCTGCCACCACCCGATCCAGATCGGCCAGCGACATGCCAGCATAGAGCGGCAGCGAGAGGCATTGATCATACCAGCCCGCCGCCCCGGCCAGTTCCAGCGCGCCGTAACGTTGCTGGTAATAGGGCTGGCGATGCACGGGGATGTAATGCACCTGCGACCCAATCCCCAGCGCCCGCAGCCGGGCCATGAAGGCGCTGCGATCCAGGCCCAGGCTGGCGAAATCCAACCGCACGGGATAGAGGTGCCAGCCCGGCTCCGCCCCCGCCACCCGCGCCACCGGCAGCAGGCGGGGGGCCAGGGGGGCAAAGGCGGCGTCATAAAGCGCCACCAGCCTGCGCCGCGCGGTCAGGAAATGCGCCAGCTTGTCCAATTGGGAGCGGCCGAGGGCGGCCTGGATATCGGTCATCCGGTAATTGAAACCGATCTCCGGCATTTCATAATACCAGGGGTTGGGCCTTCCATCGGCCCCGGTGGCGGCGGCCCCATCCTGAAAGGCACTGGCATCGCGCACCATGCCATGGCTGACCAGCCGGCGCAGCCTTGCGGCCAGCGCATCGTCGTTGGTGGTCACCATCCCGCCTTCACCGGTGGCCAGGGTCTTCACCGGGTGGAAGGAAAAACAGGCCATGGCGGCGCGGTCGCAGGCGCCCACCGCCACCATCGCCCCATCGCGGCCGGGCAGGCGGGTGCCGATGGCGTGGCAGGCATCCTCCACCAGGGTCAGCCCGCGTTCGGTGGCCAGATCGGCCAGCCCCGCCAGATCGGCGGGCTGGCCAGCCAGATGCACCGGGATGATGGCGCGCACCCGCCAGCCCTTTGCCTCTGCCCGTGCGATGGCGGCTTCCGCATCGGCCCGGCGCATCAGGCCGGTTTGCGGGTCGACATCGGTAAAAGCCACCTCCGCCCCGACATAGCGGGCGGCATTGGCGGTGGCCAGAAAGGTGATGCTGGGCACCAGTACCGCATCCCCCGGCCCGATCCCCAGCGCCAGCAGGGCCAGATGCAGCGCCGCCGTGCCATTGGCACAGGCGATGGCATGTCTGGCCCCCATCTGTGCGGCAAAGGCCAATTCAAACCAGCCGACCTGCGGCCCCTGGGTCAGCCAGTCGCCCCGCAGCACCTGGGTGACGGCCTCAATATCCGCCTCATCCAGATATTGTTTTCCATACGGAATGAAACCGCCGCTCATGCCGGCCGTTCCAGCAGCGGGCGCAACGTCTCCGGCGTCAACCATTCCGGGTTCGTATCGGATCGGTAGGAGAAACCATCCGGCACCGGCACCGCACCCTGCTTGGTATAGGGCGCGCGGTCCCACCAGTTGAAGGCTGGTTCGATAACGTAACGATCCGGCAATTCCACGGTCTGGCGGGCATCATCCTCGGTGATCATGATTTCATGCAGCTTCTCGCCCGGCCGGATGCCCACCACCTTGTGCGGCAAAGCGGGGGCCATGGTGCGGGCCAGATCGACGATCCGCATGGAAGGGATCTTGGGCACGAAAATTTCCCCCCCCTGCATCATGCCGAAGCAGGAGGCGACGAATGACACCCCCTTGTCCAGGGTGATCCAGAAGCGGGTCATCCGCTCATCGGTGATGGGCAGATGGGACGCCCCTTCCTCAATCAGCTTGCGGAAGAAGGGCACCACGCTGCCGCGTGAGCCCACCACATTGCCATAGCGCACGGCGCAGAAGCGCGTGCCGACGGAGCCGGACAGGTTGTTGGAGGCAACGAAAATCTTGTCCGATGCCAGTTTGGAGGCACCATAAAGGTTGATCGGGCTGGCCGCCTTGTCGGTGGACAGCGCCACCACCCGCTTCACCTTGTTATAAATCGCGGCGTGCACGACATTTTCCGCCCCATTGATATTGGTGCGGATACATTCCAGCGGATTATATTCGGCCGTCGGCACATGTTTCAGCGCAGCGGCGTGGACAACATAGTCGATTTCCCGCATCGCCATGTCCAGCCGCTGCTGGTCGCGTACATCGCCGATGAAAAAGCGCAGCACATCGCGATTATCCAGATCGGCGAATTGCTGCTGCATCTCATATTGCTTGAACTCATCGCGGGAGAAGATGACCAGCCGGCGCGGCTGGGTCTGGGTCAGCAGATAGCGGGCAAAGCGCCGGCCGAACGAACCGGTCCCCCCGGTGATCATGATGGACGCACCCTTGAACAGGGCGGCGGGGTTGCTGGCGGTGGCGATCATGCCGGGCGCTTCCATGGGCGTGGCGGGCGGTGGGGTCGGGGGAGAGTCTAACCAGTTTATCCAGCCGGGTTAAGCATTTCCGGTCAATGCGGGGTTGGTGTGGGGCTGGGGGCTGGGCTAGACTGCTGTTCGCGCCACGGCCGACACTGAACCGGACCCGGAATGGACCCGAAAAACAATGTGAAAGCCGACTCGCCGGCTGCCCTGCTGGACCGGGCGATTGCCCTGCATCAGGCGGGCGATGCGGCCGGGGCCATCCGGCACTACCGGTCCTATCTGGCGCAACGGCCGGGCGACTTGCAGGCCAGCCATTTGCTGGGGCTGGCCCTGTGGCAGGGGGGGGAACAGACGGAAGGGCTGGCACTGGTGGCCGACGCGGCGGAGAAGGCGCCGGGTGCGGCCAGCATCCAGAATAATTATGGCGGCCTGTTGAAGGCCGTGGGCCGGTACCGGGAGGCGGAACGCGCCTTTCGCCGGGCGCTGGCGGCCAAGGCGGATTTTGCCGATGGCTGGAGCAATCTGGCGGCAGTGCTGATCGATTTGGGCCGCCCGGCCGATGCTGTGGCCGCCGGACGGCGTGCCACCGCGCTGGCCCCAACGGCGGCGGGGGGCTGGGCCAATCTGGGTGTAGCACTGCTGGAATGCGGCCGGGTGGGGGAGGCGGAGCAGTGCCAGCGCCGCGCCATCGCCCTGGCCCCCGGGCTGGCCGTTGCCCATGCCAATCTGGGCACGCTGCTGCGGCTGAATGGTCAGGTTCAGGCGGCGGTTGATTGTTTTGAGACCGCAACAAGGCTTGATCCCAGCCAGCCCGTGGCGCGGTTGAATCTGGGGCTGGACCATCTGGCCCATGGCCGGTTGGGGGTCGGCTGGGATTTCTATGCCGACCGGTTCCGCGCCGGGCATCGCACACCGGCTGCCGCCTTGCCCTTGCCGCTGTGGCAGGGGGAGCCGCTGGCCGGCCGGCGGCTGTTGATCCGCCCCGAACAGGGGCTGGGGGATGAGATCATGTTTGCCAGCGCCGTGCCTGATCCGGCCCGGCTGGGTGGCGCCATCATCCTGGAACTGGATGCACGGTTGGTGCCGCTGGCCGCCCGCGCCCGGCCGGATATCCAGGTGGTACCCGCAGGACAGGCGGTGGCGGCGGATTGTCAGGTGGCGGCCGGCGATCTGGCCGGGCTGCTGTCGCGCGATCTGGGCGGCTTCACCGGTCGGCCCTGGTTGACAGCCGATGCGGATGCGGTGGCCGCTTGGCGCCAACGGCTGGCGGCCTTTGCCCCCGGCCAGTTGCGGATCGGTTTCTGCTGGCGCAGCGGGCTGTTGAGCGCCGGCCGGCTGGACATGTATAGCCGGCTGCAGGATTGGGCACCGTTATTTGCCTTGCCGGGTATCTGCTGGGTGCCGCTGCAATATGATCTGGCGGAGCCGGCAACGGCGGCGGAACTGGCCAGGGCTGGCCAGCATTTTGCCACGCCCGACGCGCTGGGGGCGCCCCTGGACCTGCGCCGTGATCAAGCGGGCGTGGCCGCCCTGATGGGGGCCCTGGATCTGGTGATCAGCGCTGGCACGGCGGTGGCGGAACTGGCCGGGGCCCTGGGTGTGCCGGTCTGGCGGTTCGGCAGTGCCGATGACTGGACCCGGCTGGGTACCGGGGTGCGCCCCTGGTATGGCGCCATGCGCCTGTTCCCCAGCCCGCCGGGCGCCCCGGCCTCTGCCGCCATCCCGGGCCTGGTGCGGGCGCTGGCGGGCTTGCGGAACGGCGTTGAGAAAGTGCAGGCCCCCGCCGCGCCGCCCTCGCTGGAAGAAAGCGTTGTGGCCCACCGGGCGGGCGATCTGCGCCGGGCGGAGGCGGGTTACCGCGCCGTGCTGGCGGCCGCGCCGGGGGAGGTGGATGCCGCGCATCTGCTGGCGCTGGTGCTGTTGCAGGATGGTCGGGCATCGGAAGCCCTGGGTTTTGTCGATCAGGCCCTGGCCGGCGATCCCGATTTCGCCAATGCCCATAATTCGCGCGGCAGCATCCTGAAGGCAATGGGGCGGTTAGGAGAGGCGGCAACGGCGTTCCGCCAGTCCCTGGCCCTGCGGCCGGATCAGGCGGAAGCCTGGGCCAATCTGGGCGCGACCTTGACGCAACTGCGCCGCCCGACCGATGCCATCGCAGCACTCCGCCGGGCCTTGGCCCTGCGGCCGGATTATCCGCGCGCCCTGGCCTCCCTGGCCACCGCCTGGCGGGCCATGGGTGAACCGGCAGTGGCGGTGGAGGCCAGCCGGCAGGCGCTGGCCTTGGACCCGACCCTGGCCGATGCCTGGAGCGATCTGGGCTTGGGGCTGGCGGCGCTGGGGGAAACGGCGGAGGGGCTGGCCTGTCAGGAAAAGGCGCTGGCGGCCGATCCCGGCCATGCCGAAGCGGCCATCAACCTTGCCACCCTGCTGGCCAGCATCGGCCAGCCGGTGGCGGCCCGGGCGGCGGCGGCGCGTGCCCTGGCCATCCGCCCCGGCGACCCGCGTGCCCGCTATAGTCTGGGGCTGCTGCAACTGGCCGCCGGCGATCCGTTGGCCGGCTGGGCGGGCTATGAGGAGCGCTTTGCCTGCGGGGAGGTGCGGGGCACGCCTGATCTGCCTCTGCCGTTTTGGCAGGGGGAGCCGCTGGCCGGCCGCCGCCTGCTGGTACAGCGGGAACAGGGGCTGGGCGATGAGATCATGTTTGCCAGCCTGTTCGGGCACCTCACGCGGCTCGACGGGCCGGTGACGGTGGAGGCCGATCCCCGCCTGCTGCCCCTGCTGGCCCGCCGCTGGCCGGCTCTGCGCTTTGTGGCGGCCGGCCAGCCGGAGGAGCAGGATTTGCGCGTGGCGGCGGGCAGCCTGCCCGGCCTGCTGGCCCCCGATCCAGCCGGTTGGGACGGGGCGGCCTTTCTGGCACCGCGCCCCGATCTGGCTTCCCGCTGGCGGGACCGGCTGGCCGCCCTGCCGCCGGGCCTGCGCGTCGGCCTGTGCTGGCGCAGCCAGCTTTATACCGGGGACCGGGCGGGCGGTTACACGATGCTGACCGACTGGCTGCCCTTGTTCCGGTTGCCCGGCGTGCAGGTGGTGAACCTGCAATATGATGATGCGAGGCAGGAGATCGACCAGTTGGCCCGCCACCATGGGGTGCGCCCCCATGGCTGGGACGATCTGGACATGAAGAATGACCAGGAGGGGGTGGCCGCCCTGATCGCCGGGCTGGATCTGGTCATCACTGCCCCCACGGCGGTGGGGGAACTGGCCGGCGCGCTGGGCGTGCCGGTCTGGCGCCTGTCGGAACGGACCGACTGGTCCCGGTTGGGAACGGGTGTGCGGCCCTGGTTTGCCGTGATGAACATCGCCACCGTGCCGCCACGCACGGCGGTGGCGGCGCAGGTGCCGGCGGTGGTGGCGCGGCTGGCAGCCCTGCTGAAGGGGGTGGCCCCTGATCCGGATCAGGCCTTGCGCGCCGGCATTGCCCGGCAGAGCGGCGGCGATCCGGCCGGCTCCATGGCGCATTACCGCGCCGTGCTGGCCCAGCAACCGGACCATCCGGTCGCCCTGCACCTGTTGGGGCTGGCCCATCACCAGCAAGGACAAGGGGCAGAGGGCCTGCCGCTGATCGAACGGGCGGTGGCTTTGGCCCCCGACTATGCCGCTGCCTGGGGCAATCTGGGCAACCTGTATCAGGTGCTCAACGACCCGGCCGCGGCAGAGGGGGCCTTGCGTCAGGCCCTGGCACTGCGGCCGGATTCCGCGGAAAACTGGACCAATCTGGGCAATGCGCTGCGTCAGCAGCATCGGCTGCCCGAGGCCGTGGCCGCCCATGACCGGGCGGTAGCGCTGCGGCCGGACTGGCCCGTCGGCCATGCCAACCGCGCCGCCGCCTTCAAGGAGATGGAGCGGCCGGGCGAAGCCGCCCGCGATTTCCAGCGCGCGCTGGAACTGGGCGGGGACACGGCGCTGAATTTTGCTGGTTTGGCCGATGTGCGTCGTCAGGTGGGCAACCTGCCGGAAGCGGCAGCGGCCCTGCGCCAAGCCATCCATCGGGTTCCCGGTGATGCAGAGCTGTGGAACCAGTTGGGCCAGTTGGCACAGGCGATGGATGACCGGCCGGCATCCATGCGGTGTTATGACAGGGCGTTGGCCCTTGATGCGGGCCTGGACAGCGCCCGGCACAATCGCGGAATGCTGGCTTTGCGTCAGGGCGATCTGGCCAAAGGGTGGGACGGTTACGCCGCGCGCTATCGCGCCAATGCCGTGGTGCAGGGTAGGGCCTGCGATATCCCGGTTTGGCAGGGGGAGCCGCTGGCTGGCCGGCGGTTGTTGGTGTGGGGGGAACAGGGGCTGGGCGACCATCTGCTGTTCGCCGCCCTTTATCCGGCCTTGGCGGCGCTGGATGGGCCGGTGATATTGGAATGTGATGCAAGGTTGGTGGGGCTGTTCAGCCGCGCCTTCCCCTGGGCACTGGTGCGGCCGGTGCAATCGGGGCCGATGCAGGCCGATTGCCAGATCGCGGCGGGCGATCTGGCCGGGTTGTTCTGGCGGCATCTGGGGGATCAGCCGTTGCTACCCTATCTGCGGCCCGATAGCGCGCTGGTTTCGACGTGGCGGGAGCGGCTGGCGGGGCTGGGGCCGGGCCTGAAGGTCGGCCTCTGCTGGCGGTCCAGCAGGCTGACGGCGGCGCGCAGCAGTTCCTATGTCAGCATGGCGCAAATGGCCCCGCTGGCCGCCATACCCGGCATCATTCTGGTGAATTTGCAGATGGGGCTGGGCACGGCAGAGCGGGCGGCGGGGGAAGCCGCAGGCGTGCGCCCGCATTGTTTTGACGAACTGGATTTAAAGGATGATCTGGAAGGGCAGGCGGCCCTGATCGCCGGGCTGGATCTTGTGATTACCGCCCCCACGGCGGTGGGGGAACTGGCGGGGGCGGTCGGCACGCCGGTCTGGCGGCTGATCGGGGCGGATTGGACCTGCCTGGGCACTGGCGTGCGCCCCTGGTTCAACGCCATGCGCCTGCTGCACCCGCAGCCGGCGCGCGCCGTAACCGCCGCCGCCCGGCTGCTGCGCCGTCTGTCG
The DNA here is from genome assembly GCA_943370215.1 of Azospirillum sp. RU38E. Classification (GTDB taxonomy): domain Bacteria; phylum Pseudomonadota; class Alphaproteobacteria; order Azospirillales; family Azospirillaceae; genus Niveispirillum. Next base: position 113,111 of record CALRQC020000010.1, read on the forward strand.
CCGGGGGGTTAGCGCCAAGCGTAATTGAAGCTGATGGAGATGCGTTCGCTTTCCGCCTGGTTCAGCACCACTTCATGCCGCAGCCAGCTTTCCCATAACAGCAATGTGCCGGGGGTGGGCTGCATGGGCACAAAGGGCTGCATCTCGCGCGGGGCCTTCGGCTTGCGCGGCGGGGCCGCCATCATCAGCCCCAGGCGCGGATCTTCAAAGCGCAGCGCACTGGCCCCTTCCGGGATTTCCACATAGTAGGTGCCGCTGATCACGCTGTTGGGGTGAAGGTGGGAACCGTGGAACCCGCCCGGGTCCAGCACATTGATCCACAGGCTGTCCAGTTCCAGCTTGCGGTCGCCCAGGTTCCATTCCTGCAATTTGGCATAGGCCTTCACATGCCGGTCCAACTGGCTTTTCAGCGTCTTCACGGCGGGAAAGCGCCAGGGCAGATCGTCCAGCGAAGAATAAGACGTATAGCCCGGATAACCGTTCTTGGCCGACCATTTCTGCCCGGCGGCATCATCCTCTGCCGCGCTGCGGCAACAGGCGGCCAGTTCGTCATTCAACGGCAACATATCGGCCAGCAGGGCGCGATAGATGCGGGTGGCGAACAGGGTTTCGAGTGCCGGGGCAGCGGCTTGGATCGTATCGTCGGTCATGGGACCAGCATGTACGTCCGCCACCCCGGCTCCGTCAACCGGATCGGAAGATCAGATCAGGTCGGACAGGGAAGAAACGGTAGCAATGCGTCCTTCCGCCTCACCATACATCAGATAATGATCAAGCGGATTCATGCCGGCCGCCTTGACGTCACCATAGCGGGACAGATAGTCGGAGGCGTCGAAGAAGGCAGATGGGTCACGCCCCTCCCGCCAGCCATAATCCTGGTAATGCTGCCAAGCTGTGATCTGCCCCTTGCTGACCGCGGCAGCCACATCCTTGTTGGTGGCCAGATAGAAATCCTGGTCGAACAACAAATGGGGGTCGCGGCCCTCAAACTGGCCATATTTGACGAAATGCTCCTTGCCGCTGTTCAGGAAGCCGGCCTTGATGGCAGCATCCACATCTGGATTTTGTTTCCGATAGAACTGCTCATCGAACAGGCCGCCACCCGCCAACCATCCCACATGGGGGGCATCCAGCACATTCACCCGGCCATTGACGACCAGGAACTCCACATTGGTCAGCGTGTCGGTGCCTTCCGAGGTCGTGGTGACGGTGGTGGTGCCCTTGTCGGTGAAGATGGTGGCGGTGCCGGTGGTGGAAATGATCACGGCATCAATGCCGCTGCCGCCATCGAACCGGTCATTGCCGCGCCCGCCATACAGCACGTCGTCGCCGCCCAACCCATTGATGATGTCATTGCCGCTGCCACCGCGTAACGTATCCGCCTGCGCGGTGCCATTGATGGTGTTGGATGTGGTTGACGTCATCTGCGTCACCCCCAAACCATAATAGCCAAAGCTACCCGGCACATATTCAAAGCCAACGGACAGTTTGTAGATACCACTGCTGGTTGGCTTGAAATCGATAATCGTGTCGGAGCGCGTGGATTCAATGATGCCGTAATCGCCGCCATCCTTGAAATCCATCAGATAGCCCTGGCTATCGAAGATAGATAGTGTGGTTGTCCAGTCGCTGGAGACGGAGATAAAAAGATAAGTCTCCCCCGCCGTCAGATAGACATTGATGAAGTCGGTGATTTCCGACGTCGTTAATGTCCCAACCAGAGTGTCAGAAATACTTCCATCTGCCTGCCAGCCTGGGGTCAGTGTTCCATCGGGGAACCGCCAGGATTCCAGCGTTGTGGTTTTATACGCGTCTGTCGATGTCCAAAAAGGATTGCGACCTGTCATTTTCCTTCACTCCCGTTATAACCGCCGCTGCCGTCGGCGGTCTGGGCTTTGCCCATGGCGGAAGAATTGCGGCCGATTGTGGCGGATTTAATTTTGAATTGTGCCTATTCCGGGAATTGCCCACCCATTTATGCAGCCATGCCCCCTGGGCTGGGGCCCTGTGTGATTTCTCTGGCTGTTGCCCGCGGCGGTTGGCTGTATGCCGGTGCCAGCCAATTTCCATCGGACGGAACGACCTGCCATGTCCTTCACGGCGAAAATCCTGCTTCTGGGCTCCGGCGAGCTGGGCCGCGAATTTGTCATCTCTGCCAAGCGCCTGGGGGCGCAGGTGATCGCCTGCGATGCCTATGACAATGCGCCGGCCATGCAGGTGGCCGATGGGCGGGACGTATTCCCCATGCTGGATGGGGAGAAGCTGCGCGCTGCCGTGGAAAAGCACCGGCCTGACTTCATTGTGCCGGAGGTGGAGGCCATCCGCACTGAAATGCTGGCGGAGCTGGAGGCGGAGGGGTTCCGCGTGGTGCCCACCGCGCGCGCCACGCAGATGACCATGAACCGCGACCGTATCCGCGAACTGGCCGCTGTTGATTTGGGCCTGCGCACCAGCCGTTACCGCTATGCGGAAAGCTTTGACGAGGTCAAGGCGGCCATCGCCCATACCGGTCTGCCCTGTGTTATCAAGCCGGTCATGTCCTCTTCCGGCAAGGGGCAGAGCACGGTGAAGGAAGAGGCTGGCCTGGAAACCGCCTGGAATTACGCGGTCGCCAATATGCGTGGCGACCGCGCCAAGGTGATCGTTGAGGAGTTCATTCCGTTTGAGTACGAGATCACCTTGCTGACCGTGCGCACCAGGGATGGCATCGTCTTCTGCCCGCCCATCGGCCACCGCCAGGAACGCGGCGACTATCAGGAAAGCTGGCAGCCGATGGCCATGCGCGCCGACCTGCTGGAAGCAGCGCAGGAGATGGCGGCCAAGGTGGTCAACGACCTGGGCGGTCACGGTATTTTCGGGGTGGAATTCTTCGTCACTCAGGATGAGGTGATCTTCTCCGAACTCAGCCCCCGCCCGCATGATACGGGCATGGTGACGCTGGCCACGCAGAACCTGTCGGAATTCGACCTGCACGCCCGCGCCATTCTGGGCTTGCCCGTGCCCGGCGTTTCGCTGCGGGGGGCGGGGGCCAGCGCGGTGATTCTGGCCGACCGCAATGCCGATGATTTCGGTTTCACCGGTGTGGTGGAAGCATTGGCCACCGGCCGGCCGGACCAGAATGTTGATCTGCGTCTGTTTGGCAAGCCCGTCACCCGCCCCTATCGCCGCATGGGTGTGGCCCTGGCGCTGGGCAGCGACACGGATGAGGCGCGGGCCACCGCTGCCGCGGCGGCCGGAAAGGTGAAGATCGAGTATCGTTAAGGGGGAGGCGGGCCTTGACGCCCGGCGAACCGGGGCAGGGGGAAGCTGCCGACGGGCGGATCGCCGCCGGCACCCCCGCTTTCAGACGCACCAGCCTGGCCATGGCCGGGGCGGGCCTCACCACCTTTGCCCTGCTGTACCATGTGCAGCCGCTGCTGCCCCTGCTGGCCGACACGTTCAAGGTGGGGGCGGCGGAAAGTGCCTTGTCCCTGTCGCTCTCCACCGGGGCCCTGTCCATCTGCCTGCTGCTGGCCGGCAGCCTGTCGGAGGTGGTGGGGCGCAAACCGGTGATGGTCGGCTCCCTGCTGCTGTCCTCCCTTCTCACCATTGCGGTGGCGCTCACCCCCTCCTGGCACGCGCTGCTGCTGGCGCGGATGTTGACCGGGGTGGCGCTGGCCGGGCTGCCGGCCATCGCCATGGCTTATCTGGGGGAGGAAATGCAGCCCAAGGCCCTGGGGTTGGCCATGGGGCTCTATATCGCCGCCTCTGCCCTGGGGGGCATGGTGGGGCGGCTGGTGACGGGCATTGCCGCCGATCATGTGGACTGGCACTGGATCGTCGCCGGGATCGGGATGCTGGGCTTGATCTCTGGCGGGACGCTCTGGCGCTTGCTGCCGCCATCGCGCCAGTTCCGGCGTCAGTCGCCCAACCCGCGGGCCCTGATCGGCAGCCTGCTGGCACAGTTCCGCGATCCCGGCCTGTGTATCCTGTTTGCACTGGCCTTTCTGCTGATGGGCAGCTTTGTCGCCATCTATAATTATATTGGCTTCCACCTGTTACAGCCGCCTTACAATCTGTCGCAAAGTGCCATCGGCCTTATTTTCAGTGCCTATCTGCTGGGCATGGGCGGATCGGCCTGGATTGGGGCGCTGGCCCTGCGGGTGGGGCGACCCCGGGTGCTGCCGGTGGGCATTGCCCTGATGGCGGCTGGCATGGGTTTGACAGCGCTGACGCCACTGCCTGCCGTCATTGCCGGTATCGCACTGATGACTTTCAGCTTCTTCGCCGCCCATTCGGTGGCCAGCAGTTGGGTCAGCGCGCGGGCGACAACCGGAAAGGCGCAGGCATCCTCGCTATACCTGTTCTTTTATTACATGGGCTCCAGCTTTGTCGGTGGTGGGGCCGGTCTGGCCTGGGAAAGGGCTGGCTGGGGCGGGGTGGTGGCGCTGGTCGGCGCCATGCTGGTCCTGGCCCTATTGCTGGCGCTTGCCATGCGCCGCCACAGTTAAGCGGGTGGCTTCTGTTTCAAGGTGTTACACAATCCCTGTTACCTGTCATCTCTGCTGACAGCGGCTAGGTCCGGCCTGATCTGGGCGCTTGTTCAGCCCAGACCGGTCAGGTCAGGCAGGCGTCGAAAACTGAACATCGGTTACATTCGGTCGCCTGTAAAATAACGTTACACGCCGGAAACCATCCACCGCTTTCCCTGCGCATAGGCGGGTTGTATTGTCCCGATTGGTTGGGGGGCGCCGGCACATCATAACGAGTGTGACCAGCGAAGGGTTCCCCTGCCCGGAAACCCCGCCCGTAGCCGGGGCCGATAATATGGTGACACCCATGAGCATTCAGCCACTGCCTTCTCGTGCCGAGCAGAGCCAACCGCCATTTGCCCTGCGTCAGCCGCCGGCTCGGCCTGCCCGTGGCAAGTTAAAATGGATCATCGGGGGGCTGGTACTGGTGGCCCTGATCGGGGCTGGCACCTGGCTGGCGCTGAAGCCTCAGGCAAAGACGGGGGCCGCGACGGGGGCCGGGGGGGAGCGAAAGGGGGCCAATGTGCTGACCGTCACCACCACCAAGGTGACGGAACAGACGGTCGCCCGTTCCATGCTGGTGACCGGTTCGCTGGCTGCCTGGGACGAACTGCCCATTGGCACCCAGACATCCGGTCTGGCTATTGTTGAAGTGCTGGTGGATGAAGGCGATAGCGTGAAGGCTGGCCAGTTGCTGGCTCGTTTTGATGACAGCGTGCTGCGCGCCGATCTGGCCTCGCGCGAGGCGTCGCTGCGTGAAGCCGAGGCGCTGGCGGCGGAGGCCGATGCCAATATTCGCCGTGCGGAAGATCTGGCCCGTACCGGCGCCATCTCCACCCGCGATCTGGATGCCCGCCGCTCCACCGCGCTGACCACCAAGGCCCGCGTGCGCGTGGCGGAAGCGGCGCGCGACCAGGCGGCCGTGCGTCTGAAACAGACCGAGGTGCGCAGCCCCACCGATGGCATGGTGTCCCGTCGCAATGCCCGTCTGGGTGCGGTGATGTCGGCCGGTGGCACCGAAATGTTCCGCATCATCCGCGATGACCGGGTGGAACTGGTGGCCGATGTACCGGAAATTGACATGCGGTCCATGCAGGTGGGGCAGGCGGCCGAACTCTCCATGACCGATGCCGAGGGTAAGCCCTTTGCTGGCTCGGTTCGCCTGATCTCCCCCGTGGTGGATGTGAAGACGCGCATCGGCACGGTGAAGATCGCCGTGCCGCATGATTCGCAACTCCGCCCCGGCATGTTTGTTTCTGCCCGTGTCACCACCGGCACCCGGCAGGCTCCGGTGGTGCCCGAAGCGGCGCTGGTTTACCGGGATGCGCGCACCTATGCCATCGTCGTCTCGCCGGAAACCGACGCCAATGGCCACCGCAAGGTGGAGGCACGGGAACTGGAAGTGGTCAGCCGTGCCGATGGGCGCGCTGCCGTCACCAAGGGCCTGAAGGCCGGGGAAGAGGTGGTGTTGACCGGTGCTGGCTATCTGAAGGATGGGGAGGACGTGATTGTCACCGCCGCCCCGGCCGGCGGCGATATCAAGCCGCTGCCGGTACAAAAATAACCACGCCATCCGCACGCACGCTATTCCAAGCGAAGGAACCCGGTCATGAGCCGTGGCAATATCTCAGCGGTCGCCATCCGCAACCCGGTGCCCACCATCGTTCTGTTCGTCATCCTGACGCTGGCGGGCCTGATCTCCTTCTGGCGGATGGATATCACCGGCAATCCGGATATCGATTTCCCGGTCGTTAATGTCAATGTCAGCCGCCCCGGTGCCGCCCCGTCGGAACTGGAACAGGAGGTGACGAAGAAGATCGAGGATGCGGTTTCCAACATCACCGGCATCGACCATGTGCAGTCGACGGTGACAGATGGCAATTCCAACACCACGATCGAATTCAAGATCGGCTATGATACCGACCGCGCCGTCAATGATGTACGCGATGCCGTCAGCCGTATCCGGTCCGATCTGCCGCAGGATATCTATGAGCCGCAGGTGCAGCGACTGGATGTCAGCGGCGATTCCATCCTTTATTACACGGTGTCTTCCACCCACCGGTCGATCGAACAGCTTTCCTGGCTGATTGACAGTGAAATCGGTCGCACCCTGAAGCGTGTCGATGGTGTGGGCGAGGTGGAGCGCATCGGCGGTCTGCAGCGCGAAATCCGCGTCAATCTGGACCCGACGCGGATGATGGCGCTGGGCGTCACCGCCGGTGAGGTGAACCAGCAATTACAACAGTTGAATGTGGATATGCCGGGTGGCCGGGGTACCGTGGGTGCGACGGAGCAATCCATCCGCACGCTGGGCCGTGCCCAGTCGGTGGATGATCTGCGCAACCTGGAAATCGCCCTTCCCGGCGGGCGCAAGGTGCGGGTGTCCGACATCGCAGAGGTGGTCGATGGCACGTCGGAACTGCGCCACGTATCCCGCCTGAACGGCGTGCCGGCCGTGGGTTTTGCCATCAACCGGTCGCCTAATTCCAGCGAGGTTACCATCTATAATGGGGTGGTGAAGGCGCTGGACGAGTTGAAGGCACAATATCCCGACCTGACCTTCAAGTTGATCATCTCCAACGTCAAATTCACGGTATCCAGCTATCATGCCTCCATCGAGGCGCTGCTGGTCGGTGCCGTGCTGGCGGTGGGCGTGGTCTGGTGGTTCCTGCGGGACAGCCGCGCCACCCTGATTTCTGCCCTGGCCATGCCTTTGTCCACCATCCCCACCTTCCTGGCGATGGATATGCTGGGCTTCACGCTGAATGGCATCACCATGCTGGCGTTGGCCCTGGTGGTGGGCATCCTGGTGGATGATGCCATCGTGGAGATTGAGAATATCGTCCGCCATATGAACCAGGGCAAACGGCCGTACAAGGCGGCCCTGGAGGCGGCGGACGAGATCGGGCTGGCGGTGGTGGCCACCACCATGACCATCGTGGTCGTGTTCGTGCCCGTCTCCTTCATGCCAGGTGTCGCCGGCCAGTATTTCCGCTCCTTCGGCATCACGGTGGCGGTGGCGGTGCTGTTCTCCCTGCTGGTGGCACGTTTGCTGACACCGCTGATGGCAGCTTATCTGCTGAAACCGGTGGCCCATCCGGAACCGGAAGCCGGCCGCTGGACACACCGTTACCTGAGTGCGCTGAACTGGTGCTTGCATCATCGCAAATCGACAATCGCTGGCGGCTTCCTGTTCTTCGTCGCCTCCATCGGTATGATGACGGCCCTGCCCACCGGATTCCTACCCAGCCAGGATATCGGCTTCTCCAACCTGCAGATGGAAATGCCGCCCGGGACGAATTTGCAGCAGATGGATGAGATGGTGCAGCGCGCCTCCCTGATCTTGAATGCTCAGCCGGAAGTGGAAGCCACCTGGTCGCGGGCTGGCCGTGGCGGGCAGGTGCGCAAAGGGTCCATCATTGTGCTGCTGAAGGACCGGTCGGAGCGTGTGCACCAGAAAGAATTCGAAACCCGCGTGCTGCCGGAATTGCAGAAGCTGCCGGGCATCCGCTTCAGCTTCAATTCCACCGGCGGGTTCGGCAACCGCGATGTCTCCATCATGCTGACCAGCGAGAATGGCCCGCTGCTGGATGAACATGCCGCCAAGGTGCTGGCGGAAATGCGCCAACTGCCGATCTTGAAGAATGTCTCCACCACCGCCCCGTTGCAGCGGCCGGAAATCCAGATCAAGCCGATGTTTGACCGGGCGGCTGAACAGGGGGTCTCTGTCTTCGCCATCGGTCAGGTGGCCAAGGTGGCGACGCTGGGCGAGATCGACACCAATTCCGCCAAGTTCAACCTGGGCGACCGGCTGGTGCCGATCCGGGTGCAGTTGGACCAGGATATGCGCGGCGATCTGGATGTGCTGGCCAATCTGCGCGTCCGTACCAATACCGGTGCCACGGTGCCGGTCAGCGCGGTGGCGGAAATCAGCATGGGTTCCGGTGCGGTGCAGATTGACCGCTTCGACCGTGCCCGCCGCGTCTCCATCCAGGCCGACCTGAACGGGGCGGAGCTGGGCGATGCGATGAAGGCGATCAATGCGCTGCCCTCTATGTCGCACATGCCGGCCGGCGTCTCCAAGCCGGCCTATGGCGGGTCGGAGCAGATGCAGATCCTGTTCATGGGCTTCATCGTCGCCCTGGCCACGGCCTTCCTGCTGATCATCGCGGTGCTGGTGCTGCTGTTCCACAACTTCTTCCAGCCGGTCACCATCATGATGGCGCTTCCCTTGTCATTGGGCGGTGCGGTGATCTTCCTGTTGATCTTCGGCATGTCCATCTCCATGCCGGCGCTGATCGGTATCTTGATGCTGATGGGTATCGTGACCAAGAACTCCATCCTGCTGGTGGAATATGCCATCGTTGCCATGCGTGACCATGGCATGGGACGGTTGGAGGCGTTGTTGGATGCCGGTGCCAAGCGGGCTCGCCCCATCATCATGACCACCATCGCCATGATTGCCGGCATGGTGCCGATTGCGGCCGGCTGGGGGGCGGATACGGAGTTCCGCCAGCCGATGGCGGTGGCGGTGATCGGCGGTCTGGTGACCTCCACCTTGTTGTCGCTGGTGTTCGTACCGACCTTCTTTACGCTGATGGATGATCTTCAGCGGAAGATGAGCCCGCTGTTCAGCCGGCTGATCACGCCGAAGGAACCGGAACTGCCGCTGCGTCCGCATGTGGTGGATGGGGAGTAATCCCGGTTCTCCGGGAATATGAAAAGGGCGGTCCCGTCGCGGCCGCCCTTTTTTCTTGAAGTAACTTGCGAAAATCAGATGACAAGTCTCTGTTCAAGAACAGAAAAAGTTTGCTTCGCCCCTGTCACCAACCGGTCGGCTGGCGCCCCCTCCGCCGGATGTCGGGACAGGCGCTCCCGCATCGCCACCCACATCGGCCCGTTTCGCCGGCCATAACCCTGGAAATAGGCATAGCCTGCCCCATCACGCAGGCCCAGCCGCGTTTCCAGATGCCGGGAGATCACTTGCCCCCCCAAGGTGGATCCTTCCAATACATAGAGCGATCCCAGGGCCGCATCGGCCTCCACCAACGGTGGAAACGGGCCTTCTGCCGGCAAGGGCGTCAGCCTGAAATGGGCCAGATCATTCGCCAGCAACCCTGTACGGTCACGCCCTGTCAGCAGGTCAGGCTCACCCGCCAACAACCCATGAACCAGCGGCTTCCAGCCGGACCAGAAGGCATGGAAGCGCTGCAGGATGCTTTGGTAACGCGCGATTTCCAGGGTTGGGGAGAGCAGGTTCAGCGTCTTTTCCAGCGCCTCATGGTGCGGCCTTGTCTCTTCCCGCAGCCGTTCCAGCAACAGGCTCATGCCCCATCACCCGGACCCCGCCGTCGGACCACGGCGGCGGTCGGTACGCGCATTTGCACCCGCAATCCCTCCGGCCGCCAGTCAATCTCCGCCTTGCCGGCAAGTTGATGTTCCATGTTCTGGCGGATCACCAGTGTGCCAAAACCCCGCCGTTCCGGTGGCTTCACCGGTGGTCCGTCACTTTCCTGCCATTCCAGGGTCAGTTGTCGTCCCTGGTCGGTGAAGCGCCAATCGACGGAAAGCCGACCGTCGGGCAGCGACAGGGCCCCATGCTTGACGGCATTGGTGGCCAGTTCATGCAGCACCATGGCAAAGGCCTGCGCTGCCTCTGGCACCAGCAGCAGCGGCGGGCCCTGGATGCTGACATGGCTGGCATAGGGCGCCATTTCATCCTGAACCAACTGGCCCAGCTCCGCCCCCTCCCAACGTGACCGGGCCAGCAGCGTATGGGCGCGGGCCAGGGCGGCGATGCGGCCTTCGATGGTTTGCACGAAACTGTCGCGTGTGGTCATGGGCGTCAGCCGCACCATGGCCAGCACCACCGCCAGCATGTTCTTGGCGCGGTGGTCCACCTCCTGCATCAGCAGGGCCTGGCGTTCCTCTGCTGCGCGCCGTTCGGTGGTATCCAGGGTGATACCGGCCATCCGCAAGGGCCGTCCCAGTGCGTCATAGGTGCCACGTCCACGCACCTGGAGCCAGCAGACGCTGCCATCCGAACGCGGCACACGGCATTCCACCGCCAGTTCGGTACCATTTTCCAGGGCGGTGGCGACACTCTGCACCACATGGGGCAGGTCGTCGGGATGGATGGCGGCGCGCACCGCGGTCCGGCTGACCGTTTCCGGTGCGTGTTCCCCTTCGCCCAGGCCCAGATGCCGGGCGCAGACATCGGAAATCATCACCCGGCTGCTTTCCACATCCAGTTCCCAACTGCCCAGGCTGCTGGCCGTCAGCACGAAGCGCAGCCGTGCCTCGCTGGCTTTCAGTGCCGCCTCTGTCTCCCGGTGCTGCTGGCGGCGGCGGGCCTCTGTCAGGGCCCGCAAGATGGCGGCCGGCAGCCGCTGCAGCCGCTGTTTGCCGACGAAATCCACCGCACCGCTTTGCAGCGACTCCACCGCCACCTCTTCCCCCAATACGCCGGAAACGAAGATGAACGGCACATCGGGCACCGATTGCCGCGCCAGGGCCAGGGCAGCATTGCCATCGAAACCGGGAAGGGCATAGTCAGAGAGGATCAGGTCAAAACCGCCTTCATCCAGCGCCTGGATGAAGGCGGCACGGGTCATTACCCGTTTGATCTCCACCGTCAGGCCGGTTTCTGCAATGCGTTCACGCACCAATTCGGCATCGGCAGGGCTGTCTTCGACATGCAGGATTCGCACGCATTCAGCGGCGCCAGGCCGCAGGGCGGGATGGGAGAGGCTCATAGGACGGCCTGCTCGCGCGGGGGCGGCTCGTTGAGCACGGCCCAGAACATGCCAAGATCGCGGATGGCGTTGAAAAATGCTTGAAAATCAACAGGTTTCACAACGAAGGCATTGACCCCCAGCCGGTAGGAGGTGAGCAGATCCCGCTCCTCCCGCGAGGAGGTTAACATCACCACGGGCATGGTGCGCAGTTCTGCCGTGCCTTTCAGCACCTCCAGCACCTGCAACCCATCCACTTTGGGCAATTTCAGGTCCAGCAGCACCACGGCGGGGTCCGTGCTGTTGCGCGCCGCATAGCGGCCCCGGCGCAACAGATAATCCAGCGCTTCCGCCCCGTCACGCATCACGACCACATCATTGGCGAGACCGCAGCGTTCCAGCGCCGCCAATGTCAGTTCGATATCCTTGGGACTGTCTTCCACCAGCAGGATCGGTTTCAATTCCGCCATCTCAATCCGCTCCTTTCCAGACAGGCAAGGTGAAGAAGAAGGCAGCCCCTTCGCCCTCCTTGCCCTGCGCCCAGCTACGCCCGCCATGTCGCTCGACAATGCGGCGCACATTGGCCAGCCCGATGCCGGTGCCTTCGAACTCTTCCACATGATGAAGACGCTGGAAGACCCCGAACAGCTTGTCGACATAGGCCATGTCGAAGCCGACACCATTGTCGCGTACCTCGAACATGACCTCATCCGGTCCCGGATGCGCCTTGATAACGATTTCGACGGGGTTTCGGTCCCGGGTAAATTTCAAGGCATTGTCCAGCAGGTTTTGCATGACCAGCCGTACCATCATTGGATCGGCCCGCACCAACCCCAGATCATCCACCTGCCAGCGGATATCGCGCCCCTGTTGATCGGTGATCAGCCGGTGGCGTGCTTCGCGCAGGACTTCGTTCATGTCGGTGCGCCGCAGGTTCAGCGTGGCGCGGCCCATTTGGGAGAAGGAAAGCAGATTATCCACCAACGTGCCAGCAGCGAAAGCCGCTTCGATGATGCTGTCAATATAGTGCCGGCCGCGTGGGCTGAACCGGTCGCCCTCCCGTTCCCGCAGCAGTTCGGCAAAACCGACAATATGGCGGAAGGGTGCGCGCAGATCGTGGGAGACAGAGTAGGAGAAGGCCTCCAGTTCCTTGTTCGACCGTTTCAGTTCCGCCGTCAGGGCGGCCAGTTCCTCGGCCTTGCGTAGCACCACCCCGACAATGGCCGACCGCAGTTCCGCCGCCGCCGTCAGGGCGGCATCGTCCCAGACGGCAGCGGTGTCGCTGACCGTTTCACGCCAGATGTCGAATGATCGGCGTGGGTGCAGGCGGCCATCTTCCACGGACACATGCTTTTCACCGGGATTGCCGCCCCATTCCACGGTGTGGATTACCTCCGGCCGGAACCAGATCACATAGGCGGGGTGAAGTTGTGAGATGCCGATGGCCAGTATCCCGGCGGCCTGATGCTTGAATGTGGCCGCCGGGGGCCAGAGGCTGGGCAGGTTGTTGGTGGCGAAAACTTCGCGCTCCCCCCGGTCGACCAGCCAGGCGGCCAAGGCGGCCACCTGTTCTTCGGCAGGGGTATTGCCCAGGCGAATGATATGGTCGCTGAACAGGATGGCCACCCCCGTCGCATCCACCAGCCGCCGCATGTCGCTTTCGCTACGCGCCAGCGCATCAAGAAAATTCTCTGATTCCGCCATGCGCGCCAGCAAGATCACCTGCAAGGCGCGCAATTCATTCCGGCGTTCCGATTGTGTTACCCGGCCACGGGCAGCCACTTGCAAGGAGAGAATCTGGCCCAGATGGTCGCAGGCCGTGCGCACGTGAAAGGGGATGCGGAACGGTTTGGCATGATGGCAGGAAATCAGCCCCCATAGCCGCCCATCACAGAGGATGGAGACCGACATCGAGGCCAGCGTACCCATATTGCGCATATATTCCAGATGCACGGGTGAAACGCTGCGCAGGGTGGACATGGACAGGTCCAGACCTGCCGGTGCCGCCTCGCCGCCATCCGGCGCCAGCCCCAGCAGCGCCACCGGCTGATAATCGACATCGGGGATGATGCGCAGCCGGTTGCGCTGATAGAGCGTTCGCGCCTGGGCCGGAATGTCGGAGGCGGGAAAGCGCAGACCCAGATAGGAAGGAAGGGTGCCATTGCCATCCTCGGCAATCACTTGCCCGTGCCATTGTGCATCGAAGCGGTAGATCAGCACCCGGTCGACACCGGTTATGCGCCGCATTTCCCGTGCTGCCAGGGTGCACAAGGCCTGCTCGGTTTCAGCCTCGTGGACCGTTTCCACGAAAGAGCGCACCAGCGGATAGACATCCTGAAAGGAGGAGGCGCCACTGCCAGCATCCTCTTCCATTTCCAGGATCACCAGATCATTGCTGCGATGGGCCAGCACATGCAATGGCGTATTGCCCCCCTGGCGGGCGACCATGGTACAGAGATGGTGCGGTGTGCCGGGCTCTGCGGTGCGGATGGCGGCCAGGGCGTGGCCGGATAAATCCGGGATGGCAGCATCCAGCGTCAACCCCAGGGGTGATTCGCATCCTGCTCGCAGATAGGCCCCGGCATTGGCACTGGCATAGCGGATGACAAGTGTTTCAGGGTCCAGAGCCAGCAGAAAGCCGAAAGGCTGGATCGCGCCTGGTATATGGATTGGCTCCCGGTCGCAGACGGCAAAATCCGGGAGGGAGGCGCTTTCTGTCATGCCTTGCCTTTTGTGCTCGGGTCATCCTGAAATCCTATACAGAGTTGGTATCGATCCTGCGACCAGACGCCCAGTCTATCGCTTGGGGTTTCCGCTTTACCCATAAAGTCGTATTCATCTGGAGAGGGCGGTATGACAGGGAGCATGGGAGCAGATGACTGACGCGATCAGGCAGGTCAGGGCAAGGGCACGTCGCAAGGCGGCCGGGCTTGTGCGTCTGGAATTCTGGGTACCCGCAGACAAGCGGGATCAGGTTCGCAGGTTGGTGACGGAATTGCTGGCCGAGGGGCAATCGCCGCCTGCCGCGATCTTGCTGGAACCGCCCCCCGTCGCTCCGCCGGTGCGCCCTGAGCCGGTCGTATCCCCAACGCCTGCGCCAGCCTCTCCGGCTGTGGTGCCGGAGGTTGCAGGGCGCCGCCGCCGACTGATTACCGATATTGGCGGTTTGCTGGACTGACTGGCACCGTTTCGGCGGCTTGATCCCTGGGGGCAGCGATTGTCATATCCGGTTCCAGCCGGCTGATGATCCTGGCAAGGGTGCCCTCGTCATGCAGGGTTTGAAGGGCATTGTTCACCACCTCCACCGTTACGGCCCCGTTGGGGGATACCAGACAAGTGCGGGGCTGGGCGGGAAGGGCCAGCGTTCCCGGCTGTGCCGCCTGGCCTATGGCCGGATTGGCGCGCGTCGCTTCCCGCCACGCGATGGCCGGAAGAACCACCGCATCCAGTCGGTTGCCAACCAGTTTGCGCAGATTGGCCGTGCCGTTGCGTGCATCTTCCCGGATCAGCCTGCCGCTGACGAACAGGCTTTCCAGGTTGGACGGATAGATATAACCGAGAACAGTGCCGATCCGTCCACCGGCCAACCCCGTCAATGTCGCCGTGCCCCTGAAACGGGAGGATACGACAATGACATCCTGTTCGCTGAAAAGCGGCGTGCTGAAAGCGTTTTGCGGGAAACCGGGGTCCAGGTTTGGAGAGGCCAAACAATATAGATCGATATTGCCGCTGGCCAATTCCGGTGCCAGCCGGTTGCGGGGCAAGTGACGGAATTGGGCATTCCGGTCCAGCGCATTGGCTAGGGCAAGGCCCAGTTCATGCAGAAAACCGCCGACCAAATCACCTTTTTCAACAACGGCATAGGGACGTTCGTTGAAGTCGCCATACGCCATGATGAGATTGCCTTGGTGGGCATGGGCGGACGTTCCGCTTGCCATCGCCATGCCGAGCAACATGGCGCCGATCCACCCTCGCATTCCTTGGCAACCCCGTTTCCTATAAGGAGCGGCACCTTAGAGGATGGAAGAATACAAGGTCAAATAGAGAATTTGGTGCCAGAACTATTGCAACTTTACGGAAATGTCCAATCCTTCCTATACTCGCCTGGAACGTAATGTCGCATAGCAGAAAGAATGATAGCTTATTATTATCTTGTACCTTTGGGTCTTCATCGGGGTAAAAGGCAGGGTTGTATATTCAAGTAGAGGTAGTGGGATTGCTTTTGCGACGTAGCATTTGGCGTCGCTTGCCCGGTACCTCTGCCATGAAGATCACCAGATTAAGGCTGCCAGCGATTACCTCGACGAACTTGTCACCCGTGCTGGGTAGTCTCACTTTGCGTTCGATGCAGTAATTCACCAGGGATGCCGCCAGTTCCGCTGCCGAGCGATGGATATCCGTGCGCTTGCCGTCATTATCCTCGATCACCAGCGTGGCGGAGACGGGTTCCTCAATCAGGTCCAGCGCCACCACCTGACCGACCGGGATGGGCAGCCGCTGTTTGCGCATCAAGTCGATGATGGCCTGGATGGATTCGCGTTCGGTGAAACCGAGGGTACGCATTTCCTTCATGTCCGGTTCTCCTGCCGCTCTTCGTTTCCAGGGTGCGATGCCGGCCTATTGGATGCAAGTGTGCGCGTAATATCCACGCCCTTGATGATCTGGTGAAAATGCATCAACCGGTCTTCGTTGGCCCCCAGCAGGGCCGGGCGCTTGGCACTGGCGGTGCCGATCTGAACCTCTGCCGCGATGGCGCGATCTTCCCCCAGCAGGGTTTCGTTCAGTGTGGTCAGATGGCTTTCCACCGCCGCGCGGGCGGCCCCTTCCTTGCCCCCCAGGGCCAGACAAAGCCGGTAGCGCAGGATAAAGCGGCCGGGGCCGGTCGGTTCGTAGGTCTGGACGGAGATCAGGCGGCCGGCGGTGATGCCGATGGCCAGATTGGGGAACAGGTGCAGATGCACGTAATGGTCGAATCCTTCCACGGCGGCCAGCCCCAGCCGCTTGCCCACGCCCTCCCACCAGCGCAGCGCCTCTGCCCGCATCCCGGCATGGCCGATGGAGTGCGGGCCCTGATATTCCACCCGCCAGGTGCCATCCACCACGCTGCGGAAGCTTCCCGGGTGAACGGCATCGACGTGATAGACCTCCAGCACATTCTCGATGCCGATCTTCCAGTTGGATTCCCATGGCTGGGCCACCTGGGTGAAGGGGGGGCCAAACCCATCCGAGAGGCGCCCCAGCATGTCCCCATGTGGGGCGACAGCGTCGGCCAGGGAGGGGCCGTCATCGGCGATGCGGACGAAGATGAAACGGCCGATGCGGTCCAGCGCGAAACGTTTCAAGGCCAGCCCCTGCTTGGCCGCGCGGTCCAGGCCAAAACAATCCTGGTTGCCGGGAATGCCCAGCGGCACGCCTTCCCGATCATAGGCCCAGCCGTGATAGGGGCAGCGCAATCCGCTATCCTGTCCGGCCTCTGCTGCCTTCAGCCGGGCGAATCGATGGGTGCAGACATTGCGGAAGGCGCGTAAATCGCCATCCATATTGATCACCAGCACCGGTTCCCCGGCGATCTGCCGGGTCAGGAAACGGCCCGGTTCCGCCAGTTCCTCGGCAAAGCCGACAAACTGCCACTGGTGGGTAAAGATGCCCGCCTGCTCGGCCGCATGAACGCCCGGGTCCAGGTAATCGGCGGGGTGGAGCAGGGCGGGTTTGGCGATCATGCGCGGGCAGCCCCCGAAAGGCGGCCCGGCTGCGACTGCCGGGCCTGTCCTGCCGGGATATCCTGCCCGCCGCCAGGGTGCAAGCAGCCCTTGCATTGCGGGGCGGCTGTTGCGCACTCTGCCGCATATGAACGCCTCGCCCCCCGCCAATATCCAATCCGTTCTGGACCATCTTGATGCCGGTCGGCCCGACCAGGCGGAGGCGGCTTTGGCCGGCCTGCTGGGGGAGGGGACGCCGGCCCCCCTCTGGGGGCTGGGCGGGGTGGTGGCGGCAGGTCTGGGCCGGTATCGGCTGGCGGCCGACCGCTTTTCCCAGGCCCTGCGGCTGGCCCCGGATCAGCCCAACCATAGCGCCAATCTGGCGGGTGCCCTGGTGAAGCTGGGTCGGCTGGCCGAGGCCGAACAGTTGTTGCGGCAAGTGCTGGAAAAACATCCCGCTCATCCGGGCGCGGCGGCGACATTGGGGGCGGCCCTGCATGGCCAGGGGCGTTTTGCCCAGGCCCGCGCCTTTCTGGAACAATCGCGGGCCATGCGACCCGACGATCCGGCCCTGCTGGTCAGCCTGGGCACGGTGGCCAAGGATCTGGGTGACCTGTCCACCGCGATCAACGATCTGCAGCGGGCGGTGCAATTGGCGCCCGGCGATGCCACGGCGCGGTGGAATCTGGCCGTCGCCCTGCTGACCGCCGGCCGCTGGCGGGAGGCGTGGCCGTTGGTGGAAGCGCGCCGCCATCACCCGGATTATGCGCTGGCCAGCCATCCCGGCCCCGCCTGGACCGGCCAGCCGATGGCAGGGCGCACCCTGCTGGTCCATGCCGAACAGGGGCGCGGCGATGTGCTGCAACTGGCCCGGTTGCTGCCGGCGGTGGCGGCCTGGGGCGCGCGGCTGGTGGTGGAATGCCAGCCGGAACTGGTAAGGCTGATGGTGCGGGTGCCCGGTGTGGCCCAGGCGGTGCCGCGCGGGGCCCCATTGCCCGCCTATGATCTGCAATGCGCGATGATGAGCCTGTGCGGCCCGCTGGGGGTGGAGGCAGACAAGGTGCCGGGCCCCACCATCTGGCTGTCGGCCGACCCGGCGGAACAGGCGGCCTGGGCCGACCGGCTGGAAGGGCCGGGCCTGCGGGTCGGCCTGTGCTGGGCGGGCCAGCCCGCCAACCCGGTGGATGCGCGCCGGTCGCTGCCCTTGGCGGCGCTGCACCCGCTGGCGGCGGTGCCGGGTGTGCGTTTTGTCTGCCTGCAACAGGGGCCAGCGGCGGCCCAGGCGGCGGACTGGCCGGGTGGGATGGTTCAGGCCGACCTGCCGGATTTTGCCGCCACGGCGGCGCTGGTGGCCAATCTGGATCTGGTGATCAGTGTCGATACGGCCGTTGCCCATCTGGCCGGCGGGCTGGGCCGGCCGGTCTGGTTGCTGAACCGTTTTGATGGCTGCTGGCGCTGGCTGAAGGACAGGCCGGATTGCGGCTGGTATCCCGGCCTGCGCCAGTTCCGCCAGCGTGTGCCGGGGGACTGGTCCTATCCCGTCTCCCTGCTGGCTGCCCGGCTGCGGGCACAGGCCAGCCGATAGCCGTTACCACCCTGAGACGATAGCGCTTTGCCCATGATGACGCCCGTAACCTTCACCCCCCCGCAGCAGCAGACCATCACCCTGCGGCCCGCCGCCCATCCGGCTGATGTCGACCGGGTGGTGCAGCTTGGCAACCAGATCCATCAGGATCATCAGGAACATCCGGATGTGTTCCATAGCCGTTTCGCCCTGTTCCCGCAGGGACTCTGGCTGGCGGAGCGGGAGGATGGGCGCTTGCTGGGCTATGCCGTTTCCCACCCGTTGGCGCTGAATGCCAGTGTGCCGCTGGATATGGTGCTGACCGGTCCGCTGGCGCGCGATGTGCTGTATATCCACGATGTCGCCACCGACCCCGCCGCGCGCGGCCTTGGGTTGGGGGAAAGGCTGCTGGACCGGCTGATCGCCGTGGCAAAGGCGGAGGGGATTGGCCAACTGGCGCTGACGGCGCTGGATGGGCTGGCCCCCTATTGGGCGCGTTTCGGTTTTGTGGAAACGGATGTGCCGGCGCTGCGGGCCAAGCTGGCCTCCTACGGTCCTGGTGCGGCCTATATGTTGCGGGCCTTGTAAGCAGCTATTCGGTCCAGCAGGGCGCGCGCCACGCGCGGGGCGCCCTGGCCGTCGATACCGGCGATGCGGCGGGACAGGTCCGCCCGCGTGGGCAGATCGGCCCAGAGCTGCAAGCTGCTTTCCGTCACGGCCCCGGCAGCATCCGCCTTGTCCATCCCCCGCGCATCCAGCACCGCGGCCCAGCCGCGCGCGCGGGCATCAGCGGCGGCGGCGGCCTGATTATCCACCACGGCGACCAGCAGGCAGGGAGTGGCCAGGGCGGCCATTTCCGCCACCGTGCCGCCACCGGCGGTTATCGCCAGCCCGCAGCCGGCGATCAGCCGCCCCATCTCCCGCGTATCCACATGCAAGGCCACGGCGGGAAAGCGCGCGGCGGCGGCGCGGCAACAGGCCAGCGCCGGATTGCTGCCCCCCACCACCACATCCAGCCCCACGCCGTCGGGCAGCAGCGGGGCCAGCCGCTTGATCACCGGCACGGTCAGCCCCGCCGGATCAGACCCGCCAAAGGTGACCAGGATTCGGGTGCGTTCCGCCAGGGCCGGCCGGGGTGCGCTGATCCGGTCGCGGATTTCCCGCCGGATCAATACATGCACATCCCCCAGCAGCAGCTTTGCCCCCGGTGCCAGCCTGTCATAGGGCAGGGTGTGCGCCTGTGGGGAAGGATTCCAGACCAGATCGGCGAACAGCGGGCGGTCGGCCAGATCATCCAGCGCCAGCACAGGCCCACCCGGCTGCCGCATCGCCGCCCGCCAATCCGCATCCAGCCAGTAGCTATCCACCACCAGGGCCTTGGCACCGATGCGATGATACAGCGCCAGCATGTCGTCGGCGTCATGGGCGGGGTCGATCAGGTGATGGGCGATACCGTCTGCGGCCAGCCGGTCGCGCAGGGATGGGGTGATGCGGCTGCCGCAAAAGGCCACATCGGCCCCCAACTCCCGCAACGCTTCGGCCAGCGCCAGACAGCGCATGACATGGCCGGTGCCGATGTCGGCTGCGGCATCGGCGCGGATCAGCACCAGGGGTGGGGGCGTCGGGGTGGCGGTCATGGGCATGGGCCCAGTATGGCCAGCACCCAAGCCCTTGGAAAGGCTTTGCATCGGGGGTGGGCGCGGGTGCATCCTGTGCCGGTCATGGCCTTCACGATCCGCAACCGCACCCTGGAACAGATCGCCCGCCGCGCGCTGGCGGATTGGCGCAACCTGCCCTATGATCTGCTGCCCTTGTCCGGCGGTCCGGCGCGGCGCTACTGGCTGGCCCGGTTGGCGGCCCTGGCCTGCCCGCGCAGCCCGCAAGCCCCGGATGATCCGCGTGCCCTGGCCCTGTTGGAACAGTTGGAAGATCGCGGCTGGACGGAGCCGCTGGGGCTGGTCAGCCCCGAACAGGCGGCGTTGATGCGCCAGGCCCTGCAGGCCCAACCCTGCCACGATCCCTATCGCCCGCATCTGGGGGATTTTCCGCCCGACGCGGTGCCCAGCCCGGAAACCAATATGGGTTATTACCGGGTCGACCAGTTGCTGGCCGTGCCGGGCCTGTTGGGAATTTTCAATCATCCGCTGGTATTGCGGGTGGCAGAGCTTTATCTGGGCTGCAAGCCCACCATCGATAATATCGGCGGCTGGTGGTCCTTTGCCGGGCGGGATGCGGCCAAGGGCACGCAATGGTTCCACCGCGACTGGGACAATATCCGCGCCATCAAGCTGTTCATTTATCTGACCGATACCGGGCCGGATGATGGGCCGTTTGAGTTTGTTGAGGCCTCCCACCGCGATGAACGGCTGGTGGAGATCAACCGGATGGACGATGAAAAGGTCGCCCAAACCATGGCGGACCTGCCCCGGCGCCCCATCGCCGGTGCGGCGGGGGCGGTTTTCCTGGCCGATACATTCGGTGTGCATCGTGGGCGGCTGCCGCGCGCGCAATCCCGGCTGATGGTGACGGCGCAATATGGCATCTGGCGCACCCCCTTCACCCCGCGACAGCCGATATTGCCCCGCCAACCAGGGTTGGACCCCTATATCAACCGGGCGGTGATGCGATGAAGGCCGATGCCGCTGCCCAGGAAGCTGAACTGGCCCGCCGGCTGGCCGCCTATCGGGCCGGCCGCGATTGGCGGGTGCTGGAGGAGCCGGCGGCCGCTGCCCTGGACCTGACGGGTCGCCCGGTGGCCCTGTTGGGGGCTGGATCGGTGCTGGCTCAACCGTTTGTGGCGGTGGCCCTGGCGCGGCTGGATGTGCGGCTGCTGGTGGATAATGCCCGCATCGGCCAGACCATGAGCGGCCATGTCATGGCCGGTGATGCCGCCCTGGCGGCGGTGGCCGCTGCCACGCCGGGGCTGATCGCCGTCACCTGTGCCGCCGGGGAAGGGGGCATGGCGCATTTCACCCGGCTGGCCCACAGGCTGGGGCTGCCGGTGTTGGGCCTGTTCCAGGCGATGCGGCGGCTGGACCTGCACCATATTGCCGGCGATGCGGCCCTGATCGACCATGCTGATCCGGATCGGCTGGTGACGGCCTTGGACCGCATCGCCGCCAAGGGCTGGTTCCAGGATGCGGCCAGCCGGGCCACCCTGGCCGGGCTGGCGCTCTATCGCCTGTCCTGGGATGATCGCTGGCTGGCGGGCTTGCGCGATCCGGGCGGGATATATTTTGGCAGCGATGCCCTGGATGTGGGGCCGGATGAGGTGATGGTGGATGGGGGTGCCCATACGGGCGACAGCATCACCGATCTGGCCCGCCATACTGGCGGGCGCTGGCGGGCCGTCCATGCGTTTGAACCCGATCCGGCCAATGCCGACAAGCTGGCGGCGGCCTGGGGCGGGCGGGCCGATGTGATGTTGCATCGGGTCGGCCTGTGGCGGCAGAGCGGGGAACTGCGCTTCAATGGGGCCGGCCAGTCCGGCAGCGCGCTGGCTGCCGATGGTGACTTGCTGGTGCCGGTGCGGGCGCTGGATGATCTGGATATCGGCCCGGTCAGCCTGATCAAGCTGGATGTGGAAGGGGCGGAGGTCGCGGCCTTGCAGGGGGCGGTGGCGACGATCCGCCGCCACCGCCCGAAACTGGCCTTGTCCGCCTATCACCGCGCCGGCGATCTGGCCGATCTGCCGGCGTTGGTGGATGATATCCAGCCGGGTTATCGTTACCGCCTGCGCCACCATGGCGCGGCCTGGTTCGACAGTGTGATCTATGCCACCTGGGAAGGCGGCAGCGGGAAGGGGGACGGGCGATGAAATCGGTCATCAATGGGGTGCGCATCGCCGGCATCCGCACCGTGGTGCCGCGTGAACGCCATTCCTATGTCGAGGAGCCCGGCATCTTCACGACGGAGGAGGCGCGCAAGCTGCACGCTAGCATCGGCGTCTATGAAAGGCGCGTGCTGCCCCGGCCCTGGTGCGCGTCGGACATGTGCCGTGCGGCGGCAGAGGGGCTGCTGGCTCAACTGGGCTGGGATCCCGCCAGCGTGGATGTGCTGATCTTTGTCAGCCAGGACGGGGATTATGTGCTGCCGGTCACGGCGGCGGTGCTGCAGCACCATTTGGGCCTGTCGTCGGGTGCCGCCTGTTTTGATGTGACGCTGGGCTGTTCCGGCTTTGTCTATGGCCTCTGGATGGCGGGGCGGCTGCTGGGCGGGCAGGTGAAGCGGGCGCTGGTGCTGTGCGGCGACAATTCCACCCGTTATCTGCACCCGGAGGACAAGGCCACCCTGCCGCTGTTCGGCGATGCCGGCTCCGCCACGGCGCTGGAACTGGATGAAGGGGCAAGCCCGATCCGGGTGGCGCTGGGCACCGATGGGGCGGGGGCCAAGCATATTTTCGTGAAAGCGGGTGGCAAGCGCGATTGCCTGATC
The DNA here is from genome assembly GCA_943370215.1 of Azospirillum sp. RU38E. GTDB lineage: Bacteria > Pseudomonadota > Alphaproteobacteria > Azospirillales > Azospirillaceae > Niveispirillum. The sequence continues at coordinate 136,053 of CALRQC020000010.1, forward strand.
CCCAGCGATCCGCCCAAATCGGAGGCGGAGATGCAGCGGCTTTACCGCGATGCCCGCCTGCAATTGAACGGGGCGGAGGTGTTTGCCTTCACCCTGCGCGCCGTGCCCGGTTTGTTGAAAGAGGCGCTGGCCGATGGCGGCATCACCACCGATGACCTGGATTTCCTGGTGCCGCATCAGGCCAACAAGATGATGCTGGAACATATCCGCAAGAAGATCGGCTGTGCGGCGGATAAGTACATCATTGATATGGAGAAATTCGGCAATACCAGCAGCGCCTCCATCCCCTTGGCCATCTGTTCCCGGCTGGGCGGGGAACTGGCGGCGGGACGGAAAAAGCTGCTGATGGCGGGGTTCGGGGTGGGCTGGTCCTGGGGCACGGTGCTGGCCGATATCGGCCCCATCCCGGCCCCCACCCTGGCCGAACTGCCCGCCGATTATCCGGTGATGGAGGTGGGGTGAGGGCTGCCCCCGTGCAACTGCCCGCCGAACCCTTTCCCTGGCCGTTTGACGGCCCTGCCTATCGCATGGCGATGGGTTTGCGCACGCTGGCACCGGCGGACTGGCTGTCGCCGGATGCTGGCTGGCCGGGGCAACTGGCCCGCCGGGCCGACCTGTTGCGACAACGCAAATGGGATGTGCTGGCCCTGATGCCAGAGGCGAAGGCAGCCGCAGAGGAGTTGCTGGAACTGCTGTTCCAGCATCTGGCGACCCAGCATTCATCATGGTTCCAGCGCCAGGGGGCAGGGCTGTTTTCCGCCATCGGCGGGGCCGTGATGCAGCCGGCGGATTTTGACCATCCGCTGCATCTGCTGGGCCATCTGCTGCCCGATGATCTCTGTCTGCTGACGCCATCCGCCGGGGGCTGGCGGCTGACCGGTGGGGTGGTGTGCTTTCCGTCGCACTGGCTGTTGCCGCACAAGCTGGGCAAGCCGCTGCCCGGCATTCACCGCCCGGTGCCGGGCTATGATGCCACGCTGGCCATGCCGGTGGACCGGTTCTTTGACAGCCTGACCCCTGGCCGCCTTGTCTGGCGGGCCAATTGGGGCCTGTCCGATGATGCGGACCTGTTCCAGCCCGGCGGCCCCCGCCCACCCCCGGTAGATGGGCCGGTGACGGTGGAGAATGCCGGTCAGCGCCTGTTCCTGCGGGTGGAAAAACAGACGTTGCGGAAACTGACCGGCAGCGGTGCCGTGCTGTTCACCATCCGCACCCATCAGCGGGCGCTGGTCGCGCTGACGCCTGAACAACAGGCCCATTTTGCCGCCATCCTGCGGTCGGTGCCGGATGATGTGGCCCGCTATAAGGGCCTGCATCGGAACGGGCCGCTGGCGCTGGGCGCTTTGGGTTAGGACGGCTTCGCCTCCTGCGTCGCCTCGATCAGCGTGGTGCCCACCGGGGATACCGTCATATTGACGAACTGTTCCTTCTCCACCGGTGCGGCGCGGCGGCTGATGCGATAGGCCCCCCAGACGGCCACCAGCCCCTGGGCCAGCACCACCAGCCAGGGCAGGCCATTGCGGCCCATTGCCTCCATCATGGCCCCACCCAGCAGCGGCCCCAGCGCCATGCCGGAGCCCTGGACGATCAGCAAGCCGCCGGAAGCGGCAATGAATTCCGTGGGGTGCACGCTGTCATTCACATGGGCCACGACAATGCCATAGGTGGGCAGCACCACCCCGCCAAAGGCGAAGACCAGGAAGAACACCCAGCCCGGCGCCATGCCCTGCGGCAGGAACAGCATCATGGCGGCCAGCAGCAGGGCCGAGGTCAGCGCCACCATGATAACCAGCCGCCGCCGGTCCATCCGGTCGGAAAGAAAGCCCAGCGGCCAGGTGGTGGCAAAGGCCCCCAGGATGGCACAGGCCATGAACAGGGCGATGCCCTGATCGTCAAACCCCGCCTGCTGGGCGTAAAGCGGCCCCAGCGCATAAAAGGCCCCGGTGCTGATGCCGCAGAGGAAGGCCGCCACCAGCCCGAAGGGCGATTGGCGGTAGAGGCGCAGCAGATTGGCCCTTGTCCGTGCCCCCACCTCTGCCGGGGCCTGCGATTTGGACAGCGCCACCGGCACCAGGGCAACGGAAATGATCAGGGAGACGCAGGCGAACAGCATGAACCCGCCCGGATCGGCCAGCGGCAGCAGCATCTGGCCGCCGACAGCGGCGATCAGCCCGGTCATGGAATAGATGCCCAATATTTGCCCGCGCACGGCAGGTGTGGCCGACGCATTCAGCCAGCTTTCCACCGACATCAACAGGCCTGCAAAACACAGGCCCGTCACCATGCGGAAACCGATCCAGGCGACCGGGTGAACCAGCATCACATGCAGCAGCGCCGACGCCGAGGCCAGGGCCGCCAGGGCGGCGAAGGTACGGATATGGCCGACCGACTGGATCAACGTGCCCGCCGTCAGCGATCCCAGCACCAGCCCGATGGAAAAGCCGGACCCGATCAAACCCACCTGGGTGGGGCTGAATGCCTCCAGCCCCCCGCGCACTGCCAGCAGGGTGCCCTGCAGGTTATTGCCCAATTGCAGCAGGCCGAAGCCCAGCAACAGTGCCGCCAGCGTGGCCAGCGTTCCCATCAGGTTGGACCGCATCACCCTTCTCCGTCATTCATCCTTAAGAAGATGAACACATGGGGAGAGGATTCCGCACACGCGAAGGCTACAGGCGACCAATAGCCAGATTTTGGGAAGCGTATTCCCTTTCCGGAGCCTGCAACAATTGGCGCAGCGTATCGGCGATCTGCTGCATGTCGCTTTCCCGCAACCAAGGAGAATTGCCGATCAGCAGGCTGGTGGCGGCAAAACGGCGGGTTCGGGGGTGGTTGACATAGGGAACAATCGAACCGAGATAGGGATAGTCCGTCAGCGCCCGTGCGAACAGGCAGGAAACACCCAATCCCGCCCCCCACAGCGCATCCAGGGCCTGATCCCGCATCTGTTTGTCCGGCAATTGTACCATCAGGGATGGCCAGGTACCGCTGCCCCCGGGCCCGTCTTCCACCACGGTGATGCCGCTGATCGTCCCCAGCAATTGGCGTATGTGTCTGGCGCGTTCACGACCGGCAGTCAGGAAATCTGCCAGCCGGGTCAGCGCGCTTTCCCCCACCCCCTGACGCCAGCGACTGACCGGGTGCAATGGGATCTCCATCCCGAAATCGTCCCCGGCCGCTGCCACCATATCCCGGCGTCGCAGGTTGCGGCGCAAAGGGGCGCCATAAACCCAGGGCAGCAGCCGGGGCCGGTAGAACAGCCCATAGGCCGCCAATTCCAGGCTACGCCGCAGTTCCATCAGCGGGGCCGGGCGCAGTATATCCGCAGCACTGCGCGCCAGTTCGGCCCGCAGGGTCGGGTCACCGGCATACATCAGTCCGCCTTCATAAAGCGTCAGACCCTTGCCGACGGCAAAGCTGTAAAAACCGATATCGCCCAGGGTGCCGACGGGTTGCCCATCCTGGTGGGCGCCGAAAGCCTGTGCCGCATCTTCCACCACAAAGGCGCCGTGGCGGGCCGCCAGCCGGCGTACCGGTTCCACCGGTACCACCCGGCCGGCAAGATGTGTGGGCAATACGGCCAGGGTTTGCGGGCCGATCAATTCTTCCAGCATCCCGAGGTCCATACCGATCCCGACGGGGGCCAGATCGCACGTAACCAGCCGCAGCCCGCAATGGGCCACGGCAATGGCCACCAGCGGGCAAGTATAGGCCGGCACGATCACATCCCGGCGGGGGCTGAGCCGGGCCAATGTCTTTAATGCGATGACCAGGGCTGCCGTGCCGGAACAGGTCAGCAGCAGATCATTCACGCCCAGAAAACGGGCGGCCGCAGCGGCAAAACCACCTTTGCGGGCTGTGAAGCCGGCCCGCAGGTCACGCCAGCCGATGGGCAGCCCCGCTGTGGGCGGCAATTCGCGGAACGGGTCACGCGGGGCCGGCAGCATGGTCTTCATCCAGGGCCAGACAGATGATACCCGCTACAATGGTGATGGCCCCCAAGAGTTGCGGAAGGTTGACCACCTCCCCGAACAGCAGCACGGCGAATGGCATGACGGCCACCACCTCCAGATGCGAAGCGGCAAAGGCCGGGCCGATGGGGGCGTGTTTCAGCAGGGACATCCAGGTGAAAAAGGCCCCGACATAACCGGCCACCGCCATGTAGGCACCGGGATGCGCCAGCAGCCGAAGCAGCCAATCCAGGTCGGCCGCCACGGGCAGGGCCGCTTCAGCCGCGAGTTTGAAGCCGATCTGGGCCAGCACGTCAAAAGCCAGCAGGAAGGCAAAGCCGATAATGATCCCGCGCCGCATCATGCCCCTCCACCCATACCGACCAGGGTGACCCCGGCGGCGATCAACAGGATGCCGGCCACGCGCATCCGGCTCAGCCGTTCGGCGAACAGCAGCCGTCCGGCGATCATGACAATGATGATGTTGACCGAACCCAGCAGCACTCCCTGTGACAGGGGGACGGTGGACAGGAACGCTGTCCAGGCCAGAAACTCGGCGCCATAACAGATGACCCCCAGCCAGATCCACGGCTGGCTCCCCATGGCGCGCCAGCGCGCCATCCCGTCGCCGGGGGCGGTGGCCGCCTTTTTGAAGGCCAACTGCCCACCCGTATCGAGCAGCATGTTCAAGAGCCAGAGAATGATGGCGAGTTCAGACATGGAAAGTCCGTCAAAAATCATAAACAAGGAACAGGCCGGAACTGAGCTGCTTTACCGCCCCACCCTGGCGAACCAGAGGGGAACGGGCGGCATCCGACAGCATCCGACCCCAGTTGACAAAGCCCGCCAGCGACCAGCGCTGGTTGAGCCGTAACGAGCCTTCCAGATCCATACCCGCCATCAGCGGGCCACCCTTGGGATAAAAGGGACGAAAACCGCTATCCGCCGCCTGTTCGGCATCGACACCAAAATAGGTCTGTTGAAAGCCATTGCTGGCGATTTCCAGATAGGGGCCGATGGAGACACCCTCGCGGTTTGCCGGATCGCCAAAGGGAATGTTGAGGGCGGCTTCTATTTCCAGCATCTGCCGTTTGCGCCCGGGGACCGCGTCGCGCAATCCCTCGATATCGAGGGAGAAGGGGCCGATGCTGTAATTGGCAAATCCACCCAGGGTGATGGATTCATCCACCCCGTGCAGGGATTGCAGTGCCTTGGGCATATTATGGGTGGCGCGACCGGCGCGGTAGCCGGCCGCCAGCCCAGCTTCCAGCCCTTCCAGCGACAACAGGGTAAGACGGACCCCATTCTCGCTGTCAAAACTGATGCTATCGCCGATCTGACCATCGACATAGGGATAGGGCTGCAGATGGCGGCCCGATGCACCTGGATAATGTGGGGCCAGCACCATGCCCGGCCCCGCCGATAGCCGGATATCAGGCATGGTGAAGACGTCCGACCACGATCCTGCGCGTGCCGGCAGGGTTGCGCAGCCCAACAGGACAGTCAGTAATATCAGACGCTTCACCATGCTTTCCCTGATCAACGCGCCAGCATCTCGATCAAGGTCTCACGCGCTGCGGCCAGGGTGCGGTCAATATCATCCACTGTATGCGCGAAGGAGACGAACAGGTTCTCATAAGCGCCGGGATGGAACATCACGCCCCGGTTCAACATGCCCTCCCACCACAGGCGGAAGGCATCATGGTCGGCATGGCGGGCTGCGTCGCGGTAGTTGCGGATCGGCTCGCGAGAGAACCAGAGCTGGAAGACCGGACCCAGACCGACAACATGGGCCGGGGCGTTCAGATCGCGGATCAGGGCGGACAGCCCTTCCCGCAACCGGTCGGACACGTTGTAGAGATGTTCGTACATGCCGGGCTTGGCCAGTTCGTCCAGCGCTGCATTGGCGGCGGCCACGGCGATGCCGTTGGCATTATAGGTGCCGGCCATGGAAACGCGGCCCTGTTCGACCAGCGCCATGATGTCGGCCCGGCCGCCCATGCAGGCAACCGGGAAACCACCACCCAGACCCTTGGCGAAGACGGACAGGTCAGGCGTGATGCCATAATGCGCCTGGGCACCGCCCAGGGCGATACGGAAGCCGGTGATCACCTCGTCGAAAATCAGCACCACGCCATGGCGTTCGCTCAATGTGCGCATGGCTTCCAGATAGCCATTCTCCGGCAGGATGCAGCCGGTATTGCACATGATCGGTTCGGTGATGATGGCGGCGATATTGCTGCCTTCCCGTTCCAGGGTTTCCCGCAGCGCGTGGACATCGTTCCAGGGCAGAATGATCAGGCTGTCGCCGATGCCATTGGGCATCCCCGGGCCCTGGGGGACCGGATGGGGAGAGCGGTCGGGGCCGGCCTTTTCCGGGTTTGGATGCTTGCTCCAGTAAATCCCGTCGGAGAAGCCGTGATACATACCCTCGAACCGGATGATCTTGTTCTTGCCGGTGAAGGCGCGGGCCAGACGAATGGTGTAGAGCACCGCCTCGGTGCCGGTATTGCACAGGCGTACCCGTTCCAGGCTGGGAACGGCGCGCCGGATCTTTTCCGCCAGCGCCGTTTCATCGGCCACCGGCAAGGCAAAAACGGTGCCGCGCTGTTCGATCTGGTCGACCACCGCCTGGGTGACGGCGCGTGGGCGATGGCCCAGCAGCATCGGGCCCAAGCCCAGCAGATAATCGATATATTCGTTACCATCGACGTCGGTAACGCGTGAACCGGTGCCGTGGGAAATGAACAACGGATGGGGATCCCATCCGGACCAGGTTGCCCGCGCCGTGCTGTTGACCCCGCCGGGGATGATGGCGCGCGCCTTGTCGAACAAGGCTGCACTCTGACGATAACGGTCGGGCTGACAGTAGCTTTGGGTCATGCTGCGACACCTGCGAGAAAGTGGAGTGCGCCGGGCCAGTGGCCGGGCGGTGCTCCCCCTCTGCATTGGCTGTGCCAGTAAGCGGGTTCTGGCGGATCGCCTGAGATTTCACACACCTTCGTCCCATCAATTCCCGCTTTTTGGTACCTCCAAAGGCGGGGAGAGCTACAAATTTTGTAGCTCGGATTTTGTGGGTTGGCCTGTTGATGGGGGGCGGGGCCGCGGAAATCCGCCATGGTTGCCTTTGGCACGGGGCTTGCGGAAGGAAGGGGCGTACTAACTTCCCGGATGAATGCCCAAATGCGCCCGTTTCCCCAGCTTTACATCGATTTCGATGGCACCATCTCCGCCACCGATACGACGGACCTGATCCTGGAGCGCTTTGCCCTGCCGGAATGGCACGCGGTGGAAGCAGCCTGGGAACGGGGAGAGATGGGGTCGCGGGAATGTATGGCCCGGCAGGTTGCGCTGTTGCGGGCCACGCCGGCGGCGATGGCCGAAATGGTGCAGGAGATCGCGGTCGATCCCGGCTTCATGGGCTTTGTCGAACTCTGCCGGCAATGGAACCTGCCTTTCACCATCCTGTCCGACGGGCTGGATGTGGTGGCGCGGGGTGTGTTGCAGCGGCTGGGCGTCGATGCGCCAGTCCTGTCCAACCGGATGGAGCCGGTGGGCGAGGATCAATGGCGCCTGACCTTCCCCTATTCCAGTGCCGGCTGTGCCACGGCGGCCGGCAATTGCAAATGCGCCTGCATGGAAGCCGGCCAGCGCCGGACGGGTGGTCTGACCATCCTGATCGGCGATGGCCGGTCTGATTTCTGCGGCGCCGGCAGCGCCGATCAGGTTTTTGCCAAGGGCAAGCTGGCCGCGCATTGTCGTGACCATGCCATTTCGCATCAGCCCTTTACCGGCTTCACCGATCTGACGGCGCTGTTCCATGACTGGCTGGTCCGGAACGCATCGCCGGCCGCAGCAGCGGCGGAATAAGGGCAGGGGCAATGGGGTTGGGCGTACCGTGCCTGATACTGGACCTGGATGGGTCGCTCACAACGCAACCAGCGCTGGCGCATCAGGTGCAGCAGGGGGAGGCTGTGCTGGTGTCCGCCCGCGATCTGGGGCCGCGTTTGCGTATTGTCGGTGGGCGCCGCCGTCTGGCGGCATTGCGGCAGCGGATTGATGCGGCCTTTTTGCCAAAGGATGGCGCTGCCCCGCTGATCTTCTACGGTTCGGGCGATTTCCACCATCTGGCGGCGTTTTTTCTGCAGACGGTGCGCGAACCGGTCACGGTGCTGCATTTCGACAATCACCCGGACTGGACGGGTTTTCCCGCCACCTGGAATTGCGGCGCCTGGGTGAACCGGGCGCTGGAGAATCCGCTGGTACAGCGCATCGTCACCATCGGGCCCGCCAGCGATGATTTCGTGCGCCCGGAATGGCAGTTCGCCAATCTGGAAGCGGTCCGTTCGGGCCGGCTGGAGGTACATCCCTGGCACGCCGAACCCAGCCGCATCTGGGGGCGGCCGGTTGCGGGTCCGGGATGTGGCACGCGTGACGGGGCCATCCACTGGCATAATCTGGACAGTGCCGACTGGGAAGCATTCTGCGATGATCTGGACCGCCGGCTGCCGTCCGGCGGCCTGTGGGTGTCGCTGGACAAGGATGTGCTGACCCCGGCGGAGGCCGTCACCAACTGGGACCAGGGCGGCATGAAGTTGGATGCCGTGCTGGGGCTGGTGCGCCGTTTGGCGCAGAAACGACGCCTGCTGGGCATGGATGTCTGCGGCGATTACTCCCCGCCTGTCTTCCGTGATCCGTTCCGCTGGTTCCTGTCGGCCACCGACCGGGATTCCGTACAGCCGCCTGACAATACATGTAGCATCAATGACGGGACCAACCGGCGCATCCTGGCGATGGCCGATCAGATGGTCCGTGAAAGGATTTGGCCAATATGACAACCGATCGCAGCATCCATATGACCGGCAACGGGATCAATGGCGGGCGCCTGGGTCTGCTGCTGGTGCATGGGCTGGGCGGTACGCCGGTGGAGATGAAGCCGCTGGCCCGCAAGGCGCGCGACGGCGGTGCCGACGTGCTGTGCTGCCATCTGGCTGGCCATTGCGGCACGGGGGAGGAACTGGCCGCGACCTCGTGGCAATCCTGGTATGCCTCGGTTGAGGAAGGTTTGGCCCGGCTGGAACAGGATTGCGACCGGATCGTCGTCGGCGGCCTGTCCTTGGGGGCGCTGCTGGCCGCCCGGCTGGCGGCCTTGCAGCCGGAGCGTGTGCATGGGCTTGTGATGCTGGCGCCCACGCTGCGTTATGATGGCTGGTCCATTCCCTGGTACGGCTTCCTGCTGCGCGTTCTGATCCATACCCCCATCGGGCCCCGCCTTTCCTTCGTGGAAAAGCCGCCCTATGGCATCAAGGATGAGCGTATCCGCGCCGCCGTGGTGCGGGCCATGCATAGTGGCGACAGTTCGGCCGCCGGTTTGCTGTCCACCCCTTCGGGCGCCATTCGGGAGATGTGGCGCCTGACCGACGATGTGAAGCCGCGCCTGGGGCAGGTGCACCAGCCGACCCTGCTGGTCCATGCCCGCAATGATGATATTGCCAGCCTGTCTAACGCCTTCCACATCCAGCGCCACCTGGCCGGCCGGGTGGAGGCGCTGATTTTGGACGATAGCTATCATCTGGTCACCGTCGATGGGCAGCGCGATCTGGTGGCCGCCCGCGTCAACAACTTCCTGGCCAGTTTCTCCGGGGCGGTCGCAACCCCTTCCGCGCGTGTGCAATCGGTGCAGACCAAGGTGGCCAATGGCGGCTGATACGGGTTTGCGCGCCCTGGTGCTTTCCGGGATTGACCGTGTGCCCCAGGCAGAATGGGATGCCTGCTTTCCCGGTGAGGCGGAGGGCTGGGCCTATCTGAAGGCGTGCGGCGGCCCGATTGCGGCTGTCATGGATGCGGATGGGCTGTTGATGGCCGCCCCGCTGTTCGAGATGGAATACCGGCTGGATACGCCCTTCCAGGGAGGAAGGGCTGCGGCTGTGGCCGCTTTCCTGTCGCGTCTGTTGCCGGGCCTGATGGTCTGGCGGCTGCTGGGCGTCGGCTCCGCGCTGACGGAGCGTTGCCCCGTCGCCCTGCGGCCGGGCCTGTCGGCAGACCAGCGCCTGTGGGCCGTCACAGCTTTCCTGGACCTGCTGGAGCGGGAGGCGGCACGCCGCAAGGCGCGGCTGCTGGCCTTCAAGGATATGGCCGCGCCGGAGGCTGGCTGGCTGCCCCCTCTGCTGGCGGCGGCCGGTTATGCCTGCATCAACAGCTTGCCCGTGGCTGCCTTGGACCTGGATGGGGTGGCCAGCGAGACAGCCTATCTGGACCGCCTCTCCGCCAGCACACGCAAGGATATAAGACGTAAGCTGAAAGGGGCGGCGGGGAAGGTGCGCATCGAACATCGGGCACAGCCGGGCGACCTGCTGCCCCGGATCGAGGCACTGTATGAGAGTACCCGCAGCCATTCCAGCCTGAGTTATGGCGATTTCGAGGAGTTGCCCGAAGGATATTTCCGGAAAATCCCCGACGCTCTGGGCGACAGGGCGCTGTTCGTGTTGTACTGGGTGGAAGATCGACTGGCTGCATTCAATCTTTTATTGCTGGGTGACGATCGGGTAATCGACAAGTTCCTGGGCATGGAATATCCCTTGGCGCGCGATCATAATCTTTATGCCGTCAGTTGGATGGAGAATGTGCGTTTCGCATTGAAAACCGGCCGTCGGCTGTTTCAATCGGGCCAGACCGCCTATGCATCGAAGCTGCGCTTCGGCAGTATGCTGGTGCCTTCTTCCATCCTGGTGCGATGCCGTATCGGTCTGCTGAACCGTCTGCTGCATCGGCTGACCCCCTGGTTGGCTTTTGATCGCTGGGATCCGGAATTGCGGACCCATACCACCCGTGGGGATGCGGTATGAAGATCGGCTGGAAGGCACTGGGCCTGTCATTCCTGCCGGATATGCGGCTGCGCTGGCGGCTGGTCATCGCCTTCGTGCTGGTCAGCGCCTTGCCGGTGCTGCTGGCTTGCTATATCGCAGCCGACATCATTTCCGCCTCCTTCGCTTCCAATATGGAAAGCTGGCTGGAGGAATCGGCCCGTTTCTTTGCCGAGCAATCGATCAGTGATGAGACGGATGCCCGTCAGGCGGCAAGTATCGTTGCCGCGACACTGGGCAATCGGGGGTTGGATAAGGGCCCGCTCAATTTCAGTGCGCACCTGCTGAATTCAGCCGGCTTCGATGTTGTGGCTGTCTATGATTCTGACGGTAAGCTGTTATTTTCCAATGGTCCGGTGGGGCATGGCAGCTCGTTTCCCAAGGGGGAGCGCAGCGGCTTTTTCCTGGCCACCGACGATGAGGGCCGGCCCGTTCTCTTGATGGGGGCAACGCGGCGGTTTGAACGGGATGGCCAACGCTACTATGCGCTGGTCGCCGATCGCTGGGACGGTGTCATGGTCAACATGTCCGACAGCGTGCCGGGACTGGTGATTGAGGTTTTTGCCGTCGCCAACAATACGGCCATGCAGGGCAACGGCTCGGTGGCGCATCTGCCGCCAGGGGTACAGGAAAAATTGGCTGCTGGCGTGCGCAGCGTGACAGCGCCGCCGGTCAGCGGGGATGACCATCTGGCCGCCGGCTTTGCACCGCTGCGTGATCTGGATGGGACGTTGGTGGGGATCGTTTCCAGCCGCCTGTCCAACCAGCTTTCCCTGCTGGCCCATGTGCGCACGCTGGAACTGTTTCTGGCGCTTTCCGGTGGTGCGGCGCTGATTTCCCTGCTGGTCGCGCTGGCCCTGTCCAAGCTGATTTCCCGCCCCCTGGCATTGCTGAACCAGGCTTTGCGCCATGTCCGGGAGGGAGATTTCAAGGCCCGGGTTCCCGTGGCCGGTGGCGGGGAACTGACTGAACTGTCCGCCGGTTTCAACGCCATGGCGTCGCGGCTGGAGATGATGCGAGAGCGTGAATCCCTGGTACGGCGGCGCGAGCAGTTGGCGACACTGGGGGAAGCGGCGGCCGTGCTGGCCCACGAAATCCGCAACCCGTTGGGCATTATCAAGACATCCAGCCAGGTTCTTCGCATGAAATCCGCTTTGCCACCGGAAGGGGAAAAGCTGGTGGGCTTCGTGCTGGAGGAAGTGGGACGGATTGATCATCTGGTCCAGGAACTGCTGGATTTCGCCCGCCCGCGCATCTTGTTGCGCCGGCCGGTGGATGTGGCGCTGGAATTGGGCAATACGCTGTCCTTCGCCGCCCATGATTTGCAACATCGCCATATCAGCGTGCAAAGCGCCGGCCAGCCCCGCACCTTCATTATTCAGGCCGATGCCGAACAATTGCATCAGGTTTTCCTGAACATTATCCTGAATGCCATGGATGCCATGCCCAAGGGTGGTACCCTGACCACCCAGGTCGAGCGGGAAGGCGATGTGGTATTGGTCAGTATCGCCGATACTGGGATGGGTATCGATCCGGAGGTACGGGAGCGGCTGTTCGAACCTTTCGTCACCACCAAGCCGCGCGGTACGGGTCTGGGGCTTGCCCGCGTGCGCCATATCATCGAACAGCATGGCGGTACTGTCTTATGTGAAAGTGAACCGGGTGCCGGCACCTGTTTCACTCTGCGGCTGCCTTTGGTGCCGCCAGAGGAGGGGAGGTAGGCGTGATCCTGATCGTCGATGACGAGACGCGGCTGGGGGAGGTGACGGCAGCGGGATTGCAGGCGCGTGGCTTTGACGCGCACGCCGTGGACAATGTGGCCGCCGCCTTGAGTTTTCTGGATGAAAATACCGTGCGGCTGGTGTTGAGTGACCTGCGGATGCCCGGTGCGTCGGGCCGCGATCTGCTGAACCGGTTGCAGGCGGCCCGTCCGGAATTGCCGGTCATCATCATGACGGCCTATGCCTCTGTGCGGGATGCCGTGGCCTTGATCCGCGAAGGGGCCTTTGATTATATCGCCAAGCCGTTTGAGATGGACGATGTGGTCGCCACCATCGGCCGTGCGCTGAAACTGCGCGATGCGGAGGATGATATCCGCCGCCTGCGCCAGGAACTGCGCGACAAGTTCGATTTCGGCAGCCTGATCGGCACCAGCGCCCCGTTTCAGCAAGTACTGAAGCAGGTCACCGATGTCTGTGACAGCCGCGCCACGGTGCTGTTGCATGGGGAAAGCGGTACCGGCAAGGAACTTATCGCCCGCGCCATCCATGATAACAGCCAGCGTCGGGACAAGCCCTTTGTGGCCGTCAACTGCGCCGCCATCCCGGAAAACCTGATGGAAAGTGAGCTGTTCGGCCATGTGAAGGGCGCCTTCACCGGTGCCATTGCCGCCCGGGAGGGCCGCTTCTCCCTGGCCAATGGGGGCACGCTGTTTCTGGATGAGATCGGCGACATGCCGCTGGCGCTGCAGGCCAAGGTGTTGCGCGCGGTGCAGGAGCAGACGTTTGAGATGGTGGGCGGCACCCGTTCCATCACGGTGGATGTCCGCTTCATCGCCGCCAGCCACCGCGACCTGCGCAAGGAGGTGGAGAAGGGCAACTTCCGGGAGGATCTATACTACCGGCTGAATGTCTTCCCCATCACCGTGCCGGCGCTGCGGGACCGGCCCGGTGATATTCCCGCTCTCGCCGCCCATTTCCTTTCCCGCCACGCGCGTTCCATGGGCAAGAAGCTGACCGGCTTTTCCAAGCCGGCCCTGACAGCGATGGAGGCCTATCGCTGGCAGGGCAATATCCGCGAATTGCAGAATTGCATCGAACGGGCCGTCATCGTGGCGCAGGGGCCGATGGTGGAGGTGGGCGATCTGCCACCCTATCTGTTCGAGGACAGGCCGCGACTGGCCAGTGGTGCCGCCGCCGCCCTGCCGGCCGATCTGGATGCCGAACTGGCACGGGTGGAAAAGGAAATCGTCACCCGTGCCTTGCGTGAATGTGGTGGTATTCAGGCCCGCGCGGCGGAGCGGCTGGGCATTACCGAACGCAGCCTCTGGCACCGGGTGAAGAAATTGGGTATCCGCATCACCCGCAGCACTGGGTGACATCAGCATTGAAGGGGTGAGCGATGCCGCGCCGCAAGGATATCTGGAGATGCGGTATCATCGACCGGCCCTTGGAACAGGTGCTGGCGCAGGGGCTGGCGGACCAGCCGGTGCACTGGCTGGCGGAGGAGCCGCGCTTCCATTTCCTGGCCGATCCCTTTCCCTGGCGGCAGGACGGGTATCTGCATCTGTTCGCCGAAGCCTATGATTACAAGGCCCGGCACGGCACCATCGACCTGCTGACCCTGGATGCCGATTTCAAGCTGCTGGAGCGGCGGCCCTGTCTGGCGGAATCCTGGCATCTTTCCTATCCCACCGTGTTCGCGGCCGACGGCGCTGTCTGGATGCTGCCGGAGGCGCACCGCTCCGGCCGCCTTTATCTCTACCGGATGCGTGACGGGTTGCATGACTGGGTGCGGGAAGCGGAGATCAGGCTGGACCGGGTGCCGGTGGATGCCACCCCGCTTTACCATCAGGGGCGCTGGTGGCTGTTTTATTCCCCGGCCGATCGGCGGGAAACCCGGATGGGGCATCTGCATGTCGCCTGGGCCGAACGCATCACCGGCCCCTGGCATCCGCATCCGGGCAACCCGGTGCGCATCGACATGGCCTCAGCCCGCCCTGGCGGGACGGTGGCGCTGATCGATGGGCGGATCATGTTGCCGACACAGGATTGCAGCCGCACCTATGGGGGCGCCCTGCGCCCGCTCTGGATCGACCGGCTGGATGAGACGGGGTTCACCGCACAGGCGGGCGCACCGCTGGATGTGCCCGCCTCAGCCGGACGCTACCGGGAGGGGTTTCATACGTTGAGCGCTGGCGGCGGGGTGACTGTGATCGACGTGAAATATATCGACCGTTCTCTGGCGGGTCTGTGGCTGGAGATCACACGCCGCTTTCGCTGATCCGCCGCATGATGGCCTGACCGGCTGCGTTGAAGCGGCTGAGGGAGAAGCGGTCCAGGATATGCGCCCGTGCGGCACTGCCCATGGCGTGGAGCCGCCCCGGTTCGGCCAGCAGCCGGCCCAGCCGGTCGGCCAGGGCCGGCACATCGCGGGGTGGCACCGTGTGACCGGTAATGCCTTCCTGAATGCTGAAGGGGATTTCCCCCACGGCCGATGCCAGCACGGGCAGGCCCGCCACCATGGCTTCATGGGCGGCGATGCAGAAACCCTCCGACCGGGAGGGTTGCAGGTAGAGATGCAGGCCGGCCAGAAATTGTTGCGGCCGGTCGACATAGCCGGGCAGCACAATATCCGCCACCCCGCCCTGTGCTGCCAGGACGGCCAGCCTTTCCCGTTCATCGCCTTCGCCGGCCAGGGTCAGGCGGATGGGGCAGGGTGGGGTGAAGCCCTGCTGGCGTAACAGGGCCAGGGCTTCGATCAACCCTTCATAGCCCTTGACCGGATGCAGCCGGCCCAGGCTGCCCAATTCCAGCGTCTGCCCCGGCTGCCAGGGCGGGGCGACGGGTTGGGCCGGATCGGCGGCGAAGATTGGCCAGGTCATCAACCGATCTTCGCCCACTGCCAGCCGCTGCTGCGTCAAGGCGGAGACAGAGGCGGAATCACCCACCCACAATGTCGCCCGCCCTTGCAGCAGCCGCATCAAGCGGCGGTTCCAGGGTTTCAGAAAGGCCGCGTGCTGCCAGCAGATGACAGGCAGGCCCAGATAGGGCCCCAGCAGCAGCCCCAGGATGGTGGCGCGGCTGAGCGAGGTCCAGAGATGCGTGGCGCCCCAGGCCCGCACCTCCCGGTGCAGCCAGCGCAGCGCCTGTCCATGGTCGCCCGTGCCGCCTTCGCGCACCAGCGGGTCCAGCCCGGCCGCCTGCATCGGTGGCAGGGCGCGGCCATCCCGGCGGGTCAGGGCGAAGACGCGCACGCTGGCCCCGGCATCGCGCATCACCTTTGTGACGGCGGGCACGGGCAGGGCCGCCCCGCCGCCCTCGACGGAATTGATGATATAGGCGATGCGGGGGGCGGTGCTCATGCCTGCGCGCTCCGTTTCCAGGCCAGAATCAGCAGCAGAAGGCTGGCGGTGGCGGCCTGCCCGATGGCCTGGAAACCGGCCCCGTCCAGCCCCTGCAGGTTCAGCAGCACCGGCAGGATGGGCAGGAACAGCAGGCTGGCTGTCAGGTTGGCTGACATGGACCAGCCGGGCCGCCCCAGCGCCGTCAGCGCCGCCGTGGCCGGCGGCCCGGCCAGGGCCAGCGCGCGGGCCAGCACCAGCACCACCATCAGCCCGGCCGCCCCGGCAAATTCCGGCCCGGCGATCAGCCGGACGATTTGCGGGGCGAACAGCCAGACCAGGGCGATGATGGGCAGGCTGGCCGCGACCGCGATGCCGGTGACGCGCAGCACCGTGTGGCGCAGGGCGCTGCCCCCCTGTCCGCTGGCCACCATGCGGGCCATTTCCGGATAAGCGGTATTGCCCAATATCTGCGCCGGCTGGGCGATCAGCACGGTGGCGCGCTGCGCCACGGAGAACAGGCCCGCCGCCGTCGGCCCCAGCACCCAGCCAACGATCAGCGGTGCCGCCCGCCCGGCCAACTCGCTCAAGGTCACATCGGCATTGCTGGCCAGCAGAAAGCGCCAGATGCCCGGATTATCGGCCACCGCATTGCCCGGTTCCGGATGGCGCAGATCCCGCCCCAGATGCTGATGTGCGAACCAGAGGCCCAGCGCCCAGAGCACGGCGAATTCCGCCAATGCCGCCAGCAGCCAGGCCACCAGGAAACCGGTCAGCCCCCAGCCGGCAAAGGCTGCCAGACCGGCACCCGCCAGCCGCACCAGCGGCTGAACCAGATTATGCAGCCCCAGCAGATCGAACCGGTTGATCAATTGCAGATATCCGGCCGGCGTGGAGCGGACGGAGCCCAGCACGGCCAGACTGTAGGGCAGGGAGAGCACCAGGGCCGTTTCCGGCCAGCCCAGCCGCGGGCCGATCAACGGCGCGCAGATGGCCGCCGTCAGGATGGCGGCCAGCCCGCCCAACAATTCCACCCGCGCGCCAAAGCGCAGCAGGCGGGATAGCCGGTGTGTGGCTTCATCGCGCCGTGCCTCCGCCCCATAGCGGACGACGGCCTGCCAGGCGGGAAATTCCACAATGCCGCAGACGGTGGTGACATAGCCATGGATCAGCACCAGCACGCCATAATCATGCGGTCCCAGGGCGCGGGTGGCGATGACCAGATAGGCCAGACTGATCAGCCCTGCCCCCGCCTTGCCCCCCAGCACCAACCCCAGCCCACCGAAAATGCGCCGCAGCGTGCCCTGCGGCGCCCCACCCTGGTTCACGTCCAATTCTTTTCTCGCAAAGCGGCGGCAAAGGCGTGGCGGCGTTCCAGTCTACGCCACAGGAATTCGTAAAAGAACCAGTCCATCCGTGACCGGGGCATGAAGCGATAGAGCAAACGTTCAAACCTTGTCCAGCTAACACAACGCCTGTCGGCCCGCCGGGGTGACGGGTGGCAATAATGACTGGCATCATAAATCGAAATACCCAACCGGTGAACCCGATGGATGACCTCGTGATCTTCCAGCACGAAGGGCCAGCGATGCGCATCAAAGCCGCCCACAGCCCGCAGTGCCTCTGTCCCGAAGGCCTGCGCATAGCCGCCGGCATGGCAACGGTCGCTGTGCAGACGGGCCTTGCCCATGATGCGGCTCACCCGTCGTATCGCAGCGGGGCTTCCCGCCGGATCATAGAGGTCGATCGCCATGACGGCCACAGCATTGGCGCGGCTGGCGAACAGCATCAGACAATTGGCGACATAGCAGGGCGGGTAATGGGTATCGGCATCACAGATGGCCACGTAGGGGGTGGTGACCAGCGACAGGCCGGTGGTCAGGGCATTGGTTTTTCCTGGCGTGGCAACCGGGACGATCCGCGCCATCTCCTCCCCCCAGCCGGCCAGATGCCGCTCGGCCTCCGCCCGTCCACCATCGGTGGAAGCATTATCCAGCAAGATCAGCCGAAAGCGCTGATCGCTTTGCGCGATGATGCTGTCGATGGTCGCACCGATCCAACCTTCCTCATTGAAGAAGGGCAGCAGGATGGTGATCAGCGGGCTCATACGGTCGTGCCGGACGGTCCAGACCTGCCCATTGTCTGGTCAGCCAAGCGCATCAGAACGTCCGCCGCGCGACGCGAGGAGGGGCGGTCATTCAGATCGAAACTGCGGGCGAACATTTGCTGCTGTACGGGGAGATACTCACCAGCATGGCTTTCGAAGGCCCGTTTCAGACCGCTTGCCAATTGTGCAGGACTATCAATGACCGGGCCGGCCTGCCAGTGCGCATAGTTGGGATCATTGCGCCAATCCGTGCCTTGGCTGTTCAGGAACAGGCAGGGCCGCGGCTGCAGCAGAAATTCATAAATCTGACTGCTGACGTCCCCCAGATAGAGATCGGCCATCAATGTGTAGCTCATATCCGTGCAGGCGCGGCTGCCCAGATCGATATGGATGTTGGGGGCCTTCAGATAATGTTCATCGATCCTTCCCGGCCGATCAAGGCGCAGCTTGTCGATGGTCATCACGAACTTGCGTTCGAACAGCATGACATGGGGTGCGAAGATCAGTTGATAATCCTCGTTCCCCACAAAAAAATCCAGTACCTGCCGGCCATGTTTGAACCAGGAGGACAGATGGGCGGAACAATGCGGATTGTAGAGCACGACAGGCTTGTCGCCATGCACCGGAAACCGGGTGACGCTGGGATTGAGCGTGTCGAATTTCGGATAGCCCACAATACTGATCCGCTCGGCCGGGATGCCTGCCTCTGCGATCAGCCGTTCCTTGATCTTGGGGCCGGAGCAGAGCACATGGTCGAAACCAGCGCTGGCCTTGTCAAAACCGATGGCCCGGTCGCCGGCCCCGTGGCGGGTATGGACGATTTTCAGATTGGTCAATCCATAGTGCTTCTTCAGCACCAGGGAGGTTTTTTCCGCCACCACCATAATGTCCAGGCTGCGGAAGAAATCCAGATTATCGCCGTAAATCAGCAATTTACGGGAAGGCACTGCGAATTCCAGCAACCGCGAGAGGGTTTGTGACTTTCCCTTCAGTTCCAAAGCCACATGCTGGATGCTGCGGCCAATCCGGTCCCCGCCCAGGCGCAGAACCTCACGCTTCATCCGTTCCGTCGTGGTGGCAACAATGATCTCACCGGCGAAACCAGCATCGGCCAGCGCGATGGCGATAGGAAGGCTATGGGCAACCTGATGAATTTGGTCATGATTGAAAAGAAAGCCGATACGCATGATCAATCTCTGGACACAGATTGGCCGGTGATAACAGAATCATCTTTATTCGTCGCGTGATGATTTTTTATATTTTTTTAGGCCCAATGCAATATATGGGCTGACGCGTCATTATGGTGAGCCTTCAAGAAACCAGCATTCAGCGGCAGCCGCCATGAATTGAAAATGGTGATTATGGATGGCGTGCGCGGGTTGCGACCCGTCAAGCTTTATCAGTCAATTATTAGGCTTCCATCTGTTCTGCGCCCATCCATATCCGCCATCAGGCCAAAGCGGTGGCGGATGGCGCCCCAGTCCTCCGCCAGCATTTCGAATAGATGCACATCGCGCGGCACGCCATTTTTCACCGCGTGCGCGCGCAGCACGCCGACGTGACGATAGCCCAGCAGGGTCTGGCCCTTATGCACGCGCTCATTATCGGCGAAAATCTGGTTCACCAGCTTGCGCAGGCCCAGCGTGTAGAAACAATGGTTCAGCATGGGGGCGAAGTTCAGGGCACCGATGCCGATGCGTCCGCGCCGGTCGCCCATATAGACGCCGATGGTGCCCACCCCCCAATCCGGCTGGGTGATGGTGATGCTGCCATAGCCGACATCCACCCCATCCACCTGGATGATGCGATGGTGATAATCATTGCGGGCGTTGCAGCGCTCGATCCAAGCGCGCTGCTTGTCCAGATCATCATCAATGTCGGTGAAGCTGTTGGACGTCACCTCCGGCAACCGCCGCCAGGCCAGCAGCATCGCCGCATCGTCCTGCACCGGTTGGCGGAAGGAAAGGGCGGCGGGTATCGCATTCATGCCGTGCGGCCCCCGTCGACTACCATGGATGTGCCGGTGATCCAGCGGGATGCGTCCGACAGTAAAAAGCTGATCGCATGGGCCACATCATCCGGGTGACCAAAGCCCAGGGGTTGCAGCTTCTCCAGATGTTGAATCTGCTCTGTATTCAGCTTTTCAAAGCCGCGTTCGATCAGTTCCGTCATCACGATGCTGGGCACCACGCAATTGACCCGGATGGCATCTGGCAGCAATTCCGCCGACAACCCCTTGGTGGCGGCAATGATGCCCCCCTTGGCGGCGGCATAGACGACATTGGCCGGTGAGGCCGCCGTGGCGGCGGTGGAGGAGATATAGACAAGGCTGGCCTTGTCTGCTTTCACCCCCTTCTGCCGCAACCCTTTGGCCAGGGCCAGGGCGGCGCCCAGGTTGGTGCGCATCACCTGTTCAAAGAAATCCGCCTGGAAAATGCGGATAGGGCGCAGCGTCTGGATGCCGGCGCAATGGGCGATGCCGTCAAACGGCCCCGCCTGTTTGGCTTGTTCCTTCATCCAGGCTGGAATGGCATCAATATCCGACAGGTCGAAGGCCACGGCCCGGTGCCCGTCGCCGGCCAGGGCCGCCAGCGTATCGCCCAGCCGTGCCTCATCCCGCCCATTCAGGGTCAGCCGCGCACCCAGGCGCGACAACATGATGGCCGTCGCCCGCCCGATCCCCGCCGATGCCCCCGTCACCAGCAGGTGACGGCCACTCATATCCATGGGGTTGATGATGGCGGGCATTGGGGGGCTTTCCTTCTATCCATGCACTCTCAATAACTTAGCCCCGCAGCCCGCGCCTGTCCATTCAGGCCGGCAGTTCCTCTGTATCCACATCCGCCTGTGCCGCATCATTATAGCGGGGGCCATGGATGTTGGCCGGTGCGAACAGGGCACCGGCACGGGCCAGTATATCCGCCGACACAGAAAGGCCCGATGCCCCCACATCATCGGTCAGATGCTCCAGGCTGGTGGTGCCGGGCAGGGCGATGATATGCGGGGCCTTGTGCAGCAGCCAGGCCAGTGCCAATTGCGCCATGCTGGCCCCGGCGTCGTGCGCCAGGGTGGCGAAATCGGCCAGCAGCGCCTGATTGGCGCTGAAGTTCGGCTCGACAAAGCGGGGCATGGAACGGCGGATATCCTGCGGGCGCAGGGCTGTCGGGTCGGGCACGCCGCCAGCCAGGAAGCCGCGCCCCAGGGGGGAGAAGGCGACAAACGCCGTGCCCAGTTCGCGGCAGGCATCCAGCACCGCCACCTCCGCATTGCGGGTCCACAGCGAATATTCCGTCTGCACCGCGATGATCGGATGTTCGGCATGGGCGCGGCGCAGGGTGGCGGCGGAAACCTCCGACAGGCCGATGCCCCTGATCTTGCCTTCGCGGATCAGGTCGGCCAGGGCGCCGACGCTTTCCTCCACCGGCACGCTACGGTCCCAGCGGTGCAGATAATACAGGTCGATCACATCGGTGCGCAGGCTGCGCAGCGCCTGCTCACAGGTCTGGCGCAGGATGGCCGGCCGGCCATCAATCACCCGCTTGCCGTTGATCGCCGTCATGCCGCATTTGCTGGCCAGCATGAAACGCTGGCGATGGGGGGACAGGACGCGGCCCACCAGTTCCTCATTCAGCCCGCCGCCATAAAGGGCGGCCGTGTCGAAATGATCCACACCCAAATCGAGCGCGCCCAGCAGCACCCGTTCGGCCTCCGCATCGCTGACGGGCGGGCCATAGGCATGGTTCAGGTTCATGCAGCCCAGGGCGATCTCGCCAATCTGGAACGGGCCGATGCTGCGCTTCTGCATGGGGCTTTATCCTGGAAAATTCACCAACAAGGGTTTGTTATGATGTGTAACCGTTGGTCAGCGGAATTTCCAGCCTCACCCGTTGCTTATCCGGGAATGGCATAGGTGCCGGTGGCATGGGCCACCGGGTCGCCATCGCCGTCGGAATGGATCAGCACCTCGCCATAGGCCAGCTTGCGCCCGAGCTTCAAAAGCCGCGCCTCCCCCAGCAGGGGGCGCAGCGGGGGCTTACGCAGGAAATTGATCGTCATATTGCTGGTGACTGCCAGCGGCACGGCGCCGATCCGGCTCAACACCGCGCCATAAAGCGCCACATCGGCCAGCGCGAACATGGTGGGGCCGGAGATGGTGCCGCCGGCGCGGCTGCTGCCGGGGCCGGCGGCGACATCCATGGTGCAGCAGCCATAATCCAGGCTGCGCACCGCGAATCCGCCCTGTCGCACCTGGGGCATATGTTCATCCAGCAGGGCGATGAACTCCTCCCGGCTGAGGGCCGGCTGGGGTTTGTGCATTCCGATTCCTCCCTGTTTTTCCAGAATGATAGGCGGGGGAGACAAACAGATCAGCCACGACCTTTGGACTGATCGATTCCATCTGTGCGCCGCGCCTCAGCGCAGCTATCTTTCCCGGTGACAAAGCGGGAAGCCGGTACAACCGGACCCACCCACGGGGAATACCAACAGGAAACATCCTATGAGCGATCAAACTTCGCCCGCCCTGGGCTTCGAGACGCGGGCCATCCATGCCGGGGCCGCCCCGGATGAGGCGACCGGCGCCCGCGCCACCCCGATCTATCAGACCAGTTCCTTTGTCTTCGATGATGTGGAAGACGCCGCTGCCCTGTTCAATCTGCAAAAGGCCGGCTTCATCTATTCCCGCCTGACCAATCCCACGGTTTCCGTGCTGGAAGGCCGGCTGGCCGATCTGGAAGGCGGCGCCGGTGGCACCTGCACCGCGTCCGGCCATTCCGCCCAGATGCTGGCCTTGTTCCCGCTGCTGACGCCGGGCGATGATTTCGTTGCCTCCCGCAAGCTCTATGGCGGCACGCTGAACCAGTTCGCCAACAGCTTCCCGCGCGCCTTTGGCTGGAAATGCAGTTTCGTGAATGGCGACAGCGCCGATGAATATCGTCGCGCCATCACCCCGCGCACCAAGGCTATCTTCATCGAAAGCCTGGCCAATCCCGGCGGCATCGTCAGCGACATCGCCGCCATCGCCAAGGTGGCAGAAGAAGCGGGCATCCCGCTGATCGTCGATAACACCTTGGCGACACCCTATCTCTGCCGGCCCATTGAACATGGCGCCACGCTGGTGGTGCATTCCACCACCAAGTTCCTGACCGGCAATGGCACCTCGGTCGGTGGTGTGGTGATCGACAGTGGCAAGTTCGACTGGTCGCAGGGTGGGCGCTTCCCGGCACTGACGGAGCCGGAGCCCGGCTATCACGGCCTGCGCTTTGCGGAAACTTTCGGGCCCGCTGCCTTCACTGTCTATGGCCATGCCATCGGCCTGCGCGATCTGGGGCCGTCCATGGCGCCCTTGAACGCCTTCCTGGGCATTCTGGGCACCGAAACGCTGGCGCTGCGCATGGAACGGCACTGCGCCAATGCGTTGACGGTGGCGGAATATCTGGTGGCCCATCCGGCGGTGGCCTGGGTGAACTATGCCGGCCTGCCCGACAGCCCCTATAAGGCATTGGCTGACCGCTACCTGCCCAATGGGGCCGGGGCGATCTTCACCTTTGGGCTGAAGGGCGGCTATGAAGCCGGTGTGAAGCTGGTGGAATCGGTCAAGCTGTTCAGCCATCTGGCCAATATCGGGGATGCCAAATCGCTGATCATCCACCCGTCCAGCACGACCCACCGGCAATTGACGCCGGAAGGGCAGGTGGCTGCCGGGGCCGGGCCGGATGTCATCCGCCTTTCCATTGGTCTGGAAAGCGTGAAGGACATTATCGCGGACCTGGAACAGGCTTTGGCCCAGGTTGGGTAAAATGACATGTGGCGGGG
>CALRQC020000011.1:0-154261 GCA_943370215.1 Azospirillum sp. RU38E
ATCAACCAGATCCGCCTGAAGATCGGCGTCATGTTCGGTAATCCGGAAACGACGACGGGCGGCAACGCGCTGAAATTCTATGCCTCTGTCCGCCTGGATATCCGCCGCATCGGCGCCATCAAGGATCGGGAAACCGTCACCGGCAACCAGACCCGCGTGACGGTGGTGAAGAACAAGATGGCCCCGCCCTTCCGGGTGGTCGAATTCGACATCATGTATGGCGAAGGCGTCTCCAAGGTGGGTGAGCTGCTGGATCTGGGCATCCAGGCCGGTGTAGTGGACAAGTCCGGTTCCTGGTTCTCCTATGACGGGCAGCGCATTGGCCAGGGGCGTGAGAACGCCAAGACCTTCCTGCGCAACAACCCGGCCCTGGCTGACGGCATCGAACAGAAGATCCGTGCCAATGCCGGCATCGTGGCAGGCGCCATGATGGGCACGCCGGAGAGTGATGGAGAAGCCTCCAGCCCGGAATAATCCTTTCGCTCGCACCGGATAGGTTTTGCTGCCTCGCCGGGTTGTTGTTATACCAAGGGGCATGTCTCATGCCCCTTGGAGGCCAGCGACCGCTGGCCCGCGGGCTCGTGCCCGCGTAAGCCCGAGCTGCCTTCGGCAGCGCCCGGCGATTGAGGGAGCGTGTAGATACTGGGCGGGGTTTTCATACGCTTGCGCCGCCGGCCCAACTGGGATAAAAGCAGCGTCAGGAAGTTTTCTTCCAGCATCCAGAGCCGGACTTGGGTCCGGCGCCAACCTGCCTACCCGGGCAAGGTGGCGGCCTCTGACGGGGCGATGCGGCCGGTTCACCGGCAACGAAGCGGGCGGCGAATCCTTATCTCCACCCCCTTGGCTTGGCCCCGTCACGCCTGCCTCCTCTGGCCCTGTAGGCGCCATTTGTGGAGAGCCTGATGTTCGTGACTGCCCCCCTGGCCCCTGCCCCGTTCCATCCTGGTGATGAATGGTTGCGCGACCTGATCGCCGCCCCCGGCGACCGGGTGGAACCTGTTGGCCCCACCGATGGCGACAGCGCCCTGTTCGTGGTGCTGCATCGCAGCCGGGGCCTCTGGACCCATGTCTATCGCGTACAGCGCCAGCCGGGACGCAGTGGTGGACTGGTCGCCCTGCTGCGGGTGCTGGAAGGCGATCAGATGGAGCAGGCAGTTCGCTGGGCGAACGGCGTGGCTTGACAGCAGCCCTGCATCAATGGAATGGATGATACAAGACGAGGGAGAGACCGGCATTGCCGGCGCCGAAGGAGCAACCGCCCCGGAAACTCTCAGGCAAAAGGACCCGTCTGACATAACATCTGGAAAGTGGCGCTTCGCGCGCCCGCCGAAGGGATAGCGATCTCAGGCAAACAGACAGAGCGGGCACAACCGGGCGGCTGGCAAGGCCGCCACCCAAGGAGTGCCCGCCATCGTGACCGAAGCAGCCCCCCCGCTGTTCCCCTCTCTCTCGGTAACCGATCTGTTCACCATCGGCATCGGCCCGTCCAGTTCCCACACGGTGGGGCCCATGCGGGCGGGGGCGGCCTTTGCCGCCATGGCCACCGCCCACGGCCAGCCGCATACGGTCACCTGCGACCTGTATGGTTCCCTGGCGCTGACCGGCAAAGGCCATGCCACCGACCATGCCATACTGCTGGGCCTGTCCGGCTGGCTGCCGGACAGGATAGACCCCAATGCGGTACCCGAACTCATCGCCGGCATTGCGCGGGACCAGTCACTGCCGCTGGGCGGGGGCGCGGCAGTGCATTTTGTGGAAGCAGAGCATCTGCGCTTCCGCATGGGGGAGTTCCTGCCCTTCCACGCCAATGCCATGCGTTTCATCGCGCATTACCCGGACGGACGGCGGTTGGAGCAGGTTTTCTATTCTGTAGGCGGCGGGGCCATTCGCATGGAAGGGGCCGATGCCGGTGACCGGCCCAATGTAACCTTGCCGCATCCCTTCAGCTCCGGCGCGGAACTGCTGGCCATCGGGGAACAACAGGCCCTGTCCATCGCCGATATTGTCTGGGCCAATGAGGAGGCTTTCCGCAGCCGGGCGGAAACGGTGGAGTTTGTCGACAAGGTGCGCCAGGCCATGCTGGATTGTATCGAGCGCGGCTGCCGGCAGGATGGCATCCTGCCCGGCGGGCTGAAGGTGCGCCGCCGCGCCCGCGCCCTGCAACAGACCCTGATGGCCAGTATGCCGCGCATCGAGCCATCCCATGTCTTCGAATGGGTCAGCCTTTATGCGCTGAGCGTGAACGAGGAAAATGCCGCCGGCGGCCGGGTTGTGACCGCCCCCACCAATGGGGCCGCCGGCATCCTGCCGGCTGTGTTGAAATATTACGAAACCTTCGTTTCCGGGGCCAACCGGGCCGGATCGCGCACCTTGTTGATGACGGCGGCGGCCATCGGCTTCCTTTATAAAATCCGCGCCTCGATCTCGGCCGCCGAAATGGGGTGTCAGGGGGAGGTCGGTGTCGCCTGTTCCATGGCCGCCGCCGGGCTGACCGCAGCCCTGGGCGGCAATAACCAGCAGATCGAAAATGCCGCCGAGATCGGCATGGAGCATAATCTGGGCCTGACCTGCGACCCGATCGGCGGGCTGGTGCAGGTGCCTTGCATCGAACGCAACACCATGGGGGCGGTGAAGGCGATCAACGCCGCCTATCTGGCCCTGCGCGGTGATGGCAGCCACATCGTCTCCCTGGACGCGGTGATTGAAACCATGCGCCAGACCGGGGTGGAGATGAGCTCCAAATATAAGGAAACCAGCCTGGGCGGGCTGGCCGTCAACGTCGTCGGCTGCTGAATATTGAACCGTTTCCGGTGACACCGGGATGGTTCTGCCCCATGGGGTGAAGGCCCTTCACCCCATGACCAGCCGCAGATCGGGGGCGGGCCTGCCCCCCTCCTCGCAAAGCGGCGTTCCATCTGAAATGCCATAGAGGCTGGCGCGTTCCAGGATCGTCAGCGCCGCCTTGCGGTGTGTAGCCGGCTCGCACATGGCGCCATGCATCTTGAAGACGGCCGGGGCATCGGGCCGCAATATCCGGGTCGCCATCTCCAGTTCATCGGCTTCTACGGCATACAAACCTTCGATGATGGGAATCTGGCAGGGATGGATTGCCGTTTTGCCGAATAGCCCATGATCCAGATCCTGCCTGACTTCACGCGCCAGCACATCCGGCCGGTCAATCACCTCACAAACCGGGGCCGTCAGATTAAAACCGTGCGGTTTAAAGGTGGAAGCCAACATGGCGATGGTGTGCCCGATCGCCGTTTCATAGATCGTCCGGCTTGGTGAGCGACGAACCCCCAGAAGATTGAACAGATCATTGCCGCCGATGCGCAAGGCGAGGATGCGCGGGCCGATAGCGGCCTCCGACATGACCTCGCGCAGGCGCCGCATCTCGGCCGCATCGAACACCTCCGCCGTCTCCAGCGTCGGCATGATGACAAAGGGACTGTCATGACCCGATATTTGCGCCAGATAGCTGCCCAGATTGGTGGCGGTGATCTTCGGCAGCACGAATCCATCGATCCTGCTGACACCACGCATCTGCAGCACCCGCCCCATGACATGCGGGTTGCGCACCCGGATAAAGCGGAGCAAGCCGGGCGTGCCCCTCATCGCCGGCAGGGCCTGCTCAAGGTTTGCCAGGGCATGACCGACATCATCCGTCGATACCGCATCCTCGGTACAGAAGATGACGGAGCGGATTGTTCCCAACTTCTCGCGGTTGGCAATCTCAACCAGATCATCGCGGGTTGCCGGGACATAAAGGGAGGCACCAAGGCGGAGATGACGATTATCCTGGATTTCCACTATGGGCGTCCTTCTCTGTTCAGTCTGACCGGGAACGGGGATTTCGTTGCGAACGGGGGTGATCAACCCTCGCCCAGCGTCTTGATGACGGCAGCAGCCCGATAAGGGGGGGGCAATGTCGGGTCCACAATCACGGGTACACCGCGATCACGGGCCAGTTGCATCAGATGCGCCACATCGTATTGGTCGGGATCACGGACGATCAGGGTCTCCGGCACACGCCGCAACAGCGACCGGGTCGCCTCACCGATACCCGGCTTGATCCGGTTGCGATCGGCCACGTAGTGGCGCTCCATGCAGGATGTCACGAACCCGGCACAACCCGCGCGCCGGTCAGCCAGCGCAGCAGGGTCAGGGGCAGCGGGACCGCATTGCGGATTGGCCAGTGCCGCCAGCATGGCCCCCGTCACCTCATCCACAAAATGACGGGAGATATCGTGTTCTGCCAATTCCGCATAATAGACACAGGCATGGAAGTCAGCCGGGCCGACATGCTCGGCATTCAGCACCGTGCGGCTGACAAGGCCGGAGACAACCGCGTTGAGCACGGAGGATGGGATCAGGTAATCCTCCGCGCTGGCTGACAGGCCCGCAACCCCGGCCAGATCGGCAATCACCGCCAGGGATGCATCCACGCGCGTGCAGCGCGTGGCGTTGTAACCGGCAATCCGGTGGTTGAGTTCCGCCGTGATGGCGCCCTTTCCGGTCCAGCCATCCACGAACACGATTGAACGGTCGCCATGCGCTGCCACGATATGATCAAGGGCACGTTCGTCGATGCCGCGATCACGGATGATGGAAACGGAGTAGTGAAAGGCGTCACGGCCCAGCGCCCGCAAAGCACGCAGCAGCAGCACACCGATCGGCGTCCCCGCACGCGCCAGACTGGTGATGGCGATAACACCTTCCTTGCGCGCCGATATCGCCTTGGCCAGGGCTGCAACGTCCCAGGCAAAACGGTCCCGGTTGCGCCGGAATGCAGCCCAGAACAGGTCCATGTAAAGCGGGCCCGGCGCCCGTTCCGCACTCAGCATTTCAGAGTAATGGCGCAGCCCGGACTGGATCAGGCGTTCCTTGGCCTCAATCTCCGTCGGCGACATATCGACGACCTTCAATAAAAAGGTCACGTCCGCCGCGAGATAGCTTCCCGAAAAGCTCATTGCGCGTACCCTTTCAAGGCATCGAATATCTGCGAATGCGCCGTCGGCGTGATCGCATAGTCACAAAGAGCCATGAAGGGCAGATCGGTGAAACTATCCCCGACCCCCAATGTCAGGGTGGCATCCGGGCCGAGATGCTCCAGATACCAGCGCACGGCGTTGGCCTTGCCCAGGAAACCGGGCATGGCGGCCAGATTGTTGCCGTTCAGATGCAGATACCAGCCATCGGGCAAGCCGCGCCCCAGTTCATCGGCCACACCGGCCAGACAATCCTGCTGATGGCTATTATGTTTGATGGAAACATAAAGGCCGAGCCCGGCATCGCTTACAATCGAATGACGCACATCCGCCCCCAAGGCGGCGGCGATGCGGGCCACATCGGCAACCACCCCTTCCAACGCCGGACGCTCCCGCCGGGCGCCTGCCGAAATCAGGGAATGCCAGCGCGGCTCCGGCTGTCCGTCAGGGCCGATCAGCAAGCCGCCAAAAGAACAGATGGCATGGCTATAGGGAACGTCGAGCACAACCCGCCGCAAGGCGGCCTCGTTGCGGCCCGTGGTCGGCACCACGACCGCACCATTACCCAATATCTGGGACATGAAGCGCGCCTGCCGCACACTCTGAAAGGAAAGCGGTGCCCCCTGGCGGTCCACCGCAGCAACCCGCTGGCGATCGGGCCCGGCCTTCCGATCGCTGTTGAACAGCGTATCGTCGAGATCAACGAAGACATAGACGGTCATGCGCGCCCCTCAGCAACACAGAATTTCGGCGGAGAGTGCTGCCACGAGTTGCGGATCAGCCAGATGGGCCGGCGTTTCCAGGCACAGCAAAACCCGGTCATAACCACGGTCGAGAGCGTTGTAGAGATAGTTGGGAATGCCATCGCCATAATTGTCCTGAAAACTCAGGACATTCTCGATGGCATTGCCAGGCATGATGGGGGACCGTGTTGTCGCCTGACACCAGGTCAGCACTCCCCGTGCTTCCAGCGCCTCTGCCAGCCGGAAGGGTGCCCAGACAAATTCACCACTGCCAAGGACCAGCACCTTCTGACCGGCCGTCAGATCGATCCGGTCAGCCAGCAGTGACGGGGTACAAGGGTCACGACGAATGCCAAAACGGCCATAATTGGCCGTCAACATCGCGGACCGGGAGCGCCCGTCGCCCTCCACGTCTGGCATCAGAACCGCTGCGGCATCGGGATTGCGCTCAAAACGGTACTCCCCCTCCAGGATCGATACCAGATCGGCGGGTTTACCCGCTCGGGCAGCCACGGCAGCCCGGGCGCGGCCACCGCTCCAATCCGTCAGGACAACGCAGACGACATGCTCAATAAAGGGACAAAACCCCTGGGCAGCATGGATGAAGTTGCTGAAGGTTTTGCCGGTACTTGCCTCATCATCCACCAGAACCAGCGTGCGTGCCTGCCGCATAAGGCTGGCATCGGCCGGATCGACCGGAACATGGACATGATGGCCGGTGGCGTGGCTATGTTCTTCCCGGAACATGAAAGCCGGTGGGGCATCAAAAGCGTAGCGCGTGGTATGCACGAACAATGCATCGTCACGGCCATTCCGGCGCACCCATTCGTCAAATACGCCCGTACCGATACATACCGCCGTCTCCGCCATGCCGATGAACAGCACCGGGCCGGGTAGATCATCGGCAATACGGGCGGACAATCTACGATAGGTTTGCCGCATGACAGACGGCCTTACCGGAAGGTGCCGCCCCAAAACCTTGGAAACAAAAAGAAAACCGCGCTTGGGGTTCCGGCGCGCAGCAAAGCCGCAAAGCGCCTCCAGCGGTTCCTGTGACCGATGAACAGTAACCTCCAGCTTGCCCGCTGGCAGAGAGATGGCATGAACTTCCGCATTCACGACAGACATGGACGCCTTTCCAGATGCGCTAGATACCTTAAGATCGCAGCCGGAATTCGATTCCTGAATGGATTTTTTTCTCCAAAAACATGAATTATTATTTGACAAAATACCTCATAAATAGTTGATTATGAGAATCTTCAAAAATAAATCACATTAAATTAATGTTTTACAATTTTTTTTGAAAGTTTGCAGAATTGCAAAAAATCCCCTCAGTTCGAAATATGATTCATAATCTGAAAATGTAGATTATATCCTTTCATTCGAAAAATGAGCGATATTATTTAATAATTGTTGTAGATAAATTAAGATAAAAATATTTTTTAATTCATATTACTACCATACTCACGCCAACCTGGCACCAGCACCGAATAAATTGAAAGGGTTGGCCGGATGCCGGACAATATGCAAAAATTCCGACCCGTCCCCACATGTCCGCCCGGGCTCCATGGATCTGTCCACCCTCTTGGCGAACGCCCCCTTACTGGTGTCGTTCGATATTTTCGATACGCTGCTGCTTCGCCGGGTGGAACCGCCGACAGTGCTGTTTGAACAGGTGGGAGAGGCGGCGCTGGTTGCCGGACTGCTGCCCGACACCCTCTGCCCTGCCTTGTTCCGGCTGGCCCGGCAGGAAGCAGAACGGCGGGCCAGAGCGCGGCGTTCCGGGAGAGAGGTCAATCTGGCCGACATCTATGCCGAGTTGGGGGTTGGCGATCCGATAGCACTGGCCGCGCTGGAACTGACGGTAGAACAGCGGGCGGTCTTCGCCAACCCGCTGCTGATGCCGGTGCTGGAGGGTTTGAGCCGGGCCGGCATCCCCGTCGTGCTGCTCTCCGACATGTATCTGGCGCCAATGGATCTGACCCGGCTGCTGTCAGGGGCAGGCATTGGGCCTGACCTATATCGCCGGCTCTATGTCTCCAATGCAGAGGGGGTTTCAAAGGCGGGGGGCGGGCTGTTCAGCCGGCTGCTGACTGACCACCCACAGATCCCGCCTGACCGTATCCTGCATCTGGGCGACGATCCGCTGGGCGACGTGGCCATGGCCACGGCGGCAGGCCTGCACGCCATCCATTATGTGCCGGGGCCAGGGCTGGCCCGGCTGCGGGAACGCGAACGGGCGGTGGCGGGGCTGGGTGCGCCGATGGAGGGGCTTCCCCCCCGCCGGGCCGCCGCTTTGGCCGGACGGGCGGATGCGGCGGCGGCGGCGGCGGCACTGGAATTCGGCGCCCTGGTGCTGGGCCCGGCCGTGGCTGAATATTGCCGCTGGGTGGTCGCGCAATGCCGGCGTCAGGGCATCACCCATATCCTGCCGCTGATGCGGGAGGCAGCCCTGTTCGCCCCCCTGCTGGAGGAATGTATACGCCAGACTGGCGGGGGCCTGACGGTTGCGCCTGTTTACGTTTCTCGTCAGGCGCTGCTGCCGCTGGAACAGGCCGCAATGAATACCGCCACCGCCCGGCGCCTGCTGGGCACCCGGCCCCATCTGCCTTGGGACCGGCTGCTGCAACAGGCCGGTGGCAGCGTGCCGGCTGACCTCCGCCCCTGGGCAGGGCTGACCCTGGAACAATTGCTGGCAACAGACGCCGCCGGGCCAGCCCTGGCCCTGTTTGACGATCCCGCCCTGCAGGCCCGCGCCGCTGCACAGGCCGCAGAAACCCGGGCTCTGCTGCTGGATTACCTGGCCCCAATGCTGGGCTCGGGACCGGTGGCCCTGGTCGATCTGGGCGCGCGGGGCAGCACGCCAGCCGCCCTGGTACGGCTGTTGCCGGACGGGCGGCAACGCTGCCGGATCTTCCTGGCATATGCGGTGGCCGACATTGCCCAGCCACTGGCGGATGGCATCAGCATCCAGGTCTTCGCCGGGCACGACGCAGCAGGCCAGACCCTGGGCCGCATCCTTTACCGCAGTCCGCAGCCCCTGGAACGGGTGCTGACAGGGCTGCATGGCACCACGCTGGGCTATCGCCGTCGGCCGGATGGCGGGGTGGAACCGATGCTGGCCGATCCACCGGCCACAGGCAGGGAACGACATCTGCTAGATCTGTTGCAACACGGTATCCGCCGCTATGCCGACATGATGACGGCCGCCTATCCGGCGGACAGTCCGCCCGCATCCGGCTTTGCCGCCCTGCTCCCCCTCACCGCCGCCCTGTTGCGACCCACAGAGCCGGAGGCAACCCTGCTGGGCGGCCTGGCCTATGATCAGAATGACGGAACGGAAGGGGAGCGGGTAATCTGCGACGCCACTGCCCTGGAAACGGTACGCCCATTGGCCAAGGATCAGGTGGAAGGGCCGACCCTGGCCCTGGCCATGGGCCTGCGCCCGGCGCTGGCCCCCTGGCCGCAGGGGGCACTGACGCTGCTGGACCCCGGTATTTTCCAGCGGCCGGCTGACCGGTTGGGGCTGGAAGCCGGGCACGGCCCCGTCTGCCGTGCGCTGGTCGCCCGGCTGGTGCAACAAGGTGTCACCCGCTTTGGTATTCTCGCTGTGGGGGGCGATGGTGGCATGGGGCCGGATTTCATCCGCCACGCGCGGGAGGCGGGGCTGGAGCCGGCGGCCTATGCCGACCTGATGGCGCATCTGACCCCGCCCCCTTTGTTCCATGGCGTGCCGGTGCAACCGATGGCGACGATGCGAAGGGCCGGCCTGCCCCTGGTTCTGGTGACTCTGGGCTATGCCAACCAGTTAACCGCACTGATGTGCGAAGGGCCGGGGACGCCGCCGCCCCTCATCAGCCTGGGGCGGGGGTGAGGCCGGCCACCTCCTCCGATTGCCGTGCAGCGATATAGGGATAGGCATTCAGGATATGGGCTGGCAACACTGCCCCCCCGCGCAGCGCGCGCAGAATGTCGGAGACATATTGCGCGGCAATGATAATGGTGGCATCGGCCATCTCAGCCGCAGCGATATCCTGGGGCCGTGACAGGGGCAGGCCCCGCATCGTCCCCTGGCAACGGCTGTCCAGGAAGCCCCTCAGGCGGGCACGGGCAGCATCTGGCAAACCGTCATGCACCCGTTCCCCCCCTTGCCCTGCCCCATAGAGCCAGACCGGCCCCGTCCCCGGCAGAGCCTCGAAATCAACCGCGCGCCAGAGGAAAGGGATGCTGGCCGCCAGCACAGGATCAAGATCGTTCAGCCCGGTGAGGCGGGGCGGCTGCGCGCCCTTCCCCCCTGGCACCGGCTGTTCAGGCCAGGGGAGCAGCCGCCCAACCCGCCTGACGCAAAACGGGGGTGGCTGCACCAGACGCAGGCTGGGCACTGGGATTTTCACCAGCCCGCCCTGTGCTGCCAGTGCGGGGGCGAGGTTGAGCGCCAGATCCAGCCAGTCATCCGCCGGGACCGGATTATCGCCCTGGCCAGACAGTTCCCGCAGCTGTTCCACCCGGCAGCCCAGACCGGCAGCGCGCAGACAGGCCAATTCCAGCCGGCGATCTTCTGGTGGCACCAGGGGCAGCGGTGGCGGCAAGGTCCGGTCTTCCGCCGGATCAATGGGAAAGCCTTGCTCCCCCGTCCCACGCGGCCAGAGGCCCGCAGCCAACCCGATGCCTGTTTGATCAGTAGCTTCCAGCAGCCCCGCCAAATGGCCCGGATGCCAGGCCACCCCCTCCGGCAGGATGGCCAGCATCTCCACCCCCGCCAGCGCTGCCAGCAACCCCGTCAACCCCGCCGGTCCATCCAGCCATTGCAACGCCAGCCCGGCGGGAACGGATGCCGGTATATCCCCCACCGGCACCAGGGCCGTAACCGCCAGCCCATCCCCCGTCTGGGCAGCAAGTTGCGCCAGACGCGCATCCAGATCGCCACCCGGTGGCAATAGCACAGCCACACGCGATGACCGGGGCCGGGCGGGCCGCCGCGTCAGGTCGGCCAGCAAATCCGGCAGCGGTTCCAGCAACACTTCCAGACAGAGCGCGCGGTTGAAGATTTCCTGCGCTGCACCGGCCATGGCACGCGCCTGGACCGGATGGGCCTGCACCCAAGCCACCCGCTCCAGGATATCGGCGGCCATCGCCTCTTCCCCCCCCTGGTGATCGACATAGAGCACCGTATCGGCGAACCATTGCTCGATAAAGGGATGGCGGTCGGCGATGATGACAGCCCCCGCCGCCGCCAGTTCGAACAGCCGCATGTTGGGCACAGCGTCGGCCCGATGCGCCGGCAGATGCAGACAAAGCCCCATACCCCAATGATGCGCGGCGGCGACCACCGCCTTCCCATCGAAGGGGAGTGGCCCCTGATAAGCCCCCGGCAAGTGGGACCAGCGTTCCGCTCCACCATGCAACGCCAGCACGCCCGCTGCCGCCAGACGGCCCAGCAGGGTGGGATAGCGCCGCCCATCCCAGTTGGAACCGACATAAAACAGCCGGCTGTACGGCCCCGGCGCGGGGGCGAGATGGGATCGGGGGGAACTGACATGGAAAGGCAGCGTCAGCGGATCGCGCCCCACCAGCGCCATCCGCCCACTGAGATGGGCCGCCAGACCGGCACCGGAAACCAGATAGGCATCATGGGTCAGTTCGAACGCCCGTCCATGATGATAGGCCGTGTCACTGCCTGCCGCGATCAGGGCTGGCGGATTCCAGTAGCAGGCGAGCCAGGGATGCGCCGTCAGTTTGGGTGTGGCCTGCGGATGCAGGCACAATACTGCGTCCGGGTCCATCGCCGCCACCCCGGCGGCGCGGCTATGGATGGCAGCCTGCCACCCCATGCCCGCCATGGCACGCCCCAGGCGCAACGCCAGTTCCTGCTCTGCCAGGGGCCGAGCCGGATCAAACGGATTGAACAGCGCCAGACGCAGCCCTGTGCGACATGTGACCATGGTTCAACCACCACCCCGTCGGTGCCGCCCGGCCCTTCCCCTGATCGCCATCCCCCTGATCATGCCGCGCACCGCCTGTTCCCCCGTCGACACATGCCCCAACTGATCGGGCAGACGACACCAGGGGCCAATTTATACGAGCCCTCGCCCTTTCGATACCGTCGATGGGGCGCCTGCGGCATAGCCGAACCGGTAGAGGCCGCGCTGGCAATTGAACCCCAATGATAGGTCCAATCTTGCTGGGGAGAGGTATCAGCCTTGGCCCCCATCCCCGCCGCCGGGCCGGAAGGCAAGGCAGACCGATGGATGGGTTTCCAGCCGGGCCGCACCGATCAGATCCAGACAATAGGGGATGGCGGGAAACACAGCCTTCAGGCACAGGTCTATCGCCGATGGTTTGCCCGGCAGGTTGATGATCAGCGACCGGCCGCGCAGGCCGGCCGTCTGGCGCGACAGGATGGCGGTGGGCACCTGCTTCAGGCTTTCCATCCGCATCAATTCACCAAAACCCGGCAACAGCCGGTCACAGACCGCCTCTGTCGCTTCCGGGGTCACATCGCGCAGGGCGGGACCGGTGCCGCCGGTGGTCACCACCAGACAACAGCCATCATGATCGCAAAGCCCGGCCAGCACCGCCTCGATCGCCGGGGCTTCATCGGGGACGCAGCGCCGCAGCGCCTCAAACGGGGTGGACAGGATGGCGCGCAGGCTCGCTTCCACCGCCGGGCCCCCTTTATCCTCATAAATCCCCCGGCTGGCCCGGTCGGAAATGGTCAGGATGCCGATACGGGGTTGGCTCATCTTCATACTCCTGGGGCAAAACGGCCGGGAGTGGCCGGCCGCACTGACCCTACCCATGACAGAATTGACCCGCCGCCACATTGCGGCGGGTCAATCCCGGCCCTGGATCAGAAGCGCAGGTTCACCGTGCCATAGAAGGCGCGGCCATCGCCGGGCGAATGCAGGCTCTGCGCCCCATCCCACCAGACATATTCATAATCCGTGTCCGTCAGGTTCTTGACCTGCAAGGACAGGTCGACGCTGTCATTCAGCCGATAGGTGATTTCAGCGGCCAGCAGCACATAATCCCCGAATTTGCCGGTGCTGTTGGTCTGTTCCAGATAATAACGGCTCTGGCCATTGGCAGAGAGGGACAGGGTGATATCGTCCGCCGCCTGCACATCGATCCCACCAGAGAACAGCCGTGCCGGGATATGGTCAATGCGCTTGCCCCGGCTGGCGGGGTTGGCCGGGTCCGGCGTTTCAATCACCGCCCGCTGCCAGGCCATGGCCATCCAGAATTCCAGCCAGCCCAGCGGGCGGAGATTGACCTGGGCATCCACCCCTTCCCGCTTGGTGCCGCCCAGATTGTCGAAATCGCCCAGCGGGTCGTTCAGCTTGCGCTTCACCTCCCCCGTCGCCGTCTGCTGCCAATAGGCCAGCCGGCTTTCCAGCCAGCGGGCCGGGGCATATTTCACCCCCGTTTCCCAGCCTTCATTGGTGGAGGGTGCCAGATCGGTCACGCGCGGCGGGATTTTATAGGCACCCGATCCGGCACCGATCTGGAAGGTCCGGCCCCAATTGGCATAAAGCGTCACCCCGCCGCCGGCCGCCAGGGCGGCGCTGATCTTCGGCTGGTCGATGCTGCCATAATCATTGACGCTGTAATCGCGCCCGGTCAGCCCGTCATGGAAATCACCTTCCACCTTGTCCACCCGATAGGCGGGCACGATGGTCAGATAATCGGTGGGCTGGATCACCGCCTGCACATAGGCGCCATAGACATCCAGATCGAATGTCTGGTCACGGGTCTGGCGCACCCGCTGGCGCCGCAGCGTCTGGAAACGCAGGCTTTCATTATCCTGAATCTGGAAATCGCCGCCGGCTTCCAGCATCACGCTGTGCAGGCCGATATCCGGCAGATGGTAATGGATGGCGGCGATGCCGCCCCATTGCCATTCATCGGCCACCCGTTCCTGCTGGGCGACATTGGCTGAATATTGCACCCAGCGTTCATCCTTCAGCCGGTTGACATAGGCCTTGGCGGTGGCCCCCAAATGGTCACCCAGGTCAAGGTCCAGATGCAGGCTGGCCTGCGCCGTCTCCCGCTCCCCCTTGTCGCTGTCGGAGAAACGATAGGATTGGGAGGGATTGCTGGCCGCGTCCGCCCGCGTCAGATAGCCCGGCTCCTGCGCCTCATGGCGGCCATAGCGGATGCTGGCGCCGATGCGGCTGTCACCATCGCCCAGACGGTAGAACCATTTCGCCGCCGCCGCCCCGCGTTCGGCC
Organism: Azospirillum sp. RU38E; assembly: GCA_943370215.1. Classification (GTDB taxonomy): domain Bacteria; phylum Pseudomonadota; class Alphaproteobacteria; order Azospirillales; family Azospirillaceae; genus Niveispirillum. The sequence goes on from CALRQC020000011.1 coordinate 13,963, forward strand.
TTGCCGTGGTCGCGGTAACCATCGGTATGGCGGAAGGCGGCCATATAATTCTGGCTCAGCCGGTCGCCCTCAAAACCGGCCACGCTTTGCAGGTCAATGGTGCCGAAACTGCCGACAGTGGCGCGGGCGCGGCGGTAATTGCCACCGGTCAGGGTGCGCATATCGGCACTGCCAGCGATGGCGTTCAGACCCCAGCGCGGATCATTGGTACCACGCACGGTTTCAATGGATGCCAGTTCCAACGGGAACACGGCATCGATGAAGGGCATATTGCCATCATTGCTGTTGCTGGGAATGCCATCAATCAGCAGCTTCACGGCATTGATCTCCCCCTCCCCGTTGAAGCCCCGGAAGGAAAATTTGCCGGATGTGGTGCCCTGGTTGAAATCGGTCAACAGCACACCGGGCATCCGGCCCAGCAATTCCCAGCTATTATCCACGATCTGCCGTTCAAGCTGGTCAGCACCCAGCAGATCGACAGAGCTGTAAAGATTGCTGCTGGAACGCGCCATGCGCTGCGCCGTGACCACCACCTCACCGATGGTGAAGCTGGAATCGGCGCTCTGCGCCACGGCAGCGCCAGCCACCGCCAAAGACAGGGCGAACGCCGAGCCGCAGCCCAGCAGGGTGGCGCGGGGGGACGGGTTTTTCATGATGTCAACTCGGGTGGTTATGGTCCGGAACAGGCGTGCAAGCCCGCCCGGCGGCCCGGCTTTCGCCGGCCGTGTGATGGAATTCAGATGGCTATTGACGGATCAGGCGATCGGCCCGGCCGGCGGTCCCCGCGCCAACCGGTGGCCCAGCGGGGCCGGATGCACCAGCACCGCCGCCGCCACCCGCAGCAGCCGGACAGGCTGCCAGATTGTGGCAGGGGCCGGGGCCGCCATTGGCGATGGGGCGATGAAGGCCTGCCCGATGACCAGGGCAAAGGGGCAGGCAGCGGCCATGGCGGCCCCATCGCCACCGGTGCCGTCGCCCTGACCGGGCACCGTCCCACGGCAGATCACCAGCCCCGGCCCGCCCGCCGCCCAGCCAGCCAGATCCGGCATCATCCCGATGGGGATGATCAGCCGGAACAGCAGGATCAGCAGAAGCAAAGGACGCATCGCCGGCGGGGCCTGGGGTTAGGGGGAAGGAAATGGATGTTGGCGCAGCCATCTGCGCCCGGATTGCCCCATCAATGGCAGATAAAACACCCCAAGATGTTGATCCAGGTCAAGTTTCTTCAGCTAAGAAGACCGGATCAGCCTCCCCGACAATAGCGGGCATTGCCGGGGCAAACGCCCGCCTGTTTGCGCCGTGGCAACGTTCGCTGCCATTAAAGCCCGTAGCTGTGACCGCGACACCTGCCTTCTATGGACCAGCAAGGGGAGCGCACAGCATGTCGTCAACCCATGAACCGCATCGGCCACCGGTCGAGCGATTCAGCAAATCAGCCGCCCGAAACATATTTTACGGCGGGTCGGTCTTCTTCTTCGCCATCTTCATCGGCCTGACCGCGCAGAGCCATTGGCACATCCTCACCAAATCGACCGACGAGGCGACGATGAGCGCCGGCGTGCTGCGCGGCAAGCATGTCTGGGAAAAGAATGCCTGCGTCAATTGCCATTCAATTCTGGGCGAAGGTGCCTATTTCGCCCCGGAACTGGGCAATGTCTGGGTCCGTTTTGGCGGCCGCACCGATCCCCAGACAGCCCGTGAAGGGCTGATCGCCTGGATGCAGTCCCAACCGTCCGGCATCGAGGGGCGGCGCCAGATGCCGCAATTCCATCTCAGCGACCAGGAACTCAACGATCTCGTCGATTTCCTGGAATGGACCAGCCGCATCAACACCCAGGGCTGGCCGCCCAACGATGCGGGTTGAGGAGGGCTGATCATGAAATATGCATCGCAAAGAGTGGCTTACTGGTATTTCGTCTGCGCCATGATCCTGTTCGGGGTGCAGATTGCGGCGGGCGCGCTGGCCGGCACGGTCTATGTGCTGCCCAACACGCTCTCTGAACTGCTGCCCTTCAACATCATCCGCATGATCCACACCAACGCCTTGATCGTCTGGCTGTTGATGGGCTTTTTCGGCTGCGCCTATTATCTGGTGCCGGAGGAGGCGGAGCGGGACATTGAAAGTCCCCTGCTGGCCTATATCCAGTTGGGCCTGCTGATGGTCGGCGCCCTGTCCGCCGTGGCCGGCTATACGCTGCACATCCATGAGGGACGGGAGTTCCTGGAACAACCGCTCTGGATCAAGGCCGCCATTGTCGTGGTGGCGCTGATCTTCCTCTATAATGTCTCCCTGACCGTGCTGAAGGGCCGGCGCACGGCGGTGACCAATGTGCTGCTGCTGGGCCTGTGGGGCATCGCTGTCTTCTGGCTGTTCGCCTTTTACACGCCAGACAATCTGGCGGTAGACAAGCTTTACTGGTGGTACGTCGTGCACCTGTGGGTGGAAGGCGTGTGGGAACTGGTGATGGCGTCGGTTCTCGCCTTCCTGATGATCAAGATGACCGGCGTGGACCGCGAGGTCATTGAGAAATGGCTTTATTCCATCGTCGGTCTGGCCCTGTTCTCCGGCCTGCTGGGCACCGGCCACCATTATTACTGGATCGGCGCGCCGGGTTACTGGCAGTGGATCGGTTCCATCTTCTCCGCCATGGAGATTGCCCCCTTCTTCGCCATGGTAATCTTCGCCTTCAGGATGGTGTTCAAGGGTCGCAAGGACCATCCCAACCGTGCCGCCCTGCTCTGGTCGCTGGGCTGCACCGTGGGCGCCTTCTTCGGCGCCGGGGTCTGGGGCTTCCTGCACACGTTGTCTTTCGTGAATTACTATACGCACGGCACGCAGGTGACGGCGGCACATGGGCATCTGGCTTTCTTCGGGGCCTATGTGATGCTCAACCTCGCCCTGATCAGCTATGCCATGCCCTATTTGCGCGGCAAGGCGCCCTATCATCAGACGCTGAACGTCGTTGCCTTCTGGATGATGACCGGCGGCATGACGGTGATGACCTTCGCGCTGACCTTTGCCGGTGCCGTGCAGGTGCATCTGCAGCGGGTGATGGGCATGTCCTACATGGAGGTACAGGATCAGATCGCCCCCTTCTATTGGGTGCGTCTGGGCTCTGGCGCGCTGGTGGCCGTGGCCGTGCTGATGTTCCTGTGGTCGGTGTTCGGCCCCGTCCGTGACCCGCGCAGGCTGGTGCAACGGCGCCCAGGTGCCGCCCCCATTGCCGCAGAATGAGCCGGCACCGGGTGCGGGGGACCACCCCGCACCCGGCCGCCGCCCTGCCCTTTCAGGAGATGAGCCATGCCCATAGCCGCACACCAGCAGGCGGTCAATGCAGCCCCCTTCTATGCGCCCGCCGGCCATGAATGCCTGTTGTTCGAACAGGCCTATCGCAATCGCCTGCCGGTGCTGCTGAAAGGGCCGACCGGGTGCGGCAAGACGCGCTTTGTCGCCCATATGGCGGCCCGGCTGGGCCGCCCGCTCTATACCGTCGCCTGCCATGATGATCTGACCGCCGCCGACCTGACTGGCCGTTACCTGCTGAAAGGCGGGGAGACAGTCTGGGCCGACGGGCCGCTGACCAAGGCGATGCGTGAAGGCGCCATCCTTTACCTGGATGAGGTGGTGGAGGCCCGCAAGGATGTCACCGTCGTGCTGCACCCCGTCACCGATGACCGGCGCGTGCTGCCGCTGGAACGGACGGGGGAGATGCTGACGGCGCCGCCGGAATTCATGCTGGTGATCTCCTACAATCCTGGTTACCAGAATGTGCTGAAGGCGCTGAAACCCTCCACCCGCCAGCGCTTCATCGCGCTGGAATTCGGCTATCCCGATCCAGAGACGGAGGCCGCCATCGTGGCCGCCGAAAGCGGGCTGCCCCAGGAACGCTGCGTGCCGCTGGTGCGGGTGGCCAATGCGCTGCGTGACCTGAAGGGCCAGGATGTGGAGGAAGGGGCATCGACCCGGCTGCTGGTCTATGCCGCCACGCTGATCCGGGCCGGTATCAAGCCGGATGCGGCACTGGAGGCGGCCTTGCTCCAGCCACTCAGCGATGATCCCGATGTACAGGCGGCCCTGGCCCGGGTGGCCGAACTGGCCTGGGGGTAAGCGCCCATGTCCATCTTCGAACCCGAGGAATTTGTCGGCACCCACTGGCATCGGCTGATGGGGGGCCTGACCACCCTGCCGCACCATCCGCAAGCCGCCATCCGGCTGGCGGATATCAAGGGGCGGCTGGGCGTGCTGTTCCGTGCGCTGGGCGGAGATGGCGCCATCCGCATTGCCGAGGCGGCCTACGCCACCTCTCCCCACCGGCTGGGCCTGCTGCAGCGCGTCGGGCTGGGGCAGGAAAAACTGGAACGCGCCGTGCTGGACAGCACCAGCCTGCGTCTACCCGCCTTGATCGATTATTTCCCCGACAGGGCGGACAATGCCGCCCTGTATGAATGGCTGGCGGCCTGGTTTGCCCATGCCGGGCCGGTCGCCGTCGCTGACGATGCATTGGCGCGTGACATCCTGGCCCTGCGCATTGCCGTGGCCGGCACACGCGCGGCCCTGAAGGCCTGGCCCGGCCTGCGCCCCCTGTTCCACCGGCTACGCGCGGCCACCCTGGCGGCGCGACCGGAACGCCACCTGCCAACGGTGGAGGCGCGGCTGGAAGCGGCAATCCGCACCATCCTGGGCGGATGCCGCCCGACCGATAACGACTTTCTGTGCCTGATTGAGGGACCGACGGCAGACATCGGCCATCTCTGCGCCCCGCGTGGCTACCGTCCCTTCCTGCCAATCCCCCTTTTTGGCGACGTGCGGCAGATACCGGGCATGGCCCCACCGGCGGACCGGGAGGAGGAAGCCGGTGTCTCCACCGCCGCCGATCATCGCCGCCGGCAAGCAGAACGGCGACAGACAGACCAGAGCGAGCGGGGCGATCCGCTCTGTTTTCATCGGTTTGAGACCATCTTTTCCCTGGCCGAAATGGTGAATGTGAACCGCCGGGTGGATGAGGATGATGAGGAAGGGGCGCGTCAGGCCGCCGACGATCTGACCGACCTGACCATCGGCAGCAACAAGCAGCGCACGGCCGCCCGCCTGAAACTGGATTTGGATCTCGCCCCCTCCCCGGTGGAAGAAACAGCGCTGACGCAGGGGCTGACCTATCCGGAATGGGATTGGAAGAAACAGGCCCACCGGCCCGACCATTGCCGCATCATCGCCGCCCGCGCCAAGGAGGACGGTGAGGCATGGCTTCCCCCACCGGAAATGCAGCGCCAGATCCGCGCCGTGCGCCGGCAGTTCGAGGCGCTGCGCCCCCGACGGGTGGTGCTGCATGGCCAGCCCGATGGCGATGATCTGGACCTGTCGGCCCTGGTACGCGCCGCTGCCGACCGCAAGGCCGGCAGTGCCGGATCAGAGAATCTGTTCATTGCCGGGCGCGCCATGGAACGGGATTTATCCATGGCCGTGCTGATGGATGTGTCACTGTCCACCGATGCCGCCATCGGCGAGCTTCGGGTGATCGATGTGGAAAAGGCCGCCCTGCTGGCGCTGAGCCAGGGGCTGGATGCCTGCGGCGATGAACATGCGATTTTCACCTTCACCTCCCGCCGTCGCCATGACGTGCGGGTGGATCTGGTGAAGGATTTCAGCGATCCGGTGGATGCCCGGCTGGTGCGACGGATCGAAGGGCTGAAACCGGGGCAATATACCCGCATGGGGGCAGCGGTGCGCCATGTCACCGCCCAGTTGGCCCAGCGCCCCCAACGGCACCGGTTGTTGTTATTGCTGACGGATGGCAAGCCCAACGACATCGATTATTACGAAGGCCGCTATGGCATCGAGGATACCCGCGCCGCCATCCGGGAGGCACGTCAGGCCGGGCTGAAAGTCTTCGGCGTCACGGTGGATGAGGCGGCGCAGGATTATTTCCCCTATCTTTTCGGCCGGGGGGCCTATGCCATCATCGCCCATCCCGAACGGCTGCCCACCGCCCTGCCCGCCATTTACCGCCAGTTGGTGGGGTGAAGGGTACCCGACAGGGCCACCAGTTCCGGGGCGATCAATGCCGTCTGGCGCTTCACCTCCTGCGCGGGCCGGAAAGGGATGACAGCACAATGACCCGGCGATGACGGGTGAACGTTGCGCAGCAGCAACGTCACCAACGTCAAACCGGTTTAATCTCCCCCCATCATCCGGGGAGATTGCACCATGGTCTCAGCGCTCACCGCGCCGATTGGGGCGGATACGATCCTTGAAGATCTGATGGCCACCTACAAGGTGACCATCCCGATCTTCATCCACCGCAAGATGATGTGCATCGGTTGCCCCATCGCGCGGATGCATGATGTACGGCAGGCCTGCGCAGAGCATGACATCCCGTTGACACAGTTCCTGGCTGATCTCAACGGGGCGATCAGGCACGGCCTGCCTGCCGAGGGGTGACGTCAACATGTCCAGCCTGGCTCAAGAACGGGCCGCCCCCTCATGCCGGCGGCGGGGCAGCAGACGCCAGCCCAGCAAGGCCACCACGATGGCGGCATAGACGATAGGCTCCAGCGGCCAGGACTTGACCAGCAGCAGGAAATGCACCGCTCCGGCCAGCGCCGCCGGATAAACCAGCCGGTGCAATCGGCGCCAGCGAGCCCCGCCCAGCCGGCGGATCATGGCGTTGCTGGATGTTGCCGCCAGCGGCACCAGCAGCACGAAGCCCAGCATCCCGATGGTGATGTAAGGCCGTTTCAGGATATCGGCCCAGATGGCGGGCCAATCCAGCCCCTGATCCAGCAGGATATATGTGATCAGATGGGCCAGCACATAGAAGAAGGCCAGCAGCCCGGCCGCCCGGCGATAGCGCAGCCAGTTGATGCCCAGCGACTGGCGCAAGGGCGTGATCGCCAGCCCCAGGATGATCAGGCGCAGCGCCCATTCGCCCAGGCCGCGTTCCAGGGCCTTGGCCGGATCGGCCCCCAGATTATCCGTCAGCGCCTGAACAAACAGCCACACACCGGGCGCCAGCCCCAGCAGATAGAACGGCCAGGATGGGAAGGCAGGCTGGCGCAGCCAGCGCGGCAGGGCGGCCATCAATAATATTTCCGCAGATCCATACCGGTATAAAGCCCGGCCACCTGATCGGCATAGCCGTTGAAGGGCAGGGTCGGCCGGCGCTTGGCGAACAGCCCGCCTTCCCCGATCCGCCGCTCGGTCGCCTGGCTCCAGCGCGGATGATCGACCTCCGGATTGACGTTGGAATAGAAGCCATATTCCTGCGGCGCCTGCATGTTCCAACTGGTCTGCGGCTGCTTGTCCGTCAAGGTGATGCGAACAATGGATTTGATGCCCTTGAAGCCATATTTCCAGGGCACCACCAGACGCAGCGGCGCGCCATTCTGGTTGGGCAGCGTCTCCCCATACAGCCCGACGGCCAGCAGGGTCAGCGGGTGCATCGCCTCATCCAGCCGCAGACCTTCGCGATAGGGCCAGTCCAGCACCTTCAGGAAGCCGCCCACCCCCGTCATCTCATTGGGGCGCAGCGCCGTTTCAAAGGCCACATATTTGGCGCTGCCCAGCGGCTCCACCCGCGCCAGCAGATCGGCCAGGGGGAAGCCGGTCCAGGGGATCACCATCGACCAGCCTTCCACGCAGCGCATCCGGTAGATACGTTCCTCCAGTTTGGCCGGCTTGATAATATCTTCCAGGGCGAAACTGGTGGGCTTGGCCACCATGCCATCCACCTGCACATTCCAGGGGCTGGTGGTCAGCCGGTGCGCATTGCGCGCCGGTTCCGACTTGTCGACCCCGAATTCGTAATAATTATTGTAGCTGGTAATGTCCTTCAGCGGCGTCGGTGTCTCGTCGGTGGAAAGCTTGCTTTTGGCCGCCGTCAGCGGGGCGGCGGCGGCACTGCCGGCCAGCAGCAGCCCACCCGCCCCCGCCAGCAGATGACGGCGGCTGAGATAGAGCGCCTGGGGCGTCACATCGCGTTCGCCCAGATCCGGGGCATGGCGCAGCAGCATCGGCTTTTCCTCACATCATTCGGGCGGGGAACCCATGACAGAAAGATAAGCGCCCCCTGACGCCACGGCTAGCCCCCGCGCCAGGGCTGCGACAGGAATGCAATTATACACATAAAATATGTTTATATAGATATTTTACAAACAGAAATATAATTCCCATTGACTCAATAGGAAATAATAAACATCATCCCTCTCAGAAAGTGTCGTTCGCCCGGCGACCTTCCTCTTTCTGGCGGAGGAAAACCCCATGTCCATCAATGTGCTGCCGCTCTCCAAAATTGTTCCGGCCGACACCTCCTTGCGCCTTGTGCCGGATGTGCCGGAATTCGTGGTCGGCCCCGGCCTGTCGCCAGAGGTGGCGGATGTGGTGACCTTGATCGGGGGCAGCGCCTGCGCCGGGCGCAATCTGGCGGAAACCCGTCGTATCTTCACCCAGGTGCGCCGGGCATTGGGGCCGACAGTCCCGAACATCGCCTCCATCCGGGAGGAGGTGATCAACACCCCGGCCGGCAAGCTGAACCTGCGGCTTTATCGTCCCTCCTTCGGGTTCCGGCCGCTGCCGGCGCTGCTGTTCTTTCACGGCGGCGGCTGGACGGTGGGCGATCTGGATAGCCACGACACACTGTGCCGCCAACTGGCCATCGCCACCGGCCATGTCATCGTCGCCGTGGACTACCGGCTGGCCCCGGAAAACCCCTGGCCCGCCCCGATTGAGGATGGCTGGGAAGCCCTGCGCTGGCTGTCCAATTACGCCCCGTTGCTGGCCATCGATCCGCTGGCCATCGGCGTGGCGGGGGACAGTGCCGGCGGCAACATCGCGGCCGTGCTGGCCCTGAAGGCGCGGGATGAAGGCGGACCAGCCCTGAAGGGGCAGGTATTGATCTATCCCTGCACCGACCTGTCGGCCAGCCTGCCCTCCCATTTCGCCCATGCCGATGGCTATCTGCTGACGCGCAAGCAATATCTGGCCTATGTCGCCAATTACCTGGCCGGCCAGGATGTTGAGCATGATTGGCGCGTGTCGCCGCTGCGGGCGGCCCGGTTCGACGGGTTGCCGCCGACCGTGATCATCACCGCCGGGTTCGATCCGCTGCTGGATGAAGGCCGCGCCTATGCCGGGCGGCTGGCCGCCGCCGGGGTGCCGGTGATCCATCGCTTCTATGCTGACATGGTGCATGGTTTCATCACCATGGGTGGTCGACTGCCAACCGCCAACCGCGCCATTGCCGATATCGGTCGGGCGCTGGCATCGCACGATATCTACGCCTTCAGCGATGGCGGCGGTATTTAATGCCCAGCCCCGATGATCAATACCAGTCATCGGGACATTCTTTACGTTTTACCCTTCCCTCCCTGACCAGTCCCCACTTGCACCCCTGGCGCTTGTCGCCAGGGGTTCTTTTTGTTGCGATGCATATATTTTAAGGTTGCGGTACAGCATAAATTCAACTGAAAAATATCTCCGTTCGATCCATCGTTTTGACTGGCGGGCCGCGACAATTTGCGCCACCATCATCTTCGGGTGACCGCCCGGAAGAGACCGGCACCCCCTGTGCGATACAGGTAAGGGAGGACGTTATGGTGGCGTTTCACGAGGGGGAGCGCATACTGCCGCTCCCGGCGGATTATGTTCCAGTGCCGACCGCACGCCGGTTGACCAACCATGATTTACAGGAGGCCCTGGCCGATGGCTGGGCCGATTTCAAGGCAGCGCCCGCCTATGGCTTGGCCTTTGGCGGTATCTATGCCCTGCTGGGCCTGGGCGGGCTTTTGGCCCTGACCATGCTGGACCAGCCGCATCTGATGTTCCCGGCCATTACCGGCTTCCTGCTGTTCGGGCCCTTTGCGGCCCTGGGGCTTTACGAAATCAGCCGCCGGCGCCAGTTGGGCCGCCCGGTGGAACCGCTGAAGGTGTTCTTCGCGTTCCGCCGGCATGGCGGCAGCCAGATTGGGATGCTGGGCCTGTTCCTGGTATTCGCCACCATCGCCTGGCTGAAGATCGCTACCTTGATCTATGCACTGTATTTCGGCCCTGCCCCGATGGAGATGGCTCAACTTTGGGCCGCCGTGACGGGTAGCTTCGCTGGATTGCGTTTTGCGGCCACCGGCATCATCGCCGGCGGGTTGATCGCCACCACCATCTTTGCCTTGTCGGTCTTCTCCGTGCCGATGCTGCTGGATCGGGATGTGGATGTGGTGACAGCCATCCTGGCCAGCCTGCGGGCCGTGCTGCTGAACCTGCCGCTGATGCTGGCCTGGGGCGCCATGGTGGCAGTGGTGATCGGCTTCAGCATCGCCGGTGGATTGCTGGCCTTGATCATCACCCTGCCCTGGCTGGGTCATGCGACCTGGCACCTGTATGTGCGGGCACTGGGGCGGACGCCGGTTCCCGGCGCTGAATAAAGTCGGGTTAAATCATGATGGCAACCGCCGGTCGGCTGACCGGCGGTTGTTCATTTTCAGATGGAATGGCCGGCCGCTGTCGACGCCAACGGCCGGGGGTGGTGCCGGTAATACGCTCGAAAACGCGTGTCAGGTGGCTTTGGTCGGCAAAACCACAATCCTGGGCGATCACCGCAATGGGGGCGTGGGAGGTGACCAGCAGATGCTGCACCTGCTCCACCCGCCGTTGCAGCAGCCATTGATGTGGCGTCATTCCGGCACTCTGTTTGAACGCGCGGGAGAAATGGCCGACAGAGACGCCGCATTCCCGCGCCAGATCAGCCAGCCCATGGTCACCGGCAAGGTTACCCATCACCATCAGCACACGACGCAACTGCCAAGGAGCCAGCCCACCCCGAAGCGGCGGGCGCTGGGTTGGTCTGGCGGTGCAGCATTCATCGCAGGCAAGATCAGTCATGGGAAGACAGGCATGGCAGCGGGTTGAACCTTGCCTATCCTATCTGGCTGCGCACCTGTCGGGCGGGCCATATGCACCAGATTTATAACATTTAACCGGTGCAATAATACCGGCGGCGCTGTTGTACCGTTGGGAAACGGCGCCTTCTATGATACATCGCCATACCAATCATAATGCCAAAGCCTGGGAGAGGCGGGGTTGAACGGCAAGAAACCGACCATTGATGATGTCGCCCGCCTGTCCGGCGTGGCCCGTGTCACCGTCTCACGCGTGCTGAATGGGGGCCCGAATGTCCGGCCCGCCGTGCGTACCAAGGTGATGGAGGCGGTGAAGACATTGGATTACAAGGTTAATCCGCAGGCGCGCAGTCTGGCGGGCGGTGCAAGCCGTGCCTTGGGGTTTGTTTTCAACTCCGATCCAGAGAGCGAACCCAACTCCTATTATGAAGCCGCTCTGGAGTTGGGGGCGCTTCGGGCCTGTGTCACGCTGGGCTATCAATTGTTGATCCACCAGATCCCCCTGGACACGCCCGATCAGCAGCAGCGTATCCTGGAACTGATCGATGACCATCGCTGCGAGGGGCTGATCCTCTGCCCCCCCTTCAGCGATGATCTGATGCTGGTGGAAACCGCCCTGGCACGGGGTTGCAAGGTGGTGGCCGTTTCCCCCGGCCCCAGCGCCCGCACCCTGATCGACGGGGTGGGCGTGGATGATGAGGCGGCGGGATATGACCTGACCTGCGCCTTGATCCGGCTGGGCCATCGCCGCTTCGGTTTCATCGCGGGGCTGGAGGCACATCTTTCCGCCGAACGCCGGCTGGAAGGTTTCCGCCGTGCCCTGGCCGACCACGGGTTGGGGGATGGGGCCTGCCTGATCCGGCGCGGCGATTTCACCTTCCGTTCCGGCACAAGGCTGACGCCGGAAATGCTGGATGATGCCAACCCGCCCAGTGTGCTGGTCTGCGCCAATGACGATATGGCGGCGGGCGCCCTGGCGGCCGCCCACGCGCGCGGCCTGGACATACCGGGCGATATCGCCATTACCGGATTCGACGATGCGCCCGTTGCCTCCATCGTCTGGCCCCCGCTGACCACGGTGCATCAGCCGGTGAAGCTGTTGGGCCAAAGGGCGGTTGAACTGCTGGTCGGGCGGCTGACCGGTGCCGTAATGGATGGCCCGCAATTCCAGCAACTGGACCATGCCCTGGTCTGCCGTCAGACCACCAAGGCATTCTAACCCAGGCGCGTTTGCCGCTACCGCTACCCGCTGTTGCAAAAATCCAACATACAACCGTCACCTGTTCCAGGCAGCTTGACAAGGTGAGTGCCTACGGGCAAATTGGAAGCGCTTTCAATGCCGCAACGCAACGGCATTTCAGCGGCAACAAAAATCAGGGCCGCCGCAGGTGCGGCCCGGGGTGTGTGGGAGGAGGAGTTGATGGCGAACCGCGTTTCCAGCGGAGGCTGGACGCTGTCCGGCGTGCTGTACCGCACCGTGTCGGGCCTGGCGCTCAGCCTGGCACTGGCGGGGGCCGCAGCCGCCCAGCAACAGGCGGGCAGCAGCGATGTGGTCGACGAAATCGTCGTCACCGGCATCCGCGCTGGCATCCAGAATTCGATCAATATCAAGAAGAACGAAACCTCCATCGTGGAGGCGATTTCGGCGGAAGATATCGGCAAGCTGCCCGACATCTCCATCGCCGAAAGCATTGCCCGCCTGCCCGGTCTGGCAGCCCAGCGTGTCAATGGCCGCGCCCAGGTGATCTCCATCCGTGGTCTGGCGCCTGACTTCACCACCACCCTGTTGAATGGCCGCCAGCAGGCCAGTTCCGGCGACAACCGCGCGGTGGAGTTCGACCAGTATCCATCCGAACTGCTGTCCTCCGTCGTCGTGTACAAGACGCCGGATGCGCAGGTTTCCGGCATGGGCCTGTCGGGCACGGCCGACCTGCGCACCGTGCGCCCGCTGGAGTTTGGCAAGCGGGCGGCATCGGTGAATGTGCGGGGCGAGAAACTGTCCGGCGGCAAGCTGAACAGCGATGTCGGCACCTGGGGCAACCGGGCCAGCGCCTCCTATATCGATCAGTTTCTGGATGGCAAGCTGGGCATCGCCATCGGCTATGCCCATATGGACAGCCCGTCCCAGGTGAAGCATTACAAGGCCTATGGTTATGAGGCATTCCCGGATGCCGTGCCGGATGCCGCTGCCAAAAAGGCGCTGATGCTGAACGGACAAGAAGCGTTCGCCACCTCCCGCAACAATACCCGCGACGCCGTGATCGGCATTGTCGAGTTCCAGCCGAACGAGACGATCCACAGCACGCTGGACGTCTATTATTCCAAGTTCGAGCAGGAGGAGACGACGCGCGGCGCGCAATGGTTCTCCAATGGTTACGCGGACAATGCCACCTTCACCAACCTGAAGACGGACACTGTCGGTGGGTCGCTGTTCGCCCGCAGCGGCACGCTGAATAATGGCGTACCGCAACTGCGCAACGACTTCAACACCCGCAATGACAAGCTGTTCTCCATCGGTCTGAATAACGAGTTCGACCTGACGGAAACCACCAAGCTGGTCGCCGATCTTTCTTATTCGCGCAACAAGCGGCGCGAACAGATCATGGAAACCTATGCCGGCTATGGCCGTGGCGTGGGGCGCGTGACCAGCAACACCCCTGATGTCGGTCGCACCTTCGACAAGATCGATTTCAACATTAATGATGATGGTTTCTCCCAGTATAAAACCGGGCTGAACTATGCCGATGCGACCAAGGTGTCGCTGGGTGACCATGCCCCTTGGGGCGGCTGGGGCCATGATGGTGCTGTCCGTTATCCGGACGTGAAGGAAGAGGTGAAATCCGCCGAGGCCCGGGTTGATCAGGAATTTGACAGCTTCGTCAACAAGCTGTCGGTCGGTGTCAATTACACCAACCGTGAAAAGACCAAGCGAGTGGTGGAATATGATCTGTTCTTGAAGAACAATCAGCAGGTCTATGTCGATCCTGCCGATCTGGTGGCCCCCACCTCGCTGGGCTTTGCCGGCATGGGCGATGTGCTGAGCGTGGATATCGGCAATGTCTGGCGGAAATATTTTGATCAAACGCCGCTGGTCGATGCCAATAATTACGACAAGAACTGGGACATCTCTGAAAAGGTCACCACCTTCTTTGCCCGCGCCAATTATGGGTTTGGCGACCTGACCGGTAATGTCGGTGTGCAGGTGGTGCGGCAGCAGCAATCATCCAGTGGCGTGATTATCAATGGCACCAGTGGCAAGGTGGTTCCCACCGCCATCAGCGCCAAGGAAACCTATACCGATGTGCTGCCCAGCCTGAATGCGATCTATGATCTGGGTGATGGGCACCGTTTGCGGCTGGGTCTGTCAAAGACCATGGCCCGGCCGCGAATGGATGACATGCGCGCCAATGTCACGCCCTCCTTCAACGGCACAATCTGCAACGGCCAGACTTGCGCGGCGGGCAGTACGGTTAACCCCTGGTCGGCCAGTGGTGGCAATCCCAACCTGAAGCCCTGGAAGGCCGATGCGGCCGACTTGGCCTATGAATGGTATGTGGCGCCGACGACCTATATTTCGATCGCCGGCTTCTACAAGAAGCTGAAGACCTATATCTACAACCAGACTCAACCTTTCGATTTCAGCGGCCTGCCCCTGCCCACCACGGCATCCAGCATCCCCGCCGGGGTCAAGATCAGCAATATGGGCCAGATCACCCTGCCGGCCAATGGCAATGGCGGCAATCTGAAGGGGCTGGAATTCTCCGGTGCCCTGGATTTTGGCCAATTGTATGAACCGCTGGAAGGGTTTGGCGTGCAGGGCAGCCTGTCGCTCACCTGGTCCAGTCTGAACCCGACGGACAAGAACGATCCGGGACAGGCCGTGCGCATTCCCGGCCTGTCCAAGACGGTCTATAACCTGACCGCCTATTATGAACGTGACGGGTTCCAGGCGCGGATCAGCCAGCGCTATCGCTCCGCCTTCAAGGGCGAGGTGGTGCAGCTTTACGCCAACCGTGGCTTCACGGAAATCCTGTCCGACAAGCAGGTGGATGCGCAGATTGGTTACACCATCCAGGAAGGCCAGTTTGAAAATCTGGGCTTCCTGTTCCAGGTGAACAATCTGACGGACAGCCCCTATCGCACCCGTGTGGGCCTGGATAGCGGCGGGACCAAGACCAGCGACGGGTCCAGCCTGCCGGAAACCTATGAGAAGTACGGGCGGGAATTCCTGTTCGGCGTCAGCTACCGCTACTGACCCCATCATCGGGCCGGCATCCCGCGCATCGGGGATGCCGGCCCCCTTCCCTCTGGCAGTTGGAAGGTTTGCCCTGTGCAGCAACAGATCAAGAAAATCCTGATCGTCGGGGGCGGGTCGGCCGGCTGGATGGTGGCCGCCCTGTTCTCCCGCCTGTTCAAACGGCTTTATGAGATCACGCTGGTGGAATCCGATGAGATCGGCACCATCGGCGTGGGCGAGGCCACCATCCCCGCCATCAAGCGGTTTAATGAGCTGCTGGGTCTGGACGAGGATGATTTCCTGCGCCGCACCCAGGGCAGTTTCAAGCTGGGGATCGAGTTTCGAAACTGGCACCGGCAGGGTGACAGCTATATTCACGGGTTCGGCCCCATCGGCCAGGATCTGGGCTGGCTACGCTGCCACCATTACTGGCTGCACCAGCAGGCCCAGGGCAAGGCACCGGATTTCGACGGGCTGGCCATTAATACCGCCGCCGCGCGGGCGGGGAAATTCATGCGGGCGCGGCCGGATTTGCCGGACTCGCCTTTGTCCCACATCGCCCATGCCTTCCATTTCGATGCCGGGCTCTACGCCCGTTATCTGCGGGAGATGGCGGAAAAGGCCGGCGTGCAGCGGCTGGAAGGCCGCATCGGGGACGTGCATCTGCGCCCCGAGGATGGTTTCGTGCAATCCGTCACCCTGGCCGATGGGCGGGAGGTGGCGGCCGATTTCTTCATCGATTGTTCCGGTTTCCGGGGCCTGATCATCGAACAGGCGCTGAAAACCGGATACGAGGATTGGCGGCACTGGTTGCCCTGCGACCGGGCGCTGGCCGTGCCCTGCGCCCGCCAGCCGGGGGAGATGACACCCTATACAAGCGCCACCGCACACGGGGCCGGCTGGCAATGGCGCATCCCGCTGCGCCACCGCACCGGCAACGGCCATGTCTATGCCAGCCCCTTCATGGAAGAGGCGGAGGCAGAACGTATCCTGTTATCGAACTTGGATGGGCCAGCCCTGGCCGATCCGTTGCGGATACAGTTCACCACCGGCAAGCGCCGGCAGCTCTGGAACCGCAATTGCGTGGCGGTGGGGCTGGCCAGCGGCTTTCTGGAGCCGCTGGAAAGCACCAGCCTGCACCTGATCCAGTCGGCCGCCATCCGGCTGGTGCGGTTGATGCCCGATGGCCGCTTTGATCCGGCGGTAATCGCGGAATTCAACCGCCAGAGCGATTTTGAGTATGAGCGTATCCGCGATTTCATCATCCTGCATTACAAGGCCACCGCGCGGGATGACACGCCGTTCTGGCGCTATTGCCGGGACATGGCGATACCGGAAACGCTGCAGCGCAAGATCGACCTGTTCGCCGCCTGCGGCCGCATCTTCCGCGAGGATGAGGAACTGTTTGCCGAGGAAAGCTGGATTCAGGTGTTCCTGGGCCAAGGCATCATCCCCCGTTCCCCCGACCCGCTGGTGCGGGCGCAGGAGGATGCGGAGATTGCGGAATATCTTAGCAATATCACAGGCGTCATCGGCAAATGCGTCGCCGTGATGCCGGGCCATGCGGCCTATCTGGAGCGGATTTGCGGGGTGGGGTGACACCCTCCTCCCCGTCATTACTTGTTTGCACCGTCACCCCGGCGAAGGCCGGGGTCCAGGGGCCACAGGCGCTTTGCTCTACGATACTGGACCCCGGCCTTCGCCGGGGTGACGGTGGAAGGGACGGGAAGCGAAGGCCCCATGCCCCCGCCAAAAACTAAAAAACCCAGCAATCCCCAACCGCCTTTTCACCCCGCCCCGGCGGGCACCCCATAAGCCTTAGGGAGAGAACCATGCCCCGTTACCGCCAGCCAACGCTGGTCGCGCGCCAGCTTTGCCTGACGACCGCCATCGCCGCCCTGCTGGCCTTCAGCCCGGCGGGTTTCGCCCAAGCCAGCAATCCCCAGCCCACCGCCGACAGCCCGCCGCTGGCCGCCCGTGCCCATGACCCGATGTGGGCGCGGGCGGATGCCCTGGTACGGCAGATGACGCTGGAGGAGAAGATCACCTATCTGCACGGGCTGTTCCCGCCGCAGACCAAGAACCCACCGGCAGACATGATCCCGTCTGCCGGCTATGTGCCGGGCGTGCCGCGCCTGGGCATCCCCAATCTGCGGGAAAGCGACGCCAGCCTGGGCGTGGCCAATCAGGTGGAACAGCGCAAGGGCGACACGGCCACCGCCCTGCCGTCAGGCCTGTCGCTGGCGGCCACGTTTGAGCCGGAACTGGCCTATAAATCCGGTGCCATGATTGGCGCGGAGGCACGGGCCAAGACCTTCAACGTGCTGCTGGCCGGTGGCGTGAACCTGACCCGCGACCCCTGGGCCGGGCGCAATTTCGAATATCTGGGGGAAGACCCGCTGCTGGGCGGTGTGCTGGCCGGGGAGAGCATCCGCGGCGTGCAGTCCAACAATATCATCTCCACCATCAAGCATTTCGCCCTGAATGCGCAGGAAACCGGCCGCCATGTCATGGATGCCCGCATCGGTGAAGCCGACCTGCGAGAAAGCGACTTGCTGGCCTTTCAGATCGCCATTGAACGCGGCAAGCCGGCCTCTGTCATGTGCGCCTATAACAAGGTGAATGGCGATTGGGCCTGCGAGAATGACTTCCTGCTGAACCGGGTGCTGAAGAAGGATTGGGCCTATCCCGGCTTTGTCATGTCCGACTGGGGGGCGGTGCACAGCACGGTGAAGGCGGCCAATGCCGGGCTGGACCAGCAATCCGGCCAGGAACTGGACCCGCAGATCTTCTTCGGCGACGATCTGAAAAAGGCGGTGGCCGAGGGCAAGGTGAAGCCGGCCCGGCTGGATGACATGGTGCGCCGGGTGCTGTATGGCGTGATCCAGACCGGGCTGATGGAAAACCCCCTCCCCACCAGCGAACAGAAGATCGATTACCCCGCCCATGCCCAGGTGGCCCAGGCGGTGGCGGAACGTGGTTCCGTGCTGTTGAAGAATGATGGCTTGCTGCCGCTGGCCAAATCAGCACGGAAAGTAGTGCTGATCGGTGCCCATGCCGATGTCGGCGTGCTGTCGGGCGGTGGTTCGTCGCAGGTGCGCTCTGTCGGCGGGGCGCCGGTGGAAATCCCGCTGAATGGCGGGGAAGCCGCCTCCTTCGTGCGCGTCACCTGGCACGCTTCCTCCCCCCTGAGCGCCGTGAAGGCGATGCTGCCGGGGGCGGATGTCACCTATGTGGATGGCAAAGATCCCGCTGCCGCCGCCAAGGCAGCCGCCGGGGCCGATGCGGTGCTGCTGTTTGCATGGCACTGGCAGACAGAGGCACAGGACGCCCCCTCCATCGCCCTGCCGGATGGGCAGGATGCGCTGATCGAGGCGGTGTCGGCGGCCAACCCCAAGACGGTGGTGGTGCTGGAAAGCGGCGGCCCGGTGCTGATGCCATGGCTGGACAAGGTGAAGGCGGTGCTGGCCGCCTGGTATCCCGGCCAGCGCGGCGGGGAAGCCATTGCCCGCATCCTGTTCGGGGAGGTGAACCCCTCCGGTCGCCTGCCCATGACCTTCCCCGCCGCTGAAAGCCAGGCCCCCCGCCCATCTGCCCCCGGCTTTGCCGAACAGGCCGCCCTGGATGAGGCCGGGCGCAATGGCCAGAAGGTGGGGCGGATCAAACCCTTTGCCGTGGATTATGTCGAAGGGGCCGCTGCCGGTTACCGCTGGTACGCCGAAAAGGGGCAGACACCGCTGTTCCCCTTCGGCTATGGCCTGTCCTATACCAGCTTCCAGTACGCCAACCTGAAGGTGGAAGGTGGCGTTCGCCTGACCGTCAGCTTCGATGTCACCAACAAGGGACAGGTGGCCGGGGCCGACACGCCGCAGCTTTATGTGCAGGCGGGCGAACGCCGGCCCATGCTGCGGCTGGCCGGGTTCAAGAAGCTGGACCTTGCCCCCGGTGAAACCCGCCGCGTCAGCCTGACGGTCGATCCGCGCGTGCTGGCCGATTATGATGTCAAGGCCGGCGGCTGGCGCTTGCCCCAGGGCAGCTATGGGCTTTATGTCGGCAGCCATGCCGGCGACAAGGCCCTGACCGGGGAAGCCAAGCTGGACGCATGGAAGGGCAAGCCATGAAGACCCGTATCGCCATCGCCAGCACGCTGGCCCTGCTGTCGCTGCTGGCCCTGCTGACCCTGTCGCAACTGGCAATGGCGGCGGAGCCGATGCGGGCCTGGATCACCAGCGGCGACCGCCGTTTCTCGCTGACCGAACAGGCGCCGGTTAACCCCGGCGCCGCAGCCGGCCTGCCGGTAATCGCCGTCGATCCGGCCCAGCGCTTCCAGACCATGGTGGGGTTCGGAGCGGCCATCACCGACAGTTCGGCTTGGCTGATCCGCACCAAACTGACGGACAGCCAGCGCCAGTCCCTGCTGGCGGAATTGTTCGGTCGGCAGGAAGGCGGGCTGGGTTTCAGCCTGACACGGCTGACCATTGGTGCTTCCGATTTCTCGCTCGACCATTACAGCCTGGATGATGCGCCGGGTGGGGCACCCGACCCAGACCTTCAGCACTTCTCCCTGAAGCGCCCGGCCGAGCATGTGTTCCCCACGGTGCGGCAGGCGCTGTCCATCAATGGCGACCTGAAAATCGTCGCCTCCCCCTGGAGCGCGCCGGCCTGGATGAAAACCACCGGTTCGCTGATCAAGGGGCAATTGAAGGATGAGGCATACCCCGTCTATGCCCGCTTCTTCGCCCGGTACATCACAGAGGCCGCCTCCCAGGGCGTGCCGACCGATTACCTGACCATCCAGAACGAACCGGATTTTGAGCCGAAGGATTATCCGGGGATGCGCTGGGGGGCCGTCGACCGCGCCCGCTTCTTCGCTGACCATCTGGGGCCGGAACTGACGGCACAGGGCATCAAGACCAAGCTGCTGGACTGGGACCATAATTGGGACCAGCCGGAACAGCCGCTGACCGTATTCGCCAACGCCAAGGCGAACAGCTATGTCAGCGGCGTGGCCTGGCACTGCTATAATGGCCAGGTGGCGGCCCAGGCCATCGTGCAGCAGGCCCACCCGGAGAAAGAGGTCTTCCTGACCGAATGTTCCGGCGGGGAATGGGCACCCGACTATGCCGATAGTTTCGCCTGGATGATGCGCCGGCTGATCATCGGCTCCACCCGCTATGGCGCGCGTGGCGTGCTGATGTGGAACCTGGCACTGGATGAGAAGAACCGGCCCTTTGCCGGTGGCTGCGATACCTGCCGGGGCATCGTCACCATCAACAGCCAGACAGGGGCCATCACCCGCAACCAGGAATATTACGCCTTCGGCCATGCCAGCCGCTTCGTGAAACCGGGGGCCGTGCGCATTGCCGCCACGGCGGAGGTAGGTGACGTGGAAAGTGTCGCCTTTGAAAACCCCGATGGCGGCCGGGTATTGGTGGCCTATAACCATGGCGACAAACCGGCCCGGTTTGTCATCAGCGATGGGAAAAAGCGCTTCAGGACGCAACTGCCGCCGCGCGCGGCCGGCAGCTTCGTCTGGTGAGCAAAGTGCGGCGGTGGTCAGCTTTCCGCGGCCACCGCCCCTTCATAAAAGGCCAACAGCTTCTGCAGCAATTGCTCCTGTGACGGAGGCTCCAGGGTCGGCTGCACCCGTTCAGCCTGCAACAACCGATGGATCGCCAGTTCCGGCGCTTCGCGGGTCAGGTTCCTGTCATTGATAAAAATCTGACTGCCCGCCATCAATTCTGCGGCCAGTTCCCGTTGTCCCAACCGAGCGGCGATCAGCGCACCACGCTCCAACGTCCAACCCGTAGAATAGATATACTCATAGCGTAGCATCATGCGCAGCGCTGTAAGCGCTTCGAGCATGGCACCGGCTATCTCCCCCTTCACCAGCAGATAAGTGGCGAGATTGGCATGGAGCGTCGTTTTGATGGCAGGACTGAGCCGGGGCGCCTCCGCAATGGTTTCGCGTGCCAGCGCCACCGCACGGTCATAGTCACCGGTGGAAAATTCCATATCCGCCATACGCAGGGCCACCAAGGACGGATAGAGACCCATTGCCTTCAAAATCGACATGGCCAATTCAAATGACTGGCGCGCCTTCTTGAAATCGCCTGTGCTGACCGCTGCAAGACCGATCATCGACAGAATGCTGGAACGCATATTGTCAAAGCCGAAGGTCGCACAGATGATATCGGCTTCCTCCCAAAGGGCCTGTGCAGCCTGATGATCGCCATTGTAACGCAACAGCCAGCCAGCGCTGATGACAGAACTGCCGAACCATCGGGGCCGGTGGTCAATATGGGCCTTCAACGCGGTAATGGCACGATGGAATTCATGCTCCATGTACCAGGGGCGTTGCTGGTGATGCGGCATTTGCAGGGGCACACCTTCCCCGTAAAGCAGGATACCGATGGCCCCTCGCAGGGCGGGATGTGTGGTCTCTTCACAGGCATCCCAGGCGCGTACCAAGTGGCGCGCCGCTTCCGTATAACGGCCCTGTGTCGTCCACACATAAAGCATATCGACCACCAGTTCCTGCGCCCGCGGAACATCATGGCCGGCGAACCCCCAATCCAGTATGGCCCGCACATCGGCAATATCGACTGTCAGTTCAGCGCGGCTCCGGCCCAGTTTCTCTGACCGCGCATGAAACTGCTCCAGCGCCTCCTGCAGCCACGTCATCAGGGCATCGTTCAACCCCTCCCGGCCGATCAATCCCGGATCGCGGGCGATGACATATTGGCGGATGGTTTCCAGCAGGCGCAGGCCTGGCGCCTGCGTCTGCAACGGTCCCGCCACCAGGGAACGGGAAACCAGATTGGCCACCAGCCCCGGCACCATGGCCGGCGTCAGCGGCGAGCCCCCACAAACAGCAACAGCCGCCGCCACCGGCCAGGAACCGCTGAACACGGCCAGTCGTGACAGCAGCAGCCTTTCATCTGCCGACAGCAGATCAAAGCTCCAATCCAGCATATGGGCCAGACTGTCATGGCGGTAACGGAGCGTGCCTTCCAGCGGCAGGTTCTGTAAACGCCCCTCCAGCACCGCCGAAACATCCGCGACCAGACAATCACGCAACTGCGCGGCCAGCAGCACCAGGGCCAAGGGCAGCCCATCCAACTGTCGGCAAAGCTTGGCCAGGGCCGGCATCTGGTCATCCCCCAGCGGGGGCCAGCCGGCCCCGGCATGGTTACGCAGTACCAGGGCGACGGCGGGATAGGACCGGATGGCCACCGGCTCCGTCTCTTCCGCCGGCGGACAGGCCAGGGGGCAGAGGTTGAGCAGTAATTCGCCGCTGATATTCAACGGCTCCCGGCTGGTCAGCAGCAGGTGCAGGTCGGGACAGATGCCCAGCAGGTTTTCCGCAAACTCCCCCACCTCATCCAGCAGATGTTCGGCATTGTCCAGCAACACCAGGGTCGGCTGACCGACCAGCGCCTCCCGGATGGCTTCAACGACATCGGCTTTCAACAGCCGGATGGATAGGGCGGCGGCCGTCACCACTGGCACCAACCCCGGCTGACGCACCGGCGCCAGTTCCACATGCACCACCCGCAACCCCTCACAGGCCGCCGCCCCCGCCAGGGCCAGACAGGTCTTGCCCACCCCGCCAGGGCCGATGATGCTGACCAGCCGCGACCGAGCCAGCAATTCACGCAGGCGATCCAGGTCGCCGTCACGCCCGACCAGTTCCTCCGCCGGGGATTCGCCGGCGTTGGCCGGTACCGGGGCCAGCGACAGGGTCAGGCGATAGCCCACACCCGGCACATTCTCCACCGCCCCGTCCCCCAGCGCCTTGCGCAAAGCCCGGACCTGGACCCGCAAATTGCCGGCGCTGACCGACAGCCCCGGCCAGACCAGGGCCGTCAGTTCATCCGCCGACAAGGCCTCGCCGCCGGCGCCTGCCAAGGCCAGCAACAGGTCAAAGGCACGGTCGCCCAAGGCAACCACATCGCCATTGCGCAAAAGGCGGCGGCCGCCGGTATCCAGCAGGTAATGATCCGGCTTCTCGAAAGGCATACTCACACTCGGCTGGGCAACGGGGCCTGTAGCAGGGGGGCTTTAGCTTATGCCACATTCCAACGAGACTGATTTTATGTCTTTTAACACGCCGAATTTCTTTTTCCGCTGAATAGTTCCGCTGTCGATCAGGGGCGGACCATCCGGCTCCCCCCGCCGACAGACAGCAACCAGCACTAAGGCGGAGAATGGCCATGGGTACGATCACCACCGATGATGGGACACAGATCTATTACAAGGATTGGGGCAGCGGTCGCCCGGTCGTGTTCAGCCATGGCTGGCCGCTGAATGCGGATAGCTGGGAAGCGCAGATGCTGCACCTGGCCTCCAACGGTCTGCGCACCATCGCCCATGACCGGCGCGGCCATGGCCGTTCCAGCCAGCCCTGGCACGGCCATGACATGGATACCTATGCTGATGATCTGGCACAGGTATTGGAAGCGCTGGATGTACGCGATGCGGTGCTGGTCGGATTCTCCACCGGTGGCGGCGAGGTCACCCGCTATATTACCCGCCATGGTCGTGCACGCGTGTCCAAGATAGCGCTGGTAGGCGCGGTTCCACCGCTGATGCTGAAGACGGATGCCAACCCGGCCGGCACCCCGATGGAGGCGTTCGATGGCTTGCGTGCGGCCAGCCTGGCCGACCGTTCGCAGCTTTACAAGGATATCGCCAGCGGCCCGTTCTTCGGCTTCAACCTGCCCGGCGCCAAGCCGTCGCAAGGCATGATCGACAGTTTCTGGATGCAGGGCATGATGGCCAGCCACAAGGCCACATATGACTGCATCAAGGCCTTCTCCGAAACTGACTTCACGGAGGATTTGAAGAAGTTCGACGGGCTTCCCACGTTGGTCATCCATGGCGATGCCGATCAGGTGGTCCCCATCGACGCTGCCGGACGGGCAGTGAAGAAACTGCTGCCCCATGCAGAACTGAAAGTTTACGAAGGCGGGCCGCACGGGGTAACCGACACTCACAAGGATCGGCTGAGTGCCGACCTGCTGGCCTTCGCTTCCAATTAAGGTTAACCTGCCGGCTCTGCCCTTTGCTGGGCGGGGCCGGCATCAGGGCAGATGGGGGACGGGATGCTGCCGGAAGCAGGAACAGCCGGAATCGCCATCGGCGCTTTTCAATTTCAGCCGGCAAATGGTCGCCTGACCTGCCGCAACGGGGTTCCTGTACCGTTGGGCAAACGCGCCACGGCTATTTTGTCAGTCCTGGCGGAAAATATCGGGCGCGATGTCTCTGCCGCCGATCTGCTGGATCGCATCTGGCCAGGACAGATCGTCGATCCAGCCAATGTAGCGGTACAGATTTCCGGTCTGCGCACGGCACTGGGGGACAGTAACGGCTCACTGATCCTGACCGTGCATGGGCGCGGCTACCGTCTGGCCATGCCGGCTGTCGGCACAACGCGCCCCATCGGCAATATCCCCCATATGCTGGGACCGCTTTCCGGTCGGGATGTGGAACTGGCCAATGTGTTGAAGCTGATGCGCCGGGACCGTCTGTTGGTGATTACCGGTCTTTCAGGCACGGGAAAGACGCGACTGGCCTGCGCTGCTGCCCGGCTGCTGGCCGATGATTTCCCCGATGGACAATGGCTGGTGCCATTGTCCGGCCAGAGCCTTGCCGACGCAGATATGCTGGCCGCCCATATTGGCGGCCATCTGGGGTTGGCGATCGATAGGGCAAGGCCGGTCATCACCCTGCTGGACCGGATCGGCAACCGCGCCTGCCTGCTGTTGCTGGATGGCGTAGAACTGTTGGGCGATGACGCGCTGGATCTGATGCGCCAACTGCTGGAGACCTGCCCACAGGCAAGCGTATTGATCACCTCCCATACGGCTCACCGGCGGCTGCGCCCCTTCTGTGTACGCCTGTCGCCATTGGGAATGCCGGGGACAGACACCTGCCAGTCCAGTGCCGCCACCGGCCTGTTTCTGGAGGCGGCGAGCGCCACCGGGCTGAATTTCCAGGATGATGCCGGGGCCGCCCGTGCCATCGCCAGCATCTGCCGCCATCTGGGGGGTGTGCCACTGGGTGTGGAAATCGCCGCCCGCGCCTGCAGCTTGCTGGGCCTGTCCGCCACCGTGGAGGCCAGCCGTGACCCGGTGCGCGCCCTGCCCGGAATGCGCCGCCCCGGCCCGGCCCGGCATCATTCGGTGGGGGCGGCGATGGGCTGGGCCTTCAACCTGTTGAGCGGGGTGGAAAGGCGCGCGCTCCGTGTGCTGTCCAGCCTGGATGATGAATTCAGCCAGGATGAGGCTGATCAGGCTTTATGCAGGGACAGCAGCACCCGACCGGCGGGCGGGCTGTCCGCCTTGCAGGAAAAATCCATGCTGGAACGAACAGGCGACGGGTTCAGCCTCAATCCGCTGGTCCGCGCCTTCGCCCAAGGCCTGCGCGCACCATTATGAAAGGCAAGCCTGCCCTTGCCGCCCTGGCGCTTGTCCTCGCCTTTGTCCCCCCGGCGGGTGCGACGGAGGTTTTGCGCATCGGCATCGGGCCGGAACCGGAAACCCTGGACCCGCATCGTGGTCTGACGCTGGGGGTGGGACGGATCTTGCTGGAACTCTGCGAAGGGTTGCTGACCCGCGATGCTTCGGGACGGACGGTGCCGGGCGTGGCGGAGCGCTGGGAGCAAAGTGCCGATGGGCTGATCTGGACCTTCCATCTGCGCCAGGACGCCCGCTGGTGGAACGGCGACCGGCTGACCGCAGACGATTTCGTGCGCGGCTGGCGCCGGGCGGTTGACCCGGCAACGGCATCGGGCATCGCCGATCTGCTGGATGGGGTGGAAAATGCCACCGCCATCCGCCAGGGCCATCTGCCGCCCGAACAACTGGGCATCCGGGCTTTGGATGCGCAAAGGGTAGAGGTGCGGCTGGCACGCCCACAGGCCGATTTCGATATGGTCCTGGCCCATCGCCTTACCCTGCCGGTACATGGCCCCAGCCTGGCCCAGACGGGCAACGGGTTTGCGGCAGCGGACAAGCTGGTCTGCAATGGGCCCTACCGGCTGGTCGGGCACCGGTTGCACAGTGCCTATCATCTGGTTCGTAACGATTATTACCGCGTACCGGCCGCGACGGCGGCGGTAGAACTGGTGGTCAGCGACGGGCCGGAAATGGAACTGAACCTGTTCCGCACCGGCGCCCTCCACGTTACCAGCACCTTGCCCGGCCCCATGGTGGCATGGGCACGACGGGAGCTGCCGGAGAGCCTGCATATCCATCCCTGGACATCGCTGACCTATCTGCGTGCCAACCCCGATGGGGCCGCCTGGCGGGACAATCCTGCCTTTCTGGAGGCACTGGCGCTGGCGCTGGACAGGGATCAGTTGACAGCCCCCAGCCAGGGCCGGGCCGTTCCCGCCCTGGGGCTGGTACCGCCCGGCCTGTGGCAGGAGCGGGGGGCAAACGTGGCGCAGGAAAGTGTCGCCGCCCGCCAACAAGCCGCCCGCGACGCCTTGGCCCGCGCCGGCTATGGCCCCGACCGGCCAGCACCGAGGGTTGAAATCCTCCACGCGGCAACCGAGGCCGTGCGGCAACGCGTGGTGGCGATTGCCGCACAGTGGAAACAGGTGCTGGGGGTGGACACCGATCTGATAGGGCAGGAATCCCGCCTCATCGTGCAACACGAAGCCGGCGGTGATTTCAGCGGCTTCGTGC
Source organism: Azospirillum sp. RU38E (assembly GCA_943370215.1). Lineage (GTDB taxonomy): Bacteria > Pseudomonadota > Alphaproteobacteria > Azospirillales > Azospirillaceae > Niveispirillum. The sequence continues at coordinate 40,783 of CALRQC020000011.1, forward strand.
TGAATACCTGGATTGCCTATGCTCCCTCCTACGCACTCGTCCCCTTCCTGCCACCCGGCGCCGTGATGCCGGCCGAAGAAGTGGCGTTGAAACGGCTGGAGCGGCAAATCCTGGATGGCCAGCAGATCATCCCGATCAATTTCGGCAGTTCCCAGCGGCTGGTTTCCCCCGCCCTTCGCGGCTGGCAGGATAATGTCTATGACATCCACCCTGTCAGCAACCTATCCCTGACGACAGATTATACCCGTTCCCGATGATTTCTGATCATCGGGAACGGGTACGGCGGCGATTGTCGCTATAGGAAAAGCTTAAAAGCTGTAGGAAATACCCAGACCACCGAAGAACTGGTTAGCGCTGCCGTCCCGCTTCACCAGGGGGCTGTCGGCGGCATCGCCCAACAGGCGATTATAACCAGCCACACCGGTCAGCGACCAGTTCTTCGTCAACTTGTAGGCGCCGAATCCGAACAACCCCGCATCCTTGAAACCCGCCTCGGCCCGATAGACGGCGCGGCCGGAACGGGCGGCCTGCGCCGCATTGATACCGAAATAGCTTTGCATGTAATTATCGCTGGCCCAGGTAATGGAAGGGCCGATGGCGATCATTACCCGGTCATTGGGCGTCAGCACATAGGAAAATCCAAGGGCGGCCGTCGTACCGTCATGTCCATCGCCCAACAGGTCGGTATTGACATCAGCCGTCAATATCCAACTCCCGATACGATAATTTGCAAAGGCGCCGGCCACCACCGTGTCATCCACATTACCCAACCCGCGCAGGGCGCGGTTGCGTCTTTCCTTGCGACCGCCATCATAACCCACCGTCACACCTGCCGTCAGCGGGCCGGATTGGATCAGGTTGGCCCCTAAACCACGCTGATCAAAAAAGATAGTGTCGTCATAAGTAATCTCAACATCTGGGAATGGCCGGAACCTGTAATCATCGGACCCTTCGTAATCCGGTACAGCCACCCCCAATACACCCACGCGAACCTGCCAGCCCTGCTTGTCAGCGGCTGGCTGCGCCTGGGCACTGGTCATTGTCATCGTACATAACGAAACACCTGCCAACAGGGGCAACAACAACTTCGTAGACATTTTTTTATTTCTCCAACTGCAGAATGTGCCTGTGCCGACGCAAAAGCGTTTCCTTATAGGCAATATACGCAAACCGTCACAACGTGGATTACCATCGAGTAACGTTTGCCCCTTCCCCATTGGAAAGGTTCGCCCTAATCTGTCCGACAGATGGCTGCGCCATACCCATGTAAGCGAGGGGGGCGCTGCGTCAGGAGCAAGGGACCATGCCGATCATCAACCGTATCGCCGATTTCCATGCCGACATGACCGAGTGGCGTCGGCATATTCATGAGAATCCTGAAATTGGGTTCGAGGAATTCAAGACCTCCGCCTTCGTGGTGGAGAAGCTGAAGGAATTCGGGGTGGAGGTGCATACCGGCATCGCCGGCACCGGTGTCGTCGGTGTGCTGCACGGCCAAGGTGGTCCCAATGGCAAATCCATCGGCCTGCGCGCCGACATGGATGCGCTGCCCATGCAGGAAGCCAATGAATTTGCCCATGCCAGCAAGGTGCCGGGCAAGATGCATGGCTGTGGCCATGACGGCCACACCACCATGCTGCTGGGGGCTGCCCGCTATCTGGCGGAAACCCGCAATTTCAGCGGCACGGTGAATTTCATCTTCCAGCCGGCCGAGGAAGGCCATGGCGGCGGCCGCCGCATGGTGGAAGAAGGGCTGTTCCAGCGCTTCCCCTGCGATATGGTATTCGGGATGCATAACTGGCCCGACCTGCCGCCGGGTGAAATGGTGGTGAAATCAGGCCCGATCATGGCCGGCGCCGACCAGTTTGAAATCAAGGTGGCTGGCAAGGGCGGCCATGCGGCATTGCCCCACCACACGATCGACCCGATCGTCATCGCCGCCCACATCGTGACGGCGGTGCAGAGCATCGTCAGCCGCAATGTCAGCCCGATTGAAAGCGGCGTCATCTCCATCACCCAGATCCATGCCGGCAGCGCCTATAATGTGATTCCGGAGGAGGTGGTGATGCGCGGCACCGTCCGTGCGCTCAGCCATGAGGTGCGGGACATGCTGGAAGCGCGCCTGCGCCATATCGTGGAAACCGTGCCGGTCACCTTTGGCAGCAGCGCCACCATGACCTATCGCCGGGGCTATCCGCCCACGGTCAACCATGCCGGTGCCCCCACCGATCTGGCCGCCGCCGTGGCGAGGCAACTGGTGGGCGAAGACAAGGTTTACAGCAATGTCGGCCCCAGCATGGGGGCGGAGGATTTCGCCTTCATGCTGCTGGAACGGCCGGGCTGTTATGTCTGGGTGGGCCAGGGCGGGTCGGCTCTGGGCTGTCAGTTGCACAATCCGCGTTATGATTTCAATGATGAGATCTTGCCGCTGGGCACCAGCTATTGGGCAACGCTGGTGGAAACGGCGCTGCCGAAAGCTGCCTGAGGTGATGATGCCGACACGCTGGCGGGGTAATGGCGATTGGGCCCGGGTTCTGGCCCTGTCTGCCCTGATCGCCCCCTTACTGACCGGTTGTGCCACCGACACCAGCAGTTGGCTGGCGGGTGAAGCGGCAGCACCCAGCATGGCGGATATTGGTGCCAAAGCTCCCCCCCTGGTGGGGCGGGCGCTATGGTCGGGAGAGACCAGCCGCGCCCAGGGCCAAGCCTATCTGGTGGCCCGCAATCAGGCGGAATGGACGGCGCTGTGGGATCTGGTGGGCCGCCCGCCGCCGGGCGGCCTGCCGGATGAGTTGATGGCGCTGGGTATTTTCCTGGGCACGCGCACCACCACCGGCTATTCGGTGGATATTCTGCGCGTGCGCTCGGAACGCCAAGTGGCGCAGCGGGATCGGCTGGTGGTGGAGTTCAGGGAAAAATCCCCCCCGGAAGGCCAGATGACCACGCAGGTACTGACCAGCCCCTACGCGGTGATCATGGTGGACCGCAGCGAGGCCGGCGTGCGGTATAACAAGCTGCCCTGACCGGTCAGGGCCCCGCCCCCCCGGTCAGTTGAACAACCAGCCCAACAGGCCCTTGGACTTCTTCGGGGCCACCTTGGCCTGCGGCTTGGGCTGTGGCAGAGCGGGTTTGCCTTGCACATATTCATGGCAGAACCGTTCAAAATCCTCCTTCCGGCCAAATTTGAACAGCACCAGCAGGATCTGGGAGCGCAGGCCGGTATCGACGCTCATCTGTTCCTGCATCCCCAGGAACTCCAGCGCCCACAGCCCCTTCACATTGGCCTGTATCCAATCCTCTGCCTTGTCCATATCGCCACGGTTCTTGAACTTCACCGTGGTTTCGAAATTGTAATTGGCCATGAGGCGAACGCCTTACCCCAGCAGATGGAAGAGGATGACGAACCCCACGATAGCGATGACCAATGCCATCACCGGGTTGTACCGAAGCCACGCGGCAAGATCAGTGCTGCTGAGGTTCAATTCTGCCTTCAGGACGCGGGAAGCATCCGATTCCGCCCCGGATGCCGCGGCAAGCTTGGCTTCCAACTCGGCAACGCGGGCTTCCAGACGGTCCAGCCGCTCATTATCGACAGAGGGCAACGGGGACGGCAGGGCGTCAATCTCGTTCATGACGTCGGGTACCTGATCTTGTGGAATGCCAAAGGTTGGTCGGCAGGATAGCCGCCCATGCGGCGCTGCGAAAGAAGATTGAACAAGCCCAGATGGCTTGACCATGACAGGCCCGGCCCTGTTTCATGCCCCGCTCGTCCCGGAACCACAGGGAAACCGCCCCACAATGGCCATGTCGACGTTTCGCTTGTTTCGCCTTGTCGGTTGGCTGCTGGCAGCCCCCGTGGGTCTGACCGGCTGCGCCACCGGCGATCCACGACCCCATGGGGTGCCGGCGCAGTTGGTGGAGACTGAACCGGCCAGCGCCCAGCCACAGCGGGTCGGCGAACTGACCTTCAAAGGGGCCGTGGCCCTGCAGGACGGGCGCAAGACCATGGGCGGTCTCTCCTCCCTGCGCATCAGTCCCGACGGGCGGCAATTCGTTGCCATATCCGATCGGGGCAACAAGGTGGCGGGCCGGCTCTCCTATCGTCCCGATGGTACGCTGGCCGGCATGGACGATCTGATCAAGGCCCCCTTGCTGGAAACCGACGGCACGATCCTGCAGGGTGGCCGGAATGACAGCGAATCACTGGCCATGATCGGTCCCTGGCCTGGGGATGGCTGGATCGTCGGATTCGAGCGGGAACACCGGCTGCTGCGTTACGGCCCTGCCCTGGCCGGGGTGAAGCCGGTGCCGCTGGACGGCCCGGCAGGATTGAAGGCGCTGGATTTTAACGCCGGACTGGAAACCGCCTTGATGCGGCCTGATGGCCGCCTGTTGCTGATCGCCGAGGGGGAGGCCCCCGGCGAGCCGGGACGACACCGGGCCTGGATCGGCCGATCCGGTGATTGGGTGGAGTTCCGGTACCAGGGTCACCCGCCCTTCCTGCCGGTGGATGCGGCAAACCTGCCCGATGGCGGCATCCTGGTGCTGGAACGGCGGGTCGGCATGTTGGGTGGCTGGGGCAGCCGTATCGCATATATCGACGCCAAGGCCGTGGCGACGGGCACGCTGACCGGTGCCACGCTGGCTGGCCGGGAGATCGCCCGCCTGGACCCGCCCCTGCTGACCGAGAATTTTGAGGGAATCGATGTGCGCCCGGCCAAGGATGGACGCGTCTTCATCCACATCATTTCCGACGATAATTTCTTCGTGCTGCAAAGAACGGTGATGATGATGTTCGAATGGAAGCCCTGAACGGGCTTCACAACCGGTGTCCCTGGACGGCAGCCCCCTGCTGCCCCTATAAGGGCGGTGCACTCTTTGTGCCCCTTTCACGGCTTCAACTGGCGCTGTCATGCACGACCTTCGTTCCATCCGCGACAATCCCGATGCTTTCGACCGTGGCCTGGCCCGGCGTGGACTGTCTGCCCAGTCGTCCGACATTCTGGCACTGGACCAGCGCCGCCGCGCCCTTCAGACCGAATTCCAGGAATTGCAGGCCCGCCGCAACGAAGCCTCCAAACTGATCGGCACCTATAAGAAGGAAGGGCGCGACGCCCAGCCTTTGCTGGATGAGGTGGCGGCGCTGAAGGAAAAGCTGCCCGCCCTGGAACAGCAGGAAAAGGAGCTGGGGGCCGAACTGGACGGCATCCTGGCCAGCCTGCCCAACATCCCGGCCGATGATGTGCCGGCGGGCAAGGATGAGCATGACAATGTGGAAATCCGCCGCATTGGCACGCCGGCCGATATCGCCAACCCCAAGCAGCATTTTGAGCTGGGCGAAGCGCTGGGGCTGATGAGCTTTGATCTGGCCGCCAAGCTGTCGGGCGCGCGCTTCACCGTGCTGCGCGGCAAGCTGGCCCGGCTGGAACGCGCGCTGGGCGATTTCATGCTGGATATCCACACCAACGAGTTCGGGTTTGAGGAAGTGTCCCCGCCCCTGCTGGTGAAGGATGAGGCCGCCTTTGGCACAGCGCAGTTGCCCAAATTCACCGAAGACCTGTTCCAGACCACCAATGGCTTCTGGTTGATCCCCACGGCAGAGGTGCCGCTGACCAATCTGGTCAATGACGCCATTCTGGATGCAGACGAACTGCCGTTGCGCCTGACCGCCCGCACCCCCTGTTTCCGGTCGGAAGCCGGGTCGGCCGGGCGGGATACGCGCGGCATGATCCGCCAGCACCAGTTCTACAAGGTGGAAATGGTCTCCATCACCCGGCCCGATCAGTCGGCGGCCGAGCATGAACGGATGACGGACGCCGCCGAAACCGTGCTGAAGCGGTTGGGCCTGCCCTTCCGTACCGTCACGCTCTGCACCGGCGATATGGGCTTCTCCGCCCAGAAGACCTACGATATCGAGGTCTGGTTGCCCGGCCAGGGCATGTACCGCGAGATCTCCAGTTGCTCCAATTGCGGGGATTTCCAGGCCCGCCGCATGAAGGCCCGCTTCCGCGCCAAGGGGGAGAAGAACACCCAGTTCCTGCATACGCTGAACGGGTCGGGCGTGGCCGTGGGCCGCTGCCTGATCGCCGTGCTGGAAAATTACCAGCAGGCCGATGGCTCCATTCTGGTGCCGGAAGCGTTGCGCCCCTATATGGGCGGGCTGGAACGGATCACCGCATAATGGGCAAGCCCAGTTTCGATTTCACCGGTGCCCGCATCCTGATCAGCAATGATGACGGCATCCATGCCGCAGGGCTGGGCGTGCTGGAGAAGATCGCCCGGTCGCTGAGTGATGATGTCTGGGTGGTGGCGCCGGAGACGGAGCAATCCGGTGCCAGCCACAGCCTGACCATGCATCGGCCCCTGCGCCTGCGGGAGGTGGGGCCCAAGCGCTATACGGTGGATGGCACGCCCACCGATTGCGTGCTGCTGGCCATCAACCATCTGATGCAGGACCGCAAACCGACCCTGGTGCTGTCAGGCATCAACCATGGCAGCAATCTGGGGGAGGATGTCACCTATTCCGGCACGATTGCGTGTGCGATGGAGGCGACGCTGCTGGGCGTGCGCGCCATCGCCATGAGCCAGCGGACCAGCCCGGACAGCCCGCCCGACTGGGCGGTGGCCGAACGCCATGGCGCCGATATCGTCCGTCGGATCATGGCTGTGGACTGGCCGCGCCATGTGCTGATGAATGTGAACTACCCGGCCGTGCCGCCGGACGATGTGACGGGCGTGCATGTGGTGCGCCATGGCAACCGCAAGATCGGGGATGAGCTGGATGAGCGGATCGACCCGCGCGGCCGGCGTTATTTCTGGATCGGGCTGGCCCGTGGCGAAACAGAGGTGCCGACAGATACCGACGTGCATGTCGTTGCCCATGGCGGCATCTCGGTGACGCCGATCTATCTGGACCTGACGCATTACGCCTGTCTGGAGGCGTTGAAGGGGGCCTTGGCGTGAACCGGGCGGCCAGCAAGATCAGGTTGCTGATGTTGCTGCGCCGCCAGGGCATCACCGATGTTGATGTGCTGCGGGCGGTGGAGGCGGTGCCGCGCGAAATATTCGTGCCGACACCGTTCCGCGATCAGGCCTATGAGAATACCGCCCTGCCCATCGGCCATGGCCAGACCATCAGCCAGCCACAGGTGGTAGGCCTGATGACCCAGGCACTGGCGGTAGGCCCGAACGACAAGGTACTGGAAATCGGCACGGGAAGCGGTTATCAGGCCGCTATTCTGGCGAAGATCGCCCAGCGCGTGTATACGGTCGAACGGCATCGGCCCTTGATGCAAGAGGCCGAAGCCCGCTTCGCCAGCTTGCGGCTGCATAATGTCACGGCCCGATTGGCCGATGGCCTGCGCGGCTGGCCGGAGGCCGCACCGTTCGAGCGGATTTTGGTGACAGCCGGCTGTATCGGCTATCCACCGCCCGATCTGGTGGATCAACTGGCGCCCGGTGGTATTATGGTCATACCGCTTGGCCCCGATCACCGCGCGCTGAAGGTTGTCCGTTTCCGGCGGCCTCTGGCAGACGGTGACGGCGAATGTGGATTGCAGCGAGAGGAATTGTGGCCCGTTCGATTCGTCCCCCTGTTGCCGGACCTCGCCCCTTATCCACCGCAAAGCGGCGTGGGCTGAAAATGCGTCTGGCCACCATCGCCATGCCCCTGCTGGCCTTGGGCCTGTTGGCCGGCTGTTCCACGGAGGGGGATTTGCCGCGCGCCGCGCCGCCCCCGCCGCCGGCCAATGCCATCTTCGTTTCACGCGGCGACACGGTGCAGTCGATCGCCACCCAATATCATGTCTCGCCCCAAGACCTGATCAGTATGAACGGGCTGGCGCCGCCCTACACGCTGCATCCCGGCCAGCGGCTGAACCTGCCGACACCCCGCACCTATCAGGTGAAGGCCGGCGATACGGTCTATGGCATCGCCCGGCAGATGAATGTTGACATGGCGGAGATCATCCGTCTGAACGGCCTGCAGCCCCCCTATATTGTCCGCGTGGGCCAACAGTTGCACATGCCGGGCAGCGGGGCCGCCGGTGCCCCGGCCCAAATCGCCAGCAACGTCAACCCGGCCCCGGCACCTGCGCGCAAGCCGGATATGCCGCCAGCCACCAGTTCTGCCCCGCCGGCCCGCGCCACGCGCCCCAGCGTGGAGACAATGCCGCTGGACCCGCCGGCCCCTGCGGTGGCCAAGCCCGTGACACCGGCCCCGGCACCGGTTCGCCCAGCCGTCAACAACAGCCCGACCCCGATCACCGGCAAGCGGGGGGTGGAGGCAGAGCCCCTTGCCCCGCCCCCATCCGCCACCAATAACCATGTCAGCAATGGCAACGGAGCGGTCAGCAGCAGCACCCCACCGGTCCTGCCCGCCAACCGCCAGCCGGCACCGGTGTCCCCGGCCCCAGCCCCGGTAACGTTGCCCCCGGTAACCACCCCGGCGCCCCAGGTGGCTACCGCTGCCCCGCTGGCCAAGCCCGACGAGGCACCGCCGCCGCGCACCGCCGCCCGCTTCATGTGGCCGCTGCGGGGGGAAATCATCTCCACCTATGGTGCCAAGCCGGGCGGCTTGCGCAATGACGGTATCAACATTGCAGCATCCCAAGGCACCGCCGTGGCGGCGGCTGAGGCCGGCATCGTCGCCTATGCCGGCAACCAGTTGAAATCCTTCGGCAATCTGGTACTGATCCGCCATGATGGCGGCTGGGTCACGGTCTATGCCCATCTGGCCGATATCGGCGTGCAGCAGGGCCAGCGGGTGACGCGCGGCCAGTCCATCGGCACCGTGGGCCAGACCGGCAATGTCCGCTTCCCGCAACTGCACTTCGCCGTGCGCAAGGGCGATCAGGTGGTCGACCCGATGGGGCAGTTGGAAAAGTAAGCGTTACAGCGCCCAGCCGATTTCCACCCCCACCAGGGTGGTGGTGTCGTCATGGCCGGTGCGGCGCAGATAAGAACCGGGCTGGAAGGCAGAAAGGGAGGCGGTGACGGAAAGCCCCTCCCGCTTCCAGCCCAGCACCAGTTCCCCCTGATGGCCGATATAGCGGCCAGCCGCCGGGTCGGCGGGGCGCAGCAACGGGCCGGGCACGCTATAGACCCCGTCATGGCGGTTTTCCCGCCAGTAGAACAGGCTGACCAGCGACAGGTCAAAGCCGTGGCCCAAATCCAGTTCCAGGCCCGGATGCAGGTTCATCATGTTGCGCGGGCCGATGGGCGTCAGTTCCCCGAAATATTTGGCGCGCGGGTAGAGCGGGTTGAAGGTGCCCAGCCGGCCATCCTTGGGATCGCCATCCCCGCTGGCAATATTGGCCCGCAGCAGCAGGCGCGGGGTGAGGGGTAAATCGGTGAATTGATAGCCGGTTTCGCTGGCCAGCGACCAGGCCCGGATGCTGCTGTCCGCCAGATGCCCCCATTGGGCCATCGCCTCCCAATTCCAGGACCAGGGGCCCTGTTTGCCCGCCAAGCGGAGACCCGCTGTGCGCCGCCGTTCCTGGCCCCGCCCCTGGGCATAGCGGGCGGTGCCCTGGCCGGTGGCCAGCAGATAGGCATCCATCACGCCCTGCTGCCCCTGCAGCGTGGTGTAAAGCCCGCGCAGGAAACGGCCTTGGCCCGGCTTGTCGTCAAAATCATCCGGCCCGGTGATGACAGGCCGTTCCCAAAGGGCCTGCGCCTTCCAGCCTTGGCCGGACAGGATCAGCCGCCCGCCATCAAACGGCTGCGGCACATTGGCGCCGAACCGCCGCCCCACCAGCCGTTCAGAGCCCAAACCCAGCAATTCCCGGCCACCACTGACCGACATTGCGACCGGTCCCGCCTGTACCAGATCGACCGCCAGGGACGCCTGCAACAGGTCCACCCCGCTGCGGTCGGGCGGGCCGGGATCGGTCCGCATTCCGGTAACCCCGGCCCCGATCAGTTGGGTGAACAGGCGAAACCCGTCCCCCTTCACCGAAAGCGAGGGCATGACCCTTTCATAGAGATAGTGGTCGCCCCCCTGGCCCCATTGGTCATGGGCCAGATCCTCCCAGCGCAGGCGCAGATCCAGCCCCGGCGTGACCGTGGGGCTTTCGGCCCCGGCCGGTGCGCTCAACGCCAGAGCCAGCGCCAGACCGGCAACAGACCGTCTCATGACGGAGCTATCACGTGGCGGACGATGGGGGCATCCGGCCCCAGATGAAAGGCACGCACCGCCTCCTGGTTTTCCCGGTCGGCATGGGTGACGCGTTCATGCTGGCGCAGATGTTCCAGCCAGCTTTCCAGCACAAAGCTTTCCACCATGCGGCCCGGCTCGGCCGCATCCTCATACAGGCCCCAACTGATGGCACCGTCGCGGTGGCGGATGCGGCGCAGCACCTGCATGGCGGCGCTGAAATCCGCCACCCTGGCCGGATCGACCCGGTATTCAACGGTAATCATCACCGGTCCCCGGTCCGCCGGCATGTCAGCCACCGCCAGCGGGACCGGCCAATGGGAGGATGGGGTCAGATTGCCTGCCCCTTCCCCGCTGATCCGCCAGCGCAGCGCCAGAATCAGGGCCAGGATCTGGCCCGTTGCCGCCACCATCAGGGTCATGGGAATGCCCAGATGCCCGGCCAGCGTGCCCCAAAGCGTGCTACCCGCTGCCATGGAACCCTGGAAGACCAGCAGATTGACGGCCAGCGCCCTTGCCTTCACCCAGGCCGGCACCGCCATCTGGGCGGCGACGTTAAAGCTGGAGAGCATGGCGATCCAGCCCATGCCGGCCAGCGCCATGGCGCCTGCCGCCTCCCCAAAGTTCCGCGCATGGGCCAGCCCGACGGCGACCAGGGCGAACAGGATGGTGGCCCCGATGGTCAGGCCGTTGGCACCCGTCCGCGCCCGCACATGCGGCAACAGCACCGCCCCCAGCACGGCCCCCGCCCCCATGCAGCCCAGCAGCCCGCCATAGGCGGCAGGGCCCAGCCCCAGTTCCCGCCGGGCGATGATGGGCACAAAGGCCCAGAGCGCGCTGGCAAACAGGAAGAAACCGATGGAACGGATCAGCACCGTCTGCAGGGCTGGTGAATGCCGTGCATAGCGCGCCCCGGCCCGCAAGGCGCCGAAGAAGCGCTCTGCCGGCAAGGTGGGGGCGGCCACCTGCCGCCGCCACGCCACCAGCACCACCATCACGCCCAACACCGACAGGGCATTCAGGGCGAAGACGGCAGGGGTGCCGGCCGCCGCGATGATGAAACCGCCCAGCGCCGGGCCGATGGCGCGGGAAATATTGATGCCCAGGCTGTTCAGCGCCACCGCATCGGGCAAGGCCGGTCGCGGCACCAGTTCCGGTACGATGGCCTGAAACGCGGGCGCGGACAGCGCCGCCCCGGTGGCAATGGCGAAGGTCAGCGCCAGCAGCACCAGCGGCCCGGTCAGCCCCATGAAGGTCAAGGTTGCCAGCAAGCCGGCACAGACCAGTGCCCAAAGCTGGGCCCCGATCAGCAGGCGGCGGCGATCGACAATATCAGCCAGCGCCCCACCCGGGAGGGCGAACAGGAACATGGGCAGGGTGGTGGCCGCCTGTACCAGGGCCACCATGATCGGCGCCTCGGACAGGCTGGTCATCAACCAGCCGGCCCCGGCATCATGCATCCAGGTGCCGACATTGGAAACGATGGTGGCAATCCACAGCGCCCGGAACAGCGGCAGGTGCAGGGGGCCGGGGGTGGCGGACGGGGACGGTGGCGGGGGGACGGATGGCGATGTTGCAGCTTCCATGTCACACCCCCCGCCGCCGGCATGACAGGATGGCGGCCAGCACCAGCCCGCCGATCAACCCGCCATGTTCCAGGAAAGTATTGCGTTCGTGAAAGCGGGCCATCGGGTCGGCGATGGTCCAGAACGGATGGGCGATCAGGGTGGCGAGCGCGGTGAACACCCCCAGCGCCCCCGCCCCCAACCAGGCAAACCGCCCCCAGATCAACAGCACCGATCCGCCGATCTGCACCAGCACCGTGGCGATGACGGTGAGCCAAGCCGGTTCCAGCCCGAAATGCGCGGCTTCAGCCAGGGCGCCCTGGATGTCGAACAGCTTGGCGATGCCGCTGGTCCAGAAGGGCAGCGTCAGCAGCATACGCGCCGCCAGATCAAACCAGGGTGCGGTGAGCAGGGAGGCCAGAGGGGCCGGCGTGTCGCGCATGGGTGGGGGCTTTCGGTTGGGGGCTGTTCGTTGGCAGCCATCACAGGGCGCTCAGCGAAGGGGGCTTCCCGCTCAACATCTCGCCGTCACCCCGGCGAAGGCCGGGGTCCAGCTTGTAGAGCAATGCGCCCTTTGATTCTGGACCCCGGCCTTCGCCGGGGTGACGGTTGATGAGAGAGCCTAGGAATGGGCGTGACGTTGGAAACGATATGGCAGAAAGACGCCTCACACCGCCCAGCACCCGCACCCGAACGCCCCCCAGAACCCGCCGGCATCCGCCGTCGGCACGTTGGCGCCCAGGGCCGCCGCATGGTCATGCCCATGGACCCCGCAGGCAGATGCACAGCCGCAGAGCGAGCCCATTTTCAGCAGTTTGCCATCCTTGTCCCGCGCCGGCTGGTAATAGCCGCCGAAGGTGGCGACCGGCGACCAGTCGGGCATCGGCTTGGGCAGGGCCGGGGCCAGCGGGCCGTAATCACCAGCCCCATGCACCACCTTGCCGCCCAGCAGGGTCAGGACCGAGGTGATGTGCAGGATCTCGCTTTCCGGCACGCTAAAATAATCGTCTGACAGCACCACCAGATCGGCCAACTGGCCCTGCTTCACCTGCCCCTTCTTGCCCTGTTCGTTGGAGAACCAAGTATTGGCCTCCGTCCACAGGCGGAGCGCCGTTTCCCGGTCCAGCCGGTTGGTGTTGGGGTAGAGCGACAGGCCGCCCACCGTCCGCCCCGTCACCAGCCAGGACAGGGAGACCCAGGGGTTATAGCTGGCAACACGGGTGGCATCCGTCCCCGCCCCCACCGGCACGCCGGCTGCCAGCATCTTGGCAATCGGCGGGGTCGCCTCGGCCGCCTTGGCACCATAGCGTTCGACGAAATATTCACCCTGATAGGCCATGCGGTGCTGCACGGCGATGCCGCCGCCCAGGGCCGCAATGCGGTCGATATTGCGCTGATCGATGGTTTCGGCATGATCGAAGAACCAGTGCAGCCCGTCAAAGGGCACATCCCGGTTCACCTTTTCGAACACATCCAGCGCGCGGGTGATGGTTTCGTTGTAGGTGGCGTGCAATCGCCAGGGCCAGCGATTTTCCACCAGCAGACGCACCACCGGTTCCAGGTCGCTTTCCATATTGGGCGGCATCTCCGGCCGCTCCACCCGGAAATCCTCAAAATCGGCGGCGGAATAGACCAGCATTTCACCGGCGCCATTATGGCGATAGGTATCGTCGCCCTGGCCCGGCTTCACCTGTTTCGACCAGCCGGCGAAATCTGCCAGTTCCTGTTTCGGCTTCTGGGTGAACAGGTTGTAGGAGATGCGCAGTGTCAGCTCGCCATCGCCATGCAGCTTCTCAATGATCTGGTAATCGTCCGGGTAATTCTGGAAGCCGCCACCGGCATCAATCACCCCGGTCACGCCCAGCCGGTTCATTTCCCGCATGAAATGGCGGGTGGAATTAAGCTGATATTCCGGGGCCAGCTTCGGCCCCTTGGCCAGCGTGGAATAAAGGATGGTGGCGTTGGGCTTGGCCAGCAGCAGGCCCGTCGGCTCCCCATTGCCATCGCGGATGATCTCCCCACCCGGCGGGTTGGGCGTGTCGCGGGTATAGCCGACAACGCGCAGGGCCGCCCGGTTCAGCAGCGCCCGGTCATAAAGGTGCAGGATGAAGACCGGGGTTTCCGGGGCCGCCTGGTTGATTTCCTCCAGCGTCGGCAGGCGTTTTTCGGCGAACTGATGTTCGGTGAAGCCACCAACAACCCGCACCCATTGCGGCGGCGGCGTCACCTCGGCCTGTTTCTTCAGCATGGCCATGGCGTCGGCCAGGGTGGGCACCCCGTCCCAGCGCAATTCCATATTGTAATTCAGCCCACCCCGGATGATGTGCATATGGCTGTCGATCAGGCCGGGGATGACGCGGCGGCCCTTGGCATCGATGATCGTGGCATCGGGGGCTGCCGCCGCGCGTACCTCTGCTTCCGACCCGACGGCCAGGAAGCGCCCGTCGCGGATGGCGACCGCCTGGGCCTGCGGGTTGGCGCGGTCCAGCGTGGTGATCTTGGCGTTGGTGAGGATCAGATCGGTGCCGGGCATGGCAGCTCTCCCAGGGTCGGCAAGGAACGGGGTGATGAAAAGGGATGCGGCACCCGCCAGGGTGCCGCGACGCGTCGGCCCGGTCATGTCGGGCGGCCTTCATTGTCCTGCGCGTCCGGCAGCCGGCCCATCACATGGTTGGCACAGCCGGTGCGCAGGTAGGAGACAACGGACTCACCGCCCCACAGCCGCTTGGCCACGGGAACCACCTGTTCACCCAGCAGGATGCCCAGCAGCCCGATCAACGCGATGGTGGGCGGCGCGGGGGAGCGCACATTCAACAGGCTGTAGATCACACCGACCAGCAGCCCGGCGGCAAGCGAGAGGAGATAGGGCTTCATGGGCGGCGGGCTCCTGGGTGGGGTAGTACGTAACTTCCCGGCGGGGTTGAAACATGGCTGTCCGCAACCGTCCCCTTTTTCCACCGTCACCCCGGCGAAGGCCGGGGTCCAGGGGCCGCAAGCACCTTGCTCTACGATACTGGACCCCGGCCTTCGCCGGGGTGACGGTAGGGGGCGGAAACGGCCCGCTAAAACAATCACTCACAAAAGCAGGCCTGGCCGGAGAAGCAGTGCCTCCACCGGCCAGGCCCCCAACATCCCTCAATGCGCGCCTTCGGACGCACCAAACATGGTCTTGGCGTAGATGATGCCCAGCCCATAGGCGCCGCCGAACTTCTTGGCGATACCGGTGGTCATGTCATAGGTCTCGGTACGGGCCCAATCGCGCTGCAATTCCAGCATGTACTGAAGCGAGGTCATCGGGCGGACGCCGGCCTGCACCATGCGATCCATGGCGCGGTCATGCGCTTCGGTGGAAACGTCGCCGCAGGCATCGGCGATCACATAGACCTCATAGCCCTGGGCCAGCGCCGACAGGGTGGGGCCGACGATACAGACAGACGTCCACAGGCCGCAGAACACCAGGCGACCCTTGCCGATCTTGTTCACTTCCTCGATCACCGGGGCATCTTCCCAGGTGTTCATGGAGGTGCGATCCAGCAGCTTCTGACCGGGGAAAGCCTCGGTGATCTCGGCGAACATCGGGCCGGAGAAGCTCTTTTCCGCCACGGTGGTCAGGATGGTGGAAACACCGAAGCCCTTGGCGGCATGGGCCACCAGGGCGGCATTGTTGCGCAGCTCCACCGCATCGATTGACTTGGTCGCAAAGGCCATCTGCGACTGGAAATCGATCATGATCAGCGTGTGGTCCTGGGGGGACAGCAGCAGCGGGCCGGGCGTCGGGGTGGCTTTGATGGACATGGGATCGGTTCCTTCAAGGGTTGCAGGCATGGGTGGGCCTTGCCAGAAGCGCTATGGCCCTGATCATTGCGGCATCGTGTTTGAAATGCTGAACAGTGCTGGTCGATTATGTTCGCCGCTGATCTTAACCAGTTTGGCGTCGGTTGCTTGTTCGGATTGCTGGGCTTTAGAACTTTTAACAGCGAACCATTCCACCCCTGGACCATTAGCCAATGTCCGTGGGACAGAGCGGTGGGCATGAAAAAAGGGCCCGCGCTGCCGCAGGCCCTTTTGCAAAATGGTACAAATCTCTGGAGCGGGCTGCCATTTAGTCGGAACCGCAGCCCGCTCCCGCTTTGTCTGTCCGCAAGCGGATTGACGCCCAGATATCAGGCTGCCTCAAACCCCACCAGTTCCACACCTTCCGCCACCTGATCGCCCACCTGATAGCGCAGATGCGTCACTGTGCCGTCGGAGGGGGCCTTCAGCATATGTTCCATCTTCATCGCCTCCAGCACGATGACCGGCTGGCCCTTGGCAACCGCCGCCCCTTCTTCCACCAGCAGGGCAATCACCTTGCCCGGCATCGGGGCGGTCAGGCGGCCGTGGCTGCCGGCATCGCCATGGCTGCCGGCATGGGGGTCAACCAGCAATAACCTTTGGGTGCCGCCGGCATGGAACAGGGTCACCCCCTCCCCATCCCGTACCCAGCGCGCCGTCAGCCGTTGGTCATCCAGGCGCAGGGTCAGGGCGCCATCGGCGGCCAAGGTGGCATCCCGCACCTGCATTTCCCGACCACCGGCCTGGATGGCAAAGCCATCACGCCGCCAGCCGATGGTAACGGGGAGGCTCGCCGCCGCCTCCCCAGGTTCGCGCCATTCCACCCGGTCCTGCGCCGGCAGGTTCAGCAGCAAACCACCGACCGCGTCCCATGGATCGGTCGCACCCATCTTGCGGCGGGACAGTGCCAGCCCCAGGCTGGCGAGCGCCAGTACATCCGCCGCCGGTGCGGCGTGTGGCGGCAACAGATCGTCGCCATAGCGCTCAATAAAGCGCGTATCCAGATCCGCCGTCAGAAAGCCCGGATGGGCAGCGATGGCGGAGAGGAACGGCACATTGGCGTTCAGTCCGCCAATTTCCGTTGCCGCCAGCGCCCGGCGCAGCCGCTGCACGGCGGACGCGCGGTCGCGGTCCCAGACGATCAGCTTGGCGATCATCGGGTCGTAATGGATGGAAATGGCGTCACCCGCACGCACGCCCGTATCCACCCGCACATGCGGCCCCGCTTCGGGGAAGCGCAGATGGCTCAGCCGGCCCGTCTGTGGCAGGAAGCCCTTGGCCGGGTCTTCGGCGTAAAGCCGCACCTCAATAGCATGGCCGTTGATCGCCAGTTGGTCCTGGCGCAGCGGCAACGGCTCCCCCGCCGCCACCCGCAATTGCCATTCCACCAGATCCTGGCCGGTAATGGCCTCCGTCACCGGATGTTCCACTTGAAGGCGGGTGTTCATCTCCATGAAATAAAAGGAATTATCGCTATCCAGCAAGAACTCCACCGTGCCGGCACCAACATAGCCGATGGCCTGGGCCGCCGCCACCGCCGCCGCCCCCATGCGGGCGCGGATGGCGGGGTCCATGCCGGGGGCCGGCGCCTCCTCCACCACCTTCTGGTGCCGGCGCTGGATGGAGCAGTCGCGTTCGAACAGATAGACGCAATCACCCTTTCTGTCGGCGAAGACCTGGATTTCCACATGGCGCGGGCGGGCCAGATATTTTTCGATCAGCACCCTGTCATCGCCGAAACTGGCTTTCGCCTCCCGCTTGGCCGACGCCAAGGCGGCAGGAAATTCCGCCGCTGATTCCGCCACCTTCATGCCCTTGCCGCCACCGCCGGCAGAGGCCTTGATCAGCACGGGGAAGCCGATGCGCGCCGCCTCTGCCGCCAATAACGCTTCATCCTGGTCAGCGCCGTGATAACCCGGCACCAGGGGCACGCCGGCCCCTTCCATCAGGGCCTTGGCTTCTGACTTGCCGCCCATGGCGCGGATGGCGCTGGCCGGCGGGCCGATGAAGACCAGCCCGGCAGCATCCACCGCCTCGGCAAAAGCGGCATTTTCCGACAGGAAGCCGTAACCGGGATGGATGGCATCCGCCCCCGCCGCCTTGGCCGCCGCAATGATGCGCTCGCCCAGCAGATAGCTTTCGCGTGCCGGGGCCGGGCCGATATGCACCGCCCGGTCGGCCATGGCCACATGCATTGCATCGGCATCCGCATCGGAATAAACCGCCACGGTGGACAGGCCCAGCCGGCGGGCGGTGCGGATCACCCGGCAGGCGATCTCACCCCGGTTGGCGATCAGAACAGAGTTGATCCGGCTCATTTCACCCATCCCGGTTTCCGCTTGTCAAAGAAACTGGCCAGCCCTTCGCGGCCTTCATCCCCCGCCCTGGCATCGGCAATGCGAGCGGCGGTGTCGGCCACCATGGCATCGGTCACCGGACCATCGACCGCACGGATCAGGCCCTTGGCAGCCGCCAGCGCCAATGGCCCGCCGGCCAGCAGATTGGCAATGTGACGTTCGACGGCAGCGTCCAGATCGTCAGGCCCCACCACCTCATGCACCAGCCCCAACTGATGGGCTTCCCCAGCACCGAACCGCTCAGCGGTCAGGAAATAGCGGCGGCAGGCCCTGGCCCCCATGGCGGCCACCACATAGGGGCCGATGGTGGCGGGGATCAGGCCCAGCCGTACCTCCGTCAAGGCAAACTGCACGGCATCCGCCGCGATTGCGATATCGCAAGCCGCCACCAGCCCTACCGCCCCGGCAAAGCAATGGCCGTGGATCACGGCCAGGGTCGGCTTGGGGCATTCATTCAGGGTGCGCAGCATGGTCGCCAAGCCCATGGCGTCGGCGACATTTTCCTCCCGGCTGTAGCTGGCCATTCGGCGCATCCAGTTCAGATCGCCACCGGCGGAAAAGCTCTTGCCCGCCCCGCGCAGCACGATGACGCGCACGGCGGGATCGTTGCCCAACTGCTGGAAAATGCCGGTCAAGTCGGCAATGACCACATCATTGAAGGCGTTATGTACCTCCGGGCGGTTCAGCGTAACGGTGGCCACACCGCGCGGATCGATGGATGTAATGATATCGCTCATCGCCATTCCCCCATCACATCCGGAACACGCCGAACTTCGCCGGCGGAATGGGCGCGTTCAGCGCCGCCGAGAGGGACAGGCCCAGCACGTTACGCGTATCGGCAGGGTCGATGATGCCATCATCCCACAGCCGGGCAGAGGCGTAGTAGGGGTGGCCCTGGCGTTCATATTGCTCCCGGATCGGGGATTTGAACGCCTCTTCCTCGTCGGCACTCCAGTCCCGGCCCTGCGCCTCCAGCCCGTCGCGGCGCACGGTGGCCAGCACATTGGCCGCCTGCTCCCCCCCCATCACAGAGATACGGGCATTGGGCCACATGAACAGGAGGCGCGGGTTGAAGGCGCGACCGCACATGCCGTAATTGCCCGCCCCGAAACTGCCGCCGATGATCAGGGTCAGTTTCGGCACATTGGCGCAGGCCACCGCCGTCACCAGCTTGGCGCCATCCTTGGCGATGCCGGCATTCTCATATTTCCGGCCCACCATGAAACCGGTGATGTTCTGCAAGAACAGCAGCGGGATTTTGCGCTGGCAGCAGAGTTCGATGAAATGGGCACCCTTCACGGCACTTTCGCTGAACAGGATGCCGTTATTGGCGATGATGCCGACCGGCATCCCCCACAGCCGGGCAAAGCCGCAGACCAGTGTGGTGCCATAATTGGCCTTGAACTCATCCAGTTCAGAGCCATCGACGATGCGGGCGATGATCTCCCGCACATCATAGGGTTTGCGGGTATCGGTGGGGATGATGCCGTACAGGTCTTCCGCCGGATAAAGCGGTTCGCGCACCGGCCTGATATCCATCTCCGGCTGCTTCACCCGGTTCAGGTTGCCGACAATGCGCCGCGCGATGCCCAACGCGTGGCCGTCATCGCTGGCCAGATGGTCGGCCACGCCGGAGATGCGGGTGTGAACGTCGCCGCCACCCAGATCCTCCGCCGACACCACCTCCCCCGTCGCCGCCTTCACCAGGGGCGGGCCGCCCAGAAAGATGGTGCCCTGGTTCTTCACAATGATGCTTTCATCCGCCATGGCCGGCACATAGGCCCCGCCCGCCGTGCAGGAACCCATCACCACGGCGATCTGCGGCACACCATTGGCCGATAGCGTGGCCTGATTATAGAAGATGCGACCGAAATGGTCGCGGTCGGGAAACACCTCATCCTGATTGGGCAGGTTGGCCCCGCCGCTATCCACCAGATAGACGCAAGGCAGGTTGTTTTCCCGGGCAATATCCTGGGCGCGCAGGTGTTTTTTCACCGTCAGCGGGTAATAGGTGCCACCCTTTACCGTCGCATCATTGGCGACGATGACGCATTCCTGACCGCTGACCCGCCCGATGCCGGTGATGATGCCGGCGGCGGGCACATCATCGGCATAAACTTGGTACGCCGCCAACTGGCTGAATTCCAGGAAGGGCGTACCGGGGTCCAGCAATGTGCGCACCCGGTCACGCGGGGAGAGCTTGCCGCGCGCCAGATGCTTGGCCATGGCTTTCTCCCCCCCGCCTTGGGCGATGCGGGCAACAGTGGCGCGCAGATCATCCACCTGGGCGCGCATCGCGGCGGTGTTTTCCGCAAAGGCCGGGCTGCGCGGGTCGATGGCGGTGGGGAGGATGGGCATGGGGGCCTCGCAATGACCGCGCTTGCCTTTTTCCCACCGTCACCCCGGCGTAGGCCGGGGTCCAGCATCGTAGGGCACAGCGCTTGTGAACTGGACCCCGGCCTACGCCGGGGTGACGGTGGAAAAGGTGGGAACCGCCACCCTCAAGCCGTTTCCTTAAACAGCTCCCGCCCGATCAACATCCGGCGGATTTCGCTGGTGCCGGCGCCGATCTCATACAGCTTGGCGTCACGCAGCAGCCGGCCGGTGGCGTAATCATTGATATAGCCATTGCCACCGAGAATCTGGATCGCATCCAGCGCCACCTGGGTGGCCTTTTCCGCCGCCAGCAGGATGGCCCCCGCAGCATCCTTGCGGGTGATGCGCTTGGCATCCGCCGCCCGGCCCACGGCATAGACATAGGCGCGGCAGGAATTCAGCGCGACATACATGTCCGCCACCTTGCCCTGGATCAGTTGGAACTCACCAATCGGCTGGCCGAACTGCTGGCGTTCATGGATATAGGGCACGACGATATCCAAGGCCGCCTGCATGATGCCCAGCGGCCCCGCCGCCAGCACCGCGCGTTCATAATCCAGGCCGGACATCAGCACCCGCACGCCGCCATTCACCTGGCCCAGCACATTCTCTTCCGGGATTTCGCAATCCTGGAAGACCAGCTCGCCCGTGTGGCTGCCGCGCATCCCCAGCTTGTCCAGCTTCTGCGCACAGGAGAAACCTTTGAAATTCTTTTCCACCAGAAAGGCGGTGATGCCCTTCGGCCCGGCCGCCGGGTCGGTCTTGGCATATACCACCAGCACATCGGCATCCGGGCCGTTGGTGATCCACATCTTGGTGCCGTTCAGCACATAGCGGTCACCCTGCTTGTCGGCCCGCAGCTTCATGGACACCACGTCCGATCCCGCCCCCGGCTCGCTCATCGCCAGTGCCCCGATGAAATCGCCGCTGACCAGCTTGGGCAGATAGCGCGCCTTCTGGTCCGCATTGCCATTCAGGCGGATCTGGTTGACGCAGAGGTTGGAATGCGCGCCGTAGGACAGGCCGACGGAGGCCGAGGCGCGGGAGATTTCCTCCAGCGCCACCATATGCTCCACATAGCCCATGGCGGCGCCGCCATATTCCTCCTCCACCGTCACGCCCAGCACGCCCAGATCGCCCATCTTCTTCCACAGATCCATGGGGAACTGGTCGGTGCGGTCGATCTCCGCCGCGCGCGGTGCAATCTCATTACCGGCGAAGGCGGAGACGGCGTCGCGCAGCGCATCCGCCGTTTCGCCAAGACCGAAATCGAACGGGGCAAGGCTGTTGCGCAGCATGGGCGTTTCCTCCATTTATGGCTTCTTATAGAAACGGTCATACGTTTTTTTAATGGCCAAATCAACCAGCATCCGCGCGGGTCTCAACCCGTCGGCAATGCGCGCATAGGGCTTGACCGCAGCACCCCCGGCGGCCGATGAAAGCCACCCGAACGAACAACAGGAGCAACCCCATGGCCCGTACCGCCGGCAGCCACGGCCCCCGGACCATGGAGGCCATCCGCAAGGCGGCCCTGACGCTGATTTTCAAGAAGGGTTATGAGGCGCTGACCTTGCGGGAACTGGCTGATGCCGTGGGCATCCAGCCCGGTTCGCTCTATAATCATGTGCGCAACAAACAGGATATCCTGTTTGATCTGGTGCAGGAGCATATGACGGTGTTGCTGGCGGAAGCAAAGGCCGCCATCCCGCCCGGCCAGTCACCAAAGGCACAGTTGGAAGGTTTCATCACCTTCCATGTGCTCTATCACATCACAAGGCGCGAGCAGGTTTTCATCGCCAATTCGGAACTGCGCAGCCTGGAGCCCGCCAACCATGCCACCATTGTGGGTTTGCGGCGGGACTATGAAGGGCTGCTGATCGATATCCTGCGCCGGGGGCGGGAGGATGGCAGTTTACGGGCGGATGAACCGACCATCACCGCCTATGCCATCCTCTCCATGCTGACCGGTATCTGCACTTGGTACCAGCCGGGGGGGCGCAAAAGTGCCGAACAGTTGGTGGCCCTGCACCGTGACCTTATCCTGTCCGGCATTGCCACCCGCTGAACAGCCGGGCCGTCAGGCCGCCTGTTCCCCCGCATGTTCCACATCGCTCAGGAACTTCGCCACCTCGTCCCGCAACTGATCGGCCTGTTCGGATAGGGAACCCGCCGCCCCATGCAACTGGGTGGAGGCGCTGAGGGTGAAGTGCGTCCCCTCCCGCACCACGGCGATATTGTCCGACACTTCCGATGTACGCCGCGCCGCCTCATGTACATTGCGGCTGATTTCTGCCGTGGCAGCGGCCTGCTGGGTGACCGCACTGGCGATGGTGCCGGAATTCTGACCGATCCGGTCGATGATGTCGGCAATCTCCGCCATCATGGCGGCGGCATCACCGGCCGCATCTTGCACCGCACGGGCCTGACCGGCAATATCGTCGGTGGCCTTGGCCGTCTGGTTGGCAAGGCTTTTCACTTCCGATGCCACCACGGCAAAGCCCTTGCCGGCCTCCCCTGCCCGCGCCGCCTCGATGGTGGCATTCAGTGCCAGCAGGTTGGTCTGGGCGGCAATGTCGGCGATCAGCCCCACCACACCCTGCACGCTTTCCACCACCTGGGCCAACTCGGCTACGGTGCTGCGGGCCTGATGCGCCTTTTCCACCGCCTGCCCCGTAATGCTGGAGGTGATTTCCACCTGCCGGCCGATTTCGGAGCTGGAAGCGGTCAGTTCCTCTGTCGCGGCGGCGACAGTGCCCACATTGTCGCGGGCAATATGCGCCCCTTCGGCCACCAGTTCCGACCGTTCGCCGGTTTCCCGCGCCTGATCGCGCAGCCCGCCCGATGTCGCCTCCAACTGGGCAGCCGCCGAGGCGACGGTGCCCAGCCGGTTGGAAACGCGGTCCTTGAACTGGGCCATCAACCGCTCCAGCGCTTCCTGGCGCCGCTGGCGGAACGCCTCTTCCCGCGCCTTTTCGGCTTCCAGGGCGCGTGCGGTCACCGCATTGTCGCGGAACACCGCAATCGCGGCCGCCATCTCCCCCAGCTCGTTCTTGGCGCTGGCATCGGGTACCCGCACATCCAGATCACCACCCGACAGCCGACCCATAACGACAGTAAGCTCGTGCAGGGGCCGGCTGAGGGTACGACTGATGGCAATGGACAGCAAAAAGACAATGCCGCCAATCAACGAGACAATCCCCAGCTCCACCAACAGCGCCTTGTGGTACTGGTGTTCAATATCGTCAATATAGATGGCCGATCCGGCAATCCATCCCCATTCCGGGATCTGCTGCACAAAGGCCACCTTGTCAAAGGCACCGCTACCACCACGCGGCCATTTGTAGAAGACGAAGCCCTTATTTTCAGGGCCGGCCGCTGCCTTGATGAATTCACGGAACAGATAAGTCCCACCCGGATCCCGATTATCCCACTGCGAGGTACCGACAACTTCCGGCGATGTCGGATGCAACAGCACCAGCGCCTTGTCGTCATTCACCCAGATATATTCGCCGCCATAGCGCATAGCGCCCATGGCATCCAACGCAAGACCCTGGGCTTCCGCCCGGCTCAGGATGCCCTGCTTTTCCTGGTCAACATAATAGTGGGCAACAGCAAGCGCCCCCTCCACGGCCATCTGCGCCTGCTGCTTGTGCTGCTGCACGAGTTGGCGGTGAAGCATCTCCGTATTCAAGACGGTATGTGCGATCAACCCCAGGATCGACACGGCAACAATCATTCCCAAACGCCGCGCAATCCGCGCAGCGGCGATGTTTTTCAACAGACCAGAGATCATCTGAAACTCCCCCGGGGAAATCCACCCGAAGATAAATAGTATTTTCTTCCCCGATTTGGGCGTTAATTTATTAACAATTCTTCAATTTTCAAAGGAAAATGTAGGCAACCCAATGTATTGATCCAGCTCAATGCGCGGCGACCGCTTTGGGTGTTTACTGAATCTTTTTCTGAAAAAACCAATGCACAGGGGCATTACGCTCTTTCCCAGCTCAGGGGCCCTGACATCATGCGGCCTGGCTGACACGCCGGGGTGGGCCGACAGTCGCCGGCCGCCAGGGGGCATTGGCCATACCCTTGATATAAATATCCAATCGCCAGACGAACGATGTTTGGCGAAGGCAAGCAATGTCGTTGAGAGCGTCTTTGCCGGCGAACTGCCCGCAGGCAGTCACCCCTGACCTTTGCGAAGCATGTAATTCAGCTTGGCAACAGCGTTACGGGTAAGGGTAGCCCGCCCCGCCGCGGCAGGCCCCTGAATCACCACTTCCGTTTTGGTACGGGGATCAATGGCGCAGACGCGGATGATCGAGCCCACCTGCTGAAACTCGATCAACACGTCGCGCTCCGTCAAGGGTGGCTGGTCACGGCCAACCATCCCCGCCCCCGTCAGAGCCCCGGGGCGCTATAGGCGCCATAGGAAAGGGAGTTGGTCCAGAACCGTTCCAGCTTGCGCATGGTCTCATTGCACCGCGACAGCTCATCAGGCGACATGCCGCCACGATCCAGGGTCTCCACCTGCCGGGCGAACAGTTCCGACACCCGATCGCGCAGAGCCAACCCTTTTTCCGACAAGCGGACGCGGACAGAACGGCGATCATGCGCAGAACGCTCCTGCGTCAGATAGCCATTCTCATGCATCTTCTTGACGTTATAGGACACATTGGAGCCCAGATAATAACCACGGGCCGTCAGTTCACCGACCGTCAGTTCGTCATCACCGATATTGTACAGGATGAGGCTTTGGACATTGTTGATGTCCTGCACGCCCAGCCGATCCAGCTCGACCTTCAGCACTTCCAGGAAATGGCGATGCAACCGCTCAATGAGCAGGATGCTGTCATAATAAGGCTGGTGCAATGCCTTCTCCATTGAACTCGACCGCCAGCAGAAACACATCAAATGAAGGACGCCACCCCGGCAGCCTTTGTCGACCTTACCGAACCAGCCGGTATGTGAACTGCATAGCACGACACTAAGCCAAGGTTAATGCCCGAATAATATCATGAGGGGAAGCCATCCATACAAATTGGAAAAAATTTAGCCCGAAGGTCAGCCTGCTATTGGATCAAGCACCCCTGCGCGCACCCAGCTTGGCACGCGCCACGGAAAGGGAACCATTGAGCGCCTGACCGATCGCCCCACCATCGCCCTTGATATTATCGCGCACCAACACATGCATCGCATCAATATGCAGGCCCACCACCTGCATTTGGGCTGCTGTTGGTTCATTCAAAGGTATCAGGAAGCTATTCAATGCATAGGCGAAATCAGAGAGAAGATCATAACCGAAGGTTTTACCCAGCGTCAGAATCCCATCGCTGATCTTAACGATACGCCGCAGATGGACAGGGCGATTCTCCATGTCGGTCAAGGCGCGGCGATAGACGTCGTGCAATTCCGTCAAGTCAAGTTTGGTCTGGGCCTCATGCGCATCCGACAGACGGGCCACGTAGCTGTTGGCACGCATGATTGCCGCCGGATCGATACGACCGGGCTTGCCATCCGCCGTTCCCCCAACTTTTTCACGCAACTTGTTTGGCCGCTGAATAATCTCGACCATCGGCTTTGGCGTATCGGGTTTGACGTTGTCGTTCATTGCGCCGCCATTCATGCCTGCATCCGCTGCTGGGCAATTTCATCCGTCTCTTCCGCTACCGCCCCTTCTGGGGTGACGTTCTGATCCGGACTTTGGCTGATTCCGTTTTGGCTGTCGATAACCATATGAGCGCCATCTTCCACGACGCGCACATCTTCCGGACCCAAACGACGCTTTTCCTCCCCATCATAGGACAATGTCTGGCGGCGGCGATCGGGACCGAAATAATTGGGGGCACGGACAAAGGCGCGGGGCTTGTCAATGATGGCCAGCAGCCGGCTGGCCACATTCATCACCGACATCGGCTTGGCCAGATATTCGGTCACCCCACTGTCCCGCGCCAGACGCACCGCGGCTTCATCAGCATCGCCGCTCATCATCACAAAGGGCAGAAACCGGATCTTGTCGCTTTCATGGGCACGGACCCAGCGCAACAACTCGATCCCGTCCTTTGGTTCCATCAGATGATCGGCGAAGACAATATCGATATCCTTGCCGGCACCGTCCATCTGGGCGGAAACCTCCAGCACGGCCATCGCCTCTTCCCCGTTCTCGGCCTGGATCATCTTTCCGACGCCCAGCCCCTTGAACACCGTCATCATGATGGAGCGGACAAAACGGTTGTCATCCACCACCAGGATGGACAGGCCGTCAAACCGGTAATACTTGCCGCTGCTGGCCATGGATGAGAACCGGCCTTTAACCGAAAGAGGGGGGGCCGATATCGACCGCATTCAGGCTTAGTGATTATTAAGGAAAAGGCAAGCCCTGACATTGCCCGCAAAAGCATAGCTATCCACGACTTTTTTGAAATCATCGTTCCGACGTTATTCTATTTAAACCGGGTTAACAGACTATCCCGAAAGACAGGTACTCAGCGCCTTCCGATTAACGGCTTAGTTACGCTCCAACGGTTACGAATCAGCGGTAGGTACGACACGGGAGTGACTGAGATGGCCCAGACAGGAGGCAAGCCCGCTACCGAGGACGGCGTGATCGAGCGCACCGCGCTGATCATGCACGCATTATGCAGCGAATTGCAGCTTGGCCTGCAGCGCTCCCCCCAGGAGGCGGACGATATTGACCTTGGTATGCTGATGGGATTGGCCATGTATCTGGACGCAAGATTGGGACCGTTCCGGTGCGACCGCCTGATGCGCGCAGCCCCCCAGATCATTCTGCGCACCGATGCCCATGTCAGCCCTACCCAGGACGCCGCCATCCGCCCCACCTTAAGGCAGTTGGGCCGGGTGCTAGCGACTCTGCCCTAACGTTGTTATGCCTCTATTGACTGCACCCACGAAATCTTAACGGCCATTAACTATTTTTCTGCCTGAATTCAGGGCGTTAACCCAGAAAACATGTACGCTGGGAACAACTATTGTTCATATTTAACGGACCGACATATATCAGTTAGTTATATATCTTGACTACTTATGTCGGTTGACTATCGTGGCCCTAGTTTTGGAAGGGTCCATGATGATTGACGTAAAAACGCTCTGCCTCGGTGTTCTCAGCCGGGGTGACGCCTCTGGTTACGAGATCCGCAAGGAGTTCGAGGAGGGGCCGCTTAGCCATTTCAGTGATGCCGGGTTCGGGTCGATCTATCCGGCGCTGCGTCGTCTGACCGAAGATGGTCATATCGTCATGCTGCCACATAGCGGCGACGGTCGGCCGGACAAGAAGCTGTACCGCATTACCCCTGCTGGACGGCACGCCCTTTATCAGACGCTGACGCGGGCACCGGCTCCGGACAAGTTGCGGTCGGACCTGATGTTCATCCTGTCCTTCGGCCACTTGCTGCCGCCGCGCCATCTTGATCGTATCATCAGCGATCGCATCTCCGATTACCGTCGCCTGATCGCGGCAATGGAGGCGCAGGAAAATCTGGTGGCCCGTACCCCGGGTGAAAGCTTCGTGGAAGGCATGGGGCTGGCAATCTATCGCGCCGTCGCCTCCTATCTGGAGGATCATCGGCACGAACTGGTGGCCGCCGCCCTGATGGAAAGTCAGGTGGCCGAGTAACATTCCGGCCTCTTGATGCTGGCTTTACCGATACAAACGGCATCCGGTTATCTCCGGATGCCGTTTTATTTTGCCCCGACAAATTCATCCGCCCCTTGCCCTCCGCCGGAGCCTGGGTTAACTGACATTCTTCATGCAAGATCAAACGACGCCCGTGCCAGACCCCCTATCGGCCGTGCACCACCCTTCCCCGGTGGCGGAATCGGTGCGCCGTATCCAGGCCATGGTCTTGCGCAACTGGTTCCTGATCCGCCATTCCTGGCCGCGCCTGCTGGAACTCTGCTATTGGCCGACGGTCCAACTGCTGATCTGGGGCTTCATGTCGCAGTTCCTGCGCGAACAGGCGGGCTGGGTCGGCGGCACCGTCTCCGTGCTGATTGCGGCCGTACTCTTGTGGGAAGTGCTGGTGCGTACCCAGATCGGGATGAGCATCACCTTCCTGGAAGAGTTGTGGAGCCGCAATCTGGGCAACCTGTTCGTCAGCCCCTTGCGCCCCTGGGAATGGGTGGTGTCACTGGTGGTGATGGGCCTGATCCGGGTGCTGATCGGGCTGGCCCCGCCGGTGATCATTGCGGCATTGCTGTTCAATTATAATCTGCTGTCGCTGGGCCTGCCACTCGCAGGATTCTTTGCCAACCTGATGATGCTGGGCGTGTCGATCGGGCTGCTCACCTCTGGCATCATCCTGCGCCACGGGCTGGGGGCTGAAATGCTGGCCTGGATGGCAGTCTTCATTCTGGCCCCGATTTCCGCCGTCTATTACCCGGTGACAGCCCTGCCCGGTTGGCTGCAACCGGTCGCCTTGGCCCTGCCCACCAGCCATGTTTTCGAAGGGATGCGGGCCATCCTGAATGGTCAGGGGCTGGCCTGGGGGCATCTGGGCGCCGCCCTGCTGCTTAATCTTCTCTATCTGGGTCTTGCCGCCCTATACTTCCTGCGGGCGTTCCATAATGCGCGCCAGCGCGGTGCCCTGTTGCAGACCGGGGAGTAGGAGAGAAGGGCTTTGGCCAGTGGCTTGCGCAAATATGCGGTACAAAAGCCCAAAGGGGCGAAATGGGAGACCTTGTCCCTGGTGGATGACATTCGCCAGGGACAGGCGGAGTTCCGCACAGCGGTGGAACAGCACGGCAAGGCACCCGTCCGACTGATCCAGGTGGATTTCACCGAGGATGAGGCGCTGGCGGATTTCGACTGGCATCTGATCGAACTGCATGATCCCAACAAGGGCGCGCGGCCGCGCCCCACGGTGGTTGCCGGCCGTGAAAGGGCTCAAAAATCGCAGAAGGCCGGGCGCAAGCCGGCCACCAACCCTCCGCAACCCGGCCGCCCCAAGGGGAAGGCCAAGCCGGGGGAAAAGGTGCCGGTTCCCTATAAGAGCTATATCGCCGCCTTCCTGTTTGGCGTGGTGGCAATCATCGTCTGGGCGATCAGCTTCAAGATGTGAACGACGCCTTGGGCGGGTGACATCCACCTTCGCAAAGTCACCCGCCAATTCGTCAGGTCGACGGACCTTCCCCCTTGGATAGGGAAACAGCCGTTTCCCTATCCACCGGTTCGTCTTCCAATTCCCCTTTCAGGCGGGCCGCTTCCATAGCCAGGGCGCGATAGCGCCGGGCGGAAAAGGGAATGCTGGCCAAATAGACCAGCCCCACCACGGTCAGCGTCGCCCAGGGGGCACTGACCAGGGCAGCAGCCGTCATACCCACACCCAACAGCAGGAAGACCACATAGCGCTGCGGGATGCGCAAGCCCTTCAAGGAGAAGGTGGGAATGGCGCTGATCATCAGGCCGGCCACGCCGACCGTCCACGGCACCACCAGGATCGGGCTGTCGAACCAGCCCTCTCCCACCTCCAGCGTGGCAATCAGTGGCAACAGGGCCAGGAAAGCCCCGGCCGGTGCCGGCACACCGGTGAAGTAATTATAGGCGAAAGGCGGCTTTTCTGCAGCCGCCCCCAGCATGGTGTTGAAACGCGCCAGCCGCAATGCCGCGCAGACCCCCATGACCAGGGCCGCCATCCAGCCGAAGGTGCGGGCATCATCCAGCGACCAGAGATAAAGGATCATCGCCGGGGCCACGCCGAAGCTGACCACATCGGACAGACTATCCAATTCCTCGCCGAACTTGCTTTGCGCGTTCAACATGCGGGCAATACGCCCGTCCAGCAGATCGAACACGGCGCCAACGGCAATGGCCAGCACCGCTTCCTGCCATTTACCTTCCATGGCGAAACGAATACCCGTCATGCCCGATGCCAGATTGAGCATCGTCAGCATGTTGGGCAGCAACCGGTTGATGGACAAGCCGCTCAACCGGGGCGGCCGCAACCGCTTCGGACGCAGACGGGGGGCCGGACGCGGCGGCACCTCATCCATCAGCGGACCTCGCCCCCGCGCTGCGGCTCGGTACCGACCAGATCGGCCAGCACGGTCTCACCGGCGATCATCTTCTGGCCGATCACCACCAGCGGGGCAACCTCATCGGGCAGATAGACGTCGCAACGGCTGCCGAAACGGATCAGGCCATAGCGTTCGCCTGCCCGCACCGGCTGGCCCGGTGCCACCCACCACAGGATACGGCGCGCCACCAGACCGGCGATCTGTACAAACGCCATCTCCCGCCCATCGGGCAGGGTCATGCGGATGGACATGCGCTCGTTCTCGTCGCTGGCCTTGTCAAAGGAAGCGTTGAGGAACTTGCCCGGATGATATTCGGCGCTGTGCACAGTGCCATCGGTCGGCACACGGTTCACATGCACGTCGAACACATTCAGGAAAATGGAGATGCGGGTCAGCTTCACATCGCCCATGCCCAGTTCGGGCGGCGGCGATGCCTTGGTGATCATGATGACGCGGCCATCGGCCGGGCTGACCACCAGGCCGGGGCGGGTGGGCGTCACACGATCAGGATCGCGGAAGAAATAGACGCACCAGGCAGTCAGCACCAGACCGATCCAGCCCAACGCCGTGGACCAGGTGAACAGCAGTGCCGACACGATGGCAAACAGGGCGATGAACGGCCAGCCGGCCTTGTTGATCGGAACGATGACGGTTTTCAGCGCAGACATTGGCGAAGCGGCTACCCGCTGGTGATTGGAACGAAAAGCCATACTAGACAGTCAGCCAATGGAAATTAAGCCAATTCGACGAAGGGCACCGGTGCGATGGTCACAGATGGCCCCTTCTATCGCCAAGGGCCTAATCAAGGGGTGTCAGACCCAAGTTGGACTGTCGCAAATGACGGCTTGCGTCATTATCAATGGTAACAACCCGATGGTTGTTCCCTGATGCCCCTCACCCGATGGTTCACCGATGGCCGTAAAATCCCTGCGAATCCTGATTTGCGAAGATGAATCGCTGATCGCGCTCGGCCTCTGCGCCATTGTGGAGGATGCTGGCCATATTGTCTGCGGCACCTGCGCCACGGCGGTGGAAGCGGTGGCCGCCGCCATTACCCACCGGCCCGATCTGGTGTTGATGGATGTGATGCTGCGGGGCGGGGAGGATGGCATCGCGGCCGCCCTGGAAATCCGCCAGCGCCTGGATATCCCTTGCCTGTTCATGAGTGCGGTGGACGCCCCTGCCGTGCGGGATCGCATGGCAGGCGCGCAGCCGCTGGGCTTCATCGCCAAGCCCTATCGCCCCGCTGACCTGCTGCAACAGTTGCAGCGGTTGGTTTGAAGCCGTGCTTTGGGCTGCTGTCTGCCCGCGAGCGGATTCACGCCAAAAGGTGGTTCCACCTTTCGGCGATCCGCTCTAAATGGGGGCATGTCGACGCAACCGCTCCCCCTCTTCCCGCCCCTGCCGATTGACGAGGCGCTGCCGGCATTGCTGGCCGCCCTGGGCAACGGCCCCAACGCCGTGCTGCAGGCCCCGCCGGGTGCCGGTAAAACCACCCGCGTGCCGCTGGCCCTGCTGGACCAGCCCTGGCGCCGCGATGGCCGCATCATCATGCTGGAACCCCGCCGGTTGGCCGCCCGGGGTGCTGCCCGCCGCATGGCCGCCATGCTGGGGGAAGAGGTGGGCGGCACGGTTGGTTACCGCGTCCGCCTGGATAGTCGCGTTTCCGCCCGCACCCGGATCGAGGTGGTGACGGAAGGCATCTTCTTGCGCCAGCTCCAATCCGACCCGTCGCTGGACGGGGTGGCCGCCGTGCTGTTCGACGAATTCCATGAACGCAGCCTGGATGCCGATCTGGCCCTGGCCTTCTGTCTGCAAAGCCAGGCGTTGCTGCGTGACGATCTGCGTCTGCTGGTGATGTCGGCCACGCTGGATGGCGGGCCGGTGGCGGGGTTGCTGGGCAATGCACCGCTGATCACCTCCGAGGGACGGGCCTACCCGGTGGAAACCCGCTGGGCCGAACCCAATGGCGGGGAGCGGATGGAAGAGGCCCTGGCCCGCACCATCCGCCGCGCGCTCACCGAGGAAGAAGGCAGCCTGCTGGTCTTCCTGCCCGGCAGCGGGGAAATCCGCCGGGTGGAACGGCTGCTGGGCGACGGCCGCCTGCCGGCCGAGGCGATGGTCACCCCGCTTTATGGCGATCTGTCGCTGGAAGCCCAGGATGCCGCCATCCGCCCTGCCCCGGATGGCAAGCGCAAGGTGGTGCTGGCAACCTCCATCGCCGAAACCAGCCTGACCATTGAAGGGGTGCGGGTGGTGATCGATGGCGGCTTGTCGCGGCTGGCCCGGTTCGATCCGCGCAGCGGCATGGGCCGGCTGGAAACCGTGCGTTCCTCCCGCGCCTCTGCCGATCAGCGGCGGGGCCGCGCCGGGCGTACCGCGCCCGGCATCTGTTATCGCCTATGGTCGGAGGCGGCCGACCGCGCCCTGGCTGCCTTCACCCCGCCGGAGATTGCGCGGGCCGATCTGGCCCCGCTGGCGCTGGAACTGGCGCAATGGGGCATCCATGATGCCGCCGAACTGGCCTGGCTGGACCAGCCGCCGGCCCCTTCCCTGTCGCAGGCGCGGGAATTGCTGCGCCAGTTGGGGGCGCTGGACGATGGGAACCGAATCACCCGGCATGGGCAAGCCATGGCCGGGCTGGGGCTGCATCCGCGCCTGGCCCATCTGGTGCTGCGCGGGCGGGAACTGGGGCGGACGCGGCTGGCCTGCCGCGTCGCCGCCCTGATCGGGGAGCGGGACATTTTGCGCGGCGGCAGCGGGATGCGCGATGCCGACCTGCGCACCCGTCTGGACCATCTGGCCGAACGCGGGCGCGGGGGCGAGGTGGATCGCGGCGCCCTGCATCAGGCCCTGGATTCGGCCCGCCAGTTGGAACGGCAGGTGGGCGGGCCGCCGGGGGACACCGATCATGATGGCGCCGGCCTGCTGCTGGCCCTGGCCTATCCCGACCGTATCGCCCAGCGCCGCCCCGGCAGCCCCGGCCAGTACCGGCTTTCCGGCGGCCGTGGGGCAGCGCTGGACCCGACCGATGCGCTGGCCAGCCGTGACTGGCTGGCTGTGGCCGATCTGGATGGCCAGGGCCGCGATGCCCGCGTCTTCCTGGCGGCCCCGGTGACCCAGGCGGAGTTGGAGGAAGCCTTTGCCGGTGAGATCGTGGCGGAAACATTGGTGGAATGGGATGGCCGCGAACAGGCGGTGAAGGCCCGCCGTCGGCGCCGCCTGTTCGCCCTGTCCTTGAAGGAGGAGTTGCTGCAGAACCCGCCGGCCGAAGCGGTCATCCCGGCCCTGTTGCAAGGCATCCGGGAAATGGGGCTGGCCTGCCTGCCCTGGAGCAAGGAACTGGAAAGCTGGCGGACCCGCGTCGCCTTCCTGCACCGCGCCGCACCGGAGCGCTGGCCCGATATGTCCGATGCCGCCCTGCTGGCGACGCTGGAGGATTGGCTGGCCCCCTATCTGGCCGGCGTGATGCGGCGCAGCCACCTGGACCGCATCGATCTGCACGCGGCCTTGACCGGCCTGCTGGACTGGAACAGCCAGCAGGCCCTGAATGCCGAGGCGCCCACCCATCTAAGCGTGCCCACCGGCAACCGCATCCCCATTGATTATACCGGCGAGGAGCCAGTTCTGGCCGTGCGGCTGCAGGAACTGTTCGGGCTGGCGGAAACGCCGCGCCTGGGCGGTGGGCGGGTGCCGGTGCTGCTACACCTGCTGTCGCCGGCCCACCGCCCGGTGCAGGTGACGCGCGATCTGGCCGGCTTCTGGAAAGGCTCCTACCGCGATGTGAAGAAGGATCTGGCCGGGCGCTATCCCCGCCATTACTGGCCCGACGATCCGCTGGAGGCCGAACCCACCGCCCGCGCCAAACGGCGGGGCACCTGATGGAAGAAGGAAAGCCCGGAAATCCAAGGATTTTGAAAAATTTATCCGGCTTCGTAATTTTCCTTGTTGCCAGCCCCCCGTGCCTTTGCTAGAAGCACGGCCACCGCGACGGCGCCCCGATAGCTCAGCGGTAGAGCAACCGCTTCGTAAGCGGTAGGCCGTTGGTTCAAATCCGACTCGGGGCACCACGCGCACCAGTTCAAGGCCCGCTTGCCGATAAGGCAGCGGGCCTTTTACGTTTTCGGGCTATGCGTCCCCTTTGCCAAAGCCGAAATTAAAAACCCCCGCAGTCGGTTATCGACTGCGGGGGTTTTTAATTCAATGGAAGCGGCCCGGCAGAGCCAGCCCCATCAGTGTTCCAGCGCTTCGGCCTTGTTGTGGCGCACCGACGACCAGAAGGACAGGCCGATGAAAGTGGCACCGATCAGGCCGGTCAGCACTTCGGGAATATGAGTCAGTGTCTGGGCATACATGATGGTGGCCAGGGCCAGGATGGCCCAGAAGGCACCATGTTCCAGATAGCGATATTCGGCCAGCGTGCCCTTATCCACCAGCATGATGGTCATGGAACGCACATAGAAGGCACCCACACCCAGACCGATGGCGATGACGAACAGGTTATTCGACAGCGCGAAGGCGCCAATCACGCCATCGAAGGAGAAAGAGGCATCCAGCAGTTCCAGATAGAGGAAGGAGGCGGCACCGGACTTGTAAACGGCGTCCGTCGCCTCGTTGCTGGCTTCCATATAGCCGGCCACCCCCTTCACCGCGACAAAGGCAACCAGCCCCAGGATGCCGGCGACCAGGAATTCCCGGGCGTGATCGCCCAGAAAGGTGCTGACCCCATAGAGCGCCAGCAGCACCACCACGATTTCGATGGAATCAATGCTGGCAGCCTTGGACAGACGACGTTCGATGAAGGCCACCCAATGGGTGTCCTTTTCCTGGTCAAAGAAGAACTTGAGCCCGACCATGAACAGGAAGGTACCGCCGAACGCCGCGATGCCGACATGGGCATCCGTGAGGATCTGGGCATAGCGATCCGGTTGCTCCACCGCCAGCGTCACCGCTTCCACAGGGCCCAGATGGGCCGCAATGGCGACGATCAGCAAGGGGAAGACGATTCGCATCCCGAAAACTGCGATCAGGATACCCCAGGTCAGAAAGCGGCGACGCCACTTCTCATCCATGTCCTTCAAAATGGTCGCGTTCACCACGGCATTATCAAAGGATAATGAAATCTCCAGCACACTGAGCACGCCAACAATGAAGGCGGTCCCCACCGCACCCGCCAGGGTACCGGTGGCACTATACCCCAGATAGCCACCTGCAAGCAGCCCCAGGACGGTAAAGACGAAAGACCAGTTAAAATAGCTGAGCGTCGATTTTTGCGTCATGGATAATGGCTTTCACAGAACGAGAGACTGAGCGACCAGCAGCGTGAGCCCCCGGCAGTGGCTGCCACCATCCACCGGCTCTCCCCACCCCACCAACGGCGCGACCCCATGTTTGTGTTCGACAAGCTTACGAATGGCAAGCCCTGCTTGTGTGAACAAACCCCTACAGCAACAAAAAACCGTGAAATTCTGGCGTAGCTCAACCAGCGCGGATACCCCCGATAAAACGGTCCATCTCCATCGTCAGCGCCTGGGACTGGTCCAGCAATCCGGCGGCAGCGCTCTGAACCTGGGTGGCGTTTCGATCCGTCTCCCCCGCCAGCTTCTGCACACCATTGACGTTTTCGATCACGCCCTGGGCACCATTGGCCGCCTGCTGCACATTGCGGGCGATTTCCCGCGTGGCCGCCCCCTGTTCCTCCACGGCCGAAGCGATGGCAGTAGAGGCCTGATTGATGGCAACGATGGTGTCGCTGATCTTTTCAATGGCGCTCACCACCGAACCGGTCGCCCCCTGGATGGTGCTGATATGGGCCCCGATCTCGTCAGTGGCACGGGCGGTCTGACCGGCAAGGTTCTTCACCTCCCCGGCCACCACGGCGAAGCCCTTGCCGGCTTCGCCCGCCCGTGCCGCCTCGATGGTGGCATTCAGGGCCAACAGGTTGGTCTGGCTGGCAATGGCATTGATCAGATTGACCACGTCGCCAATCTTGGCCGCCGCACTGGACAGGCTGCGCACCATTTCGTTGGCACGCTGCGTCTCGTCCACAGCCCGGCCGCTCATCTCAGCCGAGCGGGTGACTTCAACCCCGATCTCCTTGATGGAGGCGGACAGTTCCTCCGCCGCGGCCGCGACAATCTGGATGCCACTACCGGCCTCATTGGCGGCACTCAGCGCGCCGGTCGACTGGCTGGTCGATTGCGTGGCAACACGGCTCAGGGCGTCAGAGGTGGAACGCAACTGCGTCGCCTCGGCGACGACGCCGTCGACAATGCCCTTGATCTCATTTTCAAACCCGTCAGCAAGCGCCAGCATGGCCTGACGCCGCTCCTGTGCCGAACGGGCTGCCGCCTGCTCATTCTCCAGGCGCAGGCGTTCAACTGCCAAGCTGTTCTCCTTGAAGACCTGCACCGCACGTGCCATGTCCCCCATCTCGTCACGGCGGTCTGTGCCAGTGACGATGGCAACCAGATCGCCGGAGGCCAACCGTCGCATCACGCTCGACATCCCGGCGATCGGGCCACTAATGGCCCGACCGATATACAGTGAAGCGGCCAGCAGCAGCACGATCACCGCAGCCAGCACGCCGACTGCCTGATATAGCTCATCCCGGAAAGCATTTTCGATATCATCAACATAGACGCCGGAAGCGATCACCCAATTCCAGGCACTGAAGGGCGCATTATAGGAAATCTTCTCAAAGGCAGCGTTACCACCGCCAGGCTTTGTGAAACGGTAGGTCGTATAGCCGCCACCCGCCTGGGCCTTTTCAATCTGGTCACGCAAAAAAGCAAAGCCATCGACGTCCTTTTCGTCGATACGCTGCTTGCCTTCCAGTTCATGCCGTGTGCCGTGAACTTCCGTTATACCATTGATATTGTATACGAAAAAGTAATCACCCTTGGCAAAGCGCAAGGCACGTATGGCATCCTTTGCCCTGGCCTGGGCATCAGCCTGTGACAACTTGCCGGCTACCGATTCCTTATTATAGAAATCCGCGATGCTGACAGCGACCTCCACCACATTGCGGATGGAGCGCTGACGCTCCTCATACATTGTTGCCCGTAAATTCAATAAGTTATAAGCAATCATTCCAAGTGGAAATATTATTCCAAGAACAACAAGTATCAGGATTTTACGCGTGATCGGCGTATTTTGTAACATAGCGCCCTCATGGATTTGATAATCTGTTAATGCCATGAATTTATATCTTTACGTCAGGCGAAATTCAAAGTGCTCCCTTGCGTATAAGCTGTCCTTCAAGAGGCCCGGATTTTCCGATTGCCGCTGAGAGTGATTTGCAGTATCTAATGTTTGCCGCTGGTTTAAGGCTGGCAAAAAGGCCGGGGATTGGCATGTACGTCTGTGTCTGCAACGCCATCAACTGCAAGTCCGTGCGTCGCACCGTGGAAAATGGTGCGACCAGTGTTGCTTCGGTTTTCAAGGCTTGCGGCAAGACCCCGCAATGTGGCCGCTGTGTCACGATGATCCGGGACATGGTGGGGGCTGCCCGCCCCGTCGCCTGCAATGATCATGGTCATGCCCATGACATGGCCCCCGCGATCGCTGCGGAATGACGCTTCCCCTAACGATTTTGAAATCGTAAAACCACACCATGCCGCGCCGCCGTGCCAGCCCCCGATGGGGTTTGATCTCCGGGGACTGGCTCAGATCAAGGGTCCGGCGGTGGACCACCAGCCCGAATCCGACTGATCTGCTTCCAGGCGGCCTTACCCATCGGCTCCCCTTCTATGCCGCCGGGCAAAGGTAGTGGATCGGTCACACCCTCTACATAAACCACCCTGTATTGACGCTCCGCATCTTTGGGCCGGCCAACCTTCTCATAGATTTCTGCCAGCCGATAATGGGCCAGCATATCCTGCGGCTCGTCCCGCACCCTTTCCTCGTAAAAGCGTTGGGCCATGACATAATCATGCGCTGCCAGCGCCGCCTCGGCACGCTCCCGGTTCAGGTCACGCCAGGGCATGATCGGCATCCGGGGCAATGAGCATCCACCCAAAAATAGTAGACCCAGGATACTGGCCGCTACAAGCGTCCTTGCCCGCATCATCTCCTCCCCACCAGCCATTCCGGCAGATTCACCCGGAACGGATTGACGGGCAAGATCAATGCAGCGGCTGGCAGCGCAAAACGACAGAGCGGCACAGCAGCACCCAGGCCGTACCGAAGGCCCAGCCCCCCAGTACGTCGCTGGGCCAATGCACCCCCAGTACCACCCGGCTGATGCCGATGGCCAGCGGCAAACCACACCCCAACACCAGGATATAGGTTCTGGCGGCCGGTTGGCTCATCCGGTCGGCAACAATCAGGGCCAGTGTCAGATAGGTGACCGTTGACATGGTGGCGTGGCTGCTGGGGAAGCTGGAAGTCAACACCTCCACCGCATGGGGCACCAGATCGGGCCGCGGGCGGACGAAGGCCAGCTTCAGCCCCATGCCCAGCAGCAACCCGCCCCCAGCGGTCGCCAACATCAGCATGGCATCCAGCCGGCGGTGCAATATCCGCAACAGGCCAGCCGCCAGCACAGCGACAGTCAAGGTCACCGGCAAGCCCCCCAACGCCGTCAAATCCTCGACATAGATCAACAGCCAGCGCGGCAGGCGATAAAGCGCCGGGTCGGCGGCATCACGCCACACGGTCAGCATCATTCCTTCAACATGCCCCCCGGCAAACCCCAGCATGAAAAGACCGGTCAGGCAGAGCGCTACCACCAGCATCAGCAACCGCATCTCCGCCCGCATCATCTCTCCTGCTTCGTCGACCTGAACCGAAGGTATAACCCGGCGGATAGGCCGGGCGATCCGCTATTGTCGGTTCGCCAGCAACCGTCCATTGTTTAAAAAATAACCAAGGTCATGGCGCGTGACCAACGGGCACGACCCGAAATCATCTGCATTAGATGCGGAGGAGGCGGTACGTTTCAATGGCACTGGCACTGAAAAGCTGGATCAGGGAAAGGATCACCGCTGTGCCAACCGCAAGCGACCCGCTGGCGGATTGCCCTGAACTATGCGGGTTGCTGACCATCTGGCGCCATGCCTGGATCGGCGCCGGGGGGCGGGTTCCCGATCGCCGCCTGATGGACCCGGCAGACCTGCCCCGCCCCATCCTGCCCAGCATGTTCATCTATGAACGGGAGGGAGAGCGATTCCGCTGCCGACTGGCTGGCTCCCGCCTGCGCGAAGTGTTCGGCCATGCCATGGAAGGCCGCTATCTGGATGAGATGGTGAAGGCGGAAGCCGCCCCCCGGCGCAATGCCATCTTCAAGACCGTTCTGGATGAAGGCAAGCCATTGATATATTCCGGCTTTTTGGTAGCAGAGGGCAAGGAATGGCGCTATTTCCGCCGCCTTCTGCTGCCCATGCGCAAACAGGCCGACGGCCCGACGGATCAGGTCATGGGTGCGGTGAATTTCGGGGAACCACCGCTGGGCATCCGGCTGAACCCACGCGATCCGGATGGCCAGATCAACCTGATCATTCTGGAACCGTAACGGACAAATCCCTGCGATTAAAGGCTCCGGCGTGACCGCAAGGCTGCCGTCAGCGTGCCATCGTCCAGGTAATCCAGTTCCCCCCCCACCGGCACACCATGGGCCAGACGGGAAAGCGCCACATCGCAAGGGGCCAGCCGGTCGGAGAGATAATGCGCCGTGGTCTGCCCGCCCACCGTGGCGTTCAGGGCCAGGATCACCTCCCGCACCTCCGGGCGTGACGCCCGTTCCAGCAGGCCAGGAATGGCCAGATCGTCCGGTCCCACCCCTTCCAAGGCAGAGAGCGTGCCGCCCAGCACATGGTAACGGCCCCGGAAAGCACCGGTACGCTCCAAGGCCCAGAGATCGCCCACCTCCTCCACCACGCACAGCAGGGCGGGGTCGCGGCTGGTGTCGGTGCAGATATGGCAGGGATCGCGGCTATCCAGATTGCCACAGACCGAACAGGTGCGGATATTGGCGGCCGCCTCGGCCAGGGCAGCACCCAGGGGTGCCATCAACCCGTCCCGCCGCTTGATCAGGTGCAGGGCGACACGGCGCGCCGAACGCGGCCCCAGGCCGGGCAGCTTGGCGAGCAACTGGATCAGGCGGTCGATTTCAGGTCCAATCATGCGGCGGAGCCTAGCCGATGTTCAGCAATTGTTCCAGCATTTCGCAATAATCCGGTTGCCCATACGATAACGCCCCGGACAGGCCGGGGCGTTATCGCTGGACCGAAGCGACAGATCAAAACGGCATCTTGAAGCCGGGGGGCAACTTCAGCCCGCCCATCATGGCGTTGGTCTGTTCCGACATATAGGCCTCGACCTTCGCCTTGGCATCGTTGAAGGCGGCGGTGATCAGGTCTTCCAGCACTTCAACATCTTCGGGATCGACGACGGACTTGTCGATCTTGATGCCGCGCAGGTCGCCCTTGCCGTTCAGCGTGACCTTGACCATGCCGGCACCGGAAACACCGGTGGCTTCATGCTCGGCCAGCTTGGCCTGCATTTCCTGCATCTTGGCCTGCATCTGCTGGGCCTGCTTCATCATCTGGCCGATATTCTTCATGGCTCAGAAGTCTCCTTCATAATCGCCCTCGTCCATGGGCGGTGGGGCATCGAAATAAGGGTTGTCGGGCATCTCGTCACCCCCAAAAGCGTCCAGCGCTTCGGGAATATCGGGCAGGGCCGCCGGTGGCGGGGCCATGGTGACGGCGGAGAGGTCACGGATCGTGTCGATCTTCGCGCCGGGGAAGGCATCCAGGATGGCCTTGACCAGCGGATGTTCCGCCGCCTCGGCCCGCACGCGCAGTTCTTCGGCCTTTTCCTGCTCGGCCAATGTCGGCTCACCGGCCGCGCCGGAAACAGAGACGACCCAGCGCCGCCCGGTCCATTCCGTCAGCAACTGGCCCACCCGACCGGGCAGATTCTGCGCCACGGAAGACTGTAAGCGCAGCTCAATCATCCCCGGTTCGAACTTCACCAGATGCACGGCGGCACGCAGCGTGCCGGCCAGCACCCCTTCCCGCTTGGCCAGGAACAGGTCGGCCACCTCCCGGAAGCTGTGCGGATCATCCAGCACCAGGGCCGCCGGCTGGGAAACCGGGGCCAGGGCCGGGGCTGGCTGGG
The DNA here is from genome assembly GCA_943370215.1 of Azospirillum sp. RU38E. GTDB lineage: Bacteria > Pseudomonadota > Alphaproteobacteria > Azospirillales > Azospirillaceae > Niveispirillum. The sequence continues at coordinate 82,230 of CALRQC020000011.1, forward strand.
CCAGGGCCGCCATGGCCCGGCCGCCGCCATTCACCACGGCCATGGGAGCGCCACCCGCCGGGGCTGCCGCCATCACCAAGCCACCACCCAGGGCCGTGGCGCCACCACCCTGGCCGCCCCCACCCGTGCCATGCAGGGCGCGGGCCGCCGCCTCTGCCCCGCCCGCCTCGTTGATCTTCTTGATCAGGTCGCCGGGCGTGGGCAGGTCAGCGGTATAGGACAGGCGGATCAGTACCATTTCCAGCGCCTGCATCGGCACCGGTGCATGTTGGATTTCACCCAACCCCTTCAACAGAATCTGCCAGGCCCGCGCCAGGGCCGGCATCCCCAGCCGACCGGCCAGGGCCACACCGCGCGTGCGCTCCTCCTCCGGGATGGAGGGATCATCAGCGGTGCCCGCCACCACACGGGCGCGGGTCAGGAAATGGGTCAGGTCCAGCAAATCCTGGGTGACGACGATGGGGTCGGCGCCGCGCTTGTGCATATCTTCCAGGATATCCAGCGCCTCGGCCGGCTTGCCCGTCATCGTCGCTTCGAACAGGTCCAGCACGCGGGTACGGTCGGCCAGACCCAGCATGTCGCGCACCTGGGCCAGTGTCACCGACCCGCCACCCAGCGCAATGGCCTGATCCAGCAGCGACAGGCCATCGCGTACCGAGCCGTCGGCGGCCCGCGCGATCTGGGCGATGGCATCCGCCTCCACCGGCACCTGTTCCTTATCGGCGATGCGGTTGAAATGGCCGACCAGCGTGCCATGATCCACCCGGCGCAGGTCGAATCGCTGGCAGCGCGACAGCACCGTCACCGGCACCTTGCGGATTTCCGTGGTGGCGAAGACGAATTTCACATGCGGCGGGGGCTCTTCCAGCGTCTTCAACAGCGCGTTGAAGGCGCTTTTCGACAGCATGTGCACTTCGTCGATGATGTAGAGCTTATAGCGCGCCGAAGAGGGGGCATAGCGCACCCCCTCAATGATCTCGCGCACATTATCGACGCCGGTATTGGACGCGGCGTCCATCTCGATCACATCGACATTGCGATCAGCGGCGATGGAGACGCACATCTCACAGACGCCGCAGGGGCTGATGGTCGGCCCGCCGGTACCGTCGGGGCCGATGCAATTCAGGGCGCGGGCGATGATACGCGCCGTCGTCGTCTTGCCCACGCCGCGCACGCCGGTCAGCATATAGGCCTGATGGATGCGGCCAGACTGGATGGCATTGCGCAGCGTGCGCACCAGCGCATCCTGGCCCACCAGCTCGTCAAAATTCTGCGGCCGGTACTTGCGCGCCAGCACGCGATAGGCAGCACCGGCGGCGGGGCTGGTCGATGTCGTCTCGTCGGTCACAGGCCTGATCTTCGGCAACGGGCTTGGGAAAGCATCGGGCTGTAATGTAGTGCCCCCCAGGGCCGGACGCCATGGGCAATTGCGCGGCAAAACAAATGGAGCAGGACCCCGCCAGCAGGGTCACAACACCAGAGATCGGATTTTGTAGAAGGTGGGAGGCTGGACGAACGACCCGAGCCGAAACTCGTTACGGCTGCTTCCTTCCGGACCTGACCGGGTTGGCGAGGGACTCGCCCGCTGCCAACCTCCCGCCCCCTATATCGGCGTGCCGGGCCGCCAAGGCAAGGGGAAAATCGCACCGTTGCCGTTTGGGCACAGGGCTGGATTTGTTGCAACGCAGTTACAACAGCGCCTTTGCATGTTGCGCCGCAAGCGATTATCCGTCGCCGCCATCCGACCCCGGCCCGTAAAGCCGGGCTTGCCCCCCGCAGGATTGATTCAGGCGAACCATGCTGAACCACCGTACCCGTACCGCCGCACTGCTGTCCGGTGCTGCCACCGCTGCCATGCTGATGGCTGCCCCCGTGCTGGCCGCTGAGACCGCCACGCTGGACGAAGTGATCGTCACCGCGCAGAAGCGTTCCCAGAACCTGCAGGAAGTGCCGGTGTCGGTTGCGGCCGTGACGGCCGACCAATTGGCGAATTTCGCCGCCGGTGGTGCGGATATCCGCTTCCTGGCCGCCCGCGTACCCTCCCTGAATGCCGAATCCTCCTTCGGCCGCACCTTCCCGCGCTTCTATATCCGCGGCCTGGGCAACACCGATTTCGACCTGAACGCCTCGCAGCCGGTCAGCCTGGTCTATGACGAGGTGGTGCTGGAAAACCCGATCATGAAGGGTTTCCCGGTGTTTGACGTGGAGCAGATCGAAGTGCTGCGCGGCCCCCAGGGCACGCTGTTCGGCCGCAACACGCCGGCCGGCATCATCTCCGTCACCTCCGTGAAGCCGACCTTCGAGACCAACGGCTATGGCAAGGTCTCCTATGGCCGCTGGAACGCCATTGAGGCGGAAGGTGCTGTCGGCGGCGCGCTGATCGACAATGTGCTGGCCGCCCGCCTCTCCATCTCCCATCAGCGCCGCGACGGTTATGTCGATAACGACTATACCGGCGAGAAGAACGACATGGAGGGTTACGAGGACACGGCCGCCCGCGTCCAGTTCCTCTACACCCCGACCGAGCGCTTCACCGCCAATCTGAACGGCCATTTCCGTTCGATGAACGGCACGGCCCGCGTGTTCCGCGCCAATATCATCAAGAAGGGCAGCAACGATCTGGTGCCGGGCTTCTCGCCCTACCATGCCTATACCGATGGCCAGAACACTCAGGACGTGAACTCGCGCGGCGCGAACCTGAACGCCCAGTACGATTTCGATGGCATCACCCTGACCTCCATCACCGCCTATGAATATGTCGACGCCTTCTCGCGCGGCGACGTCGATGGCGGCGTGGCCGGCAAGGGCCCCGGCGTGGTGCCCTTCTCTGTCGAATCGGCCAGCAAGATCAATGGCATCGACCAGTTCACCCAGGAACTGCGTCTGGCGTCGAGCAATGACGGCCCGCTGAAGTGGCAGACCGGCCTGTACTATTTCAATGAAAAGGCCGATTTCGCCAACCTGTCCTATGGTGCCGCCTCCAGCGACGTGCTGAAGCGCACCACGGTGGCCAATTCGGTGCAGGATAACGATACCTGGGCCGTGTTCGGCCAGGTGTCCTATGCCGTGACCGAGCAACTGACCCTGACCGGCGGTCTGCGCTACACCGAGGACGACAAGACCCTGGTTCGCCGCGAAGTTGCTTATAATTCCGGCAACCCGGTGGCCGGCAGCGTTTCCCGCGCCAAGACCAGCGACGAGCGCGTGAGCTGGGATCTGGCCGCCGATTACGCCTTCACCGATGACGTGCGCGGCTTCGTGCGCGTTGCCAGCGGCTTCCGCGCCCCCACCATCCAGCCGCGCAGCGTGAACATCACCACCGCCAATTCGGAAAAGGTGATGTCCTATGAAGCCGGCGTGAAGTCCGACCTGCTGGGCAAGCGCGCCCGCGTCAACCTGACCGGCTTCTATTATGAAGTGAAGGATCAGCAGTTCACCGCCGTCGGCGGTGTCAGCAACAACAACACCCTGCTGAATGCCGACAAGGGCGTGGGCAAGGGTTTTGAAGCTGAGCTGGAACTGCTGCCGGTGGAAAACCTGCTGCTGACTGTCGGCACCAGCTACAACCACACGGAAATCAAGGACGCCTCGCTGTATGTGCCGGCCTGCTCCGGTGGCTGCACCGTGCTGGACCCGATCCGTACCGTCGGCACCTCGCGTCAGGCCAGCATCAACGGCAACCCGTTCCCGCAGGCCCCGCGCTGGATCTTCAACACCACCGCCCGCTATGGCATCCCGGTGGGTGAGAATGATGAGGTCTATGCCTTCACCGACTGGTCGTACAAGAGCACGGCCAATTTCTTCCTGTACGAATCGGCGGAGTTCCACTCCGACGCCCGCTGGATCGGTGGTCTGCGCGTTGGTTACGCCTATGATGGCGGCCGCTTCGACCTGTCCGCCTTTGTCCGCAACATCACGGACAAGCGCGGCCTGGAAGGGGCGATCGACTTCAACAACCTGACCGGTTTCATCATCGAGCCGCGCACCTATGGTGTGACCGCCCGCATGAAGTTCTGATCAGGCGACCATCAGGGGGCATGGCTCATGCCCCCTGGTATAGACCGCTTGTTCTTTGCGAAGGGGCGTCCCGCGTGGGGCGCCCCTTTTGCTTTTGCTGATGCAAGCGTATGGCTTATTGGCATAGGCAACAGCAAAGGCCGCCACATCATGGCGAAGCTGAACTTTTATGCCGGCAGCGGTCTGGACCGTGCAGCCCATTTACGCAAAGACCCTGACTGGCTGGCCCGGCAACTGACCCTGGCTGGGCCGCAGACCCGGCTGGTGCCTTATTGGCGCGGCAAGCATCTGGTGGCGGGAACCGATGATCAGCCCCTGCCCGTCTTCCTGTCGCCCGATCATGGCTGGTGGCGCGATCTGGCCACCGCCGACCCCATCTTTTTAGGGGTGGAGGGGGAGGTCAGCTATTTCGCGCTGGATTTCTCCCCCCGGGAGGATGTGGAGAGCTTGGGCGCCTTCACCGCCCTTGGCCGGTTCCAGGAAATCCGCACCGTGGCACGGCTGATGGACCGGCAGACGGCCGCCCTTTATGCCTATGTGCGGGCCATGATGCTGTGGCATGAACGGCACCGATTCTGCGGCACCTGCGGTTCAGCCACAGAAATCGTGGAAGCCGGGCACAGCCGGCGCTGCACCAATCCCGCCTGTGGCATCAGCCACTTTCCCCGTCATGACCCGGCAGTCATCATGCTGGTACATGATGGCGACCGCTGCCTGCTGGGCCGCCAGTCGCGCTTTGCGCCGGGCGTATATTCCACGCTGGCCGGATTCGTGGAACCGGGTGAAAGCCTGGAAGAGACGGTGGCCCGGGAATGTTGGGAGGAAGCGGGGGTCCGGGTGGATGATATCACCTACCATTCCAGCCAGCCCTGGCCCTTCCCCTCTTCCCTGATGCTGGGCTTCCATGCCCGTGCCACCACGCTGGATATCCGCGTTGATGGCGACGAGCTGGAGGATGCGCGTTGGTTCAGCCGTGATTATCTGCTGGCGCAGCATGAACCGGAAACATTCCGCCTGCCGCCGCCGGACAGCATTTCCCGCCAACTGATCAACACCTGGCTGTTTGGCTGAACATGAAAAAGGCCGGCGATTGCGCGCCGGCCTTTTTCATCAATCGTCGCGCTGGGTGCGCTCCATTCGTTCATGCCGCTCCTGGGCTTCCAGGCTCAGCGTGGCGATGGGCCGTGCTTCCAGACGGCGGACACCAATCGGCTCCCCCGTCTCCTCGCAATAGCCGTAATCGTCATTGGCGATCCGTTCCAGAGCGCTATCGATCTTGGAGATCAGCTTGCGTTCCCGATCGCGCGTGCGCAATTCCAGGGCCCGATCCGTCTCCAGCGTCGCACGGTCGGCAATGTCCGGCTCTTGCAAGCCGCCATCCTCATGCAGGCTGTTCAGCGTTTCGCTCGATTCCCGCAACAGTTCCACCCGCCACTGCAGCAGCTTGTGGCGGAAATACTGCTTCATCACGGGATTCATATATTCTTCGTCCTCGCTGGGACGATATCCGGGGGGCAACAGAGGCAACGATGATGACGACATCTTCAACGGTCCGATCCTGGGCCTCGAAACGAGGGCGGAGTATAGGGAGAGGCACCCGTCCCCGCAACATTCCTGCAGGGCACTCATGCAATCTTCTTAAATCCCGCTAGAACAAGGGGTTAAATCCCGGATCGGGCGCTTGGAAACAATAAGGGCGACCCGCAGGCCGCCCCATCACCCCATCCGACCCAACACAAACGGACTTTATCAGCCCCCGCTGGTCAGCTTGGCGATCTCCACCTGGGCCCGCAAATCAATCTCATCCAGCACTTCCTGCAGGCGGGGATCATCCAGATTCTCCCGCTGCACCTGCACCATGCGGACCAGATCGTGCAGCTTCTCCACGGGGAAGCTGCCGCTTAGCAGGCCGAGGCGCAACTCCTCCAACCGATCCAGAATATCCTCCCCGCGGGCCTGGGCGCGGCGGCGCTTGCCGGACAGGGCATCATCCACCTCCTGCAAGGCGAACAGGGGATTGATGCCGACAGCAGACTGCGAGCCGGAGGAGCGGACGGCGCCTTCCTCCTCCCCCTCGTTCAGGTGGCTGGCGAACATGCCGCCGCCGCTTTTCTGCGCCTTCCGGACCTGGCCGGGGCGGGCGGAACCTGGACCCTCGATCTTCATGGCCGTGGCAACAACTTCCCATCAAAGCGACAAGGAACCGACACCTTGGTATCGGTGCCGGGGATCATACATTATATAGGTATCATCCCGCCGCCTTGGACACATAGGGCAAATTTTTCCCAAAGGATCAGGGCGGCGGCGAAATTCCGCGACAACCCGGCAGGAATCGGGCGGCGGACGGCCGGAAAGCCGCACAATGGCTCAACTGGCACAGAAATGGCATTATCCTGGGTGAGACGAGGCGACAATGCCCGCCGGAACCGAATGAATTTCTGAAGAATCGGATCGACGCCATGGTGACGACCCAGCCCGAACGCTCCCCCCCCACCCGCCCGCTGCCGATGCTGCTGCTGGCCCTGGTGGCGGCGCTGACCGTGATGCTGACCCCCGGCACCGCCGGGGCGCAAAGCCGGATCAAGGATATCGCGAACATCGAAGGTGTGCGCGACAATATGCTGATCGGCTATGGGCTGGTGGTCGGCCTGAATGGCACGGGCGATACGATCAACAATTCCCCCTTCACCGAACAGAGCCTGATCGGCATGTTGGAGCGGCTGGGCGTCAATGTCCGGGGCGATACGATCCGCACCAAGAATGTCGCCGCGGTGATGGTGACAGCCACCCTGCCGCCCTTCAGTTCACAAGGCTCGCGCATCGATGTCTCGGTGGCCGCCATGGCGGATTCGAAGAATCTGCTGGGCGGCACCTTGCTGGTGACACCGCTGCTGGGTGCCGATGGCGAGGTCTATGCCGTGGCCCAGGGGGCCGTGGCGGTCGGCGGCTTCTCCGCCCAGGGGGCTGCCGCCTCCATCACGCGCGGGGTGCCCACCAATGGTCGGATTGCCGGCGGTGCCATCGTCGAACGGGAGATCGATTTCGCCCTGTCTGACCTGCCCTATCTGCGCCTGTCCCTGCGCAACCCGGATTTCACCACTGCCATGCGCACGGCCGAGGCCATCAACCAGCAATTTGGCCGCAATACCGCCAAAGCCATCGACCCCGCCGCCGTGATGATCGACGTGCCGATGGCGCGCAAGGCTGATCTGGTCTCTTTCATCCGCGATGTGGAGCAATTGCGCGTCCAGCCCGACCAGCCGGCCCGGGTGGTGATCGACGAGGCATCGGGTGTGATCGTCATGGGTGAGAATGTGCGGATCAGCACGGTCGCCATTGCCCAGGGCAACCTGACCATCCGCATCACCGAAACACCCCAGGTCTCCCAACCCGGCCCGCTGTCACAGGGTGGCCAGACGGCCGTGGTACCCCGCACCAACATCCAGGTGGATGAAGGAGCCGACAAGAAGCTGGCCGTCATGCCGGCAGGTGTCTCGCTCCAGGAATTGGTCCACAACCTGAATGCGCTGGGGATCGGTCCGCGTGATATGATCTCCATCCTGCAATCCATCAAAGCTGCTGGCGCGCTACAGGCCGAGATCGAGGTGATGTGATGAGCGACTTCAAACTCTCCCCCCCCGGCTTCGATGCCCAGGCCCTGGCCCAGGTGCGGGGATCGGCCGTTCCCCGCACACCCGGTGTGAAATCCCCCGACGCGCAGGGAGAAACGGCGGCCGGCGTGGATAAGGCGGCGCAGGATTTCGAAGGGGTGTTCCTGTCGCAGATGATGTCGCAGATGTGGACCGATGTGGATACCGACCCGAATTTTGGCGGCGGCGAAGCAGAGAAAACCTGGCGCGGCATGATGATCGAGGAATATGGCAAGCAGATCGCAAAGGCCGGTGGCGTCGGTATTTCCAGCGAAGTCAAACAGGCCATGCTGCGGATGCAGGAACAGGCCCAGAGCGGTAACCCGCTGGCCGGCATGACGAACAAGGGGGAAAAATGAGCGCAAACAGCCGCGCGCAAGCGCTGGTGGACGCGATGCAACGCCTGACGGCCTTGTTCGAGGAGGAAAATGCCGCCATCCGCAGCCGCAATCTGCCCGCCCTGACGGACATTGCCAGCCGCAAGACCCTGATGGTGCGCACCTATGAGGATTGTGTGCGGTCAATCAAACACGATCCCGACGAATTGCGCACCCTGGATGAAAGCGTGCGCGATGCGTTGAAACAGGAAACCGAACGTTTCATCGACAATACGTTGATCCATGCCCGTCTGGCCCGCGCCGCGGCGCAGGTGACGCAATCCACCGTCAATACCATGGTCAATGCCATCAACCGCGCCCGGGCCGAGGAAGGGGCCTATACACGGCGTGGCGGCATGGTGATGCCCGCTGCCTATGCCCGCAAAACCACCCCCAGCATGACATTGGACCGGCGACTCTGATCGAGAATATCGATCCAAGGCGATCAGGCCGGTCGCAGTTCATATCACCGGCAGCCTCTGCCCCGGAACAGAGCGTCCGAAGGCGGAGTTGCCTTTGGGGAGTTCTGTTCACGGACAGACTGATCTGAAGCCGGCTGTACTGCCAATTAAACGAAGCAGATTCTGGAAAAAAGGCGCCCCGCCATCGGCCGGGCGCCTTCTTCCTTTAAAACACCCCGGCAAGCCTTGCCGGGGTGGGGGCAGGAACTACCGCCCGGCAGCGGTTCCACAGGGCAACGCCCGCTGAGAGAAGCGGATTCTCAAGGGGCCGTCATTGGCACGATGGCTGCATACCTGACAAGCCGACCCCAGCGCAGGAAGCCCATCATGGACATTGCCAGCCTCTTCACCACCCCAACAGCGCCGAGCGGCGCTACGGCCGGCATGGGTACCCAGACGGGTGACATCACGGCCATTATGGGCCGTGATGAGGTTGAAAGCTTCAACCGTCTGCTGAAAGGCTTCCTGGACAATGGCGCCGCCCCCGGCAGCCCAATGCTGTCACTGCGGGCCATGGCGGAAAATGGCGGCAATCCAACACAACTCGATCTGGTGCAGGGAACCAACCAGGCAGCACCTGACCTGAAGGCAGAGACCGCCCTGGTGACGGGGGACAGCGCATTGTCGCATTCGATGCGCAGCACAACGCCTGAGATGCGCTGGCAGCAAGCAGGGCTGAATCTGCTGGCCATGGGACAAGCGGATGAAGCCACACCGCCCCTGAGCGACGAGGTGACTTCCTTTCTCAACGATCTCAGCGCCTTGATGCGGCAGCAGGGACTATTCGCCGCAAAGTCGACCTCAAAGACCGAAGAGGAAGGGAGCGACGGTGGGGCCGTCATATCCGATACGAAGGCCAAGACAGCGGATGGTGGCACTGTCGCCGCCATCACACCCATGGTCGGTGTGGCCACGCCCATCCCCCCCAGTCCGCCTATTGACCTAAAGCCCACCCTCTCCTTGAATAATGCCCCAGCAGGGGAGATGACCGCGCCCACTGGCACCGCCAAACCTGCTGATCTGCTGATTGCAACGCCAGCGGCCGGGGGAACGGCCGGTGGTATTGCTCAGCCTGCGGCTGCGCCCCTGCAAGCGGGGACCGGAGCGGATGCCACAGGCCCTGCCTCGGGCCGCAATGCAGCGCCTGATCTCAGCAAGGGATTGGCTTTGCCCTCCGGCACGCCCCCGGCCGCCGCGCAAGCCGCACAGGAGGCCGCGCAAGCCGGACAGAAGATTGTCTCCGATGTCGGCGCTGATACCGCTTCCGCACAGTCCATCGGGGATACCCCGGTGCCATTGCCGATGCCCCAGCCATCGATCACGATGAAGGCCGGGCAAGAGAACGCGGCGCGCAACCCCGATGGTTCGGTGTCGAGTGCGCTCCGGCCCGCTATACCAACGGGCGCAAAGGAGCCCGCCATCACACCGCGCCCTCCCGGGACGGGTCCGGGCAATGATGCGCAGATGGCCATGGTGGAACCAACCGTCAGCACCATTTCCCCCCCGCCAGGGGGGGCAGCACCTGTCAGCGCAGCACCAACGCAGGTGCAGACGCCTGCCGCCGTCGCTGGAACGCCCCACGCGGGCAGCATCGTTCTTCCGGCTGGGATGCAACCGGTCACCAACGGTGAACAGGTTGCCATTGCCAAAACCGGCCCTGTGTCATCCACAACAGAACAGATGGCCGCCAGCAACGTTACGAATGCTGTTGCTGGCGCGATGACCACGGATAGTGCACCCCCGGCGCTACCCCCGGCAATCGGGGACACAAAGCCTGTGCCTGCACCATCCGGCATCGCCCCCACGATTAGCGGCCCCCCGGACGCCCAGGCTGGACAGAGCCGATCGGACACGACGGTCCATAGCGCCGAGCCGGCAGCCACGGTTACACCGGTCAGCATCCAGACGACCCGAACTGCCGGCATGTCCGATGAACCCCTGGTCGCAGAACCCGCGCAACCTGCGGCAGCGGATCGCGTCCAGGGGGCTGCCGTCAGCAAGGGCGACCATGCTGCGGTGAAGACCGGCAGCACAAAGGCGGCCAGCCCGGCAGCAGCAACCGCTCAGGTTGACGTGGATAAACAGCCTGCCGATCCCTCTCCCAGCGTGACGGCGGCACCGGCACAACAGGCGGCAACGCTGACACCGCAGCCGGCAAATTCTGCCGCTACCGCCAGCACGACCCCGGTCAGCGCCCCCCATCCGCAGGAAGTCAAAGGACAGGTTGCCGCCCAGCAGCCGGCGCCGCAGCCGGCAGCCACGACCGCCCCGGATAATGGAGAGACGGCAGCACCGACAATAACGGCATCAACCGAGATCAACCGTTCCACGGACACCCAGGCACGCCAGCCAACCACGACCGCCGCCCATCGCGTCGGCGTGGAGGTGAAGGCTGACCAGACGACCGACGATGGCGCTTCGGATGCGGACACCCCCGCATCCGAAGCCGCAGGGCACAAGGAAAGCGGCAAGCCACACCGGATGCTGGCCCCCAACCATACCGATCCCGAGACGAAGGCACACCCGACGACGGACATGGGCGGGGAGCGGGTACAGCAAACGGCAACGCGCCCCACCACCCCGACACCGACCAATGCCGGTACGGCTGACGCCCTGCTCACCCGTGCCGTGGGGGAAGTAAACTCCGGCACCGGTGACGAACTCGGATCGGAACAGCAGGGTACGCAAAGCGGCGCGGGCAGCGCCGGGCTGGAAGAAGCCACACTCAATGCCACAGCGGACGGCAGCAGGATCGGCACAGCCGACTTCAGCCAACATCTGCGCCAAACCAGCGCGCCCGGTGCACCGCATCGCCCTGGCGCCAATCCTCCCGCCACCTATCAGGTGGCTGTGCAGATGCAGCGGGCAGTCCAGGATGGCAATGACAAGCTCTCCATCCAGCTTCGTCCTTATGATCTGGGACGGGTCGATGTTCAGTTGGAGTTCAACAAGGATGGGACATTGCGGGCCAAGGTGACGGCGGACAGCTTCCAGACCCTGGAACTGTTGCAGAAGGACAGCCGGAACCTGGAAAACGCCCTGCGGGAGGCCGGCCTCAGCACGGATCAGAACAGCCTCAGCTTCTCCTTGCGTGATGACGGTGATCAGGCGCAGCGCCAGCAGCAGGAAAAACAGCAGGACCAGAAATCTGGCACGCGGTTTGCTTCTATAGAGGTTGAGGAAGAGAGTCCGGCAATCCCTGCCTACCGCCCCATTTTGGGGCCTGGGCGGGTTGATGTCAGGATCTGATGTAACCCCGAGCGGGAAAGAAGGTCACCATGTCCGTCTCCAACGCCGCCAACGCGTTAAAAAGCAGTGCCAGCAATGCCAATGGCACGAAAAACACGGCCACCACCAGCGCCAGCGGCGGGGCGGCGGCGACAACCAAATCCCTGAAAGATCTTTCGCAGAATTATGAAACCTTCCTGCGACTGTTGACGGCTCAGCTCCAGAACCAGGATCCGCTGCAGCCACAGGATACGGCGGCTTTCACCAACCAGTTGGTCCAGTTCTCCCAGGTCGAACAGCAGATCGCCGGGAACAAGAAGCTGGATGATATGGTGGCTGCCATTAACAATGGTCAGCCCAACCAGGCCTTGGGCTATCTGGGCAAAACCGTGGAAATACAGTCCAATGGCCTGGCCTTGCAGGATGGCAAGTCCCATCTTACCGTGAGCACCGATGTGCCCGCCAGCAGCTCCGTGCTGGAAATCAGCGACGCCAAGACCAACAAGGTCATCCGCACCATCGAGCTGCAAAAGACCGCCGGTACCCAGGATGTGAATTGGGATGGCAAGGATGCCGACGGCAAGCAACTGGATGACGGCACCTTTGTCGCCAAAGTCAAAGCAAAAGGGGCGGATGGCAAGGCCATCGATGCCCAGGTTCTGACCTTCGGCAAAGTGACGGGGGTGGATCTCACGAGTGGCGAGCCGCATCTGATGTTGGGCAAGCTGCCGATCAAAATGTCCAACGTCCTGTCCGTTAAGTAAGGGTAACCAAAGTTATTTTACAGGTTTTCACCGTTTGTTAATGGCGCTGATCTTATCGATGGGGGTACCCCGTTGATTGAGGTCAACAATGACCATTGTAACCCGCAACGGCGCGGACGACATATCCGGCGCCACTTCCCATGCCTCCGACGTCACCACTCTGACCTTGGAAGATTTGCCGCCACCGGATACCCGGCGCTGGGTAATGCGCCGCAAGGCCGAGGTGGTCGCCGGGGTGCGTGCCGGGGTTTTGACCTTTGCGGATGCCTGCGCCCGTTACGGCTTATCGGAAGAGGAACTGGCCTCCTGGCAGCGCCTGATCGATCGCCACGGGGTGAAGGCATTACGTGTCACCCGCCTGCAGGATTACCGACGCCCCATCGGGATGGATTGATCCTCCCTGCCGGGCTGATAACGATATAACGGTTTCAGCGTAGATTGTCGGCGATGCTGTGCAGACCATGGGCGCGCAGCACCGCTTCCCGCTGACGCAGGCGCCGCCTGTCGATCGACAGGCGGGTCGCCTCCCCGCCCAGGATCGTCCCATCCTCCCCCGACAGGGTCAGCACCAGCCGTTCCAACAAGGCGGGGTCGCGGGTGGGATCACGGGCATCCAGCGGCTTGTCGGCATTGATCTCCCTCAACAGACGCTCGGCCAGGGCCGCCTGACTCTGCGGCAAATGTCCTTCCTGGATCAACCGGGCAATCTGCTTCATGGCAGGGCTGGTCAGCGAGTCGGCAGCCCCCTTGCGGCACAGTACGATATCGGCCAGTCGTAGAAGCGCTTCCCCCAGGTTGGGCTGCGGGGCCAGCAATTCCTGCACGACATCAGCAAAAATCAAAAGGTCGGCAAGCAGAGCATCCACCTGACGGACAAGCCCGTTTTCGACATTCTCCCCTGCCAGCAGGGCCAGCGCCTCCACCTTTCCCAACAAGGAACGGAAATCAAACAGCCAGACGCTGATCAGCGAATTCAGCACATAATCATGTAAATCCAGGGAGGTGCGCTCCAGGATATGGCTGCTGAATCCCCCCAGATCCTTGCCACGAAAATCAGGATAGGAGCCGCGCTCGGCGGCAAAAGCCCGAGCCTTCTGCTGGGCCTGGGTCACCAAGCCATCCAGCAGGGTCAGGCGCTGTTTGGGTGTTTGCCCGGCCACCGGGGCTTGCACGGCCGCAACACGATGCAGGGCCGCGTTCACCAGCCCCTGCGCATCCTGCAGCTTGCGTATATGGCTATAGCAATGCAGCAACTCGCTGGCGCCGACATTGCCGCGCTGCAGATAATCCCGCATCACCTGGCTGATGGTACGGCGACCTTCCGCCGTATAGAGATCCTCCAGCCGCTGACACAGCGCCACCTCCCCTACCGGGGTGCACACAGTCAGCGGTTTGGCCATGCGAGCGGGGCGTGACTGTTCATAAACCACTGTTTCCGAACCCACACCGTTGATCAACGTGCGCAGGCGGACAACCTTCACATCATTCGTCTTGTCAGTGATCAGCAGGTGTTTTGCCTCAGCAATCGCATCGTCTTCCGTATCGCAGAGCATATGCAACTGCCAGCGATCTTCCATTTTCAGGAAGACTTCGAAAGTCAGACGTTTATTCCAGAAGCCGAGACCAAAAACCATAAATGCCCCCACTGACAGTCTCAGTCTATTGAATATAGAGACGGAGGCAACGCACTGTTGAGCGCGCAGGCAGTTCAAAAGAATAGCGGCGCCCCTGGAGAGGAGGCGCCGCGTTCGAAAGACTGGTTAAAATCAATCCCGCATCAATCAAAGGGATTTGAGCTTCCCTTGCGCAGCAGCATCCGGATCGGAATACCCGGCAAATCAAAACTCTCCCGCAGCCCATTCACCAGATAACGGGAATAGTTTTCCGGCAGGTCAACGGGCTTGCTGACAAACAAGGCAAAGGTCGGCGGACGGCTCTTCACCTGTGTCATATAACGAATCTTCAGGCGGCGACCATCCACCAGCGGCGGCGGATGCGATTCCGTCATCCCGGCCAGCCAACGATTCAACTGCGAGGTCGGTATGCGACGATTCCATACGCCATAGGTCGTCACCACACAATCCAGCAACTCTCCCAGCCGTTGGCCCTTCAGGGCGGAAATGGTGACCGTGGGGATCCCCTTGACCTGCGGCAGCGACGTCTGCAGCCGGTCAGTCAGACGACGCAGTGCGGCATTCTTGTCCACCACCGCGTCCCATTTATTGAGCGCGATGACCAGAGCGCGCCCTTCCTCCACCACCAGCCGGGCGATGGTCAGATCCTGCTTGTCCAGAATGCCATCGGCATCCAGCACCAGCACCACCACATGGGCCATGCGGATGACGCGCAGCGTATCCTGATTGGCCGCCCGTTCCAGCTTGTCATCCACACGGGCCCGCTTGCGCAGGCCGGCCGTATCGACCAGCCGGACAGCCCGGCCCTTCCAGTTCCATTCCACCGCGATGGCATCGCGGGTCATGCCGGCCTCTGGTCCGGTCAATACCCGTTCTTCCTGCACCAAGGCATTCAGCAAGGTGGATTTGCCAACATTCGGACGCCCGACAATGGCCATTTGCAGGGCCTTGGGCTCCGGCTCATCCGGCACATCGTCGGTCTTCTCTGCCGCGATGGCTTCGACCAGGGCTTCCTCGGGCAAGGCCTCCTCGGCCTCTTCCTCCGGTTCCGCTTCCTCGGCCGGCATATGCGGCAGCAGGGCATCCACCAGATCGGCCATGCCCTCGCCATGCTCGGCCGACAGCGGCACCGGTTCCCCCAGCCCCAGCTCATAGGCCTCGATCAGGCCGGGCTGGCTGGCGGCACCTTCGCACTTGTTGGCAACCAGAATGGTCGGGGTCTTTACCCGCGCCCGCAGCCAGGAGGCGAAATGCTTATCCATGGCCGTGACGCCGGCACGGGCGTCAATCAGGAACAGGCAGACATCGGCACGTTCGATGGCACGCTCGGTCTGGACGCGCATCCGCGCCTCCAGGCTGCCATCGAACACATCTTCCAGACCGGCCGTATCGACCACAGTGAATTCCAGCCCACCGACTCGGCCATCGGCCGCACGCCAGTCGCGGGTCACGCCCGGCGTGTCATCAACCAGGGCGATCTTCTTGCCGACCAGCCGGTTGAACAGGGTGGACTTGCCGACATTCGGGCGCCCGACAATGGCGACCGTCAGCCGGTGCGTGGCCTTTATCACTTAAAACACTCCAATTACTGATAGGCGACCACGTCGCCGTCCTCGGTGAGAATATACAGGGTCTCACCAGCAACGACAGGGGCCTGGATCGCAGGGCCGGGCAGCTCTGTACGCCGGATCACCTTACCATCCGTCACCGACAGCTCCACCAGTTGGCCGGTGCTGTTGGTCAGGATCAGGCGGCCACCCGCCACCAGCGGGCCGGTCCACAGGATCGGGTCTTCCCGGTCCTCCGGATCCTCATAACGGTCCAACTCGGCGATCCAGCGGACGCGGCCATCCTTGCGGGTCAAGGCCACCACCTGGCTGTCATTGGTGGTGACGAACACCCAGTCGCCCACAACGGCCGGCGTGGTGATGCCGCCAATATCCTGTTCCCAGACACGCTGGCCGGACCGGATGTCGATGGCGGCCATGCGGCCGGAATGGCTGATGGCATAGGCCACGCCATCGGCGATCACCGGCAGACCACGGATATCGGCAAGACCGGTCAGGTTCTCGCCCCGGCGCACCGATGCCAGGCTGTCCTGCCAGGCTTGGCGACCATTCTCCACGCGCAGCGCAAACACCTCGCCGGAGGAATAGGGCACAATGGCCGTGTCGCCCTCAATGGCAGCGGCCGAACCGCCCAGCAGGGCCGCAGGCTCCAGGAAGCCCGTATGGTACCATTCCAGGGCGCCGGTCTCTGCGTTCAAGGCGATCAACTGGTTATCCACCGCCGACACGAAGACGCGGTTATCAACCACCGTCGGGGCGGAACGGATCGGGCCGGCGATTCGACGCCGCCAGACCACATCCCCCTTGTCGATATTCAGCGCCACCGCCTCCCCAAAGCCATTGGTCGCAAACAGCCGGCCATTGGCCACCGTCACGCCACCGCCAAAGGCCTCCCCATCCTGTTTTTCACGCAGGATGTTACGACGCCAGACGCGCGCACCGCTTTTGGCATCGAAGGCGTGAAGGTCATAATCCGTGTCCAGCACATAAAGCCGGCCATCGGCAATCACAGGCCCCGCCAGCAAACGTGCACTGGAAGAGGAACCTGCAATGCTGGCCGACCAGACGCGGCGCAGCGGACCGTTCCCCAGAGCCACATTACCGGGATAATGGGCCGGGTTGCCGCCGGGCTGCGCCCAATCAGCATTCGCCTGGGGCTGCGGCAGGGTGACCGCCTGATCCGCCACCTGGGGATCGACCTCCAACTGCTGCTGAAGCTGCAGCACGGAGATGCGGTTACCCCCCAGCTTGGGGCCCTTGTCCTCGCTGAACCAATCGCCGATGCCGCAACCGGACAGCAGCAGGCAGGCCAACAGGGGGGCCGCCACCCGGCGCGCCATGGCATAGCGGGAAGACGGGGCGGAAACAGTGGCGCGCGGGGCGCCGAAACGGGTGCTGCTGACCATGATATCCTGGTTCTCGGGCGTCATTTCGGCGCCGCGAACAACGCGGCGAGTTCGGTAGCACGGTTGCGCACGCCCTGCGGGGCCTGGGCATCTTCGGCAAGCTGCTTGAAAAGCTGTTCGGCGCGGGCATTGTCGCCGGCCTTGGCAGCCAGCAGGCCCGCCACCTCGGTGGCGGAAGCCCGCCAGGGATTCCCGGCAGTCAATAACGGGGCAATACGTTGCCCCAGTTTGGCCGGATCCCCCGCATCCATCTGCAATTGCACCGACAGCAAGGTGGCCATGTCGCGCAGAAGCGCATCGCTCTCGCCACTGCCGGCAACCTGATCGTAAAGGGCGATGGCCTCGTCCCGCTGACCGTTGCGGGCGCGCAAGCCCGCCTCATACAGGCGGGCAATCACAGCCTGGCTCTGCCCCAACTGGGTGGCCGCGGCCGCCAGCGCATCACCGGCAACCTTCACATCAGGCGCACCCTCTTCCGGCCGGGCCTTGGCCAGCGCCGCGCTCAATATGGCGGTACGCTTCTCCATCTCATGGGCGCGCCACTCTTTCCAGCCTACATAGCCAGCCGTGGCCACCACGATCAAAACGGCCCCACCCACCACAGTCGCGCCATGGCGCTTCCAGAAGGAGACCAATTGATCGCGACGGAGATCCTCGTCAACTTCGCGAAAGATGTCGGACATGCATCACCCTCGGCCGGTCGCCGAACCGAATAAACAAAGGGGGGCGATACCAGACACCCCGCCCCGGGTCAAGGCGGCTGCCCCGTCCCTTCACCGCCCTTGCACGACCGGGACGGATAATCCCAGCGGCAGAGGCCGCGATAACAATACGATGCTTTCAGGCAATTGCGGGGCAAAAAGCGAGAAATACGCCTGATATTGTGCGGCAGACGCTATGCCGCCCAGGAGGCTGCGAGCCGAACCAGGACAAAACCACGCCTGTGCCGCATTTCGTCACCGGGGACACAGGAATAATCTGCGCCCACTTTGACCAAGGGGACGGCAGCGTAAATACGCACCGAAATGAAGCGGACGCGGTCGATCAGTTACCCACCGGCTCCGGCGGGGTCAGGTTCAGCCATTCAGCGGCCACCATGGCCTGGGTGCGATTGCGGACCCCCAAGGCCTTGAAGATGGCGGTGATATGGATCTTGACCGTCCCAACCGTCAGATCCAGAGCTTCCGCTATCTCGATATTGGAGCGCCCCTGGCAGATCATGACCAGAATTTCCCGCTGACGTGGGGTCAGTTGCTTGCCCGCATCTTCCCGGAAAAAACCCGCCGGAACAGGCCCGGCCACAGTCATCAACGGCTCCCCCCCCGGGCGCATCGCCACCACAGGCGGCACGAAGATGCCGCCGGCAACAACAACCTTCAGGGCATTGGCCAGTTCTGCATCCACATCAGCGCGCCGGACATAGGCCCGTGCCCCTTCCCCCAGGGCAGCACGCATCCGTTCCGGATCATTGCCACCGATGGCGATCAACGGCAGCGCAGGACAAGCGGCGACGAAATCCCTGATGGCCCCACGGGACACCATGGTCATGGAGAGGATAACGACATGGCCATCGGGCTGCCCCCCGGCCATGGCCCGCACCTCCGCCAGATCCGCCACATCATCCACACAGTCCGCGATACCGGCACGCCGGGAAATCTGCCGAACCCGCTGGCAAAAACCAGCCTCATGATCGATTAATAGAATACGCATTCGTTCCGACCCCTTGGGTCATCCCGCAACCTGTCATGAGTGGTCCGGGATGGCACGCCCCCAGTATACACAGGGTTTCGCCCTCCTACAATTTTATGCATCAGCAAAACGCAAAATCTTTGGGTGCAGGGCAAAAGCATCGCGCTCAACCGTAACGGGCTGTTAACCGATTTCACTGGGCAACAGTGAACGAAGCCAAATCTATGCCCAATGATGGCTAATAGAATATCAATAAGCGTTAACCAAGATTAGACATCTCCGAACGGGTTAGGTCATGAAACACCGATTCTCTCATTTGCCCATCTTGCCACGCTAGTTATTAAGACATTCTATAGCCGTTATGCCATAAATTTCGGGGACGTCCTATGCAACCCATTAACGTGCTGCCCTCCCCCCAGAAATCATACTATAATATGATATGGCTGACAGGGGCACACCTTCACCCTGTTCGGGAATGCCGAATATGACGTCGCGCGTGGCCATTCTGGTTTCCAGCGAAACTGCCCATTCGGCACTGAAGGAGGGTCTACAAGATTGCATGGCGGAGGTAGCAATTTATCCGACCGTGGGCGCTTTGCTCCAAGCTGGAAACCCGCCTGATATCCTGTTGATTGACCTGCCCCATTTCAGCCATCTGCGCGAACGGGAACCGGTGGCTTGCCTGCGCATGTCGAGGCGGGGGAGGATTCTGCTGGTGCTTTCGCTGGCAGACACGCTGGACGCCACCCCCCTGTTGCCGTTTGCCGATGCCTGGATTTTTACCGACATGATCAGTGGACGTGCACTGCCATTGCTGGCACTGGGACGCGAAGCACATAGTGCGCTGCCCCCACAATTGCTCAGCCAACCGGGAATCGACCAGATGCGGCTTGCCTTGCTGGACCGCCTCTCACCGGCCGAACATCGGTGTCTGCTGGCTTTGGGGGAAGGTTTGAACAACAGAAATATCGGCAAAGCCCTGGGGCTGCCGGAAGCGACAATCAAATCGCTGGTACGGTCAATGCTGAGTCGACTACATTTTCGCAACCGAACGGAAGCGGGCGTATTTGCCGCCCGCAATCAGGAAACGATCCTGAAAGCACCGGTTGGCAGCCATTATCACTGAAAGGGCCCCCCGGCCGTTCC
Organism: Azospirillum sp. RU38E; assembly: GCA_943370215.1. Classification (GTDB taxonomy): domain Bacteria; phylum Pseudomonadota; class Alphaproteobacteria; order Azospirillales; family Azospirillaceae; genus Niveispirillum. Next base: position 102,170 of record CALRQC020000011.1, read on the forward strand.
GGGGGGCCAGCCGGATCAACCGACAGCCGCCAGCGACGGAAGTTCGCCACCCACGCTGTTGAAATCCCCACCGATACCGTTATTCAGGGCCCAGATGGCCGCCTGGGTCCGGTTGGAAGCGTTGATCTTTCGCAACAGACTCTTGAGATGCACCTTCACCGTCGCTTCGGTAATGGAAAGCTGATTGGCAATCATCTTGTTACTGTCGCCGCTCAACAGGCAGCGCAGAATCTGCACTTCACGCTGGGACAGCCCCTTGCGGGAGGTCGGCATTTCCGGCGCGGGCGCGGTCGACACGCGCCCACTGATCAGCAGAGCGGCCAGATGGGTGGGAAACACCTTCTCCCCCAGCATCACCAGCCGCAGCGACTGGGTCAGCGCATCGGAGGAAAGATCCTTCATCAGATAGCCATCGGCCCCGGCTTCCAGTGCGCTGGAAAGGCGACGGGTGCACAGCTCCGATGTCAGCACCACCATGCGGGCCTCGGGCAAGACATGGCGAAGACGGCGCAAGGCTTCAGCCTCATCATCGCCGCCCGTTGCCAGATCAAGCAGCACCAACTCCGGCTTCGGTGCCTGTTCCGCCACCAGGATTCCTTCACGTACATTGCCAGCCTCTGCCACGATCTGGAACGGCGAATCCTCCAGCAGGCGCTTCAGCCCCTCACGGAACAGTTTGTTCGAATCAATGAGAAAAGTGCTGACATTGTCCATTGCCATCTCCTGCGCTTCTTGGTCCCGACCAGCGGCGGGGGGTCCAGCCATGGCCTCCTCCATCCGGGAGCACCTTCCGGTCTGCGGCGGTGAGCCGATGCGCCGGAAGGCCCAAATGAGCGACCCTCTTTCGGATTGAACCTTACCTCGGAAAGCGCGGAACTGAATATCTCTCGAAGGCAGTAATATGTGTCAGCTTTAGGCATATGTCCAAAAATCGGACCTAAATTTGTCTCATCAACATTAGGAAAATCCAGAATGAAGTATGTAATGAGTACATTATATCCTTTCAAACAATGACACAAATTTCCGATCGAATTTAAGATCGAGAGAATTTTGACATATAACTCACTTAGACTTAACGAAATCTACTATTTTTCTTAACCATATTCGGATAATGGGAAAAACCATGACATGACGCACATCGTTCTACATGGCTGGATGGGGCTCGGCACGTCAGGGGCTCAAAGGTGGCCAAATGCCGCCTATGACCTGCCATATTTCCGCCCCATCCGGGGGGCCTATGCCCCTATACATCCGGGGTATATGCCCGCCCCCCGCTGTGACCTTTTCGCGGCACGATTTCGGGGGAAACTGCCTTGACCGGATATTCCCGCTACCCCGGAAGCACACAGACGGAGGGGGCGAAGCCACACGTCGCCCGCCCCTCACCTTTCCGTTGCAGCGATATGGCGCTCTGACAGGCGCTGAAGCAGCCACCCCACGGCCGCAACATCGGGAAGATGCAGAGTGGCCAATGTCGGACGGTCAGCATCCCCGACGCGGATGCCCAGGCCAGTTGCCGCCACGGCACGGAAACCATCCTCATCCGTCACATCATCCCCCAAAAACAAAGGTGGATGACCTGCCAGGGTATCGCCCAACAGCCAGTCAATGGCTGACCCCTTATGCCAATCCAGCACCGGCCGCAGTTCGTGCATTTCCTTGCCACCCATGTGGCGCAAGGTCGGCTCCCCCAACAGCACCTGCTGCACGATGGCCGCCACCTGCGGCTTCTCCGCTGCGGCCACCAGGCGCGTATGCACGGTGATGGCATAACGCTTGGATTGCACGAAAGCATTCGCGATGGATGCCAATGCGGCTTCCAGTTCGGCAGCGGCCCGCTGGATAGCCAGCCGGAAGGGTTCGCCCGGCTGATAAATCCGGTCGTGGGTGGCAATGTCCAAGCCGTGGCTGCCGACATAGGTGATATTGTCGATCGCGACCAGCCGGCGCACATCGTCAACATCGCGCCCGCTGACAATGGCCAGTGGATAAAGACCCGCCAGACGGCGCAGTAGGTTACGTATGTCAGGCGAAAGGACTGCTTGATCCGGGCGGTCCACGATCGGCGTCAGCGTGCCGTCATAATCCAGCAGAAGCGCCACTGGCCGCTTGGCTGCCCGCTCCAGCTCTGCGATATGCGCGACGATCACATTAACAGAATGCATAGCTTCTGGTGTGACGGAAGATATGTGCATCATCCCTCATCCCGACTTGACGGAAAATTCCTACGGTTCAAGAGGGACTTAACGCCCCAACCGTCCGTTTGTTCCGCCACCCTGCCGCAGACCGGCGAAGGATGATACCAGGATGTTGATCATATAAATGGCGACGGCCCCATGAAGGGGCCGCCAAAACACTTGCCATTCCCAGCACCCGGGGGCATATTGTGCATCGCAGCACATGTGCTGTATGCCCTTTTCGGGCGTTTCCTCCCTAAACTCAGGCCGCTCCCGTAGCGGCCTTTTCTTTTTTTGGCCTTGGGAGCTTCCCCATCTGGTGCAAACATCGCCATTGGATGGTCCAATCTGCGAAGCTTGTTACCGTATCGGGCCCTCGTAAGGACTATTTGTTTCAAATCACCCCGAACGGTCAAGCCGTTTCGATCCAAACAATGCGGTTACGACGTCATTTCGTCACCTCAATCATACCGCTTTTTCGGTAAATGCCCAAATGGGCTGGATGGGGCGCCCATCGCCGTGATTCCGGTGAGATCGGCATCGTACCGGTAGCATGTCCCCGGCATGTCGCGATGCTGGCCATCTTCATCAGGATCGGCACATTCAATGCGCGCCTCCCCCTGCGGACAAAAAAATCCCCGCAACCGACATGCGGTGCGGGGATGTTGAAGTTTAATAAGGGAGGAAACGCAACATGGTTGCGGGTGTTGTTTTACCGCTAACAAACTAACATTCCGTTAACGGACCAATATATATCCAATATGTAACCTGCGTTCGGCGGTTGGCAGCTCTGCACCGGATGCGCTATGCAGCGTGCTTCCGGCCTGTCCCCGCTATCGAGACATCATGATCAGCATCGCCGCCCGCATCGCCCAGGAACTCTCCGCCCGCCCCCAGCAGGTGGAAGCGGCCATCGCCCTGCTGGACGAGGGCTCGACCGTCCCCTTCATCGCCCGTTACCGCAAGGAGGTGACCGGCGGTCTGGACGATACGCAGTTGCGCACCCTGGATGAACGGCTGCGTTACCTGCGGGAATTGGAGGAACGCCGCGCCACCATCAAGGCCAGCATCACCGAACAGGGCAAGATGACCGCCGATCTGGAAAAGCAGATCGAAGAGGCGGACACCAAGACCCGGCTGGAAGACCTGTACCTGCCCTATCGTCCCAAGCGCCGCACCAAGGCGATGATCGCGCGGGAGGCCGGGCTGGAACCGCTGGCCGATGCGCTGCTGGCCAACCCGGCGCTGGCGCCGGAGACGGAGGCCGACCGCTTTGTCGATGCCGAAAAGGGGGTGACCGATGTCAAGGCGGCCCTGGACGGGGCACGGTCCATCCTGGTGGAGCGCATGGGCGAGGATGCCACCCTGGTCGGCCGCCTGCGCGAGTTCGCCCAAAATCAAGGCGTGCTGGCCGCCAGTCTGGTGGAGGGCAAGGCCGACGAAGGGGCCAAATTCTCCGATTATTTCGCCTTCAGCGAGCCCTTGTCGAAGATCGCCTCCCACCGCGCCCTGGCCCTGTTCCGGGGGCGGGCGGCGGGCGTGCTGGATTTGAAGCTGGCGGTCGGTGAGGACCAGACCGCCACCGGTGGCCCGCACCCGGCCGAACAGATGATTGCCGCTACCTATTCTATAATGGATCGGGGCCGCGCGGCGGATCGCTGGTTGCTGGACACCTGCCGCTGGGCCTGGCGCACCAAGATCGCCCTGCATATCGAACTGGACTTGATGAATGTGCTGCGGGAAAAGGCGGAGGATGAGGCCATCCATGTCTTCGGCCGCAATCTGAAGGATCTGCTGCTGGCCCCGCCCGCCGGCCAGCGTTCCACCCTGGGGCTGGATCCCGGCATCCGCACGGGTGTGAAGGTGGCGGTGGTGGACGCCACCGGCAAGCTGCTGGACACCGCCGTCATCTATCCCCACGAACCCAAGCGCGACTGGGAAGGCTCCCTGGCCGCACTGGGGGCGCTGGTGATACGCCATGATGTGGACCTGATCGCCATCGGCAACGGCACCGCCAGCCGGGAGACGGACAAGCTGGCTGCCGACCTGATCGCCCGCCTGCCCGATGTGAAACTGACCAAGGTGATGGTGTCGGAGGCCGGCGCCTCGGTCTATTCCGCCTCTGAAGTGGCGGCCCTGGAGTTCCCCAAGCTGGATGTATCCCTGCGTGGGGCCGTCTCCATCGCCCGGCGCCTGCAAGACCCGCTGGCCGAACTGGTGAAGATCGACCCGAAATCCATCGGCGTCGGCCAGTATCAGCATGATGTCAGCCCCGCCAAGCTCTCCCGCACCCTGGATGCGGTGGTGGAAGATTGCGTGAATGGCGTCGGCGTGGATTTGAACACCGCCTCTGTGCCGCTGCTGGCCCGCGTTTCCGGCCTGTCGGAAACCGTCGCCAAGAATGTCGTCGCCTTCCGGGATGAGAAGGGGGCCTTCCGCAGTCGCCGACAATTGCTGGAGGTGACGCGCCTGGGGCCGAAGGCATTTGAACAGGCCGCCGGCTTCCTGCGCATCCGCGATGGGGAAAACCCGCTGGATGGCTCCTCCGTCCACCCGGAAGCCTATCCGGTGGTGGAGCGCATTCTGAAGAAGACCGGTCGACCACTTTCCAAGCTGATCGGCGATGTCGCCTTCCTGCAATCGCTGGACCCCGCGGATTTCACCGACGAGAAATTCGGCATCCCCACCGTCACCGACATTCTGAAAGAGCTGGAGAAGCCCGGCCGCGACCCGCGCCCGGAATTCAAGACCGCCCAGTTCAAGGATGGGGTGGAGGAACTGAAAGACCTTCAGCCCGGCATGGTGCTGGAAGGGGTTGTCACCAACGTCACCGCCTTTGGGGCCTTTGTCGATGTCGGCGTGCATCAGGATGGGCTGGTCCATATCAGCCAGTTGTCGCACAGCTTCGTGAAAGACCCCCATGCGGTGGTGAAGGCCGGCGATATCGTCAAGGTCAAGGTCATGGAAGTGGACCTGAAGCGCAAGCGTGTGGGCCTGACCATGAAGCTGGATGAGCGCCCCGCCCCCGCCAAACCCGCCGCCGGCCAGCCGCAACGTCCGGAACGGCGTGATGATCGCCGCGACGACCGGCGTGGCCCGCCGCCGGCCCCGCGCAACAGCGCTCCCCCGCCGAAGCAGAAGCCGGCCCCAGCACCAGAAGACAATGCCTTCGCTGCTGCCTTCCTGGCTGCCAAGGCAAAGACCAAGCGCTAACCATAACGCCCCGCATCCGCCATAATTCAGGGGGAAAAACTGAAGGGGTTTACCACCTGAATTATGGCGGATGCGGGGACGATGCGGGGATGGGGGATGCTGCCGGCGCTGTTATTGCTGGCTGCCTGCGGGTCGGCACCCCCTGCCCCACCACCCGCCAAGACAGCCCCGCCCCTGACCGTAGGCGGCGGCAAGGGCAGCCAGCAGGGCAATTACCCCACTTTCCTCACCGGTGACATCCATGACAGCCCGGATGGCCCCTGTGCCGTTTACGCCTGGGACCGGATGTTGAGCAGCGGACAGGTGGTGCGCTACCTCTCCGGCGCCTGCCCCTATCCGGGCCGCCCCGGCTATTTCCGCATGGTCGAACTGGGGCGCGTGCTGCTGCCAGCAGGTGAAAGCCCGCTGGCAGCGGAATGATGACCAGGGTTGCAGGCCCACCCCCAAACCGGGTTTGACAGGGGCCGCCTGATCCAATATACCCCCCGCATTCCTGGGAAGGCGGGTGCCGGCGGTTCGGCGCCCCGTCCCCGTTTTTGTCTTTTCCAACCGGTGAAGGCAAAGGGCGGGGAACTACCGGGACAACAAGCCGCCAATCATGGCGGTGCCGTGGAGTTTGTTATGAGCAAGCGTCAAGAAGCCAAGTACAAGATTGACCGCCGCTTGGGCGTGAACCTGTGGGGCCGTGCCAAGTCCCCGGTCAACAAGCGTGAATATGGCCCCGGCCAGCATGGTCAGCGCCGCAAGAAGCCGTCCGATTACGGCCTGCAGCTGATGGCCAAGCAGAAGCTGAAGGGCTATTACGGCAATATCGGTGAGAAGCAGTTCCGCAAGCTGTACCAGGAAGCCGTTCGTCGCAAGGGCGATTCGGGCGAGAACCTGATCCAGTTGCTGGAGCGCCGCCTGGACGCCGTTGTCTACCGCATGAAGTTTGCCCCGACCCCGTTCTCCGCTCGCCAGATCATCAACCATGGTCACATCCTGGTGAATGGCAAGCGCCTGAACATCCCCTCCTACCAGGTCAAGGACAATGACGTGGTGGAAGTGCGGGCCAAGGCCAAGAACTTCGCCCTGATCATGGAAGCCATCCAGTCCGGCGAGCGTGACTTCCCGGATTACGTGACTGTCGACACCGGCGCTTTCAAGGGCACCTTCCTGCGCGCCCCGGGTCTGTCGGACGTTCCGTACCCGACCCAGATGGAACCGAACCTGGTCGTGGAATTCTATTCCCGCTAAGGTTCATTCCAGTCGGAATGATCAAGGCCGCATCCTTCGGGGTGCGGCCTTTTTCTTGTGCCTGGACACCGGCTGTTCGCCCGCCAGTCACCCAGCCTTGGCGCCCCCCCCCCGATGGGGTCGTGCAATTCCGGTATGGCCATGACAGCGAAGCAACGTGATCGTTGCGAAAATCGGGACAATATTTTCTATTCTTGATCAATTGTTCCGATCAGCGCTCGGCGATAACTTTTCCTCATCAGCGGACGACGCCGGCCCCTCGGCACCCGCCACCCCGGAAAAAAGGATCGCCATCATGATCGGCTTCAACAAATTCTCCGACTTCATCCCCGTCATCGGTCGTGTTCTCCTGTCAGCCATTTTCCTGACCAGCGGGCTGGGCAAGCTGCTGGCCTGGGATGCCTCGGTCGGCTATGTCGCCACGGCGGGCCTGCCGCTGCCGTCCGGCCTGCTGCTGTCAGCAGCGGCGATAACGGAAATTGTCGGGGGCAGCATGGTGCTGCTGGGGTTCCAGGCACGTCTGGGCGCCCTGGCGCTGGCAGGCTTCTCCATCCTGACCGCCATGCTGTTCCATAATTACTGGGCCCTGGCCGATGCCCAGGCCGCCTATGCGCAGCAGATCATGTTCTGGAAGAATATCGCCATGGCTGGCGGCTTTTTGCAGATCGTGGCCTTTGGCGCCGGCCCCTTCGCCCTGGATAATGCCGAGCCGATCAACCACCACCAGCCCGCCGCCATCTGAACCATGCCAAACGAAGAATGCAGAAGGGGGATGCAACCGGTAGTTCCACCCTGCCCAGCGGTGCATTTTCCCCCTCCTGGACGGGAATGGGGGGGGGACGCCAGATGGTCCACAGCAAGGCCAGGGCATTTTTCATGCTGCGTGCCAGCGCCAGATTGCCATGCATGGTGCAGATGCCCTGCACCTTCATCAGACGACAAGGCGCGGAACCGGGCGGTGGCGGGCATCAATAATGCCCGTCACCGCCCTGCTTCTTTTCAACCCGCAACTGGCCTTCCGCCCCCAGATAGATCGCCAGAATCCTGACCGGCTCCCGCCCCTCGTTGCGGCCATTGTGCCAGACGGAAGTTTCCACGAAGGCCTCACCCGCCTTGAACACCCGGGGGGCCATGCCCTCCGCGGAGACCGTTACCTCGCCGGAAACGATATAGCCCACCACCGGCATCGGGTGACGGTGCAGACCGGTTTCACCGCCGGGGGCCAGTTCCACCATCAGGGCGGTCAAATGGGCATCACCGGTGGGATAGCGCAGCGGCACCCCATCCCCCAAGGTCTTCGTGTCCAGCAGCGATGTCGCCGTCAGCCCCGTTGCGTCACCCGCATAGGCCGGGAACGTCACCGCCAGCAGACTGGCGGCGACGATAATAGAAATCGACTTCATCACTCCCCCCTATTCTTTGCGTGGAGAATGAAGCAACGGATACCGATTGCAACCCTTAGTCTTCTTCCGGCAATTCCAGAAAACGCATTCGGTTGCCAAACGGATCTGTCACCTGAAGCATCAGCATATCTTCCAGCATCTCCAGGTCTGGCTTCATATGGCGGTATTCTTTTTCCGCCAATTCCTGCTGAAAAGCCCGGATGCCGGTCATATAGACCACCATGTTGCCGCCCGGCGTAGCATCGCCGGCATGTTCGGACAGGTGCAGCCGCAGGGGGCCGCGCGACACCTGGCAGTAAAGCGGGAAATTATCGCCGAACCGGTGTTCCCAATCCAGATCGAAGCCCAGGAAATCCAGATAGAACTCCCGTGCCTTGGCCACATCAAAAATGCGGACAATCGGCACCGCCGGTTCAAACCGGATGGATTCCGGGCCGTTCATCATGCCGCCCCCAACGCCTGGAAGAACCTGTCGAAGAAGGCAGCCGGATCGGGCACGCGCAGCATCACACGCACCGACCCGGCCGGGTCCGGCACGCGCAGGCAGGCACCCGCTCCGGCCCCGGTTGTTGTCACGGTCACCTGGGATTGCTCCCCTTCGAACAGATCGGGATGCAGCAGATTGGCCAGCACCGTCATGTCATGCTGGAAAGCGCCATCGGCGCCGAATTTCGGCCGGTCCAAATGGGCGGCGGCATCCAGCATCAGCGCCACCTCTTCCCCATAACGCGGCAGTACCCGGGCGCGGGCCAGCCGGTCGGGCGTGCTGACAAGCTGATGGGTCAGATCCAGCGGCATCAGGGTGATGGGGATGCCGCTGTTCAGCACCTGCTGGGCGGCCAGCGGGTCCATATAGAAATTGAACTCGGCCCATTCGGTGATATTGCCCCGCCGCACATGGTTCGGCGGCAATGGAGCACAGGAACCGCCCATCACCGCCAGATGGCCGATACGGGCAAAGGCATCCGGTGCGCGTTCCAGCAGACGGGCCAGATTGGTCAGCGGGCCGGTGGCACAGATGGTCAGGCTGCGTGGCGGGTGGCTGCGCAGCGTATCGGCCATCCAGCCCACCGCGTCATAAGAGGCCGGTTTACATTTGGCCGGCGCCAGCACCAGGGCCCCCAAGCCGCTTTCGGCAAAGGCGCCATCGCCGGCCGGCGGCTCCGCCCGGCCCAGCGGCGCCTTTTCCCCGGCATGAACAGGAATGGCGGGGGCATCCAGATGGTCCAGCAAGGCCAGGGCATTTTCCGTGGTGCGGGCCAGCGCCACATTGCCATGCACGGTGCAGATGCCCAGCACCTTCACCCGGTCCGGCAAGGCCAGCGCCCACATCCAGGTCAACAGGTCATCAGTGCCGGGATCGCCATCAAGGATCAGGGGAAGCAGGTGGGTCATGGTGCCGGGGTCCGTTTGCGGATCAATCCCCGGCAGCATAGAACGGGCGGCAATCAGAACTCAATCAACATGGTTTTGGATTTCAGATTGGCCTCATAGGCCTCCCGCCCCAAATCCTTGCCGATGCCGGATTTCTTGAAGCCGCCCGTGGGCAGGATGAAATCATTGGAACGGCCATAGCGGTTGACCCAGACCGTCCCCGCCTCCAGCGCCTTCAACGCCCGCAGCGCGCGGGAGACATCGCCCGTATGGACGCCGGCGGCCAGCCCGAAGCCGCTGTCATTGGCCATGGCAAACGCCTCCTCTTCCTCCCGGAAGGTCTGCACGGTCAGCACGGGGCCGAAAATCTCCTCCCGCACCGCCTCATGCTCCCGCGTCACCCCGGCCAGGATGGTGGGTTGATAGAAGGCGCCATCCTGCGGGCCCGTTGCCCGGCCGCCGCCGGTCAGCACCTCCGCCCCCGCCGCCACGGTCCGGCTGACGATCCCGTCGATCCGGTCGGCCTGGGGGTGGGAGATGATGGGCGACAGGCTGGTGCCCGCCTCCCAGGTGGGGCCAGGGCGCAGCGCCTGGAACCGGTCACGGATGGCCGACACCACCCGGTCGGCCACCTGTTCCTGCACCAGCAGGCGGGAACCGGCGACACAGACCTGGCCGGCATTCAGCGTGATGGCGCGGGCAACGATGCCCGCCGTCTTGTCCAGGTCGCTGGCATCGGCGAAGACCAGTTGCGGGCTTTTGCCACCCAGTTCCAGCGTCACCGGCTTCGGCCCCGTTTCCGCACAGGCCTGCATGATGGCGATGCCGGTGCGGGTGGAACCGGTGAAGGTCACCTTGGCCACAGCCGGATGCCGGCACAGCCGGTCACCCACATTCCGCCCGTCACCCTGCACGATATTGAACAGGCCCGGCGGCAGCCCCGCCTCTATCGCCAGTTCGGCCAGCCGCACCACACTGAAGGGTGTCATCTCGCTGGGTTTCAGCACCACGGCATTACCGGCCGCCAGGGCCGGGGCGACCTTCCAGCCGACCATCACCAGAGGCAGGTTCCAGGGCGCCACCGCGGCGATCACGCCATAGGGCTGGGTGATGGTCAGGCCCAGCTTGTCGGCACTGGTGGCGGCAACATCGCCGCCCACCTTGTCGGCAAATTCAGCGAAGAAGCGGATGGTTTCGGCCGTGTACCAGACATCCCAGGCGCGTGTCTCCGCGATGGTGCGGGTGGAGCCGGCGGCCTCCAGCGGGGCCAGCACATCCATGTCGGCTTCAATCAAATCGGCCCAGCGGCGCAGCACCTTCATGCGCTGGCGGGGCTCCACCCAGGCCCAATCGCTGTACTTGAAGGCACGGGCGGCATCTTCCACCGCCTGATCCACCTGATCGGCACTGGCCGTATCCAGATCAGCAAAGGGCCGTGCGTCAGACGGGCGCAGCACCGTCAGCGCCGGCCCCTGCCCCACCACACGGCGCCCGCCGATAATGTTGGAACCGATGGCATGGGCGATCTGATCGGGATTGAAGCTGACCATGGGCAAGGCTCCTGTCGGCGCTGGCGTGAAACTGCTGCCCAGATTATGCGTCTGTGACGGCATTTGTTCGGGATCACGCCAAAGCAGGACATTAGATTCTTCCGAATAAACCGACAGGGCGGCAGCGAATGCCACGGGAGCCGGCTTACTGTCATACCAGTCGTTCAGGGGCGACACGGCAGATGCTGCGGCAGACCATGCCGTCGCCGCCCCCAATCAAGGAGTGCTCCACATGGAGAAGGGGATACAGCCCGCCATTCGGTTGCGGGCGATGCACCAGGATGATCTGCCTCAGGCGCACGCGCTTTCCCGCGAGCTGAACTGGCCGCACCTGCTGGAAGACTGGAGCTTCTTCCTGGAGATCGGTGAGGGTGTGGTGGCCGAACGTGACGGCGCCGTGGTGGGCACCGCCATGTGCTGGCCATTCGGGCATGAGGTGGCCACACTGGGCATGGTCATCGTCTCCCCCTTCTGCCAGGGCATCGGGTTGGGCCGCAGACTGATGCAGGCGGTAATGGACAGGCTGGGCAACCGCACCATCATCCTGCACGCCACGACCGAAGGCGCGCCGCTCTATCGCAGCCTGGGTTTTGAGCCGGACGGCGCGGTGCTGCAACATCAGGGCACGGCCTTTTCCGTGCCGGTGCCCGATCTGATCGCCGATGAACGGGTACGGCCGATGGGGCAGAGCGACTGGCCCGTCATCACCGCCATGGATGCGCGTGCCATCGGCATGGATCGCAGCCACCTGATCAGCACCCTGGATAAAAGTGCCGTGGGCGTGATGCTGACCCGCGCGCATGAGCCGGCGGGCTTTGCCCTGTTCCGCCGCTTTGGGCGCGGCTATGTCGTCGGCCCCACCGTGGCGCCGGATGAAGGCGGGGCCAAGGCCCTGATCTCCCATTGGCTGGGGGCCAATGCCGGCATGTTCTGCCGTGTCGATATCCCGGAAGATAGCGGCCTGTCGCCCTGGCTGGATGGGCTGGGCCTGCAATGTGTCGGCCGCGTCACCCGCATGGTGCGCGGGCCGAAGCCCAAGCGCGACAGCGAGTTGCGCACCTTCTCCCTTGTCACCCAAGCCCTGGGATGATCATGAAGCCGACCCTTGCCGACCCCACCTTGTTCATCCAGGCCAACCTGATCGGTGGCCAGTGGGTGGGTGCTGCCTCTGGCCGCACCCTGGATGTGGATAATCCCGCCACCGGCGCCATCATCGGCACCGTGCCGGACGCGGACGAGGCGGACACAAATGCCGCCATCGCCGCCGCCCATGCCGCCTGGCCGGCCTGGCGGTCGCTGCCGGCCGCCACCCGGGCCGACCTGCTGGAGCGCTGGCACGCGCTGATGCTGGCCAATGGCGATGATCTGGCCCGCATCATGACCGCCGAGCAGGGCAAGCCCCTGGCGGAAGCGGCCGGCGAGGTGCGCTATGCCGCCAGCTTCATCAAGTGGTTCGCCGGCGAGGCGCGGCGCATCCTGGGCGGCATGGTGCCGGCACCGGAAGCCGACCGCCGCATTCTGATCATGAAGGAACCGGTGGGCGTTTCGGCCATCATCACGCCCTGGAACTTCCCCGCCGCCATGATCACCCGCAAATGCGGTGCCGCCCTGGCGGCCGGCTGCCCGGTGGTGGTGAAACCGTCGGAACTGACACCCTTCACCGCGCTCGCCCTGGCCAAACTGGCGGAGCAGGCCGGCATTCCGGCCGGCGTGTTCAATGTCGTCACCGGGCGGCCGCAGGGCATTGGTGCCGCCCTGACCGGCAGCCCGCTGGTGCGCAAGCTCTCCTTCACCGGGTCCACCCGTATCGGCAGCCTGCTGATGGCGCAATGCGCCGACACAGTGAAGCGCCTGTCGCTGGAACTGGGCGGCAATGCGCCGCTGATCGTGTTCGACGATGCCGATCTGGATGTGGCGGTGGCCGCCACCATGGCCAGCAAGTTCCGCAATGCCGGGCAAACCTGCGTCTGCGCCAACCGCATCCTGGTGCAGGATGGCATCCATGATGCCTTTGTGGAAAAGCTGGGCCGCGCCGTGGCGGCGCTGAAGGTGGGGCCGGGCGACCAGCCGGGCATCACCACCGGTCCGCTGATCAACAAGGCCGCCCTCGACAAGGCACAGGCCCATGTGGATGACGCGCTGTCGCGCGGTGCCCGGCTCAGCGCGCAGGCCGAGGGCTATCAGGGTGAACGGTTTGCCACGCCGGTGCTGCTGACCGGGGCCGACCCGTCCATGCGGCTGGCATCAGAGGAAACCTTCGGCCCCGTCGCCCCGATCTTCCGCTTCCAAGCGGAGGAAGAGGCGATCCGCATCGCCAATGACACGCCCTTCGGGCTTGCCAGTTATTTCTATACGGAGAATCTGCACCGCGCCTTCCGGGTGGCGGAGGCGCTGGAAACCGGCATGGTGGCGCTGAATACCGGCTCCATCGCCATGGAAATGTCGCCCTTCGGCGGCATCAAGCAATCCGGTCTGGGCCGCGAAGGCGGGCCGACCGGGATTGACGAATATCTGGAAACCAAGACCTTCCATATTGCTGGTCTGAAGCTGGGGCACGGGGCATGAGCAGCAAGCGCAGCTATAACATCGCCGTCATCCCCGGCGACGGGATCGGCAATGAGGTGATGCCGGAGGGCGTGCGCGTGCTGGAACGCGCCGCCAGCCTGTACGGCTTCACCATCCATCAGCAATGGCATGATTTCGCCAACTGCGATTATTACGCCCGCCATGGCCGGATGATGCCGGAGGATTGGAAGGCACAGATCGGCCGGCCCGATGCCATTTTCTTCGGCGCTGTGGGCTGGCCGGCCACGGTGCCGGACCATATCTCGCTCTGGGGCTCGCTGCTGCAGTTCCGGCGTGAATATGACCAATATGTCAATCTGCGCCCGGTGCGGCTGATGCCGGGCGTGCCCTGTCCGCTGGCTGGCCGCCAGCCGGGCGACATTGATTTCTGGATCGTGCGGGAGAATACGGAGGGCGAATATTCCTCCGTCGGCGGCCATATGTTCCCCGGTACGGAGCGGGAAATCGTCATCCAGGAAACGGTGATGACCCGCCATGGCGTGGACCGGGTGCTGCGTTATGCGTTTGAGCTGGCCAACCGCCGGCCCAACCGGCACCTGACATCCGCCACCAAATCCAACGGCATCTCCATCTCCATGCCCTTCTGGGATGCGCGGGTGGAGGCGATGGCGGCACAGTACCCAGATGTGCGCTGGGACAAGTACCATATCGACATTCTGACCGCCCAGTTCGTGCTGAACCCGGACCGGTTTGATGTGGTGGTGGGGTCCAACCTGTTCGGCGACATCCTGTCCGATCTGGGGCCGGCCTGTACCGGCACCATCGGCATCGCCCCATCCGGCAATATCAACCCGGAAGGCACCGGCCCGTCGCTGTTTGAGCCGGTACATGGTTCCGCCCCCGATATTGCCGGCAAGGGCATCGCCAACCCGATCGGCCAGATCTGGTCGGCCGCCATGATGCTGGAACATCTGGGGGAAGCAGACGCCGCCGCCGGCATCATGCGGGCGGTGGAAAGCGTGCTGGCCGAACCAGCCCTGCGCACCGCCGACCTGAAGGGCAAGGCCAACACCAGCACCTGTGGCAAGGCGGTGGAAGCGGCCCTGGGGTGAAGTGAGGGAGGGGGCCACCGCCCCCTCAAACCACCCGGCAGATGGCCTCGATCAGGGAGGCCGGCACCAGCAGCGACAAGGGGGCCAGCAGAATCAACAGCGCCCCCATGGCGCGGCGCAGGGCCGGACGGCGGGCCCAGGCGACAATGCGGCCATAGCCGATGGCGGCCAGCGTGACGGCAGGCAGCGTGCCCAGGCCGAAACCGGCCATCACCAGCATTCCCTGCGGGGCGCTGCCGGCCAGCATGGCATAGAACAGGGCGGCATAGACCATGCCGCAGGGCAGAAAACCCCAGAGGATACCGGCCAGCGGCCCGGCAATCCGGCCGTGACGACGCAGCATCTCCAGCCCCTTGCCGATGGGGGCCAGCAGCCGGTCGAAAATGGACAGCGGCGGGGCCAAACCGGTCAGGGAAAAGCCGATCCAGCCCAGCGTGACGGCGGCGGCCCATTGCATGACGCGATAGGCCTCCCGCTGGTCGAACATGCCATAGAAGGTGGAACCCAGCGCCCCGACAATGGCCCCGGCCAGCATATAGGCCAGCACCCGGCCGGCCTGCAGACCCAACAGGGGCAGCAAGGGGCGGGATGTCTCCCGCCCCGGTGTCAATGCCATCAGCAGGCTGCCGGCGATGCCGCCGCACATGGCGGCACAGTGCAAGGCACTGGCCAGACCCAACAGAAACCCGCCGATGAAATTGACTTCTTCCATAGGAACCCAGGAGCCCGTTCGTAAACGTCTTGTTCTTAACCAACCCCTTAACCGTCATTCCCGCGCAGGCGGGAATGACGGTAGTGAAGTGGTCCGGCTTCCAAAAGACAACTAAATTCCGGACTTAACACCAAGAAGATGAAACACCGCAGGGGTCAGTGATGGTCCCCCGCCCCCTGCGCCTCCGGATCCTCGCCACCCTTCAGCGCCAGCAGGGCCAGTGCCAGGATCAGCAGCGGCACGGCGATCAGCGCGGCATAGAAGGCCACATCGATCCCGATCACCACCACACCACCGATCAGCAGCAGGATGACATTGCCCAGCGTCCAGGGCAGCACCTCATCACGGAACAGGCTGGCCCCGAAACGATACAGCCGACCGGGCACCGTTGCCAGCACGGACAGCGCGGCCAAGGGGCGCAGCACCGGCTGGGCGATGCTGAGACCAATGCCGATCCCCATGACGACAGCCGCGCCGATCAGCCCCAGCGGAATGGCCAGTGCCTTGCCCAGCAGGCCCAGGCCTTCACCCGCCAGCTTGGCCGCGGCGCTGTCACCGGGATTCTTGGGCAGGCTGCGGATGGCCAGCCACACGCCATAGGCCAGCACCAGCAACACGACCGCCACCGCCGTGCCGATCAGGCCACCCATCAGATATCCGGCCAGTGCGGCCATGGCCAGATTGATCGCCCCGCGCAGCAACTCATTCATCTTTCAACCCCTCCAACCTTATCGTCCGGTTCATTCAGAATGCGCTGGGCAGCGCCATCCAGGTCATCATACTGGCCATTATCCAGGCTCCAGAAAAAGGCCACCAGGCCCAATCCGCCCAGACCCAGGGCCAGCGGTATCAGGAAAAGGATCACGTCCATCGGCCCCACCCCGCGCGCAGCGCGTTCAAGGTCACGGTCAGGGAACTGACCGACATGGCGATGGCCGCCGCAAGCGGCGTGACATGCCCCGTCATCGCCACCGGGACAAGGGCCGTATTATAGATGGCAGCAATGACCATGTTCTGCCGCATCAGGCCCAGTGCCCGGCGGGAAATCCGCATTGCTTCCGGCAGCAGGGTCAGCCGGCCCGCCGGCAGCACGATATCCGCCGCGCACTGGCTGACCGGGGCGCCATGGGTGAAGCTGGCGGAAACATGCGCGCCCGCGAGCGCCGGCGCATCATTCACCCCGTCGCCCACCATCAGCACATGGGCGCCTTGGGCGCGCAACGCCTCCAGCGCTGCCAGCTTGGCGGCTGGGTCAGCGGCGGCCATGGCCGGTACCGCCAGCCGCTTGGCCAGGTCCATCACCGGCCCCTGTGCGTCGCCGGACAGGATGGAGGGGGCAAGGCCGGCGCGTTTCAGGTCAGCCACCAGCCCCGCCGCCTCTGCCCGCACCGTATCGGCAAAGCGGAAACAGACGGGCGGCAGGCCGGGACGGGAGAGCCAGACGGTCGAAGCCGCCTCCATCTCGCCTGCGCCAAAACCCGGCGGCACCCCGCAGAAACCGGCCGAGCCCAGGCGCACCGCACCCTGTGGCCCCTGCCATTCCAGGCCGGCGCCCGGCACCTCCTGCACATCGCCCGTCAGTTCCACCGCCGATCCGGCGGGAACCGCCGCGGCGAGCGCGCGGGCCAACGGATGCAGGCTGTGCGCCGCCAGCCCTGCCGCCAGGGCCAGCACCGCCGGATCGCGCGAGGGGTCGCGCAGCAGGCGCGGCCGGCCCTCTGTCAGGGTGCCGGTCTTGTCCAGCACCACCCGGTCCACAACGGCCAGCCGTTCCAGCACATCGCCGCCGCGCAGCAGAATGCCCCGGCGCAGCAACGCCCCCCGGCTAACCACCTGCACCGCCGGCGCGGCCAGCCCGATGGCACAGGGGCAGGCGATGATCAGCACCGCCACGGCATACAGCAGCGCGGTGGCAAAACCGGCCCCGCCCAGGAACAGCCAGTAAAGGAAGGTACCGGCAGCACAGGCATGGATGATCGGCGTCCAGATGGCGGAGACCTTGTCGGCCAGCGCCACCAGATGGCCCCGGCGCGTTTCCGCCGCCTCCACCAGACGCGCCATTTCCGCCAGATGGCTGTCGGCCATGGCGCGGTCGGCGCGGCAATGCAGCGCCCCACCGCCATTGATCATGCCGGCCACCAGCGCATCACCGGGCGCCACCGAAAGCGGCACCGGTTCGCCCGTCACGGCGGCGCGGTCCATCTCGCTATGGCCGGACAGGATGGTGCCATCCACCGGCACCTGTTCGCCGGGGCGCACCAGCAACACCATGCCAGGCAGGATATCGGCCGCGCGCAGATGCGCCAGCGTGCCATCCTCCATCACCCGCGTCGCCCCGCGCGACTGCATCAGCAGGACCTGTTCCAGCGTCTGCCGCGCCCGTGCCCGCACGCGGAATTCCAGCACCCGGCCCAGCAGCAGCACAAACAGCAGCGACGCCGCACTGTCAAAATAGACATGCGGGCCACCGCGCAGCAGTTCCACCACAGAGATGCCCAGCGTCAGCAGCAGGCCCAGCGTGATGGGCACATCAATATTGGTCCGCGCCGTGCGCAGCGCATTCCAGGCGGAGCGGTAGAACAGCCGCCCGCCATAAAGCACCGCCGGCACCGCCACCAGTCCGCTGATCGCCTGCAGCAACAGGCGCGTACCCTCTTCCATATCGGTAGCGAAACCAACCCAGACGGGGATGGACAGCATCATGGCATTGCTGCCGGCAAAGCCAGCCACAGCCAAGGCACGCAGCAGGCTACGCCAGGTCTGCTGATCGCTGCTTTCCAGAAATTCCGGGTCGAAGGGCACCACCTTGTAGCCCGCCGCCTCAATCCGCGCGGCCAACCGGTCCGCCTCGGCGGCATCGCCCTGCCAGCGCAAGCTCAGGCGGCGCAGGGTCAGGTTCAGCCGGGCCTCGGTCACGCCCGGTTCGGCCGCCACCGCCCCTTCCACCGCCTGGATGCAGGCGGCGCAATGCGCCCCCTCCACCAGCAGATTCAGCCGGCATTCCGCCCCGTCGCGGTCAACGAAGCCCAGCACGGAACCCTGTTCCGGCAGGGTCCGCTGATCGGACGGGAAGGTGCCGGCCAGCGCTGTCACGGCCAGACCTCAATTTCAACAATGCGGGCCACATGGTCAGCGCCCCGGTTCACCGTCAGACGCACGAACCAGCGGCCGGCCAGCGGCAGCTTCACCGGCAGCACCGCTTCACCACGGGAGGTGGTTTCCGTCGCCAGTTCCACGATCTGCGGGAACTTGGTCATCCGTTCCGCCTGCGCAACGATATGCGCTTCCATAGGCTCCCCGCTGGCATCGGTCACCTGCAGGATCAGCCGCCCGGCCAGCGGGCCGGTCGGTTCAAACCGGGTCTGCACCTGCCAGCCCAGGGCGGCCTCCGCCGCCTGTTCCTTCAGCACCGCGTTATAGCCCACACCGGTGGCATAGGGCTTGTCCGTCACCAGACCAGGGAAGGTCTTCACCGCGATGGAGACGAAGACACCCTGAACCGAGAACAGCAGCAGGAAAAAGCCAACAAAAGCAAAGGGAATCCAACGGTCACGCTTCATGATTCCGGCCCCCAGAACTGGGTTTCCACCGTGCCCAGCAACCGCCCGTCCCGCGCATCCAGCACCAGCAGATGCAGCGGCGACCGGCCCTTGGCATCCGCCCCGGCCGGGCGGGTGATCAGCAGACGTTCGCGCAACTCGCGCTGATCCAGCGTCACATCAACCGTTTCGGCACCGATATGATCCCCACTGCTGGCCAGTCGCAGCAAACCCGCCTCCCCCTCCGCCAGACGCAGGCGCAGGGTGGACAGGCCGGGTTGCCGGGCCTGGATATGCAGCAGGAAATCATTGCGGATGCCGCCATCGGACAGGCGCACGAACAGCGGGTTGCGCTGCGGGTCCAGATCGGCCCGCAGCGGGCTCAGCGTCAGCATGGCAAACAGGGCCGCCCCCAGCGCCAGCACCGCCACCGACAAAAACAGCATCGGCTTGGCCGCGAAGGGGCGCGGCAGTGTCTTGGTCCAGCTTTTGGCGTCGGCGTTCGTTTCGCTATCAAAACGGATCAAACCGGCGGGGCGGCCGATCTTTTCCATCACCGTGTCGCAGGCATCCACGCACAGGCCACAACCGATGCAGCCCATCTGCAACCCGTCGCGGATATCGATCAGGGTGGGGCAGACAGCGACGCAGCGGGTGCAGTCGATACAGTCGCCGCGCGTGCCGCCCGGCTCCCCGCCCAGATCCTCCCGCAAGGGAATGCGCTTGCGGCCCCGGCTTTCACCGCGCCAGGACTGATATGTCACAACCTGGCTGTCACGGTCCAGCAGGGCCGCCTGAAAGCGCGGCCAGGGGCACATATGCAGGCAGACGCGCTGCTTGGCATAAACACCCAGCAGCCAGGTCAGGCCGCCAATGATCAGCACCGCGCCATAGGAACCGGGGGCGGCCGATCCGCCCAGCAGCCGGCCGGCCAGCGTCGGCGCATCGGTGAACCAGCAGGCAAAGCCGAACCCGGTCAGCAGGGCGATGGCGATCTTCACCAGCACCGGCGGGATGCGGCGATGTTCACAGAACCGGTCCACCGCGAAGAACAGATCGGTCCACACCGTCTGCGGGCAGGCAAAGCCGCACCAGACGCGGCCCGCCAGTGCGGTGGCATAAAATAACAGAGAGGCGGCCCCCACCAGCAGGCCCACGGCGATCGGCAGATCCTGCGGCCAGAATTCCCAGCCGAACAGGAACAGCCGCCGTCCCGGCAGGTCGAAAAGGATGGCCTGACCCGGCAGGTCAGGCCCCCGGTCCCAACGCAGGAACGGCACCAGGAAAAACCAGCCGAGCAGCAGACAGGCCAGCCCCGTCTTGATGCGACGATAGCGGCCGCTGGCTGTGGCGGGGACGCCCTTCATCACTCACCCCCGCCCAGGCCATGGACATAGAGCGCCAGCATCCGCAGCGATTCCTCATTGAGGCGGCTGGCGAAGCTGGGCATGGAGCCCATGCGCGGGCTGGTGATCTGGTGGATGATGGCGTCACGGCTGCCACCATAGAGCCAGATGGCATCATTCAGGCGCGGCGCGCCAAAATCACGCCCGCCCTCGCCATTCTCGCCATGGCAGCCGGCGCAATTATCCTTGAACAGGGCCGCACCCGGCAAGGCGGCGCGGCTGTCGGCCTTGGACTTGTCAGCCAGCGTCAGCACATAATCCGCCACATTGGCGATCTGTTCCTTGGACAGGCTGTCGCCAAATACCGGCATGGCCGACTGGCGGCTTTCCTCATCCGTGTTGCGGATGCCGTGGCGCACGGTCTGGATGATATCGGCGGGCTTGCCACCCCACAGCCAGTCATCGTCCAGCAGCGCCGGGAACTGGCCCTGCTGGCCACCGCCCCCCACACCATGGCAAGGCGCGCAATTTTCATTGAAGAGGGCGCGGCCACCGGCCTGCACGAAGCGGCGCAGTTCCTCGTCCTTGGTCACTTCCTCCAGCGGCACGGCCATCAGGCGCTGGCGCCAGGGGGCCTGGGCGGCGGCGGCGATGGCCTGTTCCTCCCGCAGCTCCCCGCGCGAGGACCAGCCCAGCAGGCCCGGTTCCAGGCTCTTGGTCGTGGCGAAGGACGGCATCAGCCACATATAGATCAGCGCCACCATGATGGAGATCAGGAAGGTCGTGATCCACCAGGTGGGAATCGGCGTGGAGAGTTCCTTGATACCGTCCCACTCGTGACCCGTGGTCAGACGGCCGGTCAATGCATCGCGCTCACGCTGCGCCATGATCATCATCCTTGATCTGGAAAGGAATAAGCGCGTGATCGCGCATGGTCTTGCCGTTGCTGGTCCGCAGGGTCCGCCACAGCAGGGCGAAGAAGACCACCACTGCCATCACCAGCCAGGCCTGACGCAGCAGCGACAGGATTGCCTCTTCCGTCATTATTTGGCCCCCGGATCCAGGCGGGCATCGCGGAAATCAACCAGCGTACCCAGCACCTGCAGATAGGCGATCAGCGCATCCATTTCGGTGACGCGGTTCGGCTGGCCATCGAAATCACCCAGGCGGGCCTTGGGATAGCGGGCCATCAGCCCATCGGTATCCACGCCGCTGGCCTGGGCCTTGGCGTCATCGATGGCGGTCTTGATCTGCGTATCGGTATAGGGCACGCCCACCTTGCGCAGGGCCGTCAGATGGTCGGGAATGCTGGTCAGGTCCAGGTCGCGGTTCTTCAGTTCGGCATAGGCCGGCATGATCGACACCGGCACCACGCTGCGCGGGTCTTCCAGGTGGGCCAGATGCCAGGCGTTGGAATATTTCAGGCCAACGCGGGCCAGATCGGGACCGGTGCGCTTGGACCCCCAGAGGAACGGGTGGTCATACATGCTCTCCGCCGCGATGGAGTAATGGCCGTACCGGTCAACCTCATCGCGGAAGGGGCGGATCTGCTGGCTATGGCAGAGATAGCAGCCCTCGCGGGTGTAGATATTGCGGCCCATCTGTTCCAGCGGGCTGTAGGGCCGCATCCCGGCCACCTTTTCCACCGTCGTTTCAATGCGGAACAGCGGCACGATCTCCACCAGACCGCCGATGGAAATCACCAGCAGCGCCAGCATGGAGAGCAGCGAGAGGCTGCGTTCGATAGTCGCGTGATTGGGCATTCTCTATTCCCTCCCGCCGATCAGGCCGTCACGGCCGGGGACACAGCCGCTTTATCTTCGCGGCTGGCCGGCTGGCGGATGGTCATGACGAAGTTGATGGTCATCAGGATGCCGCCGGTCAGGTACAGAACCCCGCCCAGTGCACGGATGACGTAATAGGGGTGCAGCATCGCCACACTGTCGGCGAACGAGTACTGCAGGAAGCCCATGGCATCATAGGCGCGCCACATCAGGCCCTGGGTGATGCCGCTGACCCACATGGCGGTGATGTAGAGCACGATGGCTATGGAGGCGATCCAGAAGTGCCATTCGACCAGACGGATGGACCAGAGCGGCCGGCGCCACAGGCGCGGCACCATGTAGTAAAGCGCACCGAACGCCACGAAAGCCACCCAGCCCAAGGCACCGGAATGCACATGGCCAACGGTCCAGTCAGTGTAATGCGACAGGGCATTGACCGACTTCAGCGCCATCAGCGGGCCTTCAAACGTGGCCATGCCATAGAAGGCCACAGCCACCACCAGGAAGCGCAGGATCGGGTCGGTGCGCAACTTACCCCAGGCACCCGACAGGGTCATGATGCCATTGATCATGCCGCCCCAGGACGGCATCCACAGCATGATGGAGAAGGCCACGCCCAGCGTCTGCGTCCAGTCCGGCAGGGAGGTGAAGTGCAGATGGTGCGGACCGGCCCAGATATAGAGGAAGATCAGTGCCCAGAAGTGAACGATGGACAGGCGGTAGGAATAGATGGGCCGTTCCGCCTGCTTGGGCACGAAATAATACATGATGCCGATGAAGCCGGCGGTCAGGAAGAAGCCGACCATGTTATGGCCGTACCACCACTGGATCAGCGCATCCTGCACGCCGGAGAAGGCGGAATAGCTCTTGGTGCCCGTGATCGCCACCGGCATCGCCAGGTTATTGACGATGTGAAGCACGGCGACCGTGATGATAAAGGCCAGATAGAACCAGTTGGCTACATAGATATGCGGTTCCCGCCGGCGGGCGATGGTGCCGGCGAAGATAGCGAAATAGATCACCCAGACGACCAGCAGCAGCAGGTCGGCATACCATTCCGGCTCCGCATATTCCTTGCTCTGGGTAATCCCCATCACATAGCCGGAAATGGCGATGACCAGGAAGGCCTGATAGCCCCAGAAGAACAGGTTGGCCAGACGCTTGCCGCCCCACAGCCCGACCATGCAGGTGCGCTGCACGACATAGAACGAGGTGGCGATCAGCGCATTGCCGCCGAAGCCCAGAATAACGCCGGTGGTGTGAACCGGGCGCAGGCGGCCAAAGCTGCCTTCCAGCCCGATATTCAAGTGCGGAAAGGCCAGCAGGGTCGCCACCCAGGTGCCGGCGGCAAAGCCGAACAGCGCCCAGATAACGGTGGCAAGCGTGAAGCGGCGGACAATCGCCTCATTCAGGCCGGGAATGGACCCGGCCGGGGCCAGGCTGGTGGAAGGGGTGCTCATGCTTCTGGTCCCGTTTTCAGGGGCTGGAACAAACTCGCCGGACAAACTGTTCTACCCGCCCGCCCCGGCAAGACCCCGACAGGGCCCTGCGACAAAGGCGACAGCCCACCGCCCGCCCTCAAAAAAGGCGGATGGCAGGCACGCGGGCGCGGTTGGCGTGATTCACACGGCTGAATGTTTGGCAGAGCCATGCATCCGGCCAGCTTGTGAGACACGCAACCATTCATGGGGTGACGCTTCTGCCATGGCGGGCGGCGCTTTGTCGACGGCGCAAGTGTCGCAGCATCGCATTGCAGCATGGCGGGATTGCAAGGGTACAGGAATCCCAAGGACCGCACCGCGCAAGGGGTGACGATCAAATAGGTTGCTTCGATATGTCACTGCGACAGCTTGTCCATGCTGCGCCGCAACAAAATGCAGCCAGGAGGAGCCACAGCATATTCTGCCGTCCCGCCGGGGCGAATCCCCACCCTGGTCCGCTTTGCGGCGGCCAGATCAGCGACACGCCCCGGCGGGACGGGCCTATGCTTTGGCCTGGTTCATCCACCCCCAAGGCAGACCCCGATGCTGAAGCGCAACCGTTCCCTTCTGGATATCGACCGCGACCATCTGATCCACCCGGTCACCTCCTTTCGCGGGCACGAGGCGCGGGGCGCCACCCTGCTGCAAAGCGCCAAGGGCATGTTCCTGACCGACATGGACGGCAAGGAACTGATCGACGCTTTCGCCGGCCTGTGGTGTGTGAATGTCGGCTATGGCCAGGACAGCATTGTGGAGGTGGCCGCCGAACAGATGCGCCGCCTGCCCTATGCCACCGGCTATTTCCATTTCGGCAGCGAGCCGGCGGTGAAGCTGGCGGAAAAGCTGGTGGAACTGAGCCCGGCCAATCTGACCCGGGTTTATTTCACCCTGGGCGGGTCGGACGCGGTGGATTCTGCCGTGCGCTACATCATCCATTATTTCAACGCCATCGGCAAACCGGCAAAGAAGCACTTCATCGCGCTGGAGCGGGGCTATCACGGCTCCTCCACCGTCGGGTCGGGGCTGACGGCGCTGGGCAATTTCCATCGCTTCTTCGATGTGCCGCGCCCCTGGCAGCATCATATCCCCTCCCCCTACCCTTATCGCAGCCCGGTGGGCGGCGATGCCCAGGCGGTGATCGACCTGTCGATCGCCCAGTTGAAGGCCAAGGTGGCCGAACTGGGGGCGGATAATGTCGCCGCCTTCTTCTGTGAGCCGATCCAGGGTTCCGGCGGGGTGGTGGTGCCGCCCAAGGGCTGGCTGAAGGCCATGCGGGAGGCCTGCCGGGAACTGGATATCCTGTTCATCGCTGATGAGGTGATCACCGGTTTCGGCCGCACCGGCCCGATGTTCGCCTGCGAACATGAAGGGGTGGAGCCGGACCTGATAACGGTGGCCAAGGGGCTGACCGCCGGCTATGCCCCGATGGGGGCGGTGCTGATGTCTGAACAGATATTCAAGGGCATCGCCGATGGGGCGTCCCCCGACCTGCCCATCGGCCATGGCTTCACCTATTCCGGCCATCCGGTCAGCGCTGCCGTGGGGCTGGAGGTGATGCGGCTTTATACCGAAGGCGGCATCCTGGCCAATGGGCAGAAGGTGGGTGCCGATTTCGCCGCCGGGCTGGCCAGTCTGGCCGACCATCCGCTGGTCGGCGATACACGCGGCCAGGGGCTGCTGGGGGCCATCGAACTGGTCGCCGACAAGCAGAGCAAGGCCCGTTTTGACAATGGTTTGAAGCTGCCCGACCGGCTGTTCGCCAAGGCCTATGCGAATGGCGTGATCTTCCGCGCCTTTGCTGATGGTATCATCGGACTGGCCCCGGCGCTGTGCTGCAATGCTGATGAAATGTCGTTGATTTTCAACCGCATCCGGCAGACGTTGGATCAGTTGCTGGAAGAACCGGACATCCGGGCCGCCCTGCGCTGAAACCAGAACCGCCCACCCCGCCTTCCCCTGCGCCCCTGGCATATTCGAGATAGGTGTTCGGCAGATGTTACCGGGACCGAAGCTAGACCGGATCGACCTGAAGATCCTGGCGCAACTCCAGCAAGCCGGCCGCATCACCAATGTGGAACTGGCCGATGCCGTGGGCCTGTCGCCCAGCCCGTGCCTGACGCGGGTGAAGCGGCTGGAAAAGGCGGGCTACATCACCGGCTATGGCGCCCATATCAACCTGAACAAGCTGGGTGAATTCCTCACCGTCTTCACCCAGGTGACCCTGACCGAACATCGCAGCGGCGATTTCTCCCGCTTCGAGACGAAGATCCGCAAGATCGATGAGATCGTGGAATGCCATCTGGTCAGCGGCGGCTATGATTATCTGCTGAAATTCGTCACCCATGGCGTGGCGCATTATCAGACGATCATCGAAGGGATGCTGGAAGGCGATTTCGGGATCGAGAAATATTTCAGCTATGTCGTGATCAAATCCCCCTTCATCAAACACCATTACCCGATCCAGACCCTGTTCGGCGATCGGCATGAGTGAGGGTGATTATTTCCAGTAGAATGCAATTTCCTGCCTCCCCCGCGAAAGCGGGGGTCCAGGGGCCAAGGGGAACCACAGCTCCGTGCTCCTGGCCCCTGGTTCCCCGCTTTCGCGGGGAAGGCAAGGTAGGTTATTGCGGCACGCCTTCCCCCCCCCAACCGGACCCCTTCCCATGCCTGACAGCATTGCCGATCTTCTGCCCGCCCTGGTGGATTTCCGCCGTGACCTTCATGCGCACCCGGAACTGGGCTTCAAGGAACATCGCACCGCCGCCCGCATCGCTGCCGCCCTGCGCGAGGCGGGGCTGGAGGTGCATGAAGGCATCGGCGGGACCGGCATTGTCGGCGTGCTGAAAGCCGGATCGTCGGACCGGGCCATTGCCCTGCGGGCCGATATGGATGCGCTGCCCATCCAGGAACAGACGGGCCTTCCCCATGCCAGTTGCCATGCCGGCGTGTTCCATGGCTGCGGCCATGACGGGCATTCCACCATGCTGCTGGGGGCCGCCCGGCATCTGGCGCGGACCCGGCAGTTCGATGGCACCATCCATTTCATCTTCCAGCCGGCTGAGGAAGGCTTGGGCGGGGCGCGGGCCATGGTGCAGGATGGGCTGTTCCAGCGCTTCCCCAGCCAGCGGGTTTTCGCCCTGCATAATTGGCCGGACCTGCCCGCCGGCACCGTGGCCACCCGGCCCGGCCCGATCATGGCCGCCGCCGACAAGTTTGAAATCACCCTGACGGGCAAGGGCGGTCACGCCGCCATGCCGCATGTCACCCCCGATGCGGTGCTGGCGGCCAGCAATCTGGTGGGCCAGTTGAACAGCATCATTTCCCGCCGCATCCCGCCCACATCATCGGCCGTGCTGTCGGTGACGCGCATCCAGGGCGGCCACGCCCATAATGTGCTGCCGGCCGCCGTGACGCTGGGCGGCACGGTGCGCAGCTTCGATCCCGCCGTGCAGGATACGATCGAGGCAGCCTTGCGCCAGATTGTCGCCGGCGTAGCCCTGGCCAGCGGGACAGAGGCGGCGATCACCTATGACCGCTATTACCCGGCCACCATCAATGATGAAGACGCGGCGGAAGAGGCGCTGCGCATTGCCGCCAGCGTCTGCACGGCCGTGCGTGCGCCGGAGCCGGCCTTCACGTCAGAAGATTTCGCCTTCATGCTGCAGGCCTGCAAGGGGGCCTATCTCTGGCTGGGTCAGGGCGGGGCGTCGGCCCCGCTGCACCATCCCCACTATGATTTCAACGATGACATCATCCCGACGGGCATATCCTTGCTCTGCGCGCTGGCGCAATCGCGGTCATAATCTGTGCGGGACTGGAAAATACGATCGGCATTGCTGAAGGCCCATTTGCTCAGCGCCTCCACCGGTTCGCGCAGCGAATGGCCCAGATCGGTCAGTTGATATTCCACCCGCGGCGGGATGGTGGGATAGATGGTGCGGCTGACCAGCCCGTCACGTTCCAGCCCCCGCAGCGTCAGGGTCAGCATTCGCTGGGAAATCCCGCCGATGCGCCGCTTCAACTCGTTGAAGCGGCACGGGCCGTCTGCCAGCAGCACGACAATCAGCACGCTCCATTTATCGCCGATGCGCGTCAGCACGCTGTTGACCATGGCGCAGCGGCCGTGGAAATCATCGCTGTCGTGCGACGCCCCAGATTGTTCAGTCACATTACTGTTACTGGGTTCCATCCATGTGCCTCCTTGCGCGGACATCGGCAGTTACCTTATGTGTCCCGGTATTCATTTTATACCATGCAAGAAGGTCCGGACCATGAAGCTTTTGCACCTCGATTCCAGCGTTCTCGGCCCCTATTCCGTCAGCCGTGACCTGAGCGCCGACATCACCAAGAAGCTGAGCGCCGCCGCCGGCGTGGAAGTCAGCTACCGCGACCTGGCCGCCAACCCGGTGCCGCACCTGTCGGGGCTGACCCTGGCCGCCGGCATGGGCAATTATGACGCCAGCAATGACGCGGCCACCCAGGCCGATCTGGCGCTGAGCGGCAGCATCCTGGAAGAATTCCTGGCCGCCGATGTGCTGGTGATCGGTGCCGGCCTTTACAATTTCACCATCCCCAGCCAGTTGAAGGCCTGGATCGACCGCATCTGCGTGGCCGGCAAGACCTTCCGCTATGGTGCCAATGGGCCGGAAGGTCTGTGCGGGGCCAAGCGCGTGATCGTCGCCCTGGCCCGTGGCGGCATCTATTCCAGCGGCCCGGCCGCCGGCTTTGAACATGGTGAGACCTATCTGAAGGCAGTGTTCGGTTTCCTGGGCATCACGGATGTCGAATTCGCCATCGCCGAGGGTGTTGCCCTGGGGGATGAGGCCAAGGCTGCCGCTGTCAGCGGCGCCAAGACCAAGATCGAAAGCCTGAAGGCCGCCTGATCCGCGCCATGACCAAGCAGCAGGGACGGTTGAGAATCGCTCAACCGTCCCTGTTACTTCATAGGGCCATATGTCCCGCCCTTCCCAGTACCGGTAATCCCCCTTAAACTACTTGTCAAAGAGGGGGACCGCATGAAAGCCCGGTGGGCGGGATGGCCGGCATATGGCCAATGACGAATCCCGGTTGATTACGCTGGCGGCACGCTATCTGCGTGACCGGCCCCCCGAGCATGGGCTGTTGCTGGACCTGTCGCGCGTGCTGCATATCGAGGAGCCGGTGTTCAAACGCTCCCTGGTGCGCTGGCTGGCCGGTGAGGGCGGGCCGCTGGGAAAGCCCCAGCCTGGCAGTGGACCCGCCATCCAGCTTTTCCAGCTTCCCCACGACCGTATCGTGCTGATCATCCCCGATGCGCAATTGGCCGACCGGCGTACCCGGCTGGGCCGGGTGGCGCAGGTGCTGGGCGAAAAACATGCTGGCAGCATCGGTGCGCGCTGGTTCAACCTGTCCCGCGAGGCGGAAGCCTTTCAGGTTGCCGTGCAGACCCTGGCGGCAGAGGCAGGGCGCAGCCTGTTCCCCCATGCCCCGCCGGACGGGGAGCAGCTTGACCAGTTCATGATGCTGGAGCGGGCGCTGCACGCGGTGGATATCTCCTCCCTGCTGCGGGAGCAGTTCGTTTACCGGATGGAACCGAATGGCCGCCTTGTACCGATCTTGGCTGAACGCACCGTGGCGCTGGAGGTGCTGGACCGGCTGTTTTCCACCAGCCTGCGCCAGAACCCCTGGCTGTTCGACAAGGTGACGGATGTGCTGGACGGGCGGATGCTTTACCACCTGCTGCGCGACCAGCAGGCGCATAGCCTGCCCATCGCCGTGAAGCTGCACGCCGCCACAGTGACCAGCGAGGAATTCCGCGGCATCGTCGCCCGTTTTCCGGCCCGGCTGCACGGGCAGTTGGTGGTGGAGTTGCCCTTCCTGGAATGGGAGGCGGCGCGGCGCGCCTTCAACGAGGCGATGCAGACCGCCAAACGGGAAGATATCGCCATCGCCCTGGACCATGTGCCGGCCGACCCGCCGGAGGACCGCGCCCTGCCACCGGTCGACTGGTACCGTATCCCCTGGCACGATGGGCAGGGCCATTTCATCAATGTGGTGGATGCCATGGGCTGGCTGACCGGCATTGATCCCACCCGCTGCATCTTGACCCGCTGTACCCGGACGGATGCCGTATCGGCCGGCCGGCAAGCCGGCATCAGCCATTTCCAGGGGGCGGCGGTGCAGCGCATGGCCCGCCAGCAAGAAGATGCCCGCCGCCGCGCCCGCCACCGGCGGGAAGCGGCCGAGACATGAAAAAGGCCACCGGCGTGGGTGCCGGTGGCCTTTTTTGGGGGGGACTTATACCAGCGGCACGAAATCATGACCGATGGTCACGCTTTCGTGCCCCTCAATCGCCGGCGCCAGCATCCGCTGGCTTGGCTTCGCCGCTACCAAGCGGCGCGGCGGCGGTCGCAGCATTACCAACGGTCATGAATGATGACCGTTGGTATTACCCGCTCACACCACAGTGCTGCTCTTATCCTCTTCATGGCCGATCAGCCAGAAATTCACCCCCACACCGAACAGGGTGAACAACATGCCGCCGACAAACATGCCGGTATCATGGGCATTCGCGGCCAGGATCATGCCCAGCAGGGCCAACAGCACCGCGAAAATACCGAAAATCCACTTGCCCATGTCACTTCTCCTTGGATGGGGCGGTTTGATCAGGGACGGCCGGCAAGGGTTTGCCGTCGTCGTAAAGGACGCGGACGGCTGCACCGTCCAGATCGTCGAACTGGCCACTGCGCACCGACCACATGAAGCCGGCCAACCCGGCCAGACCCAGCAGCAGTGCAAGGGGAATGAGGAATAACAGGGCCGTCATGGCAGGCTCCGTTTGACGCGGGAAAGGCGCAGCGCATTGACCAGCACCACCAGCGAGGAAGAGGACATGGCCAAGGCCGCGATCAGCGGTGTGGCATGGCCCAGCATGGCAATGGGCACCGCGCAGAGATTATAGAGCAGGGAAAAGGCCAGATTCTGCGTCACCAGCCGTTCCGACCGTTTGGCGACCCACAGCAATTCGGCCACCGGGGCCAGATGATCGCCCTGGAAAATGCTGTCCGCCGCCGTCTGCGCCACATCCACCGCCGTGCTGGGGGAGGCGGAGACATCGGCCGAGGCCAGGGCGGCGGCATCGTTCAGGCCATCACCCACCATCAGCACCCGCCGCCCCTCTGCCCGCATGGCGGCCAGGGCGGTGGCCTTGCCGGCTGGGTCCACCCCGGCGCGCCAGTCACTGATGCCCAACTGGTCGGCGAGCGCTGCCACCGCCCCTTCCCGGTCGCCGGACAACAGCGCCACGCCATAGCCGCGCTGGCGCAGGGTGGCAACCGTGGCCGCCGCATCCGGGCGCGGAGCATCGATGAAGCTGAAGCGCAGCGGCGCGCGGCCCGGCTGGGCCAGCCAAAGCTCCGGTCCGGCAGCATTTTCTACCAGGGGGGCCGGCACCGGGCCAACAAAGCCGCGACGGCCCAGCCGAACCGTGCCGTTCGGCCCATCCCATTCCAGCCCGGCCCCCGGCACTTCGCGCACATCATGCGCCACCGGCCCCGGCCCGGCAGCCCGCGCAATGGCGCGCGACAGCGGGTGCCGGCTGAACCGGGCCAGACCGGCCGCCAGTTCCAGATCGGCAGCGCTGCGCGCCGGATCGGCCTGCAATTCCGGGCGGCCTAGGGTCAGCGTGCCGGTCTTGTCGAACACCACCAGATCGACCTTGGCCAGCCGTTCCAGCGCGGTGGGGGATTTCAACAGCACGCCCTGGCGCATCAACCGGCCCGTGGCTACCACCTGCACCGCCGGCACGGCCAGCGCCAGCGCACAGGGGCAGGTGATGATCAGCACGGATACGGCGATGAACAAAGCCGGCTGCCAGGCCAGGCCCACACCCAACGTCCAGGCCAGGAAGGTAGCGATGGCGGCAGTATGCACCACGGGCGTGTAATTGCGGGCCACCCGGTCGGCCAGGGCGACGAAACGGGCCCGCCCCTGTTCGGCCGATTCCATCAATCGGACAATTTCCGCCAGCAGCGTATCTTCCCCGCGCGCCGTCACGGTGACGCGCAGCGGGGCCGACAGGTTCACCATGCCGGCAAATACCTTGTCCCCCACACCGGCCGCCTGGGGATTGCTTTCGCCGGTAACGACAGAGGTGTCGATATCCGAGGCGCCGGTGGCGATGGCGCCATCCACGCCGATACGTTCGCCCACCGCCACCAGCACCGTGGCCCCCACCGGCACCTGGGCCGGCGGCGTCGGCACGGCGCTGCCATCCGGCCCCAGCATCATCACCGGGGCGCGGCCCAGCGCCAGCAGATGTTCAGCCGCCGAACGGGCACGGCCACGGGCGCGCGCATCCAGAAAGCGGCCGATCAGCAGGAAGAACAGCAGCATGACCGCGCCATCGAAATAGGCGTGCTGGCCATGGCGCAGCGTTTCCCACAGCGAGGTCAGGGTGGCCAGGGTGACACCGATGGAAATCGGCACATCCATGTTGGACCGCCGCGCCCGCAGCGCCCCGATGGCCGAGCGGAAGAAGGGCCGCCCGGCATAGGCCACCGTGGGAATGGCGATCAACGCAGACAGCCAATGCATCATGGTGCGCGTCGCCTCCCCCATGCTGCCGGCATGGCCGGACCAGATGGAGACAGACAACAGCATGATATTCATGGCGGAAAAGCCCGCCAGCGCCATGGCGCGCACCAATTCCCGCTCACTGCGCTTTTGCGGATCATCCGCCCCGTCGGTCCCCGGCACGGCGGGGCGATAGCCCAGCCGGCGCAAGATATCGACAAAACGGGCGGCCAGCCCGGCATCGCCATGCCAGCGCAGGGCGAGCCGGCTGCTGGTCAGGTTGACGCGGGCGGACACCACCTCGGCTTCCCGCCGCAGCACGCTTTCGATCAGCCAGACGCAGGCACCGCAGGTCAGCCCATCCAGCACCAGCCGCATCTGGCAATCGCCCCCCGGCAGGGTGTCAGTGGCCGATGCCAGATCCAGCGGTGCTTCCTCTGAAAGGTCGCCCACCGGCTTGGCCACCACATCGCGCCGTGCGTAATAGGCATCCAGACCCAGATCATGGATCAGGCCATGCGCGCCCTCGCAGCCGGGGGAGCAGAAGTGGCTGCCCGGCAAGGCCGGCTGGCCACAATGGGCACAGAGCACCGTTTCACCCGGCATCCGGGGCTGGAGGGCGGCTTGGTCGGTCACGGGACGAACACCCTTTCAACCAGCAGATAGCGTTCGCCACCATTCAGCAGCGTGGCATTCACGTCCCACTGCCCATGCTGCGGCACCGCATCCAGCCGGGCGACATAGCGGCCATTGCCGACACCGGTGAAGGACAGCGCCACCGGTGCCAATCCGCCCAAGGGCCGTTCCAGATCGCCCGTCACCGTGGCCCGGTCCATCGGCAGACCGTCGCGGCCGGTCAGATGGATTTCCAGCATCCGGCCCTGGACCTTGGTTTCCACCTTCCAGCCCAGCGCATTCTGGTGCGCCTGCACGGCCAGCACCTGATTATATTGCACCCCCCGTTCATAGGGCTTTTCCACCGCCAAACCGGAGAAGGATTTCAGCGCATAGGTCACCAGCACACCATTGACGGCGATGACGACCAGCATGGCGCCAACGAAAACCCAGGGAATCCACAAGCTTTTACGGGGTGTCTCGATCATGGTCATGGCATCACCGGCGAGCGGGTTGGGGACCGACGAAGACGGCGTGATATTCATCGCCTTCGCCACGAACGGGATTGTGCAACAGGAACTCGAACTCGGTCTTGTCATCGCGCTTGCGATCGGGCGGCAGGGTGACGAAGACACGGAAGGTGGCCACCTTGTCACCCTTGGTGGGCAACACCACCGGCTGGCCATCGCGCGCCTCGCCCACATCCTGCACGGTCAGCAGGGCACCCGGCGGCACATCTTCCAGCGACAGGCGGAAATCCACCGGTTCACGACGCTTGTTGAGGATTTTCAGCGTATAGCCATTACGCACACCGCCATCGGACAGGGTGACGAACAGCGGCGCCCGGTCGCGCAGCACACTGACCTGAACCGTGGTGCGGGTCAGCAGGGCCACCAGCATGATGGCGCTGACGATCAGCAACAGGGCGGCATAGATCAGCACGCGGGGACGGATGATCTGCCACTTGGCACGGCCACCCTGGGCGCGGGCGCGCTGGCGGGCTTCGGTATCGAAGGTGATCAGTTCCTGCGGGCGGCCGACCTTGGCCATGATTTCGTTGCAACTGTCGATGCACAGGCCGCAGCCGATACATTCAAGCTGGATACCGTCGCGGATATCGATGCCGGTGGGGCAGACGGCGACGCACTGGCCGCAATCGATGCAGTCGCCGCGACCTTCCCAACTGGTGCCGGCCTTGTGCGGCCCGCGCTTCTCCCCCCGCCAGGATTCGTAGGTCACCACCATGGACTGGTCATCCAGCATGGCAGCCTGGAAACGCGGCCAGGGGCACATATAGGTGCAGACCTGTTCGCGCGCCCAGCCGGCCAGCACATAGGTCGTCGCCGTGAACAGACCGACGAAGAAATACTGCATGGAGGTCGCAGAACCGGTGAAAAAATCCACCAGGAAGGTCGGCGCATCGTTGAAATAGAGCGCCCAGGCCCCGCCGGTGGCCAGCGCAATGGCGAACCAGACACTGTGCTTGGCCGTTTTCCGCCAGACCTTCTCGAAAGACAGCGGCGCCTTGTCCAACCGCATCCGGGCGCCGCGATCACCCTCGATCCAGCGTTCCACCAGCATGAACAGGTCGGTCCATACGGTCTGCGGGCAGGCATAGCCGCACCAGAGCCGGCCGAACAGCGAGGTGACCAGGAACAGGCCCAAGGCCCCCAGCACCAGCAGGCCGGTGATGAAATAGACCTCCTGCGGCCAGATCTCGAT
Source organism: Azospirillum sp. RU38E (assembly GCA_943370215.1). Classification (GTDB taxonomy): domain Bacteria; phylum Pseudomonadota; class Alphaproteobacteria; order Azospirillales; family Azospirillaceae; genus Niveispirillum. The sequence continues at coordinate 136,513 of CALRQC020000011.1, forward strand.
ATTGAACAGATAGGCGCGCGGCGCCCCGATATCGATCAGCAATGCCTGGTTCGGTGCTTCCGGTCCGCGATCCCAGCGCAGCCAGGGCGCCAGATAATAGAAAGCCAGACAGAAGATCAGCACCGCCCACTTGATGGTGCGATACTTGCCCTTCACCGCCTTGGGATAGACCTTCACATGCTCGGCATAAAGCGACGTGGAATCGCTGGGGTTGCCCTTCGGACGCGGCGTGCGGCCGCCAGGGGCCGGCTTGTCCTTGCGGCCATTCTCGAAAGAAGCCTGGGCCGCATCGGCGGCGGCAGCCTTTTCCAGCAATGTGTTCGGCCCGGTCATGGAGGTCTCTCGGGGGTTGGGTCATCAAAATAGTTCGGGCGGCAAGCCACCCGTGACCGCACCCTATGCCCCACGCCCCGCCCCCGCTTTGCGATAGATCAAATCCCGGTCTGCCAATCATATGGTGACCAACATGTCGCAAGCCGCTGGGTCAATCCCGACAAGCGGATGAAAAAACAACAGGCCGCCATCCATGAGGAACGGCGGCCTGTACGGTTCATGCAATATCCCCTGCAACGGGGACAAAGATCAGATCAGCGGTTTTTCTTGGACTTCTGGTTATCGGTCTTCGTGCCGTACCAGGTTTCCCAATCGACAAAGGCGCTAAAGCTGATACCCCCGGACGCCAGGTCCAGCAGTTCGTCGGACAGTTCATTTTCATCCAGGGCGGCGGGCAGCGCGATGGTCACTTCACCCGGCTGCTCTTCCACCACATTGATCTTGTAACCAGGGATCGGATCGACACCCAGCAGGCCCTTCACCGCCTCATGCGGGTTGGACAGCAGCAGGGCGCGGAAGGTCGGATCAGCCTCGGCACGTTCAATGAGAGTCCGTCTGGGAAGTTTTCATTCATTATCAAAATCTTACTGTATCCTCACCGTCACCCCGGCGCAGGCCGGGGTGACGGTGAGGCAAAATCTAAAATCGCGTAAGACGTTGAAAAAAGAAAACTTTCCGGACAGACACCGAGGCCGGCTGTCACGTGCGCACGGGCCTTGCTCAGGGGAGAGATTTCAGCGGTCATCCTGGCACCTTTGGTAAAGGGTGTAACGAACAGCCCGCATTATTATCGACAACCGCTGAAAGAAGGCTGCCTCAATCTCTATGCACAAGGTTTGAAACACTCTGCGGATATGGAACTATGGCAGGTACGATATATTTATATTGAAACAATACTCCCTCTATTTCCATAAAAATGGCCGCCGGCTTTCAAGCCGACGGCCATGAACTTCCTGCCCGACAGAATGGACAGATAAAGTGAAACAGAACCATTAACGGTTCTTGGGCTTCTTATCCGGATAGGGCGGGCCATAGAGGATGAAGGCGCTGAAGGAAGTGCCGCCAGAGGCCAGATCCAGCAGCTCGTCCGACAATTCGCTTTCTTCCAGGGCGGCCGGCAGCACAATGGTTACTTCACCCGGCTTTTCCTCAACCACATTGATCTTGAAACCGGGAATGGGATCGACACCCAGGGTGCGTTTCACCCCTTCATGTGGATTGGCCAGCAGCAGGGCCCGGAATTCCGGATCGGCCTCGGCCCGTTCAATAATGGATGCCACGGCATGATCGCGTGCCTTGCGCATGGGGAAAGGTTCAGCACTCATCGCTGTATCTCTCTGCTGTCAGGAATGGGTTGATCGCAACGACAATACAGTAACTCAACCACCCGGCATTACAGCCCGCTGGCTTCTATGCGACGGGTGTTAAAGGCTTTGCGGGCGGGAACCAAACAGGCCGTCACATCGTTACTGACCTGACAACAAGATAGGGAGGTTGTGATGCGTGGCATTCTGCTCTGGGCTGTGGGTGTGCCCATCCCGATCATCATCCTGCTGTACCTGTTCGGTGTCTTTTGATGATCTCCTCGGGAAACCTTTGACCAAGATCAAGGAAACACCTCACCCGCTACGGCATGATGTCCGCGGTTGACACATGATCGGTCAGGGGCAAGCAAGCCATGGAACCCAAGGATATCGTCGTTTTTCTGGAAGAGACGGAGGGAAGCGATGGGCGGTTGAACTATGCCGCCGCGCTGGCCAAGCGTTGGCAGGCACATCTGATCGCCACCTATGTCATCAATCCGCTGCATCTGGCCCCCCATGCGGGCTTCGCCATCGGCGTTGGCCTGACGGAGATGTTGAATCAGCATCGCCTGCGCACGCAGGCGGCGATGCTCGATAACCGAGCCCGGTTTGAAACCCTGTGCCAACGCCGGAGCTTCACTGCCGAATGGCGGGTGGCGGAAGATGAAAGCGGCGAAGGGCTGATGCTGCACGCCCGTCACGCCGGGTTGGCCATTGTCGGGCCGCCACTGAAGCCCGATGTCGCCAATCCCAGCCTGTTGGGGCTGGCCAATGACATCATCTTTGCCTCTGGGCAGCCCACACTCTGCCTGCCGGCCCATTGGTCGGCCGCCCGCATCGGCGGTCCCATCGTCGTGGGCTGGAATGCCAGCCGGGAAGCAACACGCGCCATTGCCGCCGCCATGCCCTTCCTGATCGCCGCAGAGGAGGTGCATGTGGTGGTGGCCCCCGATGCCCGCCTGCGCCGCCTATATGGGCAGGAACCGGGCGCCGATATCACCGCGCACTTGGCCCGCTATGGCGTGCGCGCCGTGCTGGATCAGCGGCCAGGCGATGATGCCGGCAATATCTTGCTCGAACGCTGCCGCGAACTCCATGCTGACATGCTGGTGATGGGGGCCGTGGGCCGCTCCCGGATCAGCGAATTCGTCTTCGGGGGGGCGACACGCAAGCTGCTGGACAAGGCAGATTTGCCGTTGCTGCTGTCGCAGTAAACCCAGGTCAGGCCGCCACCGGCATCCCTGCTCCGCCGGCCAGGCTTTCCGTCAGAAAGCCGACCAGCGGGCGGACCAGATCGCCGGCCCGGTCTTCCCCCACCACGGTGATTTCCGTCTGGGGCAGGGCCGGCCAGTCCGGCCCTTCGGGCAATATCCGCAACCCGTCGCGCAGGAAACAGCGACCCAGTACCGTCACCCCCAGCCCGCCCGCCACCGCCGCCTGCACCCCCATCAGGCTGCTGGCGGTGCAGGCGGCCACCCAGTTGCGGCCATTGCGCCCCAGGGCGGACACCATCAATTCCCGATAGGTACAGGGGGCCGGCAGCATCACCAGCCGCAAGGGGCCGGACAGGTCCAGCGGCTGGTCCGCCGCCGCCATCCAGACCAGTTGTTCACGCCAGATCACCCGGCCCCGCTGGGCAGTGCCGTCCTTCTTGGCGATCACCGCATCCAGCCGCCCCTCATCATAGGCTGTCAGCAGGGCGCAGGACAGGCCGGTCATCAATTCCAGATGCACCGCCGGGTACAGCCGGCTGAACCGGGCCAGCAGGCGGGGCAATTGCTGGGGGATGAAATCTTCCGATATGCCCAACCGCAAGGTGCCCGACGCCAGGGGGGAACGCAGGTCGGCCACCAGCCGGTCATTGAATTCCAGCATCTGCCGGGCCGATGCCAGCAGCCTTTCCCCCTGGGCGGTCAGGCGCAGGCTGCGGCTGGTGCGGTCGAACAGACGAAGCTGCAGGATTTCCTCCAGCCGCAGCACCTTCTGGCTGACCGCCGATTGCGACCGCCCCACCAGATCGGCGGCGGCGGTGAAGCTGCCCGCATCCACCACCGCCACGAAGGCCCGCAACAGGTCGATTTCCAGATCAGGGTGACGCATCGGGGGGCTCCGGTGTTCAATCAGCAGCTTGTAGTTGAGGGAACCCGATGGGACCTCTTTACCGTCATTCCCGCGAAGGCGGGAATCCAAGCAACAGAACGGGTTATGGATTCCCGCCTTCGCGGGAATGACGGTATGAAAATCCTTTCTTACCTCTCTCAGAACCCAGCCAGCACTTTCTTGCCGAAGGAGCGGCCGCTTTCCAGCAACTGATGCAGCCGCGTCAGGTTGGCGGCGTTGATGGTGCCTTCCACCCCGGTCAGCGTGGTTTGCAGCAGGCCGGCATCCACCAGGGCAGAGACCTCGCTCAACAGCCGGTGCTGTTCAATGATGTCCGCCGTGGCGAACATCGACCGGGTGAACATGAATTCCCAGGAAATCGTCACGCTGCGCCGCTTGAAGGGCAGCACGTCAAACGTCGCCGGATCGTCGATCACCGACAGGTGGCCCTGCGGGGCAATCATCTCCACGATCGAGGGCATATGCTGATCGGTGTTGGACAGGGCAGCGACATAATCCACCGCCTTGATGCCGATGGCGCGCAAGCCATCGGCCAGCGGCTGGCGATGGTCGATCACATGGTGGGCGCCCATCTTCTGCACCCATGCCACCGTTTCCGGGCGGGACGCGGTGGCGATCACCGTCAAGCCGGTCAGCCGGCGGGCCAACTGGATCAGGATGGATCCCACCCCGCCGGCGCCGGCGATCACCAGCAGCGTGCCCGTCTGGTTCTTCACGCCATAGGGCACGCGCATCCGGTGGAACAGCATTTCCCAGGCGGTGATGGCGGTCAGCGGCAGGGCGGCCGCGGCCGGGAAATCCAGGCTGGCCGGCTTGGGCCCGACGATGCGTTCATCCACCAGATGATATTCGGCATTGGTGCCGGGCCGCGTCAGATCGCCGGCATAGAACACCGCATCACCCGGCTTGAACAGGGTCACCGCCGACCCGACAGCGGTGACGGTACCGGCAGCATCAAAGCCCAGCACCTTATGCTGGCCTTCCGCAGGCGCCGCGTTGCGGCGCACCTTGGTATCGACCGGGTTGACGGAGACGGCCGCCACCTGCACCAGCAGATCATGCGGGCCAGGGGTGGGCACCGGCAATTCGATATCGGCAAGCGCGCCAGCGCCATCCACGGGGCCGGCCTTCTGGTAACCAACGGCTTTCATGACAGGCGAACCTTTCAATCGGGCGGCAGCCGCCGCCAGTGAGGGGGATGACGGCAAAGGTGGGCCGGAACCGACGATAAGAAAAGCGCATAATTCAAATCGAATCCATCAGTTTATCAACTGCATATCCCCTCCAGGGGGATAGGACTCGCCCACTGTCCCAGCGGGTGTTAGGCTCCATCCCATGAGCCATGCACAAGACCCCGAGATCATGAACCGCCTGCGCCGTGCCCATGGGCATTTGGGCGCCACCTTGCGAATGCTGGAGGAAGGGCGCGACGCGCTGACCATCGCCCAGCAGCTTCAGGCCGTGCTGAAGGCGCTGGACAAGGCCAAGACCGAACTGGTGCTGCACCATATCGAGCATCATCTGGAGGAGGTGACCGGCCCCCTGCCCAAGGAGGCGCGGGAACGCATGGCCAGCATTGCCGAAATCACTAAATATCTCTGAAGGTTACGCATCATGACGCCCTTTGCCGACCTGTTGCGCGAAGGCACGGCCCATGCCTGGCTATTCGCCCCCACGGCCATCCTGCTGGGGGCGCTGCACGGGCTGGAACCGGGCCATTCCAAAACCATGATGGCGGCCTTCATCGTGGCGGTGCGCGGCACCGTCACCCAAGCGGTGCTGCTGGGCCTGTCAGCCACCCTGTCGCACACGCTGGTGGTGTGGGGCGTGGCCCTGCTGGGCCTGCATTTCGGCCAGAATATGGATGTGGAGGCCAATGAGGGTTGGTTCCAACTGGCCTCCGGCGTGATCATCCTGCTGGTGGCGCTATGGATGCTGTGGCGCACCTGGCGCGACCTGCACCCGCATGGGCATCATCATCATCACCATGACCACGATCATCCCCACCATCATGACCACGATCATGATGAGGAACCCCAGGGGGCCCATGAACGGCAGCACGCGATGGAGATTGAGCAGCGCTTTGCCGGGCGCCCGGTAACGACGCCGCAGATCATCCTGTTCGGCCTGACCGGCGGGCTGATCCCCTGCCCGGCCGCCATCACCGTGCTGCTGCTCTGCCTGCAACTGAAGGAATTCTCGCTGGGCGTGGCGCTGGTGCTGTGTTTCAGCATCGGGCTGGCGCTGACCCTGGTGCTGGTGGGCGTGGCGGCGGCTTTGTCGGTGCGCCATGCCGCCCATCGCTGGCCCGGCTTCAACACACTGGCCCGCCGCGCGCCCTATTTCTCCGCCGGGTTGATCCTGCTGGTCGGGCTTTATGTCTGCTGGAGCGGGTGGCACAGCCTGCCCAGCCTTTGAAGCGGGTCTTTAATCCCTGATCCCCGAAGCCGGCGCGCTGACCATCGATCGCCGCTTTGCCCGCAAGTCCCGCCGAACGGCGAGACCCGAAGCAAGCCAGAGTATGCCGGCAGCCAGAAGTCCGGCCAACGCTCCCCCTGCCGGTGCACCAACAAAGAAGCTGGCCATCGCCACCACAACCAAGGCGCCCCCAAGCCAATAGAATGGACGGAAGCTTACGACGAACGCGATAGGCAGGAAATGCAACCCCACCACCAGCGCCATTGAGGGCAAAAGAAGATCAGGCCGGTGGAGATTGATAACGATATTCGACGCAAGGAAAAGGGCAATGCCCTCGCCAATACTGCTCCACATGAAGACCCGATTTTCCTTTTCTGAAGGCTTTATACCCTCACCGGGCCGGCTGATGACGTACCTTGCAAAGAGGCCGATCAGGACAAACGCTGCGAAAGGTAAGACCAGGGTGGCACCCGACAGATGCCACTGCCAGTACAGCGTCAAAGACGCGAATACCGCGCCGAAGAAGCTCATGATAAGCGCGCCCCAGGCCCCCACCGCACGCCTCCCCCTTATGACTTATGTTGTGGAACGGCTCCAGAGGCTTGCGGCCGAATTTTGCCGGTCATGCTGCCATCTGCCGAGCCGTTACCGCATTAAGATAACGGTGTTCAGCCCCGACCGATAGGATATTCCCGATTGCATCCAGCCGGAGGGAACCGGCGGCATCCGGTGGCGTTGCATGGCGGCACGCACGGCCAGGAAAGCAACGCCCGCCATGACATTGCCCCCCCATCAGGCCCGCCATCACGATATGCCCTTCGGGGCGACGCTGTTGCCGGATGGCGGTGTGCGTTTTCGCCTGTGGGCACCGGGGCACGCAGAAATCCTGCTGGCCCTGGATGGGGCGGAACCGATGCCCCTGCAGGCCCTGCCCGGCGGCTGGCATGAGCTGACCGTGGAAGATGCCGGGCCGGGGGACCGCTACCGGTTTCTGCTCCCGGACGGTCAGGCCGTGCCGGACCCGGCCTCCCGCCACCAGCCGGATGGGGTGCATGGGGCCAGCGAAGTGATGGACCCCGCTGCCTATCGCTGGCAGGAAACCGGCTGGCCGGGCCGGGCCTGGCATGAGGCGGTGATCTATGAACTGCATATCGGCAGTTTTACAACCGCCGGTACATTCCGTGCCGCCATCGACCGGCTGGATCATCTGGTAAAACTGGGCGTCACGGCGCTGGAAATCATGCCAGTGGCAGCCTTTCCCGGCAGGTTCGGCTGGGGCTATGACGGGGTGCTGCCCTATGCGCCCGCCGCCTGTTACGGCACCCCGGATGATTTCAAGGCCCTGATCGATGCCGCCCATGCGCGCGGGCTGATGGTGCTGCTGGATGTGGTCTATAATCATTTCGGGCCGGAGGGGAATTACCTGCCGCTCTATGCCCCCGGCTTCTTCACCGATGCACAGAAGACGCCCTGGGGCGACGCCATCAATGTCGATGGGCCGGATGCCGGGCCGGTGCGGGAGTTCTTCATCCATAACGCCCTGTACTGGATCGAAGAATTCAATATGGACGGGTTGCGCCTGGATGCCGTCCACGCCATCCGCGATGAGGGCCCCCGCCATCTGCTGGATGAGCTGGCGGGCCGCGTGCGCGCCGCCGCCGGCCCCCGCCCGGTGCATTTGATCCTGGAGAATGAGGAGAACGAGGCGCGCCGCCTGGGGCATGTCTTCACCGCGCAATGGAATGATGATCTGCATCACGGCTTGCATGTGGCGGTAACGGGGGAGGATGCCGGTTATTACGCCGATTATCAGGGCGATATCGCCAAACTGGCCCGCGCCCTGGCCGAGGGTTTCGCCTTCCAGGGGGAGGTGATGGCCTATCGCGGCTCCCCGCGGGGGGAGCCCAGTGCCCACCTGCCCCCCAGCCGTTTTGTCAGTTTCCTGCAAAACCATGATCAGGTGGGCAACCGCGCCTTTGGCGACCGTATCCACGCCCTGGCCCCGGAACAGGCTGTCCGTGCCGCTGCCTGTCTCTATCTGTTGTCCCCGCAAATCCCGCTGCTGTTCATGGGGGAGGAATGGGGGGCGACCAGTCCCTTCCCCTTTTTCTGCGATTTGGGCGCGGACCTGAAGGATGCCGTGCGGGAAGGACGGCGGCAGGAATTTGCCCGTTTCCCCGCCTTTCAGGATGCAGCAAGCCGGGCCCGCATTCCCGACCCGACGGCAGAGGCAACCTTTCTGTCCGCCAAGCTGGATTGGGCGGCAGCGGAACAGGGGCCGTGGCTGGGCTGGTACAGCAACCTGCTGGCCCTGCGGCGCCAGGAAATCATCCCCCTGCTGCCCGGCATCCCAGGTGGGGCCGGGCAATACCGCACCCTGGGCGATCACGGATTGATGGTGGAATGGCGGCTGGGCGACGGCGGCGTGCTGACGCTGGCCGCCAATCTGGGGCCGGAAACAAGGGCCGGATTCGCCGTGCCGCCAGGGCGGGAAATCTGGGTGGAGGGCACGGTTTCCGACGCCGGAACCCTTGGCCCCTGGAGCGTGCGCTGGGCGATCATCCCCCCGGCCCCGGCGGAAGGAGAACCCAACCATGGCTGATATCCGCAACCCGGTGCCGCTGGCGACATACCGCCTGCAATTCCGCCGGGAATTCGGTTTTGATGACGCCGCCGCCCTGGCCCCCTATCTGGCGCGGCTGGGGATCAGCCATCTTTATGCCTCGCCCTATTTGCAGGCACGGCCGGGCAGCACACATGGCTATGACATTGTTGATCATCACCGGCTGAACCCGGAACTGGGCGATGTCGCGGCGTTTGAACGCATGGTGGCCGCCCTGCGCGCCAATGGCCTGAACCAGATACTGGATTTCGTGCCCAACCATATGGGGGTGGGCGGGTCGGATAATCCCTGGTGGCTGGATGTGCTGGAATGGGGGCCGGACAGCCCCTTTGCCGGCTGGTTCGATATCGATTGGGATCCCGACAAACGCTATCTGCAGGGCAAGCTGCTGCTGCCCTTCCTGGGCGATCAATATGGGGCCGTGCTGGCCGCCGGCGATATTGAATTGCGGTTCGAGGCGGAGGAGGGGCGCTTTTCCGTCTGGGCCTATGGCACGCATCGGCTGCCCATCTGTGCCTGCGATTATGCCGCCGTGCTGGGCAACCGCCATCCGGGGCTGGAACGGATCGGCGATGCCTTCGCCAACCTGTCCGCCCACCACCCGCATGAGGTGCGGCGCGCGCGGGAGCTGCAGGCCGAACTGGCGGCCCTGGTGGCCAGCGATACCGAGGCGGCGCAGACGGTGGCCGATGCAGTGGCGGAATTCACCGGCCTGACCGGCGATCTGGAAAGCTGGATGGGGCTGGACGGGCTGATCCAGCGGCAATATTGGCGGCTGGCGCATTTCCGCGTCGCGGCGGATGATATTAATTACCGCCGTTTCTTCAATATCAATGAACTGGCGGGCCTGCGCATCGAATTGCCGGAACTGTTCGACCATGCCCATGGGCTGGTGTTCCGGCTGCTGCGGGAAGGCGTGGTGGAAGGCTTGCGCATCGATCATATTGATGGCCTGTCCGACCCCGGCCTTTATTGCCGCTGGCTGCGGGAAAAGGCGCCGATGCCCTTTTATCTGGTGCTGGAGAAAATCCTGGCCCGGCATGAAAGCCTGCGGGCGGATTGGCCGGTGGAGGGCACCACCGGCTATGAATTCACCAACCTGATCCTGGGCCTGCTGGTGGATGGCGGTGGCGAACTGGCCCTGACCGGCACCTATCACAGCTTCACCGGCCAGACACAGCCTTTCCCCGCCATCGTGCGCGAGGCCAAGCTGCGCATCCTGGAGAACGAACTGGCAGGGGAATTGAATGTGCTGGCGCGCGATGCCGCCCGGCTGGCCCGCCAGAACCCGCGCACCACCGATTTCACCCGCAATATCCTGCAGCGCGGGTTGAAGGAGATCATCGCCGCCTTCCCCGTCTATCGCACCTATGTCGATGGCGGGGAGGCGAGGGCGGAAGACCGGCGCGATATTGACTGGGCGGTGGCCCATGCCCGCCGTCATGCCCCGGAACTGGACAGTTCCGTCTTTGATTTCCTGTACCGGCTGTTGACCAGTGATCTGGTGGCCCGCCCCGGCAGCGGTTACAGCCGGTCCCAGGCGGTGCGGCTGGCCATGCGGTTCCAGCAGGTCAGCGGGCCGGTGATGGCCAAGGGGCTGGAGGATACGGCATTTTACCGCTTCAACCGGCTGATCGCCTTGAATGAGGTGGGCGGCCATCCCGACCATATGGGCGTGCCCCTGCCCGCCTTTCACAAGGCCAATGCCGAACGGGCAAAATACTGGCCGCACACCATGCTGGGCACCAGCACGCATGACACCAAGCGGGGGGAGGATGTGCGCGCCCGGCTGGCCCTGCTGGCGGAGGTGCCGGATGAATGGGGCCGGCAGGTGGAAACCTGGAGCCGCATCCTGCGCGCCCGCCGGGGCGATCTGCATGGTACGGCCCCGCCCGACCGCAATGACGAATATTTCTTCTATCAGCTTCTGCTGGGTGTCTGGCCGGCGGAACTGACCGGCATCGGCATCCCCGATGCCGATGCCCTGACCTGCCTGCGGGAACGGCTGGAAGGTGCCTTGGTGAAAAGCCTGCGGGAGGCCAAGCGCCACACCAGTTGGGTCGCCCCTGATCCCGCCTATGAAGAGGCAATGCTGTCCTTTGCCCGCGATGCGCTGGACCCCGGCCGCCCCGCCTTTCTGGAGGCCTTCCTGCCTTTCCAGGCCCGCATCGCTGAAGCGGGGGTGGTGAACAGCCTGACCCAGACCCTGGTGAAACTGACCGCCCCCGGCGTGCCCGATCTCTATCAGGGGGCAGACCTGTGGGATCTGACCCTGGTGGACCCGGATAACCGCCGCCCGGTCGATTACGACAGCCGCGCCCGGCTGCTGGACGACATCGAACAAGGCTTGCAGGCCGACCCCGCAGGGCTGATGCGCCGCCTGCTGGCCGATTGGCAAGACGGGGCGGTGAAGCTGGCGGTAATCCGGCAGGCCCTGCATCTGCGCCGACGCCTGCCGAACCTGTTCCGCGATGGCGGCTATGAGGGGATGCCGGCCGAGGGCGTGGCCGCCAACCATCTGGTTGCCTTCGCCCGTGAAATGGACAGGCAAACCGTCATCACCGCCGCCACAAGGCTGCCCCTGGCCCTGGCTGCCCAGGGTGGCTGGCAGGATACCAGCCTGAGCCTGCCGCCCGGCCGCTGGCGCTGCACCCTGACCGGGCGGCAGATGCCGGGCGGGCCAGTGCCGGTGGCGGATCTCTTCAGCGTGTTGCCGGTGGCCCTGCTGGTGCGGGGGGAGGTGGGCGAATGGAACTGATCCCCATCATCGGCACGCTGGCCGCCCTTTGCTCCACCCTCAGCTTCGCGCCCCAGGCCTGGAAAATCATCCGCCAGCGTGACACCAGCGCCATCTCCGCCCGCATGTATATGCTGACGGTCGGCGGTTTTTGCTGCTGGTTCCTTTATGGGTTGCTGCGGGGCGACTGGCCGCTGATCGTCACCAATTTCATCTGTCTGCTGCTGTCAGCCTTCATCTTGACCATGAAGCTGCTGCCCTGGCGGCAGCGTGACGCGGTGGCCGAGAAGATCGCCCCGGCAGAAGGGGAATAGACAAACCCCGCCCCCTTCACACCCCGCCGCCAACCTCTGCCAGATATTGCTTGGCCATGCTGGCATAGTGCGGGGCAATGCCCATCTGGACCCGCACATCCTCTTCCGTCAGCGGGCGCAGGAACTTAGCGGGGCTGCCGCCCCATAATTCCCCCGCCTTCACCCGCTTGCCAGGGGTGACCAGCGCGCCGGCCGCCACCATGGCGCCGGCTTCCACCACGGCCCCATCCATTACACAGGCCTTCATGCCGATGAAGGCGCCATCTTCCACCACGCAACCATGCAGCAGGGCCAGATGGCCCACCGTCACATTGTCGCCAATGGTCGTGCTGAATCGCTCCCGCGTGCAATGCACGACGCTGCCATCCTGGATATTCGTGCCACGGCCGATGCGGATGGCGTTGACGTCACCACGAATGGTGACGCCAAACCAGATATTGCTCTCCGCCCCGATCTCCACATCACCAATGACCACGGCATTGGCAAGGAAGACCGTAGGGTCGATCACCGGCAGCTTGCCCTTGAAGGGCAGGATGGTGGGCTGCAGCGGGCTGGTCATGGGAACACCGGCACCAGGTCCAGGCCCAGCGTCTCTTCAAAGCCATACATGATGTTGAAATTCTGGATCGCCTGACCCGACGCCCCCTTCACCAGATTGTCGATGGCCGAGATGATGATGGCGCGGCCCGGCAGCCGATCAGCGAAGACATTGATCAGGCAGAGGTTGGAGGCGCGGACATGGCGCGTCTGCGGGGCCACGCCATCGGCCAGCACCTTCACGAACGGCTCATCCTTATAGGTGTTGCGCAGCATGTCGCGCAGATCATCCGCCGTGGCGCTGCCCTTCAGCTTCACATAGGTGGTGGCCAGGATGCCACGTGCCATCGGCATCAGATGCGGGGTGAAGGCAACCACAATATCCTTGCCGGCAGCCTGCGTCAGGCCCTGTTCAATTTCTGGCGCGTGGCGGTGGCTGGCGATGCCGTAGGGGTGGATGCCTTCGGCCACTTCGGTGAACAGGCTGCCCTGCTTGGCATCGCGCCCGGCGCCGGAAACACCGGACTTGGCATCGATGATGATATCATCAATCTCGATCAGGCCGGCCTGCAGCAGCGGGATCAGCGGCAATTGCGATGCGGTGGGGTAGCAACCGGGGTTGGCCACCAGCCGCGCCTTGGCCACCGCCTCGCGGGTGATTTCCGACAGGCCATAGACGGCGTTTTCCTGCAGGGCCGGGGCCTTGTGGGCGTGGCCATACCATTGGGCATAGGTTTCCACGTCGAACAGGCGGAAATCTGCCGACAGGTCGCAGATACGCACATGTTCGGGCAGGCCGGCGATCACTTCCTGCGTGGTGCCGTGCGGCAGGCCGCAGAAGACAAAATCCACGCCCGACCAATCGACATCGGCAATCTTGGTCAGGGCCGGCAGATCATAGGGGGCCAGATGCGGAAACACCTCAGCCACCGGCTTGCCGGCGGCGCGTTCGCCCGTCAGGGCGACGATGCGGGCACGCGGGTGGCGGAGCAGGAATCGGATCAGTTCCGCCCCGGTATAGCCGGAAGCGCCCAGAATGGCGACGCGGACGGGGGCGGACGGATCGATAATGCTCATGATGTTCCGTTTCTCTCGGCGACTTTGGTGAAACATGATCAAGGGGTGGGGCCGTTATCCCACCACTTCATTACAAATACAGCTTCATGCCGACATGCGAAGCCTGAAAGCCTAAGCGCTGGTAGAACCTGTGCGCATCGGTCCGTTCCGTCCGGCTGGTCAACTGCACCAGGGCACAGCCGCGCGCGCGGGCCAGATCCAGGCAATTTTCGATCAGCACTTCGCCCAGGCCCTGGTTACGAAAGGCGCTGGCGATGCGCACATTTTCGATCATGCAGCGGCGCATCCCGCCGCGTGCCAGATGGCGCATATAGTTCAGTTGCGCCACGCCAACCACCCGCCCATCCACATCCAGCACCAGCACTTCGGCGTTGGGGTCCAGCATGATCTCGTCCCACGCCTCGTAATAGGGCGTCAGGTCGGTGGCATTCACGTCGGTGGCATTGGGGTCCAGGCTGTCTTCCCGCAGCAGGGCCAGCATGTCGGGCACATCGCGCCGCTGCGCCACCCGCACCACCACATCATCCTTCAGCGCCATAATGGTTCCTCTGACATCCTGTCCTGCCCCAGACGATATTCTGCCTTGCAGGATGCACCCTTATCGCCCGGATCGGGGCTGGCGCATAGTTCCAACCTGTCGCCCGCTACCCGATCCGGTGCCATGTCTGCCCCCTCCCCGCTTGAAAAGCCGCAAAGCCCGTTCGCCTATTCCGGCTATCGGCTTTACTGGTTCGCCCGCATCTGCGCCATCCTGGCCCTGCAGATCCAGATCGTCGCCACCGGCTGGCGAATCTATGATGTTTCCGGCAGCGCCCTGGCGTTGGGATTCGTCGGGCTGGCTGAATTCCTGCCGTCGATCCTGCTGGTGCTGATCACCGGCCATGTCGCCGACCGGTTCGACCGGCGGCGCATCATCAATGTCTGCCAGACGCTGGACATTGTCGCCATGATGCTGCTCTGGATGGCCTTGTGGAATGACAGTGCCCCGATCTGGCCCGCCTTCATCGCCGTGTTCATCCTGGGCGTCGGCCGGGCGTTTGAGATGCCGGCGGCGGCATCGCTGGTGCCCAATCTGGTGCCGCGGGAGATTTTTCCCCGCGCCGTAGCGCTGAATTCATCGGCCTGGCAGGGGGCCAGCATTATCGGCCCGGCGCTGGGCGGCGTACTGTATGGCGTGATCGGTCACTCGGTCTTCGCCGTCAGTGCCGCGCTGTTCGCCACCGCCTTCGTGCTGGTCTGGCTGATCAAGCTGGAACCGCGCACGCCCAAGGAAGCCGCCAAGAAGGTTTCCATGCAGGTGCTGCTGGCCGGCTTTTCCTTCATCAAGGCCAAGCCCATCGTGCTGGGCGCCATTTCGCTGGACCTGTTCGCCGTGCTGCTGGGCGGGGCCACCGCCCTGCTGCCGATTCTGGCCAAGGACCAGTTTGGCGCCGGCCCCATGCTGGCCGGCATGTTGCGCGCCGCACCATCGGTGGGGGCCCTGGTGACGGGCCTGACCCTTTCCATCTGGCCGGTGCGGCGTCAGGTGGGGCGGACCCTGTTCATCTGTGTGGCGGCGTTCGGCGTTGGCACGGTGATTTTCGGCCTGACCAGTTCCGCCATCATCGCCGGCATCGCGCTGGTGGTGATGGGGGCAGCCGATATGGTCAGCGTCTTCATCCGCCAGTCGCTGGTGCAGTTGGAAACCCCGGACGAGATGCGGGGCCGGGTCAGCGCCGTCAGCAGCCTGTTCATCGGCGCATCGAACCAGTTGGGCGAGTTCGAATCTGGCGTGATGGCTGCCTGGCTGGGTGCTGGGCCCGCCGTGGTGGTGGGCGGCATCGGCACGCTGGCCGTGGTGCTGATCTGGGCCGTGCTGTTCCCGGCCCTGCGCACCGTGGACCGGTTCCCCGGCGCGGTGGAGCAGCGGGGATAGGGGGCATCCCCCTATCCCCACACCCCCACACACAATCCTTGTTAAAGCGTATTTCCGCTGTGCGGAAATACGCTTTAACCTTTCGTTCTCCTCAATCGCCGGCGCTGCATCCGCAGCTTGGCTACGCGCCACGAGGCGCGCGGCGGCAGGGGCAGCCCGACATAGTTTTCCGCCACGGTGCGGCGGGCGGTTTCGGAGCCCTTGATATAATCCAGCTCCGCCATCTGCATCCGCCGGCCAAAGGCATCGGTATCCGGGAAACGGTGCATCAGGCTGGTGAACCACCAGGAGAAACGTTCTGCCTTCCAGATGCGCGACAGGGCGCGGGCGGAATAAAGCTCCAGCCCGGTGGCACTGCCCTTGTAATGGTCGATCAGCCCTTCCGCCAGGAAGGCCACATCGGAGGCCGCCAGATTCAAGCCCTTGGCCCCCGTCGGCGGCACGATATGGGCGGCATCGCCGGCCAGGAACAGGTTGCCATAGCGCATCGGCTCCGCCACAAAGCTGCGCAGCGGCGCGATGGATTTTTCCAGCGACGGCCCGCGCGTGATGCGCGGGGCCACATCCGGCCCCAGGCGGACGGTCAGTTCATCCCAGAACCGTTCATCCGACCATTCCTCCACCTTCTCCGTCAGCGGCACCTGCACATAATAGCGTGAGCGGGTGTGGGAGCGCATGGATGCCAGCGCAAAGCCCCGCTCATGGCTGGCATAGATCAGTTCATGATCGCACGGCGGCACGTCGGCCAGCAGGCCCAGCCAGCCGAACGGGTACACCCGTTCAAACAAGGACAGTTTGTCGGCGGGGATGGAGGCGCGGGCCACGCCGTGGAACCCGTCACAGCCGGCGATGAAATCCGCCTCCAGCTTTTCCTCTTTCCCGTTGCGGGTCCAGGTGACGATGGGCTTGGCCCCCGTCACCTCATGCACGGCGACATTCTCCGCCTCGAACAGCAGGGGGATGTTGCGCTCAATGGCGGCGTCGATCAGGTCGCGCGTCACCTCCGTCTGGCCATAGACCATGACGTTCTTGCCGGTCAGCGCGGCCATGTCGATGCGGATCGTCTCCTCACCCGTGGCCATGGCGAAGCCGTCATGCGGCAGACCTTCACGGTCCATCCGCTCATTCACGCCGACCTGGCGCAGCAGATCGACGGTGATCTGTTCCAGGATGCCGGCGCGGATGCGGCTTTCCACATAGGCGCGGTCGCGCCGTTCCAGGATCACGCAATCAATCCCGGCCTTGTACAAAAGATGGGACAGCAGCAAACCTGCCGGACCCGCCCCGATAATCGCCACCTGGGTGCGCATCGCCGTTTCCTCTCCATTGAATTAATGTTGTTGGCGCGATGCTACAAAAGGTTCACCCAACAAACAGGACACGCAGCGATCAAAAAATTGGACTTTTCATCGATCCTTCGTAATGCTGCA
The DNA here is from genome assembly GCA_943370215.1 of Azospirillum sp. RU38E. GTDB lineage: Bacteria > Pseudomonadota > Alphaproteobacteria > Azospirillales > Azospirillaceae > Niveispirillum. Next base: position 153,322 of record CALRQC020000011.1, read on the forward strand.
TAACAGCATAAATCGAGGGATCGCCGATGCGCCCCACCCGCCCGCTGGTACCGCGTTTCTTTCTTTATGGTGAAGCGCCGGCCAAGGCGGATGAACGGTTCATCCATGCCGAAACGCTGGAACGGCGCTCCCGCCCCAGCGGCTGGAAAATTGCGCCCCATGCCCATCCAGACCTGAACCATGTGCTGGTGATGGGCAAAGGCAGCGGGGCGATGCTGGCCGGTGGGCGGGCGCATGGCTTCACCGCCCCTGCCCTGCTGCTGGTCCCGGCGGGGGAGGTGCATGGCTTTGATTTCGGCCCGGAAAGCCAGGGCTTCGTCATCACCTTCGTGGCCCCGCTGCTGCACGCGCTGGCCCGGCGGGAGGCTGGTTTGGAAAGCCTGTTCGCCGCCGCCCGCACCGTGCCCCTGCCCGCCGGTGATATGCTGTGCCTGCCACTCGCCACCGCCCTGGAAGCGGAGATGGAGGAACAAAGGCCGGGCCGGGAATTGATGGTGGAAGGGCTGCTGACCACGCTGCTGCTGGCCAGCCTGCGCGTGGCAAGGCTGGTGGAAGGGGCCGCCGGGGCAGCCGCACGGGGGCCACGGGTGACGCTGGTGGCCCGGTACCGCGAATTGCTGGCCGCCCATTTCCGCGACGGCTGGTCGGTGGCGGATTATGCGGCGGCCCTGGGGGCCACACCGGGCCGGCTGCGCGCGGCGTGCATGGAGGTGACAGGCCGCGCGCCCATCGACCTGTTGCATGAAAGGCTGCTGGCGGAGGCGAAACACAGCCTGCTCTATGGCGACCTGCCGGTGGCGGAGGTGGCGTTTGAGCTGGGATTCACCGACCCCGCCTATTTCAACCGTTTCTTCACCAGCCGCATCGGCTGTTCCCCCGGCCGTTTCCGCCGGGGGGCGGGGGGGTAAAGCGCAGGAACTGGCTGTTCAAGCCGCCGGCA
>CALRQC020000012.1:0-139401 GCA_943370215.1 Azospirillum sp. RU38E
CTGGCCGGTATCCTGCTGGATTGGCTTGGCTATCGCTGGATGCTGACGGGCCTTGCTGCCGGCCTGGGCGTGGCTGTTCTGCTGGCCTGTTTCAGCCGTGATCGGATTTTTATTTACCCCCGCGCCAGCGGAGAGATCGGGTCTTGAACAGCCTTCCCCCTGGTCGATGTCCGTCAGTCCGCAAATGCGGACTGACGCCGGATGGACTTGCCCTGGAAAAGTGGAGAGGCCTCATCTGGCACCGGATTGCCAGGTTGATGCGGGATAATGGATTGAAAGCGTTGACGAAACGGCGCTACAAGAAGACAACTGACAGTGCCCATGGCGGACCTGTGGCCCCCAACCTGCTGGATCAGGAATTCAGCGCCGAGGGCCCGAACCAGAAATGGGGCGTCGATATTTCCTACATCTGGACAGCGGAAGGCTGGCTGTACCTGGCCGTGGTCATCGACCTCTACTCCCGCCGGGTGGTCGGCTGGGCGGCCAGTGACCGAATGAAGAAAGATCTGGCGATAACAGCTTTGCAGCGCGCCATCGCCATTCGCAGACCAAAGCCCGGCCTGATCCACCATTCGGACAGGGGCAGCCAATATTATTCTGATGAGTATCAGAAAATTCTGAAAAACCATGGCATACAGATTTCCATGAGCGGCAAAGGGAATTGCTATGACAATTCTATGTTTGAGACGTTCTTCAAGACACTGAAATCTGAACTCATCTGGAGAACGGTTTTTCTGTCACGATGGCAGGCAGAACGCGCCATTGGCACGTTCGTCGACGGGTTCTATAATCCTACGCGGCGACACTCGGCCTTGGGATACAAAAGCCCGATCCTGTTCGAGGCCGCCGCCTGACGGCGAGAACATGGTTCTCAATTTTTCCAGGGCAAGTCCAGTTACGGCCTAACAAGGGGGTACAGAAAGGAAAAAGTCGATTAAATCTTGATTTTCCATGACACATCTCTCCGATCATCGCCATGCATTGAAACTCCGCCGCGGACAAAAAATTACTGAAAAATCGTTGAAATTTTCCTCAAAAAAATAAGCGAACCAATGACCGGCGACGGAGATTGGTTCGCTTAATATAATAAAATAGTCTTTTATTACTCCTATACAATGAAAATCATTTTATAGGAGTAATAGGAGTTTCTTTAACCACGCTGTGGCGTTGGGTTCGGGAACTCGCAGATCGGACCGTACGAACCATGGGTTAGATGGGACGCGCGGCCCAACACAACCAGTCGATGCGCTACCGCAGGACGGGTCAAACGCTTCTTCATGGCGATACTCCTTATCAGGAAGTCAACAACCGGAAAGCGGGCCGGTTTGTCACCGGCCCGGTCCCGATATCAGGGATAGCGGAGCGGCGTCGGGTTCTGGACCTCGAAGATGACGCCGCTCGGCCCCTTCGTCAGGGAAGAGACACGGCCGAGCTGGACCAAACGTTCCTTGGAAGCGATCTTCTTCATGACAATCTCCTGTCTTGGAAGGTTAAGCTAAAGATGTTGTGGTGGATTTGTCAGTGTCTGCACAACCATAGTGGCACGTGAGTGCAGTTAATAAAAAGATAATAAACGCTGGGTGTGCAATAATATCGAAAAAACATCCGCGCTATTTCACCAAAAAAAATGGGTATAAAAATGCAGCCGCATTATTGATTCAAGCGATTGAAAAAAATGTATCGAGGCACACATATTTTCAAATTTTGGAACATGGCGGATTTAGCCGCGCTATCCGTCTTCCTCTGCAGATGCCATCGACCATATGCATGGCATACCGGGAAACAGGAGCGCGCAACGGTCGATGGATGAGGACCTCGAGAACAGAGGCAGGGCGGACTGGTTTGCCCGGCACGTGCTTCCACTGGAGCCGAGGCTGCGGGGCTGGCTTGTCCGCGCTGGCTGGGATCAGACGGAAACGGAGGATCTTATCCAGGAAACCTATGCGCGCCTGATCGGTGTTGGTCCCAGCGGGGTGGTCCATTGGAGCGGGCTGGTGTTTTCCATCCTGCGTAATCTGGCTACCGATCAGGTCCGCCGACGCCGGGTGGTTCCCATCCATTCTGTTGCCGATATTTCCCGTCTCTCAAGCATGGATCCAGGCCTGCTGGCTGATGCGCGCATCAGCGAAAGGGAGGAGGAGGAACGGTTGCGTGCAGCGATCGAACGGCTTCCTAACCAATGCCGCCGTGCCTTCGTGATGCACAAAATCGAAGGAATGAGCCTTGCACAGACGGCGGAACAACTGGGTATCAGCCGCAGTACCGTAGAAAAACATATCAGCCGCGGTATGCGCCTGTGTGCCCAGTGGCTGACGGCACCGGAAGGGGAGTTGCCGTCGCAACAGGATAGAGGCCCACGGCGGGCCCGGGAGACATGAATGGAACGTGAACGCAGCATAGAGGCCAATGCCGCATATTGGCTGGTCCGTCGTTCCGACGAAAGAGAACGCGTAGCCACAGAAGCTTTGTTCCGGCAGTGGCTGGCCGCCGACCTGCGTCATCAGGGGGCGTATCTCCGCCTGCAGGCCGTTGATGCACGCTTGGCCCGTTTGCGCCCCGGAACGGGGGCGCGGGAGAAGGCGAAGCTCCGTTTCTCCGCGTCACGGCTGCGGCGTCCCCTTGCCGGCGCTTTGGCCGCTTGTCTATTGCTGAGCATCGGTGTAGGGGGCATTCTTTGGCCCCGTTCGGTGGAGATGGAAACGGCCCTGGGTGAACAGCGCCGCAGCGTGCTGGCCGACGGTTCCTCCGTGGAATTGAACACAGCCACCCATCTGTTGATCGATCTTTCACCGGCCTTGCGCGTAGTGCGTCTGGAAAGTGGCGAAGCGCTTTTTCAGGTTGCCAAGGACAAGTCCCGTCCCTTCGTTGTTCGAACCCCCCTGGCAGACGTCCGGGCCGTGGGCACGGCCTTCACCGTCAATATTGAAGGTGGAGATCTTCTCGTTGCTGTCAGTGAAGGGGTCGTCTCGGTGGAACGCACGGGCAAAGAACTGGCACGCGTGCCAGCCGGGCAAAGCTTCCGCCTTGCCCCCGACGGGCAAAGCCGGCAGGAGGAGCATCCGGCAGCGGAAATCGAACGGCTGCAATCCTGGCGCAGCGGCTGGCTTGTTTTCTCCGGGGAAACCCTGGCCGCAGCAACGGCAACCTTCAACCGTTACAACCGCCTGCAAATTGATATTCCCGATCAGGAGATCGCCGCCCTGCAGGTGGGCGGCTCCTTCCGCGCCACTGATCCGGTCGGCTTCACCGAAGCGCTTGCCCGCTCCTTCTCCCTGTCCGTACACAAACAAGGGGAACGGCTGGTGCTGGGCGCGCGGCAGGGACAGAACGCTACTGACCGGAGCAAAGGCGCAGAAAATAATTCGTCACAATAGTAGCGGTTTTCTGAAACACCTGCGTCTTCCTGTCACGCAACCGGTGCAATCCGGATTGCCACGAAAGAACAGGGGGAAAAGATGTATAGAAGTACGGAGTTTCCATGTCGAAAGACATGGAAGTGGGCCCGATATTATCTGCTTCAAGGTGTTGCTACACTGGTAATTCTAGGTGCAACACCGATAAGTATGGCCCAGGACACAAGTTCGGCTTCCACATACACGCGTGCGTTCCGTATTCCGGCAAGCGATGCAGCGCAGTCGCTCAATGAATTTGCGCGCCAAGCGGGCCTGCAGATCGTCTTCCCCTATGAGTCCGTGCGAGGGAAGCGCACGCCGGCGGTTGATGGCAATTACACCACAGGCGAGGCGCTGAATCTGCTCACCAAAGGGTTGGACCTGCGGGTGACGACAGGTGCCGACGGGGTGGTGACATTGGCGCCTCTCGCAGGAACCTCCCCTGGTCCGGGCCGACAATCAACGCTGGAAACCGCGCCTTTGCTGGAAGAAATCGTGGTAACCGGTACCTATATCCGGGGCTCCCACGGTGTCGGCACGAATGTCATTACGGTCGACCGTGAGGCAATTGATCGCGCCGGTTATGCCACCGCGCGTGACATCATCCGCAGCCTGCCACAGAATTCACGCGGCGGTGTGGGCGAAAACACGGTGATCGGCCAAGCCAGTTCCAATATCAGTGCGGGTTCCGCCGTCAATCTGCGTGGCTTGGGGACGGATTCCACGCTGGTACTGGTGGATGGCCGGCGCATTCCGGTGGCGGGGCTGGACGCCAACTTCGCCGATATCTCCTCCATCCCGGCCGGCGCGATTGAAAGGGTGGAGATCCTGCCCGATGGCGCGTCGGCCATCTATGGTGCGGATGCCGTGGCGGGCGTGGTGAATTTCATCATGCGCACCGATTATGAAGGCGCTGAAACAAAGGTACGTTATGGCGGCGTTACCGATGGCGGTCTGCGCGAACTGGCGGTGAACCAGACCGTGGGCACCGCATGGGATGGCGGCAATGTGCTGTTCTCCTATGAACATTATGAACAGAAGCCGCTATCCTATACGGATAAGGACATCACCCGCAGCGCCGATCTGCGGCGGTTTGGCGGATCCGATTTTGGCAGCACCTACAGCAATCCAGGCAATATCCTGGATAATAGTTTCCAGCCTGCCTACGCCATCCCCAAGGGCCAGGACGGACGGAACCTGACCAGGAATGATCTTCTGCCAGGTCAGGTGAATCTGGGGGACAACGCCTGGGCTAAGGATACGTTCGCACGACAAGAACGCGACAGTGCCTATGCCAAGGTCAATCAAGAACTGATGGAGGGCATATCCGTCTTCGCAGATGGTCGTTATAGCGAACGCGATTTCACCCTGCGCAGCGGCACCTTCATCAATCCCCTGTTCGTCCCAGCAAGCAATCCGTTTTTCGTCGATCCCTTTGGGCGCGGCTTTACCTATATGGCCTATGATTTCGGGCAAGATTTCGGGCCCATGGTGAATCGGGGCAAGGTGGAAACCGGTGCTGGCGTGGTTGGGGGTAGTGCCGATCTTTTTGCCGACTGGCAACTGCGGGTCTACACTGCCTACAGTGAAGAACGCACCACCCGCCGGACCAACGGTGTTGATCTTCTGAAGTTGTCAGCAGCCCTGGCCGACCCCAACCCTGCAACGGCCTTCAACCCTTTTGGCGATGGCTCCTTCACCAATGCAGCCACCTTGGCGGGGCTGCGATCGACCAGTATCGCAACTACGGATTCCTGGATCTGGTCCGGGAATGCCATCTTGGATGGCACCTTGTTCACCCTGCCGGGGGGTGCTGTGAAGCTGGCGGTGGGAGCCGATTACCGGACGGAACGATATGACGGCTTTTTCGACAGTCCCGGCTTCGGCTCCTATATCGAACGTCATCTGCGTCGCGACGTCACCGCTTTCTTCGGGGAAATGATCGTCCCCGTCATCGGGGACGGCAATAAATTGCCCGGGATTGAACGCCTCACCCTTTCCGTGGCTGCCCGCCACGAAAGCTATGAGGATGAGAAATTCACCCCCGCCGGCAGCATCAAGCGTGATCCTGGCTCCACCACCAACCCCAAGGTTGGGCTTGAATGGGAGCCAGTGCAGAATCTGACTTTGCGTGCCGCTTACGGAACCTCCTTCCGCGCACCCAACCTGCCAACACTGGGTTCGGCGGGCGGCGAAGGACCACTGACGCTGGACGATCCGAAAGCGCCCAGCGGCCGCTCTTCCACCATCTACCGCCAGGGCGTGGACGAGAATCTGGGGAATGAGAAGTCCCGGAACTGGGCCTTCGGTCTCAATCTGCGACCAGAGGAAATTCCAGGCTTCACGTTGGATGCCAGCTATTTCGGCATCCGGTTCAAAGATCGCATTGCCACCCCGTCGGCCCCAGGTTCGGTGTTGATACAGGAGGAACGGTACCGTTCCATCATTACCCGCAATCCAACCCAGGCCCAGATCAACGCCGTTTGTGGTGCCACGTTCCAAGGGAACCGTTCCATCTGCGTTGAAGGTGCCATCGCCGCCATCATTGACGGCCGGCAGATCAACATCGCCACATCCGATGTGGATGGCATTGATGTGAACCTGGGTTATGGCTTCGATACGGACCAGTATGGCCACTTTGATACCTCCTTGAGCGCCAGCTATCTGCTGAGCTTCAAGGAATCCTTCGGTTCCGCCACTACGGTCTATGATCTGGTCGACACGGTGCATCACCCGGTTGATTTGACCTTGCGTGGCAGTCTGGGCTGGACCGGCGATCAGGGCCTGTCCGTTATAGGCTTCGTCAATTACCAGGATGGCTATACCGACGATGTGTCCACACCCCATCGTCAGATTGATAGCTACACCACCCTGGATCTGGCCGTCAGCTATGACACGTCAGGGCGTTTCCAGAACAGGTGGCTGCGGAACTGGGTGGTAACGCTGAACGTGCAGAACGTCTTTGATACCGACCCGCCGTTTGTGAACAACCCGCTCGGCATCGCCTATGATCCCGAGAATGCCGATCCACGCGGGCGGTTCATTTCACTGGGCATCACCAAACGCTGGTGATGCCAGCCCGCCGCCGGGTTGGCTGCTTCCCCGGCGGCGGGTTCTTTTTCGCACCCGACTTCCCCTTTGTGCAAGGAAGTGCCCATGTCCCCCCGCCTTACCGGTGCGGCAATCCTGCTAGCCCTCGCCTTCCTGGCCCCCAATGCCACGACCGCCCAGAATCAACCCGGCAAGCGCCCTATCGGTGTGGATGATGTCGTGGAAATGACTCGTCTGATCGACCCGAATGTCGCGCTGTCCGGCATGATACCTTTGCCGGTTAAGCTCGCCCCGAACGGTCGCCACTTCGTCATCGCCACCCAAAGGGGCGACCTTTCCACCGGAGAAAACATCTATCGGCTGACCCTCTATGACACAGTGGAGAGTCTGGCCCATATCAATGGGGAGACGGGCCGCCCGCTTGGGAAAGACGTTCTCGTCACCCGTTCCGCCGCCAATCTCGAAGCTATCAGCAATGTAAGATGGCTGGATGAGGGGCAGACACTGGCCTTCACGGCTGCCTTGGATGGGAGAGCACATCAGGCTTTCACCTTCGACATCTTCAGGTGGCAGTTGACGCAACTGACCCGCCATCCGCGCCGAGTACAGGATTTCCAGCTATCCGCCGACGGTGGGCGCATTGCCTATGCCGGCACCGTGCTGAACCGCAACGAGGATTGGGACAAACCGTCCTTCCCCTTGCTAACGCGCACGGTGCATGAAATCGTTCAACATGGACGGGACAATATTGTCCCCCGTTATCATGTCTATGTCAGCCGCCCCGGCGCCAATACCCCCCCCACCGACATAGATGTGCATCTGGGTAATAACAGCTTTCCCCCGCTATTTCGGCTGTCTCCAGATGGTCGCCGAATGGTGGTGCTGACTGATATGCCATTGACGGAAAAATGGCGGGAAAAGCTGGTCGTGAAGGCACCGGGCAGCCTGAATGCCACGCCGGACCGTTGCCCAACCGATCCTGACCGTTTCTGCTGGCCGCAATTCATGCTGATCGACCTGGAATCTGGGGATCGGCGTCCATTGACTGATACGCCGGTGGGCAGCCGCATCGGCGGAGCCTGGGATATTGTCTGGCTGGACGAAAACCGGGTAGCCATTTCCAACATCATGCCACCGGTGAAGGGCACCGTGACCGATGGTGGCGCGGTGATGGAGGTGGATATCCGCAGCGGTCGGTCGTCAATTGTTACCCCGCTGGCCCCACACGCGGGCATCGGCATGTTGTCGGGGCTTGGGAAACGAGGAGCAGACGCGCTTGAACTTGTTTTCCATGACTATGTGCAGGGCCAGAGCCGCCATCTGATTTTCCAACGCAAGGACGGTCAATGGCGAGAGCAGCAATCCCAACCTTCCACATCGCCCCCGCCGCCCCTTCGGCTGTGGCTGGCCCAGGGTTTCAACCAGCCACCGGAGATTGCTGGCGAGGATACACAGACGGGACGCCAGGCCGTTCTCACCGACCTCAACCCGCAAATCGCCGAACTGTCACTTGGCCATGCCGAGAAGGTGCAATGGCGTGACGCCGCCGGGCGGGAATGGGAAGCCAACCTGACCCTGCCCGTGAACTACCAGGCTGGTACGCGCTATCCGCTGGTGATCCAGACCCATGGCTATTACCGTGACATCTTTGTGGCTGACGGTCCGTCCCCCGGTCCCCATGCCGCCCAGCCGCTGGCAGGTCAGGGCATGGTCGTGGTGCAGATGGGTGGCAAACGCGAGGGGTTCGGCACGCGCGGTGAACTGTTGGTTAATCAGCAGGGGATTGAAGCCCTGATCGATACATTGAACAAAAGGGGCCTGATCGACGCAACCCGGATCGGCCTGATCGGCTGGAGCGGGCTGGGGATGACCGTGGATCATATGATGGTACATTCTCGCTGGCCCATTAAGGCCGCCACCTCAGCCGACGGCGACAGCACCAGCATGGTTGGGTATGGCGCGCAGGTAAACCGGGGCGGCGGCGTGGAACTGCTGCATTATTACGAGGGCGTTGTCGACTCCCATCCCTGGGGCGACGGGCTACCCACCTGGACGGCGAACGCCCCGGTCTTCAATTTGGACCGCACAAAGACGGCCCTGTTGATCGAGCAACTGGGCGGCTATTTCCTCTCAGCGTATTGGGACAGCTATGCCATCCTCCGGCGGCTGAATAAACCCGTGGAGTGGATAATCTATCCTGATGGCACGCATGTGCTGGTGAAGCCGTGGGAGCGCCAGGCCTCCATGCAGATCAATGTCGACTGGTACCGTTTCTGGTTGAAGGGAGAGGAAGACGCCGATCCGGCCAAAGCCGTCCAATATGCCAGATGGCGCACCATGCGGGATACTGTCGCGGTGCCGGAGTAACGGAGGAGACCATGGACCATCTCTTTGACGGGCGGCAGGCTCCATCAAGGAGATGGTTTGTCGGGTGCCGCGGCTTGTGTGGACCCGTTTCCTTGGTCCTGGTGGGCGGGCGGGGGATTGACGCGGCTCATTTGTGCCGTGATCTGCTGCACCTGCCTTTCAAACATCTGCCGGCTTTCCGCGACATATTTTTCAAAAGCACGGGTGGATTCTGCCACGATCCGGTTGAAATGCTCCTGGTCATAGGTGGGCGGGCTTACCGACGCCTCTCCGAAGGGGTATCCACTGAAATCCCATGGGGAGTTCACTGTTGGGACTGCTGGATCCTTCTGCGCAGAGGGTTCCGGTGTCCGCTTGCTCTGATGAGGCTGCGCTGCGCCTCCTGGAGCGTTGGAGATATTCTCTTCATCGTGGTTCATGATGGTGCTCCTTGGGTTAAGGGATTGGATGCGGACGACCAGCTACGCAGCCAGGATTCCGTGCCGAGATGCAACAAAACCGCGGTCATCGCGCCATCTGCCGCGACATCATGTGAGGATAGTGCGGCTTCCAGCCGGGCGCGATCCAACAACCCGTGCTGCAACAGCAACCCATCCAGCAGATAGGCGCGGATGAAGGGAAGGTTGCGAGTCAGAATGGAATTGAAGAAGCTGCCTGCTGCCCCTTTCGCCTCCCGCCCTGCAATGCGGGCTGGAAGCAGGTCAGCAAAGGCCCGGCGGGCCAGCCCCCGGCTGCGCCCGTCAAGGGTCATTGTATAGACCGGTATACGGATACAGGTCTCCACTAGTGGTTGTGAAAAAAGGGGGTGAACCGGCTCCAGGAAATCAGCCGGATCGGCCAGCGCCTCGTAATAAGAAGGCGGTGCTGTCATCATGTGGATATGCATGATCTTGCCGGGAGGCAGCTTCTCCAGCCCCTCGTGCATCCAGGGATGGGTAACATCGAGCTGCCCAGCCGCTTGATAGACATCCGGATGGATCAACGCTTTATCAGGTGACATCCCATAGGTGGGAAATGGGTTCGGTGACTGGCCCGGCAGTTGGGCCCACAACGTGCGCCCCAGTACCGACCAGAGGGAGCGCCTTTCCAGCCGTGCCGCCTCCAGCACCCGGTCCATAAAGCCATGTCTCAACCCATGGCGCAGCGCATGATCGATGGCACCAAGCGCCGTATGAGGCTGAAAAAAGATGTTATCCCCGCCAGCGCCAAAGAAGCAGGCCTGCAGGCCCGCGTCTCGGATCAGCGCCCGCTCCGGGGCGGCCCGCGCTTGCTCAATCAACACATTCATCGGGCGTATGGTACGGCGCAGCCGGTCGAGCATATTCATCTCCACCTTCGCCTCATCCGCTGCAAACTCCACCAAAGGAACCCCGGCGTGCTCGGCCATGAGCCGCGCAAAATGCCGCTCGTCCCCATCGCGGCCGCTGGTGAAGTAATTGAGGCAGGTGATCTGAGGCCGGCTTTCAGCCCGCATAAGAGCGGCCAGCACGATGGAGGAGTCCAGCCCACCTGATAGCCGGTGCAGGATGCGTTCATATCCGCCAGCCCAGGCCGACACGCTCTCAAGGGTGGACTGCCGTAGCCGGTTGGCCGCCTCCACCTGTTCCTCAATCGGCTCCTCAAGGGCTATAGCGTTAGGCTTCCAGAGGAAATCCGTCTCTACCACATCATTGGCAAAGCGGCAGCGCTGACCGGGAAGCAACTCCTTTATATCCGTGAACAAGGTTGCCTGATGCTGACGAAAGGCGAAGCACAGATAACGTGCCAGCATCGTCATATCCACCGAGGGCGATGGCAAGGGCAGGTCATCCAGATATTCCACCTGGGAAAAGAGCAGATTCACCCCCGCCACCGTGCGGATATAGCAAGGTAATGACCCTAGCGGTGCACGCAGAACCGAGACACAGCGCTTTGGCTTCTCGACCAGAAAAGCCACATACCGGCCCCAGTATTTGTCGATGAGATGCTGGCCGCCGGTCAGCAATAGTTTTTCTGTTTCCAAAGTGCCGCGAAGCGCTCCGGCAGCCGGCGCGCCATCGCGTCGGAATAGCCGGCCCAGCACAACTCCGGTCCCCTGTTCCCCAGCATCAAGAGGATATGTCTGCATACGATCGGGGGCAGTCGACCGCTGGTAAAGGGCCACGCCCGGCACGCTCAGCACCTGCTGCCAGCCACGAAACGATCGGTTGATCGCTTGTGTCAGTTGCGCCGCCATGGCAGCCTGCACCGGCTGTTGTTCGGCCCAAACCAGGGCCAGAAAACCGAACATGGTCTGTCTCCTTGCAATCGGGTGCGACCCTCAGATCACCATGATCGGGGTGAAGCCGGCGACATGGTCCACCGTATCGTTCAGCACCAGTGTATCTGTCTGCAACCAGCAATGCGCCCCGAAGGGTCGCAGCCTTACAGCGAACACAATGCGGGTCTTGTGTCCGAACGCGGCCAGGAAAGCCGCCATGGCGAAACTGTCGAAAAGGCAGTGATTGATGCCCGTAAAGGCAAGCGGACGAAGCCGGGTAAATATCTCCACCAACTCGCGCAGTTCCTCTATAGGGTTGTCGCAGCGCCTCTGTACCGCCCGGGCATGAAGAACCGCCCGCTGTAAGGAGCCCAATCGCAGCCAAAGCAGGGTTCCAGTGATTGCTGTCAGAAAGGCACGGCCATGGCGGAGGCCGATCGTGACATGTCGGTCCAGCCCGAAATCAGAGCAATCTGCGATGGGAAGTTCCAATCGGGTAGGAGACAGCGCCCTGCCTGCTCCCTCCATCAGCAGACCGGCCGCAATCAGATCGGCAATATGATGGTCGGGGGTTTCTCGACCGGCGAGCCCCTGATCCAGTACTGCTTCATCAATGCAGAAATATTGGTCCATTTCTACATTGAGAAACACGGCATGTCCCTCGGTGCGACACATGAATGTGCTAGGAGATAGGCTTAAATCATCTCGGGGCATTACGACCTCCCGCTCCCAGACATAACGGGGCAAACCCAGGCTCCCCTTGCGGCCCACCTGGGTTTCACCTGTCGGCCAAACAATCTGCCTATTGCATCAGAAAATACCGGATTGGTATCTTCCCGATTAATGGGAAGATGTCAGGGGTTGCGGAATGGGGTGGGATTGGGAATTTCGTAAATCATGCCATAAGGCCCACGTGTAACCAGACTCACCCGCCCGAGGGAAATCAGATTAGATTTTTTTCCATTATTCCAGTATTTAAACATTACTCTCCTCCATTACGCATATATCGAGAGATGGGGCGAAAAGGAAGTTGGGGCGGCTGAAGAGCCAGCCGCCCCGCCTACATTACGGATTACGGTACGGCGTGGGGTTGGGGAACTCCGTTGCCGCACCGAAGGGACCCTTCGTTACCAGGGAAACACGACCCAACCGGGCCAGCCGCCCCTGTCCATTCACCTTCTTCATCGCACTCTCCATGGTTAAGGTTGGAATGCAGACACAGACACTCGCTATTGATCAGTATTACCAAATGAGTTTCAATAAAATACTTTCTATTAATCAGATTATATTCCAATAATTATCTGCGTATTGCTCTCAGAGTAAATATTTTTGAAAATATTTTAAATATATTCAATTTTTTCAACGAATAAGGTGGATATAATATAATTATAATCGCAAAAAATAATATTCATACTCCTTAATGGATATAACTTAAATATGCATAGTACTACCTATTAGAATTTGATTGTACCATAAGAATGTGTTTCCAATTTAAAAATCCTAAACACCAAGGAAACCTTCTCGTGCATTCCTCAGTATCGGATACGATTCCTGATACAGATGTACTCTCTATGAGGAAATTATTGGTATTTCCTCTCTAAAAAGACAGTGAGGTTGAGATGTCGAAGAATGTTGAGGCCGTAGATCCTTATGAAAAAATAAAATATATGCTTCTTTCCGGGCAACTTGAGCCCGGAGAGCGTCTACAGGTTGATATTATCGCAAAAAATCTAGGAACAAGCCGAACCCCTGTCAGAGAGGCTATAATAAGGCTGGAGAGCGAGCGCATTATATCAAAAATACACCTTTCTGGTTATTTCGTAAAGAAAGCTGTTGCGGAGGATTTGGATGATCTGTACGAAACGAACGATGCGATCATGACGTTCTCATTGTTAAAATTTAATTCAAATGAACATTCAAATGAAATTGAGAGTTATTTTATTGATATATCTGAAAACTATAAAGAATACAAAGACCCAGGAATGGCATCTAAGCTAGTTTCAAGAATTTTCTACTTAATTGCATCAGGTACTTTAAATAAAGAGATTATAAATATAACAAATAATATTAATGATCGGCTTTCATTTGCGCGAATGGCGGAGGAAAAATTACTCCCGTCAAATCTGGATGATATTTTTGAGATATTAAATCTACTAAGGACGCGTTCCACAAAAGAAACGCTTCGTTCTATATCAAAATACCATAAAACGCGTATTTCTAGATCGCAAGATATATCTAGATTAATTAATCTAAATACAAAACTCCATCATTATAAAAATAGAGCCGAAATTTCTGAGGAATTAAAGAATATGGGAGTGGAGCAACGATGAGAGGTAGAAGGCGCTGACGGCGGTGATTCAGGAGGGCTCATATCCAGGGCATTTCCACCCCGTCCGTCAATGACCGGGGGCAGGCCTTCCTGGAAATGCCATGCCCATTACCCGCCCCAACGGTGGGACAGAATAAAACTATACCGTTCCGGGCTTACGAAGAAGGTGGATTGGACTGCCGTCGACTGGTCCGCGAAATAGGATCGGCGGTCCATGACCAGCAGCGGTGTACCGGGCCGAACCTCCAGCATCGCCGCCGCCTCGCCCTCTGCGGCGGTGGCCTTGATCTCCACATCTGCGCCGCAGACGGGCTTGCCGATCACGTCGTCCAGGATGGAATAGATGGGCGTATGCTGGGCATTCATCCAGTCATAAGGCGCCAGGGCCGAGGGCAGAATGCTGCGGCCCAGTGCAACCGGGCTGTTATCCACCAGATGCAGGCGCACAGCCACAAGGCAATGTTCGCCAAAATGGTCGCGCAGTTCACGCGGGGTGGATGTGACATCGGCCCGCAGGTGCCGCATGGTGGTGTTCAGCCCTTGCAGCTTCAGGGATTCGTGAAAACTGCGCAGCGTGTCCAGCGGGTGGCGCATCCTTGTGTCGGCGGTAAACGTGCCTTTACCCTTGCGCCGCACGATCAGACCCTCTGTTTCCAGCAGGTCCAGCGCCAGCCGCACGGTGACCCGGCTGACCGCGAAACGACTTCCGATTTCTGTTTCGCCGGGCAGGCGCCCTGACGGTTCGAAAAGCCCCGCGGCGATTTCGTCCCGCAGGCGCACCGCGATCTGGCGGTACATCGCCGTCGCATTTTCCCGCACCAAACTCACGGACGCCCCCTGTCGCATTCCCCAAACAGCGTTCTTGATGCCACCGGCCCGGGGTAGTTTCAACGATTTCAAGTCGGGGGTTGTCAACATGTATTGCAATGTATTATCTTTAGATGAACGTGAAATATCAAAATAAACACCAATAAGAGTGTTATTATGAATCTCGTCCCGGCCGGCGCCATGGGCGCCAGATTGGCAATACCACCCAGGTTCTGCTGGGCATCGCCATCATCGGCCTTACCGCCTGGCTGGCCGAAAGCCTCGTCTTCCGCCGTATGGAACGGCATTACCGCACCTGGCATCTGAACGAAGGAACCTATTCGTGACCGACATTGCCGCCAATCCGGGTCATATCGCGCCCCTGGGTCTGTATGAACGCAATCGCGCCCGCCCCTTCCTGGGGCGCACCACCTGTTCACACGGCCGCCTGGTGGCCGGCGAATGGACAGAGGTGCAGTTGGTTTACGAAGTCGGTGGCTCCGGTCTGGCCGACGGTGCCGCCATCAAGCTGGCCATCAAATTCTATTCCGACTGGGCCCTGTTTCAGACCAGCGACCCCCGGGCCGCGAACTATGTCTCTGCCGAATATCAGGCGGGCGATCTGGTGCCGGGACAAAGCCCGGCAACGGTGCAGGCGCTGAAGGTCCGGTTTGACCAGAAGGGGCATGAGCGGCCCTTTCAAAAGTCGGTGATTATCGATGTCATCGACGGCTATCTGAACCCCGGTGACCGCATCATTGTGCGCCTTGGTGACCGGCGTCAGGGGGGGCCTGGCACGCGGGTGCAGACCTTTGTCGAGAAATCTTTCCGGTTCCGCGTTTTCATCGACCCGTTGGGCAGCCAGAAATATGCCGCTGTACCGGGCGATTGCACCCTGGATGTGGTGCCCGGCCCGCCCCATGCCCTGCGCCTAGTCACCCCGCGCCTGATAGTGCCGGGACCGGTGCCTGTGCTGATACGGGCGGAGGATCAGTGGGGCAATACGGTCGAGCATGAGAATGTGTCTGGCTCCCTGCGGTTGACGGCCCCCGATGGCACCGTGACGGCGCATCCCATCACCCTGTCGAAAGAGGGCTGGGCGGTGCTGCGCCGGGATGATCTGGCCCTGACCCAAGCGGGCGAATGGCGGGTTGATGCGGATGCGCCGGGCCTGATCCCCGCCTTCGCCTTCGTCAGCATCGACGAACAGGCACCACGCGTTCTGTATGCCGACCTGCATGTCCATTCCAATGACACGGTTGGCACCAATGATACATTCTATAACCTGTCCTATGGCCGTGACGTGGCGGGCCTGGATGTGCTGGGCTATACGGCCAATGATTTCAACGTCACGGAGACGGCCTGGAAGGAAGCGGTGGCGCTGATCGACCGCTTCAACCAGCCAGGGCGTTTCGTTTGCTATCCAGGGACGGAATGGTGCGGCAATTCGGCGGCGGGTGGCGACCATAATGTCGTGTTCCTGCGCGATGCCCCGCCGCGTTTCCCCCATGATGAACGGGGCAATCCGGTACGATCCTTTGAATGGAATGAAAGTACGAAAGGGGCCCTTCGCCCCGGTGCCTGGCCTTTGGATGATCTTTATGCTGCCTATGCGGATGATCCAGAGGGGCATTTGCTGATCCCGCATGTGGGCGGGCGGCGCTGCAATCTGGATTGGCATCATCCAGAGCTGGAACGGCTGGTTGAAATCAGTTCCGCCTGGGGGCAGTTCCATTGGGTTTATGCCGATGCGTTGAAGCGCGGATACCGGCTGGGGGCGTCAGCCAGCAGTGATGAGCATCAGGGGCGCTGCGGCGGCGGCAACCCGGCCACGTCGGTGTTCGGTTCGCGCGGCGGGCTGACG
This sequence comes from Azospirillum sp. RU38E, assembly GCA_943370215.1. Classification (GTDB taxonomy): domain Bacteria; phylum Pseudomonadota; class Alphaproteobacteria; order Azospirillales; family Azospirillaceae; genus Niveispirillum. The sequence continues at coordinate 16,050 of CALRQC020000012.1, forward strand.
GGGGTGCTGTCCGAGGGGGTGGACCGGGCCCAGGTGGGCCGGGCCCTGCGCGCACGGCGAACCTTTGCCACCACGGGTGAACGCAGCATTGCGCTGCTGCGGCTGGGCGATCAATGGATGGGGGAGGTGGTGACGGCCGGGGCAGGGGCCCTGGATTATCGTCTGCTGGGGGATCATGGCTGGGAAAGCCTGCAACTCTATGATGGCGACAGGCTGCTGTGGGAACGCGATCTGCACCAGGAGGCGGGGCTGTCCGACCAGCATGTGCGCCTGCGCCTGGGTGGGGCCCGCATCAAAGACCGCTATCGCGGCGCCTATTGGAACGGTGCCGTGACCGTGACGGGGGCCAGCATCCGTCATATCCAGAGTTTCGGTTTCGATCATCCCGAACAATCCTGCTGGCGCGATGGCGCAACCAGTGTCGCGCTGCGGACTGTTACCCATGGCGATACGGACGCGATCGAACTGACCCTGTCCAATCTGGCCGACGCCCAACTTCGTGTTGATCTGGGGATCGGTACCTATGTGAAGGTGGGGGATCCGCTGAATCCGCCCGCCAACCCCCATGCGTCAGAGGCGGTGCTGGCGGTCGCGGGTGCGGACCTGTTGGCGGCGGGGCGTGTCAGCAGCGTTCTGTCGGGAACGGAACTGGAAATATCCTTGGAACGCATCACCGCCGCCGCCCTGCCGCGGGAGGTGACGGGCCGCATCGACCTTGCCGATCTGGGGCTGGAGAGGGGACGCGAACATCCCCTGTTCCTGACGGCCCGGCAACGTGATCAGTCACGCGTCTGGACCTCTGCATTGTTCGTATCAGGTTCTTAACGTCAAAGGGGCGTTTTGGCGGGGGTGTTCGCCATGGTGCGCCTGGCGGCTTCCTATGTTTCAATTTTGATGCTGAAGGGGACGACGAAGAGGCGTATCGACCCCTTCTCCACTTTTCCAGGGCAAGTCCAGCGGCCCGTCAGATCAGTGCTTTCCGTCCGAGTTGCAGCAGTTCCGCTGTCGTCAAATGCGAAAGGTCTGCGACCAGCGTGGTGGCAATCCGCGCATAGGCGTCCTTATTGTGCGCCTGAAGGTAATTGCTCAGATGGTGTGCCTCGTTGCTCTGGCCCTTGCCGTGGCCGATCAGCACGATACGCCCATTGTGACCGATGGCGTCGGCAACGCGCGAGAAGAATTCCGTATCGCTGGGAAAGGTCTCCTCGCGGTCGCTGTCTGATCCGATACGCTTGATATGATGAACGAAATGGTGAAGCTCCTCCCCCTGGTCCAAATTTAGCGACAGATCATCCTCAGACCCGGCAAGGGTCAGCACCTTGGCACCGGTATGATCAATGACAATGATCGTGGCAGGGGAGGGATGGGCCGAATTAAGGGGCGGCGCATCGGGTGCCCAGCCCGTTCGGGTCAGCAGATGCCGCAACTTGATGAGATTGTCGGTCGTCACGTCCTTGTCATGTTGCCGATCAATCCGAATATGCTCTCCACCAGCATGAAGTGAGTATTCGCCACTGCGCCGATGATCGATGTCACCGATCCCGGTCAACAAGGCGACAACGTCCCTCCAGGCCAGATTATGCGCGACCGGATGCCGGAAAATGGCATCAAGGGTTCGTCGGTTCTGCCCCGTGGTGGAGGCATAGGCATTGGCCAATGGCGGGGATGCGGGGGCGGGGGAGTGTTGGGACATCATATCGACTTTCAAAAGCGAGCGGGCCGTTAAGGCTATGTCGTCATAGCAACGCCCGGCAGGGGCGGAATCTACGCATGTCGATCAGTCCAGTTCCCCCCTCACACAGGACCGTCAAACCGCATGACCGACGATATCGCCGATAATGGCCGTGATCCCCATCGCCACCGCGCCCCAGAACACCACGCGGATGCCCGCGCGCCAGGGGCTGGCACCGCCCGCACGCGCGGCCAAAATGCCCAGCATCAGCAGGGTAAATAAGGAAGCACCCCAGAGGACAGGAACCAGGACAGCATGAGGGGTAACCGCCACCACGATGATCGGTGCGGTGGCACCGGCGATGAACGCGGCGGCGGACGCCAGCGCCGCCTGGATCGGACGCGCCCGGCCTGTTGAGGAGAGACCAAGCTCATCGCGGGCATGGGCCTCCAGCGCGTCCTTGGCCATCAACTGTTCCGCGACCTTGGCTGCCATGTCACCGTCAAGTCCCCGGGACCGGTAGATGGCCGCAAGTTCCTCACGTTCGGCAACCGGATCGTCGTGCAGTTCCCCCGCCTCCCGCTTCAAGTCAGCTTTTTCGGAGTCCGCCTGGGAACTGACGGAAACATATTCCCCTGCCGCCATTGACATGGCCCCGGCGACCAGGGCGGCGACAGCGGCGATCAGCACGGCCTGATGGTCCGCCGCTGCCGCCGCCACGCCCATGACAAGGCTGGCGGTGGAGATCAGCCCGTCATTGGCACCCAGCACCGCTGCCCGCAGCCATCCTGTGCCGTCGCCATTATGGTTTTCCCGATGCAGCCGCAGCCTGCTCATCGCGGGGAGGCCGATGCCAGGGCGGCCAGGACGGCTGCCGGCCGGATCGGCAGATGGCGGACCCGCGCCCCGACGGCGGCGAAAATGGCATTGGCGATGGCGGGGCCGACGACGGTGGTGGCAGGTTCGCCAAGGCCTGTCGGTACCTCTTCACTGGGGATGAAGGCGATGTCCAGGTCAGGAACATCGCCCATGCGCAGCGGCGTATAGCTGTTGAGATTGGTGTCGCGGATCTGGCCGTTGCTGAATTCGCTCCCTTCATGAAGGGCGAGGCTCAATCCCCACAAAGCGGCGCCTTCCATCTGGGCCAGGGCCCCATCGGGGTGGACGATGGTGCCGGCATCGGCGACCAGCGTCAGCCGCTCCACCATCACGTTGCCTGTGGTTCGATTGACCTGAACCCGCGCCGCGCAGGCGACCCAGGTTGGCATGTCGCGTTCCTGACCAAAGGTGGTGGCGATGCCAAGGCCCGACCCAGCCGGCAAGGCAGTCCCCCACCCGGCGCGTTGGGCCACCGCCGCCAGGACGGCCGCCTGCCGCTTTGCACCGCCAACTGAATTGGGGGATGATCCGGCGTTCCGGCCGGTCCCGTCCAGCATCCGAAGACGGAAAGCCACGGGATCGATACCCACGGCAAAGGCCGCCTCATCCATGAAGCTCTCAACCGCCCAGTTGGTCCATCCGGGCCCTACGGATCGCAGCCAGCCCGGTCGGAAAGACCGGTTGGCCAGATCGTTCGACAAAGCCCTGACCCGCTGCGCCCCGACATTGTACCAATGATCCGCGCCGGAAATGGCGAAGGGATCAAAGGCAATGCCGTTGCTGGCCTTGGGCATGAAACCTGGCACCATGACTTCCGTTGGCCAGCCGGCCGCTGCATGATGGTCCATCGCTGTCACCAGACCGCCTCCATCGAACGCCATGCGCAGGGTCTGGACCGATGGCGACCGGAATGAATCAAAGCGCATATCGTCGGCACGGGTCAAGAGCATCTTTACCGGTCGACCAATGGCCTGGGCTGCAAGGGCCGCCGGCACGGCATAATCTCCATTCAGCCGCCGCCCGAACCCGCCACCCAGCAGATAGGTGCGCAGGATGATTGTCGCCTCCGGTCGCCCCAGGGCCTTGGCCAGGGTCGGCAGGATCAAGGATTGCCATTGGTTGCCGGTGTGGATTTCGAACAACCCATCCTTCTCGAAAGCCAGCGCATTGACCGGTTCCATCTGGAAATGCATGGCACTGCTGGTGGTATAGGTGTGCGCAAGCGTCGTGCTGGCGGCCTGGAACGCGGCCTCCAGGCCTGGATCATCGACGACCAGCGCACCCCCTTTGGGATCGGCAATCAGATGGGCCGCATGGTCCTGGATATCCTTCTCCGACACGTGGGCCGATGGACCGACGGACCACACGACCTTGACCAGATTGGTCGCGCGCTCGGCAGCGGTGACGCTGTCGGCATAGACCATGACCCAGCCGGGAACGGTGCCGGAGGGATCTTCCAGCGCCAGGCTGCGGATATAGCCGGGCACCGCCTTGGCCGCCTTATCGTCGATGGAGACGACCTTGCTGTCATTGCGTGTCGGCGGCAGCTTGGGGCGGGCATGGACCATGCCGGGGACCGTGGCGTCGATGCCATAAACGGCGCTGCCATCGGTCTTTGCCGGGATATCCAGGGCCGCCACATCCTGGCCGATCAGCCGGCGGTTCGCCGCTGGCTTGATGGGCATGGCTTGAAGCTGTTCCGCCGAAAAGGCTCGGCGCAGGTCGCCACGGGTGACAATTTCGCCATAGGTCACCTGACGCGTACCGGCATGGATGGCGCCCGACCGTGCCACGCAGGCTGCCGGATCGACATTCAGAAGTCTGGCGCCTTCCTCCACCAGGGTCAGCCGCCCCGCCGCCCCGGCCTTGCTCATCACCGGGAAACTTTGCCAGACCGACCAACTGCCGCCGGTGACCATCAGCCCCCATTTTGGATCGGTATCGACATGGTGGATCGTTACGTGATCCCACTCAACCTCCAACTCCTCGGCGATGATCCGTGCCAGGGCGGTGCCGACATGCTGGCCCATTTCCGCCCGGACGATATTGATGGCAACCCGGCCCTGACGATCAATGGCGTACCAGATGGTCGGCTCGAACAGGGCTTGGGGGTCGGAAAGGGGTGGTGTCGCGCCGACCGCCAGACGCGCGGGGACAAACCCCAGCATGATCCCGGCGCCGGATGCGGCAATCAGGAATCCCCGCCGGGAAGGGCCCGCGCCGCGTTCCGGCCCAAATGTGCTCATCGGCGGTCGCCCCGGCGGAGCATTTCGGCCGCCTGCAGGATCGCCGCGCGGATGCGGATATAGGCCATGCAGCGGCACAGGTTGCCATTCATCACGGCCGTGATGTCGTCTGGTGTGGGATCGGGGAAATCCTGGAGCAGGGTGGCGGCCTGCATGATCTGCCCCGACTGGCAATAGCCACATTGCGGAACCTGACGTTCGATCCAGGCCGTCTGCAAGGGGTGCTTTCCGTCAGGATCAAGCCCCTCGATGGTGACCACAGCCGCGTTGGACACCGATCCGACGGGGACGATGCAGGAACGCACAGCCCGGCCCTGGACATGCACGGTGCAGGCACCGCACAGGCCGATGCCGCAGCCGAACTTGGTGCCCTTCAAGCCGATCTCATCGCGGATCGCCCAGAGCAGGGGGGTGTCCGGCGGCCCGCTCACAGTGACTGTGCGGCCATTCAGTTGGAAGGACACCATGTTGGCGGCTCCTGCTGTCGGGGTCATGGGGCATCTCCCCGTGCCTTGCGGATGGCCGCCACCTGCGGTTCAACATCGGCCCAGGGCGGAAGACCGGTTTGGGTGCGACGCAGATAGACGATCAGCCGTGCGATATCTGCGTCGCTGAGCGCAGCGGCGAAGCCGGGCATCATCAGGCTGGGGTCGCCTTCGGCCACGCCGACGCCATGCAGGACAACCTGGATGAGGTTGGTGGGCTGGTCGAGGCGGAGAGCTGAATTCAACGCCAGGTCAGGGCGCTGCGCGCTTGGATCTGCACTGCTGCTGTAATGGCAGGCGGCGCAGGCGGCGACATAGAGCCGGGCATCGACATCGTTGGTCTGACCGATGCCCGGCATGGAAGCGACCAAGGCACGGCTGCGGATGGCTGTTTTGCCGCCACCGGGCGCCGTTCTCCGGCCCAGATCGGCATAATAGACGGCGATGGAATGGATATCCTCGTCCGGCAGGGCGGACAGTCCCCCATGGACGACGGATGACATCGGCCCCACCGCCGATCCGTGCAGAACGGTGACCCCGCCACGCAGATAGGTGAAAAGCTCCGGCTCGCTCCAAATCAGGGGCGAGGGATTGGCATCGGTCAGGGCGGGTGCGATCCAGCCATCGATGACAGCGCCCCCATAAGCCTGCCGGGGGTCTTCGGCCCCAAGCGCATTACGCGGGCTATGGCAGGCTGAACAATGGGCCAGACCTTCCCCAAGATAGGCGCCGCGATTCCAGTCCGGCGACTTTGTGGTATCGGCCGCATATCGACCGGGTCTGAAGTACAACAGTTTCCAGCCAGCCTGCAGGGCACGGATATTCATCGGAAACGGAAGGTCATTCTTCCTGTCCGGTGCGATGACCGGCGTCAGTGTCATCAGGAAGGCATAGAGCGCTTCCAGATCGCCGTCCGAGACCTTGGTGAAATGATCATAGGGAAATGCGGGGAACAGATGGCTGCCGTCGCGGGCCAAACCTTCATGCATGGCCCGCGTGAAGGCGGCTAGCGACCAGTGACCGATGCCGGTTGCCGCATCCGGCGTGATGTTGGTGGAATAGATCGTCCCGAATGATGATGCGAAACCGACGCCGCCAGCATAGGGATGGACGGGATCAGATGTATGGCAGACAGCGCAGTTGCCGGCACCAGCCAGCATCTGCCCGCGCACGACGGCAGCGGGGGAGAAGCTGTCGGCTGTTGGTGGGGGGACCGGCTCGATGCCCGGCCGCCATACCAGCGCCACGCAACCCCCGAGGATCAGGAGCCCCACCATTGACAGGCCGGACAGCAGGCGTTTGTCCAAGATTTTCGTCTTTCGACATCGGATGGGAAAATGTGTTGCGTGCCGTCCCGCGGAAACGGAAACTATGTCGCCCTGGTGATGCCAGCCGGTGCCCATGGCGGGGACAACGCCCCAAAGCGTGCCCACGCCGCCTTCAGGCCGTCAGACCGCGCCCGGTGCAAGTGCGTTGATCCGCCGGCTTGTACCGGTGCTTTGAGCGTGCGTTCCAGCCTGTCGCCAACCGCGTCGTCGTTCATGGCACCCAGCAAGGCGTGCAGTTCATCAAGTGCCGTGACATAGGCACCGTCGTTCCTTGGGTTATGGAGCCGCAGGAACACTTCCGCATTATAGCGCAGGGTCCGGAGACGCCGTCGCAGCCAGTGGCGGGCGTTAGTACCCCGATTGATGTTGAGAGCGCCGGCCTTCCTCACCCGCGCATCTGCCGACAACAGCCACTCCACCATATGGGCGGACAGCGCATCGCCCGTCGCCGCACAGGTTTGTGCCTGCAGCCAATCGCCCAGCCCCTCGACCATGATGGTCACGCGGGCGGTCCGGGCATAGCGCTGGGCGACAGCCGCTGCAACAGCGCGCGCATACCAGGCGGTATCGTCCAGGTTCGCCCTGTCGATTTTGGTGAGACCGGTCATGGTATGCGCCGTATACCGTCCAATCAGCACGTCAAGGTCGCGGACCGGCCCCAATTGGCGGGTGAAGCGCCCCAGCTCGTGGCGAACCCAGCGGCAATCCTTCGCCGGCAGCAGCGTTCTGAACATCAAGATGCAAGCGCGCGTGCGGCGAAGCGCCCCGCGAAGGGCATGTACGCAGGCGGCGTCCGGTCTATCGAGAAACGCTGCACTGTGGCGGCGGACATCTTCGATCAGGGGCGCGATGGCAGCCTTGAATCCCACCGAATGGCCGGGCTCGCCGACATGCGGTAGCTTTAACGGGACCAGGGCCGTGGACTGCCCGATGAGGGGCCTCCCCACCAAGTTCTCTGGCAGCCCCGCCGCGAAAGCGGCGATGTTGGCCAGCGTGACGTCAAGAATGCGGGTGACCGCTTCATGCGTGTCATAGGCGATATGGGCAGACGCGATGACGTTGGGTACGGACAGCAGGGCCCTGTCGGCTGCCAACATCAGCAAGCCCGATGTTGTGGGGTCGGCATTGGGGCGGAAAATCTCCGCCTCGTCCCTCAGCCAAGTTTCCTGGCTGAATACATCCAGGGCAGCACCGGCGATCCGATCCTCCGCCAGGGCGCGGATCAAAGCTTCAGTATCAACGACATCGCCGCGCGCGGTATTGATCAGCACCGCCTCCGGCTTCATCAGCGCCAGTTTCTGGGCGGAGATCAAGGCGTGCGTACCCGCCCCGCCGGGTACATGCAGGCTTACCACGTCACTGCGTTCAAGCAATTGGTTCAACGTGACAAAGTGCATACTTAACTGCACTTCAAGCCCCTTGTCTGGCCGGGCGTCAAAGGCCAGAACGCTCATCCCGAAGCCCCGGGCGATGCGGATCACCCGTTGGCCGATGCGGCCGGTGCCGATAACGCCCATCACCTTGCCTGCCAGATCGGAACCGCGAAGCCCGTCTTGGGAAAAGTCGCCCCGACGTGTGCGCTCAACCGCTGTCGGAATTTTCCGGAGCAACGCCAGCAACAGGGCGAACGTATATTCCGCGACGGTTGGATCGCCATAGTTGGGAACGTTGCATACCGCCACGCCTGCCGCGTGGCAGGCATCCAGATCGATATGGTCATGGCCGGTCGACCGTGTTGCGATCAACCGTAATTTGCCCAATGGCTTGAGCGTTGCCATGTCCAGCTTGCTATCGATGAAGGTCGATATCACCTCGGCGTCGGCGAACGTATCCGCATTCGCCTCGCTCAGCGGCGCCGGTATGCAGCGTATCTGGTGCTGCGGAGCGAGGCGCTGACAGATTGCCTCCTGCCAGGGTTCAGTCTCAAACATGACGATATTCATGGGCGCCGCCTCTCTTCGAATGGCCAAGGGCCCAGTACGCGCTGCTAAGCGGCACTGCACCGGGAGGGACAATGTTCCCTTGATGACCGCTGGCCTTAACCCAGGCCAGCGGTCATCGCATGGTCATGCGATGACGAGACTATTCTCGACGGCAGTGGCGCCCGGTGCCGCCCAGGCAGTCTTGCCGGCTAGCATACGTTCGCTCCAGGAAGGAACGCTTCCCGTCAGCTTCACCTTGCCGCCATCCACGGTGACCGTGACGTTGGAGGGATCCAGCCAGGAGCGGTGCAAGGCCTTTGTGATGTCTTGATCCAGATTGTCGGTGTTGACCCTGGACTTCACCTTGATGTGATTGGTGACACCCACCACACCCCACAGCCTGCGCACCTCTTGCTCCGCCGCCTCAGATTCGAAGTACCAGTCGACATCGCCGACCAGGGTGACCCAACCGCCCTCAACCGACGATTTGACGGCATCCTTGGGAATGGTCGAATCCCATGACAGCCGGGTGATGATGGCGGCAGCGATGTCCTCATCGCTGCGTTCGACATCGAAGGACAGCTTGACCTCTATTTCTTCAGCAATGGATTTGACGCCCCGGACGCGCCGCGCCGCTGCTTCGGCCGCGTGCTTTTCGGCATAGGTTTGGACATGCCCCATCAGGGTGATGACGCCGTCATGTGCGGTAACGCCGATATGGGCGGCATTGACGCTCGGTTCCCACCGCAACTCGATGAGAACGGATTCCTTCAACGCGGTGTCGCTTGACATGGACATCTCCAGAAAAAGGGGGAATGCAGCATTTAGCTGTTGCGCCAACCGCAGCAAACGGGAGGGCGCCCCGGCCTTCACGGCAGGGACGTCACAAGCATTTGAGCGCTGTTTGGCTGCTCCGAAACCGGTTCGGTTGTCAGGCAATAGACCGACCGTAAGCCACCCTACTCCCCGAGGTCGGTGTGCGGCAGGGCCGGAAACTACGCACTATCCTGTTGACCTGCCCCCTGGAAATGTATCCGGTGTGAAGTAGGGTCCGTTGAGATTAAGCGTGAATTTGTGAAGGCAGCGGCGAGATAGAGGGTAAGCGCTGTTTGCCCGCTACCTTGACCTCAATGTGTTGTGCCGATTCAAAATCGGGCTCTGTGACGTAGACGGCAATCACGGGCCAGGAACGCACAAAACAAGCGAGACTTGTTTTAGAACGACAACACCATGGCGACACGTCGCTGAGCATCGAGGCCTTTTTCTACCTCGGCTTCAAGAATTTTGCGTAGCCGTGGCGGAGTGGCTTCTTTTTCGAGAAGTTGGAATCCCAGGCTGGCATAGAAGGGGGCGTTAAAGGGTGCGAGACGATCTGTCGTCAGTGTTGCCCCATCGAGTTTCCTTGCGCGCCCTTGATCAATCAAGGTCATCAGTAGCTTTCTCCCCAGCCCCATTCGCTGACTATCAGGGTGCACATCCATCTCACCAATATGAAGGAACGTTTCAGCGATGTAGCCGCCGCAATATCCAACGGCAGCGCCGCTCTGATCGCACGCAACACATAGAAGGCCATCATCCAGGTAGCATTGCAGCTCCTCGTCACTACTCGCCGATGGTGCGCCGCTTACGGCGCCCGCGTGTCGTAGTGTCTCGAACGAAGCGAGCTCTATATTCCGTAGGGCATCAAAGTCACTGGAGGTAGCGAACCTAATGAGCATATTGCTTCACCTCTGATTGTCGGTGCAGGGATACCGCGCAGACTATGACATAATTATGACATATTGCTTGTTCGTTTCGGGCCAACTATGGACATTATCCTCACGCCTTGCCCGGCAGCGCTTTGTGCGGGTTACGGGCGAACCAGAGAATTGCCAGCGCGGCGAGGAAGGCGAAGCTGGAGAAAAAGAAGAAGTCATTGAGCGCGAGCATGTGCGCCTGCACGTCCTGCGCGCGGGCGATCACGCTCCATGCCTGTTCGTCTGACAGGCCAGCGGCGCGCAGGCTGACAACGGCGCTGGCACTCAGCCCATCAAAGGGGTTCAGCCGTTCGACAAGATGGGTCTGGTGGAACCGCGACCGGCTGTCCCAGAAGGTCGCGGCCAGGCTGGCGATCAGGCTGCCCGACATCATGCGGATGGCGGTCTGAAGGCCCGAGGCCGAGGCCAGCTTCTCGCCCGGCAGGCCCGCCAGCGACAGGCTGACAACCGGCGTCAGGAAGAAGCCGATGCCGATCCCCTGTGCCAGATGCATAAATGCGATCGTCCCGGCATCGATCCCGGTCGTGGTGCCCGACCGCCACCATGCCACCGCCGCCCAGGCGAGGAAGGCAATGCTGGCATAGAGGCGGGCGTCGCCCTTCGCCACCCAGCGGCCCAGGAAAGGTGCGAGCAGGATGCCAAACAGCCCCATCGGCGCGGTGACCAGGCCAGCCCAGGTCGAACTGTAACCAAGGTTCGTCTGCAGCCAGAGCGGGATCAGCACCAGCGAGGCGAAATAGAGACCAAAGCCCGCCGCGACGGCGATCGTCCCGACCGCGAAGTTGCGATGCGCAAACAGGCGCAGATCGATGATCGGATGCGCCTCCCCCAACTCCCAGATCACCAGCGTGACAAGGCTGACGCCGGCAAGGATCGCCGTGACACAGATGAAGGGTGACGAAAACCAGTCGAGCGTGCGCCCGCGATCAAGCGTCACCTGCAAGCAACCGACGCCCAGCGCCAGCAAGCCCAACCCGCGCAAATCCACCGGCAGGCGCATGGATGGCGTGTCACGCCCTTTCAGCAGCGTGCTGGTGGACAGGACGACAAAAATGCCGACCGGCGCATTGACGAGGAAGATCCACGGCCAGCTATAGCTGTCGGTGATCCACCCACCCAGCAGCGGTCCGGCGACCGGCCCGGCCATGTTGGTCATCGCCCACATCGCTACCGCAAAGGTGCGTTTGTGGGGCGGAAAGACCGCGACCAGCAATGCCTGGCTCAAGGGTACGATCGGTCCGGACACCGCCCCTTGCAGCACACGGAACAGCAGCAGCGTGTCGAACGACCAGGCAAGGCCGCACAGCACCGACGCCAGTGTAAACGCGGCCACGGCGCCAACGAACAAGCGCACCTGCCCGAAGCGGCGGCCAAGCCAGCCCGTCAACGGGATACAGATGGCGTTGGCGATGGCGAAGGAGGTGATCGCCCATTCGCCTTCTTCGGACCCGACGCCGAGATTGCCGGAAATGGTCGGTACCGAGACGTTGGCGATGGTGATGTCCACGACAGCCATGAAGGAGGCCAGCCCCAGCGTCATTCCCGCCAGCGCCAGCTTTGCCCCCCCAACCGGGACAATGGGCTGTTTTGCGCTCATGGCTGTTCCCCAATGTTGGCGGCGATGACACGGGTGACGGTCGCGTCGGCCTCATGGGCCTGCGCCTCATAGAGCGCTACGCTTTCGGATTGCGGCGCGGCGGGCCGGGCGGCGGGGTCGCAATGGCCGGTATCGACGGTGACCTTCGCCGACAATCCGATACGCAGCGGGTCGCGCAGCAGTTCCACCGGGTCCAGCCGGATGCGGACCGGCACGCGCTGCACCACCTTGATCCAGTTGCCGGTGGCATTCTGCGCCGGGAGCAGGGCGAAGGCCGCACCGCTGCCCGCCTCGATGTCGGCGACGCGGCCGTGATAGGTGACACGGTGGCCATAGATGTCGGCGGTGACGGTGGCGGGCTGGCCGGGACAGATGCCGTCGAGCTGGACTTCCTTGAAATTGGCATCGATCCATAGCCCGTCGAGGGGCACCACCGCCATCAGCCGGTCGCCCGGCGCGACACGGCGGCCCAGTTGCACATTGCGCTGCGCGATCATGCCGCCAACCGGTGCGACGATGCGGGCGCGGGCGAGCGCCAGAGCCGCGGCGCGGACCCGTTCGGCGGCGGCCTGTACCTCCGGATGGGTGGCGAGTGTTGCGCCGCTGGTCTGGGCCAGCGCCTGTGCGCGGGCCTCGCGGGCGGCGGCAAGCGTCGCTTCGGCGCTGCGCACCGCGTCACGGGCGTGGCGCACGTCCTCGCCCGTGACCGCGCCGGTATTGGCGATGGCCTGCCGTTGCGTCAGGTCGGCGCGGGCCTTGTCGAGACTGACCTGTGCGACGCCGATCTCGGCATCGAACCGGGCATCGCCGGCAAACAGGCCCCGCACATTGCGCACGGCACGGGCCAGATCGGCCTCTGCTGCGGCAAGCGCCACCCGCGCATCACTGTCATCGATCTCCACCAGCGGCGTGCCCGCGCTTACGCGGTCGCTATTGTCCGCGCCGATGCTGATGATGGTGCCGGCCACTTGCGGGGTCACGGCCACGACATGGCCGCTTACATAGGCGTCGTCGGTAGAACGGCTGTTATCGTCCGACAGCCAGCTATAGCCGCCCCAGCCCAGCGCGATGGCCGCAACGCCAGCGCCAAGGAACAGGAGGCGCTGGCGCCGGACGGCCGCCGGATTGGCGGCGGGGGAAGATTGCGTATTGGTCATCGTGCTTGTCCGGAAAGAGAGGGGGAGGGGCAGGCCCCGCCGAGCGCGCGGATCAGCGCGACCTGTGCGACAGCGACACGGGCATCCGCCTCCGCTGCCCGGCGCCTGGCCAGCAGCAGGGCGGTTTCGGTCGTCAGGCGGTCTGCGGTGCCAGACAGGCCCCGCCGCTCGCGCAAGGCCAGAAGGTCGAGAATATGCGACCAATGCGCGATGGCGGCGCGGGCTTCGCTCTGGCGGGTGCGTTCCGCCGCCAGGCCGGTCACGCCGTCGGCAACCTGACGCAGCGCCGTGGTCAGCGTTCCGTTATAGGTGACGACGGCGGCGTCATAATCCGCGCTCTTCCCGCGCAGATTGGCGCGCAGCCGCCCCCCGTCGAAGATCGGCAGCGACACGGCCGGCGCCACACCGGTGGCGATGCTTCCGGTGCGGAGCAGGGAATCCAGGCCGATGCTCTGCACCCCCGCGAAAGCCGCCAGATTGACGTCGGGATAGAAGGCGGCGCGGGCGACACCGATCTCACGTGCCGCCGCTTCGACACTTGCCCGGGCGACCGCCACATCCGGGCGGGCGCCCAGCAGGTTGACCGGGATGGCGGACAGGGGCGCAGGGTCGCCAATGGTCTTCAGCGACGGCCGGGTCAGAGCATCGCCAAATGCCGGATCGTGCCCCAGCAGTGCTGCGATCTGATGACGGCGCGCGGCGATCTCGCCATCCAGGCGGGCGATGTCATCGCGGGTGCCGGTGACCGCCTCCCGCGCCTGGGTGGTCTCGATCCCCGTGGCCAGCCCGGCGCGTTCGCGGGCGGCGACCAGATCGATGACACCCTGCCGCCGGGCCAGGCCCGCCATCGCTATGTCGCGCTGCTGGTAAGCGGCATCAAGGCGGACATAGGCATCCACCAGCGCCGTGTGCAGCAGCAGGCGCGCATCTTCCGCTTCGGCCCGCGCAATATCCAGGCGTGCCGCCGCGGCGGCCTGTGCCTCACGCTGCTTCCCCCAGAAGTCAAGGGCATAGCTGACGCTGGCGGTCAGGCTGCCTTCGCTGCCCCCGTTGCCGGCATAAGGTGCGGGAAAGACGCTATGATCGGGAAAGCGCTCGGCAACCACCCGGCCGGCACCCGTGACGGTTGGAAGCTGATCGGCCACGGCCGTATCGAGCCCAGCGGCGGCGCGGCGGATGCGCGCGGCGGCCACGGCGGTCGATGGCGCGGCAAGGGCGTCGGCGGCCAGCAGGCGGTCAAGCTGGGGATCACCCCAGGCCGTCCACCACGGCCTTGCCGGTGTTGCGCCCGGCGGCGCCACCGCACCGGTAATGTCCTTTCCCAAGGAAAGGGTCGATGTCTCTACCGGCATTTCAGCCGGTTGGATCGACTGGCTGCCGCTGGCACAGGCAGACAGCGCCAGCAGGCAGGTGCAGGCCAGCAAGGGCGTGCTCCGATTGGATCGGGGGGAGAGGTGAAGATCGCGCATGACACAGGTCCGAATGAGGGGCGACCCCGAACATGCGTGGCTTTACGAATTTCAAAAATGATGGATATGATCATGTATAGTTTCGTCATATGAAATCGGGATCAGCGCCGTCGTGTCCCTATCCGACCTCAACCTACTGTCCGTCCTCGACATTCTTCTGGAGGAACGCAGCGTCACCCGCACGGCGGCGCGGCTGGGTATCAGCGCGCCATCGGTCAGCCGGGTGCTGGGGCGATTACGTCAGGCCACCGGCGATCCGCTGCTGGTGCGCGCCGGGCGCGATCTGGTGCCGACCGCGCGGGCGCTGGAACTGCAGGATGATGTGCATCGGGTGATCGAGGATGCGGCGGCCTTGCTGCGCCCCACGACGCTTGATCTCGCCACGCTGGAACGGCGCTTCACCGTGCGCGCCAATGACGGTTTCGTGGGGGCGTTTGCGGGCAGTCTGCTGGCGCGCCTGCGTGCGCAAGCGCCTCTGGTCGTGTTACGCTTCACGCCGGAAGGCGAGAATGACGATGACGCGCTGCGTGAAGGCCGGATCGATCTTGATATCGGCGCACTGCGCGAGATGGGGCCGGAAGTGCGCATCCAGACCATCTTCCGCGATCATTTTGTCGGCATGGCCCGCGCCGATCATCCCATCTTTTCGGCGCCGATCACGCCGGAACGTTTCTGCGCCTATGACCAGATCAGTTCTTCCCGGCGCGGACGGGCGCTTGGCCCGGTGGACAAGGCGCTGGCCGATCTGGGCCTGAAGCGCCGCGTCGTCCTGATCGTCCCCTTTCCCAAGACGGCGCTGGCAGCGCTTCCCAACAGCGACCTGATCGCCCCGGTGCCGAACCATGTCCGCCGCTCCGCCGAAGCGATGGGCGCGGGCCTTCGCGCCTTCGACCTGCCGCTGACATTGGAGCCCGTCGTCATCGGGCAGGCCTGGCATCCCCGCTTTGACAAGGATGCTGGGCATCAGTTCCTGCGGCAGGCGATCAGGGATGTCTGCGCGGCGTGGTGAGGCTGCCTTCTGCCAGGGCATCCAACCGTTCGCCAAATGGCGCCTTTGCCACCGCAGGTCCAGGTTTGACCAATGTGACAATTGACTGCTATGGAAATCACGATCAGATAAGAATGACTTTCATTCGCTATCGGTTCCTGCCATGAACAGCCTTTCCCCCTGGTCGATGTCCGTCAGTCCGCAAATGCGGATTGCCGCCGGAAGCCTTACGCCGGGTGCTGGTGCAACGGATAGTGAGGCGGTGCCGCCGGGCTTGAAACTGGCCTTCCTCCTGGAAGGGAGGCTCGATTTGAATCTCGGGGATGGCCGTGCTGTGTCGGTGGCGGGGCGGAGCCTGAGCCTGTTCCTGGGGCGGGAGGAATGGCGCCTGGACCATCATTTTCCCACCCAGCCGACATTGCGTTATCTGACGCTGCACCTGGATGCCGGCATGGTGGAGGATATGTTGGTGCCGGTTCGGGGTGATGGTGTGGATTACAAATCCGCAGCCCCATCCCCCGCCATGGAAGCCCTGGTCCGGCAGATATTGTTCCCGCCGCTCCCAGGCATTGCCGGACGGCTTTATCTTGTGGGAAAGGGGTTGGAACTGGCTGGGCTGGCCCTTGACAGGCTCTATCGACAGCGATCGTCTGTCCCCCCCAGTTTGCTGAGCCCGGTGGAGGTGCAGCGTCTGCAGCAATTGCGGGAATTGTTGGATGCCAACCCGCTGGCCGTCAACAATCTGGCGCAACTGGCCCGGCTGACGGCACTGAACCAGCGCAAGATGACCGATGGATTCCAGCAATTGTTCGGCTGCACCATCGCCGAACATATCCGCAACCGTCGGCTGGCGACGGCGCGCAACATGCTGGAGCAGGGGGCCAGTGTGACACAGGCGGCAGAGGCAGCGGGCTACACGCTGGCCCATTTCACCCACGCCTTCCGCCGTCATTTCGGCTTCAACCCCGGCCGGCTGTGCCTGAAGGCCTGCTGAAAATCACAAATCTTCCTCCCGCCGCCGCAAAGACAGCGGCGCTGCATCCGCCTATACGAGCACCTGATAATCATTCGCATTTCAGGGGTTTGTCGCGATGCCTTCCCGCCATCCATCTTGGCTTCAGTCCAACCGCTGGTCGCTTGCCGCCTGTCTCTGGCTGGTGATGGCATCACCGGGGCTGGCAGCCGATCCGCAGACAAACGACGCGGAACAGAACCAGACGGTGGAGGAGATTGTGGTGACGGCGGCGTTTGCACGGGGGGCCGCGGTGGCCACCAAGCTGCCCATGCCGCTGTCGCAAACGCCGCAAACCATCAGCATTGTTGACCGGGACCGGCTGGATCAGCAGGCGTTGGTCAATCTGGATGAGGTGATGGCCAATGTGCCGGGGATCACCGTTCAGCCTGGAACCCGGCTCCGCACAGCCTATTACGCCCGGGGCTTCGTCATCGACACGCTGAATTTCGACGGTATCCCCACCTCCGGCTGGAACGAAGCGGTGAATACGGAGGATATGGCGATCTATGACAGCGTGGAGGTGTTGCGGGGGGCGGCCGGCCTGATGCAGGGCAGTGGCAATCCGTCCGGCACCATCAATCTGGTGCGCAAGCGACCGGGCCGCGAATTGGCCGCCACTGTCGGCCTGATGCTGGGGAGCTGGGACAATCGCCGTATCGATGCCGATGTCAGCCTGCCGATCACGACGGATGGCCGCCTGCGGGGCCGGCTGGTTGGCGTGGCGGAGGAACGGGATTTCTATTACGGCACGCATCGGCGCAGATATCTGGGCTATGGCACGCTTGAATGGAACCTGAGCCCGGATACGGTCCTGGCGGTCACCGTCAAAAAGCAGGATATCGAAGACGAGGGCGCTTTCATGGGCACCCCGCTTTATACCGACGGCTCCCCCTTGGACATTCCCCTGTCCCGTCGGCTCCATGCGGACTGGTCCCGGCGCGAATGGAACAATACCCAGGCCTTTGTCGAACTGAAACACCGGTTCTGGGATGATTGGGAGGCGAAGGTCGCTTTCTCCCATATCGCCGGTGACAGTCTGCTGGATTATGCCTCGGCCTATGGCGCGGTGAACAAGGCCACCGGAAAGGGGCCAATCCTTTACGGTGGCGCCTATGATTTCGATAATAAGGAGACTGACCTGGATGGCTATGTCTCCGGTGGCTTCAACCTGGCGGGTCGCCGGCACCAGTTGGTGCTGGGGGCGAATTACTGGGATGGCGATACCAGTCAGATCTCCTACAACCTGCCGGGGCTGATGCAGCCGCTGAACCTGTTTGCGGAAAACCCGGTGACCACACCGGCACCGGTCAGCCGCACCTTTGCCGGTCGCCAGGATACCGGCACGCGCCAATATGGTGGTTACGGCGTGCTGCGGTTCAGTCTGGCTGACCCGGTGAACCTGATCCTGGGCGGACGGCTTAGTTCTTGGCGGACGAAAACCGACCGGCAGGCGAGCGTGGGCGGGCCGCTGGTGCCGACCGGTGAATATAAGATCGACAATGAATTCACACCTTATGGCGGACTGGTCTGGAAAGTCGGTGGGCCGTTCAGCCTCTATGGCTCCTATGCCGCCATCTTCACGCCGCAGAATTACCTGACCGCTGACGGTCGGGTGATCGACCCGATGACCGGTTCCAATTATGAGGCCGGCGTGAAAGCCGATTGGTTTCAGGGGCGCTTGAACGCGTCGGCGGCCCTGTTCCGGGTGATCCAGAATAACCGGGCCCAGGTGGATCCGGACTATCCCTGTATGGCAGGGGCGACCTGCTATTATGTGGCCGAAGGCAAGGTGCGCAGCCAGGGGATTGATGCCGGCATCGACGGCAAGCTCACCAAGGATTGGAGCCTGCAGGCCGGATACACCTTCACCGAAACGGTATATCTGCGGGACCGAACCGCGACTGGGGCGGCCAGCAGCAATGAAGGGCAGACCCTCTCCAGCTTCACGCCAAAGCACATGTTGCGCTTGTGGAGCCATTACCGTCTGCCGGTGCTGGATAGGCGCTTGGGGGTTGGAGCGGGCGTCAACTGGCAGAGCCGTTTCTACACCAAATCCGGCACGCTGGTGCTGGGTCAGGCGGCCTATGCCACCGTCAACCTGCGCGCCGATTATACGGTATCGGACAATGTGTCCGTGGGATTGAACGTCAACAACCTGTTCGACAAGCGCTATTTCACGACGCTTAGCAACCCGGCATGGAACAACTGGTATGGCGATCCCCGCAATGTGATGCTGAGCCTGCGGGTGGGGCTCTGACCCATGACGGCCACCATATTTGATCCGCTTGCCCACCTGCTTTTGCTGGAGGGGAGCGGCGCCAGTCTATTGCCCCGCGACACGGAGGCATGGCGACGGGTAAACAGGGGTGACGGTCGCGTCTTTGGTGTCAAACAGGCTGTCGACCCCGCTGAACTGCACCCTGACCAATGGGAAATGCACCCGCATGGCGATGAGCTATTGCTGTTGATCGACGGCGTTATCGACCTGATCACCAGCGATGGCCGCAATGAACAGCGCCAGCTTCTGCAAAAGGGGCAGGCCGTCTTGATGCGGCAGGGGACCTGGCATCGGCTGCTGTTGCTGGCACCGTCGACGTTGGCCTTCCTTTCCCCCGTCAGAGGCACCCGGCGGCACCCGCTGGGCAAACCCTGGCCTACCATGGCTCTGCCGCAAGGAAACGATGATGCTATCGCCTGATGCCCGTCCTTCGCGGCACCCGTTTTTTCTATTCGCGCTGATTGCCTGCCTTTACACGGCCCAGGGGGTGCCGATGGGATTGGCGGTGGAGGCGCTGCCCAATCTGCTGCGGCGCGACGGGGCGCCGCTGGCCAGCCTTTCCTTCCTGCCGTTGATCGGGATTCCCTGGATTGCCAAAGTGTTATGGGCGCCCTGGCTGGATAATCACTGGTCACGCCGGCTGGGCCGGCGGCGTAGTTGGATATTGCCGATGCAGGCGATTATCGCCCTCTCCCTGCTGGCTCTGGCCATGCTTGGTATCAAGGTGGCGACCACGCCGGTGGCTGTCGGTCTGCTGATCCTGGCGGCCTTGGCCAGCGCCACACAGGACACGGCAACCGACGGGTTGGCGGCCGAACATATCCCCGCCCATCTGCTGCCCTACGCCAATGGGGTGCAGGTTGCCTGCACCATGGTCGGCTTTTTTATCGGCGGTGCCGGCATGTTGATCGTCAGCGGGCTGGCGGGCGCGCGTGCGGGGTTGCTGACCATGACAGCCCTGGTGCTGGCGGGATTGTTGCTGGCCTTGGTCTGGCATGAACCGGCCCGTCAGGTGGCGCGGGACGCGGCTGCCACGCGCCCGCCCGCCAGCCTGCGCCGTTTCCTGTGGCGCCCTGGCGCCGGGCTTGTGCTGACCATCGCGTTGGTTACCGCTGTCGCGGCCAGTGCCGGCTTCAACCTGTCCAAATTGCTGCTGGTTGATCGTGGCTGGCCGCTGGAAAAGATCGGTCAACTGGGCATGTCGGGAGGGATTGTGACCGTCACCCTTGGCTGTGGGGGTGGCGCCCTGCTGGTGGCGAGGTTCGGGGTGTACCGGGTACTGGCAGGGGGGCTGATCTGTGCGGCGGCAAGCATCCTATTATTGTGGCTGTTTGCCGCCATGGATGGGGTGATTTGGGCCAGCCGGCTGGTCTGGCTGGCAACCTTGCTGGGCGCGCTTGGCAGTGGTGCTGCCTCGGTTGCTGCCATGACGCTGGCCATGCGGTTTGCCGCCGGGGATAATCAGGGCGGCACCGACATGACGGCGGTGCAAAGCACCCGCGATCTGGGAGAGATCGCCACCGCGTCAGCCGCCATGGCCCTTGCGGGGGCTGTCGGCTATGGCACAGCGCTCGCGGCGGCGGCCGTGGTCCCGTTGCTGGGTATCGTGCTGCTGTTCCGCCGGCCATTGCCGACTCACGCTGAATGAAGGGCCTTCCGACCCGCTTTGTCCAGTTGCCGTCTACTGGATATCGCCACGGCGTAATTGCCGCCTGAGGTTGTCCTTGGGTATATTCATGCGGGTTGCCCAGGCCCCTGTACTGCCCGCATGATGGTGCATGAGGTCTTTCACATGGTCGTGCGGAACGTCGCCCGCCATGCGAATAATGGGGGAACGTTCGATCAGCCGGTAGAGGCTGGTCCGCGAGACGTTGAGCACTGCCGCTGCGGCCTTGATGTTCCATTCGGTTGCTTCAAGCGCGTCAACCAGTTCCGCATCACCGACCGTCGCCGGGTCACGGTGCTTCCGAGCCACCGCGGGCTTGGGCGCGGTGGCGGCCTGGGCGCGACCCGCATCTGCCGTGGGCGCTGGCACCGGTGCGGATGCCAACGTCACGGGCATCCCCAAACGTAGCTGCCGCGCCACCCCCATCAATTCGCGGATATTGCCGGGCCAGGAATGCAGCAGTAGCGGCATGACCTGGCGTGCCGGCAAGGTGCCAGGATCGCGGATGTCGAGACAGGCCTCTTCCCGGGTCAGGAAATGACGCAGTAGTAGCCCGATATCGACGCGCCGCTCCCGTAGCGGCGCGAGCCGAATGACCACGCCTTGCAGACGGTGGCGCAGTGGTTGATTGAAATTTCCTTCCTCCAGCGATCGGTCGGTTGCGGAAATCACCCGAACGTCCGCTGTCTGGTTCTTGTTATCGCCCAGCCGGCGATATTCCCCACTTTCCAACGCACGCAGCAGCATGGGTTGCATCTCGTCAGGGGTGTCACCGATCTCATCCATGAACAAAGTAGCGCCGTTTGCCGCCGCGAAAAGCCCCGTCCGGGCCGACGTGGCACCGGTATAGGCACCGGCGGTCGCCCCGAACAACTCCGCAAGGCCCAGGGATGGGGACAGGGACGCCATGTTGACGATATGCAACTTCTGCGCGGATCGGTTGCTCAAGGCATGGATGGCGGATGCCACCAGTTCCTTGCCAGTGCCGGTAGCGCCCGTCAGCAGCACGGGCAGACTGGTCGGTGCCGCTTGCCGGACCAGCGCCCAGACGCGTTGCAATCCCTTGCTGATGCCGATCAGGCCATGCTTCGCTGCCCCGGTTTGCAAGGGCAGAAGGGTTTCGAATATCGACAGGATGATGGTGTCGGCAAGGCAGATGAGGATGTCCTCGCCCAGTTCGTCGAGGCTGACGGTCACCGACTGCACGACCGGCCGACCGTTGACCGAAACACTCATGCGGCTGTCCGGCGTTGTAATCTCAAAGCTCCGGGGGGCGATCCGGCGCACTTCTATCGGTTGTCTTGATATGTGTCGGTCGCTGAGATTAAAATATTCCTGACGATTTCCGGAAGAGAAATTTGGCTCAAGCCTGCTGACGTGAAACGCATTGTCGTTATGGAACGACAATGGTGCGGTCATGCCGATCATTTTCGGGTCTGGATGCCAGATAACACCCAAGCATACTATCGTACTTTCCTGTAAACAGGAGCGTGTTATTCCAAATTCTTCGGGAAGTTCTGTGTCTTCGGTGAGAATATTTTGCATTTTCATGGCATCTGACGCAGTTTCGGGGGCATTTCTTGGAAAGCCATCACCGGTGGGAGGAGGACACCACTCAAAATTAGCTGATTTTGCAAAAAACATACTTTTAGAAACTTACTCCATTTCAGATTTTTCGTGAAGTGCTCATATTGACATCATGGAAAAATAGAACTTAAAATATGGCGTACAAGATTTTTGTGAGAGTTTCGTATCGGATTTTAG
The DNA here is from genome assembly GCA_943370215.1 of Azospirillum sp. RU38E. Classification (GTDB taxonomy): domain Bacteria; phylum Pseudomonadota; class Alphaproteobacteria; order Azospirillales; family Azospirillaceae; genus Niveispirillum. The sequence goes on from CALRQC020000012.1 coordinate 38,273, forward strand.
TATCCTGTGGGCGCTGGAGCACCAGCCTGCCGCTGGGGGCCACATATGTTTGCTCAGACCATCGGCAAATACCATATTAACCGGACGATTGGATCGGGTGCATATGGCACTGTGGTGGAGGCGACGGACCGCGTTCTCAACCGTACAGTGGCCCTGAAGGTTCTGCGGTCGGGTGGTCCGACTGTCAGCAGCATGAAAACTCATCTGCGGGAGGCACAGGCCCTGGCGCGGCTGCGGCATCCCAACATCGTGACCATTTTTGATCTGGGCCAGGAGGGGGAGCATACATACCTGGCGATGGAGCATGTGGTGGGGGAATCCCTGGCGGCCAGGCTGCGCCAGGGTGCCCTCGCTCCGGCGGACGCCCTGGCCATCGCTCGGCAGTTGGCAGACGCTCTGGCCACCGCGCATCAGGCGGGGGTCGTCCATGCCGACATCAAACCGGCCAACGTCATCCTGGACCTGGGGTCCAGGCCGCTGCTGGTCGATTTCGGTCTAGCTCGCCTTTCCGGACGTATAGATTCCCAGGGCACGTTAGGCAGCATGGCCGAGGACGGCATTGCCAATTCCGGCAAGGGCACCCTCAGCTACATGGCACCGGAACTGTTCATTGGCGCCGAACCCGACTGCCGCTCCGACATCTTTTCCTTCGGTGCGCTGCTGTTCGAGATGCTGAGTGGCCATCGCGCCTTTGCCGCAGCCAATGATGGTGCGGTCATGCAGCGCATCATCAATGGACGACCTGACCCGCTGCCGGATCTATGTCCAGGTCTGCCAGCGGATCTCCACTGTCTGGTGGAGCACATGCTGGCTCCGGAACCAACGGCCCGACCGGCATCAATGGCCCTTGTCCGTGATCGGCTGGACGCGCTGGCGGGAATAGCCCCGGTTAAGGGGCTGCGGCGCTGGCGGCAGCGGTCGGCCGGTCTGTTGGCGTGGTTGCGGCCCTTTCGCCGGACCATGGTGGTGGCAGGGCTGGCTGGAGGTCTGTCGGCAGCCCTGCTGCTGGCCGCCGGAGGCGACCTGCTTCCCGACCCGCCGCCCCCCAGCCTGCAATCCATGATTACCGAGGGCATAGGCCAGCTCATTCATTTCCAGGACAAGGGTGCGATCAATGCCGCTGTTGCCACGTTTCAGAATGTGTTGTCACGCGATCCGCAGAATGCGGCCGCCACGGCCGGCCTGAGCCTCGCTTTGTTCATGCGCTTTACGGCGCAGCATCCTGACCCGGTGATCCTGAAGCAGGCCGATGCGGCGGCACGGCTGGCCTTTTCGCTGGACGACCAACTGGCCTTGGCCCATGTCGCTGTCGCTTGGGCGGAGACCCATGCTGACAACCGGGCCGCCGCTTATGCCCGGTTCCAATCGGCTCTCACCCTGGAGAAGGGCAATATCCTGGCGCTGGCGGGGTTAGCCCTTCTCTACCAGCGTGATGGGCGGCTGGATGATGCGATGGCCACCCACCGTGAAGGGATCGAACAGCACCCTGAACAACCCATCTTCTATGACGGTTTGGGTGAGATCCATTTCAAACGTGCTGAATACGCGCAAGCCGAAGCAATGTTCAGGAAAAGCGTGGAACTGGCGCCCGACAATCCCCTGGGCTACGCCAACCTCAGCGCTGCTCAGCACATGCAGGGCCGTACCAGCGATGCGGTAATAACCGTGCAGCAAGGGCTGCGAGTTGGCCCCAATCGGGAATTATACAATAATCTGGGCACCTATCTCTATTTCCTGGGCCAGTATCCGCAGGCGGCGGAGGCGTTTGAGAGGCTGTTGAAGCTGGAAGGCAGCAGCCAGCATTATATGATCTGGGGAAACCTGGGCGATGCATATCGTTGGACCGCGGGCAGGGAAGAGGAGGCGCGTAACGCCTACCGTTTGGCGGTGCACCATCTCGAAGCCAAATTGCAGGTTCGGCCCAGTGATCCGGAGCTGAACGTCAAGGCCGCCTTGTATCATGCGAAATTGCAGGAGCCGGCGCCAACGCTGGCGGCCCTGGACCGGGCCCTGACCGCCCCGACCCCCTCCATCCTGTTTGATGCCGCCGTGGCAAATGAAATCCTGGGCCGGCGGGAACAAGCCCTGGCACTGCTTTTGCTGTCGAAGAACGCCGGGTACGCGCAGGACGAGATCGACCACGAACCCGAGCTGGCCCGGCTGCGCCTGGACCGGCGTTACCAGCAATCACTCATCGACGGAGAACAGCATGACAAATGACTCAGAGCCCAAGCATTACACGCTTAAACTGGCTTTCGATCTGGCGCAAATCAGCACTGCCCTTCGGTTCAATATTATTTATGATAATAATCATCATCCAGCAATGCAGAAGGTTGGCAGGGCTGCGGGTGGTTACCATTTCCACCCAGGGGACAAGGTCACCATCGAGATTACTGCCTCATTTAACCCCGAGCGATACAGCCCCACAGACATTTCGATCCAGGATCTGACCCTGGTTTGCGCGCCCGCGAGCAACGCTCATCAGCCCCACCTTTCGCCTTTTGACTCCGAAAGCGCCGGTCTGATGCTGAAGCACTGGGTTGGTCAAAATGTCGAGAAAGAAGCAGGCCCGATGCGTCCCGCGACCGTGGACCCCAGCCCGAAATTCGTGGTCTTCAAGCGGGATCCAGCGACCGATGCGTCCGACCCATCCGGGGACCTGACCGTCCGGCCGCATGACGGGCAGTGGCAGATCTCCGGCTTCCTGTCGGTTAAGGTCGCCGCCACAACGCATACGGCAGAATTCTGCCGTGTTTTTGAGTTCGACCCCTCCGTCATGGTTGGCAACGGGCTTGGGGGGTAATAGCAAGCGATACTTCCCCTGACAGGGGGCGACGCCGCAATCGTCCCCCATCATTGCCCGCCGCCACGCCGGTTATGACCTTGCGGACACCCGTTCGGCTTTCTGGTCAAAGCCGAACGGGTTCACACACGTGGCGAAGGAATGCCATTGGGGGCAGATGTCGGACATGTCGGACATGTCCGACATCATCAAAAATATCCGCGGGGAAACCGCCAGGTCGCGGCAGGCCTGGGGTTTATCAATGGCACAAGAAATGCTCTTCGCACATCCGGATGCCGGGCCCTTGCCTGTCATCAAGATGAAAAAAGTAAATCTTTTGGCGGAGACGAAGAATGAGCCAGACGACGGTAACCTTGAACTGTGTTCCCGGCTATAAGATCGATACCGGTGGCTTCCATGTCATGGCCAGCGTGGCCGGAGGAACCCAGCATGATTTCCAGATCGACACGGGGTCGTCCGGCATGGCGATCGGTGTCGCAAGTGCGGGCAACTATCAGGACTATACCTGCTACGGGCCGGGCCAGTTCCACTATGAGCCGAGCGGCAATGTGTTGACTGGCAACTGGTATCTGCTGCCGGTAACCCTGTACAGCGCGTCCACGGCGGGTGGGACCACCACCTACAATGTCGCCGCTGTCAGCCAGTGCATGGTTCTGGTCGTGGAGACCAGCACGGACGGGAAAGGCAACACGACCACGTTTGTCGGTGGTATGATGGGCGTGTCCGCCAAGAGCGAGAATATCAATTACAATGTGCTGCTGAACGCCTACGCCCCCGGGACCAACGGCAATGCTCCATCGCCGCTGGCGCCGGCCTATGTGCTCAATGGAGGGGACGACAACCTGACTTTTACCATCGGGCAAACGCACACGTCTGGCGATGGCTTCAATGTGGTCAATCTCCAACCCGTGTCCGCGCCGCCCCTGCCAACCCCGGTGGGCACCGTCTCGACCCCGTTCCCCAGCCCGCTTGCAACCACCTGGGCCATGCCGATGGTGATCGGCACATTCACCCAGAACACAACCGTGATCAACATCACAGCGGCGCTGGAACTGGATACAGGCATCGACTACATGCTGGTTGCTGTGCCGGAGGGCACGTTCCCGTCCAGCTTTATCGGCCCGACGATCCAGGGCAAGCCAAGCCTGACAGATAAAGTCAACGTCACGATCACGGCCTCTGGAACTGGTCCGTTGACACTGGCATCCCAGCCGCTCGTTCTCAATTACAAGTTCACGACGGGGTCGGGTGCCGGCGATCCTGCACCGACCTCGGTGCTCTTGATGCCGCCGCCGGCCAACAACCTGGGCGATATGGTCCGGATCAATACCGGCATCCGCCCGCTGGCCGGTCACAACTACATGTACGATGCCCTGAACGGCGTCATTGGTATGCAGGCTGCCAGCACCTGACGCCCTGACGCCAGCAGTACTTTTCATCATTCTCTACAGCAGAATGTCCGGGAACGGACATGCGGGTCGCGGGTCCGCCATGACCGCGTGGTCTTCAACTTTCTGCCGGCAGGTCGCGCAGGCTGAAGGCCAGATTTAGCTCTATCCGCTTGCGGCTCCAATCCGCCGCAACCGGGCGCGGATAGGGGGCGGCGGCCCTGACCTGATGCAGGGCCGCCTGGTCCAGGCTGCGATGGCCGGAACTGTTCAGCAGTTCCACCCTCAGCAATCGCCCCCAATTATCCAGCTCCACAGCGATCCCGACAATTCCTTCCAAGCGCGCCTGGATCGCGTGGTGAGGGTAACGCTTGTGCCGGTTGATCCAGGCCAGGACCTCGGCTTCATAGGAAGCGGGTTGGACCTTGCCACCCCCCTGGGTACCATCCCGGCCGGTATCCATATTGCGTCGGTCGACCTGATCACCCGCAATACCTTGGCTGCCGGTATCCGCTGGGGGCAGGGCGTGGGAAGCAGGGGCGGTGCTGGACGCGTTCTGTTGCTTTTGCGGCAGGTCCGGTCGGGTCTGGATATGGATGGTGCTGACCCGCAGCATGGGCGGCGGCGGTGGCACCCATTGCGAGACCGTCACGGGCGCTGGCCTATCCGGCTGCACGGCCTCATGCGATGGCGGTACAGGGACGGACAACAGGATCAGGGCTCCCTGACTGGCCCCCCGCGACCCGTCGCCAGGATGGGGAACTGCCAGCATCCAGGACGCCAGCGTTCCCATCATGAACAGCCCATAGAGCGCCAGATGGGATATCGCCAGCATGATAGCGGGTAATGCGCGCGGCTTTGCCGTGGGTGCCCCCCATCCTGGCCGCAGGCGCCAGAGCGGTTTGCGCGCTTGCCACCGGAAAGGAACGGGCACCGGCGTTGAAGCCGGTTTGTCCGGGATATGATCCCTTTCCAGTACGGCGCGACGAAAGGCAACGGCCGCCAATCCAACAAACTCCCATGTGTTTTCGGCGCCACCGGATTGCGGTTGCCTGTGGACAAATGTGACAATATTGAAATTGCAGATCATTCGCAATTGCAATATGCCATCAACAGCCCTGTCTCGGGACGGGTCTGAATGGATGAAGTATGGGGATGAAAATGGGGTTGATTCCATCCGGCTGTGTGCGCGGTCGTGCTTTGCTTGGTGTTTCCACGGTTGCGCTGTTTGCTGTGCCCGCCTTGGCGCAGCAGAATGCCGGGACGGCGGAGACGGGCCAGCGCCCCACCATCGCGGTTGAAGAGAGTGCCAACCCGCCGACGGCAGCCTATGAAAGCACGGATGTTGTGGCGACCGGTCGGTCGGTGATCGGTCAGGAAGCGGTGCAGTCGCGGCAGACCGGCAATGGCGATGCGATGGAATTGCTGAAAATTCTGCCGCATGTTCAGTTCAGCCGCAGCCAATACAGCACGAAAGCCACCGATATCCAGGATATCCGCCCTTCCGATATCTCCATTTCCGGCGGGCGTTACTATGATAACTATTTCGCCATCGATGGGGTGGGGGCCAATTCCCGACTGGATGTCGTGGATACGGCCGGTGCGCTCAACCCGGCCAGCGCCTATGAAGTTGCCGGTACCCATGCCCAGAGCATCTGGGTTGATCCGGCCCTGATCGGCAGCATTATTGTTGAAGACAGCAATATCAGCGCCGAATATGGCGGCTTCACCGGTGGTGTGGTGGATGTGCAGACGAAAAAGCCGGAGGCCCGCTGGGGGGCCACGGTTACCGGCAACTATACCAGCGACGGTATGGTGAATTTCAAGGTCAGCAAGGCCGACCGGGCGGCCTATGGCGCTGACCTGGCCCCGAAGGTGGATTTTGAGAAATACCGTTTTGGCACCACGCTGAACATGCCGCTGACTGACCGTACCCGCGTGCTGCTTGCCGCCAACCGCAGCCGGTCCAAGGTTGTCTATTACAAAACGGCAGCTTATGGCGGCACCTCCTCACCACGCACCAGCACCAGCGACAATTTCATGCTCAAGGCCGAGCAGGATCTGGCTGATGATCTGTTGCTGACGGGCCAGGTGACCTATAGCCCCTACCGCAGCGAGTTCTCCTCCAGCAACCGGATCGACGATCTCTCCCGCACCCACGGCGGTGGTCTGTCGGGCTATCTGAGCTTGGCGCGCACGGGTAACCGGGATGATTGGTCGCTGAAATTGTCGCACACCTATTCGGACACGGACCGCGAATGGGCGCCGATCCATTATTCCTGGTCGTCCCGGTCACAGCGTGGGTCATTTTGCAGCAGCACCAACTGCAGCGAGGGTGGTTTCGGCGACCTCAACCAGCAGCAGACCGATACCGCAGTCAAAGGTGACTGGACCCACCGGTTCGATAGCGCGGGAACCCTGCGGGCCGGCACGGAATATACGCGCGTTGAAGCGAAAAAACAGCGACCGGAAGATAACTACGCCTATAGCCGTGGCGTGATTGGCACTAATATCGTCTGTAACACCACCCTGGTCTGTATCACCGGCGATACTGTCTTGACGCAGTACAGCGTCTATAAGGCTTATAAAGCCGATGTGGGGTTGAACAGCTTCAACGCCTGGAGCGAATATAATGTCAGTTGGAACCGGTTCGATGTGCGGGCCGGCCTGCGCTATGATTATGAAAGCTTCCTGGGCAATCATGATATCAGCCCGCGCCTCAGCGTGGCGACGGCGTTGCCGTGGGGAACGACGCTGACCCTGGGGGGCAACCGCTATTACAGCCGTGGTTTCCTGGGCTATGCGCTGCGGGAAAAATATCCCGATAGTTACACCTACCAGCGCGATCCCACCGTCAGCGGTGGCCGGCAGGTCTATGACGATAATTGGCAGCTTTCCAGCTATTCCAAAGCTACCCGCTATTCCAACTCCGATCTGGATACCCCCTATTCCAACGAACTGACAGCCGCCCTTACAGCGCCGCTGCCCTGGGGCTCCGTCCGTGTCAAGGGCATCCTGCGCAACAACAAGGATGAGATCACCCGCAAGCTGACGGCGGACAGCTACAGCTATGTCAACCCGGTGACCGGGCGCACCAACACCTATCGCAACTACACGGTCAGCAATGACGGGCAGAGCCGGTATCGGGGGGTGTCGGTGGAATGGAACGGCACCTGGCGCAATCACAGCCTGGCGCTGAACGGTGCCTGGAGCAAGACCAAGAGCAATTCGGAAAGCTACTACGACCCGGCCGATTCACTGCAAGCGGAAGACGATATGGTTGTCTTTGAAGGCCAATTGGTCTCCGAAGCGGATATCCTGGCCCGCAACCGCCGGCTGGATTTCAGCACGCCCTGGAATGTGAATGCCGCCTTGACCTCCAAATGGTGGGAGGATCGTATCACCACCGTGCTGCATGGGCGCTGGAAAGCCGATTTTGAGCGTATCCAGGCGTCGGGTCGGCGAACCGCGATCTCCGGCGTCAGCTATGACATCTGGGAGCAGCGCCGGTTTGATGGCTGGCTGGATCTGGGGCTGAATGTGCAGGCCAAACTCGTCGAAACCAGCTTTGGCGGGCTGACGGCCGAGGCGCGGATCACCAACCTCCTGGACGCGCTGCCCAACACCGAAACCAGCGCCTCCAACCCCTACCAGATGGGTCGATCCATCTGGATGGGCCTGACCTATACCTACTGACGGGCCTGTTGATCATGCGTATCTGGATGGCAGGTGCCTTGGCGGCGATCGTGCTGGTCGCCGCCTGTTCCACCCCACCAAACCGGCCGTCGGCTGCGGGTGCGGCCGATACGGCGGCGCCGGTGGATATGGCCGTGTTGCGCCGCCTTTATGCCGGCCCACCGGAAAGCTGGCCTCGCCCGACCCTGCTGCCGGGGGCCGACTTTACCGAATTCGGACCTTTGCCGCCGGCTCCCCAGCCGGCGGATAATCCCCCCACGCCGGAAAAGCTGGCACTAGGCAAGCGGCTGTTTGACGATCCTCTCCTGTCCGGGTCGGGACAGATTGCCTGTTCCAACTGCCATAATCCTGAACTGGGCTGGGGCGATGGTATCCGGACCTCCTTCGGCCATGACCGCCAGCGCGGCGCGCGGAATGCGCCGACCTTGATCGGCGTCGCCCACCGGCAGAGTTTTTTCTGGGACGGGCGGGCGGCAACGCTGGAGGAGCAGGCGAAGGGCCCCATCGCCAATCCGGTGGAGATGAATGCCGATCCGGTGGTGATCGAGGCGCGGCTGAACCGGCATCCCGACTATCCGGCCCGCTTCGCATCGGTCTTTGGTGCGGGGCCGGTCACCATCGATCAGGTGGCCCTGGCCCTGGCCGCGTTTGAGCGGGCCATCAAGCCGCGCCGCAGTAAATGGGATCGTGCGTTGGAAATAGGCACGCAGGCCCTGTCGGATCAGGAACTATCGGGGCTGCATCTGTTCCGCACCAAGGCGGGCTGTGCCAATTGCCATAATGGCCCGCTTTTCAGCGACGAGAAGTTCCATAATCTCGGCCTCAGCTTCTATGGCCGTCCGCGCCAGGATCTGGGGCGGTACGGGGTGACGGGTAAGGCGGCGGATGTGGGGGCCTTCCGCACCCCCACATTGCGCGGCGCCGGTGTCTCCGGCCCCTATATGCATGATGGTCTGTTTCCCACCCTGGAAGGGGTGGTCAATTTTTATAATGCCGGTGGGGCGCGGCCACGGCCGCGAGCGGATCAGCCCCATGACCCGCTTTTCCCCACCACCACGCCCCTGCTGCAAAAACGCAACCTCTCGCAGGCGGACCGGGAAGCGCTGGTCGCCTTCCTGCGCACGCTGTGATGATGGGGTTACGCTGACTGGAACAGGACCGCAGACCCGAAATCAATGCCGCTTGGCATGATTGCGTAGAACTGCGGCTTGGCGATCATCAGGTAGAAGATGGCGAGTATGCCGATGAAGGCAGGCCAGCCCAGGGCGAACCAGATGGTGGCATAGCGACGGTAGAATGGCGGTGGCTCCGTGCCAGCGGTCAGTGCAACCTTGGTCAAGTCGCATCTGGAGCTGCAACCAGACCACTATAACGGCTTAATGTGCTGCATCCTGGCGACGGAGGCCGACCACGAAATTCTGTTCACGGTCGCGCAGTCGCCGGCGGGTAGGGGAGGAGTGTTGGAAGCCGTTGTCATGCCATATCTGACCAACAGCTTCGTCTTCTCGTCCCGGGGCTATGGGCAGCGCAAAGCCGCCGCCGATCAGAAGCCAAATTCCATCTTGCCAATGATGTTTCGCTGGATCTCGTTTGATCCGGCATAGATGGAACCGGCGCGTTCATTCAGGTAACGCAGCGGCGCGATCGCCTGCCAGTCCAGTCCTGACACATGGCCGCCTTCTGGGGATGGCAGATAGGGGACGGGGCCGCCCGGTGCGCCGGCATGGGGCTGGTAGGGCAGGGCCTGTCGCCCCGCGGCTTCCACAGCCAGTTCCGTCAGATGCTGGCTGAGTTCGGTGCCCATCACCTTCATCACCGATGCCGAACTGCCGACATCGCCGCCTGCTGACAGGGCGGCCATGATCTGCAGTTCCAGCGTCTCCAGCACATCGATGCGGATGCGGGCGGCCGCCAGCCGGGCCGCGAAAAGCGGATCATCCAGCAGGCAGGTGCCCCCGTCTTTCTGCCGTTCCAGTGCCGCCGCCAGGGCAGCGGCGCGGGCCTGCAGCTCCGGCGCATAGGCGCTGCCGACGCGTTCGAATTCCAGCAGATATTTGGCCACCCGCCAGCCATCGCCGATCCGCCCCAGGACATTGGTCTTGGGCACGCGCACCTGATCGAAGAAGATCTGGTATTGCACCTGCTCGCCCGTCAGCATGGTCAGGGGTTTGACCGTGATGCCGGGGCTGTTCATCTCCATCAGGATGAAGGTGATGCCCTGTTGCGGACGGGCCTCACGCGATGTGCGGATCAGGCAGAAGATCCAGTTGGCGTCGCCGGCATGTGTTGTCCAGATCTTGGCACCGGTACAGATCAGGTCGTCCCCATCCTCCACACCCGCCATGCGCAGCGATGCCAGATCCGACCCTGAATCAGGTTCTGAATAGCCCTGGCACCAGAAATGCTCCCCCGTCAACATGCGGGGCAGGAAGAAGGATTTCTGCGCTTCGGTGCCGAAATGGATGATGGCCGGGGCCACCATATGGATGCCCATGGGGGAGACGGGCGGGGCGCCGGCCGCCACCCGTTCGCGTGTGAACAGGTAATGCTGCATGGGCGTCCAGCCGCAGCCGCCATATTCGACGGGCCAAGCGGGGGCGGCCCAGCCCTTTTCGTGCAGGATGCGCTGCCAGGACATGCCGGCCGCATGGTCGGCATAGACGCTGGTCATCAGGCTGCCGGCCCGCCGGATGTCGGGCGGCAACCGGTCGAGGAAGAAGGCCCGCACCTCGTCACGGAAGGCGCGTTCGGCCGGGGTCAGGGTCGCATCCATATCCATCAAATCATCTCCCGCCGCCGGTCCAGCATACCGGCCAGACGCCGGCTGATGATGGTTTCCGCCTCATCCACAATGCGTTCCACCAGATCGCGCACGCTGGGTATGTCGTGGATCAGCCCCTGCACCATGCCGGCCGTCCAGATGCCATGGTCCAGTGCACCGCTGACCAGTCCCTCACGCCCCCGCACCCCTTTGACCAGGGGGGCCACGGCCTCGAACGGCTGTCCTTCCCGTTCCAGCCGGATCACCTCCTGGCTGATGGCGTTGCGGGTGACGCGGGCGGTGTTGCGGTAGCTGCGGAAGATCAGGTCCGTGGCCCGTTCGTCGGCATCCACCAGCGCCTGCTTGAAATTGTCATGCAGCGGCGCCTCCCGCGTGGCGCAGAAACGCGTGCCCATATTGATGCCGTCGGCGCCCAGCGCCAGGGCTGCGGCCAGCCCGCGCCCATCGGCGAACCCGCCCGAGGCCAGGATGGGGATGGTCAGTTGGTCGGCCGCCGCCGGGATCAGGACCAGACCGGGTATGTCATCTTCGCCCGGATGGCCGGCACATTCGAACCCGTCGATGGAAACGGCATCCACCCCAATGCGCTGGGCCGACAGCGCGTGGCGGACGGCGGTGCATTTATGGATGATCTTCACGCCGTGGCGTTTGAAATCCTCGACATGTTCCTGGGGCTTGTGGCCCGCCGTCTCCACGATGCGCACCCCCCCCTCGATGATGGCCTGCCGGTATTCGGCATAGGGTGGCGGGGTGATGGAGGGCAGGATGGTCAGGTTGACGCCGAAGGGCCGGTCCGTCATCTCCCGACAGCGGGCGATCTCCCGCGACAGGGCTTCCGGTGTCGGCTGGGTCAGGGCCGTGAGGAAGCCCAGCGCGCCGGCATTGGCCACGGCGGAGACCAGTTCGGCCGTACCGACCCACATCATGCCGCCCTGGGCAATGGGATGGGGAACGCCGAACAATTCGGTAAAGCGGGTGCGCAGCATGGGTCATTCACCCTTCCAGACGGGGGGCCGCTTCCGGGCGAAGGCCAGCGGTCCTTCCCGGAAATCATGGGAGCGGAACAGGGCGCGGACGGCCGGATAGCGCATCTGCCCCTCATAGGCGGCACGCAGGCTGCTTTCATCCAGCCCGGCCATGACCGCCTGTTTGGAGGCGCGGACGGCCATGGGGCTGTTGGCGACGATCTCCGCCGCCCAGCGCCGCGCGGTGTCCATCAAGGCGGCTTGCGCCACCACCTCGTTGACAAAGCCCAGGGCTTGGCCTTCGCTGGCGCCGACGCGGCGTCCGGTCAGGATCATGCCCATGGCGGCCTTCATGCCGATCTGGCGCGGCAGCCGGTGCAGCCCGCCCGCCAGCGCCGCCAAACCGACCTTGGGCTCCGGCAGGGCGAAGCTGGCAGTGTCGGCGGCTAGCAGGATGTCGCAGGCCAGCGCGATTTCGAACCCGCCACCCAGTGCCAGACCGTTGACGGCGGCGATTACCGGCTTTGTCAGATCCCAGCGCGAGGTGATCCCGGCAAAGCCCGCCAGGGGTGGGCCGACCGGTTCCCCCCGCGCCAGGGCGCCGGCCATGTATTTCAGGTCATTGCCGGCACAAAACGCCTTGTCGCCGGCCCCGGTCAGGATGGCCACCCATTGCTGCGGATCGGCCTGGAAATCATCGAAGATTTCGGCCAGTTCCTCATTCGCGGCCGGGTGCAGGGCGTTCATCACGTCGGGCCGGTTGATGGTGACGATGGTGATGGGGCCGTCCCGTTCGACCAGGGCATGGCGCGGGGGGCGCTGGCGCCGGTCGCGGCGGCCCCCCGCTTCCCACACTGCGATGCCATAGGTGTCGATGCGCACATGCCCTTGCGCCCCCACGGGGGATTCTTGCCAATCCGTCAGCAGGGCCAGGGTCTGGGCATCGTCCGGCAGGGTGCGGGCGATCAGCCGCCGCCCATCCGGCGTGCGGGCGACCACGATGCCCTGCAGCGGCTGGCCCTTGGGGCCATGGATGAATGTATGCGTCTCCACGCTGGCCGGGCCGGTATAATTCTCCGCCAGGGCGGCGACGGGGCCGCGTGCGGCGTCGGCCGCCGCCTGCACGCTGTAGCTTTCTGCCAAAGGCGCATCGGGCGGCGCTGCCGACAGGACCAGCGCGTGATGTTTGGACACCACGCCGCCCTGGCCATAGAGCAGGCCGCGCCCGCCGCGCTCGGCCCGCAAGGCCCGCACCATGGCGCAGGTGGCATGGGACATGTAGTTGTTCAGCGGCCCGCCGAAGAAGGTGAGGCCGCCCGCCACGGTGGGACAGGTATCGGTCGGCAGCCCCAGTTCTGCCAGCGTCGCCAGGGCCAGCTTTGGCACCACGGGAAAACAGCTATAAAGTTCCAGCAGGTCGAAGGCCCCGGCATCGCCGCCCACCAGACCGGTGGCCGCTCGCAGCACGGCATCCTGGGCCGTGGAACGGTCAAAATGGTCGCGGGCCAGGAAGTCCGGTGGTTCCTGTGCTGCCGCGCCGCCCAGGGGATAGACCAGCCGGTCCGCTGCGATACCCAGCGCCTTCGCCTTGGCCAGGCTGGTCACGATGATGGCGGCGGCCTGATTGACCGACGGATTGGCCACCATCAGCTTGGGATAGGGGAAGCAGACCATGCGGTTCTGCTCTCCCGTCGTGGCGATCTCTGTCGCTGCCGGGGCGCTGCGCAGCCAGGCCAACGGATTGTCCGCTGCCACGGCCGCATACCGGGACCAGAGTGCCGCCGCCTCGGCATGGGCCGCCGCCGGGGTCTGGCCGCGTGTGGCGGCCAGGGCATTCTCGTACAGGGGATAGACATGCACCGGGTCGGACACGCCCACGGCGCGGGCGCTGGCATGGAAGGGCAGGCGATCGAAATCGACCTTCACGCCTTCCTCACGCGGGGGGACCGGCGTCCAGGGCAGGCGGATGCCGGCCTTGCGGGCCTTGCCCAGGGCGTTCATGGCCTCGCCCCCCACGATGGCCGCGCAGTCGCCGCTGCCGCCCGCGATGCGCAGTGCTGCGTCATGGATCAGCCGGATCGGCGTCTCTCCGCCCATGCTGGCATTGACGCGCCTTGCCGGATGGATGCCCAGCGTCTGGCAGAGCAGGCCCACCGGGTCACGATAGCGCCAGGTCGCCTGCCCCACGAGGTCGATGGAGGTGAGGTGGGACAGCAGCGGCACGCCGCCATCCGCCTCCGCCTGCCGCAGGGCATCGGCCATCAGGGCCACGGGTTCCCGCGCCTGGGCGGGGTCGGCGGGCCGGTCGGCCACGTCACCCACCGCGATGATCACGGGGATCAGGCTGTCATCGGGCCGCATCACGCCTCCTCCCGCCAGATGGTCAATCCGTCCAGGGCTTCCACCCTGTTATCTGTCGCCAGCAGCGGGTTCACCTCCAGCGATACCAGATCGTCGCCCAGCGCCAGGGCGGCATCGCCGATGGCGGCCACGGCGCGGGCCACCGCTGTGCGGTTCACCGGGGCTGCCCCGCGGAACCCGTCCAGCAGGGCCGATCCTTTCAGTTCTGCCAGCATGTCCAGTGCCCCCTGCTCGCTGACCGGCAGCAGGCGCAGGCTGGTATCCTTCAACAGTTCCACGAAGATGCCGCCCAGGCCGACGGCGATGACGGGCCCCCATTGCGGGTCGCGCATGGTGCCCACGAACAGCTCAATCCCCCGGTCGCGCATGGGCGTGACCAGAATGCCATCGATGCGTGCATCGGGACGGTGACTGACGACACGGTCCATCATGGCACGCCAGGCCCCCTGGACAATGTCACTGCCCTGAAGGTTCAGCGCCACGCCGCCCACCTCCGTCTTGTGCGCAATGTCGGGGGACGCGATCTTCAGCACGACGGGGCCGCCCAGGCGGGCGGCCTCCGACGCCGCCTCTTCCGCTGTGCGGGTCAGGCTCGACGGCAGGACGGGCACACCCCGTTGGGCCAGGAAGGAAAGCACTTGCCGTTCCCCCGCCGGTCGGGCGGTGACGGGCGCTGGCCTGTCGGGCGTGGCTGGGGTCTGGCGCGCCGCCTGCGACCAGGCCTGCAGGTGCCCGATGGCGGTCAGGGCGTGCGACAGGCCGGCGCCGGAATAGGCCACGCCCGCCGCATCCACCATGGCCCGCGATTCCGCCGGCACCGGCATGAAGGCGTAGCTGACCATCAGCCCCGGTTTTGCCGCAGCGGCGATACCGGCACCGACATGGTTGATGAAGGGTCGCGCCATTTCTGCCCCCGGTCCCGGCAGCGGCGCGTCAAAGATGAAGGAGACCAGACCCACATCCGGGTCGCGCCCCAGCACGGCCAGCGCCTTTTCGATCAGTTCGGGGTTCAGCATGGCGGCACCCGTGATATCCAGCGGATTGCCGGGGGTGGCCATTTCCGGCAGCACGGCGCGCAGTTCGCGCGTCGTTTCCGCAGACAGCCGTGCCAGCCGCACGCCGTCGCGTTCCGCCTGATCGGTGGCGATCTCGCACATGCCGCCCGACATGGCGACCAAAGCCAGGCCGGGCACGGGCAGGGGGCCCAGCCGTGCCATCAGGTCGGCCGTGACCACCATGTCTTCCAGCGAATGCACGCGGAACAGCCCATGCTGACGGCAGACGGCGTTGAACACCCGGTCGTCGCCGACCAGCGATCCCGTATGCGCCTGGGCGGCCTGGGCCGCCGCCTCGCTGGCGCCAACCTTCAGCACCACGATGGGCTTGCCGGCAGCGCGCGCCCGGTCGGCGGCGGCGATGAAGGCAGCCGGACGGCGGGCGGTTTCCATGAACAGTGCGATGGATTTCACCTCCGGCTGCGTCACCAGATGGTCAATGGCATCAGCAATATCGACATCCGCCTCATTGCCGGTGGAGATCATGTGGGTCAGCGCCACGCGCTGCTGATAGGCGAATTGCGAGATCTGGGCCGCTGTGGCGCCGGACTGCGAGACGACAGCGACCTGGCCGCCAGCCAGCGGTCGGCGCAACTGCGTGCCCCAAAGCGGCATACCGATCCCGTAATTCACATAGCCCAGGCAGTTTGGCCCCAGCAGGCGGATGCCCGCCGCGCGCGCCGTGGCGGCCAGATGCCGCTGCCGCTCCGCCCCGGCAGCCCCCAGTTCGGCGAAGCCGGAGGACAGGATGACGGCCCCGCCGATGCCCGCCGCCGCCAGATCGGCGATGGTCTCCTCCAAGGCGGATTCCGGCACCATCAGCAGGGCCACGTCCACCGGTTCGCCAATGGCCGCGCACCGGGTTGCCGCCTCCCGACCGAAGATACGGCCCCCCTTGGGATTGACCAGATGGATGGGGCCCTGGAAGCCGAAGCGCTGCAGATTGTCGATGGCGCCACGCGACCAGATCGACCGTTCGGTGGCGCCGACCAGCGCCACCGAACGGGGCCGAAACAGGCGATGCAGCGCGTCGGGTGGTGCGGTTGAGATGTCGGACGGCATGGGTTTCGGGGCCTCCCGTTGGACGATTTTTCCCATTGCTAGCGGATGCCAGACGGTGTCGCAATAAAAATTAATCGATCAATTAAATTACTGGTGCAGGAGAGCAAAAAGTTGATCATACAGTTAACATGATGCAACATGCGCCATCCAGCCCAAGCACTATCCGGGGTCCAACCGTGAGCATCCTTTTCAGTGAGGAGCAATCCCTGCTCCGTGACGCCGTATCCCGCTTCCTGCGCGACCGCTATACCCCGCCGCTGCGCTGGCAGGGGGCGGGCAGTGCCGAGGGGTGGAACCCCGCGATCTGGCAGGCATTCGGCGACCTTGGCCTGTTGTCGCTGGCCGAGGCAGACATGGCGGGCGATGCCGAGGCCGCCCGACAGGCCGCCATCGTGCTGGAGGAGATGGGCCGCGCGCTGGTGGTGGAGCCGTTCACCGATTGTGTCATCCTGGCCGGTAATCTGTTGCGGGCGCTGGGCGGGCCGTTGGCGACGGCCCTGCTGGAAGGTGTGGCCGGCGGCACGGTCCGGCCGGTCCTGGCCTGGGACGGCAGCGACCATCTGGCTGGTGCCGCCGCCCTGTCGTCGGTCACGGCGGTGCCGGTGGCAGGGGGCTGGCTGTTGTCGGGGAGCAAACGGGTTGTCGCCGCTGCGCCCGTCGCCACCCACCTGTTGCTGCCGGCACGCTCGGTGGTGGACGGGGAGGCCCTGCTGTTCGCGGTGACGCCGGGGACGGCGGGCCTGACCCTGCACAAGGGGCGCACGATCGACAGCCGTACCTTCGCCGATATCGAACTCGCGGATGTGGGCGTGTCAAACGCGGCACTGCTGGGGCGTGGCGTGGGTGTGGAGGTGGGGGTGGAAACTGCGCTGGAGCTGGCGACGGCCGCCCTGTGTGCCGAAGCCGTGGGGTCGATGCGGGAACTGGTGGAGCAGACGGCGGCCTATGCCAAGCAGCGGGCGCAGTTTGGCCAGCCCATCGCGCGTTTCCAGGCGATCCAGCATCGGATCGTCGATATGCATCTTTATCTGCAGCAGGCCGCCGCTGCCGTCCATCTGGCCTTTACGGGCCTGTCGGGTGCCCCCGATGGCCGTGCCCGCGCGATATCTGCCGCCAAAGCCACCATCGGCCAGGCCGGACGCTTCATCGGCCAGAACGCCGTACAATTGCATGGCGCCATGGGCCTGATGGATGAACTGCCGGTCAGCCATCATTTCAAGCGCCTTACCGCCATCGGCAATGAACTGGGCACGGCAGACCGGCATTTGCGCCGTTACGCGGCGCTGAGCCGCCAAGCCGCTGCCTGACATCAACCCGCCTGGAGCTTAGGCCAGCGACCGCTGGCCCGCGCCGCCCGGCGCTTGAGGGAACGCGAAATCCGCCTTGATCGGTCACGAGCAAGGCGGATGATACCGGAGAAAGAAATGCTGCCACGGGTGATCTTCGAGCCGGAACATGACCAGTTCCGCGACATGGCCCGCCGCTTTTTCCAGAAGGAGGTCGGCCCCCATGCGGCGCGCTGGCGCCAGGCGGGACAGGTGGACCGCGAGGCCTTTGCCAAGGCAGGGGAGCAGGGGATGCTGCTGGTCTGGGCGGACGAGGAATATGGCGGCCTGGGGCTGCAGGACGGCCGTTATGAGCAGATATTGCAGGAGGAGAATATCCGCCACGGCGAGATCGGCTTCTATTTCAACCTGCATTCCCGGATCATCGCGCCCTATATCGGCAAGCATGGCACGCCGGCGCAGAAGCAACGGTTTCTGCCGGGAGCGGCCAGCGGCGACATCATCCTGGCCATCGCCATGACGGAGCCGGGGGCCGGCAGCGATCTGGCCGGGATGCGCACGCGGGCCGAACGGCGGGATGGCGGCTGGCTGCTGAACGGGTCCAAGACCTATATCTCCAACGGCTTGCTGGCCGATGCGGTCATCGTGGCGGCGCGCACCGATCCCGGTTCGCGCCATGCCATGGGCCTGTTCATCGTTGAACGCGGTATGCCGGGTTTCGAACGCGGGCAGCGGCTGGAAAAACTGGGGCTGGATGCCCAGGACACGGCCGAACTGTTCTTCACCGATGTTTTCGTGCCGGACGCCAATGTGCTGGGCGACCCGACGAAGGGCTTCAGTTATCTGGCGCAGGCCCTGCCGGAGGAGCGGCTGCAGATCGCCGTGGCGGCCATCGCCCATGCCCAGGTGGCGTTTGACGTCACGCTTGACTATGCGCGTGAACGCCGGGCTTTCGGCCGACCCATCGGTTGCTTCCAGGAACTGCGCTTCCGCTTCGCCCGGATGCGGGCGGAACTGGATGCGTTGCAGACCTATATCGACCAGGCCGTGCTGCTGAACAATGACGGGCGGTTGACGACGGAGGCGGCATCGGCGGCCAAGATGCTGGCCACGGAACTGGAAGGACGGGTCATCGATGCCTGTCTGCAGATCCATGGCGGCGCCGGCTATATGGAAGAATACCGCATCAGCCGCATGTTCCGCGACGCCCGGGTCAGCCGCATCTTTGGCGGCACCAGCGAGATCATGGCGGAGATTATCGGGCGGGGCCTGGGCCTGGACGAACGCAAGCTGACCGCGTGAGGGGAGGGGAAGCCCATGACATATGATTATATCACGCTGGCCGTAGAGGACGGCGTCGCGCTGCTCACGCTGAACAAGCCGGCGCAGTTGAATGCAACGAGCGAACCCATGCAGGTGGAGATGCGGGACGCGCTGGCGGTGCTGCGCCGGGACCGGTCGGTGCGGGCGCTGATCCTGACCGGGGCGGGACGGGCCTTTTGCGCGGGGGCGGAACTGGATCACATCACCTCACTGGGGGATGCGCAGGCACAGGGCCGGGAAACCTGCCGGGCCATGCGGGAAGCCTCTGCCCCCCTGGTCCTGGATCTGATGGAGGCGCCGTTTCCCGTGGTGGCCGCTGTCAATGGCGTGGCGGTCGGGGCCGGCGTCGGGATCGCGCTGGCGGCCGACATCGTCATCGCCGCACGGTCGGCCGCCTTCGTCATGTCATTCGCGCCCAAGCTGGGGTTGGTTCCCGACCTGGGGTCCAGTTGGATGGTGCCGCGTCTGGTCGGCCGGGCCCGCGCCATGGGCATGGGGTTGCTGGGGGACAAGCTGTCGGCGGAAATGGCGGCGCAATGGGGCCTGATCTGGGCCTGCGTCGATGACGCGGCGCTGCTGGCAACGGCGCGGGACACGGCCCAGCGGCTGGCCGCCGGCCCGCGCCACGCAGCCTATGAACTGCGCCGCGCGCTGATGATGGCGGAAGGGCAGGATCTGGCGGCGCAACTGGAATATGAGGCGGGGCGGCAAGGGGAGTTGATTGCCCGGCCGGAGTTCCAGGAGGGGGTGGCCGCCTTCTTCGCGCGCCGCGCACCGCAATTCCCGTGAAGCTGGAGAGGGAACGGTGAATTTAGCTGCAAGCTGGACAATGCAGGCAGGTCTGTTAAATCTAACTGAGCGATTAGTTACAGTGCCGGAAAAGGGGCGTTGAACGTGTGTGCCAAAGCGGTAAATGCCAGAAACAGCGATGATATGGATACAAGGGAGCAGTTGCTGAAGGCGGCTGGCGACCTGATGGTCGAACGCAACAGCGTCAATGTTTCCTTCAGTGACATCGCCCAGAAATCCGGGGTCAATGCGGCGCTGATCAAATATTATTTCGGCAACAAGTCGGGTATGCTGCTGGAACTTGTCCGCAAGGTCGTGCGGACATCGGTTCTGCAAATGGATGACCTGTTGAAGATGCAGTTGCCGCCGGAAGACAAGCTGCGCATCCATATCCATGGCATCGTCAATACCTATTTCCGTTATCCCTATATCAACAGGCTGCTGCATTATATCCTGTCATTGGATGAGGGTGATTACGGCGTTATCATCGCAGATGAGGTGATGAAGCCGCTGGCCACCGCACAGCGGGGTATCTTGGAAGAAGGGGTTGCGGCCGGCATCTTCCGGCCGGTGGACCCGATGCTGTTCTATTTCCATCTCATCGGGGCCTGTGATCACCTGTTCTATGCCCGCAAGGCGCTGAAATTCGCCTTTGGCGTCACAGAAGTGACGGACGATCTGAAAAGCCG
This sequence comes from Azospirillum sp. RU38E, assembly GCA_943370215.1. Classification (GTDB taxonomy): domain Bacteria; phylum Pseudomonadota; class Alphaproteobacteria; order Azospirillales; family Azospirillaceae; genus Niveispirillum. The sequence continues at coordinate 58,472 of CALRQC020000012.1, forward strand.
CTACGCCAAACATCTGCATGATCTGATGATCAATGGTCTGCTGACGCACGGTCGGTCTGATTGATTCCCGGCGCGTTGTTCGTGTGTTGAATTTTATCGGTCGTCAATTTAATTGATCGCTTGAATATATCCAATCTCTCCGCTTACTGTCGCAATGATCCCGGCCGGTGGCGGAGAGGCTTTCCTGTCTGCCGCCCGCCGTTCCGGCCAGGGATCGGGATCGCCCGCCGGACGGAAATCGGCCGGCTTCGGATCGCCGGCGCAGGGCTCCCTTTGCGGGCCGCGCGGCTGACAGCCAGGAGGAAATAAAATTGGATATATCGAATGTGGCGGCCGTTGTGACCGGGGGGGCCAGCGGCCTGGGGGAAGCGACGGCGCGGCTTCTGGCCCGCAATGGTGCCAAGGTGGCGATCTTCGACCTGAACGAGGGGCGCGGCAAGGAAGTGGCGGCGGAGATCGGCGGCGTGTTCTGCAAGGCCGATGTCACCGATGATGCCAGCATCGATGCGGCCTTTGCCCAGGCCCGCGCCGCGCACGGGCAGGAACGCATCCTGGTGAACTGTGCCGGCACCGGCAATGCCATCAAGACGGCGTCGCGCGACAAGGCCACGGGCAATCCTGTGCATTTCCCGCTGGACGCTTTCAACCGGATCATCCAGATCAACTTGGTCGGCACCTTCCGCTGCATGGCCAAGTCGGCGGCCGGCATGTTGACGCTGGAGCCGCTGGAGAATGGGGAGCGGGGCGCCATCGTCAATACGGCCAGCGTCGCGGCGGAGGATGGCCAGATCGGTCAGGCGGCCTATTCGGCCTCCAAGGCCGGTGTCGTCGGCCTGACCCTGCCCGTGGCGCGGGATCTGTCGAGCGAGGGGATACGCGTCAACACCATCCTGCCCGGCATTTTCGATACGCCGCTGCTGGCCACCGCCTCGGAGCCGGTGCGTGCCGCGCTGAACGCCTCCGTGCCGTTCCCCAAGCGCATGGGGCAGCCGCCGGAATATGCCGATCTGGCCGTCGCCATCATCCGCAACACCTATCTGAACGGTGAGGATATCCGTCTGGACGGCGCCATCCGCATGGCGCCGCGCTGACAGGTGCCGGATGCCCCCCCCCACCCACCCCGCGCCGTGGCGGGTGGGTGGGGGGCGGTTTCAGCCGGCCTCCGCCTCATTGCGGATCGCATCTGCTGGAAACGGCGTCCAGGGCCAGGCCGATGCGCACCAGACATGCTGGCGCGGGGCCAGCCAGGTGGGATCATCCAGGGTTCCCGCCTTCAGGAACAGCAGGCCCGGCATATGGGGCAGTTCCGTATGCACGGGGGAGCCGCACTTGCCGCAGAAATGCCGGTGCACGGCCCGGCCGCTGTCGCCATGATCAACAAAGCAGGCACTTTCCCCGTGGAACGTCACAGACTTGCGTTTGACGACGGCCAGAACGGAGAAGGCGGAACCGGATTGCCGCTGGCAATGCCGGCAATGGCAGACAGCCTGGCCCAGCACAGGGCCATCGACCGTATAGCGGACGGCACCGCAGAGGCAGGCGCCGGTGAGTTGCCCTGGAGGGTTCATGATATCATCCTTGATGGGTGGTGCCGACAAAGTCGGCTTGCCGAAGGGCATTGGGCTCGGTATATATTAATCGATCAATTAAAAAATGGGGAGCGAAATGGTCGCCATTACGTTCGAAGGCCCCGGTGGGCGGGTCCAGGTGGATGCCGAGGTTGGGCGGTCGCTGATGAGCGTGGCCGTGGAACATGGCATTGTCGGGATCGAGGGGGCCTGTGGCGGTTCCCTGGCCTGCGGTACCTGTCACGCCTATATTGCGGAGCCCTATTTCTCGGCCCTGCCGACTGCCGATGCGGTGGAGGCGGAAATGCTGGAATATGGTGTGCATATCGAGGCGAACTCCCGCCTGCTGTGTCAGATCAATGTCGCGCCGGCCCTGGAAGGGCTGGTCGTGCATGTGCCGGTATCGCAGCGCTGAACACGCGCCCACAGGAGATGTCATGACCGGTCTTGCGGTTACGTCCGGGGCGGAGGAAGCCGATGCCCCCTATTGGCAGGGATTGCGGGAGGGGCGCCTGTTGCTGCCGCGCTGCGCCCGGTGCGCGCGCTGGCTCTGGCCGGCCGTTCATCGCTGCGGCGCCTGCGGTGGCTGGGGCCAAAGCTGGCACGCGGTGGAACCGGTGGGGGAAATCTATAGCTGGACGCGCACCTGGCAACCGTTCCAGGGGAACGAGGATCTGCCCCCGCCCTATGTCAACCTACTGGTGGCCCTGCCCCAGGCGGGCGGCATCCGGCTGCTGGGCCTGCTGGAGGGCGATGCCGCCGCCCCAGGCCTGCGCGTCGGTGCGCCGGTGGCTGGCGTTTTCGGCACCCGCTCGCCGGGACATGCATTGCCTGCCCTGCGCTGGCGCCTGACGGAGGGGAGCTGATCCATGGGCACCCGATTGGAAATGACGGCCTGTGCCGGTGTCGGCCTGGTGCAGTATAAGCGCGGCCGGTCCCCGCTGAGCCAGCGCCACGCGCTGGTAAAGGCCATTGTCGATGCCTGCGAGGATGCGGGCATCGATCCGGCGGAGGTGGACGGTTTCTGCACCTACGGCGACGATAATAACGAGCCGGTCCGGTTGATGCCGGAACTGGGCACGAAGGAACTGCGCTGGACAACCAGCGTCTTTGGCGGCGGGGGCGGTGGCATCTGTGGTGCCATGGCCATGGCCGCTTCGGCCATCCAGACGGGGCAGGCGCGCATCGTCGCGGTCTTCCGCGCCCTGGTGCAGAGCCATAGCGGCCGCCTGTCGGCTGCCGTCATGGCGCACCATATGAACGACCATTTCATCGCCGGCGGCGTTGCCGCCCCGGCACAGGTCTGCGCGCTGCGGGCGCGCCGGCTGTTCGATCATCACGGCGTGCCGCTTTCCACCGTGGAGGCCATGGTCCGGGCCTCCTATTTCCACGGGTCGCGCAATCCGCAGGCCGTGGCCTATGAGCAGCCCTTTGATATCGAGACCTATCGCGCGTCGCGCTGGATTGCGGAGCCCTTCCGCCTGTTCGACTGCTCGCGGGAGAATGACGGGGCCGGCGTGGTGCTGATGGTGGCGGGCAGCCATGCCCGCGACCTGCGGCAAACCCCGGTCTATCTGCGCGCCGCCGCCATGGGGGCGGGCCAGGGCTGGGGCGACCTGCTGGAGAATGACGCCGATTATGCCTCGGCCGGCTTCGCCTCTGTCGCCCGTCGGCTCTACCATCAGGCGGACCTGACGCCGCAGGATATCGACGTGGCCCAGATCTACGACAATTTTACAGCGCAGGGCGTGGCGTCCATGATCGACCACGGCTTCTGTACCCATGAAAGTGCCGCAGCGTTCCTGACATTCGAGAATCTGACGGCCCCCGGCGGCAAACTGCCCATCAACACATCGGGTGGTAACATGGCCCAGGGCTTCATCCACGGTATCGGTATACTGGTGGAGGGTGTGCAGCAACTGCGCGGGCTTTCGGCCAATCCGGTGCCCGGCGCGCGGCATTGCCTGATCGCCGGCGGTCCCGGTGCCCCTATCGTCAGCTCGGCTATTTTGACCCTGGACGGAGGATAATCTATTGTCCGTAGATTATCCTCGTTATATGATCAATTAACAACGCTGAAGAACATAACAAGGGAGGTGGCGATGGTGGCGGCCCAGACGCGTTCGGCGACTTTTGACAGTCTCAGCCCCAGCCAGCAGGCGGCAATCCGGGCGATCCCGGCACATGATCAGGCCTCGGTTCCCCGCATCGATGATAAGCGACCATCCACGATCTATACCAGCGAGGCGCATTTCGCCAAGGAACGCCAGGGGGTGTTTCGCCGCCTGCCGGTCGTTGTCGCCCTGTCCGCCTCGCTGCCCAAGCCCGGCATGTCCGTCGCCCATGATGGCTATGGCATACCGCTGCTGGCCACGCGGACCCGGGCGGGGGAGGCGCGGGTGCTGGTCAATGCCTGCCGCCATCGCGGCGCCAAGGTGGTGGAAACCTGTGAGCCGGAAACCGGTTCCAAGCTGGTCTGTCCCTACCATGCCTGGACCTATGGACTGGATGGCAAGCTGATCGGCATTCCCCGGGCGGAGACCTTCCCTTCCGTCTGCAAGGAGGAGTTCGGCCTGGTGTCGCTGCCCAGCTATGAGGTGGGGGGCTTCATCTGGGCGATCCTGGATGCCAAGGCACCAGCCGATTTCAGCATGATCGGGCCGGATCTGGCGGCAGATTTGGGGGCCTTGGGTCTGGGGGACATGTATGTCTATGGCAAGCACACCTATGACCTTGCCGCAAACTGGAAACTGGTGATCGAGCCGTTCCTGGAGGGCTATCATGTGCAGCGGCTCCATGCGCAGTCCATCGGCACCATGTTTGCCGATGTGCCGACCGTGGTTGACCATATCGGGCCGCATATCAGGCAGATTTCCGGCAAGATGAATTTCACACCGTCGATGCTGGACGAGAATCTGGGCAACATTCACAAGATCATTACCCATGCCTATCTGCTGTTCCCCAATACGGTGGTGGTGACCAGCCCCTATTATACCAGCGTGATGGTGGTCATCCCGACGGCGGCCGGGCGGTCGCAGGTCGATTATTACATGCTGACGCCCGGCAAGCCGGATAACCCGAAAGCAGAGGAACTTTATTCCCGGTCCTTCGAACTGATCCAGAAAGTGTTCGGCACGGAGGATTTCCGGGCGGCTGAGCTGTCCCAGAGCGGGCTTGCGGCCGGCTTCGTCGAGGAGGTGGTTTTCGGCGGGCTGGAGAATTGCATCCCGCCCTTCCACAGCCGGGTTGAAAGCCACTTGTGATCCGCGCCGGCCGCCGCTTGTCCCCTGATGGGCGGCGGCCAGCCGATCCTGATGACATGAAAGGTCTTTGCGACCATGGGGCATTCCCTGACCAGAGCCTTCGACTGGTGGGCTCATGAAATTTCCGGCACCGTCGCCCTGCAGGTGGGTGAGGACCGCATCACCTATGCGGAATTCGGTCGCTGGGTGGCGCGTGTCGCGGTAGATCTGCAGGCGCGGGGTGTAAAGCCGGGTGACCGTGTGGCGATGCTGGGTGCCAACTCGGCAGAACTTTGTGCGACCATGTTCGGGGCCATCCGGGCCGGCGCCATCGCCGTGCCGCTCAGTACGCGGGCGACGGCGCACGAAGTCCTGGAATCCATCGCCGATCTCGGGCCGTCCATCCTGTTCTGCGATCAGGAACGGGCGGCCAAGCTCTCCGGCGCACCGCTGCCCGTGACCGGGCTGGAGGAGATTGCCCGCCTGCGCCATGGCGGGGATGGGGCGGCGGTGCTGCCCGACCTGCCCCATCCGGACCCGGCGGCGGCGGCGGTCATCATCTCGACCAGCGGTTCCACGGCCCGCCCCAAGGGCGTGATGCTGAGCCATCGTGGCATCGTCGCCTATGTTGCCGAACTGGCGGTGACGGAGCCCGGTTGTGGCCTGGGGGCGGGTGCGCTGGTGCTGGCCCCGCTCAGCACCTCTGCCGGCTTCGTGCAGACGGTGCAATATCTGATGCTGGGCGCCACGGTGCATCTGGAAGCGGCGTTCGATGCGCAACGGACACTGGATATCCTGCATCGGCACCGCATCGTCGCCCTGATGGGGGTGCCGGTCTTCTTCGAGCGTATCGCCGCCTGTCCCGGCTTTGCCGAGGCCGACCTCAGCCATTTGCGTCTGGCCATGGTCGGCGGGGCGCGCGTGTCTGCGACCCTGCTGCAGACCTGGCTGGACAAGGGCGTCGTGCTGCGACAGCTCTATGGCCAGACAGAGGCGGGTGGCGGTGCCACCGTGGCCACCCGCGCCCTCGCCGTCGTCTCGCCGGAGAAATGCGGGCGCGGCGGCATGTTCACCGAGATCGCCACCATTGATGGGGAGGGCCGGCGCTGTCCCGCCGGCACGCCGGGAGAGATCATCATCCGGGGTCCGACCCTGATGCTGGGCTATTGGAACAATCCCGACGCCACGGCGCAAGTGCTGCGCGATGGCTGGTTGCACACCGGCGACTGGGGGGTGCTGGACGAGCAGGGGAACCTGACCTTCCTGGATCGGCTGAAGGACATTATCATTTCCGGCGGCCTGAACATCTCCGCCGCCGAGGTGGAGCGGGCTGTTTCGGAATTTAACGGGGTGGAGGAGGTGGCGGTCATTGCCGCCCCCGATGATCGGTTCGGTGAAACGCCGCTGGCCATCCTCTATTCCGCCGTGCCGGTTGATATCAAGGCCCTGATCGGCCATTGCAATGACCGGCTGGCCGATTACAAGGTGCCCCGCTATGTGGTGGTGGAAAGTGAGCCGCTGCCGCGCCTGCCAACGGGGAAATTGTCCAAGGTGGCCTTGCGTGACCGCTATCGGGATGCCACGGGAACTTTGCCCCGCGTCCGATAAGCAGCGTTTCATCTGCACGGCCTTATTGATAGGCTTCAACCTCCTGACCTTGGAAGGCGGCGGCAGCGTCGCCTTCTTTTTTTATTTGGTGATTTCAGCGCGATGGGACGTCCCAAAGGTACTTTGATTACACGCGACGGCGCCATCCAGGCCGCCCTTGACGTGATCGACGAGGGGGGCCTGACCGGCTTCAACCTTGCCATGGTGGCAAAGCGCCTGGGGGTTGCCGCCCCCTCGCTCTACCATCATTTCCGGGACCGGGAAGAGGTGCTGGCCGAAGTTGCCCGCCTGCTGCTGGCGCGCGCCGATCCGCCAGATCGCCCGCAATCGGCCGATTGGCGCACCCTGATGGTCGATCTGGCCATCGCCGCGCGCCGTTCCATCCTGTGTCATCCCAAGGCGGCACCGCTCTTGATGATGTTCCCGCCCCGCCATGTCGCGGTGACCTCTTATGAGCGGTCGCTGCGGGTGCTGACAAGGTGCGGTGTGCCGCCGGAGCTGCATCTGGCCTTGGTCAGTGGTGTGGAGGCCATCCTGTTCGGCTCCGCCCTGCTGGCCAGTGGGGCGCGGGTCCAGGGCATTGGACTGCTGCCGGTGCTCGACCCGGAAAAATACCCGGCGCTTGTCGCGGCCGTGGGGGCCAATCCCCTGGAGGAAGAGGCAATGTTTGTTGCCACGGTGGAGGGATTTCTGGAGGGGGTCTATCCAAGGATGACGGAACACCAGAAGGCGGAGTCGTGATACATTGAATCATTTAATTGACTGATTAACTCATATCCGTTCAAATGCCCGCACTTGAATTGCGGGCATCGGAGACCGGAATGCGTGAGGCTTGGATTATTGACGCGGCACGGACGCCGCGTGGTATCGGGAAGATTGGCAAGGGGGCGCTGGCGGATACTCATCCCCAGCGGCTGCTGTCCACGGTGCTGCGGGCGCTGGCCGAACGGAACGGGCTGGACACGGCCGATATTGACGACGTGCTGGCTGGCTGTGGCACCCAGGCGGGTAAGCAGGGAAGCTGCATCGCGCGCATGGCGGCGCTGGATGCCGGGTTCAGCCATGCGGCCACAGGCATGTCGCTGGACCGGTTCTGCGGTTCGGGCCTGACGGCGGTCAATCTGGCAGCCATGGGTGTGCTGTCGGGCGTGCAGAATCTGGTGGTCGCGGGCGGGGTGGAATCCATGTCCTATGGCCTCAGTTTGGGCGTGGGCATGATCGACGCGGGCAATCTGGACCTGCGCCGGCACACGCCGCAACCGCACCAGGGCGTGTGCGGCGACCTGATCGCCACGCTGGAAGGGTTTGACCGCCATGCCGTTGACAGTCTGGCGCTGGAAAGCCAGCGCCGCGCCGATATCGCCATCCGTGAGGGGCGGTTCGCGCGCAGCGTGATCCCCGTGCGGGCCAGTGATGGCAGCGTCCTGCTGGACCGGGAGGAATATCCCCGCCCGCAGACGACGCTGGAAGGGCTGGGCCAGTTGAAGCCGGCCTTCGCGGCCATGTATGACGTGCCGCTGGATGCGGAGGGCACCACGCATAAATCATTGGTGCGCCATGCCTATCCGGATATTGAGATCAACCATGTTCATACGGCGGGCAACAGCTCGGGCGTGGTGGACGGGGCAGCGGCGGTGATCATCGCTTCCCCCGACTATGCGCGGGCGCATGGGCTGAAGCCGCGGGCCCGCATCCGGGCCATGGCGACGGCGGGCGATGACCCGACCCTGATGCTGAACGCCCCCGGTCCGGCCGTGTGCAAGGCGCTGGCGCAGGCCGGGATGGGTATCCGCGATATCCAGTTGGTGGAGATCAACGAGGCTTTCGCCGTTGTGCCGCTGAAATTCATGCGGGATTTCGACCTGGACCCGGCCATCGTCAATGTGAATGGCGGCGCCATCGCCCTGGGGCATCCCATCGGGGCCACGGGCGCCATCATCCTGGGCACGCTGCTGGACGAAATGGAACGCCGCGACCTCAATGTCGGGCTGGCCACCCTGTGCGCGGCCGGCGGCATGGCCCCGGCGGTGATCATCGAGCGTATGTGAAGGGGGGGCGGTGCGGGCTTGTGACGCCCGCACCGCCGGTCTCGCCTCAGCCGGGCTGGAACAGTAGTTTCAGCGGCAGGCCCGTGTCGGCAAGCTGTTCCGCTGTGGCCGTGATGCGCCCGGCGACCAGCTTCTTGCCGGCCATGAAATCGGCGGGCCGGTTTACGCAATGAACGGCGGCGATCCGGCCGCCCCGCAGGTGGAAGACGCTGAAGGCGCCGTCGGCGGGCGATCCCCGTACGATCCTGTCATCCTCCGGATTGCACAGGCCCACCATCTGCAGCTTGATGTCATACTGGTCCGACCAGAACCAGGGGATGGCATCATAGGGTTCCGGCCGGCCCAGCAGGGTGCCCGCCGCCACCCGGGCCTGATCCAGGGCGTTTTGTACCGATTCCAGCCGCACCAGCCCGTCGATGGACAGGTTGCGGTGGCTGGTACAGTCGCCAAGGGCGACGATGTCGGGATCGCTGGTTTGGGTATATTCATCCACGACGATGCCCCCTTCCACGCGCAGGCCCGCCATCTGGGCCAAGTCCACTGCTGGCACCAGCCCGATCCCGACCAGGACCAGATCGGCCGCGTGCCGCGTGCCGTCGCCGCACCGGGCCGCAATCACGCGCCCGCCATCGGCTTCCAGCGCCTGGGGAAGCGCGCCGCAGAGCAGTTCCACCCCCTGGCGCCGGTGATAATCCGACAGGAAGTCCGCGATCTCCGGCCCGGCGCTGCGGCCCAGGATGCGGGGCCCGGCCTCCAGCACCGTGACGGCAAGCCCCTGTTTTGTGGCGACGGCGGCCACTTCCAGCCCGATATAGCCGCCGCCCACCACCAGCAGCCGCCGGCCCGGCAGCAGATGCGGGCGCAGGGCATCGCTGTCGGCGATGCTGCGCAGGGTGAAGACATTCTGCAAATCCGCATGGGGCAGGGGAAGGCGGCGCGGGGTGCCGCCTGTGGCCAGTGCCAGTTTGGCGTAGGACAGGACACTGCCATCATCAAGGCTGACCGTATGGCCAGCGGGATCGATGCCGGTGGCGCGCCGGCCGCTGAGGAAGCGCACCTCGGCCTTGTCCAGGCTGGCCCGGCTGGCATGGGTCAGCGCGTCGGCACCGATGGCGCCGGTCAGGAAGGCCTTGGACAGGGGCGGGCGCTGATAGGGCAGGTGGGGTTCGTCCCCCACCAGGGTGATGGGGCCGGCATGGCCCTTGCGGCGAAGCTGCAGCGCCAGTTCGCCGCCCGCCTGGCCGGCGCCGATGATAAGGATATGATTTTCCATGATGCTTCCGTTCTGTTTCCTGTCCTGCCCCGTCGGGTCTGCGGGGGGCTTTATATTCATGCTTGCATTGTTTAACTGATTGATTAAAGTCTGACCAGTCCGCTGCGCAAGGTCGCGGCGTTTGCAAGACAGGGGACAGGACATGCTGCTTGGCGAATTCGCCATGACCATCGGTGGGCGTGCGGTGACGGGTGCTGCAAGCCTGGATGTCGTCAACCCCGCCACCGAACAGGTCATCGCCCGCATCCCTGACTGTTCGCGTACCCAACTGGATGCGGCGGTGGATGCCGCGCGCGCGACGTTCCCGGCCTGGCGGGCGGCGGCACCGGCGGAACGGCGCGCGGTGCTGGTCCGGATTGCTGGCGTCTTGAAAGCCAATGCAGACGAACTGGCCCGCCTGTTCACGCTTGAACAGGGTCGCCCGCTGGACAAGGCGCGGCAGGAGGTGCTGGGGGCCGCATATTGGTGCGGGGCCGTCGCGCGGCAGGAACTGCCCGTGACCGTGCATGAGGATGGTGAGGCCCGCCGCGTGGAGACGCGGCATGTGCCGCTGGGTGTGGTGGGCGCCATCGTTCCCTGGAATTTCCCCGTGATGCTGGCCATCTGGAAGCTGGCACCGGCCCTGCTGGCCGGCAATTGCGTGGTGCTGAAACCGTCGCCCTTCACGCCGCTGACCATGTTGCGCCTGGGCGAATTGCTGCGCGCCGACCTGCCGCCCGGCATATTCAACGTGGTTTGCGGCGGTGACGATCTGGGGCCCTGGATGACGGGGCATGATGGCATCGACAAGATCAGCTTCACCGGCTCCACCGCCACGGGCAAGCGCGTCATGGCGGGGGCGGCCGGCAACCTGAAGCGGGTGACGCTGGAACTGGGCGGCAATGACGCGGCCATCGTCATGCCCGATGTGGATGTGGACAAGGTGGTGGCGCCGCTGTTCTGGAGCGCCTTTTCCAACAGCGGGCAGCTCTGCATCGCCACCAAGCGGCTGTTCATCCATGATGCCATCTATGACCGGCTGTCGGCGGCTCTGGCGGAATTTGCCCGAACCGTGAAGGTGGGTGACGGTATGCAGCCTGGTACGGAACTGGGGCCGTTGCAGAACCGCCGGCAGTATGAGCGGGTGCGGGCCATGATCGACGATGCCCGCGCCGCCGGCCTGCGGTTCCTGGCGGGGGGCGCGGTGCCGGAGGGTACGGGCTATTTCATCCCCGTCACGCTGGTCGACAACCCGCCCGACGACAGCGCGGTGGTGGCAGAAGAGGCGTTCGGCCCCCTGCTGCCCCTGCTGCGCTTCCGGGAGGTGGATGAGGTGGTGGCCCGCGCCAACGCCTCTCCCTATGGCCTGGCCGGGTCGGTCTGGACCGCCGATCCGGCGGTCGGCACCGCCATCGCGGCCCGGCTGGAGACGGGGACCGTCTGGATCAACGAGGCGCATTACCTGTCGCCGCTGGTGCCGTTCGGCGGGCACAAGCAGTCGGGCATCGGTATCGAGAACGGGCTGGACGGGCTGCTGGAATTCACCAATGCCCAGACCATCTGTCTGCGCAAGGGGGCCGCCGCATGAGGTTTGAGACGCTGGGATATGCGGTGGCTGACGGGGTGGCGACGGTGACGTTGCGCCGGCTGGAGCGGCTGAACGCCATGAATCCGACCATGCTGTCGGAACTGCTGGAACTGTTCGACCGGATCGACGCGGATGACGATGTGCGCGCCGTGATCGTGACCGGTGAAGGCAAGGCCTTCTGTGCCGGCGCCGACATCAGCGATGGGGTCGGCGGTTTCAAGGGCGGGCAGGGCGATGGCGGCGGGGCAGTGGAGCGGGATGGCGGCGGCCGGCTGGCCTTGCGCATCCATGCCTGCCTGAAGCCGGTCATCGCCGCCATCAACGGTGCCGCCGTCGGTGTCGGGGCCACCATGACCCTGCCCATGGATATCAGGCTGGCCAGTGACACGGCCCGCTTCGGGTTTGTCTTCGCCCGGCGCGGCATCGTGCCAGAGGCGGCATCATCCTATTTCCTGCCCCGCGTGGTCGGGATCAGCCGCGCCCTGGAATGGTGCTATACGGGCCGCCTGCTGGCAGCAGCCGAGGCCAGGGCGGGCGGGCTGGTCCGCGACGTGCTGCCCGCGGCGGAGCTGTTGCCCACGGCCCACGCCTTGGCGCGGGAGATTGCGGACAATACCGCGCCCGTATCCATCGCCCTGACGCGGCAGATGCTGTGGCGCGGGCTGGATATGGAACAACCCATGCTGGCGCACCGGGTGGACAGCCGCGCCGTCGCCAGCCGCATCCAGAGCCGGGATGCGGCAGAGGGCGTGGCCGCCTTCATGGAAAAGCGGCCGGCGCGCTTCCAGGATCGTGTATCGACGGATATGCCATCCTTCTATCCATGGTGGGAGGAGATGAAGTTCGAATAAAGACAAATAGTCATTATTGATAAGATGTTGATGGTCGGGCCAATATCGTGATTGGCCCGATTGGGTATATTTATCAATCTTTTCTGATAATGAGTCTTTAACGCTTTTGAATATTTGCTGAATTCACTTTCTTTCTTGCCTGTTGAAAGCGGCGCTGTTAATAATCTACGGATAATAGATTAAATGCTCTCCCCTGGCAACGGGCCGGGTAAAGGGGGCGCAAATCGGGCTGATCCTGGTCTGGGAGGAAATGTGATGACGGGCTATACCGTGCCCGCCCATGTGGCGGCCGATCGCGTATTCGTGTTCGATATCTATAATGATGCGCGGCTGAAACAGAACCTGCATCAGGACTATGCGGCCGTGGTGGCCGGGGCGCCGGACGTCTTTTACACACCGCTGAATGGGGGCCACTGGGTGGTGACCCGCCATGCCGTCGCGGAGAACGTCCTGCAGGATCATGAGCATTTTTCTGCCAGGGAAATGCAGATCCCGCGTGTGGAACACCCGCACGCCTTGATCCCCTTGAACCTGGACCCGCCGGAAAGCATCCCCTATCGCCGGCTGCTGATGCCGCATTTCTCGCCCAAGGCTGTGGCAGAGATGGAAGATAATGTCCGCGCCCTGGTGGTGCGGCTGGTTGATGCCGTTGCCGCCAAGGGGGAATGCGAATTCTATGACGCGATCTCCTCACGCTTCCCCGTCACCGTCTTCATGGAATTGATGGGCATCCCGCTTGACCGTTTCGAGCGGTTTCGTGACCTGGCCGAGACCTTCTTCCGTGAGTGCGGGGAAACGCCGGAGGCGCAACTGGCCATCGCCGGCCAGATCATCGGGGAGATGATGCAACTGGTGGCGATGAAGCGCCAGCAGCCGGATACGGGTCTGATCTCCCGCCTGCTGGCGGCGGAGATTGACGGGCGCCCCCTGAGCGATGGGGAGTTGCAGTCCATCACCTTCCTGCTGTTCCTGGCCGGGCTGGACACGGTCACCAATGTCATGACCTTCACCTATCGCGCGCTGGCGGCCGATCCGGACCTGCAGGCCCGGCTGCGCACCGACAGTGCCGCCATCCCCGGCTTTGTGGAGGAGGCGCTGCGCCTGTTCGCCGTGGTCAATGTGCCCCGGCTGGTGGTGAAGGATTGCACGCGCCACGGCGTCACCTTCAAGGCCGGCGACATGATATTGTGCAACAACCCGATGGTGGGGCGCGATCCGCAACTGAACGCCGATCCCGAGCGGATCGACCCGGACCGCAAGCACCGTACCCAGATCACCTTCTCCACCGGCCCGCATCTGTGCCTGGGTCATGTCCTGGCCCGGTCGGAACTGCGCATCCTGACGGAGGAATGGCTGAAGCGCATCCCGTCCTTCACGGTGGCGCCCGGCTTCGTGCCCAGTTTCCGCGCCGGCATGGTGATGTCCATGGCCTCGCTGTCGCTGCAATGGCCCGTCACCGCGACGCATTGAGGGGGGAAGCGGCAATGATCGACGAGAATGCGAAGGCGCGGGCGCAAGCCTTCGCCGCCCGCCACCATGGCCTGTTGATTGGCGGCGAATGGGTGGGGGCCGAGGCTGGCCGGCAACTGGATGTGCTGAACCCCGCCGACGGCACGACGCTGGGCACCATCGCCAATGCCGGGCCGGGCGACGTGGACCGGGCCGTGGCGGCGGCCCGCGCCAGCTTCACCAAGGGAAGCTGGCGCAGCCTGCTGCCGGGCCAGCGCCGTCAGGCGCTGCTGGCCGTGGCCGACCTGATCGACGCCAATGCCCATGAACTGGCGGTGATCGAGGCGCTGGACGTGGGCAAGCCCGTGTTGAACGCGCTTTTCGCCGATGTCGCGGCGGCGGCGGACGCCTTCCGCTATTATGCCGGCTGGTGTGACAAGCTGGATGGCGGCACGCTGGGCCTGAACCTGCCCATGCCGCACCATGCCTATACGGTGCGTGAGCCGGTGGGCGTGGTGGCACAGATCGTGCCCTGGAACTTCCCGCTGATGATGGCGGCCTACAAGATCGCGCCGGCGCTGGCGGCGGGATGCTGTGTGGTGGTGAAGCCGGCGGAACTGACCTCCCTGACCAGTTTGCGCCTGGCCGAACTGATCCAGGCGGCCGGTATCCCGCCGGGCGTTGTCAATGTCGTGACGGGCGATGGCATTGGTGCGGGGGCCGGGCTGGCGGCGCATGGCGACGTGGATCATGTCTCCTTCACCGGTTCCACCGCCGTGGGGCGGGAGGTGACGCGGCTGGCCACGGGCAACATGAAGAAGGTGACCCTGGAACTGGGTGGCAAATCGCCGACCATCATCCTGAAGGATGCCGATGTCGATGCTGCCATCGCCGGGGCGGTGAACGCCATCTTCTACAATTCCGGGCAGGTCTGCGTGGCCGGTTCCCGGCTGTTCGTCGCCCGTCCCCTGTATGAACGGGTGGTGGACGGGATTGCTGCCGCTGCCGCTGCGCTGCGCATGGGGCCGGGTCTGGCGCTGGATACGCAGTTGGGGCCGCTGGTATCGGCGGCGCATCGCGCCCGCGTCCATACCTTCATCCAGGACGCCGTGCGCGACGGGGCGACCATCCATGCCGGTGGCGGCATTCCCGACCGTCCCGGCTATTTCCTGGAACCGACCGTGATGGTGGATACCAAACCCGCCATGCGGCTCTGCACCGAGGAGATTTTCGGGCCCGTGCTGGCCACCGCCGCCTTCGACGAGGAAGAGGAGGTCATGGAAATGGCCAATGCCTCGCGCTATGGCCTGGCCGCCAATATCTGGACCCGCGATGTCTCCCGCGCCCACCGGCTGGCGGCACAGGTGCAGGCGGGGCTGGTCTGGGTCAATGGTTTTGGCCTGTCATCCGCGCATATGCCTTTTGGCGGCTACAAGGAATCCGGCTGGGGACGGGAGGGCGGCCTGGACGGGCTGCTTGAATATACACGGCAGAAATCCGTGGTCGTGGCCCTGTGACGAGCCGTCACCCGCAGAATCCTTGAGGTTTCGATGTCAGCCTATGATTACGTGATCGTGGGGGCCGGTGCCGCGGGATGCGTGCTCGCCTACCGGCTTTCCGAGAACCCGAATGTGCGCGTGGCCCTGCTGGAGGCGGGCGCCAGGGATGCCAGCCCCTTCATCCACATGCCCAAGGGTCTGGCCAAGGTGATGCAGGATGTCCGCAACCTCTGGGCCTATCCCAGCCGGCCGGAAGCGGCCACGGCCATGAATTCCGAGACCTGGGTGCGTGGCCGGGTGCTGGGTGGGTCCAGTTCCGTCAATGGCATGATGTATGTACGCGGCCAGCCCGCCGATTTCGAGAGCCTGGCCGATCTGGCCGGTCCCGATTGGGGCTGGTCGCACATCGCGGCCGCCTATGAGGCCATGGAATGCCATGAGCTGGGGGCGGCCCCGACGCGCGGCGGCAGTGGGCCGCTGCGCATTTCCATGCCCCGGGCGCACACCCCCCTGACCGATGCCATGCTGGCAGCCGGCAAGGCCATGGGCTGGCCCGTGAAGCAGGATGTCAACCAGCCCGACGATGGGGAGGGGGTCGGCTATGCCCCCTGCACCATCCATCGCGGACGGCGGCAGAGTGCGGCCACCGCCTTCCTGAAGCCGGCAGCCGGGCGGCCCAACCTGACCGTGCTGACCGGTGCCACGGTTGACAAGGTTCTGTTCACGGGCAGGCGCGCCACCGGCGTTCTGGTCCGCCAGGGGGGGCAGGAACGGGTGGTGGAGGCCGCCCGCGAGGTGATCCTGTGCGGCGGTGCCATGGCGACGCCCGGTATCCTGGAACGTTCCGGCATCGGCGATCCCGACCGGCTGGCGGCCCTGCATATCCCGCTGGTTCATGCCAGCCCGCAGGTGGGGGAGGGGCTCAGCGAGCATCGCGGCCTGCTGGTGCAATGGAAGTTGCGGGCAGCGCACCAGTCACAGAACCGGGAATATGCCGGCTGGCGTTTGGTATGGGCCGTGGCGCGCTATTTCCTGACACGGACGGGACCGATGGCGGGGGCCGCCTATGAGATGGGGGCCTGGTTCCGCACCCGGCCGGACCTGAACCGGCCCGACGCGCAGCTTCTGCTGGCCCCGTTCAGCCTGGATTTCGCCAAGGCGCGGGCGGCGCTGGAACCGTTCCCCGGTATGCATGTGGTGGTCTATCCGTTGCGCCCCACCTCACGCGGGCGCATCCACATTACCAGCACCGATCCTGAGGTGCTGGCATCGCTGGAGCCCAATTATCGGGCCACCGAGCAGGACCGCGCCGCCATGATCGGCGCCGTGCGCACCGTGCGCCGCTTTGCCGCCGCCAAGCCGCTGGCGGACTTTATCGTGGCGGAGACCATGCCCGGCCCGGCGTACCAGACGGATGCGGAAATCCTGGAGGCCTATGACCGGTATGGCACCTGTGGCTATCACGCCGTCGGCTCCTGCCGCATGGGCCGCGATGCAGGCTCCGTGGTTGATCCTGAACTGCGGGTGCGCGGCGTGCATGGCCTGCGCATCATGGATACCTCGATCATGCCGGTCATCCCGGCTGGCAATACCAACGGCCCCACCATGGCCATGGCCTGGCGCGCGGCGGATATTATCCGCCGTGGCTAAAACAGGTTTGACCCGCCCCACCTCTGCGGTGGCGGGTCAAACCTGTCTTGGGCGCCCCTGCCAATGCGGGGCGCGCAATTCATGCTTCAGCAGCTTGCCGGCCGCCGAGAGGGGCAGGCTGTCGCGGATTTCCAGGCTGCGCGGGCATTTATAGCCGGCCAGCCGGTCCCGGCAATGCAAGGCAACGGACTCCAGCGTCGGCACTGCATGTCCGGGGCGGGGGACGATGATGGCATGGACACGCTCCCCCCAGACGGGGTCGGGGATGCCGATGATGGCACAGGCCGACACGGCCGGCATCCGCAGCAACACATCCTCCACCTCTGCCGAATAGACATTCTCCCCGCCCGTGACGATCATGTCCTTCAGCCGGTCGACGACGAACAGGAAGCCGTCTTCGTCCAGATAGCCGGCATCGCCCGTATGCATCCAGCCATCGCGCAGCGCCGCCGCCGTTTCCGCCGGCTTGCCCCAATATCCCTGCATCACTGTGGGGCCGCGCGCCAGGATCTCTCCCACCCTGCCGGGGGGCAGGGTTTGGCCGTCCGCATCGGCGATCCGCACCGCGCAACCGGCCACGGGCCGCCCGGCAGAGGCCAGCTTGCCCGCCGCCAGCCCGTCGGCCCGGTGCCAATGGTCGGCCAGGATGCTGATGACGGGCGACAGTTCCGTCATGCCATAACATTGTGCGAAAGCGGCGGCGGGCAGGACGGCCATGGCCCGTTCCAGCAGGGTGGCATCAATCGGCGCCGCGCCATAGAGCAGCAGGCGCAGGCTGGAAAGATCGTGCGCCGCGAAGGATGGATGCTCGATCAGCCGTTTCAGCATGGTGGGAACCAGGAACAGTTCCGTCACCCGCTCCCCCGCCACGGCCGCCAGCACGCTTTCCGGGGTGAAGCCCGGCAGGATCACCTGCGTGGCCAGCCCCAGCGCATATTGCAGCATGGGCCCGATGCCGCCGGCATGGAACAGCGGTGCCACCTGCAGCCCCACCGACAGGGCCGGGCGCGGGGTGGCGGCCAGGGTGACCAGCGCATTGGTGTAGAGATTGCCATGACTCAGCATCACGCCCTTGGGCCGCCCCGTGGTCCCGCCGGTATAGAGGATCGCGGCCAGCGCGTCGCCGCCATGTCCGGCGTCGGGCACCGCCCCATGGCCGGCGATCAGGCTGTCGGTGCCGGTGATGTCCCCGACATCTGCGCCCAGGGCGACCAGACCGCCCCCCGTCGACAGCCCCATTGCCATGTCCAGGAAGCTGGCATCGGCCAGCAGGATGGCGGTGCCGCTGTCGGCCAGACTGTAGGCGATTTCCCCGGCGCTGCCGCGCGTATTGATCGGGGTGGCAACACCGCCCGCCCACCAGATGGCGAACAGCGCCTCCACATAATGGTCGGAATTGGGGCCCAGCACGCCGACCCTGTCGTCGGGACGGCACCCCCGTGCCACCAGACCGGCGGCCAGACGCGCCACCCGCGCCGCCAGTTCGGCCCAGGACCGGCGCCGGTCGGCATGGACCAGCGCCGTATGGTGGGGGCGCTCCTGGGCACCCTTGTGCAATGGAAGCGTCAGGTGCATTGCCCCCCTCCTCAATCGGGGTAATAGCGGCCGCCGCGCGCCGCCATTTCCCGCATACCGTGGGTCGGCTGGTAGAGCGGTCCCAGGCCGGCATGGCGTTCGCAGGCGGCCAGCACGGCGTCGGCCCCCAGCCAGTCGGCATAGGTCAGCGCGCCGCCGACATGGCGGGGGAAGCCCAGGCCCAGCACCAGGGCCATGTCGATTTCCGCCGCGCTGCCGGCGACGCCTTCTTCCAGACAGTGGGCCGCCTCGATCACCATGGGCAGCATCAGCCGTTCCACAATCTCCCTTTCGGTGATGTCGCATGGTCCCTGTGATTGCAGGGCGGCCAGCAAGCTGGCGGTGTCGGTCGATAGCTCCTTGCGCGGCCGGCCCTTCGCGTCGGGGGCGTAGCGGTAGAAGCCCAGCCCGTTCTTCTGCCCGAACCGGCCTTCCGCCACCATCCGGGCCACGGCATGGCCGGGATCGTGGGCCATGCGCTCGGGATAGCCGGCACTGATGATGCGCAGGACATGCAGGCTGGTATCCATGCCGATCACGTCCTGCAGATAGGCCGGACCCATGGGCCAGCCGAACGCTTCCGCCACCCGGTCGATCTCGCGGTAATCGGCGCCGTCGGCGATCAGGCGCAGGAAGCCCAGCACATAGGGCGTGAAGATGCGGTTGACCAGGAAACCGGGGCAATCCTTTACCACCACCGGCACCTTGCCCATGGACAGCGCATAGGCAGCCACGGTTGCCGCCGCGCGGTCGCTGGTCTTGTCGCTGCGGATCACCTCCACCAGCGGCATCAACGGCACGGGGTTGAAGAAATGCATCCCCACCAGATCCTCCGGACGGCGCAGCGCCGTCCCCAGGCTGGCGATGGGCAGGGAGGAGGTGTTGCTGGCCAGCACCGTGCCGGGCCTTACCACGGCTTCCATCCCGGCCAGCACCGACTGCTTGACCTCCAGCTTCTCCACAATGGCTTCCACCACGATACCGACCGTATCGAAGCCGGCATCGTCCAATTGCGGATGGATGGCGGCGATGATGCCGTCGGCCTGCTCCTGCCGCAGCCGGCCGGTCGCCACCTGCTTGGCGGCCAGGGATGCAGCCTCCTTCAGGCCCAGGTCGAGGGCTGCCGGTGCGATATCCTTCAACCGCACCGGCACACCGTGGGCCGCACTGGTATAGGCGATGCCGCCGCCCATGATGCCGGCGCCCAGCACCGCCGCCCGATGAACGGGGGTGCCCTGGTTGCGATAGGACCGGGCCTTGCGCTTCACCGCCTGGTCGTTGATGAAGATGCGGACCAGGGCCTGTGCCGCCTGGGTCTTGGCGATGGCGGCAAACAATTCG
The DNA here is from genome assembly GCA_943370215.1 of Azospirillum sp. RU38E. Classification (GTDB taxonomy): domain Bacteria; phylum Pseudomonadota; class Alphaproteobacteria; order Azospirillales; family Azospirillaceae; genus Niveispirillum. Next base: position 78,143 of record CALRQC020000012.1, read on the forward strand.
CGCTCGGCCACCAGGGCCGCCGCCTCGTCACTGCCGGCGCTGGCCGCCATATGTGCCAGCACCCGCCCCCCGGCGGGCACGAAGGAAAGGCTGCGCGCCGTGAAGGCATGGGCAGCGGCCAGTTGTGCGGCGGGATCGCCACCATCGATGCCGCCCAGACGGCGCTGTCTTTCCCGCCGCCATTGTTCGGGTTCGGCCATCGTTCGCCGCAGCAGGTCCAGTGCCGCTGTGCGAAGATGGGCCGGTTCCGCCACCTGCGTGCAGGCCCCGGTGGACAGTGCGGTTGCGGCCGCCTGCGGGCGGCCGGTGACGATCCAGTCCGCCGCTGTCGCCAGACCGGTCAGGCGGGGCAGGCGGACGGTGCCGCCCAGGCCGGGGATCAGGCCCAGGCTGATCTCCGGCAGGCCGATCTTGGCATCGCTTGCCAGAATGCGGTGATCGGCGGCCAGCGCCAGTTCCAGCCCGCCGCCCAGCGCCAGGCCGTTAATGGCGGCCACGATGGGGAAGGGCAGGGCGGCCAGCCGCGTGACCGTGTCGCCATTGCGGCCCGACAGCGCGATGATGGCTGCTTCCGGTTCCCGAAACAGGGCGGTGAATTCATAAATGTCGGCACCGACGATGAAAGCGTCCTTGCCGCTGGTCAGCAGCAGGCCCGCCGTTTCCGGCCGGCTGTCGATGATGTCCAGCGCCTGGCGCAGCTCGTCAAAGGTGGCGGCGTCCAGCTTGTTCACCGATCCGTCACGGCGGTCGAAGCAGATTTCCAGGATACCGCCCTCAATGGCGGTCAGGCTCAGGGTCTTTCCCGAAAACATGGATGGTTCCTTCCGCTCACAGCCGTTCGACGATGGTGACATTGGCCAGCCCGCCGCCTTCGCACATCACCTGCAGCCCATAGCGGCCGTTGCGGGCGTGGAGCGCGTGGATCAGGCTGGTCATCAGCTTGGTGCCCGTGGCGCCCAGCGGGTGGCCCAACGCGATGGCCCCGCCATGGACATTGAGTCGCGCCGGATCGGCGCCCGTGCCAGCCAGCCAGGATAGCGGGATGGAGGCGAAGGCCTCGTTCACCTCGAACAGGTCGATATCATTTATGGACAGGCCGCTTCGGTCCAGGGCCTTCAGCGTGGCGCCGATGGGGGCCTCCAGCATGATCACCGGGTCTTCGCCCACGACTGTCATGTGATGGACGCGTGCCAGCGGGGCAATGCCCAGCCGCTTCAGGCCCCGTTCGTTGACCACCAGCACGCCCGACGCCCCGTCGCACATCTGGCTGGCATTGGCCGGGGTGATCGTTCCGCCATCGACCAGCGGCTTCACCTGGGCGATGCCCTCGGCCGTCACGTTGAAGCGGATGCCTTCGTCCACCCGGTGCAGGTCGGCGTTGCCCTCAGCCGTCCGGATGGGGACGGGCAGAATTTCGCGGTCGAACAGGCCTGCATGGGCGGCGGCGATGGCCTTTCGATGGCTGTCCAGGGCAAAGCCGTCCAGGTCGGCCCGGCTGAATCCGTATTTCTGCGCAATGCGCTGGGCGCCCTCGAACTGGTTGAACACCACGCCGGGATAGCGCGCCTCCATAGCCTGGCTCTTGTACTGGCCAAGGCCGTTCTTTTCCGGCAGGGCGGCCGGCATTCCCATGGGCACGCGGCTCATGCTCTCCACCCCGGCGGCGATGACCATGTCCATGGTGCCCGACATCACGGCCTGGGCCGCGAAATGCAGTGCCTGCTGGGAGGAGCCGCACTGCCGGTCGATGCTGGTGCCCGGCACGCTTTCCGGCAGGCCGGAGGACAGCACGGCATTGCGCGCGATGTTGGTGGATTGCTCGCCCGCCTGGCTGACGCAGCCCATGATCACATCGTCGATATGCGCCGGATCGGCCCCGGCCCGCCGGACCAGCTCGTCCAGCACCAGCCCGGCAAGGTCGGCCGGATGCCAGCCCTGCAGGCGCCCGCCGCGCCGGCCGCCGGCCGTGCGTGTTGCGGCCACGATATAGGCTTGCGCCATGATCTGTTCCCCCCGTTCGTTTGCGGAACCCGTCCGGTTCCCGATTGCACTATTTCGAATTGGTGACGTGCTGCCGCCCCTTGGTCGGCGACCGCAGGCGTTAAAGGGAGGAGACGAGGTGCCCGCCATCCACCGGGATGGCGGCACCCGTCATATATCTGCCGGCATCGGAGCAGAGCAGCAGCAGCGGGCCGTCCAGGTCGGCCGGGTCGCCCAGCCGCCGCATGGGGATGCGCTTCACCAGAGCCTGACCGGCGGGGCTCTGGAAGAATTCCCCGTTCAGGTCGGTGGCGATATAGCCGGGGCAAAGCGCATTGACCCTGATCCGGTCACGGGCAAATTCCAGCGCCATGGAACGGGTCAGTTGCACCAGTGCCGCCTTGGATGCGGCATAGGCGCCGACCTGGCCCGCGACCCGCAGGCCCAGGATGGAGGCGACATTGACGATGCTGCCACCGGTCCCCCGGTCCCGCATGGCGCGTGCTGCCGCCTGTCCGACCAGAAAGCAGCCGCGCAGGTTGGTGTCCATGATCGCGTCCCAGCCATCAATATCCATGTCCAGCAGGGGAACGGTGGCGGTGACGCCGGCATTGTTGATCAGGATGTCAATGCCGCCCAGCCTTTCCACGGTCTCCGCCACGCCCCGCCGGACGCTTGTGGGGTCGGTGACGTCCATGGAAAGGGTGATCGCCTCGGCACCCGCGGCGGCGAGGGCATCCTGCAATTCAGCCAGCTTGTCGCCGCGCCGCGCCGCCAGCGCCACGCGCCCCCCGGCCCGTGCCAGCGTTCCGGCGAAATGCCGGCCCAGCCCGGCGGAGGCGCCGGTGATCAGGGCGACGCGCCCTTTGATATCGTCGGTTCCCGTCATTTTTCTGTCGGTCCGTATGCATCCATATCGAAAGTCCGATTGATATTTAATCGAACAATTAATAAGGTGCAAGCGGCGTTGGCGAGACATGCCGGACAAAGCCCCAGTCAGGGGGGGGGGGGGGCTGACAGGCCCTGGCGGGCCGGGGTATGGTTGGCGCCCCGAATTATGTAATGGATTAATTAAATAATTGACAGGGTTCGCTGCGCCAAGGCATCGTCATGCAAAACAACGGCCGCGTCTGCGCGGTCCCATAATTCGTCAGGGAGAGAAAATGAACAAGTCCGCGACCCGATCCGCCCGTTTGCGCGTGCTCCGGCACGGCACCATCCTGGGCCTGGTGGGCAGTGGCATCTTCGCCGCATGTCCGGCCATGGCCGAAACCATTGTCGCCGATGCTACCGCTGCCCAGCCGGCCATGCTGGAAGAAGTGATTGTTACGGCCCGCCGCCGCTCGGAAACATTGCAGGCTGTGCCGGCGGCCATCTCCGCCGTTGGTTCGCAGCAGCTTGAGCAATATCTGACCTCGGACTTTCAGTCCGCCGCAAAGCTGGTGCCGCAACTGATCGTCGGTGGCTCCCCGTCGGGTGGCGGGTCCAACATCTATCTGCGCGGTGTGGGCTCCTCGTCGTTAAGCTCCGGCTTTGATCAATCCGTCGGTATCAATATCGACGGCGTCCAGATCAGTCGCGGCCGCGCCATCCAGCAGGGTCTGCTTGATCTGGCGCAGATGGAGGTTCTGCGCGGCCCGCAGGCGCTGTTCTTCGGCAAGAACAGCCCGGGCGGCGTGTTGTCGCTGACCTCCAAGAATCCCGGTAGCCACTTCGAAGCCCAGGGCAGCCTCCGCTATGAGTTCGAGGCGGAGGAGAAGGTGGCGGAAGGCGTCATCTCCGGTCCGGTTAGCGACACGCTGGGTATCCGTTTGGCTGCGCGCTTCACGGACATGGATGGCTATTTCACCAATGTGGCGAAACCGCGCAATGACGACCCGGTAGGCTTGGCGATCCCTGGTGCCTCCGACAAGCATCTGCCGAACCAGCAGGAAGCGCTGGTTCGCGGCACCGCCGTCTATACCCCGACGGAGAGTTTCGATGTGACCGCCAAGCTGCTCTATTCAAAAATGGAAGATAGCGGCCCGGCCTCCACCTACCAGAATATCAGTTGCCCGCGCGGGGCGCCCGCGCCCAGCTTCGGCTTGGCCGACCAGACGAACGACTGCCGGATTGACAAGAAACTGTCACGCTCCGACATGCCCGTGGCCGAAACGGCCAAATGGCCCAGCGCGCGGGATGGCAAGGCGTATGGTGATTATGAATCCTATCTGGCCTCTGTCACGGCCAACTATAATCTGGAAAATATCGCCATCACCTCAATCACGGGTTATTACGATCTGGCCTATGAAGGGCTGTTCAATGCCGACCACAGTGCCGGCCAGTTGTTCGTCAATGAGAAGACGCAATATAGCGCCTTTTCCCAGGAACTCCGCGTATCGAGCGATTTTGATAGCCCTGTCAATTTCATGACGGGGGCCTATTTCCAACATGCCGACCTGGATTTCCGCAGCATCGTCGATATCGCGCCATTGCCGGCGGACCCGGTCACGGGCAAGTACCAGACCTGGGAGAAGCCATCCGCCACGACCGCGAAGACCTATTCGGTTTTTGGTCAGCTTCAATATAAGCTGACCGATGAACTGGAACTGGCGGGCGGGTCGCGCTGGACGCGGGAAGAGAAGAAATCCTGGATCCGCAACACCTATGTCCACCCGTTCCTGGCGGCTGGCTTCTCCATGAACACCTACACGGATGATTATGCCGACGACGATATCTCGTCGGAGGCGACGGTCACCTGGCGGCAGTCGGAGGACTTGACCGTCTATGCGGCTTATAAGGAAGGTTACAAGTCTGGCGGCTTCAACAACAGCGCGGTGCTGACCGCCGGGCTGGACCGGTCTGCCCTGGCCTATGGTCCGGAAACGGCCAGCGGCTTCGAGGTGGGGGTTCGCCCGCGCTTCTTCAATCGCGCCCTGCGGCTCGGTCTGGTCGCCTATGATTACGATTATAAGAACCTGCAGGTGCAGATCTTCGATGCTGCCACCGTCTCCTTCCGCCTGTCGAACGCCGGCAAGCTGCGTACCCGCGGTCTGGAATTCGAGGCACAATATGACGTACCGACCGTCAAAGGCTTGGAATTCCACGGGTCTCTTGGCTACAATAAGGCAACCTATGCCAACTATATCGGTGCCTGCTTTGAGGGGCAGACTGTTGCGGAGGGCTGCAAGCTCGGTTTCAACGGCACGGCCTTCACCTCGCAGGATTATGATGGGCGGACCCCGGCGCGGGCGCCGCGCGTCTCCGGCGTTGTCGGCTTTAGTTACCAGTTCCCGATCGGGGAGGGCCTGGACTTTGCCCTGTCGGGTGATGGCCGCTATTCCAGCGCCTATTATTATTCGGAATCCCTGCAGCCGGACGCCCGGCAGTCGGCCTATTGGATGTATGATGCCAGCGCCCGTGTGATTGGCGGCGATGGGCGCTGGGAGTTGGCGCTTATCGGCAAGAATCTGTCGGATAAGCTCTACGTCATGCACGCCAACGCCGTGCCCTATACAGCGACGGGTACAGGAACCAATAGTGGCGTGCGAGCTGATCTTAACGGTTCAGTCAGCCGGCCGCGTGAAATCTGGCTGCAGGCGACCTATCGATACTGATTGCCCTCTCGTAAAGAGATGCGGGGCCTGCCCTTGTGGGGTGGGGTTCGCATCTCTTTACAATAGCTCAAACTGTTTGGGAGCGGCACGCTTCCCAGGTCAGGCTGAACCGGGCGGGCCGGTTCGCGCAGGGTGGACAACGCCATCGGCACCTTCTTCATCGAACTGGCGAAGAAGGACATCCGCCGCTGGTTCATCAACCTGCCTGACGAGGATCTGGCCTATTTCCCGGAAGGGACCGACCATTTCAACGATTATGTCGAGGCGGTGGGCTGGGCGCAGGATGATGACCCATACCATGGCGGCATGTCATCGCCCGGTCGCGTGATTGGGCATAGGTATCTGTGTTTTTTTAGCGCCAATCGCTGTCAATCCATGCCCTGAAGTTGACGGTTCATGGCTGCGAGGAAGGCTGGGCGTGATTGCAGGCGGTCGAAATAGGCCCGTACAGATAGTGGCAGTTTCCCATCAATCCCGACATGATGGGCAAGCTTGACCGCGTAGCCGACGGCGATGTCGGCCATGGTGAAATGGCCACACGCCATATAGGCCGCTGTTTGCAGGCGCTGTTCAACGGCGGCCAGGCGGTAGAGGAACCAGCGTTCGTAATCGGCCACGACCTGGGGCTGGCGGCGCTGGGGGGCTTCAAACTGGCCATAGCGCAGCATCAGCGCTTGGGGAAAGGTCAGTGCTGCTTCCCCGAAATGCAGAAAATCCAGATAGGCGGCGAAATCCGGGCTGTCGGGCGCAACCCCAAGCCCGCGTTGCGGGTGGCGGGCAGCCAAATACTGGCAGATTGCCACGGATTCCACCATGCGGGCCGCGCCGTCGATCAGCAATGGCACGGTGCCCAGCGGGTTGATTGCCAAATAATCCGGCGCCTGCACCCGCGGCGGGAAGGGCAGCAGGTGCAGGTCGTAGCGTGCCCCGACCTCCTCCAGCGCCCAAAGTGCGCGGAAGGAACGGGTATCGGCGGAATGATAGAGTTGGTAGGTCATGAGATGCCGGGTCAAAGCCGTTCGATGATGGTGACATTCGCCTGACCACCGGCCTCGCACATGGTCTGCAATCCGTAGCGGCCGCCCGTGCGTTCCAATTCATGCAGAAGCGTCGTCATCAGGCGGGCGCCTGTGGCGCCCAGCGGGTGACCCAGGGCGATGGCGCCGCCATTTGCATTGACGCGGGCCGGATCGGCATCCAGTTCGCGCATCCAGGCCATGGGCACGGGGGCGAACGCCTCGTTGATCTCCACCCGGTCGATATCCTGCATACGCAGACCGGCCTTTGCCAGGGCGCGCCGGGTGGCGGGGATGGGGGCGGAAAGCACCATGACGGGATCATCGGCCAGCACCGTCATCTGGTGGATGCGGGCCCGCGGGTGCAGGCCATGGCTGCGCACCGCCGCTTCAGAGGCGATCAGCAGGGCCGCGGCCCCGTCTGCGATCTGGCTGGCCGCGGCGGCGGTGACGCGTCCCCCCTCGCGGATGGGGCGCAGGCTGGCCATCTTCTCCAGGCTGGTGACGCGCGGCGTTTCGTCCACCGACAACCCGGCAGTGGGGAAGATTTCTGCCGCGAAATGCCCGGCGGCAATGGCCTCCAGGGCGCGGCGGTTGCTTTCCAGGGCATAGGCTTCCATCGCCTCGCGGCGGATGTCCCAGCGTTCGGCCATCAATTCGGCGCCCCGGAACTGGTTGACCTCCTGGGTGCCGAAGCGGGCCAGCCAGCCCTGGCTGCCACTATATTGCGTGTCAAACCCCAGGGTGCGGCCGAATTCCAGCGAGCTGTTCATGGGGATCAGGTTCATGCACTGCACCCCGCCGGCAACCACCAGATCCTGTACGCCAGCCATCACGGCCTGGGCCGCGAAATGCACCGCCTGCTGGGAAGAACCGCATTGCCGGTCCACCGTGACACCCGGCACATGCAACGGCAGCCCGGCCGCCAGCCAGGCGGTGCGCGCCATGTCATGGGCCTGGGGGCCGACAGGGTCCAGCACCCCCCAGATGACATCATCAATGGCAGCGGGATCGATGCCGGACCGTTCCACCAGCGCACGCATGGCGGCGGCGGCCAGATCGATCGGGTGGGTGGTGGCAAGTGTGCCGTTCTTGCGTCCCGTCGCGGTGCGGGTGGCGGCAACGATATAGGCTTCGGCCATGATGGTTCCCTGGGTCGTGTGGGCGTGCGGCCGTCACAGCAGGCAAAGGCGGCGGGCCGTCGCCAGCGCACCGGTGCGGTTGTTGACGCCGAGTTTGCTGTAGATGTTCTGGATGTGCCATTTCACGGTAGCGAGGCTGACCGACATGCGATCGGCCACAGCCTGGGTGGACAGACCGGATTCCAGGGCGCGCAGGATTTCGGTTTCCCGTCCTGTCAATTCCTCCAGGGGGCGGTCGCCCCCGCCGGCTGCGGCAACCGGGCTGTGCGGCAAGCCCAGCCGGTGGCGCAGGCGGATCATGAAGTCCAGCACCGTTGCACCCAGGGCCGCCGGCGCTTCCTCTGCCGACAGCAGGGGCAACAGTGCCCAGGCCTGTTCATGGACCGTGGCGAACAGATCATTGTGGGCCGCTGTCTCCAGCGCCAATCGGAATGGCCCCCTGGCCCGGACCCGGTCGCCGGCCGCCAGGTGAAGGGCCGCCTTCAGCAACAGCAGTTTGACGCGCAGTGGCTGCCGCCCATGCTGTTCGGCCAAAGGCAGAAACCGGCTGGCAAGCCGGGCCGCGTCTTCCTGCTGACCCGACGCGAATTGCAGCCAGGCCCGTGTCATGCACAGGCGCAGCATCATGTCGGGCGGCAGGCCGGCATCATCCCCTGTTGGCAGGCCATCCGGCCCGATCTGAATGCGGCTGTCCCAATATTGCTGGGCCTCCGCCGTGCGGCTCGCCCGCAACAGCAAGCCCACATTCATGCAGGTGCAGGCTGCCTGTTGCCGGCGGGCCGGGCTGGTCCATTCCCGCAGGTCGGCCAGGGCGGCATCAATGCCGCTGCTGGCCTCCTTCAGGCCGATCCGGGCTTCCCAGGCCAGTATATCGGTTTCGACAAGGCAATGGCTGGGCAGGGCATAGGCACCGCGATCCATATGGTCGCGCGCCGCCACGATGTCGCCCCGTTCATATTGGACCCGCGCCGCGATCAGATCCATGGTGCCCAGAATGGGGGCAGTCGGGCTGGCCGTCTGACGCGTGCGGGCTAGACAACGTTCCAGCAGTTCGGTTGCCAGCGGCGCGTTGCCCAGGTCCAGTTCCAGCAAGGCATCAATGACGCCGACCCACGCCACCGCATAGGCCCCGCCACTGTCCCCCGCTGCGGCACGTGCCGCCGCCAGGCACAGGCGGGCGCCACGCTCGTCCAGCAAGGCCGCGCAGGCCAGGGAGCGGATGGCCTGCACCGCCGCCAGTTTGAAAGGGTCGGCTGCCGCGTGTGATGCCACCCATTGTTCGGCCAGATCATGGGTCAGGCTGGCGTCATCGCCACGCGCGGCGATGGAAATCCGCAACTGTTCCAGATGGGCCTGCTGGGCGGAGGGCAGGGTCGGGGCCAGCAGGTCCAGTTCCGCCTGTGCCTCATCCATCCGCATACAGAAGACCAGGGACCAGACTTGCCAGAGCCGCAGTTCGGTCGCCACACCCACACCCGCCTGGATCAGCCGCGCCACCCAGGCGCGGATTTTCGTCACCTGTCCCGTTGCCTGTATGAAGGCTGGCGTGTGGCGGCAAAGCAGATCATGGGCGCGGTCAGGCTCCCCCGCCTCCAGGGCATAATCCACGGCGTCAGCCAGCCTGTCCGCCGCCTCGCACCAGCGGCTTGCCTGCGACAGCAGGGCGACCGCATCCTGAAGCGCATCGGCCATATAGTCGGCGCGCAATGTGGTGCGCAGCAGGCCGTGGAAACGGAAACCCGCCTCCATTTCTTCCGACGGGATCAGGACGGGGGAAGCCGTTTGCGCCCTTTGCAGCAGCCCGGCGGCCCGTGCGCCCAGCAAGGCCGTCACCATGGGTTGGTTGAAATGGTTGAAAAGCGACAGGCGCTGCAGCAGCCAGCGAATTTCCGGCCCGCCCTGATCCAGCAAGGTGGCGTTGAAATAGGTTACCAGTTGTCCGCGGGACAGGATTTCCGGGGCGAACAGCGACCTTACCCGGCCAATACGCCGGGCGGCGGCGCCAAACAGCATCAGCAGGGCGGGCCAGCCCTCGGCCCGGTTGATGACGGCGCGGCGCACCTCTGCCGGCATGGTCTGACCGCACAGGCGGATCAGCAGCCGGTCGGCCTCCGCATCTGTCGGGGTCAGGTCGCGCAGGTCCAGCAGGGCGATATCCGCCATTTCCCCCGCCGACAGCCCGATCAGCGCCGGCAGGGCGCGGCAGGTCAGCACAGCATGTCCGCTCCGCGCTGCCGGCCGCCGGGACAGCCAGGGCCCCAGTTCGGTAGCACCGATGTCGATATCATCGATCAGCACCCAGCCATCGCGGGCCGAACGCCCCTGATGCGGCGGGGCCGTCGGGTCATCATCCAGGTGAACCACCTCCCCCAGTTCGCGCAGACGCAGGGCCAGTTCCCGCAGCAACCGGGATTTCCCATAGCCAGGGGGGGCTTGAACGATGGTGACGCGGGGCTGGTCGCGCAGAATGATGGTCAATGCGCGGGTTTCGGCATAATCGGGGCCATGGTGCAGGCCGGCCGCCGTCAGCGGGGCGGGGGCATGGGCCATCCCGTCCTGACGACGGGCGATCTTCGATGGAGACAGCATCCCGGAACTCCTGTCAGTGGCGGTGCAACCCTTCAGTTCCGGGCAATTCCCCCCATCACCAGGCGTACAACATGATCGGCATAGCTGTTCTTCGCCTCTTCCCCGATGGCGGCCATGCCAAAGGCATGGGGCAGGGTTCGTCTGGCATTGAAGGGAAAATCGCAGGCGCCGATGATCGAGAAATAGAAGAAATCCGGCCGGATCGGATGGATGGACCCCGCCGCCACCGCCTCTTCGATCATCATCTGCTGAAAGCGCAGCAGCGGGTTGATGAAGACCGCCGACAGATGTGCGGCATTGGTGTCGCTGCTGCTTTGCAGATAATTGATCAGGCGGTTGATATAGGGATGGCGGAAATAGGTGTTGATGACGCCACGGATATGCAGTTCCAGCTTCCGCAAGGGCGGGACGGACATGCCCACCAAGGTTTCCAGGGCTGCCAGCGCGGTGCCCGCATCCCGGTCCAGCAGGGCCAGCAGCAGCCCTTCCTTATTGCCGAAATAATATTTGACCAGGCCATGGTTCAACTGTGCGCGGGCAGAAATCTCGTTCAAGGAGATGTCGAGCGTGTCGCTTTCGGTCAGCAGGGCGCTGGTCGCGGCCAGCAATTGTTCACGCGCGCCCGATCGGGACGCTTGTGGATCGCGCTTTGCCGCCGCACCCGCCATCATATCCTCCCAGGATCATCTCATTTATTGATCGCATTATTTATGCGTATGACTAAATTTGTCAAGCCGGCATGGCAATGCCGGCCGATATCTCCATATCGTACTGATATTCATAAAAAAGCCGGGCATCACACGATGCCCGGCGCTGATGGTGGGAGGGGAGGGACAGATCAATCTTCCGGTGCCACGGTCACCTGGAGGCCGTCCATCGCGGCGGTTACCATGATCTGGCAGGACAGGCGGGAACGGGGGCCGACCTGGGTGGAGCCTTCCAGCAGGTCGGCCTCGTCCCCTGTGGCGGGGCCGATACGATCGGCCCATTCCGGGGCGATGGTGACGTGGCAGGTGCAGCAGGAACAGGAACCGCCGCACAGGGCCAGCAATTCGTCGATGCCGCCGCGCCGGATATTCTCCATCAGGCTGAGGCCGGGTTCACCGTCGATCCGGTGCGGTTGTTGGGAACGGTCGGTAATATGGATCGTGATCATGGGCAATGTCCGGGGTGAGGGGGTGGGGGATCAGAGGCTGGAGACCAGATGGCCGCCATCAACCTCGATCACGGCGCCGGTCATGAAACGCGATGCGTCGGATGCCAGCAGCAACAGCGGGCCATCCAGGTCCGGCAATTGTCCCAGGCGGCGCTGCGGGATGCGCTTGATCAGGGCCTGCCCGGCGGGCGTGGCGAAGAAATCCCGGTTCAGGTCTGTTTCGAAATAGCCCGGCGCCAGGGCATTGACGCGGATACCATGGCGGGCCAGTTCCAGGGCCAGTTGCCGTGTCAACTGGATGACCCCGGCCTTGGCAACCGCATAGGGTGTGACAGCCCCACCCTGGCGCAGTCCCAGGATGGAGGCGATATTGATGATGCTGCCCCCCTGGCCGCGTGCCGCCATGGCGCGCGCCGCCGCCTGCGCCACCAGAAACACGCCCTTAAGATCAGTATCCAGCACCGTGTCCCAATCCTGCGGGCTCTGTTCCAGCACGGGTGCTGTGCGGGTGACGCCGGCATTGTTGATGACAATGTCCAGGGGGCCGGCGGCGTCCAGTGCGGCGGCCACGCAAGCGGGGTCACAGACATCCATTGATAGTGCGGTCGCTTGCCCGCCATCGCTCCGGATCTGCGCGGCCAGGCTTTGCAGCGGTGCCAGCCGGCGTCCGGTCAGAACAACATCGGCACCGGCACCCGCCAGCACCTGGGCGAAATGGGCGCCGAAACCGGATGCTGCCCCGGTGACCAGGGCACGGCGGCCGTGCAGATCGGCGGTGATCCCCCGGCTCATCGCGGCGCCATCCGGATGCCGGCATCCAGGCGCACCTGGGCGGCATTGAAATAGCTGTTGCGGATCATGCACAGGGCCAGATCGGCAAACTCCGCTGTGTGGCCCAACCGTTTGGGAAAGGGGACCGACGCCGCCAGGGCTGCCCGCACCTCTGATGTCACCGTGGCCAGCATGGGCGTGTCCATGATGCCGGGCATGATGGTGTTGACGCGGATGCCGTCGGCCATCAGGTCGCGGGCCACGGGCAGGGTCAGGCCCAGGATACCGCCCTTGGAGGCCGCATAGGCCGCCTGACCGATCTGCCCATCCTGACCGGCAATGCTGGCCGTATTGATGATGACGCCGCGTTCCCCATCCGCGTTCAACGGTTCGGCCGCCGCCATACCGGCGGCGGCCATGGCCAGGCAGCGGAAACTGCCCAGCAGGTTCACTTCCAGCACCTTGCGGAAGACGTTCAGGTCGTGAGGGGTGATGGTGCCGGTTTCCCGGTCGCGGCGGATGGTGCGGGCTGACGGGCCGATGCCGGCACAGTTGACCAGCACCCGTTCCTGGCCATGGGCTGCGCGGGCGGCGGCGAAACCGGCGGCGGTGCTGTCGTCGCTGGCCACATCCACCTTGCAGAAAATACCACCCAGTTCGCCCGCCACACGCGATCCGCGTGCGGCATCCAGGTCGAACAGGGCCACGCGGGCGCCAGTGGCGGCCAGGGCGCGGGCCACCGCTTCGCCCAGGCCAGAGGCGCCGCCCGTGACGATGGCGGCAATATCCGGGGTCAGTTCCATGGGGCGGATTCCTTATGCGGCGGCGTCCGGCATCAAAAGCACGGCCTTGATGCAGTGCCCGTGATGCTGGTCGGCCACGGCGTCGTTGATGGCGTGGAACGGATAGGTGCGGATCAACCGGTCGAAGGGGAAGCGCCCCTGCCGGTAATAGGACAGCAGTTCGGGAATGAACTGGTCGGGCTCGCTGTCGCCTTCGATGATGCCGCGGATCGTGTGGCCCAGGGTCAGCACCGCTGAACCGATGCCGGGGCTGGGGGACAGCGGGTTGCGTGGCACGCCGACCAGACCGAAGGTGCCACGCGGGCGCATGGCGCGAATGGCGGCATCCATCACCTCGCCCACGCCCGTCGTATCCAGGCTGAAATCGCAGCCATAGGGGGTGATGGCGCGGACGGCGGCTTCCAGATTGCCCCCTGCCGGGTCGATAACATGGGTGGCCCCCAGCGACAGGGCCAACTCGCGCCGGGCGGCCATGGGGTCGGACACGATGATCATGCCCAGCCCGCGCAGCGCGCCGGCCATCACAGCGGCCAGTCCCACCGACCCCGCCCCGGTGATCAGCAGGGAACTGCCGGGCGGGCAGTCGAAGCTGCGCAGCACGGCCCCGGCCCCCGTCTGGATGCCGCAGCCCAGAGGGCCCAGCAGTTCCACCGGCAGGTCATCATCCACCTTCACGATATTGCGTTCCCCGGTCAGCACATGGCTGGCGAAGGAGGATTGGCCGAAGAAGGGGCTGGACAGCTTCTTGCCGGCCCGCGTCATGGTGGTACTGCCATCCGGGCGACGGCCGGCGAAATTCAGTGCCGGTCCTGTCATGCAATAAGCGGATTCTCCGCTATCGCAGCGTGGGCAGGTGCCGCAGGAGGAGAAGGAGAGCACGACCTTGTCCCCCGGTACGACACGGCTGACGCCGGCCCCCGTGGCCAGCACGATGCCGGCCCCTTCATGGCCCAGCACGGCGGGCAGGCGGATGGGCAGAATCTGGTCACGCGCAATCAGATCGGTATGGCAAAGCCCCACGCCCAGGATGCGGACCAGCACCTCCCCCGGACGGGGGCTGTCCAACTGGACCGTCTCCAGGCTGAACGGCCCCTTGGCCTCGTTCACGACGGCGGCAAGGATATCCATGGCTCAAGCCTCCGTTCCGGCGGGTCTGATGATGGTGCGGGGGACCGTATATTCCAGCAGCCCATCCAGGCTGTTCTCCACCCCGATGCCGGATTGCTTGTGCCCCGCAAAGGCCACGGTGGGGGCCAGGGTCTGGACATTATTGATCCAGACCGTACCGGTTTCCAGCCGCTGCGCAACGCCCAAGGCCGCAACCGGATCAGCCGACCAGACTGACCCGCCCAGCCCATAGTCGCAATCATTGGCGCGGGCCACGGCATCGTCGATATCAGTGAATTTCAGCAGTGGCAGGATGGGGCCGAACGCCTCTTCCCGCACCACGCGGGATGTTTCGGGCGGATTGTCCACCATCGTCACGGGGATGAAGAAGCCGTCCTGGCCGTCATCCATGGTTCCGCCACACAGGAACCGGTGCCCCTGGGTGCGGCAATCATCGATGATGGATTTCACCCGGCCAAACTGTACCTTGTTCTGGATCGGCCCCAATTGGCTGCCGGGCAGCATTCCATCCCCCAGGGGCACGGTGGCCGCATAGGCGACCAGGGCCTGGGACAGCCGGTCATAGATGTCGGCATGGATGTAAAGCCGCTTGGTCGCCACACAGATTTGCGCGCTGTTGCGGAAGGCGGACCAGAAGATTTTCGGCGCCATGGCATCGACGTCAATGTCGGGCAGCACAATGGCGGCATCGTTGCCGCCCAGTTCCAGCGTGACCCGCGTCAGCCGGTTGGCAGCAGAGGCCATGACCCGGCGGCCGGTTTCGGTGGAACCGGTGAAGCTGATCTTGTCGATGCCGGGATGGGCGGTCAGCCAGGGGCCCAGCCGATCCCCGCCGCTGACGGCGTTCAGCACACCGGGCGGCAACACGGCCTGCAACAGTTCGATGGCCTTCAGCGTCGCCAGCGGCGTGAAGGGGGATGGCTTCACCACCAGCGTGTTGCCGGCCTTCAACGCCGGGGCGATCTTCCAGAAGGCCAGCAGGATGGGGAAGTTCCAAGGGGCGATGGCCCCCACCACGCCCAGCGGCAGGTGATGGGTTTGCGTCTGCTGGCCCGGAATGTCGTGGGTGATTGTGACCGGCATGTCCATGCGGGCGAAGGATTTCAGCCAATGGGCCGCCCCCATCACCTCGAACGCGGCTTCCGCCAGGGGTTTGCCCTGTTCGCGGGTCAACAGCGCCTTCAGCCCGTCACTATGGGCCATCAACAGGTCGGCCGCCTGTTTCAACAATTTGCTGCGCTTGTCATTGCCCAGGTCACGCCAGCCGGGAAAGGCGGTGCGGGCCGCGGCGACGGCCCTGTCCAACAGGTCGGGCGTGCAATCGGGTGCCGTTGCGAAGACCTGCCCGGTGGCCGGGTTGGTCACGGCGATTGTTTGTGGTGCCGTCACGGCGTGGCCGCCGATGCTCATCACGAAATCATTGTCGATATTCATGGTTCCGGTCTTTCAGCAGGGTCAGCGGCCAAGCCAGCGCGGCGCGCGTTTTTCCAGAAAGGCGCGGGGCCCCTCCCGGTAATCCTCGGTCGCGGCCAGACGTTTGCCCGCGTCCGCGGCGTGCGCGAACAGGGTGTCTGCCGGGGCATCCAGGGCGGCACGGGCGATGGCCAGGCTTTCGCGCACGGCCACAGGGGCATTGGCGGCAATGCGGGTGGCCAGATCCAGTGCCGCCTGCAGCACCTGATCGGCCGGCAGCACGCGGTTCACCATGCCGTAGGCGGCGGCCTGGCGGACATCGATGGGATCACCCGTTGTGATGGCCTCAATCGCCAAGGCAGGGGGCAGGGCACGGGGCAGGCGATGCAGCCCGCCCGCCACCGCCGCCAGACCGCGCTTGACCTCTGGCAGGCCGAAACGGGCAGTGTCGGACGCGACGATCATATCGCAGGAAAGCGCGATCTCCGTACCGCCGGCCAGGGCATTGCCGATGATGGCGGCGATCCACGGCTTGCGCCGCTGCGCCCGGACAATGCCGGCAAAGCCGCCATTCCGGGTGACCAGATCGCGGATGCGGCCTTCGGCAATTTCCTGCAGGTCGGCCCCGGCGCAGAAACTGCGCCCGCCGGCCCCGGTCAACACCACGGCGCGGATCTCATCATTCTGCTCTGTGGCCTGGATTGCCGCTTCCAGGCCGCGGGCCAGGGCCCCGTTGACGGCATTATGAACGGCGGGCCGGTTCAGGGTCACCAGCGCCACATGGGGCAGGGGATAGGCCACCAGGACGGGGTTTTCCGGTTCCATGCTCATGTAAAACTCCATTCCAGCAGACTATCAGCCCCCCGGGTCAGCCGGCCCTGCGCCCCGATGGCGTGGGTCTGCCAATCGGTCAGGCGGCGGATGCCGTCGCTATCGCTTGACGGCAGGCGGGCCAGGGTGCGGGCACCATTGGCTGTGCGGGCGATGATGGCGCCAAAGGCGGGGGCGCCCGACCGGTCATAGATGACGGTGTGGGTTTCCAGTGTCGCCGCCCCTTCGGCCTGATCCACGACCGGCGGCACAGGGCCGCGCCGTGCGTCGGCCTGGGTCTGCGGGTCGGCGGCCGGCTCCCGCCAGCCCGTGGCGTCGGCGGCCAGCAGCAGGGCCTGATGTTTGGTGACAAATTCACCCTGTCCATAGAGCAGCCCCAAACCCAGCCCGTCGCGGATGCGCCGCACCAGGGTGGCGGTGGCGTGTGCCATGTAATTATTGAAGGGACCGCCAAAGAAGCTCAGGCCGCCGGCGACGCTGGGTGGCAGGGCGCGCAGGGCCGGATGGCTGTGCCGGGCCATCTTGGGCACGCAGGGAAAGCAGCTATAAAGCTCCACCGCGTCCAGCGGGCCGATGCCATCGGCCAGAGCCAGGGCGGCATCCAACACCACCTCCTGTGCCGGGGAATGGTGATAGGTGTCACGGCACAGGAAATCGCGCGGCTCGGCGGCGGCGGCCCCGCCGGCCAGATAGACCAGCTTCTCCCGTTTCACCCCAAGGGCCAGGGCCTGTGCCTCGCTGGTCAGCAGCAGGGCCGCCCCCTGGTTGACGGTCGGGTTGGCGACCATGGCGCGGGGATAGGGCCAGGCGATCAGCGGATTGCCAACCGACGGGGCCGCGATCGCATCGGCCGACAGGGCCCGTCGGGCCCAGGCGGCCGGGTTGCCCGCTGCCGTGGCGGACAGTTCAGCCCACAGGGCGGCGGATTCCGCCTGGGCCTGCGCCGGGGTCTGGCCCCAGGCAGCGGCACAGGCATTTTCGTAGAACGGGTAGATATGGACGGGATCGGTGATGCCGTGGGCGATCGCCATGGGGGACAGCATGGTGCTGACATCCCAGGGATTTTCCATCCGCTTCGCGCGTGCCGGCCAGGGCAGATCAAGGCCGGCCTGCCGCGCCTTCCTGGCCGCGTGCCGGGCTTCCCCGCCGCAGATCAGGGCGATTTCGCCACTGCCGCCGGCGATCCGGCGGGCAGCGGCATAAAGCCGTTCCAGCGGCCGTTCCCCGCCCCCCTGGGAATAAACGGCCCGGTGCGGCGCAATTGACAGCCGGTCGCACAGGGCGGCAGCGGTGTCTTCATACCGCCAGCTTACCTGATGCACGATATCGACATTGTTGACCCGGTCCAGCAGAGGCGCCCCGGCATCCGCCTGTGCCCGGCGTGCGGCCTCTGCCATCAGGCCGACGGGATCAAGGGCGGCCAGCGGGTCGGTCGGGCGATCGGTGATTTCACCGACACCGATGATGACGGGGCGGGTTTCGGCGCTGCTGCCCATCACCGCCCCCGCCCGATCTCGGCCAGAACCTCATCCGTATGTTCGCCCAGACGCGGCGGGTCGCGGCGGACCTGGGCCGGCGTGGCAGAGAAATTCACCGGGTGGCGCAGCGACAGCCAGGCGCCTTCGCTTTCATGCTGGCGACGTTCGAAAAAGCCGACTTGGTTCAGGTGCGGATCGTTCTGCACCTCGTCCAGCCGCGCCACCTTCATGCAGGGTACGTTGCGGGTGGTGAGCTGCTCGATCCAGTCGGCGGTGGTGCGTGTCAGCGCCACCTCCTCGATCATCGCGTAAATCTCGCCGATATGCTCCGTCCGCTTGGCATAGGTGGCATAGCGGGGATTGCGGGTGAAGGTACCGGGCGGCATTCCGCCCAACTCGAAGAAGTCGTCCCACTGCGCATCGGCATAGGGCATGATGGCCAGATAACCATCCTTGGTCCGGTACGGCTTGCGATTGGGGTTGAACACCCGGCTATAGCCATATTCGCCCGTCGGCGGGTCGAACGTGTGGCCATACAGGTTTTCCGTCATGTTGAAATAGGCGAAGCATTCGAACATCGGTACTTCGATGAACTGGCCCTGTCCCGTCCGTTGCCGGTGGAACAGGGCCGCCATCGCCGCATAGGCGGCGAACAGGCCCGATGATTTATCCGCGATCAGGGAGGGCTGGTAACGTGGCGTCGGGTCACCATCCACCCGGCTCATCAGGTCGGTACCGCCGGCCGCGGCCTGGATCAGGTCGTCATAGGCCTGGTACGAACGGTAGGGGCCGTCCGCCCCATAGCCGGCGCAGTGGAGATAGAGAATGTCGGGCTTCAACGCCTTCACATCCTCATACCCCAGGCCCAGCTTCTTCAGCCCGCCCATCCGCACATTGGTGATGAACAGGTCGGCCGAGGCGATAAGGGCGCGCATGGCGTCCAGATCCTCGGCCTGGCGCAGGTCCAGCAAGACCGACCGCTTGTTGCGGTTGTAATGCATGAACATTGGCCCCATGCCCTTGGTCCGCGCCGGGCGCCCGGTATAGCGGAAGATATCGCCCCCCTGGTCCGGCTTGGGTCCGGGGGCTTCGACCTTGATGACGTCTGCCCCCAGATCCCCCAGGATCTGGCTGGCATAAGCGCCGAAAAGGACGCTGGTCATGTCGATGACGCGAATTCCGTCAAGTGCGCCGGCGGTTCCAGTCATGTCGGGCTGTTCCTTGGCTGGGATCAGTAACGGGCTGACAGTTGCAGGCCGTAGGTGCGGACCATGCCGGGCACGCGGAAGGTCGTGTCCGTCAGGATGTCGGTGGCGGTCCAATAATTTTCGTTGAACAGGTTGCGGGCGAAGATGCCCACCGACCAATGGTCGTCCAGTGCGTGCAACGTCACATTGGCATTCACGATGGTATAGGCATCGACATTGAATTCCGGATCGCCGCCAAGCGCGCCATCCGTCCGGCCCTGGTAGCTGACAGTGGTGTCGAAGCGCAGACCCATATCCGCACTGACGGGCAGGTCGTAGCTGGCCGAGCCGTTCAATTGCCAACGCGGGGTATAGGGGAAGGCGGAGCCCTTGAAATCCTGTGCCTGTCCGAACCGGTTATAGCCGAAGAACTTCGTCACTTCCGTATGGGTGTAGGAGCCATTGACGCGCAGTGACAATTCCCGCGTGGCCTGCAGGTTCAGGTCCGCTTCCAACCCGTAAACCTCTGATTTCGGCACATTCACAATACGGGTCAGGGAGACGAAGATCGGGTCCAGGATTTCGCCGAACACCTGCTTGTCACGGTAATCATAGAAGAAGCCGGCCAGATTGGCCTGCAACCGCCCGTCCAGCAGACCGGCCTTGGTTCCAACCTCATAGGCGGTGACCTTCTCCTGCCGTGCCGGTTCCAACTGGGTCACGACATTGGCGGCGACCACGGGGAAGGCGCCCGACTTGTACCCCCGACTGATCGAGGCATAGGCCAGCACATGTTCGCTGGCCTGCCAGTTCACCACGAAACGGCCGGCCACATTCTCCTGATCCAGCTTGCGCAGGTTGATCGGGTCGCGGCCGGAGAAATCGGCGCGGTAGGTCAGGCATTCATTGGGACCGACACCGGGATTGAAGAAGGGCTTCCCGGTGCGCTGCGCCACCACGGCTGCCACGCCCGTATTCCAGACGGGGGCTGTATTGTTGTTGTAATCGCGTGAGCAGCCGGCGAAATCCAGGTTGTCATCGGTATAGCGCAGGCCGGCGCCCAGCTTCACCGTCTCGGAAATCTCATATTCACCATTGGCGAAGACGGAGATGGCGCGGCTTTCCTGCGATGAGGTGTTGCGGAAACGGTTGAAGCCGTTGGCAATCTGGCTGGCGCTGTAGGTGTTCTGCGGCACCCGCTGACCCAGGAAGGCCAACGTGTTCAGGATGGAGCTTTCCGCGTAATAGCCGACCTGATCGTCGCGGATCTTGTCCTTTGAATAATAGCCGCCGAATATCCAGTTATAGCCGTCGCCATCGCCTGTCAGGCGCAATTCCTGGCTGAAACTTTTCACGCGGCCATCGGACTGGTATTCCGACACTTCGATGGGGGTGCCGTCGCTGTCATTCATGTCCTTGCGGCGGACATCATTATAGCCGGTCAGCGAGGTCAGGGTGATGGCGTCGCTCAGGCTGTAATCGGCGCGCAGCATGAGTGAATAGAAGCGGGAATCCACCTTGTAATCGGGACGGATCGCCTTGTTTTCCGGGGTCCAGTCAGCCTGCCCTGCCTTCCAGTTGGTGCGCACCGATGTGGCGACGCCCGGTGCCGCAAAGGGCGGGCTGTCGGGGGTGAAGGCCACCGCCTGGCCCGCCACGGTATCGGAACGGTCCCGCCAGTAGGAGGCCCCGACCTGCACCGACAGGTCTTCCGTCGGGGTCCAGTCGATGATGGCGCGACCGGCCAGCTTGTCCTTTTTGCCCAGCCGGTCACCGGGGCGCGACACGCTTTTCTGCCAGCCCTTGTCAGAATTCTCCGACCGTGCGGCCAGACGGATTGCCACCGTGTCGCTGACCGGGCCGCTGACAAAGCCCTCCAGATTGTAGGTCTGGTAATTGCCCAGCTCCAGCCTGGCCCCCATGGCGGGATCGCGCGTGGGCTTGGCGGTGATGAAATTCACCAGACCGCCCGTCGTGTTGCGGCCATAAAGCGTGCCCTGCGGCCCCTTCAGCACCTCCACCCGTTCCAGGTCGAAGCTGGGGCCGTTACTCATATAGGGGTAGGCATAGGCCACCTCATCCACATAGACGCCGACGGGCGAGGTGGAGGACAGGTTGGGCGTATTGAAGCCGATGCCGCGCACCGTATAGATGGGCGTGTTGGCGCTGGATCGGCTGAAATTGAAGGCCGGTGTGATCTGTGACAGGCCGCTGGCATCGCTGACGCCGACCTTGGCGAAATCATCGGCGCTGAAGGCCTGGATGGACAGGGGGACTTTATTCACGCTTTCCGACCGCTTCTGCGCGGTCACGATGATCTCCTCCAGCATCACGCTGTCTGTTGCCTGCTGGGCCATGGCTGCTGACGTGGTGGCCAGAAGCCAACAGCAACTGCTGGCACTCACGATGTCTTTGAGTTTCACGCCTTCCTCCCTTGATCAGCCGATCCTTATGGACCGTTGCCGGCGAGCGTAATGGCCTGGCACCGGCCAGCGCCCCATCCGAAAGGAGGGGCAGGGATGGTATTTGCACTGAAAGATTTCCCCGCCTTTCGGATGGGGCGGCCCCCCGATGGCCATGCCATGCTGCGAAAAACCAAATCAGGGAGGCAGGCTGTGGGAGAATTCGCCGATATGGCGCGGCAACTGGGCGCCCGCGAACATGATGCGTGGCAGTCCATTGATGCCACCATGCGCGACGCCGGTACCCTGGCCGAGATTTTCATGGGCTTGGACGCGGCCTATGGGGCACACACCGCACTGACCATGGTGTGGACCGGCCTGCCCGACGGGCCGGTGGAAAGCCTCAGCCATGCCCGGTTGGGCGGGGAGGTGATACGCGCCGCCAACTATTTCCGCCGCCTGGAAGTGGGGCTGAACGATCCGGTCCTGTTCCTGGCGCTGCCGACGCCGGAAGCCTATGTCGGCTTCTGGGGTGCGCAGGTGGCCGGTACCGTTGTACCGGTCAATCCGTTCCTGTCGATCAATGCCCTGGTCGATATTGCCCAAGCCGTCGGCGCGCGGGTGCTGTTTGCCAGCAGTGCCGCCATCAGCCCCCTCTGTGCGCAGAAGGCGGCGGAGATTATTGCCCGTTGTCCGGGAATGCGGCTGGTGCTGTGCGATGAGGCGGATGATGGCTTTGCCCGCGCGCGGGCCGGGTTGCCGGCTGACCGGCTGGTCGGGCCGATGCCGGGGCCGGATGATATCTGCGCCTGCTTTCCAACCGGCGGCACCACGGGCAATCCCAAACTGGCGCGGATCAGCCATCGCGGACTGCTGGCCGGTGCGCTGTCATCGGCCCTGATCCATGATACCGCGCGGGAACAGGTGGTGCCGAACGGCCTGCCCCTGTTTCATGTTGGCGGCGGCGTGGTCGTCACCTTCCGCACCATTCTTCTGGGCCAGCATCTGGTGCAACTGACGCCCGCGGGATTTCGCGGGGAGCATGTATTGCCGCATTTCTGGGATATGGCCCGGCAGTTCGGCTTTACCATGATGATCGCCGTGCCCACCGTTTTCGCCGATGCCATCGCGCGCTATGATGGCAAAGGGACATCCATCCGCCTGTTCATCGCCAGTGCCAGCAAACTGCCGGAAACCGTGTTCAAGGCCTGCTTCCAGGCCTTTGGTGTCGGCATCCATGAAGGTTATGGCATGACCGAATGTGCAGGGCTGTGCGCTGCCACCCCGGCCTGGGCGGTGCCCAAGCCGGGTAGCAGCGGCCCGGCCGCCCCCTTCTACCAGATCCGGGTGGTCGTGTCGGGAGAGGGGCGCACCATCGCCGGTGACCAGCCCACCGGGCAGTCCGGCATCGTGGCCGTCCGTGGCCCGGCGGTCTTCGCCGGCTATGCCGATGCGGCGCAGACGGCGGAAAAGCTGCTGACTGATCCGGGGGATGGCAGCATCTGGGTCGACAGCGGTGACCTGGGATGCCTGGATGAAGATGGTTTCCTGTGGGTTACGGGCCGGGCCAAGGATGTGATCATCCGGGGTGGCCATAATATCGATCCGGCAGCCATTGAAAATGCCCTGCTGTCGCTGCCGCAGGTACTGGATGCGGCGGCGGTCGGGATGCCCGATGCGCGCGTGGGGGAATTGCCGGTGGCCTTTGTGCAACTGGCTGCCGATGCGCCGGATATGGATACGCTGCGTGACCAGTGCCTGGACAGGCTGGATGAACGGGCGGCGGTGCCGGTTCGGCTTTTCGTGGTCGACACCATCCCCCGCACGGCCATGAACAAGGTTTTCAAGCCCGAGCTGCGCCGCCTGGCGGCGGCGGCGGCCGTTGAGCGGGTGATCACCGATCTTCCCCCCACGGCCGTCATCCGCTGGTCTGTGCACCTGTCCGACAATGGCGTGCTTCAGGTCGAGGTCGAGGCGACCGCGGCCGATCAGGCGGCCGTGCTGGCTGACGGGATATCCGCCCTCGGTCTGGGCTGCAACGTTCGTATCAAGGAACAAGCATGATGTCCGAAGAGTTTCGTCCGGAATTGCTGGCCGATCCCGCCAGCTTTGCCGACCCTGCCAAGGTTCACGCGCTCTATCGCCATTTGCGGCGGGAACAGCCGCTGGCCAGGGCGGAACCGCTGGGCTATCGCCCCTTCTGGGTGCTGACCCGCCATGCCGATATTGCGGCGGTGGAGCGCGAGGCGGCGGTCTATCAGGCGGGACCGCGCACCGTGCTGCTGCCGGAGAAGGTGGAGGGAATTTATCAGGCCAAATATGGCGATCCCAACGGTGTCAAACCGCTGACCCATATGGATGGCGATTACCATCGTGCCCATCGCGCCGTGACCACCGAATGGTTCACGGCCAAGAACCTGAAGGCGTTCGAGCCGACGGTTGCCGCGCTGGCCAAGGAATTCGTGGATCGGATGGAGGATCAGGGCGGGGCCTGTGACTTCGCGGGCGATATCGCCTATTGGTTTCCGCTGCGCGTCATCCTGACCCTGATGGGTGTCCCGCGCGAGGATGAGGCGGAGGTTTTGCGCATGACGCAGCGTCTGCTCAGCCCGGCCGACAAATCGCTGAAGGCGCGCACGGCTGAACAGGGGGCGGATGGGCAGGCGAAGGTGCGCGGTGGCGATGTGGTGGCGGATTTTGCCGCCTATTTCCACGATCTGGCCGCCCACCGCCGGCAGCACCCGACGCGCGATATCATCTCCACCATTGCCAATGGGCAGATCGGCGGCTGCCCCATGGCCCATCACGAGATGACATCCTATTTCGTCATCGTTTCCACGGCCGGGCATGATACGACGGCAGCCTCTCTCAGCGGCGGGCTGCAAGCCCTGATCGAGGCGCCGGACGAACTCAGCAAGCTGCGTGCTGACCTGTCGCTGCTGTCAACGGCGGCAGAGGAGTTTGTCCGCCTCACCGCCCCGGTGAAGCACTTCATGCGTACCCCCACCCAGGATGTGCAATGGCATGGGCAGACCATCCCGGCGGGGGATGCGGTGATGCTGTGCTATGCATCCGCCTGCCGGGATGAAACAGTGTTCACCGATGCCGATCTTCTGCGCGTGGACCGGTCGCCCAATCCCGGCCATCTGGCCTTTGGCTTTGGCCCGCATTTCTGCCTGGGCCGGGCACTGGCGACCATGGAGATCCGCAGCTTTTATCGCGAGTTGCTGGGCCGGCTGAAACGGATTGAGCTTGCCGGCACGCCCAGCTTCATCCAGTCCGTCTTCGTCAGCGGACATAAGAGCCTGCCCGTGACCTATCAATTCTGATCAGAGGCTGCCAGCAAGGAGCGACCATGATCGGGCAGCAGTGGCAAGCCACCGGACACATTTGCACCGATGGCGGGATCGTGCGTCACCAGCAGCAGGGCGGTGTCATGTTCTGCGACATGTTGCATAAGCAAATCCATCACCTCCTGCTGCGTGATCGGGTCCAACTGCGACGTTGGCTCATCGGCAAAAATGAAGGCCGGTGAGAGAAGCAGAAGCCGCAGCAGGGAGATGCGCTGAAGCTCGCCACCCGAAACCTGATCCGGACGGCGCTGAAGAAGGTCGGGGTTCAGCCGCAGCCCGGCCATCATCGGCGCCACTCTGCCGGGGTCCAGACGGTGTAAACTGATCAGATCGTTCAGCGCCCGCCCAAGGGGGATGCGTGGCGCGAAAGCGGCGGTTGGATGCTGATACAGTTTTTGAAAGCGCATTGTGGCGATCCAAGGTGCGCGGGTGACCTCACCCGCGTCCACCGGGGTCAAACCAAGCAGGGCATCCCCAAAACTCGTCTTGCCGGAACCGCTGGGGCCGACGATGGCGCGGCATTCACCTGCCTTGATGACGACGTTGATGTCCTTGAACAGCGTTTTGTGTCCATAGCGCTTGGTCAGGCCGTGCGCTGTCAGGATCGCTGCGCCATCGGTGCGCGCCGGCCGGCGCGCCGGCCAGGCGGCGGGTTCGGCGGCCAGCAGGCGCCTGGTATATTCATGGGCCGGTGCAGACAGGATTGTGCCGGCGGGGCCTTGCTCCACGATTTCACCATCCAGCATGATGACGACCTCACCGCCCAGGGCCCGGGCGACATTGATGTCATGGGTGATGGTAACCAGTGTCCGCCCCTCCGCCAGGGCTGCCCGCAGCAGGGCGACAACGGCATCACGCAGCGCGATGTCCAGACCCTTTGTCGGTTCATCGACAAGCAGAATGTCCGCACCGGCGGCGGTGGCGGCGGCAAAGGTGACCCGTTGTGCCATGCCACCGGACAGCATGAAGGGGTAATGGCGCTCCGCTCCGCCAAGGCCAAGATGGCGCAGCGCGTCACCCGCCACGCCACGCGCATTGCGGCGGGACAGGCTCCGGTATCCCTCCGCCACCTGATCGACGGCCTTCATCGTGGGGTCCAGTGAGCGCCAGGGCTCCTGGGGGAGCGTGGCAAGGGTACGACCCCACAGGCGGTGCCGGTCCGGGGTGGTGGCGGGGCCCGCCACACCATCGATGACGATGGTGCCGGTCGCATTCAATCCTGCGGCCAGCGTGCCCATGATCGCCTGCGATACCAGCGACTTGCCCGAACCCGTCTCTCCCAGGATCGTCAGGCTGTGACCGCGCTCCACCGCGAAGGAAACATGGTGCACCAGATGTGCTTGGCGCGACCGGATATTAAGACCATCGACCACCAACGCCATGCTCATTGCGGCTTGTCCCCGGAGGCCAGAAGGGCAAGGCACAGCAGGCCCGTTGCCAGAAGGGTGATGGGCGCCGCGATCAGCCAGGGGGCGGCGCGATAATACGGGAAATATTCCGACATCATCTGCCCCAGCTCCGCGGTTGGCGGATGAATACCGACATTGATATAGCCAAGGGATGCGACAGCCAGCACCGTCGTCGCGGCACCGTAAGCCATAAGCGTCAGCAGCAGCGGTGCCACCTCTGGCAGCACATGGCGCCGGATGATGTAGGTTGCGCCGAAACCCAGCAGACGGGCGGCCTGCACCTCCGATCCGGCGAGGATCGGTCGCGCTGTCGCCCGGACGACGCGGAAATACTCAATCCAAAGGGTAAGCGAGATGGCGGCATAGATGAGCCATACCTCGCCAGGCGCAAAGGCGATGAGAAGGAAAACCAGCAACAGGCCGGGAATGGCCAGCATCATGTCGGCAAGGGCAACAAGAATGCGCTCCATCCAGCCGCCCCACCACGCCGCCGCCAGACCGGTCGATACACCGGCAATCGCCGCAGATGAGACGGAGAGCAGTGCCAGCAGAAAGGATATCTGCGCCGCCTGTGCCAGACGCGCCAACAGGCTCCGTCCCAGATTGTCCGTGCCCAGCAAATCACCGCCACCGGGCGGCATCAGGGTGCGGCCCAGGTCTTGCTGCGCCGGATCAAGGCCGATCAGCGCCGGGCCAGCCAGCGCAAAGGCGGCAATGGCGATCAACAATGCCGCAGCGATACGGCGTGGCCAGCCCCCCGTCATCGTGCGCGCATCCGGGGGTCGAGGGCAACCAGCACCAAGTCAATGACCATGTTGAAAAGGACGAAGAGGATCGCCATGACAAGCACGGCACCTTGTATTAGCGGGATGTCGCGCTCCCGTACCGCATGACTGAGGGCATGGCCGATGCCAGGCCAGGCGAACAGCGTCTCCACGACGATCACCCCTTCAATCAGATAGACAAACTGCATGGCAAGATGCGCGATCACCGGCGCTGCCATATTGCGTACACCATGCCGCAGCACGACCGTGCTGAGCGGCAATCCCTTTGTCAGGGGGAAATGAAAATATGCCGACCGCGCGACATCGATCATCGCCGAGCGGACGACCCGGCTGGAAACGGCGGCAAGCCCGAGGGCAAGCGTGAAGGCGGGCAGAATGATCGTGCCCCGCTGCGTATGCCCCGCCGCCGGCAGCCAGTGCAGGCTGGCGGCAAAGATGATGATCAGGATAATACCGGTGGCAAAGGGCGGTAACGCACGCAGGAGGGCCGAGCCAAGGAGGTTGAGCCGATCAACCAAGCCACCCGGGCGCAGTGCGGCGATGATGCCGATGGGCGGCCCGATGAACAGGGAGAACAAGATCGCCAACCCTGACAGTTGCAGCGTATGGCCAAGCTGTTCCCGGATCAGCCCCCAGACCGGCTTGCCCAGCGTATAGGATCGGCCAAGGTCGAACCGCGCCAGGGCGCTGACGGAGGAAAGCCACGCGGCGGCCATGGGCTTATCAAGGCCCAGTTCCGCCCGGACCGCCGCCGCAGCAGCCTGTGTCGTCATTTCCTGCCCATAGCGGCCACTCGCGATTTCGAAGGCGATGTCGCCGGGCAGGAAACGCACCATGAAGAAGCACAGGCTCGATACGAAGAGGGCGGCAAGCAAAGCCTGCAGAACCCTGCGACCCAGAAGGGAGGCGATGGATCGCATCAGTCAGCCCACCGCATTGCGGCCATGTTATAGCTGCGCTCAAGTGCATCGACCTGCACATTGGCCAGCCGCTTGTCAAAGGCTGCGATACGCCTGTTGAAGATAAGGGGAATGACCGGCAACTCCGCCTGTAAGGTCTGCACGATCTGCTGGCGCAATGCTGCGGCCCGTTCCGGTGCCGCGCCGGATGCCAATGTCTGCAACGCCGCAATCATGTCGGGATTATTCCAGCCCATCGCGCCCCAGTCCGCACCGCCCTTTGCATAATCCTGCATCAGGACGGCCACCGGGTTGGCAACCATCATGTGGTTGCGGGCAAACATCGCCAGTTCCAGGGTGCCATCACGATGCGCCGCAACGATCTCCGCCGGGGAGCACGGGATGATGCTGATTTCCACACCGATCCGCCGAAATTGCTGCTGGAGCGCGGCGGTGATGAGTGGCTGATCTGTGCGGGTGGCCAGCGACAGAAGTTTCAGGGCAAAACGCTCGTCGCCCCGCAGAAGGATGCCATCCGTCCCCGGCTGCCACCCCAGTTCCGCCAGCAGGCGCTGTGCCTGTGCCACATCGGTGTGGAGCCGGGGCAGGTTCTTGTCGTGCCAGTCTGTGAAAAATTCCGGCAGCAACTGCGTCGCCGCGCGATCGGCATTGCCGAAAAGCCCGGTGGCGATGGCAAGCCGGTCAACAGCAAGGCTGAGTGCCTGGCGCGCACGGAGATCGGCAAGAAATGGATGCCCGACATTGAGTTTGAGCAAGGTCGTGCGGGGGCTGGCTATATCGACGATATGAACATGGCCGGCGTCGCGCAACCGGCGCTCACTCGGCCAATCAAGGTCGAAGACAGCGTTCGCCTGCCCACTTTCCGAGAGTAAGGCGCGGGTTTCCGGACGGGCGGCGGAAAGGTAGCGCGCCCGATGGATTGCCGGGGGCACACCGCCCCACCGTTCCCAGGCTTCGACAGCAACCTCCTGCTCGGTTATCCCGGTTATGCGATAAGGACCGGAGCCGATGACCTGGACCGCCTGATCTGCCGCATCGAAAGAGGCGGGGGCGAGGATGATGGTGCTGTCATGCGCCAGTACGGGCAACAGCAGCGCAGACGGCGTGACCAGCCGGATGATCACCCGCCCTTCATGTGCGGCAATAGCGGCAATGGGAACAATATGCATCACCCCCGGCCGCTTACGGGCGCGCTCCAGCATCCGGACGACCGGTTCCGCGGTGACGGGGGTTCCATCATGGAAATAGGCCCCAGGGCGCAGATCGAACCGCCATTCCAGCCCATCGGCGGACATTTCCCAATGCTGGGCAAGGCCGGCGGAGATACGGCCCCGGTCATCAACATTCACCAACGTCTCCGCAATGCCCATCAGCGCATAGAATTTTCCGGCACTGGTCGGCTCGCGTTTGGTGGGGTGTGGGGCTTCAACGATCAGGAATTCACGATCAGCCGTCTGTTCGCCGGGGGAACAGCCGCAAAGCAGCCCCCCCAGACCAACTGTGCCCAGCAGCATGTCACGCCGTGTGCAGCCACCCTTCATCGTTTCCGCCCTTTCATTTTATGGCATGGCCGGCGCCAGTTTCATGGCAAATGCCCCGGTGCCGGTCAGTAGGTCAGCCGGAGACTGCCATAGACCGCGCGCCCGTCATTGGGGGAATGGAGCGGGGATTGCGTTATCCGGTCGTAATAGACATAGGCCGTGCGATGGTCGGTAACGTTGCGGACCTCCACGCTCACCTCAATATTCGCCGTGAGCTGGTATCCCGCTTCGATGTTGAAAAGAGCGGCATCGCCGAAACGGCCATGGCTGTTGGAGGCATCCAGTTCATATTTGGACTGACCGTAGAAAGTCGTCGCAAGACGGAGCGGTTCGATCGGGCGGTATTCGATGCCCCCCGACACCAGATAGGCGGGGACATGATCGATCCGGTTGCCCGCAAAGCTGGGTGTCGTCGGATCTGGTACCACGATGATGCCCTTCTGCCAGGAAAAAGCCCCCCAGACATTCACCAGCGCCGAGGGCCGGACGTTGATCTGGGCGTCGATACCCCTGCGCCGGGTTCGGCCCAGATTGATGAAATCGCCCGTGGCATTGCGCAGCACGATCTCATCCGAGGCCGTCTGCTGCCAGACGGCAACCCGGCTCTCGACCTTTGAACCCAGATTATATTTTACGCCGGCTTCCCAGCCGTCATTCACCGAGGCGGAAAGGCTCGACACCTGGGGCGGCACGATATAGCTGCCGACACCGAGACCGATCTGGAATGTCCGGCCATAATTGCCGTAGACGCTGAGCCCGGGTAACGGTGTCACAACCGCGCTGATTTTCGGTTGCTCAATCGTGCCATAATCATTGACGGGATAGCGCGTGTCATTGGCAACATTGAGATAGTGACCGTCAACCCGGTCAATGCGATAGGCGGGCGTCACCTTCAGCCATGCCGTTGGTTCAATCACAGCCTGCACATAACCGCCATAGACGTCGAGGGTGAAACGACGGTCGAACACGCGTGAGCTGCGGACCCGGGCGGAGCCGAGCCAGCGCTGATGGTGATTATCCTGCCGGTCCAGATTGGCGCCGCTCTCGATCCGGAGGTCGTGAAGGAAACTCTGCTCCGGATTATAATGCAGGGTCAGGCTGGCACCCTCCTGCTGTTCGTTCAGGTGTCTTTCCTGCTGGGATACGGTGGGGGCGATGCGGAAGAAACGCGTATCGTCGAAGCGGGTCATATAGATATTGCCGCTTGTTGTCAGCGCATCGGTAAGCGTTGCCTCGCCCTGAAGGGTGAGGGAGTAGCCTTCCCGATCCCGCCCGTCATCGGCGTTGAGCGGCGGGGAATAGCGCGGTCGGGTCGCTGCATCTGCGCCGGACAGGAAGCCGCTGTCATTTCCATCTGATGTGAAATACCGCGCGATCAGACCGAAGCGCACATCATCGCCATTGTAGAACCATTTGCCCGCGGCGTTCTTGCGCCGCAAGGTGCCGCGATCCCGATAGCCGTCGCTTTCCCGATAGTCGAAGGAATAGTTCTGTGTGAACGCACCGGACTCCCGGCCAAGGGCAAGCTGGCCTTCATAGGTGCCCCAGGCCCCCACCGTCGTCTTTGCATCAAGATAAGTGCCACCGACGCGGGAGAAGATCGCAATATTGCCGGCAATATTGTGGAGGCCATAGCGTGCATCGGAGGTGCCGCGCACCACTTCCACCCGTTCAATATCGATGGGGGGCACACCATCCAGCATCCACATATAGCCATCATTGGCATTGCTGGGCACGCCATCGATCAGCAGTTTCACCGCCATGATGCCGCCTTCGGCATTGAAGCCGCGGAAAGACACCGCACCATTGGTGCCTCCCTGGTGAAAATCAGTGACCAGGACGCCCGGCATCCGGGACAGCAGTTTGAAGGTGGAATCGACATTCTGCCGCTGGGCGACATCTGCCCCCATAATGTCGACGGAGGTGAGAACATTCCGCAGCGGGCGGTCCTTGACCCCGGTGACGATGATCTCGCCTATGGAGAAACTCGTGTCACCCCCGGTTTCCGCCCGACCCTGTCCGATGAAAAAAATACCTGCGATCAGAACGACGAAAGAACAGTTCGTAAGGCGCGATATCATTCAATGTCCCCAAGGTGCCCCATAATTCCCTGACTTATTGACGAAAGTTTCCCCTTTTTCGCAAGCTAGAAACGGTTAAAGCGATATTGGTAACAGGGTGTAACGGCATTGCGCATCCCGTTGACGCCGCAAAGGGAAGGGGCATCCGCACCATCAGTTCACACGCTTGGCTGAAAGCGGAACTGAAGGGATCTTTGGTACCCTATGCCATGGCAGATGACTCTTGATATTTGCATTTCCCTTCAGTGCCCTCGGTGTAACCGAGCCGCTGGAGGCGGCGCTGACGATTGGGCCCTGTGATTGGCTTTGCCAATCACAGGGCGGTATAAACTGCGTCAGCTATGCAAACCCGGCGCCTCTTGTCCGGTGCGTGCCACATATTCGGTATAACCGCCGCCATATTGATGGATGCCGTCCGGCGTCAGTTCCAGCACCCGGTTGGAGAGTGCTGCCAGAAAGTGCCGGTCGTGCGACACGAACAGCATGGTCCCCTCATAAGCGGCCAGCGCCGTGATCAGCATCTGCTTGGTGTCCAAGTCAAGATGGTTGGTCGGTTCGTCCAGCACCAGGAAATTCGGTGGGTTGAACAGCATGATTGCCATCACCAGCCGGGCCTTCTCCCCCCCGGAAAGAACCCGGCAACGCTTTTCAACATCATCACCGGAGAAGCCGAAACACCCGGCCAGTGCGCGGAGCGATCCCTGGCCCGCCTGCGGGAAGGCGCTCTCCAACGCCTCGAACACGGTCTGCTCCCCGTCCAGCAGTTCCATCGCGTGCTGAGAGAAATAGCCCATCTTCACACTGGCGCCGACATTGACCGTTCCAGCGTCGGGCTGATCCACGCCCGCGATCAGTTTCAGCAGGGTCGACTTGCCAGCGCCATTAACGCCCATGACGCACCAGCGCTCTTTCCGGCGGATGGTGAAGTCGAACCCCTGATAAATGGTCCGGCTGCCATAGCCCTTGTGCACATTGCGCAGCACCGCGACATCCTCACCTGAGCGCGGGGCCGGAGGAAAATCGAACATTACGGTCTGGCGCCGTTTCGGTGGTTCGACACGGTCAATCTTGTCCAGTTTCTTGACCCGGCTTTGCACCTGGCTGGCATGGGACGCACGGGCCTTGAAACGCTCGATGAACTTGATCTCCTTGGCCAGCATGGCTTGCTGGCGTTCAAACTGTGCCTGCTGTTGCCGCTCGTTCAAGGCCCGCTGCTGTTCATAGAAAGCGTAATCGCCAGCGTAGCTGGTCAGCGATCCGCCATCGATCTCAATGATCTTGTTGACGATCCGGTTCATGAACTCCCGGTCGTGCGAGGTCATCAACAGGGCACCTTCGTACCCTTTAAGGAAACCCTCCAGCCAGATCAGACTTTCAATGTCCAGGTGGTTGCTGGGTTCGTCCAGCAGCATGGCGTCTGGCTGCATGAGCAGGATACGGCCCAGTGCCACGCGCATCTTCCAGCCACCTGACAGGGCGCCGACATCCTTGTCCATCATCTCCGGGCTGAAGCTGAGCCCGGCCAGCACTTCGCGCGCCCGCCCCTCCAACTCATAGCCACCCAGTTCATCGAAACGCGCCTGCACTTCGCCATAGCGCTCAATGATCGCGTCCATTTGGTCGGCTTGGTCGGGATCGGCCATGGCTTCCTCCAGGCTCGCCAACTCCTTGGCGACAGCGCTGACAGGCCCGGCGCCGTCCATCACCTCCTGGACGGCGCTGCGGCCAGACATTTCGCCGACATCCTGGCTGAAATAACCAATGGAAACCTGCTTCTCCACCGACACTTGGCCCGTGTCCGGCATCTCTTCGCCGGTGATCATCCGGAACAAGGTTGTTTTACCGGCCCCGTTGGGACCGACCAATCCCACCTTCTCACCCCGGTTCAGCGCCGCTGAGGACTCAAAGAACAGAATGCGATGACCATTGTGTTTGCTGATATTCTCAAGGCGAATCATGGGAGAACGGGTTCCTTGGCTATGGTTGGCCCCCTTATGCCACAAGATGCGGGACGCGACAGCGCTCATCCTCCTTAGAAGGCGCGTGAAGGCGCCCTGTAAGGAGGGGAGCTATTCTCCCACCATCTGTTTGGAACGTTATCTCAGCAGTTTCCTGCTCCCCTCGCGCCGCGTGGCGCTTCCCCGTATCGCCTCCACCTTGCACCCCAGATGTCATTGACGCTTCCGGGACAGCAGGACGTCTTTTCAACGATCAAATAAGTCACCGTCAAAACGCGTTTTGCGGGTGGGTGACGTGGTCATGCTTTGCTGTTTGTTTCTCAGCGATGTCGGTGGAATGTTGAAGACGCTCTTGAAGGCCCTGTTGAAGCTGCTGATATTACTAAAGCCATGATTAAAGGCGATTTCGCTGACGGAGAGATTTCGTTTGGTTGGGTCTTCCAAATCGGAACGGCAGCGTTCTAACCGGCGGATGCGAACCCAGCGCGCGGCCGACACCCCCTCCCGTTCGAACAGCTTGTTCACGTAGCGCGTGCTCAATGACAGATTTGTCGCAATAGATTCAAGGCACAGCGTTTCATCATCCAGATGATCCTCGACATATTTCTGGATGCGTCGCAAGGTCGATTGGCTGCTGCGGGCGCTGGGGGCTTCCCATGTGACACCGTCTTCCAGGCTAAGGCTGACAAGGTCCAGCAGGGAATTGGTAATGCGGTTTGCATCGGCCGCCGCGATCTTCGGGGCCTCGCGCAGAGCGGAGCGTAAGAGGTTCGATGCCAGATGGCCAATACCAACTGCGCCGTTGATGCGCTGCGACATGACCTTGTCGACCGAAGTGAGGCGGCCTTCGATGCGGTGGCGGGGAACTTTGACCCACAGCGCGTCGAAACCCAGCGGGATTTCGATCTCGTATTCCTTCGTGCTGTCTAGAATGGCCAGATCGCCGCGCTCCAGTGCGGCGACATGTCCGGCCTGGGCAAGACTGGCACGGCCGGCCAGGATGCAGCCGATGAAGAAATTGTTGTGTCTGGATCGCTCGATCATATGGCGGGATCTGATGACGCTGTGTGTGCCGCCCTTGCTGATGGCACGCACGAAGTCCAGGTCGCCAAACGGATAATTATACATCAGCCCGACCAGCCGCTGCGTCGGATCCGCCGATACGAATTCGAGTTCCACGAATATCTTCGATAATTCCTGCTGCCATACATCCGCATTGCCGGAAATGCGGATTGGGGTAATCGATCTGTCGGAGCGATTGGGCATTTGTTGCTTCCCCCATTCTTTATCATCTTGTGATTTAACGCAAAGGATGGCCGTAGCAGATGTGACGGCGGCTCTGGCTTTTCAACCAATATGCCCATGAAAATCCGCAGAAATACACGGCCTTCTTGCCAAGATATTGTTGCAGGCGCGAAGGGAAGCCGAAGAGAAATTTTCAGATGTTCTGTTTTTGCAAAGCGATTGGACCATTTCTGCGGAGACAGAAATAGCGGCCAGAGCGAAGATGGATAAGAAAAAAAATGGCGTGCCGGAGTTGAATTGCTCCAAAGCAGGTACGCCCAGGGAGGAAAAAACGAAATGATGAAGAAAATTGACGCCCGTATTCTATACGGGTGCCTGCTTTGTGGCGTCTCCACCATCTGTTTTCAAATAGGGCCGGTGATGGCTGCCGAAGGGCAGCGGGCATCGACGGCGAATGTTGACGCGGCAGCGACTTCTGATGTTATCGGCCTTGATGAAATCATCGTTACGGCCCAAAAGCGTGCCCAGAATGTGCAAAACGTGCCCATCGCCGTTTCTGCCTTCACGGCCGATGCATTGGCTGACCGCGGCATTGCCGATGTCACGGCCATGGGCAATCTGACCCCGAACGTGTCGCTGGATGCGGGCACGCCGTTTTCCGGCTCCTCTTCCGTCCTGTCGGCCTTTGTGCGCGGCATCGGACAGAATGACTTCGCCTTCAACATGGACCCCGGGGTGGGTGTCTATCTCGATGGTGTCTATCTGGCCCGCTCGGTGGGCGCCAACCAGGATCTGTTGGACGTTGAGCGGGTGGAAATTCTGAAGGGGCCGCAGGGCGACCTGTTCGGCCGCAACACCATCGGTGGTGCCATCTCCATCGTCACGCGGCGTCCGTCCGACACATTCGGCGGCAAGTTGGAAGTGACGACGGGCCGTTTCCACCGGGTCGACACCAAAGGCATGGTGGACGTGCCCTTGTCCGACACGCTGCTATCCAGCTTTTCCTTCGCCACCAAGAACAATGACGGCTACCAGCGTCTGATCGAGGCGCCGGGCTTTGCCAATGGCCGGATCGCCGATGCCTTCCCCAGCTTCGGCAGCAATCGCCCCAACCGGTATGGTGGGGAGAGCCAGCATAATCTGCGGGGCAAGCTGCTGTGGGACGCCACCTCGGACGTCACGGTCACGCTGGCGGCTGACCAATCCCACGGTCCTGAAGACCCACACCAACCCCGCCGACCCGGCCCAGGTGTTCGGGCCGCTATATAATGGCTGTCTGGCGGGTGCGCTGCCGGCCTTCGCCCTGAATGGCGTCTGCAACAATGTCGTCCATGGTTCCAGCCTGGCCGGGCTGGGGCAGGCCAATCCCAGCCTGTTCTATGGCGACCAGTTCATCACCGGCGACATCGACACCACCTATGCCACGGGTAACAGCTTTTCCCGTCTGCGCAATTACGGCGGGTCGCTGACGATTGATTGGGATCTGGACAGCGCAACGCTGAAATCGATCACCGGCTATCGTGAACTGCGTTGGAAATCGGCGCAGGACGAGGATGGATCGCCCCTGCCGATCCTCCAGACCTCGTTCGAGATGAACCAGGAGCAGTTCAGCCAGGAACTGCAACTGACTGGCAGCACCTTCAGTGACCGTCTGGATTATGTCGTGGGTCTCTATTATTTCGATGAAAGCGGCGACCAGCACGATCTGGTGACCTTTCCCGGCGGCCTGCTTCAGATCGATGGTCTGAACCAGCTCAGCACGAAGAATTACGCTGGCTATGCCCATCTGAATTACAAGATCACCGACCAGTTGGGCCTGACGCTGGGCGGTCGCTACACCCATGAGAAGAAGAGCTTCACCGGCCTGCAGGCCGAGCCGAACGGCATCTTCTACAAGCTGAATGGCTATTACACGGTGGATCCGGCGGCCAGACAGGCGCTGTGCGCGACAGGGGCGGCGACACCCTCCCTGATGGGTATTCCAGCCGGCCTGTTCTGCTATCCCAGCAGCGCGAATGTCACGCAGTTCTATCCCGTGGCGCCGGCCGGCGGTTTCAAACAGACCTTCAACAATGTTTCCCCGAAGGTGGGCTTGGAATATAAACCGCTTCCCAACCTGATGGTCTATGGCTCCTACGCCAAGGGTTACAAGACCGGCGGCTGGACCACGCGCCTGACCACGCCGCAGCCGGCGGGGACGGCGGCGCCGACCTTTGGGCCGGAAAAGGCCAATACCTGGGAACTGGGCCTGAAATCGGAATTCGCCGATCGTCGCGCGCAGTTGAACATTGCCAGCTTCTATACCGAGTACAAAGGCATCCAGCTTAATTTCCAGCGCGGAACCTCGCCCTATCTTCAAAATGCTTGCACGGCGGAAATCTATGGTTTCGAAGCGGAGTTCCAGGCCCGGCCTGTCAGCGACCTGACCCTTTCCGCCGGCCTTGGCTATAACCATGCC
Source organism: Azospirillum sp. RU38E (assembly GCA_943370215.1). Lineage (GTDB taxonomy): Bacteria > Pseudomonadota > Alphaproteobacteria > Azospirillales > Azospirillaceae > Niveispirillum. Next base: position 115,385 of record CALRQC020000012.1, read on the forward strand.
CGCTATACCGAACTGTCGCCCTTCGTCACTGGCGTGACGCTGGATTCCCGGCTGCCCAAGACGCCGACCTGGAAATTCACCTTCGGGCCGCAATACCGGGTCGATCTGGGCAGCCACGGGGATCTGCTGCTGTCGGCGGACTACACCTATACCAGCGCGCAGTTCAACGACACGGAGAACACGCCGCTAATCAAGCGGCCAGCCACCGACATGTTCAATGCGGCGTTCACCTACCGCGCGCCCGACAAGAACTGGGAACTGGCGGCCGGGGTCACGAACCTGACCGATGAACGCTATCTTACGGTGGGACAGAACCAGGTGGCCGGGGGCGTCACCTACGGCACCTATAACCGCCCGCGGGAATGGTACGTGACCGCCCGCGTCAACTTCTAACGGGAACGCGTCCATGATTGCCACAGCGAACGACGAGGCCCGGCCGCTGGCCGGGCCACTCTCCTGGCCTGCCCAGCCGAAGGTGAAACTCGGCATGACGGGGGCGGAATTCCCGCTTAACGAGACGGAGCAGGCGTTCCAGGACATGGCCCATGCCTTTGCCCGCGACGTCATGCGCCCCGTGGGCCAGAAGCTGGACCGGATGACGCCGGAACAGATCCTGGATCGCAACTCCGCCTATTTCACGGAGTTCCGGCCGAAATATCTGGCGCTGGACATCAATCCGCTGACCCTGTCCGAACTGCCGCCGGCCGAGCTCGGCAAGGTGCTGCCCATCATCATGGAGGAGTTCGGGTGGGGCGACGGCGGCCTGGCCATCACCATCGGTGCCTGCCAGTTGCCGCCGCTGCTGGCCCTGATGTTCGGCAAGACCTATCTGCTGGAACGCTATCCGGCGGACCTGATCGGATGCTGGGCGATTACGGAGCCGGACCACGGGTCTGACGCGCTGGACCCGTCCAAACAGATCTTCCACGCCCAGGGCCGCTATGGCCGCCCCAATTGCGTGGCCCGGATCGATGGGGACAAGGTCATCATCAATGGTCAGAAATCGGCCTGGGTTTCCAATGGCCCCATCGCCGATGTCTGCGTCCTGTATGCGGCGGCCGACCGGGGCAATGGTCCGGACCCGGAAAAGGGCGTGGTGCTGATCGTGCCGATGAACGCACCCGGCATCAGCCGGGGCCGATCCATCGACAAGCTGGGCCAGCGGGCCCTGCCGCAGGGGGAGCTTTACTTCGACAATGTCACGCTGAGTGCCGATCACATCGTGGCCGGGCCGGAGGAGTTTCAGCGCGCGGTCTATGCCGTGCATTGCGAGGCCAATGGCCAGATGGGGGCGGTCTGGACCGGCACGGCCCGCGCCGCCTTCGAAATCGCCTGGGAATATGCCCATGTGCGCAAGCAGGGGGGCGTTCCTATCTATCGGCACCAATCGGTGGCCCAGCGCCTGTTCCACATGTACCGCAAGGTGGAAGCCTCCCGCGCGCTGGTCCGGCGGGTCGCCCTGTTCAACATGACGGCGCCGGTCCCCGCCCTGCAGGCGGCCATGGCCGCCAAGGTGACGGCGACACAGACGGCGTTCGAGGTGGCATCCGACGCCCTGCAGATGCTGGGTGGCAACGGCAATACCCGCGAATATCCCATCGAGAAGATCCTGCGCGATGCCAGGGCCTCGATGATCGAGGATGGCTGCAACGAAATCCTCAGCATCAAGGGCGGCTTCCAGATGATGGACCCCGATCTGCTGTAATCGGGATGGCGCTTCAACGCACAGACGGCAAGGAACCCCTGCCATGAAAATGAATGCCATCATTGCCGGGGGCGGGATGACCGCCTTTGGCAAGTTCCCCACGCTTACCCTGAAGGAACTGGCGGGTCAGGCGATCCAGGCGGCCCTGGCCGACGCGGGCCTGACGGCCGGAGACATCCAGGCCGCCTATATGGGCAATGCCGCGGCCGGCACCATCACGGGCCAGGTCTGCGTACCGGGGGAGATTGTGCTCCGTTCCCTGGGCATCGGGCGCATCCCCGTGATCAATGTCGAGAATGCCTGCGCCACCGCGTCGACGGCGCTGAACCAGGCGGCCGCGATGGTCACGGCCGGTCTTTATGATGTGGTCCTGGCGGTCGGCTATGAAAAGCTGGTTCATGCCGACAAGGCCCGCACCTTTTCGGTTTTTTCCGGCGCGGTGGACGTGGATGACATGGACGGGCTGGCCCGGCTGGTCGACCGCAAGATGGCGGCGGCCGGTCTGAAGGGCGATGTCGACGGCGCGGCATCCCGTTCCCTGTTCATGGATATCTATGCGACTGAGGCCGTGGCCCATATGAAGACCTATGGCACCACGCGTGAACAACTGGCGGCCGTGCCGGCGAAGAATTCGCGCCATGGGGCCCTGAACCCGCGGGCCCAGTTCCGCGACGTGGTCACGGTGGCGGAGGTGCTGGCGGCGCGGGAGATCGTCTGGCCGCTGACCCTGCCCATGTGTTCGCCCATCGGTGACGGGGCCGCCGCCGTGATCCTGGTCAGTGAACGCAAGGCGCGGGCGCTGGGCCTGACCCATCCGGTGCGCATCGCGGCGTCCAGCCTGGGCACAAGCTGGGATTATCCCGACGGCCAGGAATCACTGGTGTTTCACGAGGTGATCGGCAGCACCTATGCCGAAGCCGGTGTCGGCCCGGCTGACCTGGACGTCGTGGAACTGCATGATGCCTCGGCCTCCTCCGAAATTCTGCACACCGAATATCTGGGCCTTTGTCCCGTGGGGGAGGGGGGGCGGTTCATCGAAGCCGGGATGACGGCGCTGGGCGGTGGCGGGCGGACCATCGTGAACCCGTCCGGCGGTCTGCTGCGCAAGGGCCATCCCATCGGCGCCACGGGCATCGCGCAGATCGTGGAGCTTTATGAACAGCTTCTGGACCGTTCGGGGGCAAGGCAGGTGGCCGGTGCCCGCCTGGGCCTGGCCGAAAATGGCGGCGGCTACATCAATGGCGATGTCGCGGCGCTGTGCGTCACCATCCTGCAGCGGTGACCGCCATGGCCGAGCCCAACCTGCTGATCATCGCCAATCTGGTGGCGGCCCAGGCGGCGGCGCTGCCGGACCTGGACGTCCTGACCTTCGAGCATGAGGGGCAGGCCGAGACGCGCACCTTCCGACAACTCTGGGAGAATGGGCAGCGGCTGGCCGCCGGCCTGCGGTCGCTGGGCCTGCGCCAGGGCGACCGGTTCGCGCTGCTGATCCAGAACCATCCGGAATTTGTCGAGCTGATGGTCGCGTCCGCCATCCTGGGTAGCGTGATCGTCCCCATCGATCCACGCACGCGGGGGGCCAAGCTGGCCTATATGCTGCGGGACAGCGATGCCCTGGGCGTGGTCTGCGCCGGATATTCCCTGGAAGGGGTGCGTGAAGCCCTGTCCGATTGTGCGCTGCGCTGGGTCGCCCTGCTGGACGGGCCGGCGGACCCCGCCTTGCCCATCCCCTGCCATTTCCTTGGCCACTGGCTGCGGGCGCCGTTGCCATCCCCCCTACTGCCGGTGGCGGTGGAGACGGAGGCCGCGCCGATGCAGCTTATGTACACATCGGGGACGACCGGCGACCCCAAGGGCATTGTCGTGCCGCATGGACAGTTCGGCGCTGTTTCCGGCCATGGCGAAGCCGTTTTTGGCTACCGGCCCGGCGACCGTCCCTATACGGGATTGTCGCTGACCCATGGCAATGCCCAGTTTGTCACACTGGCGCCATCGCTGAAGATGGGGCTGCGGGCGGTGATCAGCCGCCGGTTCAGCAAATCGCGCCTGTGGGACATCGTCCGCCAGCATGGCTGCACGACCTTCTCCCTGCTGGGCGGCATGGTGACGGCCATCCATGCCGAACCAAGGCGGGAGGATGATATCGACAATCCCGTGCGTCTGGTCGTTTCCGCCGGTATGCCCGGCGCCCTGTGGCAGGATTTCGCCAGCCGTTTCGGCCTCGACATCCTGGAATTCTATGGCGCCATGGAAGGCGGCATGACCATCAACCGGCCGGGGGAAGGGCCGGTGGGCAGTTGCGGCCGCCCCGCGCCGGGCCTGATGGCCCGGATCGTCGATGATGATGGCCGCGAACTGCCACCCGGTCAGGTGGGCGAATTGCAGTTCCGTCTGGCCGCCGGCCCGTTCCCGCCCGTGACCTATCACAAGAATCCCGCGGCATCGGCCGGCAAGGTCGTGGATGGCTGGCTGCTGTCCGGTGACATGGCGCGGATGGATGCCGAAGGCTGGATCTATTACGAACATCGCAAGGGCGGTGGCATCCGCCGCAATGGTGAATTCGTCAGCACCGCCTTCATCGAGCGGACGCTGGGCGAGCATCCCGGCGTGGATGATATCTTCGTCTATGGCGTGCCGGCCACCGGTGGGGCGCCCGGTGAAAAGGACATCGTGGCGGCCATCGTGCCCATGGCGGCCTTCGATCCGGCCGCCCTGTTCGCCTGGGCACGGGCGCGGCTGGAACGGAACATGGTGCCCAGCCACCTGCATATCGTCGCGCAGATCCCCAAAACGGCGTCGGAAAAGCCGCAGGAACGCTTCCTGCTGGACGCCTTCTTCAGCGGCACCGCGACGATCCACAGCGAAAAATAAGGGAGGAAATGATGAGCACAATCGAGGTCGTCCTGTACGGGGCCAGTGGCTATACGGGCGAGCATGTGATGTGGAAGCTGGCGGAACGGGGCATTCCCTTCATCGCGGCGGGCCGCAACGCCGCCCGTCTGAAGGCCCGGATCGAGGCGCAGCCGGAACTGAAGGACGCCCGTTATGAGATCGTGGAGGTCGCCCATGATGAGGCGGCGCTGACGGAACTGCTGCGCGGGCGCAAGGTCATCCATAATCTGGTCGGCCCCTATGCCCAATTCGGCGAGCCTGTCGTGCGGGCCGCCCTGGCCGCCGGCTGCCACTATATGGATGCGAGCGGCGAGCAGGATTGGAAGATCCACATCCGCGACACCTATGGAAAGGCCTTCGCGGACAAGGGGTTGGTGCTGTCGCCGGCGGCGTCTTCCATGTGGGTGTCGGGCCTGCTGGCGGCGGAATCCGTTCTGGAAAAGCCGGGCGTGGACAGTGTGGACATCCTCTATACGCTGCATGGCGTGCCCTCGGCCGCGTCCACGCTCAGTTTCATGCGCATGTGCTGCCAGCCGCAATTGCGTCTGGTGGATAATGTGCTGACGCCCTGGCCGGCCGGCGCGCATTTCCCCGTCTCCGTGCCCGGTATGCATCAGGTGCTGACGGCCCTGCCCTGGAGCGGCGGCGGGGAGTCGCTGTTCTATGAAAAGGATGACCGCGTCATCAACTGTTCCACCCTGGTGACCTTCCGCAACCAGGCGCTGATGTCGTTGCTGCTGCCCAAGATGCAGGAATTCGCCACAAAATTCGCGCATCTGCCGTTGGCGGAGCAGGAGGCGGCAACCAATGCCTGGGCCTTGGAGATTGCGCCGAAAGGTGACATGCCGCGCGAGGATTATTCCCAGCACCGGGTTCTGTTCACCTGCCACGGACGCGGCACCCTGGTGGCGCGGTCTACGGCGACCTGGGGTGTGACGGGCTATGTGATGACCGGATTGATCGGGGCAGCCACCATCGACACCCTGTTGCAGGGCCGGCAGCGGGCCGTCGGCTTCCAGCCAGCCACCAGCGTGGTCGGCGTCAAGCCCATGCGCGCTGTGCTGGAAGATGGCGGCGTCTATGGCCAGATGACGGCGATCATCCCATGAGCGGGCGTGTCCACGGCAAGCGCATCCTGATCACCGGCGGTGCCACCGGTCTGGGCGCCGCCATCGCCCGACGTCTGGCGGCGGAAGGGGCCATCCTCCTGATTGCCGACATCGCAGAGGCGGAGGGTCACCGGCTGGCCACGGAACTGGGCGGGCATTTCCATCGGCTGGACGTATCGTCGGAGGCGGACTGGCGCCGCGTCATCGCCGCCATTGACAAGGATCATGGCGGGCTGGACGGGCTGGTGAACAATGCCGGCATTGCGACCAGCCGGGGCGGGGAGGATATCGAACGGATCGAGATGGACGATTTCCATCGCATCTTTGCGGTGAATGTCGATGGCACGGTTCTGGGCTGCAAGCACGCCATCCCGCTGATGGCGCGCAGCGGGCCGGGATCGATCGTCAATCTTTCCTCCATCGCGGCCCTGATCCCGGCGGCATTCGTCATCGCCTATGGCGCCAGCAAGGCTACCATCGCGCATCTGTCGCGCAGCGTGGCCCTGCATTGCGCCCAGGCCGGCTATGGCATCCGCTGCAACTCCGTCCATCCGGGGCAGGTGCGCACGGCCATGATGGAAGGCATCATCGAACGGGTGGGGCGGGAGACGAACATGGGCACCGCGGCGGCGGGCCAATTGTTCGACGCCCAGATCCCGCTGGGCCGCCCCCAGGAGCCGGAGGACATCGCCCATGCCGTCCTGTTCCTGATGTCCGATGAAAGCCGGTTCGTGACGGGTACCCAGCTTGTCGTCGATGGCGGCATGACGCTCAGTAATTAGAGCTGTTTGCGGTTGACCGGAAACAGCTCCGGCGGCGACTGCCGCCGCGCCGCATGTGCGGCGTAGCCAAGCTGCGGATGCAGCGCCGGCGACTGAGGAAAACGAAAAGCGAGAGTGCGTTTCCGATCAGCGGAAATACGCTCTCGCACACGGAAGGGAAAAGGCTATGCGGTTTTCAGGAAAGGTGATTGCCGTTACCGGCGGCGGGTCCGGGTTGGGGGAGGCCATTGTGCGGCGGCTGGCGGCCGACGGTGCCACCGTCGCTGTGCTGGATATTGACGAGAGCAACGCCCGGCGGGTCGCTGCCGACATTGAACGTGGGCAGGCATTCCGCGCCGATGTGACGGATGCGGCCGGTCTGGCGGCGGTCTTCCGGGATGTGGTGGACCAACTGGGCCCCTTGAACGGCGCGGTCAACAATGCCGGTGTCGGCGGACCTTTCCTGCCCTCGGCCGATTATCCGCTGGAATGGTGGGACCGGGTGGTTTCCATCAACCTGTCCGGGGTCTTCTATTCCATCCGGGCCGAACTGCCGCATCTGATCGCGGCCGGCGGCGGGACCATCGTCAATATGTCGTCGATCTGTGGTGTGGTGGGACAGGCGGGAACAGCCGGCTATGTCGCCACCAAACATGCGGTGATCGGCCTGACCAAGACGGTGGCGCTTGAATATGGGGCCCAGGGGGTCCGCTGCACGGCCGTCTGCCCGACCTATGTGCGCACCCCGCTGACCCTGGCGGAGATCAAGGATGAAGCCGTCTGGGCCGGACTGGATGCCCGCCACGCCACCGGCGCCTGTGCCACGCCGGAGGATGTTGCCGGCATCACCGCTTTCCTGTTGAGTGAGGATGCCCGGTCGATCACCGGCTCGGCCCATCTGGTCGATGGCGGCATCACTGCTGCCTGAACCGCCAACGCCCATGAGACCCGTGCCGATACGTTCCGATCCATCGGACCGTATCGGCTTCGGAATATGAGACGGAACCGACATGTCCTCCACGAACTTCGGACAAGCCGCAGAGGCGATCCTCACCCATCTTCGCCTCGCCCCGGAACTGGCCCGGCTTGGCCTGCTGCTGCCGGCGGCGGACCTGGGTGACGCGGGGCTGCGGGAGATTGTCGGGGCCGCCGCCGCCCTGGCGGAAGGGGTGCTGGCCCCGTTCAACCGTCAGGCCGATGCCGAAGGCTGTTCCCTGGTCAATGGGCGTGTGCGCCTGGCCTCTGGCCATAGGGCGGCCTGGCAGGCCTTCGTGGCCGGCGGCTGGACGACGGTGGACGCGTCGGAGGCCTATGGCGGGGCCGGCCTGCCCCTGGCTGTCCATGCCGCGTGCGAGGAATTGTTCAACCGTGCGTCCCCGGCGTTCGGCATGTTGCCCACGCCCATGCGCTGTGCTGCACGCGTGATTGCCGAACATGCCGACGCGGCGATACAGGCGGAATGGTTGCCGCGTCTGATCGATGGCACCTGGGGGGGCACCATCTGCCTGTCGGAGGCCGATGCCGGATCCGATGTGCCCCGGCTGCGCACGCTGGCCACCCCCGGCCCGGATGGCATCTGGTCCGTCACGGGGGAGAAGATGTGGATCAGTTTCGGCGACCATGACCTGACGGCGCGTATCGGCCATATGGTGCTGGCCCGCACCCCCGACGCGCCGCCGGGCTCCGCCGGCCTCAGCCTGTTCCTGGTTCCCTCGACCTGGGAGGGGAAACCCAACGGTATCACGGTCCGGCGGGTGGAGGAAAAGCTGGGCCTGCACGGCTCCCCCACCTGCGCCCTGGGGTTCGAGGGGGCGCGGGGGCGGTTGATCGGTATCGTCAACCGGGGCCTGTCGCAGCTCTTCACGATGATCATCGGTATGCGGCTGTCGGTTGGAAGCCAGGGGGCCGGGATTGCCGGGGCGGCGGCTGCCCTGGCCTGGCGCTATGCCGCCGAACGCCGCCAGGGTGGCCCCGCCACGGCCCCGCCCGTTACCATCGACCGGCATGGGGATGTGCAGCGTCTGCTGCTGGATATCGCCGCGCGGGCGGAAATGGCGCGGGGGCTGGTGCTGGTCGCGTCGCTGACATCCGACCTGCGACAGCACGAAACCGACCCGGCGGCGCAAGCGGATGCGGCCGGTCTGCTGGAATGGTTGCTGCCCATCACCAAAAATTTCTGTGCGGAGACGGCCTTCACCTGCGCGTCGGAGGCCGTCCAGATCCTGGGTGGGGCCGGTTACACCAGGGAATGGCCGGCCGAACAATATCTGCGCGATGCCCGCGTCCTGTCCATCTATGAGGGGACGAGCGGGATACAGGCGCTGGACCTGACTCTGCGCCGCGTGCTTGGCGATGGCGGGCGGGCAATGTCAATCTTTCTGGCGAACGTCCGGCAGGAGATAGCCCTGGCAACCGACAGTGTGGCTGCCGGACAGATGGCGGACCTTCTGTCACTGCTGGTCAGCGCGCGGGAGGGGTTGGTAAAGGCGACGGCGCCCATTGTCGCCTATCCTTTTCTGCAACTGGCCTCGTCCGTCACCACCGGCTGGATCGCCCTGCGCCTTGTCCGGCATGGCGGGACGCCGGTCACCGATCATCTGGCCGCTTTGGGCCGGCATTGGCTGCGCACCGTGGTTCCGCGTGCCCATCACGAGGCGGCGCTGGTGGCGTTGGGGCCGGACCTTGCGGCGGAATTCCCGGCGATCAACCCGGACATCCTGGGCTGACAGCCCCCCCCACTGGAACGCCCAACAGCAGGGTCTGGAGAAATACCGTTGGGGATGCTCAGACATGACTTGCAAGTTGCATGACATCCAGCGTGGAACGCGTTACAAAATCTGCACCTATGCGTTGAAATTGCATCGGCGATGCAATGACAGCCGGACCGCCAACAGCGATTTTCATTCGTCGGATATTGGGGGTTGCCTGTACACGCCGGATCACCTCTGAACAGTCTCGTACCTCGTCGACGCGGCTTACAGAAATCCCCAACAGATCATAAGGCTTGTCGGAGAGGCGCATATAAATATCATCGTCGATCTCAAGATCGCTGCCCCCATCGACTGCCCAACCCATATCCCGGAAGCAGGAGGCTACAATTGAGACGCCAATTGTATGTTGAGCACCATGCGTTCGGGCAAGCAAGATACGCCGCTGCGCATTTAACTCGATTGTTGATGAGGTTCCCGCATGGGAAACATGGTTGACGATCATGCTGAGCCGGGTGGACGCGACTGCGATCTGCATAAAGTCAGCTTCATCCGTACACCAGCGATTACCGAGCGCTGTTGCCACGGGTGTAAATAAATGTACGGCAAGCGTGCGAACGGGAATGGATACACCAATTAGTTCTTCGGTGAAGCTGCGGTGGTGACGGGGATTTGGGGCGATCAGACAGTTCAGCAGGCTATTGCGATAACCGATGGCCTGATCAGCCCCCGGCATCTGACGTGCTAGGGGATGATATTCCGGATGGAGCATCAGATCTCCATCAATACCGGATCCGTAACTATGGTGGTGGGCGTTCGTGTCTGGATGACTTGCGCTGACAATGCTGGAAACTGAACCCCTGATCGCCCGCTCAAGCGTGCGGTGATCATTGCTGCTCAATTGGGGATTCCCCCCTGTCGCTTTCGCTTGTCCTGATTTCCAGGGCCTAGTCCGGCTTTGTGATCCACCGGTCCCTTTATCATCCTTGTCGGCCATGTCCCCCCCCGGGTGATTAGCCTGGGAAGTTAGCCTTCCTCATCGGCAAAGTTTACTGGATCCCTGAACTTCTGCAATTTTTTTCATCATCATATTGATATTTGTCATTGATTAGGTGTGGCAGGTCATTCGGCCGCAATGGGTCGAGAAGCCGGACCTGAGCCCCTGGGAAGTGACAAGGGGGACGCGCGCCGCCGTTGGGAATGCGATAGGGCGCCAATGACAAGCCGTTCAATATGCTCGGCGTTCAACCGTGCTTCCGCATACATTTGCTCTGGCGATGCATGGGCGATGAAACTGTCCGGCAGGGTCATGGTCCGCAACCCACAGCGACCGTCCAGCATCCCCCGCGCGGCAAGGTGATGCAGCACAAGCGCACCAAATCCACCGGTCGCCCCTTCCTCGATCGTGACCAGAAGCCGGTGCCGTGACACAAGATCTTCAATCAGAGCTTTGTCCAGGGGCTTGGCAAAACGGGCATCCGCCACTGTGACGGAAATACCCTTGGCGGCCAGGGCCTGACGTGCGGCTAGACAATGGCCGAGGCGCGCACCGAAAGACAGCAGCGCAACGGTCGAGCCGTTTTCAACCACCCGGCCCCGACCGATCGGCAGAACCACGCCGCGTGCCGGCAGTGCCGTACCAGAACCGTCCCCCCTTGGATAGCGGAAGGCAATGGGCCCCCCATCATGTGCGGCGGCTGTGGCGACCATATGGACCAGTTCGGCCTCATCGCTGGCCGCCATCACCGTGAAGCCGGGAAGGTTTGCAAGATAGCCGATATCGAAGGCGCCGGCATGGGTCGGTCCATCGGCACCGACCAGCCCGGCACGGTCGATGGCGAAGCGCACCGGCAGGCCCTGCAATGCCACATCATGAACGATCTGGTCATAAGCACGTTGCAGGAACGTGGAATAGATGGTGCAGAAGGGCCGCAACCCACTGGCGGCCAGACCGGCGGCGAAGGTGACCGCATGTTGTTCGGCAATACCCACGTCAAAGGCGCGATCCGGGAAGGCACGGGCGAAGACATCGATCCCCGTGCCGGCGGCCATGGCCGCAGTGATTGCCACGATGCGAGTATCCCGCGCTGCTTCACTGACCAAGGCCGTGGCGAAGACTTTTGTGTAACTGGGGGCAGTACTGCGGGGTTTTACCTGCACACCCGTGGCGATATCGAAGGGGGAAACACCGTGCAGCCGATCATCTGCCTGTTCGGCATGAACATAACCGGCACCTTTTCGGGTGATGACATGCAGCAAGGTTGGGCCATCAGCCGCGTCCTTCAAACGGCGCAGGACGTTAAGCAGGCCTTTCAGATCATGGCCATCCATGGGGCCATGATAGGCAAACCCCATCTGTTCAAACAGGCTGGTCATGCCGGTGGTGCCAACATCGCCTGTTCCCGACCCGTTTCGAACCGGCTGGGCCAATTGATTCAGATGGGTGGCCAGCGCCCCGGTGGGCGGTGAAATCGACATGGCATTGTCGTTCAGGATGACAAAAAGCCGGCGGCCAAGCGCGCCGGCATTGTTGATCGCCTCGAACGCCATGCCGGCGGAAAGGGCGCCATCGCCGATGACGCAGACAACATCCCCGATCTCAGCCCCCAGATCGCGCGCCACGGCAAAGCCAAGCCCAGCAGAGATGGAGGTTGAGGAATGTGCCGCCCCAAATGGGTCGTGGATGCTCTCGCTGCGACGGGTGAAGCCCGAAGCACCCCCCTTTTTCCTGAGGGTCCGCATCGCATCGCGCCGGCCCGTTAACAGTTTATGCGGGTAACACTGGTGGCTCACATCCCAGATCAGCCTGTCATGTGGCGTGTTGAAGACCGCATGGAGGGCCACTGTCAGTTCGATCACGCCAAGGCTGGACCCGAGATGACCGCCGGTTTCAGCGACGATACCGAGGGTTTCCGCCCTCAACTCCCCCGCCAGATGCAGCAGATCATCATCTGTCAGCCTGCGCAGATCAGACGGATCGTGAATGCCATCAAGCAGTGGCGTTGTTGGTGCTGGGGGTAAATGGCGCATTGCGTACCCTCCCGCGCATGGGCATGACTACCCTGCGCCGGCAGGTGGTCCCTGCCGTCTTTTTTTGAATGGACGCCCATGGCCTTCCCAATAGGGCGTGACAGGGACCATCTTCCGGGAAGTTGCCCCATGTGTAAACTTTTATTTACACATGACGGCAATTTCGTTATCTCCCTTTGCGTTATTTCGGGGGGCTGAACTGCTTCAGATAGGCGATCACATCGGCGATCTCCTTATCTGTTTTCAGGCCGGGAAAGGCCATTTTGGTGCCGCTGACCAAACTCTTGGGGTTGGGAAGATAGGATTTCAGCAGCGTTTCATCCCAGATTTTTCCGGCACCGAACTCCACCATGGCTTTGGAGTAGATGAAGCCGCTGACAGTACCCGGTTGACGCCCAAACAGCCCCATCAGGGATGGCCCGACCTTGGGTTTGTCATTCTCAACATTGTGGCAGGCCATGCATTTGTTGAACACAAGCTTGCCGGCAGCGGCATCCCCGCCCTCGGCAAGGGCGGCTGTCGGCATCAGCGCCAGTACCAAACCGCAAGCATATCCCAGGAACTTCGACATAGGGTATCTCCCATAGCGAGTTTACGTTTGTGGAATTTGGTTGCCTTAAAACGACTTGATCATCTTGCCGCTGCCATCCGGCGGGGTGATCAGATCGTTGCGTACTGTCACGGTTCGTTTACTGTCGTAAACGTCCATCCTGTCAAAGGATCATGCTATGGCGGCTTTTGCCTTCATTCTGATTGTCATCGTCGCCGCTTCCAGCGGCGCCCTTTTCAAGCCCGGCGAATGGTACGCAACACTTCGCAAGCCGGATTGGACCCCGCCGAATTGGGCCTTTCCAGTGGTATGGACAGCGCTTTATGTGGCGATCGCCTATGCCGGCTGGCGGGTCTGGACCCTGGCGGGCTGGTCATTGCCGATCCTGTTCTGGGGCCTCCAGATCGTGGTGAATGCCATGTGGTCATGGATGTTTTTTGGTCTGCGCCGAATGCGGCTGGCCCTTGGCGATATCGCCCTGCTCTGGTTGTCGATCCTGGGCTTTATCGTGACGGCCTGGCCGGTTTCCGACTTGGCGGCGCTTCTTTTCCTCCCCTATCTTGCGTGGGTTACCACGGCGGGCTTCCTTAATTATTCGGTCCTTCGGCTGAACAGCCGGCCCTGATCCTGGCGGCGCACCAGAACATCGGCCGCATGGGCAACCAGCGACGCCGCCATCAGGGCCAAAATCCATATAGGGCCCTGCCCGCGCAAGGCCAGCCCCAGGGCTGAAAGAAGACAGGTGCCGGAAAGGGCATTGGGGCAGAGCGCGCGAAAGCGCCGCCATCGCTGGGGGGCGATTAGGCACAGTGCCGCCGTTTCCAGCCACAGCACCAGAATGGCGAACAGGCTGATCCAGCCACTGGCCAACCCGTCAAGCAACAGGGCCATGCCCACCTGCCGGAATGCCGAGCAAGGCCCGCAGATCCTTGAAGAAGACGCGGAGATGGGCCAGCGGATCGCGCCGGACCAGCGCCTTGTTGAGGTAGGATTCCCAGGTCAGGCGCTGCACGTCGGGGTCGGCGCACATGGCCACGAATTTTTCCCGGAACCGGTCGTTGCGGTACCAGACGGCCTGCAGCAGGCCCAGGATGAAGAACACCCGGCCGTGGGCCCGCATGAAGGTGCGGCGGGCCTGGCCCAGTGCTGCCGGCCTGCCGGTTTCCAGGCATTGATGCACGGCTTCGGCACATAGCCGGCCGCATTGCATGGCGTAATGGATACCTTCCCCGGAGGCGGGGGCGACGGTGCCGGCGGCATCGCCGGTCAGCAGCACATTGCGTCCATTGTCCCAGCGCCGCATCGGTTTCAGGGGCAGTGGCGCGCCTTCCCGGCGCACCACCTTGCACCCCGCCAGGCCGGCGGTCTGGCGCAAATCCGCTGTCGCCGTGCGCAGATCATGGCCCTTCACGCCAGACCCGCAGCCGACGGAGGTGAACCTGCCATGGGGAAAGACCCAGCCGTAAAAATCCGGGGAGATGCGGCCATCATAAACCACATCGCAGCGGTCCGGGGCGAACGCGGCGCCCTCTTCCTCGGCCGGGCTCTCAATAATTTCATGATAGGCGAAGACATAGGGCGGGCGCTGCCTGGCCGGGAACATCAGGCGGCGCACGGTGGAATTGGCACCGTCCGCGCCAATCACCATGCGGGCCTGCAGGGTGGTGCAGGTGCCGTCGGCGCTGGCAAGCGTCAGCCGTAGCGTCCGGTCGGCACCCTCTTCCAGGGCAGTGAGCTTGCCGGTGAACAGGCAGGCACCGGCCTGTGCGGCCCGCTGGCGCAGATAGGGATCAAAGCTGGCCCGATCCACCATGCCGACAAAGCCGATATCGCCGATCCGCATCTCCACCCTGCGACCGGAAGGGGCGATGATGCGGGCGGCGGCCACGCGGGCCACCAGCAGCGTTTCCGGGATGGCGAAGTCCCGCAAGGTCCGCGATGGAATGGCCCCGCCACAGGGCTTGATACGGTTGCCAAGATCGACCAGCAGCACCGTGCGCCCCTTTTCAACCAGCCATTCGGCGGCCATGGCCCCGCTGGGGCCGCCGCCGATCACCGCCACATCATAAAGATTGCTGTTTTCCGCCATGGATCACTCCGCCGGCTGCAGGGTGTGGGTGTGGGGCGCGGGCGGGTGCGATGTCCTGCCCGCACGCCCAATGCGCAGGGCCACGGCGGCAGAGATCAGGAAAAGCGTAGCCTCCAGCCCGAAGACCAGGGCAAAGGCGCTGCTATCAGTCCCGGTCAAGCGCCGGCCGATATCCAGGGCGATGCTGCCCAGCAGGCCGCCCATCCCGAAGGCGATCGCCTGTGCCGCCCCCCAGACGCCCATGCGCATCCCGGCATTACCGGTCTGACCGCGTGTCGCCAGTCCCATCATGGCCCCGATGGCGGCCACCGCGAACATGCCATTGGCGAAACCAAGCCCGACAATATTCCAGGTCAGCGGCCAATTGGGCGCCAATGCTGCCGCCAGACAGAGCAGTATCAGCGCGGCGGCCGAACCCAGGCAACCGGCGGCGATGAAGAACCTGGACAGGCCGGGAACCCGCTGACCAAATATCAGCCCGCCCAGCCCAACCACTGCCATGCCGGCAAAGACGCCGGCATGTTGCATCCCGGACAGGTGGGTCGACTGGCCGGGTGACAGGCCGAACAACAGGCCGGCAAAGGGTTCCAGGATCAAATCCTGCGTCGAATAGGCCAGCATCGACAGGGCGATGAACAGGGTGAACAGGCGCGCCTCCCCGTCATGCCAGACTTCCCGCAGGCTGTCCCGGAAGCGTGCGCCCGTTCCCGTTGCCGCTTTGGGGATTGAGATTGCTGGTTTGCGCTCAATCCCCAGGACGGCCAGCCAGGTGAGGCCAAAGGCAACCGCACCGGTCACCGCCGTGACCTCAACAAGCCGCCGATGGGAATAGGGTTCCAGGGCAATGCCTGTGACAACCGAGGTGATGATGATCCCCAGGATCATCATCATCCAGGTGATCGTTGCCGCCGCCGTCTGCCGTTCCGGCGGGGTGCGCAGAGCGAGAAGGGCCAGCAGAGAGGTGCCGCTGGCCCCAATGCCGATCCCGATCAGAACATAGGCGATGAAGGCGACGATCAGGCCCAGCATATGGCTTTGCGCGAACAGCAGGGGGGTGGCCGACGCCAATGTGCCAGCCAGCGCCAGCAGGCCCATGCCGATCAGAATCCACAGCGTGCGCGACCCGCCGGTGTCCGACCGGTGGCCCCACAGGGGGCGGGTGATCTGCACCGCGTAATGTACACCCACCAGCAGACCGGGGACGATGGCGGCCAGCCCCAGCTCAACGATCATCACCCGGTTCAAGGTTGAATTGGTCAGCACCACGATCGCACCCAGTGCGGCCTGAACAAGGCCCAGGCGCAGAATGTCGAGCCAGCCGAGCCCCGCCCGCAGGTCCAGCCGCTGGGAGACCCTGCCATGAGAAAGGGCCGGTGCGCTCAGGCTCATGGCAATCTCCTCAACCCGGAATGGTGATGAGCAGGGCCTGACGCAGGCCGAAGGCGGCCAGCATCATGCCGATGACATAAAGGCCGACGCCGACCGAGGAGTACCAGACCGCGCGGCCCACCGGGTCGGCCAGGAAACGCCGCATCGCGGCCAGTTGGACAGCCAGAAGCACGGCAAGACCGGCGGCGTGCCAGGGCAGAGCCCAAAGGACCAGAAGCCCGATCACCGCCAGTTGCGACAGGGCCATGATGATACAGGCGATCCGGGCCGCCGCCGGCGCGCCGTGCAGCACCGGCAGGGTGGCGATATTCATCGCCGTGTCTCCCCGGATCGATTTGAAATCATTCAATGTCAGGATGCCATGGGCGCCGATGCCATAGAGCAGGCCCACCAGCAGAACCGCAGGCGCGGGCAGCAGCCCCGTCATCGCGGTGGCGGCGGTGATCCAGGGCAGGGTTTCATAACTCAGCCCCACCGCCGCATTGCCGATCCAGCCATTCTGCTTGAAGCGTAAGGGCGGAGCGCTGTAGGCCCAGGCGAGCGCCAAACCGGCCAGCGCAGCCAGGAAGACCAGCGGTCCCAGCAAGCCCGCCACCACCGCCGACAGGGCCGACATAGCCAGGGCGATATAAAGCCCCCAGCGGCCCGGCATCCGGCCGGAGGGGATGACGCGATCCGGTTCATTGATCGCGTCAACATGCCGGTCGAACCAGTCATTCACCGCCTGGCTGGTGCCGCAGAGCAGCGGGCCTGCCAGCAGGATGCCAAGCAGCGCCGCCAGGGCGGCCTTGTCAAACGGCTGGCCCGACGAAATCGCCCCACAGGCATAGGCCCACATGGGTGGAAACCAGGTAATGGGTTTCAGCAGCGCGAGCACCGCAGAGGGGCCCGGCCAGTCACGTCGCAATGTTTCTGTGCGGGTGATGTCCATGGGGGGGGATGCTATGCCCGCCCCTGATGGGTGTCAATTTGAATTGACACTCGCGGACATGAATCCGTATCGAAGTTGACACGGCCGGCGGGAGGCCATGTACCCAAACCCTATCCGTTCCCGCGGCACAGGGGCAGCGGGGCAGGGGGCCGGTGGGGGAGGAAAATGTCAGTTGGACGGGCGGTAATCTTCCAGACCGTGCCGACGCAGCTTGATATAAAGGCTCTGGCGTGACAGGCCCAGCATTTCGGCGGCGGACGCACGGTTGTTGTTGGTCTGGTCCAGTGCCGCCTCAATACAAATCTTCTCGATCACCTCAAGTGATTCGCGGACCAGATCCTTGAGCGGCACCCGGCCGACAAGGTTGGCGAACCCGTCCGCCTCGGGCATACCGGGGGCCGGGATGGCGATACGCTCCGCCGCGGCGGGAGGCTGGGCAGCGACGAAGATTAACTGCGTATGGCTGGTTTCCGGGCTGCGCCGTCCTGATATCAGCACGGGCCGATCGCCGCTGAGATTATCGGTCAACGTGGTGGCGAAACCACGTACCATCTGCTCTTCGGCCAGCCGCGAAATGAGCACGTGCAGGTCCAGCGAAGTTTTGCTGAACCAGGTTCCCAGACTGCGCCCAACGACCTGCCCGATGGATGGTGCGTGCACAAGATCAAGGAACAAGTTATTGGCGGCCAGAATTTGGCCTTGGTCGTTGGTTTGCACTGCCGGTTCAGGCACATCGGACAGGTCAGCGGGGCGCTCACTGGAGCTTTCCCCCTGCTGGCGTCTGGCTTCCTGCATATCCCCGCTGGCCCAGGCGGAAATGATCAGGTTGGTGACGCCATTCTCCCGATAGGAGCGGAGATTGAGGGAAACCGGCTCCCCCTTCATCGTTTTCAGCAGGTCGAGCCGGACAGGGCTGGCGCTGTGCCGCGCCTCCCCGATCGCATCGCTCAGCAAGTCCCTATCCTGTTTGCGGAACAGGTCGCGGAACGGTTTGCCGACAAGGGTTGTGACACCGCCGCCGATCAGGCTGATGGCGGCGGCATTGGCGTCCAGAATGGCTTTACGTTCCCCGTCCAGCATGACATGCGCAATGGCTGAGATGCGGAAGGCAGTACGGTAACGCGCCTCTGCCTCTTGCAGCACCCGATAGTCGGCCTCCAACTCCATCTGGGTCTGGACCAAACGCTGCTGATCCAGCATCTGTTGGCGTAATTCCCGGCCGACCACCAGCGTATAAGGGCCCCCCGCGGTGGAGAAGGTGGAATAAAGCACCGGCAGGTCCGGCTTTCCATCACAGCTATGGTTGATTTGATAGCCACGTGCGTGCCGAGCGCCCCCTGGACCCGACAGCATCGAGTCCACCTTCGGCACCGATTCAACAGTTACCAAATCCTGCAGGCGCTTGCCGACGGCCTTTGCCAGACCATAAACGCCAATATCGGGGTCGGAATAATGGACGCGAATAACTTTATGGTCTTGATCGACCAGCATAACGATATCGGCACCAAGGCCGACCAAGGCCACGATGGTATCGGCATCAAGCGACTTCAGCAGACCGACTGCAACTTCGACGCCATGCATCGTGTTCTTACCATTAAAAGGCTTCATGGGGACAGCCAATCAGGTCCACCAGAATTGACAACGAACCGTTGACTGGATGCGGATGCCTGATTACCAACCGCCTCAAGCTCATAAAACTTTTCACAAATCCTGGAAGCGGAATAAACACTGTCACATATGCAGTCAATCCCTAAGCCTACAAGAAAATCAACGGAATCCAAGGCCGCTACCCCACCTGCGACAATCGGCGTGCGCGAGCCAGCCTCCAGCGACCGTATCACAGCGACAATATCCTGGAATTCTGTTTTAAGACGTTGGTTGCTCCAGCCGATACAGATGATGTCCGCCCGTTTGATGGCCGCCCGCAACCCCGCTCCCTTGAGGGCATCACCCTCCAGGATTTGATTGGCCCAGCCCATCGCATCGAAAAGCAGCCCAAGGATATGCTGAGCCAGTGTGTGCTGCTCCCCGATCGGGGTCAGCAACGCCACGAAGGGGATGCAGGCGCGCGACTGCCGGCTTCTGAACTCAAACGACAATAGGCGGATGATCTCCTGCAGGCGGGCAGCCCCGATGGTCACATCCACGAAGCCGCAGTCGCCATCCATCCATTTCCGACCGAGTAGACGCGCCACGGCCTCTATGAACAGAACCTTGACGATTTCCGGCTGATCGATGGGCAGTTCGCTGTTCAGAAATGTATACAGGGCTGAAACGCGGACACCGGGGCGGATAACCTGGGCGCAGAACTCCACGAGAGCCTTATCGTATCGACGATCATGCTCCAATCCCATCTCATACCGCGCTGCCAGCTTTTCGGCTGTCATTGCCGCCACGGTCCCCTGGATGATGCGGCGGAGCCGTTCCCGTTCGCTGGATGCTACGTACTCTCCTTGATCGTGCAGGGCAAGTGATACCCCGGTCCGCTGCCCCCCGCTGCCAAGCCTGGACCTTCGATCGGGATAAGTTCTGTCGAGGGTGTTCAATGTCCTGTCCATGTGCCTTTCGCGCAAACGCCCCCCTCTCTACCCAGAGAATGCGCGCCGCGAGGTGCAGGCATGGCTTTTACCATTGGCACGCTTGCAAGCGGCATCAGAATGGCCAGACCACGGAGGAATGTAAATAAAAATTTACGTCAACTAAGATTGACACATTCAATTTTGGCAGCGTACTCTTTCCTATCCCAAGTGCCCCACCGAACCCGTTCGGGGAGAAGGAGAGAGCGTGATTGGCAATATCCACCAACCGCATCCGGGCCCTGCGCTGTACACTGATGAGGAACGGCGCCGCCGTGATGCAAGCGGGTGGACCCTGGTTCAGGGCGTACTGGCACCTGTTCAGTTCGCGGTTTTCCTGGTGAGCCTGGGTTTGATCCTGCGCTATCTCTTGACAGGCGAAGGGCTGGCCATGGCGCAAATGTCCGTGGTCTTCAAGACGCTGACCCTTTACGCCATCATGATCACGGGATCGATCTGGGAACGGCAGGTTTTCGGCGTCTATTTGTTTGCCAAGCCCTTCTTCTGGGAAGATGTTTTCTCCATTCTCGTGCTGGCGCTTCACAGCGCTTATCTGGTGGCCTTCTGGTCGGATGCCATCGCGTCCGGTGGGTTGATGTTTTTGGCGCTGGCCGCCTATGCCACCTACATCATCAATGCCGGACAGTTTGTCTGGAAATTGCGTCTGGCCCGGCTGGATGCGGCGCGGCGGGCGGGTGCGACCCAAGGTAGCAAGGCTGCTGGCCTGACAGCAGCGGGGAGGGCGTCATGAGCCTGCCCCAGCTTTCCCCCTGCGCCGAGCCGCCACCCAGCCGCCAGCCCATCCGGCAGCGCGGCCAGCATGAGGTGTTCTGCGGCCTCACCTCCATCATCTGGCTGCACCGCAAGGTGCAGGATGCGTTCTTCCTGGTGGTCGGCTCTCGCACCTGCGCGCATCTGCTGCAATCGGCGGCGGGCGTGATGATCTTTTCCGAGCCGCGCTTTGCCACCGCCATCATGGAAGAGCGTGATCTGGCCGGGATGGCCGACATGCATGATGAGCTGGACGCGGTGGTTGCCCGTCTGCTGGAGCGGCGGCCCGATATCCGCATGTTGGTGCTGGTCGGTTCCTGCCCGTCGGAGGTGATCAAGTTCGACCTGACGCGGGCAGCCACCCGGCTGAACGCCGTCCACGCGCCGCGTCATCGCGTCATCGCCTATTCCGGCAGCGGGATCGAAACCACCTTCACCCAGGGCGAGGATAATTTCCTGGCCGCCCTGATCGCCGACAGAACAGCGGCACCGTCCGGTGGCACCGCTGCCAGGCTGGTGGTGGTCGGCTGTCTGGCCGATGTGGTGGAGGATCAGTTCGCCCGCCTGTTCGCGGAACTTGGCCTGAACGGCGTGGTGTTCCTGCCCGGCCGTGATGCCATCAAGGGGCTGGCCGTGGGACCGGAGACGCGCTTCATTCTGGCCCAGCCCTATCTGGGGGCCACGGCCGCCGCGCTGGAAGCGCGCGGGGCACGGCGCATCGACGCCATTTTCCCGCTGGGTGCGGAAGGAACGTCGGCCTGGCTGCGTGCCATCTGCGCCGCCTTTGGCGTGGATATGGCGCGGTTCGATGCTGTGGTGGCCCAGCCGCGCCGTCGCGCGGCAGAAGCCATGGCCCATTACCGGCCCTGGCTGGAAGCACGTCGCGTCTTTTTCTTCCCCGACTCCCAGATGGAGCCGTCGCTGGCCCGGTTTCTGTCCCGCGAAATGGGGGTGGCGTTGCTGGAGGTGGGCAGCCCCTATCTGCACCGGGAGCATGTGGCGGGCGAACTGGCCCTGCTGCCGGCTTGCGTGACCATTTCCGAAGGGCAGGATGTCGACCGGCAGATCGAACGCTGCCGCGCCGCCAATCCTGACCTGATCGTCTGCGGCCTTGGCCTTGCCAACCCGTTTGAGGCGGAGGGGCGGGTCAGCAAATGGTCGATTGAGTTCAGCTTCACCCCCATCCAGGGTTTTGAACAGGCCGGCGATTTGGCCGAGCTGTTCGCCCGGCCCCTGATGCGCAACGCCATGCTGAGTGGCGGTGCCGACCGACGGGAGGCGGCGCGATGAAGCTTTCCATGTGGACCTATGAAGGCCCGCCGCATGTGGGCGCCATGCGTATCGCCGCCTCGATGCAGGGTGTGCATTATGTGCTGCACGCGCCGCAGGGTGACACTTACGCCGACCTGCTGTTCACCATGATTGAACGCCGGCCATCGCGCCCGCCTGTCACCTACACCACTTTTCAGGCGCGCGATCTGGCCGGGTCGACGGCGGATGTGTTCAAGACGGCCTGCCGCGACGCCGTGGCGCGCTTCAAGCCCGACGCGCTGCTGGTGGGTGCGTCCTGCACCGCCGAACTGCTGCAGGATGATCCTGGCGGGCTGGCCCGCACGCTGGATGTACCGGTGCCAGTGGTGCCGCTGGAGCTGCCTTCTTATCAGAAGAAGGAGAATTGGGGGGCGGCGGAGACGTTTTATCGTCTGGTCCGCGCCTTCGTGGGCCGGAGCCCACGCCCGGAAAACATCCCGGCCAACAGTTGCAATATCCTGGGGCCGACCTCACTCGGTTTCCGCTGTCGTGATGATGTGACGGAGATTGTCAGGCTGCTGACCGAGGAAGGGTTGGATGTGCGCGTCGTGGCCCCGCTGGGGGCGACACCGGCCGATCTGGCCCGCCTGCCGGAAGCGGCGTTCAACATCGTGCTCTATCCGGAAATTGCCGATGTCGCGGCCCGCTGGCTGAAAACCGCGCATGGGATGCCGTTCGTATCGACCATTCCCATCGGTGTGGGGGCGACAGAGCAATTCCTGGCTGAGGTGCGGGCCCTGGCCGGTCTGCCGGTGCGGGAGGGCCTGCGCCGTGACCGGCTGACCTGGTACAGCCGGTCGATCGACAGCAACTATCTGACCAACAAGCGGGTTTTCATCTTCGGCGATGCCACCCATGCCATCGCCGCCGCCAGGATCGCGTCGGAAGAGTTGGGTTTTCGCGTCTGCGGCCTTGGCACCTATATGCGCGAATTCGCCCGTGATGTACGCGATGCGGCGGCCAAGTATGGGGTGGAGGCGCTGGTCAGCGACGACCATTTGGAGGTGGAGGCCGCCATCGTGGCCGCCCGGCCCGAACTGGTGCTGGGCACCCAGATGGAACGGCACATCGCCAAACGGCTGCGCGTGCCCTGTGCCGTCATTTCCGCGCCAACCCATGTGCAGGATTTCCCGGCCCGCTATTCCCCGCAGATGGGGTTCGAAGGGGCAAATGTCATCTTCGACAGTTGGGTCCATCCGCTGATGATGGGGCTGGAGGAACATCTGTTGCAGATGTTCCGTGACGATTTCGAATTCAATGATGGGGCCGCCGCCTCCCACCTGCATCCGCAGGCGCCCAAGCCGGCGGCGGCCCCTGTCGAGACCGCGCCCGCCGGGGTGATTGCCACCTGGACGCTGGAGGCGGAACGGGAGCTGCAGAAGGTTCCCTTCTTTGTCCGGGGCAAGGCCCGGCGCAATACCGAACTCTTTGCCCAGGGCAAGGGGATACACCCGATCACCGTGGAGACGCTGTATGACGCGAAAGCCCATTTCGCCCGCTGACAGCACCCCGGTTCGGGTGGTGCTGGTTACGCTGGATAACCACATTGTCGCGGCGGTGGATGCCGCCCGTCTGGCGCTGGTGCGGGAATTGCCGGGCCTGACGCTGACCGTTCATGCCGCCACCGACTGGGCGGAAAATGCGGGCCGGCTGGCCGCCTGCCGGGCGGACATTTTGGCGGGCGATATCATCATCGTCTCCATGATCTTCGTGGAAGAGCATGTGAAGGCCATCGCCGATGTGCTGGAGGCCCGGCACAGCGAATGCGACGCCATGGTCTGCTGCATGTCGGCCGGCATGATCATGAAATTCACCAGCATGGGCCGCTTCCGGATGAGCGGTGAGCAGAAAGGCCCGCTGGCGCTATTGAAGAAGCTGCGCGGGTCCAGTTCCCGCGGCGGCAAGGACAGCGGCAAGACGGCCGGCGAACGGCAATTGGCCATGCTGCGCCGTCTGCCGCAGCTTCTGCGCTTCATCCCCGGTACGGCCCAGGATGTGCGCAACTACTTCCTGACCCTGCAATACCGCATCGCCGCCTCGGAAGAGAATGTGGCCAACATGGTGCGGTTGCTGGTGGCCAAATATGCCCGGGGCGACCGCAAGGGCCTGCAAGGCCGCGTCACCGTCGGCGACCCTGTCGAATATCCCGATGTCGGTCTGTACCACCCACGCCTGAAGCCGCGCGTCACCACACA